>NZ_MUFW01000003.1:0-579337 GCF_002017935.1 Flavobacterium sp. LM4 | reverse complement strand
CCTGTTTCATCAGAAACAGGGTTTTCAAAGAAAGGCGACGACATACTCTCCCACATAACTGCAGTACCATCTGCGCAGGCGGGCTTAACTACTCTGTTCGGGATGGGAAGAGGTGAGCCCCGCCGCAATAACCACCTTAAGGTTGTTAGTCTAAAGTCTAAGGTCATAAAGTCAAAAGTTTTCACTTTACGACTCTGGACTTTCGTCTTTAAGACTGCCCGCGACGGGCAAATATCTTAACATACTGAGATAAAGAAAAATATTTTTATTTACTATTTTTAGAAAGTTTCTTCCTCCGGGTTGACCCGGAGGAAAAGGGTGTACATAAGCTTACGGATTATTAGTACTACTCGACTATGACATTACTGCCTTTACATCTATAGCCTATCAACGTGGTCATCTTCCACGATCCTTAAAAGAAATCTCATCTTGTGGTGGGTTTCGCGCTTATATGCTTTCAGCGCTTATCCCTTCCCAACGTAGCTACTCTGCGGTGCCCCTGGCGGGACAACAGATACACTAGAGGTTAGTCCAATTCGTCCTCTCGTACTAGAATCAGATCCACTCAAATTTCTAACGCCCACAGTAGATAGAGACCGAACTGTCTCACGACGTTCTGAACCCAGCTCGCGTGCCACTTTAATGGGCGAACAGCCCAACCCTTGGACCTTCTCCAGCCCCAGGATGTGACGAGCCGACATCGAGGTGCCAAACCCCCCGTCGATATGAGCTCTTGGGGGAGATCAGCCTGTTATCCCCGGCGTACCTTTTATCCTTTGAGCGATGGCCCTTCCATGCGGAACCACCGGATCACTATGCTCTACTTTCGTACCTGATCGACCTGTATGTCTCTCAGTCAAGCTCCTTATGCCATTGCACTCTACGCACGGTTACCAAGCGTACTGAGGGAACCTTTAGAAGCCTCCGTTACTCTTTTGGAGGCGACCACCCCAGTCAAACTACCCACCAAGCACTGTCCCCCACAAGCGGGGTTAGGCCTCAGATAAACAAAGGGTTGTATTTCAACAATGACTCCACAACGCCTGGCGACGCCGCTTCATAGTCTCCAACCTATCCTACACATCATTTATCCAAGGTCAATACTAAGCTATAGTAAAGGTGCACAGGGTCTTTTCGTCCCACTGCGGGTAAACGGCATCTTCACCGTTACTACAATTTCACCGAGCTCATGGCTGAGACAGTGTCCAGATCGTTACACCATTCGTGCAGGTCGGAACTTACCCGACAAGGAATTTCGCTACCTTAGGACCGTTATAGTTACGGCCGCCGTTTACTGGGCTTCAATTCAATGCTTCTCCGAAGATAACATCTCCTCTTAACCTTCCAGCACCGGCAGGTGTCAGGCCCTATACTTCATCTTACGATTTTGCAGAGCCCTGTGTTTTTGATAAACAGTCGCCTGGACCTCTTCACTGCGGCCAGCATTGCTGCTGGCGACCCTTCTCCCGAAGTTACGGGTCTATTTTGCCTAATTCCTTAGCCATGAATCTCTCGAGCACCTTAGGATTCTCTCCTCGACTACCTGTGTCGGTTTGCGGTACGGGTACTAATTACCTGAAGTTTAGAGGTTTTTCTTGGAAGCCCTTAGGCGCACTATCTCTTTGTCCGAAGACTCCGAGTACTATCGTATTTCCCCAAAACCCGTGGATTTGCCTGCGGGTCTTATAGGTAGGTACTTCAACGAACTATTCCGTCAGTTCGCGGCGCTTTCATCACTCCGTCACCCCATCACAGTAATCAGTAGTACGGGAATATTAACCCGTTGGCCATCGACTGTCCCTTTCGGGTTCGCCTTAGGTCCCGACTAACCCACAGCTGATTAGCATAGCTGTGGAAACCTTAGTCTTTCGGTGTGCGGGTTTCTCGCCCGCATTATCGTTACTTATGCCTACATTTTCTTTTCTAACCAGTCCAGAATACCTTACGATACACCTTCAACCCTGTTAGAATGCTCCCCTACCACTTACAATTGCTTGTAAATCCATAGCTTCGGTAATATGTTTATGCCCGATTATTATCCATGCTCGTCCGCTCGACTAGTGAGCTGTTACGCACTCTTTAAATGAATGGCTGCTTCCAAGCCAACATCCTAGCTGTCTGGGCAGACAAACCTCGTTCTTTCAACTTAACATATATTTGGGGACCTTAGCTGATGGTCTGGGTTCTTTCCCTCTCGGACTTGGACCTTAGCACCCAAGCCCTCACTGCTGGGAAACATTATATAGCATTCGGAGTTTGTCAGGAATTGGTAGGCGGTGAAGCCCCCGCATCCAATCAGTAGCTCTACCTCTATATAACTATCGCCAGCGCTGCACCTAAATGCATTTCGGGGAGTACGAGCTATTTCCGAGTTTGATTGGCCTTTCACCCCTACCCACAGGTCATCCGAAGACTTTTCAACGTCAACCGGTTCGGACCTCCACACTGTGTTACCAGCGCTTCATCCTGCCCATGGGTAGATCACACGGTTTCGCGTCTAACACTACTGACTAAAGCGCCCTATTCAGACTCGCTTTCGCTACGGATCCGTGGCTTAACCACTTAACCTTGCCAGCAACGTTAACTCGTAGGCTCATTATGCAAAAGGCACGCCGTCACCCCACGAAAGGGCTCCGACCGCTTGTAAGCGTATGGTTTCAGGATCTATTTCACTCCGTTATTCACGGTTCTTTTCACCTTTCCCTCACGGTACTGGTTCACTATCGGTCTCTCAGGAGTATTTAGCCTTAGCGGATGGTCCCGCCAAATTCAGACAGGGTTTCACGTGCCCCGCCCTACTCAGGATACCACTATCTATTATACTTGTTACCCATACGGGGCTATCACCCTCTATGGCCCGACTTTCCAGTCAGTTCCGGTTCCGTGTACATAAAATATCGTGGTCCTACAACCCCAACATTGCCGTAACAACATTGGTTTGGGCTAATCCGCGTTCGCTCGCCACTACTTACGGAATCACTTTTGTTTTCTTCTCCTCCGCCTACTTAGATGTTTCAGTTCAGCGGGTTTGCCCACCTATCGGTGTACTATGTCTTCAACATAGTGGGTTGCCCCATTCGGGTATCTACGGATCAATTCGTGTGTGCCGATCCCCGTAGCTTTTCGCAGCTTATCACGCCCTTCATCGCCTCTGAGAGCCTAGGCATCCCCCATACGCCCTTATTTTGCTTATTGTACCAATCATAAATTAATATGACCGTTTTTTTTTGTTTCTTGTTGTTTGTATCTCTACTATAACAAAAAACGCTTTCTACTTTTTATTATTTCTTATCTCAATATGTCAATGAACTTTAACAATTAATAATTATCAATTGATAATTGTCAATTATTTCGTGGAGAATAACGGAGTCGAACCGTTGACCTCCTGCGTGCAAGGCAGGCGCTCTAGCCAGCTGAGCTAATCCCCCATTTTTTAGTTGTCAGTTAACAGTTTTCAGTTAACAGTACTTAAAACGGTTACTCAACCTCTAAAATTTCCTTTTAATTAAGCTAATCAGTCTTTTTAATTATCAATTGTCAATTAATAATTGTCAATTTGATTTTAAAAAGTAGTCCCGGGCAGACTCGAACTGCCGACCCCTACATTATCAGTGTAGTACTCTAACCAGCTGAGCTACGAGACTCTGTTTTACTTAATTTTCATTTTTTTTTAAATTAACAGCAAGAGTAATACAATCTTTCAATTCAGAACTTTAAAGATCTTCATCTTTTTTCCTCAGCGTGCACAAATGCTAACACTAAGGCTCTAGAAAGGAGGTGTTCCAGCCGCACCTTCCGGTACGGCTACCTTGTTACGACTTAGCCCTAGTTACCAGTTTTACCCTAGGCAGCTCCTTGCGGTCACCGACTTCAGGCACCCCCAGCTTCCATGGCTTGACGGGCGGTGTGTACAAGGCCCGGGAACGTATTCACCGGATCATGGCTGATATCCGATTACTAGCGATTCCAGCTTCACGGAGTCGAGTTGCAGACTCCGATCCGAACTGTGACCGGTTTTATAGATTCGCTCCTGGTCGCCCAGTGGCTGCTCTCTGTACCGGCCATTGTAGCACGTGTGTAGCCCAAGGCGTAAGGGCCGTGATGATTTGACGTCATCCCCACCTTCCTCACAGTTTGCACTGGCAGTCTTGTTAGAGTTCCCGACATGACTCGCTGGCAACTAACAACAGGGGTTGCGCTCGTTATAGGACTTAACCTGACACCTCACGGCACGAGCTGACGACAACCATGCAGCACCTTGTAATTTGTCTTGCGAAAGATCTGTTTCCAAATCGGTCAAACTACATTTAAGCCTTGGTAAGGTTCCTCGCGTATCATCGAATTAAACCACATGCTCCACCGCTTGTGCGGGCCCCCGTCAATTCCTTTGAGTTTCATTCTTGCGAACGTACTCCCCAGGTGGGATACTTATCACTTTCGCTTAGCCACTGAAGTTGCCCCCAACAGCTAGTATCCATCGTTTACGGCGTGGACTACCAGGGTATCTAATCCTGTTCGCTACCCACGCTTTCGTCCATCAGCGTCAATCAATTAGTAGTAACCTGCCTTCGCAATTGGTATTCCATGTAATCTCTAAGCATTTCACCGCTACACTACATATTCTAGTTACTTCCTAATAATTCAAGTTCAGCAGTATCAATGGCCGTTCCACCGTTGAGCGATGGGCTTTCACCACTGACTTACTAAACCGCCTACGGACCCTTTAAACCCAATGATTCCGGATAACGCTTGGATCCTCCGTATTACCGCGGCTGCTGGCACGGAGTTAGCCGATCCTTATTCTTACGATACCGTCAAGCTCCTATACATAGGAGTGTTTCTTCTCGTACAAAAGCAGTTTACAATCCATAGGACCGTCATCCTGCACGCGGCATGGCTGGATCAGGCTTGCGCCCATTGTCCAATATTCCTCACTGCTGCCTCCCGTAGGAGTCTGGTCCGTGTCTCAGTACCAGTGTGGGGGATCTCCCTCTCAGGACCCCTACCCATCGTAGCCTTGGTAAGCCGTTACCTTACCAACTAGCTAATGGGACGCATGCTCATCTTTTACCGTTGTGACTTTAATTACATCCTGATGCCAGGTCGTAATACTATGAGGTATTAATCCAAATTTCTCTGGGCTATCCCTCTGTAAAAGGTAGATTGCATACGCGTTACGCACCCGTGCGCCGGTCTCTCTATCCGAAGATAAATACCCCTCGACTTGCATGTGTTAAGCCTGCCGCTAGCGTTCATCCTGAGCCAGGATCAAACTCTTCATCGTATATTGTTGATTTAATTTACATCAAATCGTATTGTTATTCGAATCAGTATCTATCGGTTCTTATCGAATCTTCCGATTCTATTACTCTTATTCTTTTGCCTTAACATCTCTGTTAAAGCGGCTGTCAATTCAATATGTCTACGAACGTAATATTTTTTATTCTTTTCGCCTATCGTTTATCTCTCAAAGCGGGTGCAAAAGTAAAACTTCTTTTTGTTTCTCGCAAGAAAAATTTAAAAATTTTTGAAACTTTTTTTTCGTTTCCTTTTTCTAATTTTCCTTCCAATACCTCAATGAACTTTCCGTGTTTTGCGGGGTGCAAATGTAAAAAGCATTTTCAAATCTCACAAGCTTTTTTGAATCTTTTTTTTTTAGAAAATTTCTTTTCCTTTAAATTCGTTTGCCTGTCAGTATTTCGATGAACGCTTTCGCTGTTGCGGGTGCAAAAGTACAACCTTTATCCACTTTACCAAGCCTTTTTATTATAAAATTTCAACCTTTTTTAAAACTTTTTCTTAACTGTCTGGTAACAGCTTGTTTATAATTTATAAAAAAAGTTTATAGTAGGTTTTTTCTTTCTTCAAGTACTGTTTTAATGTTTTTCGGCTTATTTTGGTATTGGTTTTTGCCGATTTTTCAGTCTTGGCGCATGATTTTTCTCTTTTAATTACCCTTTGAAATCCTATTTCCGCTAATATTCTTCTGAAAAACCATCCCCTAGCCCCGATGGGAGGGAAAATCCTTTTGTTTTGGGGTTCAAAACAAAAGATTTGGAAGGACGGCGGGAAATAACTACTAAACTTGAATGCAAAACTCGAAGATTAAATAGAATTAAAACACCAAGTATATGCATAAAAAACCTAAGTTAAAACTATCGGAATCGCAATATCATTCCTTATAGTTTGCTAATCAAAACGAATAGCTTTTACGGGAGAAATCTTGGTTATAATATAGGAGGGAATTAATAATGCTAAGAAACAAATCACTATAGTCATTAAATTCAACAAGGCTACATAAGCCCAATTTATATAAACTGGCGCTTGATTAACATAGTAATTTTCGGGATTTAATTGAACTACTCCAAATTGCTGTTGAATTAACAATATTGAAATACCTATTAAGTTTCCCCAAAACAGTCCTCGTATTATAAGATAAAAAGCATTGCACAAAAATATTTTACGCACTGTCCAGTTATTCGCGCCCAGTGCTTTTAGAATTCCAATCATTTGTGTACGTTCTAAAATTAGCACTAATAAAGCAACTACCATGTTTATTGTTGCTACCAAAATCATAACGGCTAAAATAACGATAATGTTGAAATCGAAAAGCTGAAGCCAATCGAAAATATAACTATATTTTTCAATTATAGTTTTAGTATCTAAACTTGATGATGTTTGCTCGTAGATTTGATTACCTGTTGTTTTGATGTTATTAAAATCTTTTACAAAAACTTCAAAAGCTCCTACCTGATCCGGAGTCCATTTATTAATTCTTTGGATATGACGAATGTCTCCTATTATATACGTAGCATCGAAATCCTGAAAACCTGAATTAAAAACACCTGTAATTTTGAATCGGCGGCTATTTGGCATTTTGCCTTGCTCTTCTTTAATAAAAAAAGTATTGAAGTTATCGCCTACTTTTAAATTAAGCCTATTAGCAAGAAATTTGGAAATTATAACTTCTTCATTTAAACTTTTAGAGAAATCAGGTAATTTCCCTTCTACTAAATATTCTTTTATATTATTCCAATCATAATCTGACCCAACTCCTTTAAAAATTATTCCTTCAAAAGCTTTTTCAGTTCTAATTATTCCAGCTTTACTTGCGACAGCCTGAATATGACTTACATCTGGAACTGATTTGAAATTGGGATAAAAATCTTGTTTTTTAGAAATAGGAATCAATGTTACTTCAGAATTATTGTTATCATAATTCGAAATAATCACCTGGCCGTTGAAAGCTGAAACTTTATCGCGTATTTTTTTCTGCAATCCAATTCCTGTTGCTACCGAAACCAACATCATAATAATACCAATCGCAATAGCAGAAATAGCGATTTTGATAATTGGCGCCGAAATACTGCTTTTATAATTTTTAGCAGCAATAAGTCTTTTAGCTATAAAATATTCTAAATTCAATTTATGATTGGTCTTATGTTGATTTAATAATTTTATTTGGTGTAATTCAAAAGTACATCTAAAAAACCAAAAAAGAATTGTTCCTAAAAATAATTAGATCCTATTTAGATTCTTATAAAGGAAGTTTCTTTTTCATTTCTTCAACAATATTATATGCAGCCGGACAAATGGCAACATTTTTTAAGGTAAGATCTGCAATTTGATGAAACTTTTTCCGATCTGTATGAGGAAATTCTCTACAAGCCTTTGGACGAACATCATAAATCATACAATAATTTTCATTGTCAAGAAAAGTACAGGGAACACTTTTTAAAACATAGTCTTTATCTTCGTCTATTCGAAGATATTGATCGATGAATTGCTGTGGTTTTTGCCTAAAAGATTTTGAAATCCTTTCAATATCAGCCAAAGTAAATAACGGTCCGGTTGTCTTACAACAATTAGCACATTGCAAACAATCCGTTTTTTTAAATTCGGCATCATGCAAATCCTGCATAACATAATCTAAATTTTTAGGTTGCTTCTTTTTCAGCTTATCAAAATACTTTTTGTTTTCGATATGCTTATCTTTGGCTAACTTATTTAAGTTGTTTAAAATCTGTTTCAAGTTTACTATTTAAAGTTGATCTGCAAAATTAAACAACTTTAAACTCGAAACCTTAATCTTTGAACTAAATTACAATGAAAGATCTTTTTGGAAAAGCGATGTTTGATTTTCAAACCAATAATTCACCTGAAGATATTATTACCGAAACCACTATTTCAGAAGAAGATGAAATGAGTATTGATTATTTATTTCGTTCTTATAACGAAATGCCTAAAATAGAACAAAAAGCGCTACAATTGGCCACTGGAAAAATATTAGATGTTGGCTGCGGAGCCGGAAGCCATAGCTTATCACTACAGAATGATCGCAATTTAGATGTGATTTCGATTGACATTTCTGAAAAAGCAATAGAAACATGCAAACTTAGAGGCGTAAAAGATGCCAAAGTTCAAAACATATTAGATTTTGAGGGAGAAAAATTTGACACCATTATATTATTAATGAATGGTGTTGGTATTTTTGGAAAATTAGAAAACTGCAACAAATATTTGTCTAAACTAAAATCACTTTTAAATGAAGGCGGACAAATCCTGCTCGACAGTTCAGATATCATCTACATGTTTGATGAAGATGAGGATGGAGGAAAATGGATTCCCTCAGATAATAATTATTATGGTGAACTTGTTTTTAATATATCCTACAAAGAAGAAAAAGAAGAGCCTTTTGACTGGCTTTATTTAGATTACAACACACTTCAAAATGCTGCAATTGCAAATGGACTTAAATGCGAATTGATTTTAGAAGGTGAGCATTATGATTATTTAGCCAGACTTTTTATTTAACATTAAAAATACTCGATGAAAGAATCTGATTTAGAAAAATTAAAATATCCAATAGGAAAATTTGAAGTTCCTGCAAAATATACCATCGGATATATTTCAAGTAAAATTGAAGAAATAGCAACTTTTCCTGAAAGACTGAAAAAAGAAATCATTCATTTAAGCGACGACCAACTGAACACTCCATATCGCCCAGCAGGATGGACTCTTCGTCAAGTAATCCATCATTGTGCAGAAAGCCATATGAATTGTTTTATCAGAATTAAATGGGCATTGACTGAAAATAATCCGGTTATAAAAGCCTACGATGAAACTTTATGGAGCGAACTGCCTGATAATTTACAAATGCCTATCGAACCTACACTGAATTTATTAAGTGGTTTGCATTTTAGAATAACTTATATCCTTAAAAGTTTATCTGAAACTGATTTAAAAAAATCTTTTATTCATCCGGAGAGTAATTCTGAAATCAGTATAAATCAAATGATTGGATTATATGCCTGGCACGGAAATCATCATTTATCGCATATCACATCTTTAAAAAAAGATAAAAACTGGGTATAAACATTATTTCCAATGAGTTAAAACAAAAAATCTCTTCATTTGAAGAGATTTTTTGTTTTATGGTATGTTTAAATATTTATGAGTTTGAAGTGAAACCCTCCATTTTGGATTGTTCATTACATAATCAACAATTAGCGGAGTCATTTCTTCTTTTTTACTCCATTCTGGCTGAAGAAATAAAATCGCACCATCATTTACAAGTTCAGCTTGTTCTTCGGCAAAGATAAAATCGTGTTTATTATGAATAATTACTTTTAACTCATGCGCATTAGCGTAAACCGTCTGAGTGGGTAATTTATTTTTTTTAGGCGACAAACAAATCCAATCCCAAGTACCTGTAAGCGGATATGCTCCTGAAGTTTCAATATGGACTTTCAGGTTTTTATTTTTCAATTCCTGAGTTAAAAAAGTCATATCCCACATTAACGGTTCACCTCCTGTTATTACAACTGTATCGGCATAAGTTGAAGCATTTTTCACAATTAAATCGATACTCGTAGGCGGATGCAATGCTGCATTCCAACTTTCTTTCACATCACACCAATGACAGCCTACATCGCAACCTCCAATTCGTATAAAGTAAGCCGCTGTTCCCGTATGAAAACCTTCACCCTGAATCGTATAAAATTCTTCCATTAAAGGCAACATTGCTCCTCTATTTACCTCTAATTGTATTTCTTTTGATAACATTATTTTATTTTAAAGTGCAAAGATAGTTAATTAAATACGGAACATAAAAAAACCGATAGCTCAAAGAACTACCGGTTTATATTTAGTAATATAAAATCTTTACTATTTCAAAGATTTAACAGATTGAGCAGCATATGTATTTGCAGGATCTAAAACTAAAGTTTTATTAAAATACTCGATAGCTTTAGCTTTGTCAGTGTTTGCATAAGCCGCACCAATTGCATTGTAAGATTCAACAACTTTCTTCACAGTAGCAGGCTTAGCCAATTCTTCTGGTCCTTTAGCTGTAGCTTTATTAGCATACTCAGTGTAATTTTTAATAATTAAATCATCTTTGTCTAATAAGCTGTTAATTCTTCCTTTATATAAATAAGCCTCATCATAGGTAGGTGAAGCAACTAAAATTTTATCAAAAGTAGCATCTGCGTTTGACAAAGCTGTTTTATCACGACCTTCAGCTGGTTTACTTGCATTACCATAATAAACAGAAATACCATAATAAACTGCATCATCTAAATAATTTTTAGATTCTGTATTAGCTGCTCCAAGTTCAAAAATAGCAGCCGCCTGAGTATATTGTTTTTTACCAAATAAGGCTTTCCCAAAATCAGCAAGTTCTTCTACAACTAATGGTTCTAATTCAATCGCTTTTTTGATATCAGCTAATCCAGCATCAAAAGCAGCTGGGTCAACAACACCTTCTGCGCTTGTTCCTTTTTTAATTTTAGATAACCCTAAATACAAATAATCTCTACCAATCACTTTGTTTGTAGGCGTTTTAATAAAATCTTCTATAGATTTAATTGCTACATCAGCATTGCCGTTTTCGTAAGCAGCATATCCTAAATACCTAAAAATTCTAGGATTTACTTTATTCTCTGCAATCATTTTGTTCGCAACTTCTTCAAGTTTTTTATAATCTTTCACTAAAATCAAGAAATCAGCATGACGCATTTTAGAATCTAAAGAGTAATCAGTTAGACTCAGGTATTTCTCATAATTTGTAATTGCATTTTGTAAATTTACTTTAGCTGTAGAAGGCTTATTTCTGGCCCACTTATAATAAGTTTCTGCTAATTCTCTGTAAACAGGACCATAATTAGAATTTAAAGCAATAACCTCATTAAACGATTTAATCGCTTCATCATATGATTTAGCACCTTTCAATAAAACCCCTAATTGCATTTTTGCTCTTAAAAGTGTTGGATCTGCAGTAAATGCATCACGGTAAGCCTTATAAGCATCGTTTTGGTTATTTGCGCCATAATAAGCATCTCCTATTGTTAAAAGTGCAATTGCATTTTGTGGTTCAACTGCCAAAGCACGTTGCAATACAGCAACAGCATTAGCATAATCCGGATTATCAGAATTTATATATGCTCTACCAATGTAAATAAATTCATCTACACTTTTACGTTTCATATCTTTTGTTGCCAAACCGAAGTTTGCCTGAGCAGCTGCCGTATTTTTCTCATCAAGATCTATTTGTCCTAATCCTATATAATTTAAATTCTTTTTGTCGGCTGCCTCTAATCCATTTAAATAATAGATTTTAGCAGAGTCAACAACACTTTCATTTAAATATATATTCCCTAAAACAAAATTTGCTTCTCCATCAGAAGGTTTAGCTTTGATGATAGATTTAAGCAATGATTTTGCTTTTTGAAATTGCTCTGCATCAATTGCTTTTTTAGCTTCTTTGATATCTTGCGCTTTTGCGACAGAAGCTGAAGCAACTAAGGCAAGACTAAAAATTTTAAATTTATTCATCTCTATTGTAATTAATTTTCTTTATCGTTTATAATTTTATTTCTAATTTGCAGTTTTCTACCAGGTGTACGAATTGGCATCAATCCCGATTTTAAAACTATACGCTGTCCAATATCTCCGGCAACAAAAGAAGCAAAGCCCATTCCTAAACCTGCATATCCCTGACAGTTTATGACAAACAATTTACGTGCCAAAGGATATTTTTGTTCTGCAATGTCATTTTGTGAAGGACTGTAATATTCTTTACTATTTAATCCCTTAACGCTCAATACATTTAAATCATGAACAACATCCTGAAGCTCTGGAGAAGGTTGAGACAACCAATTAACGCCAACTACTCCAATCATTCCATCGTTTTCAGATACAAACTTGATTACTTCATCATTTGTTTTAAATGAAAAAACACCCTCGACCGGTATATCCTTAACTTTAGCTAGGTCTTTCATAAACCTTACTGTACTCGAGTTTGGGTTATCAAACACCAACCCCTTTATTCGAGAGTTCGGTATCCCTTTCATAAAATCAATTACAGTTTGTAACGCAATCAAAGTGTCATTATTGCTTTTGTTTGAAATAAAAGCAATAGCATCCGTAGCAAATGGAGTAATTCTTGGATTTATTCTGAGTTTTTCAAATTTATCATTTTCATTCTTAGTTAAATCTCTTGCTGTAATAACTACTTTTGACTTACCACTCAACAAATCATTAATTAACTCGGCTTCAGATTTAGCTTTAATTGAAACTTTAGCATCATAATATGTTCCTTCAAAAACAGCAACCTGATCATCGACAATTGGCTTAATTGTTTCATCAACTGTAATGTCCACAGATCCTTTTAAAATTGTTTCCTTGTTTGAATCGTTTTTACTTTTTTGATTACACATCGCAAACAAAAAGATAAAAACAATCAAACCCAAAATTTTAACATTTTTTAACATATTCAATCTGTTTTAGAATTTATTAATCTTAAAAATCGTATTCCGGAATAAACTATTAATAAAATGCCAAACGCATATCTGTAAATAGGATTCATGCTAAATTGTAATTTATCCCAAAACATAATCATTAAACCCAGTACAAGATAAATCAAAAAAAACAATATTCCTAAAACGAGAAGAAATCGCTCTTTGAGCGATTTCTTCTGAATATTATCCAATATATTCTTTAACATTACTCTGCAGATTGAATTGTAATAGGAAGAGAATAAAGCACCCTTACTTTTTTACCATTTTGTTCTCCAGGAGTCCATTTTGGGCATTTCTTCAAAACCCTGATAGCTTCTGCTCCGGTTCCGTATCCGATATCTCTTAAAACTTTAATATCAGTTAATGAACCATCTTTTTCAACTACGAATGTAACATATACTTTTCCTTTTAAACCTTCTTCTTCAGGAGTTTTGTAGTTGTTTCCTACGAATTTGTAGAATTTTTCCATTCCTCCAGGAAAATCAGGCTTCACCTCGATACCAGCCGTATTATATACATTGTTATCTTCTTGTACGATTTCAGCAACAGGACCTTTTCCTACTGGTTCGTCTACAGTTAAAACTGCATCCGGATCTCCTTTAATAGTTTCTGAACCGATTTTCTTTTTCTCAAGATCCACAATTTTTGGTGGTTCTTCAGTAATCTCTTCGGTTTTAGCGACTACAGGCTTCACAAACTTCACCTGATCCACTTTTGGTGGTGGTGGTGGTGGTGGTGGTGTATTAGGCTTTACTTCCTCTTTTTTAGGAGGGAGTTTTATTTTAGTAAGCTTTATTTTGTCAGCCACTACCTCTTCATCGCCAGAATCAGGTATCAAACTCACAATAAGAGGAGCAGCAACAGCTAAGCTAAAAACAATAGAACCAATGATAAGTGCTCTTACCGTAGTTTTAGTATTTGATTTTCTTAACTCATATGCACCATATATCTTATTACGTCCTTCGAATACGATATCAAGCCACTGATTTTTTATAATATCTAATTTCATTTTTCTTGATTATTAGGTTATTAAAAAAATAAAAATTATTTTTTCTCTAACAATTCTGTTTCTTTAGGAAGAAAATCATTAACAATAGCATAAGTCTCAACTCCTGAAATTGCCATTTCATCTAGAATGTCAACCAGATTCTTATACTTAGATTTCTTACCTGGCTTGATGATGACAATAATTCCTTTATCTTTATTTCCAGTATATTCTATTACGGATTTTTTACGAGCCAATAATATTTTACGAAATCCATCTTTTCCATAAGAGATATCTTTAGGGCCAGCAATAGGACTATCAATTAATCCCATATAATAGATGAGTTTATTATTCTCACCCATCATTACAGTCATGGTTCTTTTCTCGTCTACTTTTACCCCATCATCAGGTTTTTTTTCGTCTTTATCTGGCAAACCTAGCGGCATTGCTTGAGGTTTTGACAACGTCGTGGTCAACATAAAGAATGTGATCAATAAGAAAGCCAAATCCACCATAGCCGTTAAATCGACCTTTGAATTCTGCTTTTTACTTCTTACTTTGCCACCTTTTCCGCCACCACTGTCGCCGGTATTTAATTCAGCCATTTAGTGTATATTTTTTAATTAAAAGTCTTTACCTCTCATCCCCGTAACCAAGTTAAAGGAATTGATTTTCTGATCCTGCAGAATATCCATAATCTTTTTGATTTGCGGATAATCTTCCTTTGCATCACCTTTTATTGCAATTTGCAATTCTTTTTCACCACCACTTAAATCAATTGCTGCTCTTCTTGAAATCAACAACCATTCTTTTAGCTGATTATTTAAAGAATCAATTGGAATTCCAGGCTGAGGAGCCTTAGTTCTATCAGCGGCTTTCAATTGGATTATTTGTTGTAAATTTTCCAACGGCACACCAAAATCATCCATTAATGCAAATTTTTCTAGATCATCGTCTGAAAATTGCACACCTAATTTTGCGCCCATACCAGTAAGAGTCTGTTTACGTAACTCTCTTCCTTTTAGGTCAAAAAACACTTTGCTTTTCCCTTCCTTGTCTTTACCTACCGAAATAATAGCCAAATCTGAATCCGGCAATTTAGTTAGTACAGTAGATGAAGGTGTATCAACTGGAAGTGCTTCAGGCACTTTAGCAGTAGCGGTCAAAATAAAGAACGTAAGCAAAAGGAATGCAACATCACACATCGCAGTCATATCTGTCGATGTCGACTTTTTTTTCATTTTTAATTTAGCCATTCTCTTTTATTTTATTTTGATATAATTAATTTCAATTATTTAAATATCAAAAATTAATTATTGTTTCAAACTTCCTCTGAATCTTCTGTAAGTATTCACGATTGTAGTACCAGCCTCATCGATAGAATAAGTTAAATCATCGATTTTACCTGTAAAGAAGTTATAAGCGATAATTGCTAAGATTGAAGTAGAGATACCTGTTGCAGTGTTAATAAGTGCTTCAGAAATACCTGTTGCAAGAGCAGCCTGATCTGGAGTTCCAGCAGAAGCTAACGCACCAAACGCTTTAATCATCCCTGATACAGTTCCTAATAATCCTCCTAATGTCCCTAATGATACTAAAGTAGAAATAATAGTCAAGTTTTTCTCTAACATTGGCATTTCTAATGAAGTTGCCTCTTCGATTTCTTTGTGGATTACTTCTGAAGCTTCTTCACTGTTGAATCCTTCTTTTTTAACGTCTTGGTATTTAATCAAAGCAGATTTAATTGCATTTGCAACTGAACCTTGTTGTTTGTCACAAGAAGCGATAGCAGCCTCAATGTTTCCTTCTTTAATATTTCCCTGAACATTTTTCATAAATGTATCTAAATTAGCTTTTCCAGCCGCTTTTGAGATAACAATAAATCTTTCAATAGAAAAAACAACAACCATTAAAAGCATACCTAATAATATTGGTACAATAAATCCTCCCATGTATACCATTCCTAAAGTATTGATTGGATGAGGATGCTCTGTATTAAAGCTTCCTGCTTCAAAGTTAGATTCAGCTCCCATAACGAATTTCCAAATTAACCAACCAACAAAAACACATGCTACAATAATGATTCCTGAAACCATCCCTCCTCCATTTGAAGTGCTTTCTTTTTTAACTTTAACGTTTGCCATTTTTTTTAATTTTAATAGTTTTAAATAATTTTTATTTTTAGTTATATTTAACTTGTAGAGGAGCAAATTTATATTTTTAGTTTAAATAAAAAAACTTTTTTTAATTTAATTGAATGAAATTTAACTTGGAATTACAAAAGATCTCATTAAATTGCCTGAGTATTTTTTTTGATAAACCAAAAAAATGCGTGATTTATAGAAAAATTACAACGTTTTAGTAAATATTCAAATATTCCTTTGTTATCTTCTTAAAAACCTGCGAAATTATTTTTTATATTATTTTCAATAAAAAAGCCTGTTTTCCTGTTAAAAAAAACCAATAAAAAGTTAAGAAAAGAACCAAAAAACCAAGCAATTCTCTTATAATCATCTAAATTACAACTAAAATATGAATAAAAAAGACAATTTCATTGAAGATATAAACAATGGATATTCATCTAAAGGCGACAGCATTACACTGGGAGGTGCAATTCTTGACGGAAATGCAATTGCAGAAGCACATGTAAAAATCCCTTTAAAAACCTTAAACCGACATGGTCTGATTGCGGGTGCAACCGGAACGGGTAAAACAAAAACGATTCAGGTTTTTTCAGAACAGCTTTCAAATGCCGGAATCCCTGTTTTGATGATGGATATAAAAGGTGATTTTAGCGGTATTGCTAAAGAAGGAATAGAGGAAGACTTTATTACCGAACGTCATGCCAAAATAAACATCCCTTACAATGTTAGTTCTTTCCCGGTTGAATTAATGTCATTATCTAAACAAAATGGTGTGCGGCTTCGTGCAACTGTTTCTGAGTTTGGTCCTGTATTATTTTCCAGAATTTTAGATTTAAACGACACACAAGCTGGTGTAGTGGCTGTTATTTTTAAATATTGCGATGATAATAAAATGCCTTTATTAGATTTGAAGGACATCAAAAAAGTCATCAATTATATTACGGAAGAAGGTAAAGAAGAAATTGAAGAAAACTACGGCAAAATCTCCACTTCTACGACCGGAACTATTTTAAGAAAAATCATTGAACTCGAACAACAGGGAGGCGATTTGTTCTTTGGAGAATTATCATTTGAAATTGATGATCTGATGCGAATAGATGAAAATGGAAAAGGGTATATAAATATTATCCGTCTGACGGATATTCAGGACAAACCCAAATTATTCTCTACTTTCATGTTAAGTTTATTGGCCGAAATTTATCAACAAATGCCTGAAAAAGGAGATGCTGAACAACCAGAACTGATTATTTTTATTGATGAAGCTCATTTGATTTTCAGCGAAGCCAGCAAAGCGCTTTTAGACCAAATTGAAACCATTGTAAAATTGATTCGATCAAAAGGTATTGGTGTTTATTTCATAACACAAAATCCAATGGACGTACCGAGTGGAGTTTTGGCCCAATTAGGTTTAAAAATTCAGCATGCGCTTAGGGCATTTACAGCAAATGACAGACAAGCAATCAAAAAAACAGCTGATAATTACCCAACTTCTGAATATTATAAAACTGACGAATTGCTTACTAGCTTAGGCATAGGAGAAGCGCTCGTAACTGCTTTAAACGAAAAAGGAGTCCCTACTCCTCTTGTAGCGACTATGATGCGTGCTCCACAAAGCCGAATGGATATTTTAACATCAGATGAAATTGACAACATTAACAATAAATCTAAATTAGTTAAAAAATACGCTGAAGAAATTGACAGAGAAAGTGCTTATGAAATCCTAAACAAGAAAATTGATGAAGCTGCTCAGGCTGCTGCCGAACAGGAAGAACAGGCTCCGACAAGAGCATCAAAAGCAGAACCAAGTACGGCGAGTGTTGTTGGAAAATCGGTTTTGAAAGTTGTAACGAGTGCTACATTTATTCGTGGCGTTTTTGGCGTCCTAACTAAAATATTTAAAAAATAAAAACAAATCAATTACAATGTCAAAAAACAGATTGACATTGTAATTGTTTTTAATGCAATTATTTTTTAAGCAGTTCCAAAATCTTATTTTCAACTTCAGGAGTGTTCCAGATATTTTCAATGTTATCCATTCGTAATACTTCTTCCATAATTCCGTTCTGAAAGTCTCCAATTGCCAGAGCTTCGGCATACGGACGATCGCTGAAAGTTACACGACTGTAAAGCGGAATCCATTTTTCAGGGTATTTATCTGAGAATACTTTTTCTATTTTCTTTTGCAGTAAAAATTTTTCATCGGCAGTTTTAGTACTCATTTCCATAAAATTTCGATACGAAAGTTCCGCAATTGCATCAGCATTTGGCTTTCGGGAAATTTGATATTCTGAAAAGATTTTTTTCCAGTCATTTCCATACTTTTCAATCATTTCATTTAATATGGTAATATCTTCAAAACCAGCATTCATCCCTTGTCCATAAAAAGGAACTATAGCGTGACACGCATCTCCAATTAAAGCAATTTTATCTTCATATGTCCACGGAAAACATTTCATTGTAACCAGAGTACTTGTTGGATTTTTAAAGAAATCTTCTGCGAGCTTCGGAATTACTTCAATCGAATCCGGGAAGTTTTTCTCAAAGAAATCTTCTACCATTTTTCGGTCTGTTAGCGAAGCAAATGAATTTTCTCCTTCAAAAGGCATAAATAAAGTACAAGTAAAACTCCCGTCAAGATTAGGAAGCGCAATCAGCATATATTCACCTCTGGGCCAGATATGAAAAGAATTTTTATCCAGTTTATGTGATCCGTTCGGGTTGGCCGGAATATTTAATTCTTTATAGCCCATATTCAAAAATTCCTGCGAATAATTAAACATGCTCTGACGCTGCATTCTGTGACGGATTCTCGAAAAGGCACCATCTGCACCAAAAACCATATCGTATTTCCTCTCTTCCCACTCTCCTCTTTCAGTTTCACCAATATGCAAAGTAGCATCATTTAGTGTCACATCCCAGATTTTTTCCTCAAAATAAAACTCAGCTCCGGCTTCTTCGGCAAGATCAATCATTTTTCGGTTTAGTGTTCCTCTTGAAATCGAATAAATTGACTCACCCTCTTGTCCATAATTCTGAAAATTGAGTTTATCGACCAGATGAATCGCCCGCTTATCCATAGGAATAGCGATTTCACGAACTGAATCTCCAACTTCAACACGATCAAGGGCTTTCCAGCCTCTGTTTGACATTGCCAGATTAATGGAACGGCCTGAAAAATTTATTTTGCGAATATCCGGACTACGATCATAAACATGAACGATGTGACCTGCTTTTTTAAGATAAATTGCCAACAGCGATCCTACAAGTCCGGAACCAACAACAGCAATTTTTAGTGAAGTTTGCATCAAGAAAATCTATATAAGGCCGTAAAAATAAGTAATAAATACACAACAGCTTTAAAATAACCCAAATATTTCCTCCTTATCATTGATATTTAGTTGGTCATGACATTAAGTTAAGAGATTTTAGATTGACGATTAACGATTTTTGATTTCAGATTTGGTTTGGCTAAATATTAGATTGATGATTTTAGAAGGTTTTTACATCTGAAATCAAAAATCGTTAATCAAAAATCAGCAATCATTTTATCATTTAATCCTCAACTTAATGATATTAGCCTCTACCTATCATGTGACATTAGTTTTCATAAAAAATTGGTTTCAGCTTTACAAAATACTTTATAAAAGAATGAAACCAAATGACAAAAAAATCGTCTAACATATAATCACATTTAAATTTCAATAAAAATTTGTAATTTTAAACACAACACACTGTATATCTACGCGTTAAAGTTTCAATCATCAATCAAAAACAAAATCAGTCAATCAAAATTCTACTCATTTTTCAATACTTTAAAATCAACAAACAAAAAAAATGAAAGTCCACACTACGAACTACCAAAATACATTTATTGAAATTGCAGAAGACTGTCCTTTAACGAGTGGCGAAATTCCACCGGTAAAAGGCGAGAACAAAACAATTGCTAATATTGAGTTTGAGATGATCAGTACACATCCGTATCAGTATTCTTCGGACGATGTTTTGTTTCAGGTGTTTGCTGACAAAAAAGATTTGACTAAATCAGAATATACCGAAGCGAGGAAACAATTTTTCTCGAAAGGACAAGCATGTCTCAGAGCCTCTCCTTTAACAAAACGTTATGGCTGGGGAATACACAATGACGAAAGCGGAAAAATTGCCCTTTACGGAGTGGAAACCCCGGAATATAAAAAACTTTCTAATGATAAAAATATTCAAGTTGTCAAAGCTATGCGCACTTCAAGAAAATAAATTTTCTCAAAACAAATAGTATCGTAATGGATATCTTAGTTACTCCGATAACAAATTTTAAAAATTTGTTATCGGTTTTTTTTATTCAAAACTCATTTATTCAATCGAATATTTAAAACAAAAAATACTATTTTAGCGCCACCCAAAAAACAATATTAAAACGCAAAACCAAACGGTTTACAACTTTAAACAACCTATGAAAAATTTTAAAAAAAAGCATTCTCTTTTGATTTTATTACTCCTCATATTGGCTCCATATATTGGTATTTCTCAAACCTATTCTACACCAGTACAAATGCCTACTCAACAAAATGCAATTATTGTCAATGAAATCATTGAAGCGACCCATTACAAAACCTATTTCGTCGATTATTGTCTAAACAAAATAAACGAAACTGCTTTCAAAGAAAAATGGAATGAACAAAAAACAATGGAAATAACTGAAACTATCAATTTTAGAAATTTCAGAGATGCCGTTTATAATTTGTTTGCTTTTCACGACGAAATAGAATTAGAAACGCTTTTAAAAACATATCAAAAGGACAAAATATATCAGACCACAAATATAATGACTACGAATAAAGCGCTTAATATCAATCTTGACATATATGCCAGAGATATTGTTACAGGAAAATATATTAGGGCCAAGTAAAATATGTCTATTTGAACTATATCCGTTCTAAATCTATTCGATAATGAAATACAGAGAAATAAAAGCAGATGGCTTTCTATCAAACTTTATCGAATGCTTTTGGGAATATGAAAACACGATACAAATACAACATTGCATAATACCAGATGGTTGTTTTGATTTAATTGCAGAATATGAGAACGAAAAGCTAACACAAATAAAGCTTACAGGCGTTTGGACAAAGCCCGTAAATATAACACTACCAAAATCAACAAAATTATTTGCCATTCGATTTAAGCTTATTTCAGCAGAATACATATTTCAAAAAGAGATAAAATCAATTCTGGAAAAAACACAATGTTTGCCAATAAACTTTTGGGGAATTGACACTTTAAAAAGTGATGACCTCGATCTATTTGCTGCTAATCTTTTGAATCAAATAATTTTTTCTATTAACGATATCAAAAAAATTGATGAAAGGAAAATTTCTCTTTTTAACCTCATATACGAAAAGAAAATTTACAACGTCAGTCAATTGTCAGAAAGCACTTTTTGGAACAGTCGCCAAATTAACAGGTATTTTTACAAACAATTTGGATTTCCGTTAAAAACACTTCTGAATATAATGCGATGCAATGAAACCTATCCTGAAATCGCCAACAAAAAACTATATAACACGAATCAATATACAGATCAGGCACATTATATAAAAGAGATCAAAAAATATACAGGATCTACTCCACGAGAATTAGCAAAAAATGAAAATGACCGATTTTTACAATTATCGACTCTCATTAAAAAGTAAGTTTGTCTTTTAAATTAAAACTATAGACTTATGAAAGCAAACAAACTAACACCCAATTTTGAAGTAACTAATATTAAAAAGACTGTCGAATTTTATCAGGATATTTTAGGCTTTCATTTAGTTATGGCTGTTCCCGAAACTCAGGATGGAGTTGATTCGTCTTTTGATGAAAATAAAGAATATATCTATGCTTTGGTTTCAAAAGATAATATAGAATTGATGTTTCAACGAACAGACTCTTTTAAAGAAGATATTATCTTTTCAAAAGGAATTGCCATTGGAGCGACCGTTTCTTTTTATATCGAAATAGAAGGAATTGATAGCTTTTATCAGGAAATCAGCAACAAAAAAATTGAAAGTACTCCATTAAAGAAAGCATGGTACGGCATGAAGGAATTTTACATCCGGGACAATAATGGATATATTTTAGGAATAGCTGAAAAAGCTAAAAGTTAGTAAAGTGAATTTTTAAAAAACTAACTTTTAGCTCTGGCTTTTTTTAATTAAAACTTCGGCTTTAAAATCAATTTGGTCGAAGTTTTTACAATTTCTTCTTTATTCAGCTTCATTTTTCTGAATTTTCCTGAATTAAACATTTCGGCCTGATCGCTGTAATGTTTGCTAAACGGATTTCCTGATTGTCCTGTTGGCAAAATACTCCAGCTATTTTCAATGTCTGAGAAATCGATAACTCTTCTTGTTGAAGGACCTCCCTTTACATAATATTTCCCTTCATCATTAAAGCCAAAAAACTGATTGTTAATTACCTCGTTTGATCCTGGAGCCGCAAAAGGCCCTACATTAAAAAGGCCACGAAGCAAAGCCACTTTTCCTAAAGGATGTTCGTGCTCAACAGTGTGTACTTCTCCCCATTTCCAGTCAGTAATTGTATTTCCTAATTGTTTTTGAAGTGAAGCAATAGTTTCATGAAACGATTTTGAAATAATGTCTTTTCTTGTTTCTTTCACTTTGTTAGTTTTAATGTTATCCCACCAAACCGAATTTTCATTTTTAATTTGATGCGCTATCACTTGCTTGCCGACAGAAATTCCTAAGAACAAATTGAAATTATCGACTCCCATTTCATCTTCAAATGTATTCTTGAGGTAGAGATAAATGCACTTGTTGTAAATCGTTGGCCCAAGATCTTCCAGATTGGTTGTTCCTTTCCATGATTTTAAAACATTTACAGCTTCTTTTTCTTTTGATGAGATCGAATTGAAATCAATATTCGAAATTAAATTTCGGGTAACCTCGACCGCGACATCAGATCTATTATCATAAATCATTTTGCTGATTTCTTCTTTATCCCAATTCGATTTTTTATCCATTAATGTCGAAATCCTTTTAGCGCGATCTTCCGGCAAATAGTATCCCGGATACAAATAACCATCAATTGCTTCCGGTTGGTTATTCGCCGAATACACATAACCCCACTTTGGATTTTCTGCAGATGGATTTTTGGAAAAATCCAGATATTCTGCAATATCATCTTTTCCACTAGTACCATCCAAAATAAAAAATGAATTCACACCCTTATTATGCTTATATAATGTACCTGTAGCCCACCAGGCAACATTTCCTTTAGCGTCGCCATACATTACATTCAATCCCGGTGCTGCAACTAATTGCACTGCTTTTTTAAAATCACTCTTGCTTTTAGCATGTGAAAGCCCATAAACGGCATCCAGAATCCGGATAGGCTGCTGCGTATAAATCCATGACATAGCTACCGGATTTTTATTTTTTAAACGCTCCAGCAAATTATTCATAATTGGTCCATGACGGCTTGATTTAACGGTCAGGACTACATCAGAAGTATCTTTAACACTGATTGTTTTTGTTCTGGATTCATAGTTGGCAAAACCTGTTGGCGTCTGGTATTGAGATGAATCTCCAGGTTTGTCTTTTTCCTGATAAAAATCGATATCATCGTTCTCGAACATGGTTAAACCATAAGCATAATCACGATTGTGCGCTAATAACGGAAATGGGGTTCCTGCCAGATAACATCCATATAATTCATGATTTGGTGTTATTATATGCGCCTCATACCAGGTGGCAGGCTGCGAAAACCCAATATGCGGATCATTTGCAAAAATAACTTTCCCGTTTTTTGTTTTATTTGGACCCGCAATCCAACTGTTGCTGCCTACAAATGGTGGAATTGGTGATTTATCCAGCAATGCTGCAACTGATTTTGCAATCTCGGTATACGCTTCAATCTCTTTTGAACTTTTGATTTGTGTGGTATTAAATTCTCCTTCAATTCCTAAATCTTTCAAATATTGCATTCCATATTTGTTTCGTATATCAGTTAATAAAGGATCTGTTTTTTGAGCCATGGCAAAACTAAAAGACATGTATCCAAAAATATTATAAACATCTTTTATAGTGAATTTTTCTTTTTTGACACCAATCAGGGTAAATTCAATTGGCGTTACTCCTTCTTCCAAATATTGGTTAATGCCGTCTAAATATGCTAATGTCAATTGATAGCCCGGGCTATCTTTATCTAATTTTGCAATGGCTTTAGCAGAAGCTTCTTCAATGCCTATCCCAGAGAAAAACATATCATTTTTTAATGCTACAGCCCCAAAAATCTCTGATAATCTTCCAGGCGCAATTCTTCGAAGTAATTCCATTTGCCACAACCTATCCTGAGCATGAACATATCCCAATGCAGTCATAGCATCTTTTTCGGAATCAGCGTAAATATGTGGAATTCCAAAATCATCAAAATAAACGCTGGTTTCTTTTTGGAGATTTTTTAATTCTATTTCGCCCTCATATCTCGGTTTTAAATGAAAAATATAGGCAAATAAACTTATTGCAGCAACTACAATCAGCACCAAAATAATCAGCAGGATTTTTTTAATTATCTTCATATTAA
Organism: Flavobacterium sp. LM4; assembly: GCF_002017935.1. Classification (NCBI taxonomy): domain Bacteria; kingdom Pseudomonadati; phylum Bacteroidota; class Flavobacteriia; order Flavobacteriales; family Flavobacteriaceae; genus Flavobacterium; species Flavobacterium sp. LM4. The sequence goes on along the minus strand of NZ_MUFW01000003.1, from coordinate 554,828 downwards.
AGCTAATGAAAAAGTAATATTATAACTTAAAAGTAAAATCGTGTAAAAAAGCAGTTATTTTAAAAATCTAAATTTATGTAATTAATACCAATACGATAATGTCAATATTAAAAAAAATAGCAATCGGTCTAATTTCTTTATTCCTTCTAGGTATATTTCTGGACATTGGTCTTAATTACTGGATCAAAAAACAGCTTCCTATTATTATTCATGAGAAAAACAACACTGTATATAATATCAATTATGAAAAAATAGAAGTTTCGCTTTGGTCAAGAAATATCTATGCACAGACGTTATTAGTAAGCCCTAAAAATCAGCCAAAAGACAGCAAAAACGGACTCTTTTCTAAAATTGAATCCATCACAATCGAGCATTTCAATATTTGGGATCTTGCTTTTAACGATGTTATACAGGCAGAGAGTATTATTATCAATAAACCACGAATAATATTATATAAAAAAGGTGAAAAATTATTGAACAACAGCAAAAGTATTAAAAGTGAAATTCTTGAACCTTTTCGTAAAATAATTGCGGTTTCAAATATTTATTTAAATGACGGAACCGCTGATGTCGTTTCTCTAGATTCTGAAAAACCAATTTTAAGCATCAAAAAAATCATTCTTAAATTAGAAGGAATTTTGTTGACAGACGCTACTTTAAAAGAGAAAATTCCAATTCAATATAAAAGTTATGCCTTAGTAATTGACAGCTTATTTTTTCGCACAAGTGCTTTTTATCATTTGAATATTGGCAAAATAAGTACTGGAAAGAACTTTCTGAAAATTAATAATTTCTCCTATATACCGCAATTTAATCGTCCTGATTTTATAAAGCAGTTAAAAAAAGAAAAAGACATTAATATCCTGAAATTTGATTCGGCTCAAGTAGCAAAAATGAATTGGGGATTCAAAAATGACCGTTTTTTCTTTAAGGCGAACTCGATTGTAATCAACCATTTTGACGCCAACATTTATCGCGGCAAAATACCAGCAGACGATCTGAGCAAAAAATATCTATATAATCATTTATTACGGAATATAAAATTTCCACTTGAAATTGACACGCTGCAGGTTCTTAAATCTAAACTTGTTTATGAAGAAGAGAAAGATTTTTCTAAAGGCCCGGGAGTTTTAAATTTTGATAAATTTAATTTGCAGGCAACCAATATAAAGAGTGGTTTTGGATTAAAAAAAACTGATGATGTTAAGATTAAAGTGAATTGTATTTTCATGAAAACTTCTCCATTAGATGTCGATTGGAGTTTTAATGTTTTAGACAAAAAAGACAGTTTTCATATTCAGGGTGTAATCTCAAACTTTGATGTTGCGGCAATGGAAAGATTCAGCAAACCTTATATGAATACTTCATTTACAGGAGTTTTTAATAAATATCGTTTTAATTTTTATGGGAACGATGATGCTGTAAAAGGAAATGCATCCTTAGATTATGATGATCTAAAAGTGAAACTTTATAAAAAGAAAAATCCCCAAAAAGTAGCAAAACTCAAAAGTGCTATCGTTAATCTGGTAGTCAAAAATGATTCGAAAGATAAAGTCAAAAATGCCGATGTCGAACTAAAAAGAATTCAGGAAAAATCATTTTACAATTTTTTATGGAGAAGCATTGCCGAATCTTTGAAAAAGATTTTAATCTAGTTATCAATCTATTGCAAACCTGACAATTATCAGGTTTTTAGAAAATGTTTTTTTCAACCTTTGTTTTTATTTTAATCAAAAAACAAATGACAAAAAAGCCTTTACACACTTTTCATATTCCGGTAATGGGACTTGCTTATACAATTGACAGCCCAATTCGGGTGGCACAGTACGGGATTTCGTCTGTAATATCAATTGCAGATGATGATTTGATCGAGAAGATGCGTAATTTTTACAGTACCAAATTCAATATTCCGTATGAAGAAATATCTCAGAAATTCCATGATTACCGGGCCGAAAGAATTACTTCTTATCTGAATCTTGTTGACAAAATCGTAAAAGAAAAATTCGAAAATTTTAAAACAGAGATTGCCGAGAGCAAAACTGCCTTAGAAAATTTTATCGCGATGCTTCCCAATACCTCCGATATCAAAAAAGGTTTTCAAAATTTACTTGAAGAAGGAATTTCTTTTAAAGAAAACATTCAAAGCTATATTGAATCCAATCTTTTTCCGGGAGAAATTGATGTTAACATCATGACGAAACTGGACAAAGATAATTTTGTTAAAAGCAAACAGCTCCCTACTGAATTTAATGATGCACATGCTGCTTTAAGGGGTTTTGCCAACAGCAATCTTGAATCTTCGGTTGTACTTTCGGCTGGTATGAATCCGCGATTGTACAGTTATTTTGAAAATTTCAAGGATTTTTTCCCGGATGAAAATAATCAGCTTAGAAAGAAAATTATTTTAAAAGTCAGTGACTTTAGATCTGCTATGATTCAGGGGAATTTTTTAGCCAAAAAAGGGCTTTGGGTTTCAGAATATCGAATTGAATCCGGATTAAATTGCGGTGGACATGCTTTTGCTACTGAAGGACTTTTATTAGGTACTATTCTGGAAGAATTCAAGCACAAAAAAAAGCAATTAATGAATTCCGCACATGAGTTAATGGTAAAAGCATTACAGCAAAAAAATGCAATTATACCAAATAAGCCTTTAGATCTAAAAATAACAGTTCAGGGAGGCGTAGGAACGGCTGAAGAACATGAATTTTTATTAAATAAATATCACGTTGATTCTGTTGGTTGGGGATCGCCATTTTTGTTGGTTGCCGAAGCCACATCAGTAGATCGTGATACCCGAAATTTATTGATAAACGCAAAGGAGGAAGATTTGTATTTAAGTCATATTTCTCCCTTAGGAGTTCCGTTTAATACTTTGAAAGGGACTACAAATGAAATCCTGAAACAAAAACGAATTCAGGAAAACAAAGCCGGGAGTTCATGTCCAAAAAAATTTCTGGCATTAAGTAAGGAATATGATTCGCACGGAATTTGTACTGCTTCAAAAAAATACCAGGATATAAAACTGAAAGAACTGAACGCCATAAAAAATACTATTTCGCTAAATGCTTTTGAGAACGCTAAAACTAAAATTACAGAGAAGTCTTGTTTGTGTGTTGGTTTGGCCAACGCATCCTATTTAGAGAATGATATAAGTATAAAAGGGCAAGCCCAAGGAGTAGTTATTTGTCCCGGACCAAATATGGCTTATTTTGACCAGGAAGTTTCTTTAAAAGATATGCTACAGCACATTTATGGAAATAAGTCAGTTTTGAGAACTCAAAATCGGCCTAATTTATTTGTGAAGGAACTTAAAATGTACATCGAATATTTAAAAAATGAAATTGCTACGCTTTCCGGAGAAATAAATTCTAACCAGCTTAAAAAATGGAATACCTTTAAAACAAATATTTTAGAAGGAATCGAATACTATCAAACACTGTTTTCTTCGAATTCATATTTTAAAAACGATGAAGAACGAATCAGGAATCAATTCAATTTTTATAAATCTGAATTAGATTCAATTCAAATCCCGATATTAAAACTATCCTAAATAACAAACCCCGATTTATTTCTAAAATCGGGGTTTGTTATTATAATAGAATTCAAAATATATTTTATTTCTTTTTGCTATCAATAATTGCACCTGTTCCTGCTCCAACGCCAGCTCCGGCCAAACCGCCAATAATGGCTCCTTCACCTTTTTTCTTACTGACTGCAGCACCTGTTATTGCTCCAACACCGGCACCAATTACCGCACCTTTTGCAGTATAACTCCAACCTTTCTTTTTAGCGGGTGCAGCAGTAGTTGTTCTATCTTGCGGATGTACCACTACCACTTTTTGTGCCTCTGCCTTTTCTGCTTCAGCTTTTTCTTTTTCCTCTTGCAAATTAGCCATTTCCGTTTTCATTGAATCAATTACTCTTTGCTTTTCAATTTCAACTTTCATTGAATCAATACTCGCTTGTTTCACTTTATTTAGATCTTCCTTACTTTGATTTTGACAAGAAGTAATAAGTATAGCCGCTAATAAAATATATAAGCCTTTCATAATTTTAGATTTAAATTAGTACACTACAAAGTAAAAGAGAACATATATTACAAGTGTTACATGATTTTGTTTAAAATTTACAGAATTAAATGATATTACTTATTTACCTAAAATTCCTTTTTTTAAGATCTGTCCAAAATCGTACATATCTTCAAAAGAACAATACAAAGGAACAGGTGCCAATCGAATAACATTAGGTTCGCGCCAGTCTGTAATCACTCCGTTTTTCATTAAATAATCGAATAAGCTTCTTCCTTCTCCGTGTAAAAAAACAGATAATTGAGAAGCTCTTTCTTCAGGATTTGATGGCGTGATAATTTCGAAACTACTCTCAACTTCCTTATCTATTTCGTGGAGTATAAATTCTAAATAAGAGGTGATTTTGTCTCTTTTTTTAATTAAGGCATCCATTCCAACTTCAGCAAACATTTCTACCGAAGCTAAATAAGGAGCCAAAGAAAGTACCGGCAAATTGCTGATTTGCCAGCCTCCTGCTCCATCTACAGGATCAAAATTAGGCTCCATTTTAAAACGGCGCTCTTTGTTATGTCCCCACCAGCCTGCAAATCTTGGTAAATTGGCATTATGGTGTTTTTCGTGGACAAAACAACCGGAAGCATTTCCCGGTCCTGAATTCATGTATTTGTAACTACACCAAGCAGCAAAATCAACATTCCAGTCGTGAAGTTCCAATTTAATATTTCCGGCTGCATGCGCTAAATCCCAGCCTACTTTTGCACCTTCTTTTTGTCCGGCGGCAGTAATGGTTTTAATGTCGAAAACCTGTCCGGTATAATAATTTACTCCACCAATTAAGACCAAAGCCAGTTCATCACCGACTTCTTCAATTTTAGCTAAAACATCTTCCAGACGAATATTGTGTTCGCCCTCACGACGTTTGATTTCGACAATGGCATCTTCCGGTTTATATCCGTGAAAATCTACCTGACTCTGAAACATATACTGATCTGAAGGAAATGCTTTTTCTTCGCAGATAATCTTATAACGGGTTGCTGTTGGCTGATAAAAAGAAACCATTAACAAATGCAGGTTTACAGTCAAAGTATTCATTACTGTTACTTCTGAAGGCAATGCCCCAACAATTTTACTCAAAGGTTCAGGGAATCTTTCCTGATAATCCCACCATGGTTTTTCAGCATAAAAATGACCTTCTACTGCAAGGTTTGCCCAATCGTTCATTATTTCATCAATATAGGATTTGGTTCTTTTGGGCTGTAATCCTAAAGAGTTTCCTGTGAAATAAATAACACGTTTGTCATTTACTTTCGGAAAAATAAACTGATCCTGATAGTGATTTAAAGCGTCTTGTGAGTCGAGTTGTTTTGCGAATTCGCGTGTATTTTGAAAAGTCATTGTTTTTGTTTTGTGCGGTAAAAATAACAAAAAATGCTCTAAAAGTTGTTTTTTGTTTCAGGTTTCAAATTTCAGATTCGGTGTTACTAAATTAAAATATTAATACACTGATAAAAACAGATTCACTATAACTAAAACGCTGCTCAAAACCGGATTTTTCTTTTGGATTGGAATTGCGTTAGGGATAGAAATGGAAAGCTTTTGCGATGAAAACCGTAGTAATACTGCAACGAGGAAGCGACCAGCGGAAGCTCCCGCAGTGCTTGTATTACTTGGTTTTTATTGCAAAACTTGAAATGAATAGCCTGTAATACGCCCAAATTTGAAATAAAAAAACCCGTCATTGCTGACAGGTTTTCTTAAATCTATAGGTTTTCCAATTAGATGATTAACATTGCATCTCCGTAAGAATAAAATTTGTATCCTTCTTTGATTGCCTCATCGTAAGCTTTTTTCATTAAATCATGTCCGCAAAATGCTGAAATCATCATTAATAATGTTGATTTTGGTGTGTGGAAATTGGTAATCATGCAATTAGCAATACTAAAATCGTGAGGAGGGAAAATGAATTTATTTGTCCAGCCTTCATACGGATTTAAAGTGCTTTGAGATGACACAGAACTTTCGATAGCACGCATTGAAGTAGTTCCAACGGCACAGATACGTTTTTTCTTTGCTTTTGCTTCATTCACAATATCGCAAGCTTCTTGCTTGATGATCAATTCCTCAGAATCCATTTTGTGTTTCGATAAATCTTCAACCTCAACCGGATTAAAAGTTCCAAGACCAACGTGAAGGGTTACTTCAGCAAAATTTACTCCTTTGATTTCCAGTTTTTTCAAAAGGTGTTTTGAAAAGTGTAAACCTGCAGTTGGTGCCGCTACAGCTCCCTCTTCTTTTGCATAAATAGTCTGGTATCTTTCTGCGTCTTCCGGAGTTACCTCACGGCTGATGTATTTTGGAATTGGAGTTTCTCCTAGTTCAGTCAATTTATTTCTGAATTCTTCGTAAGAACCGTCATATAAAAAACGTAAAGTTCTACCACGAGAAGTCGTATTGTCAATTACCTCAGCAACTAACGAATCGTCATCTCCAAAATAAAGTTTGTTTCCGATACGGATTTTTCTGGCCGGATCAACCAAAACATCCCAAAGACGTTGTTCTGAGTTTAATTCTCTTAATAAGAAAACTTCGATTCTTGCTCCTGTTTTTTCTTTGTTTCCGTACAAGCGTGCAGGAAAAACTTTTGTATTGTTAAGTATCAAAACGTCTCCGTCATCAAAATAATTGATAACATCTTTAAACATTTTGTGTTCTATAGTTTGTTTTTTACGGTCTATTACCATCAAACGAGACTCATCTCTGTTTTCTGCCGGGAATTCTGCTAAAAGTTCTTTTGGTAAATTGAAACTGAAGTGTGATAATTTCATATTTGAATTGTTGATTTTAAAATGTAGCTTTTAGATTTTGTATCTAAAATTGTAAATCGTGTGCAAATATACGATTGTGAGACAGGCGTTGTCAAGTGTTTTACTGTTTATTTTCAAAAGTCGTTGATTTAGTGGTGTTTCGAGAACATTGAAAAACGTTTTTTCCACCATATAAGTGATATAAGTTCATTTAATTTGAATTCTTAAAAATTAGTGCATGTTTTTTGTTTTGCTAACTCCGAAAAAATAATCATAAAAAAACCTCCAGTCGAAATTGGAGGCTATTCAATTATGCTCATTTTATTTAAATGAACTTATATCACTTATATGGTTTAAAAACTTTTACAGTTCTGAGATTTCGAAGTTTAATTGTTTTAAATCATTCCAGAAATCCGGGTATGATTTTGAAACTACTTCGGCATTTTCGATGATGATTGGCACTTTCAATGCTAATGGAGCAAATGCCATCGCCATACGGTGATCGTTATAAGTTGCAATTTTTACATTGTGATTAATCGTTTCAGAAAGTCCTAAAGTCAAACTATCATTTGTTACCGAAATATTGGCTCCTAATTTTGTAAGTTCAATTCGAAGTGCTTCAAGTCTGTCCGTTTCTTTAATTTTTAAAGTATGAAGACCTGTTAAATGACAGCCGATTCCTAAACCTAAACAAGTTACCACAATTGTTTGTGCAATATCAGGTGTATTATTCAAGTCAAAATTTACGGTTTCAAATTTAAAATCAGGCTGTTTTACCAACGTCATTTTGTTTCCTTCGAAAGTAGTTTTGACTCCCATTTTTTCATAAATAGAAACCAAAGCAGAGTCTCCCTGCAAACTATTTTCCTTATAACTGCTCAAAGTTATCGATGCCGCATCAGCCAAAGCAACCAAACTAAAGAAATAAGAAGCCGAACTCCAGTCAGATTCTACTACCATTTCTTTTGATGCAACAGCTTCTTTTGGATAAACTTTAATTACGTTTCCTTCAAAACTGGTTTGGATATCCAAATCTTTGAGCAAAGCCAAAGTCATCTTGATGTATGGAATTGAAGTAATTTCACCTTCTAAAGTCAGTTCTAAGCCATTTTCTAATTTTGAAGCAACCAATAAAAGAGCCGAAATATACTGACTGCTGACATTTGCCGCTAAGCTTACTTTTGAAGCTGTAACTTTTTTTCCTTTGATTCTTATTGGCGGGTAACCCTCTTCTTTTTCATAAGAGATTTCAACTCCCAATTGCGCCAAAGCTTCAACTAAAATTTTTATCGGACGTTCCTGCATTCTGCTTGAACCTGTCATTACAACTTCGCGCCCTTCATTTACTGCAAAATAAGCTGTTAAAAAACGCATTGCAGTTCCTGCATGATGAATATCTACAATCTCGTCATTCCCAACAAGGGCTTTTTGCATTACCTCGCTATCATCAGAGTTAGAAGTATTTGCGAGTGTAATATTTGAGAATAATGCTTTTAACAGTAACAAACGATTGGTTTCGCTTTTTGATCCTGTAACCGCAATTTGACCTTGTAAATTTTTATGATTGGTTTGAAGTAATAAATTCATTTTTTTAATTATAAGTTGTAAATTTTGAATTATGAATGATTAGAAACGTAATTCAGACGCGCAATTTACCACTCCCCATTCATAATTCAAAATTCAAAACTCATAATTCAAAACTTATGAGTGATATTTCACAATTATTTCAATTTATCGTTGTTTTTATGACGATCTTTATCCCTGACCGACTTTAAATCCATTTTTTTTTCAAATGCTGCCTGCAAATCGATACCGGTTTGATTGGCCAGACATAAAACTACAAAAACAACATCAGCCAGTTCTTCACCCAAATCTTTGTTTTTATCGCTTTCTTTTTCCGATTGTTCGCCGTATCTGCGGGCAATAATTCGGGCAACTTCGCCTACTTCTTCTGTAAGCTGAGCCATATTGGTTAATTCATTAAAATAGCGGACACCGTGTTCTTTTATCCAGGTATCAACGTCAAGTTGTGCATTTTTCAAATCCATTGTTATATTTTTTTAAGAACAATTTTCTCGTTTTGACTTATAATCGCTTTCTGAAAAAGATTTTTCAAGACTTCATATTCATCTGCTGCAAAAGTACTCTTGTTTATTTCTCTTGAACTGGTAATTTGAATATTGTTTTGCTCATTCGAAATATTCAATACAAATACTATTTGTTTATCTTCAGACGAGATACGTAAAGGCTTAGGCATTGATTCTACCATATATCCATCAGGAATTTGTAAGCTCAAATTGATTTTTTCCTGTAACGGATATCCAAAATAAATAGCCATTCGTCTTTTTTCCTGAGTAAAAGGATTTTTGGATTTTGTAAAAAACAATAAGGGATTAATAAATATTTTGCCTCCTATCATTTCAGATTGATTATCTGTTACAAAATTAAATGTTTCCTGAACCGGATCTGAAAATTTTGCATTTTTATTTTCTGCACTATAGTCTGAAATTTTTAATCCTCCTAATTTTTCCTCTAATGTTTCAAGATAATTTTCGACATTTTTATTGGCATTAAGAATCCTGAAATTGTATGCCTCATATTTAGTTTTCTTCACCCTGATTGTCCCTTTCATCTTTCCGGAACTATCTATTTTTGCCAATACATTTGAGGATTCAATTGATACATTTTGAGGATTTAGATCTATTTCTTCTGAGGTTCCGTCTTTTTTAATAAGTCTTCCTTTCCAGTTTAAAACATTTAAAGGCAAAACTCCCGGTGTTGTAAATTTATGAGAAGCATCCAGCAGTATTTGCTTTCCATCAATTTCAGCTGCAGCAATAACATAATTAAAACCTGTTCTTGTTGGATAAACAGGCACACCATTTTCTAATGTACTTACCAAAACCGGATTAGCAGCTATTCCGCACAATTTCAACATATTAATTAAAATAAAATTGATTTCGGCGACATTACCAGTTTGAGCAGCATATGCTTTTACAACACCTGCGTCAGTATAATAACCGTTTTCTTCATTCCAATTCATTTTGTTTTGAACGAATTGAAAAATAGTATTCACTTTTTCGTTTTGTGATGCTACATTGGTCAATAAACGCTTTACATCCTCTGTTAAAAAATTAAACTCGGTAAGTTCCTTTCCGAATTTTTGTTCCTTAAAAATTGTTGTTGCAACACCTTCCCATGTAACCGAATAATCTTTAACAGGCTGTTCCGGCATGCGCACCCTTTCCAGCTCCTGGGTAATAGCCCCCCTGTAATTCTCTACATTATTTATATATGGTTCATCAATCAAAGCCGGAATATCCCTGCCGGAATAATAGGAATTAATCTGAGTATATGTCAATGTTCTACTTTGGTTATACTCATTTTCATAATTTTGGTTGCCGCTGGCTAATTTAAAATCTGATTCTATAGGCAGGTTTCCAATTAAAATTGGTTTATAAATATAATACTCTGGAATTTCTGTTTTATATTCGAAATAGTTTACAGGAATCCTGTATTGAATATCAAAATCCGGAAGTTTAACAATATTCTCTGATTTTAGAATATATTTATATTCTATGACAGAACCAACTTTAACGTTAGGGAGCGTAATAATCCTTTCGTTCCAGTATTTATTTACATTTTTCTTAAACTCTCCCTGATTATTAAGTTTTGTTTTAACAATTGATCCCTCTTCAAGATTGTACGTTACCGCATTAGAAAATTCTACCTTATCCTTATCCAGATCTTCATATCCTACATAAAATCGTACTTTTTGGTTAGCCCAACTGAGTCCTTCTTTTTTATAAATTTTAATTTTAAATTCATAAACATTATTTGCCGAAAAACCGCTTTTTGGATTATACGTAAAAAAAGTCCGCCCCTTTTTAAATAATATTGCTGCCACTGCTGAAGAATCTTGTGGATGCACTTTTTCTTCCAATTCAGCAATGGTAACTTTTCCTAACTCATAATTCTGGGCTTTTGTCTTAATAAAAACAAAAATGAATACTATTGAAATAACTATTGTACGCAATCTCATTTTTAAATTCTCTTTAAAACAATTTTTTCGCTTTCTTTTGCAATCATTGCTTTGTAATATTCTTTCAGCATTTCATATTGTTGTGTCGACACAATAGCGTTATTAATCTGGTGAGAAATAGTCATTTGAAGCGTATTTTCGTTTGCCGCTATATTAAATTTAAAAGAACCTAAATTGTCTTCCATATTTATTACGGCGGGTGTAGGTATTGTTTCGACTGCAAATCCATCCGGAATCTTTATTGTTATGTTATATTTATCCATAAAAGGAAATCCAAAATCAACCGGGTATTCTCTTGTTTCCTGATTAAAAGGATTTTTTTCATTGGTAAAAAACAACATTGGACTAACATAGATTTTTCCTCCAATTACCTCGGATAAATTATTTCCTGTAAAAGAATATGTTTCTATAATAGGCTTCAGGATTTCTTTTTCGTTTGTCTTTGCATAATCGCTGATTTCTATTTTATTGTTTTGATTTTCCAGTTTTTCCAGATACTCATCTTCTTTGGTACTAAAAATATTCTCTCTGGTAATCATAGCATTATAATCTGTGCATTGTCTTCTTGTTTGTCCTGTAACTTTACCTTCAGGGTCAATACTGTAAGTTAAAAAAACAATATCATTTGATGTTTTTTTAGGCATTAAATCGATTTGTTCTGAAGTCCCGTCTTTTCGTATCAATCTTCCATACCAGTTTAAAGTTCTAAATGGTAAAACATTGGGAACAGAAAATCTATCTGATGCATCTAATAATATGTAGCCGTTTTCAGTTTCAACTGCTGTGATTACATAATTATAGGCGGTTCTGTTAGGAAAAAATGCCACTCCGTTGGACCTTGTGCTAACCAAAACAGGATTTGCCGTTAAACCAGAATAACGTAACATTGCTGTCAGCATTAAATTTATCTCTGCAATATTTCCTGATTTTTCCTGATATGCTTTACGTACACCTTTATCACAACTGTAGCCATGATATTTATTCCATTTCACATTTGATTTAACATGATTTAAAATAAGTACTATTTTTTCTTCGGGTGTTGTTACTCCTGCCAGTAAAGCTTTTAAATCATCTTCAAAATATCCTGTTTTATTTAATTCAGGGCCAAAATCTTCATATTCGTAAATTGTCCTTGCTACCGAGTTCCAATCTGTAGAAAAAGTTTTCATTGGACTATTAGGATACTTAACCATTGAAAGTTCTTGTTCTAAACTTGCCGTATAATTATCTATATTATTAACATACGATTCCTCTTTCATTGCAGGTAAATTCTCAGCAATATAGGTAGTTTGTGTTTCAAGGTAATCAACAGTATCTGTAGAAAATGTTGTATGTGAATTAAGTCCTCTTTCTTTGCTTGTAAATAAGATTGATCTTGATCGCGTTTCTGTTGTTACTTTAGGAAAAATATATCCTTTTTGTCTGGCATTAAAAGTATAATACTCTGGTATATAAGTTGTGTATTCTGAGTAATTCACTGGAATACTACTTTGAAAAGCCCACCCTTTCATCATTCCAATAGTAGGTGTTCTCACTGTATAACTATATTCTAATACTGAGCCTTCTTTTACATTAGGCATTGTGATTTTTTTTCTTGCATAGTATTTATCAACCTCTTCATTAAAAACACCATCACTTTTAAGTTTGGTTTTCTCAATTTTTCCATTCACTAAATTAAAAGTATTAACATTCGAAAAATCAACTTTTTCTCTTGATTCATTGCTTCCAATGTAATAGGACACATTTTGATTTGCCCAATCATAACCTTCTTTTTTATATATTTTAACTCGTGTATCTACCTGAGTAACCAAAATAAAGCCATCATTAGTATCATATTCAATACTGGATTTACCCTTTTTATATAAAATAGCCGCTGCTGCAGATGAATCTCTCGGGTGTTTTTTTTCTTCTAATTCAGCTATAGATACTCTTCCTAATTTAAATTCTTGTGCAGTTGTTTTGGAAAGAATAAAAAGCAGAGATAAGAAACTAAAAAATTTAATGAATTTCATTGGGTTTGTTTTTTTGTTGATTTGATTAGTTCTTGGTCAAAATGATTTTGGCATTATCATTTTTTGAAACTTGTTCCATAAAAAGGCGATATTCATCATATTCTTTGTTTGAATATTTTCCTTTATTTAAAAACATAGAACGTTTGTATGTGAGTTTATTATTTTCATTTTTGATGATTTCTGTTTTATACTCCCCAAACTTTCCTTTTAATTCGAAGTTTGAAGGTAGAAATTCGATTGAAAAATCTGCAGGAAGATTAATTTCAATTTCATCTGTATCTAAATAACCGCGCTGGATTTGAAATGGATTTTTACGATTTCTTATACGCTTAACATTTCCTGTATACTGATTAAAGGCATCCATTACAAAAATCATTTTATTGGCAGAAATTGTTCCATAATTTACTGCTGTAATCTGAATATCTTCTGTAAAACGAATATTCTCTTTATCATTGGTAAAATTGATTTTACCTAATTTAAGATTATTTATATTACCCCAATATTCTTTATAATGTGCTTCTTTTTCTGTAGGCTGTAATTTCTCTACAATCATTTTTCTTCCATATTGTGAACCTTCAGACCGGATATTGATTTTTCCAGCAAAACTGCCATTTTCATCTATTGTATAAGTTCCTTTGCTAAATTGCGCATTATTTAATGGATCATAAATTCTTGTTCTGATTATTTCTCCTCCATCAGGTTTAATTACAACTACTTTTCTATTATCTGTAAAATTTGCCTGATATCCAAAAGGGTCATCCTGACTTGTGCATTCTAAAAAAACGTATTTATCTTTATCAGGAACACATAAAATCGCATGATTACCCTGGATAGAAAAAAAATCTTCATCAATATCTCTTAAATCTAAATCACCGTATAATTCTGTGTAAAAGGAAGAAACGCCAACCACATCTAATAATGCTCTGGTATAATTAGACAATGCTTTACAATCACCATAACCTAATCTGTCGACATCACTTGCAAACATTGGTTTCCATCCTCCAATCCCTACCTGAACACTAACGTATCTGGATTTTTCCTGTACAAATTGGTATACAATTTTTGCTTTTTTTATAGGATCTGTTTCATTACCTATCAGTGTTTTAATTTTTAATTTTGTTTCTTCCGGCAACAATGTTGTTCCTGCTAAAATTTTGTCCGAAAACCATTTACCATATTCTTTCCAATTTTTTGCATTGCCATCAACTCCCTCCAGATTAAAATATTCCAGACTCATCAATACTTTTGGATATAAATCGGAAAAAGCGGGACTAAGATCTTCTGCCTTCTGAGCTAAAATATTGACAGCTTCGTAACTTAGCTTAGTATCTGTATCAGCTGTTTTTTTAATATTAAATCCTGAAAAATAAAACTCTTTCTTTTTAAAGCCAAGATTATTAGGAAAAGTAACATTTAGTATACATTTTTCGACACTTACGTAATATCCTCCCAAAAAATACCATTGCGGTATAAAAGCGGTATTTGAAGTTTCAGTTTCACTTTTATAAACAATTGTAAAAGGATATGAAACTGGTGTATAATCTAAATAAACGACACGGTTATCTGAAAAAAGAGTACTTCCACCTGCAGCGCTTTGGTCTCTAAAATCTTTTCGTTTAATCTTTTTTATTTCGTTACCAAATGCATCATAAACAATCGCTTCGATGTTTTTTATTGAAGTTGTTTTATCATAGTGCTGATAAGCATCAATATCATTTAATCCTTTCTCATTAAAAACTGATACAACCCTTTGTGTTTTGATATTCATACTTCTTTGGGAAGCAATCATAATATCCATTTGATCTAGTCGCACAACTGCATTGGCATTCTCTTTAAGACTGTCGGCAATTTTAGCAGTCGAGTAGTCACTCTTTTGAGCATTAGAAACAAGGGAAAATAAGAAGAAAATTAATGCGAAAACCTGATTTTTCATTAGTAAGTATTTTCGTCAAATATATAGCATTTTTAGAAATCCTTAACAAATATTTGTGCTATTTATTCTTTGTTTTTACTATCAATTAAAATCGTTACAGGCCCGTCATTTATAAGGCTGACTTTCATGTCTGCACCAAATATTCCGGTTTGTATTTTCTTCTGAAATTCATTTTCTAAACATCTCACAAAATTCTCATACATCGGAATTGCAAACTCTGGTTTTGAAGCTTTAATGTATGAAGGACGGTTTCCTTTTTTAGTTGAAGCATGGAGTGTAAACTGACTTACTACAATAATATCACCATCAATGTCCTGAACTGAGCAATTCATTACGCCATTTTCGTCACCAAAAATGCGCATTTTTATGATTTTCCCAACGAGCCAGTCAATATCATCCTGAGTATCGATATCTTCTATACCAACCAAAACTAATAGTCCTTGTTTAATATCTGCAACAATTTTAGAATCAACGGTTACAGATGCCTGAGAAACTCTTTGAAGAACAACTTTCATATCTTAGTCTAAAGTTTGAAAGTCATAAAGTTGAAAATCTAAAATCTCACTTTGGACTTAAGACATTTGACTTTAGACTATTATTTATTTCTGGTTTCTGGTTTCATCGCTGATTTTTCGGTCTTCATCGTAAGAGTCGGTGCGATAATTTTCCTCATCACCTTCCAGTATTTTAAGATAACTGTTGTAGCGTGACCATGTAATTTCATCTTTTTCCAAAGCTGCTTTTATGGCGCAATGAGGCTCTTCTTTATGCAGACAATTATTGAATTTACATTGATCTTTCAATTTAAAAAATTCAGGAAAATATCCGCTGATTTCTTCTTTTTCCATATCAACAATTCCGAACCCTTTAATTCCGGGAGTATCAATGATTTTTGCATTAAAAGACAAATCATACATTTCTGCAAAAGTTGTAGTGTGCTGCCCTTGTTTACTGGCTTCCGAAATATTTTTAGTTTTAAGATGAAGTGATGGTTCCATTGCATTTACTAAAGTCGATTTTCCTACGCCGGAATGTCCGGAAAACATGCTTACTTTACCAATCATCATTTCTTTTAGTTCATCAACTCCTTTCATTTCTGTAGATGAAACACGCAGGCATTTATACCCAATTTGCTGATATACATATTGCATATACAATTGGTCATCCAGAGTTGTTTCATCAAAAGTGTCAATTTTATTAAAAACCAATATGGTCTCTATATTGTAAGCTTCGGCAGTTACCAGAAAGCGATCTATAAAATTAAAAGTAGTGGGTGGGTTATTAATTGTAATCAGCAAAAATACCCTGTCTATATTGGATGCAATGATATGCATCTGATGTGACAGATTAACTGATTTACGAACGATGTAATTCTTTCTTTCGTGAATATTATGAATCATACCTGTGACGGCATCCGAAGTTTCTTCCAATTCATAATCGACAATATCACCTACAGCAATAGGATTAGTGCTTTTGATGCCTTTCATCCTAAACTTCCCTTTCATACGGCATTCTATAAAATCGCCTTGTTCAGATTTTACAGTGTACCAGCTTCCTGTAGATTTATATACGAGTCCTGTCATTCAAATTGTAGGTTTTAGATTTATTCTTAAAAAATAAAAGGCAAAATTACGTTTTTTGAATTCAACAACGAAACTTCGCCTTTTAAAAATAAATATGAATCTCCTAATAGGATATGTTTACCAAATAATTTCGGCTAAAACATCATTTTCTTTGACTTTTCCAAGCTGAATTGTTTTAAGAATTTTAGAGGTCTTTCCGGATTTGGTAGTGTAAATCTCAACCATAACCGTCGCAGGGCCATTTTCTGTTAATTCATTTTCTCCAAAATAGTTACTTTTTATTTGGTATTTCCCTTTCACTGCATTTCGAATCAGATATTGTTCAGGACCATACCCTTGTGTAAAATCTTTTGAAAAGCTTGCCCCAGATTCTGTTACTTTATGTCCATAATAACATTCTTCACCCGTGGGTTCAATAATATGCAAATCCAAATCAACATCCATCAAGTTCCAGTTCATGATAATTCTAATATCGACCGGCATTTTATCAAGATATTTTTTATCTAATTTTCCGGTTTTCAAATCAGTATGTTCGATAAGCATTCGGTTTAAATCCATCAAAATAATATCTTCAACCCCTTGATATTGTCCGCTCATTTCTCCATAATAATTCACTTCCAAAGTTTTTACCAATTGATCAAAAGCTTCCTGATAGTTACCTGCATCTTCCAAAGCCAGTGCATAATCTCTTAAACTTTGAGGTTCATGAGCTCTCCATTTAGCAACTTGTTTCGCTGTAAATGACGCATCTTCAAAATCCTTCCATTGGCGCAAAGTATAGGTTAATGTTTTATAAAGCTGATGATTTTCTAATCCTAGATCTGCAATATTACTGATTACCTGCAGTGCTTTTTTTACATCTCCCTGATTATAGAAAAAGTGCGCCACGTCAAAATAAAAACTCGGGTTTCTCTCCTGAGATTTTCTCAATTCGAAATACAAATCATATTGTTTTTGTTTTGGTGCCGATGCCAAAGCTTTTAAATATAATCTGTCCGGGTTCCATGTTTTGGTTTCGTTTTGAATTGTATTACCATTTTTAGTAGTAACCATTATCACTCCATTTGACGCCCTGCTCCCATAAATAGCAGTTGTAGAAGCATCTTTTAAAACATTAATTGAAGCAATATCATCTTTATTTAGATCTTCTATTTTACCTTGATAAACTTCTCCATTTACAATTATTAAAGGCTGATTTGCAACTGTGGAATTCCCTCTTATTCTTATACTATTATTTGATGCCTCTTCTACTTCAACTCCGGCAACTTTATCCGCAAGTGTTTGTATTACATTATTTGAAAGTCCTGGTGCTATAGTTCTTTCCGGAACGTAAGAAACTGATTGTACTGAACCTGTAAGGTCTGATTTTTTCATTGAGGCATAACCCATCACAACTACTTCTTTTAATTCATTCGTTTGTTTATCACCGTCTCTGTAAACCTCTTCAGATTTCACAACCGTAGGTGCTACAAATAAAACCTGATCAACTTTTGGAGCAGGAGGAGGCGAAGCAACTGAATTATCTTGGACAATCTCAGAAACAGGTCCCGATCCAACTGGTTCATCAACAGTCAAAACAGCATCCGGATCACTCTTAATCGTTTCATAAACCACCCCTTTCTTTTTCTTAGACTTTGGCAAAACTTTTGGAACCACATATTTTATATCTTTTTCCCACCAAGAATTTAATCCTTCAAAATAGCTGTCTATATTTTCCCAGTTGTTTTTTTGTTTAGCGAGATTGGTATCATGTTCCTGCTTTTTGATTCTGTCAAACTCAGTTCGTAATTCGGCCGGAGGAATAATATCATACATAATATAATCCCGAATATCCTCTAACACAATCAGTGAAGTGTTTTTGGTTATAATGCCGTATTTCTTTCCTAAAGATTCAATTTCTTCTGCATTTTTAGCATATTGCAAATCAAGGCTGGCTATTTTTTTCTGAGCCCAAAGTTTTTCAATATTAACATCAGTCGTGCTTTGAACCGAAGCATCTAAGGTTATTTTTCTTTCCTGAACGGCTTCATTGTTATAACCAAACAAAAGCGTTATTTCATTTTTTGAATTCAATGAAATTCCAGAAAAACTAAAGCTTCCCGAAACCGAAACCCCTTCCATCGGAAACAAATCTGTAACCGTAAAATTCTCCTTTATTCCTAAAAACTTCAAATTGTTACTTACCAATTTATCTAAAGCATTTTCAACATTCAATTGATTCAGATTAATGAAATTTCCGCTTCTTTGCATCGAAGAATAATTCAAAAAAGCAAAATCTGCCGAAACTGAAGATGTAATTGTATATACTGTTCTCTTCGTTTTTGGCAAGACATTCTCACTCAAAGAAGATAATCCGTCAGAGAAAAATAAATATTCCTCCTGATTTTCAAAATTGATTTGTGAAAAACGGGTTCCTCCATCATATTTCGTGTTCTCCAAAACGGTTTTCAATTCAGACCAGTTTCCATTTGAAATCACAAATTCTTTTTGTTTTTCGAAAGTGTAATTTAGAAAATACAAAGTCACTTTTGTGTTTTTTATCTTTTGAAAATAAGCGTCTAATAAATTTAATTCCTTTTTCAAATCACGCGTCTGGCAGCTCAAAGAATTATCCCAAATCAGACCAATTGAAGCCGGTGCTTTTTTAGCTGTTCTATTACCTTCTATAAAAGTATTTCCGTAAAAATAATGCTGACCTCCAACATTCTGCATCACGATACTTGGAATATTCTGCTGAATTGGAATCTTGAAAAGCATTTTTTCAGAAGGCTGATAATTTTCTTTTTTTAGTGAAGTCTGAAATGATTGGTTCCAGTTCGAGAAAGCAATAGCATCACCAGAATTTTCAGCAATAGTTGGTGAAGCAGAAGCTCCCAAAACCGAAACATTGATCTCAAATTTATCCAGTTTTTTAGGATAACGACTCACCAGCTGATACGACAGATTGCTTTTATCAAATGCAGAAAGCTCTTCTTCGTAACCAATAATTACGATTCGTTCTCCGTTTGGCATTAAAGGATAAATTCGGGTTCTAAAATTATTTCCATCCACTTTTTCCAATAATCCCGGATCAACCCGACGATGTTCAATGGCTTCAAAAACCTGTTTCCCTTTATTTTTATTTACCGGAACCGCTTCGCGCATTTTACCGTTAATATCAATTGCATATCTTGAAACTGAGACATTTTCCGGCAACGGAAAAATAAGTTCTGCTTCCATCTGACGAGTTCCCGAATTAAAAAAATGCATTTCGGCAGTAGTGTAGGCAATATTTCCAATTACCTTAACATTAACAAGCAGCTGACTCATTTTGACCTTTTCAGCTTCCTCTCCTTTTACGTTCAGTTCAGGACTTTGAGCAAAAACTTTAACGGCTGAAAACAGTAAAACGCAAAACAGTAATTTCAGATTAACCTGAAAAATTTTAGACGGAGATAAACACATATTTGATTTCATAACGCGAAAGTTAAGGTTGTATAGTGATATAGAGAACAAAAAATACGAAAAGGTTGGGAGGAGTGTAAATTAATTTCATAAAAAAATCCCCAACCCTTTTTGTCAAAGGGATGGAGATTCTATTTTAAATATCTGAATCATATCTGTGACATAACATTCATCAATAACAAGCTTTTAAAAAACTTAAATTATCTTATATCACTTATATGGTTCAAATTCAATTATGCATTCAATACTTTTTCCTGATGACCAATACTTTCCTGGTGGATTGCTTTGAACATTTTCAAAACAAACTCTTCAGTAAGACCTTTTTTCTCGCCTTCCAGAATCATTTTTCCTAAGATTTCGTTCCAACGGCTGTTTTGAAGAATTGCAACGTTTGCATCTTTTTTCACCTGACCAATTTCGTCAGCTACTTTCATACGTTTTCCTAAAAGCTCTAATAAGTTAGCATCCAAAACGTCGATGTTAGCTCTTAATTTAGTCATTTTTGAACTGTACTCATCTGTAGTATCATCTGTTTTTCTGATAGTCAAATCTTTGATGATTTGTTTCAAAGCATCAGGAGTAACTTGCTGAGCAGCATCAGACCATGCATTGTCCGGGTCGAAGTGCGTTTCGATGATCATACCGTCGTAGTTCAAATCTAAAGCTTCCTGAGTAACTTCGAAAATCATTTTACGATCTCCTGTAATGTGAGATGGATCAATGATTAATGGTAAATCGGGGAATTTATTTTGCAATTCGATAGCAATCTGCCATTCCGGGATATTTCTGTATTTTGTTTTTTCGTAAGTAGAAAAACCTCTATGGATCACACCTAATTTCTCAATACCTGCCATGTGTAAACGCTCAACACCACCTAACCATAAAGCCAAATCAGGGTTTACTGGATTTTTAACCAAAACGATTTTATCAGTTCCTTTCAAAGTATCAGCAATTTCCTGAACTGCGAAAGGGTTTGCTGTTGTACGTGCACCAACCCATAAAACGTCAATATCATGCTCTAAAGCCAATTTACAGTGAGCTGCAGTTGCAACTTCAGTACCCATCAATAAACCAGTTTCAGCTTTTGCTTTTTGCAACCATTTTAAACCAATTTCTCCAACACCTTCAAATCCTCCCGGACGCGTTCTTGGTTTCCAGATTCCTGCTCTGAATACACTAACTTTTGAATCTTTCAATTCGTGAGCAATTTTCAAAACCTGATCTTCAGTTTCTGCACTACATGGTCCAGCTATCACAAGTGGGTGATTTAAATTGAAATCTTCTAACCACTTTCTCATTTCTTTCTTATTTTCCATCTTATTCTAATTTACTTTTTAATTGTTAATCCGTTTAATATCTCTTTTATTTTATTTGTGCTTTCCATTTCTTCAAAAATGGCATTATAATTTTCTTCTTTCAACAAATCCCTGAACCTGCTTAGATTCGAAATATACTCTTCTAATGTTTCAATAACATGCTCTTTGTTCTGCTTAAAAATTGGTGTCCACATCGCTGGTGAACTTTTTGCGAGACGAACTGTACTTTCAAATCCACTGCCCGCCATGTCAAAAATATCCTGTTCGTCTTTTTCTTTGTTCATTACTGTTTTTCCGAGCATAAACGAACTAATGTGCGACAAATGCGAAACATAAGCAATATGTTTGTCGTGCGAAACGGGATCCATGTATCTAATTCTCATTCCGATCGAACTGAAAAGATTCAATGCTTTCTCCTGCAGTTTAAAAGCTGTCTTTTCTACTTCACATATAATGTTTGTCTTTCCTTGAAACAAACCTCTTATTGCCGCCGAAGGTCCCGAAAACTCTGTTCCTGCAATTGGGTGCGTAGCAATAAAATTTCTTCTCTTCGGATGGTTTGCTACTGCATCGCAAATTGGTTTTTTAGTCGATCCAACTTCAAAAACAATCGTTTTATCTCCAACGGCGTCCAAAACTTTAGGTAAAACGGTAAGCGCAACATCAACAGGAACCGAAACAATTACAAAATCTGCTTTTTGTAAATCTTCAAAACTTCCAGCTTCGTCAATAACTCCAAGATCAATTGCTTCCTGCAAATGTTGCTCGTTACTATCGATTCCTAAAATAGTAGCATCAGGATAACGCCCTTTGATGTCTAACACCATTGAACCGCCTATTAATCCTATTCCTATTACATATACTTTCATAATTCTTTTTATTTGAAGCTGTTTCCTGCTATCCGCTGTATCTTTTATGGTGACCCCCACCATAAAAGGATGCCGCTTCTATCAGGGCTAGGGCTTCATGTTTTCATAAGAGCTTTAAACTTCCTGAAAGGTTTTGAAAACCTTGCAGGAAATCTTAGTACTTAATTCTAAAGTCTCAATACTAAAACCTATCTATCGCTTCCTGTACTTTTTCTTCTTTTACACACAATGAGAACCTGATATACCCTTCGCCGTTGCTTCCAAAAATAGTTCCCGGTGTAATAAAAATATGTTTCTCGTATAATATTTCGTCAATGAACTTCTCTGCTGATTCGATTCCTTCCGGCAATTTTGCCCAGACAAAAAGTCCAACCCCTTCTTTATACACTTTACAGTTTAATTTTTCTGCTAGCTTTTCGGTTAATTCTCTACGGCGTCTGTAAATTTTGTTTTGATCTTCGAACCAGGATTTATCACATTTTAAAGCTGCAATTGCTCCTTTCTGAATTCCGTAGAACATACCGCTGTCCATGTTGCTTTTTACTTTTAACACTGCATCGATAATTTCAGGATTTCCTAAAACCATCCCGACTCTCCAGCCGGCCATATTGAATGTTTTACTCAGTGAATTCAATTCTAAAGCCACATCCTTCGCACCTTCAACCTGCAACAAACTCATCGGATTATCATTCAAAACAAAACTATACGGATTGTCATTGATCAGTAATATGTTGTGTTTTTTAGCAAAAGCAACCAATTTTTCAAATAACGCTAAACTTCCTCTCGCTCCTGTCGGCATGTGCGGATAACCCAGCCACATAATTTTTACTTTCGAAAGATCCAGTTTCTCTAAAGCCTCAAAATCCGGTTCCCAACTGTTTGCTTCTTTCAAATCATAATAAACCGGAACCGCTTCTACCAAATTGGTTACCGAAGTATAAGTCGGATAACCCGGATTCGGAATCAAAACATGGTCGCCCGGATTTAAAAATGCAAGCGAAATATGCATAATTCCTTCTTTTGACCCCATCAATGGTAAAATCTCGTTATTTGGATTCACTGCAACACCAAATTGATCCCGATAAAAATCTGCCATCGCCTGCCTCATTTCCGGTAATCCCTGATAGCTTTGATAACCATGTCCGTTTTCATCCTGAATTGCCGCGGCTACCGCTTCAATTACTGCTTTCGACGGACTCAAATCAGGGCTTCCGATTCCCATATTGATGATTGATTTTCCTTCAGACATGAGTTGACGAACTTCTCTCAATTTTGATGAAAAGTAGTATTCTTCAACTGTATCTAATCTTTTTGCTGTTGTAATCATTGTTTTCTGCTTTAGGCTTTAAGCTGTAAGCTTTAGGCTCTTTTTATTTTTGACTTTATGACTTTCGACTTTCCAACTTTAAGACTGACTTAAAGGCTTTGTATTTTTATATTCTCCCAACACCTTAAAATATTCCGCCATAATATTGAGTAACGATTTGGCTTTCGAGTAATCTTCATAATTTTCAAATGTCACATCTACGAAAAACGAATATTTCCATGGTGTTTCAATTTTTGGAAGTGACTGAATTTTTGTCAAATTCAGTTTGCAGTCACTCATTACATTTAGAACTGCTGCCAGACTTCCTCTTTTATGATCGAGTTCAAATTTGATAGACGCTCTGTTGATCTCGTTTTCAGGCAAAAATGAATTTTGCTTTTTGATGATTACGAAACGCGTCATATTATTTTTAATCGTCTGAATCTCCGGTGCTATAATTTCAAGATTATACATTTCCGATGCTACTTTACTTCCTATTGCAGCAATTCCTGTTAACTGTTTTTCCTGAATTCTTCTTGCTGTTTCGGCTGTATCTTTATCCTCTACCAATTTGATGTTTGGATATTGTTTTAAGAAATCCATACATTGCAATAATGCCATCGGGTGTGAATGAACTTCTTTAATATCTTCAATTTTCTGACCTTTCAAAGCCATTAAATTTTGGTGAATACTTAAATAATGTTCTCCTATAATGTGCAAATTATTCTTGTCAATCAAAGCATAATTCGGAATAATTGGTCCTGCAATCGAATTTTCAATTGCCATAACTGCCTGATCTGATTTCCCCGCAAGAAGGCTGTCAACCAATTCCTCAAAAGACAGACATTCATCAATATCTACGTTTTCAGAAAAATATTCCTTAACAACCTGATGATGAAAAGAACCTTTGATACCTTGTATTGCAATTTTAGCTGTCATATAGTCAAAAAAAAATCCTGATTTTCATCAGGATTGTATATTAGTTGTATTTGTCTTTTAATTTGTTTCAAATAACCATAGCACAATCCTAACTTCTACTAAAGAAGAAATAAAAATTGTTGCTAAAATAAAAACGGTTAGTTGCCATTTTGTTTGTGTTATTTTTTAAATTCTGTGCGAATGTATAAATTATTTTAACTGCACCAAAAAAAAAAATGCATTTTATGAAACAAAAAAGGATTTCTTAACAAAATTAGCTTGTTTTGTATGATATTTTAATAAATGAGGCTTAAAATGAGATTTATATAATTGGTTTTGAGGAAGATTCTAAAGTGTTTAAATTATATTGAATAAGTTTCATTTTAAAATCCTAATCCTAAAAAACTAAAACAAACCTGAAACAGGACTATTCTTAATCCCAATTTTTGAATAATCAAAATCCATTTTTTGCTGTAATAATGAGGCATACACCGACCTAAAATCAATTTGGTGTTTTAAATCGCCGTTATCCAAATCGGCTAAATTTGGATTATTGCCCAGAATTGTTCCTTTGTTATTTCCTCCAATCACAAACATTGGCGCCGCAGTTCCGTGATCGGTTCCGCTTCCGTTGTCTTTTACGCGTCTTCCAAATTCAGAAAACACCACGATTGTAACGTTTTGAAGCAATTTTGCCTGCTTCAGATCCGTATAAAAACTAAATAAAGCATCATTCAGTTCTGTAAATTTTCTTTCATGAAGAGAAAGCTGATTGTCATGCGTGTCAAATCCGCCAAGGGAAGTATAATACACTTTCGAATTCAGGTTTCCTTTTACAAGCCTTGCAATCCATTCCAGATTTTTGGACAATCCTGTTTTAGGATAACTGATTTCTGTTTTCGATTGTTTCAGGGCATTTTGAATATCATCTGAACCTTCTACAACCGAATTGGCGATTTTACGAACAAAATCCAATTGTGGATTATCGGATAGTTTTTCATTTTCCTTATTTGATTTCACCTTAAAACGATCGGGATCTTTAACAGTAATTGCATTCGGCTCCAAACCTTTCAAGGCCAGATTGTCAATCGAATCGAGATTGATTCCGGCAGTTGGCTGATGATCGTGACATTGCAGATCCAAGTAACGTCCTAACCAACCTTCGTTGATGTATTTATTGGAATCTGCTGCAGTCTGCCAAATTTCCTGACTGCGGAAATGCGAACGAACCGGTTCCGGATAACCGACATTCTGAATTACGGTTAAATCTCCGTTTTGCTGCATCTGAGCAAAATCTTTTAATGCCGGATGAAATGCCATTCCTTTATTTTTGCCCACCACTATATCTTTATTCAGGGCAATTTTAGTTCTGTATTCGTAATACAACGGATCATCGTAAGGAATAAAAGTATTCAGTCCGTCGTTTCCTCCGTTGAGCTGAACAAAAACCAGGCACTGTTCACCGATTACCAAACTACTTTGTTCGCCAAATGCATGCAAAAAACTTGGAAGCACAAGCATTCCGCCGGTAAATGTCCCTGTTAAGGTTAGAAAATTTCTTCTGTTCATGATGATAGCATTTTAAATTAACTGGTATTCTGGTAATTTGGTGATACAATTAAACAAACGCACTACTGCAAAATTGGCATTGGGCTCTTTAGGATCAAAATCATATTTAAGCAGATTTTCCATATCTTTTTGCATGGATTCGTTTACATTAAACAACAATCTGTTTGACAATTCGGCTATGATGGTTTTATTATTTCCGTTGGCGTCAAATTCAACTTTTATCTCTCTTTTCTCCAATTCTAATTTAGGCTTCGGATTTTCACTAGTCATCGAATTGAGTATTTTTTTTGAAAGCTTCCGTCCGCTGCAAAGCAGGTCCGAAGTATTATTTCGCTGCAGATAAACCTGCGAAGTCAGCCATGAATTCCCTCCATCCCAGCCTTTTACATTGACCTGATTATACAAATCCATTCCTTGCTGTTTGAGAAAGGCAACAATCATTGCCTCATCATAATCTTTCAGTTGTAACTCGTCAATAAGCTGTGAAATATAAACCAAAGGATCCTTGATTTTATTGCCCGAAACATCCTTGGCATATTCTTCGATAAAGATTTTGGTAAGCAACGGTGCTATTTCAAAATTTACTTTTTTGAAATAATCCCCATAATATCGCACCGATTCTTCTGATGGGGTATCGTAAAGAAACCATTTCAGAATTTTTCGTGTAATTAAATACGGAATGCTTTTTTGTTCGAAAATAATATCAACTAAATCATCTGCTTTCCAGTTTCCTGTTCTTCCAAAATAGGTTTTATTGCTGCTATCTTCTAAGTTTTTTCTGTAAACCCCACCTTCATCGCCATAATTTAATCCTGCCAGGGCTCTTGCACCGTTTTTAATATCTTCTTCGGTATAATTCCCGATTCCGATGGTGAATAGTTCCAGTAATTCGCGGCTTAGATTTTCATTGATTTTGCCTTTTTTGTTATCGACATTATCCAGGTATTTGATCATGGCATTCGATTTTACGATCTTTTTGGTCATTTCCTTGAAATTTCCAAAAGCATTCTCTCGCAAAATCATGTTGTGCTGGTAAATCCAGTAATTAACTTTTACTTTTTGCGAAGTGGACACGAAATGATTGTGCCAGAAACAAACCATTTTTTCACGTAAAGGAAATTCATCGTTTTGCATTTTGGCAACCCACCATTTTTTTAATTCAGCTGCAGTTAAGGTTTCTTTTCTCTGAATTTTATTTTTCTCTTCGGGATCGAGATTTTTTGCGGATTGGCGTAATTCTTTGTACTCAGCAATTGTTTTGGGACTGTCTTGTAAAAAAACAGGAAATTGGCTATCAAATTTCGAATCATAAGATTTCTTTAGAAATTTTTCTAATCCTATTTTTTCAATTTTAGCAGCTTCTTTTCCTGAGAAGCCCAATCGTAACGACCAAAGATTGCTTTTTTTCATAACAAAGAGATTTGTTTAAAGTAAGACTTTTGATTTTTGAAAAGGTTTAATTCAAATAACCTAAAGCATTATCAAGATTTAAAAGCTGTTAACTATTGTAAAACAAAATTTTCTCATGAAACTTGTCATTCCGAGGGACGAGGAATCTTCGCAAGAGACTCCGCACCAATGGTTCACATATTTTTTAGTAAAACGCATTTAAAACAAGAAAAATCTTTCTTTATTTGTGCTTAAAAAAATTTACCATGCTAATATACGAAGGCTACAATACTTATTACATCTACATTATAACAAACAAATCAAAAACTGTTTTCTATACTGGAGTAACCAACAATTTAAAAATTCGTTTAATTCAGCATAAAGAAAATATTACTGATGGAAATAAAAGTTTTGCTTCAAAATATAAAGTTGAGTTTTTATTGTATTATGAAAAATTTACTTGGATTCAAGAAGCTATTAGTCGTGAAAAAGAAATAAAAGGCTGGAGTAGAAATAAAAAAACTGCGTTAATTAAAACTCTTAATCCAGATTTGGATTTTTTGAACAATTTGTTTGATTAAAATTACTATTTACAAAGTTTATCAATCTTAAAATACTTGTGAAACTTGGAGTTATTAATCCTTAATGATTTTTCTCACCGTTTTGTCATCCTGACGGAGGAAGGATCTTCACAAGAAACTCTGCAATACAAATCATCAATCTTTGTCGAGTTTCTTGCGAAGATTCCTCATTCCTCGGAATGACAAAGATTGCGAATAAAAACAAAATGATGTAAAAAAAAAAAGCAGCTATCATTACAATAACTGCTTTCTATTACTAAGAATAAATCTTTACTCTTTATTCTATCATCTTGATTCTAAAAAAAAATTAAGACCCACACATCTCACAATCCTCAGGACCTGCTGCTTGTGCTTTTAACAACATCGCTTTGTATTCCTCAATATTGATTTCTTCAGTTTCTGCAACTAAAGCTGGTGTTTCTTCTTTTTTATCATTGTTTAATGTGAATTTAATCGCATCAACTGCTGATTTTGTTCTCAGGTAATACATACCTGTTTTTAAACCTGACTGCCATGCATAGAAATGCATTGACGTTAGTTTAGAATAGTTGGCATCCTGCATGAACAAGTTCAATGATTGTGATTGGTCAATGAAATAACCTCTTTGACGAGACATATCGATAATGTCTTTCATCGACATTTCCCAAACGGTTTTGTATAGTTCTTTTAAGTCTTGCGGAATCACATCAATATTTTGAACCGATCCGTTATGACGCATAATTTCTTGTTTCAAAGTCTCGTTCCATAAACCTCTGTCCACTAAATCATGAAGCAAGTGTTTGTTTACTACAATGAATTCTCCAGACAATACACGACGTGTGTAAATGTTTGATGTATACGGTTCGAAAGCTTCGTTATTTCCTAAAATTTGAGAAGTCGAAGCTGTTGGCATTGGAGCAACCAATAATGAATTACGAACTCCATGTTCTACCACTTCTTTTCTTAAGGAAGCCCAGTCCCAACGGCCTGATAACTCTTCATCTTTCATTCCCCACATATTGTATTGGAATTCCCCTTTTGACATTGGAGAGCCTTCAAATGTAGAATATGGGCCTTCTTCTTTCGCCATTTCCATAGAAGCGGTTACAGCTGCAAAGTATAAGGTTTCAAAAATTTCCTGATTTAATGCCTTAGCTTCATCACTTGTAAAAGGCATACGTAACATGATAAAAGCATCTGCTAAACCTTGCACTCCCAATCCTACGGGACGGTGACGCATATTTGAGTTTTCTGCTTCTTTTACCGGATAGTAGTTTCTGTCGATTACTTTGTTCAGGTTACGGGTTACACGTTTGGTAACATTGTAAAGCGCTTCGTGATCGAATTTTCCGTTTTCAATAAACATTGGTAATGAGATTGAAGCTAAATTACAAACCGCGATTTCATCTTTTGATGTGTACTCCATAATCTCCGTACACAAGTTTGAAGAACGAATTGTTCCTAAATTCTTGTGGTTTGATTTACGGTTGGCGGCATCTTTGTACAACATGTAAGGCGTTCCAGTTTCGATTTGTGATTCCAAAATTTTCTCCCATAATTCACGAGCACGAATCGTTTTTCTACCTTTTCCTCTAAATTCGTAATCCGTGTACATGGCTTCGAATTCGTCTCCGTAAACATCATATAATCCAGGACATTCGTTAGGGCACATTAAAGTCCATGATGCATCTTCCTGCACACGTTTCATGAATAAATCAGATGTCCACATTGCAAAGAATAAATCTCTTGCCCGCATTTCTTCTTTTCCTGTGTTTTTCTTTAAATCTAAGAAATCAAAGATATCCGCATGCCAGGTTTCGATGTAAATCGCAAAGCTTCCTTTACGTTTTCCACCACCCTGATCTACATAACGTGCTGTATCATTGAATACTCGCAACATCGGAACAATTCCGTTTGAAGTTCCGTTTGTACCGCGAATGTAAGATCCTGTTGCACGAACGTTATGAATAGAAAGACCAATTCCTCCTGCTGATTGCGAGATTTTTGCTGTTTGTTTTAAAGTATCGTAAATACCATCAATACTGTCATCCTGCATAGCCAAAAGGAAACAAGAAGACATTTGTGGTTTTGGAGTTCCAGCATTGAACAACGTTGGCGTTGCATGCGTGAAATATTTTTTAGACATTAAATCGTAAGTCTCAATTACCGATTTTAAATCATCTAAGTGAATCCCTACCGAAACACGCATCAACATATGCTGTGGACGCTCAACGATTTTTCCATTGATTTTCAACAAATACGAACGCTCTAAGGTTTTAAAACCAAAATAATCGTAATTGAAATCTCTGGTATAAATGATATGAGAATCTAAGAAAGCTGCATTTTCCTGAATCACTTTATATACGTCATCAGCAATTAATGGTGCATCCTGACCGTTTCTTGGATTTACGTAGTGATACATATCTTTCATCGTTTCTGAGAACGATTTTTTAGTATTTGAATGCAGGTTTGAGATTGCCACACGAGCTGCCAATTGCGCATAATCAGGATGTGCAATAGTCATAGAAGCCGCTGTTTCTGCCGCAAGATTATCAAGTTCAGATGTAGAAACTCCGTCATACAATCCTTCGATAACTCTCATGGCTACCTTAACAGGATCTACAAGCTCATTAAGCCCGTAACACAATTTTTTGATTCTTTCTGTAATCTTATCAAACATTACCGGCTCTTTGTGGCCATCTCTTTTTACTACATACATAAGCTTACTTTTTTAGTGTTATTGAAAAAATTAAAGTCACTGGAAAACGAATTCCAGCACTTAAACATTGTGTGATTTTTAATTATTTTTTGAGAATTACATCATTCTCAATAGCTACCCTATTCCAATCTGAAATCAGACCGAAAAAGCGTTGAAAATTATTGAATCTTCGATTTGGGAAAAGAGATTCTAAAAATGTTTTGTTATAAAATCTTAATCAGTGTTTATTTTGGGGTTAAACACTAAAATATTTTTGTTGTCTAAAAATCTGCATCGAATGAAATTTTCTGAGCATCACTATCTGTGTTCATCACACCTGATTTTTGATACTCTGCAACACGTTTTTCAAAGAAATTGGTTTTTCCCTGAAGAGAAATCATGTCCATGAAATCAAACGGATTAGCTGATCCATAAACACGTTCACAACCTAATTCTACTAATAATCTGTCTGCAACAAATTCTAAATATTGTGTCATTAAAGTCGCATTCATTCCAATCAAACTAACCGGAAGAGATTCTGTAACAAATTCTCTTTCGATATTTAAAGCATCAACAATGATTTCTTTAATTCTTTCTTTTGGAACTTTGTTAATCAAATGGTGATTATGCAGGTGAACGGCAAAATCACAATGTACACCTTCGTCGCGGGAAATCAATTCATTAGAAAAAGTCAAACCTGGCATTAAACCACGTTTTTTTAACCAATAAATAGAACAAAAAGCTCCTGAAAAGAAAATTCCTTCAACCGCAGCAAAAGCAATTAGTCTTTCCGCAAATGAATCAGACTCGATCCATTTTAAAGCCCATTCTGCTTTTTTACCAATTGCAGGGAATACTTCCAAGGCATTAAACAATTCAGCTTTTTCTGCTTCGTCTTTGACATAAGTATCAATTAATAAAGAATAAGTCTCACTGTGGATATTCTCCATCATAATTTGGAAACCGTAGAAAAATTTAGCTTCGGCATATTGTACCTCATTTACAAAGTTCTCAGCCAGGTTTTCATTTACGATTCCATCAGAAGCAGCAAAAAATGCCAAAATATGTTTAATGAAATATCTTTCGTCGTCACTTAATTTATTGTTCCAATCTGTCAAGTCCTGATGCAAATCAATTTCTTCGGCAGTCCAAAAACTAGCTTCCATTTTTTTATACCATTCCCAAATATCATGATGTTTAATTGGAAAAATAACGAAACGATTCTTGTTTTCTTGTAGTATTGGTTCAACTTGTGACATTGTTGTTTTTTGTTTAATTTTTATAATGAATTTCCCCTTATTCAAAACGATTACAAAGATTGTCATTTGTCGTCAAAAATCAAACTCAAACTTATTCACAATCTGACATAGTTTTTAACAACTACGATAAATGACATGATTTTCATACAATTATTTAATTATTTGAAAATAAGATACTTAGGCTCCGTCATTCCCTCTTAAACCCCCGTAAAATATAGAATTTTTAGAATAAAAAGCAAGTATTTTAAATTCTTTTAAAAAGTTTTTTTTGAGTGAAATTTTTATTTTTTTGAGTCAAAATAGGTGTGAAAAATACACGTTATGCATTCGATATTTTTTAAAAAATTTCTTTACCTTTTTCAGCTATTTCTTAGCTCTTTTTTAGCTCTTTTTTAGCTCTTCAGCAACTTTCTCAAGTTCTAAATACCAGTCTTCTCCAAAACGGCGAATTAGTGCCTCTTTGACAAATTTATAAACCGGAACTTCTAATTCCTTTCCTAAAGAACAGGCATCATCACAAATGTCCCATTTGTCATAATTAACAGCAGCGAACTCCGTAAAATCTTTCACACGGATTGGATACAAATGACAGGAAACAGGTTTTTTCCAGTCAACGATTCCCTGATTGTAGGCTTGTTCGATTCCACAAAGAGCGGTTTTACCATCAAAAATTACATAAGCACAATCTTTTTCATCAATTAATGGCGTTTCAAGATCACCATCGGTTCCTTTTACCCAGGTTCCCTGTGCTTCGATTGCAGCAATTCCTTCTTTACGCAAAAAAGGTTTTACTTTCGGATAAATTTCTTCCAGTATTTTTGTCTCTGCTTCACTTAAAGGAGCACCTGCATCCCCGTCAACACAGCAAGCTCCTTTACAAGCTGATAAGTTGCACACAAATTCTTTTTCAAGAATATCTTCTGAAATAATGGTTTTTCCTAATTGAAACATGATGATAAAATACTGAATTTATAAAGTGCAAAGATAGTCAAAGAAAAGACATAAAAAATCCAGCATGGAGATTCGCAAAGGTTTATACTACTTTCACTGAAGTTTTATTATTATTTATGATGTTTAAAATAACACTTCGTGAATCTTTGCACAAAATCTTTGCGAAACTATGTTACAAAAATCATCATTGTTACAAATATTTCATTTTTAACAACGAAAACATGTTTTTGTAACAAAAATACATAGTGTCAAAAAATCACCTAACTTTATTAACTACTTTTGCAAAGTTTTTAACCCCTAAAAATCAAAACGATATGTTAGAAATCAGTTTAAAAGAAATCATCACAATAAGCATGGTGCTTTTTGCTGTTATTGATATTGTGGGTTCCATTCCGATTATTGTGAATTTACGAGCTAAAGTAGGCCATATCGAATCTGAAAAAGCTTCACTTGTTGCAGGTACTATAATGATTGTTTTTCTTTTTGTTGGAGAAGGGCTATTGAATCTAATAGGAATTGATGTACATTCGTTTGCAGTAGCAGGTTCGTTTGTATTATTCTTTCTGGCACTGGAAATGATTTTAGGTATTAGAATTTACCGTGATGAAGAACCTGGATCAGCATCAATCGTTCCATTAGCTTTTCCGTTAATTGCCGGAGCAGGAACCATGACTACTTTACTTTCGTTACGATCTCAATTTCATACCATTAATATTATTATTGCGATTTTATTGAATATTATCCTGGTTTATATTGTTTTAAAATCATCAAAAAAAATTGAAACTTTACTGGGCGAAAACGGACTTGGTGTAGTCCGCAAGACATTTGGAGTAATTCTCTTAGCAATAGCTGTTAAATTATTCGCTGCTAATGTTAAAGGTTTGTTTGTCTAAAGGATATTTTCATAAATTTGCATCATAAAATTCTAAAATACAGCCCAAAGGCTTTCTATCCAAAAGGGACTTCTTTATTATTTTAGACAAACAAACAGCCTTATGAAAATCTTTACTTCCATCTTAGTGCTTTTGGCATTAGCTTTAATTGTGTTTAACATTACGCAGCTTGATTTCCAAAATCCTTTTCAGGGAGACAGCGCAGTAGCTTTAATTGGAATTGCCGCTTCATTCTGTGCCGTTTTAATTCTTTTAATTTTTAGAATTTCGAAAAGTATCGAAGAAAAAACAAACGGCAGATAATATGTTTGATGTTTTAATTATTGGCGGAGGGGTTTCTGGCATGTCCTGTGCTCTCGTATTAGGTTCTGCTAAAAACAAAGCTTTTGTTACCGATAAAAAAATCGGAATTTTTACACATCAAAAAAATTCTTCGTTACAAGAAGCTATTTTTTACAACGCTTACGGCATAAAACCAGGCAAATTAGGATCCGAATTATTATCTGAAAGCACAGAAGATTTAACTCAGACATATCCACACATTTCTCAGATTCCAAATGAGAAAGTAATTAAAATTGAGGGTATGTATCCTGAATTTACGGTAACTACAAATAAAAACTGCTACCAGACAAAAACCATTGTAATAGGAATAGGCTCTGCGAATACTTTTGACATCGAAGGTTTGATGCAATATGTTGAACCACACAAAAAAGCCTTACCCGAAAAACAACGTATCCAGCTTAAAAATGACGATCATAAAGTAGCCGATGGCATTTATGTTATTGGAACTTTGGCAGGCTGGAGAAGTCAGCTGGCTATTGCTGCCGGAAGCGGTGCTGCTGTTGCCACTGATATTCTTACTTTATGGAATAATGGCGCGCAGACTCATGCACATGACAGTATTCGATAAAATTTCAAAAATAAGTTTCTTTATAAAATTACAAACCTTTAACAAATTAAGTTTATTTAGCAAAAATGGTAAATAAACTTAATTTGTTAAAGGTTTTATTTTTTTCTCCAGGTTTCTAAAATTTTATTTAACCGAAATAATCCTAGCTACCTTAATATGATTTTCATTTTCGGCTTTCCAGATTTCTCCTTGTACCGAAACCTCATCTCCTTCTTTAAAACTTTTGAAGTTTTCCGGCCCGCCAACATTCACAATACTAACTGTTGCAAAATAAACTTCATTTTTAGCTGTATTGATTTTAGCCGTATAACCGTCCTTACCATTCTCAATAGATTCAACTTTTCCTGAAACTGTCTTTTTATCTTTCATACAGGCACAAGAAGCCACAAAAGTCATTAAAACGAATAGAAAGCTTATTTTTATTAGATTTTTCATGTTTTTTATTTTATTATTTATTGTAAGGCTACACAGCTTCCTGCTATTACTTTTAAACTTTCATCAAATTGTTTCCAGACTCTGACATAACGAAAAACACCACTTATTGGATTATTATTAAATGCTCCTTTTAAAGAAATGGTCACGGCAACCACAGCAGTATCACCAATTATATTGATAATTTGATCTGAAGCTTCCAGTGAATCAATTTTTATTTTACCTGAGCGATAGGAATCTAAATCGAATTCTTTAGTAATGGTATTTCCGTCCGGCAAATTGAATAGCAAATCGTCGTGCAACATCTTTTCTAAAACTAAAACATCCGCTTTTTTAACAGCTGTCAGAAGTTCGATTTCAGCATTTACAATAGTTTCTGTTTTCATTATAAAAAAATTAGAAGATTATTTCTTTACATTCAGAACCTTTTTAATCATGGCATCCTCTTTTAAAATTACATCATAATAATACAATTCTCCGTATAATTGTCGTGCAAACTCGGCAGTAATATAACGATTGACCAAATATTTGGTTTTATCTAACTTAAGATCCAGGCCGGTCATAAAAATGTAGTTTTTGAATTTCTTAAAATAAACATCAGACTTTTTCATTTTATCCAAAAACGCATTAAAATGAAGTCCTGCGAAAGCATTTCTGTTTTTATCCAGTTCTTCAAAGACAAAATGGCCCACAACTCCTGTTTGCAGCAAGTAAGCTACATTTTCATTGCCGTGCTCTGCTTCCATTGGCACAAAAACATCAGGAACGATTCCGCCACCTCCGTATACTATTTTCCCTTTTGGTGTTTTAAATTTTAAAGAATCGGCCACTTTTATACTGTCTTTTGCATATAACTCACCTGATTTTATTCTTGCCTCAGATTCTTTATAATATTCTTCGTTTCCTTTAGCATACGGTTTTTGAATAGATCTTCCGGTAGGGGTGTAATACCTCGCCACAGTTAACCGAACAGCGGAACCATCATTGAAATCCATTTCGCGCTGCACTAAACCTTTTCCAAAAGAACGTCTTCCTACAATAGTTCCACGGTCGTTGTCCTGAATAGCACCAGCCAGAATCTCACTTGCCGAAGCACTGTTTTCATTAATCAAAACCGTTACTTTTCCGGTTTCAAAACTTCCACTTTTGGTTGCGTATGTTTTTTCGGTAGTCCCATTTTTGTTTTTGGTAAACACGATCAGCTGTTTGTCTTTCAAAAACTCATCGGCAATAGCCACAGCCTCTTCCATATAACCACCGCCGTTATCACGAAGATCGATTACCAGCGACTGAATGCCTTTTTGTTTTAATCTTGATAAACCAGCCTTAAACTCATCATAAGTTGTTTCGGCAAAACGATTGATTTTGATGTAACCTGTTTTATTGTCAAGCAACAAAGAAGCATCAACACTTTTTAGCGGGATTACATCTCTCTTGATTTTAAACTTTAATTTCTTTTGTTCAGATTTCCTAAAAATTGTCAATTCGATTTCAGAACCTTTTATCCCTTTTAACTTAGAAAACAAACTATCAGAAGGCAATTTTCTGCCATATAATTTTGTTTTTCCGGCATATAAAATCCGATCTCCAGATTTTATTCCGGCTTTTGCCGAAGGACCGTTTTCAACAGGTTTTATAATGGCTACAGAATCTTTATACATATAAAAATTAATTCCTACACCTACAAAATCACCTTTCATACTTTCGGCAACTTCTGCTTGTTCACTAGGCGGAATATAAACAGAATGCGGGTCTAATTTGGACAAAATATTATCTACAGTCAAATTTACAATCGAATCCGTGTTAACACTATCTACATATTCATTATTGATAAAATCAATTAGTTTATTCAGCTTGGTTTTAGAGTAATTTTTTGCCAAAAACTGATCCTCAACAGGAGCATTCATAAGGCTTCCGAGAACTGTTCCAAGAGCAAAAGTTGCTCCGATAATAATTGGCAAATATTTTGGATTGAATTTCATTATTCTTCTAAAAAAGGAATATGTTCTACTTCTACACCGGCTTTTATTAAAAACTGAATTCCGGAATCATCACGATATCCATCCTGATACACTACTCTTTTTATACCAGACTGATGTATTAGTTTACTGCATTCTTTGCAGGGCGAAAGCGTAATGTATAAGGTCGCTCCTTCACACGATTGTGTTGATCTGGCTACTTTCAAAATAGCATTCGCTTCAGCGTGTAAAACATCCCAGCGTGTTAATCCATCTTCATCTTCACAGCAATTTTCAAATCCGGATGGTGTACCATTGTAACCATCAGAAATAATCATTCTGTCTTTTACGATAATTGCACCAACCTTTTTACGCTTACAATACGATAATGAACCCCATTCTTTTGCAATTCGCAAATATGCTTTATCGTATTTATTTAATTTTTTTATTTCCATTATTTTATCTGTTCCAAATTGGACTCTCTACAATCATCGGAATTACAACACCGATTATAAAAGCTGACATCACGAGTGCCCAATCACGTTTTGAAAAACGAAATACTGTCTGTACTATATAGGACAGTATCAAAACCACAAAAACCACTATCAGTTGCGCAGCTTCGATTCCAAGAGCGAATTCCAATAAAGGTACTAATTTTGAAGAAGGAGTTCCTCCTAAAATGGTTTTAAAATAATTTGAAAACCCAAGTCCGTGTATAATCCCAAAAAACAAGGTCAGAAAAAACACTAAATTAACACTTTCGTTTTTAGAGGATTTACCGGCTGTAAAGAGATTAAACATTGCTGCTGCCAAAATTGTAATTGGAATTAAAAATTCTACGAGATTTGCTTTCACTGCAATAATTCCAAAAACAGAAAGCAACAATGCTAATGTATGACCAACCGTAAACACCGTAACGAGTAATAAAATCCTCTTCCAGTCCTTAAAAGCATACGGAGTTGTTAAAGCGATTAAAAACAACACATGGTCATACGCATGAATATCTAAAACATGCTTTAAACCTATCTGAAAATAAATCCAAAATTCTGACATGAGGTTACTTGTATTAATTAATTTGGGCTTGTAAACTTACGATTTATTTTGAAAATTAAACAAAGCCCTTATTCATTGAACGGATAAAAATAAGTTAAATTTTATGAGAACTTTAAAATTAATAATTTAAAATAAAATATATCTTTGCCTAATAAAACCCTTTTAATTATGTCATTTTCAGATTTATTTGATAGCGAATTCAAACAAAGAAATAAAGGTCACTTTTCAGCTATTGTTCGTGTAGCATTAGCAGACGGAATTGTACATCCCGAAGAAAAAAATTTCTTGGATAAATTAGCTTCACGTTTAGAGATTTCAGAAACTGAGTATGAAGAAATACTAAACGATCCATTAAAATACCCTATTAACCCTCCTTACTTACATGTTCAGCGATTAGAACGTTTATACGATTTAACCAGAATGGTACATGTTGATCATCATCTTGAAGACAAACAGGAAGTAATGTTGAAAAAATTAGGAATTGCTTTAGGATTTACTCCGGGCAATGTAAATCATATTATTGCAAAAGCATTGTCACTAGTCGATCAAAAAGTAGATGGCGATACTTTTGTTTATGAAATGCAACACATGCACAAATAATATTTAGTTCAGACTAAATTATAAAACCCGACAAATTTGAAACTTGTCGGGTTTTTTTGTTAAATCCAGATTCATGAATTATTAAATATAATATAATTTGGTATTTTAATTTTCAACAATTCATTTTATAAAAAATGAATTCTGGTATTTTAATCTTTAATTAATTTCAAACCCAATTTTCCGTATCGTTCCTGAGAGTCATTTGCAGTAATCTCATATTTATAATTTCCTTTTTTTAGAAGTGTTTCTCCAACATAATCAATAGGCTGCAATGTATACGTTTTTCCGTCAATTTCTAACTCAACAAATGCATAACTGTATGCTTTTGCAAATATTTTGTATGTCGTATTCTGCCCGGAACTTACATTCTCAAAACTCACATTTCCAGTTGAAGTATTTACTGTAATATTTTGAAAATTAAATTTACTCGCATTCGATAATCGAATTCTTAATTCGGACGAATCGTCATTAGAACAGCCAAATAGAGCCAGAACCATGATAACTAAAATCAATATTTTTTTCATAAGGTTTATTTTACTTAAAAGATATTGAAAATGTAAAAAGGTTGCGTTTAGAAAAAAATTATGGCTATTGTGCTTCTGCCATAAACTCTTCTGCTTTTTCTACCATGTTAATGCTTCCACAGAAAAACGGAACTCTTTGATGCAGTTCGGTTGGCTGGATTTCCATAATTCTTCCAAAACCGTCTGTTGCTTTTCCACCGGCTTGTTCTGCAATGAAGGCCATCGGATTGCACTCATACATCAAACGTAATTTCCCTTTTGGTGCTTTTGAACTTGTTGGATATAAATAAATCCCTCCTTTAATCATATTTCTATGAAAATCAGACACTAAACTTCCAATATATCTTGAAGTATAAGGTCTGTCTTCTTCTTCACGCTGACAATATTTAATATAATTTTTGACACCCTGCGGAAAGTGTACATAATTCCCTTCGTTTACCGAATAAATATTCCCGTCTTTAGGAAATTGCATGTTTGGATGTGACAAATAAAATGTACCAATGGCAGGATTTAAAGTAAATCCGTTGACACCATGTCCTGTTGTGTAAACCAGCATAGTAGATGTTCCGTAAATTACGTATCCCGCTGCCACCTGATTAATGCCCGGCTGTAAAAAATCCTCGCTTGTTACCGGAGTTCCAATTGGGGTGACTCTTCTAAAAACAGAAAAAATTGTTCCCAAAGAAACATTTACTTCAATGTTTGAAGATCCGTCAAGAGGATCCATTAAGATCACGTACTTATTATTATTACTGTTGTCGCTCCCCTTGACAGTAATATATTCGTCGTTTTCTTCTGAAGCGATACCACAGACAATCTCACGGTTTATTAACGTCTGAATGAATACTTCGTTTGCATACACATCTAATTTTTGCTGTTCTTCTCCCTGAATATTTTGTTCGCCTACTGCGCCAATTATATCCACTAATCCAGCTTTGTTTACCTTATAGTTTACGACTTTTGCCGCCAAACGTATAGAGTTGATAATCCGGGATAATTCTCCGGATGAATACTGAAATGCTTTTTGGTTCTCAATAATAAACTCTCCCAGTGTTTTATTGCGTTCTTCCATTTGCTATATCGTTGTAGTTTTTAGTTATAAGTCACAAATATCGCTTTTTTTGTGAGAATGATTCAAAAATTATTTCGTTAGTTTGCTACTATTGTATATTTGCTAATGAAACGCACAGACTTTCATTTAAAAAAATATTTAATTAGAGAATAACAGGTTAAAAATATGAATTATGGATATTAGAAAAGGAAAACCTGAAGATATGAAATCGGTTTTAGCACTGATTCAGGAGCTTGCAATATTCGAAAAAGAGCCCGATGCTGTTTTAATAACCGAAGAAGATTTGATTCGTGATGGTTTTGGAGAAAATCCATTGTTTCATGTTTTTGTAGCAGATGTTGATAAGGAAATTGTTGGAATTGCATTGTTTTATTATCGTTATTCTAGCTGGAAAGGAAAAACAATACACCTTGAAGATTTAATTGTAAAAGAAAAAATGCGTGGTACTGGTTTAGGTTCTGCACTTTATTCTGAAATAATGAAACAAGGAAAAAAAGAAAATGTTCGAAGAATTGAATGGAATGTTCTCAACTGGAATACTCCTGCCGTAAATTTCTACGAGAACTCTGGCGCAAAAGTTATCGAGGAATGGAGAGTAGTTCAAATGGATGAAGCAGGCATTAATTCGTACTTAGAAAAAATAAACTAATCAAACAAAAAGCGACAGAACAAAAGGAGGATGGTCTGTCAAATATTAAAATTTTAAAAAACTGATAGAGACGCACTTCAGTGTGTCTCAACAATACAAATTAAAGATGAGAGTATTTAAATTTGGTGGCGCATCGGTAAAAGATGCTGAAGGAATTAAGAACGTTTATGACGTTTTACAAAAAGTGGGTTATGAAGATGTGATTTTAGTAGTTTCGGCTATGGGAAAAACCACAAATGCATTAGAAGTCGTTATTAAAAACTATTTCGATAAATCAGCAGAACTTAGTTCTTCTGTACAAGAGATAAAAAAATATCACACCCAAATATTGTTAGATTTATTTGAGGACGAAAAACACGAAGTTTTTGCTGCAATTAATGAGCAATTTTCAGAATTAGAATATTTTTTGGCACACAATAAATCTCCAAATTACAATTTTGTTTACGACCAGATTGTGAGTTTTGGTGAATTGATTTCGACAAACATCCTAAGTCATTTTATGAATTTCAGAGGAATTCAGACGCAATGGCTTGATGTTCGTAACTTTATAAAAACAGATTCTAATTACAGAGATGCAGAAGTAGATTGGGAAACTACCCAGCAAAACATCAGCAAAAATGTAACAAGAAAAATATTAAACATCACTCAGGGATTTTTAGGGGCTGATGAAAATAATTTCACTACCACTTTAGGCCGTGAAGGTTCTGACTATACTGCCGGAATTTTTGCTTATTGCCTGAATGCTGAAAGTGTTACCATCTGGAAAGACGTTCCGGGAGTCATGAATGCAGATCCTCGTTATTTTGAAAATGCGAGTTTATTAAATCAGATTTCATACCGTGAAGCCATTGAACTTGCTTTTTACGGTGCAACGGTTATTCACCCGAAAACATTACAGCCCTTACAGAAAAAAGAGATTCCGTTATATGTTAAATCTTTTATCAACCCGCTATTAAAAGGAACTTCAGTTTCTAAAGGAGTTGATTTAGAACCTTATCTACCTTGTTTTATTGTAAAAAGAAACCAGCTTTTAATTTCGCTTTCTTCTATTGATTTCTCCTTTATCATGGAAGAAAATATCAGTGAAATTTTTGGATTATTTCATGAATTTAAATTAAAGGTAAATTTAATTCAGAACTCAGCGATTAGTTTTTCTGTTTGTGTTGAAGATAAATTTGAAAACTTCAACGAACTGAATGCGATTCTTTCGAAAAAATTCAAAGTCGATTTTACTGACAATGTAACATTATATACAATTCGTCATTTTAGTGAAGAAGCGGCACAAACGGTTGAAGAAAACAAAGAAGTTTTACTAAAGCAAGTAAGCCGAGAGACTATGCAGATTGTAACCAAAGAACTCAATTAATCTTAGAAAAGGTTATATTTAATTCAAGATAATAAAGGTTTCACTTAAAAGTGAAGCCTTTTGTTTTTTATAATCTTTTAGAAGTACCTTATAAAACAATTCATTAAATTTATATTCGTTTAAGAAAATCAACTCTATTAATCTTCCAAATTATGGATTACGATAACGACCCGGATGAAGAAACCAAAAACAAATGGGAAAATGACCCTGATAATTGGATTTGGGGTGTTTTTTATTATAACCCAAAAGATAAAAGACTATTTCCTCCTAAAAAAATAAAGCAATTTGGATACACCACTAATTTTGCGAATCCTCATTCTGTTTTTGCATTGATCATCTTAATAATAACTCTTATTGTCATAGGAAGACACCTCAATTAAGCATTTTATCCAATAACTAAACCTATATCTGCCACAACATTTCCCGATTATAAATACTACTTTTGACTTTTTAGAGTTAAAGTATTTATGCTGAAAAAATTACTGTTTTTAATGATTTTCATCTGGTTTTCCGGGCTTCAGGCTCAGGAAACAAATTTACTCTATAAAACCAAAAAAGTAATTGCTACACGAGATACTATTCATCTGGAAAATGTGAGTATCAATTCCGGTTTTTTTCAGCTTTTAAATTCTAAAAATGAACCTGTAGATTCGACATTTTATAAAATTGATTTTCAAAAAGGAAAACTTCTTTTAAATGAAAAATTCACTTCAGATTCCGATACGCTTATTGTTAATTATTTAAAATATCCTGAATTTCTAACCAAAGAATACAGCCTTTACAAATCGAATCAGGTAGTGAGTAATGATATTGGTTCTGAAAAATTATATAAAATAGAAAATCCCAATGCTAAAAAAGCAACCCCGTTTGACGGATTGAATACCTCCGGGAGCATCACTCGTGGTGTTACAATTGGAAACAACCAAAATACGGTTTTAAACTCTAATTTAGATCTTCAGATTACAGGAAAAATTTCAGATAAAATAAGTCTGCGGGCTTCGCTTCAGGACAGCAACATACCATTGCAGGATGGCGGTTATTCGCAAAAACTGGATCAGTTCGATAATATCTTTATGGAATTATTCAGTGACGAATGGAACATTCGGGCAGGTGATGTCTTTTTAGAAAACAGAAAAACACATTTTTTGAGTTTCAACAAAAAAGTGCAGGGACTTTCGACCAGTTTTGATTTTGGAGGAGAGGATAATAAAACCAATGTATTTGCATCAGTAGCTTTTGCAAAAGGACAATATGCCAAAAGTACCTTTACAGGTCAGGAAGGCAATCAGGGACCCTATAAACTAAAAGGACAAAATGGAGAATTGTATGTTTTGGTTATTTCGGGATCTGAACGTGTTTATGTGAATGGTATTTTGCTTAAAAGAGGCGAAAATAATGATTATGTGATTGATTACAATGCCGGAGAAATTGTTTTTACATCACTTTTCACGATTACTTCCGAAATGCGAATCAATATTGAATATCAATATTCGGATAGAAATTATAACCGAATGGTAACCTATGCCGGCGCTTCTCATGAAAACAAAAGCTGGAGTTTTGCCGGTTATTTATATTCGGAAAATGATTTAAAAAATCAGCCTTTACAGCAAAATCTTTCTTCGGAACAAGTTGAAGTTTTAAGTCAGGCAGGAGATGACACAACTTTAATGACAGCACCATCTGCCTATGAAGACACTTATTCCAACACTAAAATTTTATACAAAAAAACAATTCAAAATTCAGTCGAAATTTATGAATATTCAAACAACTCAGCAGATGTTTTGTACAATGTAAAATTTAGCCTAGTTGGAGTTAATTCCGGAAATTATGTAATTCAGAATACAAATTCAGTTGAGCGGATTTATGAATATATTGCTCCTGTAAACGGAATACTTCAGGGAAATTACGAACCTATCATACAATTAGTGGCACCAATGAAACTTCAGGCTTCCACTTTTTTAGGAAAATACAATCCTAATGAAAAAACGCTGGTTGATTTTGAAATTGCAATAAGTAATAACGACAAAAATTTATTTTCGGATAATGATGATAACGATAATAACGGAGTTGCTTTGAAATTGAATACAAAAAAACGACTCTTTTCTAAAAACTGGACATTGGATGGGTATGCCAATTATCAGTTTGTAGAAGAAAATTTTAAATCCGTTGAACGTTTATACAATATTGAATTTAACAGGGATTGGAATTTAAGTACTACTTTTTTAGGCAATCAGAGTCTTTTGGTAACTGGTCTGAATTTTGATTTATTTTCAAAGAAAAAAACTTCCAGCATTGGTTTATTCAACTATCAGTTTGAAAAATTAGATTTTACAGAAAGTTATTCAGGAACCAGACATACTTCAACAGCCTTCTTTAAATTAAAAAACTGGACTATCGAAAATCAGGGCAGTTTTTTGAAAAGTGATGCCACAATTTCAACTTCAAAATTTATTAGAAACCTGACCAAAACCAAATATCATTTTGGAAAAAACTGGGTTGGCGGCAATAT
The DNA here is from genome assembly GCF_002017935.1 of Flavobacterium sp. LM4. Taxonomy (NCBI): domain Bacteria; kingdom Pseudomonadati; phylum Bacteroidota; class Flavobacteriia; order Flavobacteriales; family Flavobacteriaceae; genus Flavobacterium; species Flavobacterium sp. LM4. The sequence continues at coordinate 510,178 of NZ_MUFW01000003.1, read as the reverse complement.
TCAGATCGAAGACAATCAGGAAAGAGATAAAGCTACAAACCAACTTTCGGCAATTAGTCAGCGCTTTTCAGAATATGGTGTTTTTATAGGACGTGGAGACAGCACCAAAGTTTTTGTAGAACTGGGTTATTTAAGACGAAAAAACGATAGTTTACAAAATGGATTATTGGAGCACGTAAGCAATTCGCAAACCTATTTTTTGAAATCTAAACTGATTCAGAACAAAAAAACAGACCTTGCTGTTTATGCCAGTTATAGAAACCTTGATTTTACAGCTGCCAATCGAAAAAGTGAACCTTCACTGAACTCAAGAGTTTTATATAATGATCGTTTCTTTAATCAGTTTATTCAAACAGGAACTGCTTACGAAACCAGTTCAGGAACCATTGCACAACAGGAATACAATTATATTGAAGTTCCGGCAGGTCAGGGTGTGTATGCATGGAATGATTATAACAACAATGGTATTAAGGAATTAGATGAATTTGAAACAGCCTCTTTTCCAGACCAGGCAAAATTCATTCGGATTTTTTTACCTAATCAGGTTTACATCAAAACCAATCAGAATAAATTTTCGTTATCGCTTACGTTAAATCCGCTACAGTGGCAAAACGAAAAAGGTTTCAAAAAAATAGCTTCTTATTTTTATAATCAAACCTCCTTTATAAAAGATCGGAAAGTAAAAAGTAATGGCGATAATTTTGAAATAAATCCGTTTAAGGATTCTGACGAAAATATGTTAGGGTTAAATTCGAGTTTTAGAAACAGTTTGTTTTATAACCGGGGCAAACAAAAGCATTCTGTAACTTATTCTTATCTGATTAATAATGGAAAAAACCTGCTTTCGATTGGTTCGCAATCTGTAAAAAACTATTCACATCAATTGCAGTACACGCATTTATATCAAAAAAGCTGGCTGTTGAATTTATTTACCAAAACAATTCAGACCTCATTAACTTCGAAAGATTTTACTGCTAAAAATTATGATTTAACCGGCTATCAGGTTGCTCCTAAAATCAGTTATTTATTTTCTAAAAACACCAGTTTAGATTTCTTTTATGAATTACAGAGAAAAGAAAACCTCATTGGAAACTTTGAAACCTTAAATCAAAACCGTTTGGGAACTTCATTTTCCTATTCCGGAGATAAAAAAGTGACCGTAAACGGAGAGTTCTCTTTTTATAAAAACAAATTTACAGGAGATGAATTTTCATCTGTAGGATTTCAAATGCTGGAAGGCCTTCAGGCAGGACAAAATTTAGTCTGGAAATTACTTTTACAGAAAAATATAACCCAATTTTTAGATGTAAATTTAAATTATCAGGGCCGTCAAAGTGAAACGGGTGCAACTGTGCATACAGGAAATATTCAGTTAAGAGCTTATTTTTAACAGATTATAAAATTGTAATGATAAATTGATTAATTTTAAATTGAAATTTTAACCTTTGAAACTATGAAAAAATTAGTATTGCTTTGTTTAATGATTGTTTTATCTGGTCATTTTTACGCACAGGAAACAACAAAAACTACGAAAGCCAAAACCGAAACGGCAGCTCAAAAGAAAAAAGCCGCAGATAAAGCTAAAGCAGATGCCAAAAAAGAAGCTAAGAAAGCTAAAGTAGCTTCTGATAAAGCAGCAGAAGCATCCGAAAAAGCAAAAAAGGAATCCGCTAATGCAAAAAAAGAGGCAAAAAAAGAAACTGCCAATACTAAAACTGCAGCAGATAAAAAAGCCGAAAAAGCAAAAAAAGAAGCCAACAGCGCAAAGAGTGATGCTACAAAAGCTAAGGACGAAGCGGTAAAAGCTAAAAAAACCGTTTCTGCTAAAGGCACTAAGACTATAAAAGAGACAAACGAAAAAGCACCAAAAGTAGCTGATAAGGTTACCGGTGAGTATAATGGCAAAAAAGTCTATACCGGTCCAAAAGGTGGAAAATACTATATCAATAAAAACGGAAACAAAACATATATTCAGGATTAAAAAACTTTCTATCTGACCAAAGAAGTCCAGATTTCGACGAGAAGTCTGGGCTTTTTTAGTTTATTTATTATGAGGAAGTAATCCCGAATGGAATCAAAGGCTTTAACTGTAAATGGCTATGATTCTGCTCAAACTGACACTTTTTTAGTTTCAATTATTGTTGAATATTCGTTTTCGTTGAAACTTGAATTTCAGAGTTAATGATTTAGTAATGTATCCGAAATAACAAAAAAAGAGTATTTCTGTATCTTCGTTTGAAAAATCGCCATATATGAGCATCGAATATACTTCCAATAAAACTATTTTAGTAACTCCTTTGAACTGGGGATTAGGTCATGCAACCCGATGTATTCCGATAATTAAGGCATTACAGGAAAACAATTATATACCCATAATTGCATCTGATGGTATTGCATTGTCATTATTACAAAAAGAGTTTCCATACATTCAAACCTTAGAATTGCCTTCTTACCATATTGAATATGCTAAAAACGGCAAAAACTTTAAATGGAAGCTGATTAAAAGTTTACCTAAAATGATTACAGCTATTTTAGACGAAAAGAAAATAGTGAATTCCTGGATCAGAAAATATGATATCGACGGTATCATTTCGGATAATAGATTAGGAGTTTTCAGTAAAAAAGTCCCTTCTGTCTTTATCACGCATCAATTGAATGTGATGACAGGAAATACCACAAAGTTTACCAGCAAATGCCATCAGTACTTTATCAAAAAATACGATCAGTGCTGGATTCCCGATACTAACGAAACCCCTAACTTAACAGGAGACCTTGGGCATCTGAAAGACAACAATTTACCCCTGAAATACATTGGCCCATTGAGCAGAATGCGCAAAAAAGAAACGCCAAAACAATATGATTTGATGATTATATTATCCGGTCCGGAACCACAGCGTACCATGCTGGAAGAAAAATTACATGCAGAAATTGCACGATACACAGGAGAGGTCGTTTTTGTAAAAGGAGTTGTCGAAAAAACGCAAACCAAGCAACAATTTAAAAACGTTACCTATTACAATTTCATGAATACCAAACAGCTGGAACAAACTTTTAACGAAAGTGATTTGGTTTTATGCCGCTCAGGTTATACTACAGTTATGGATTTGGCAAAGCTGGAAAAAAAAGCATTTTTTATCCCAACTCCAGGACAATATGAGCAGGAGTATCTGGCCGTAAAACTTCAGGATGAAAACTTAGTACCCTATGCAACGCAAAACGACTTTACTATTGAAGATCTTTCAAAAGTAAAATCGTTTAAAGGTTTGTCCCAATTTAAAACTAATATCGACTGGGATTCGTTATTTACTGTTTTTGAGAAGTAAGATTAAAAATTGAACTGTGCCTGAAGTCTCAATAAATTTCCTTGTTGTCTGTTAACAGGCAGGGCGCTGTCTTCAAAAGTTCTGTCGGCAAGTACATATTCTGCTGTTAGCTCGAATGCTTTTATTGGCTGCCATTCAACACCAATTTGGTAATCTCTTACTATGTAGCTTCTTGCATCTTTTTCATATTTTTTACCACCGTCATAATATTGAAATTTGGCAAAAGGATAAATATGCTGTTTTTTAATATCCCATTTATAATTTAATAAAACATAACCTCCGTTCAAATCTGTAACGTCAACATTTTTGGTTACTGTATTATATCGTGGTCCTGTACCAAAGTTATACTCCGTTTGGATTCCGAAGGGTTTTGGATACAAAACAAAAGTCGCTCCTATTCTCTGGTCCTTTATATATTGTGGATCATTAACCGTAACTCCTGAAGAAATTTCTCCTGTAAAGGCCCATTTTCCTGTATACGCCTGAATTCCGGGTTCTATAATCTGGTTTCCAATAACAAACGGGTAAGTCACCCTTGCTACAACATTCAAATCTCTGTTTCCGTCTATTTTATTTGCTATCTGACCGTTATAAACTCCAAAAGCAAAAACTCCAAAATCGCCAGAGCCTTTGTAACCATCGTTTACCAGCATTGCAAAACGTTCTCTGATTTCTGCAGGTGCCCAGTAAAAGAACATCCCTAAATCACGCTCATTTGCTATTGCGCTGTTTATTCCATCTGCACGGTCTAAAGTCAGACGTTGTGAACTGGACTGCATGTTCTCAAACCCATACGGAATTTTGCTCTGCCCCACGCGAAGACGATATTCTCTTTTTTTATCGAAAGAAAGGTCAAAATACAAATCCCTAATCTGAACAAAATTTTGAATTCCGCTACTTGGTGAACTCGCAAAATCCGGTTGAAAATAAAAGAACACATTTGGATGCACCTGACCTGAAAATACTAAACGTGCACGGCGAATAAAAAGTCCGTTGTTTGCTTTTGCATCCGGAGCTGTAGATGTTGTCCCCCAGGATTTGTCACATTGGTCGCAGGAAACTTTATCGTTTGTAGAAAGTAAACCATTATATCTTATTTGTGCATAACCTCTTAGTGAGATTCTGTCATACCAATGTTCTTCTATGCCTCCTCCAGATTTAGTATCAGGTAGTTTTGCCTTATTTATAGAATCTAAAATACGCATTACCTCGTTTTTCACATCCTGTTTGTTGAGTTCCTGTGCTTTTGTAGCACATGTAAGCAGTACTAAAACTGCAATTATTGCTCTTTTTATCATTTTTTCTAATGCCCTTAATTTCAGGATGCAAAGATGTAACCACCTATGTTAAGAAATCATTAACCAGATGTTATTATAATAAAAATTTAATGTTACGAACAAACCCGGAAAGTTTATTTATTGTTAAAACCCTTATTGTACAGTGTTTGACACAATAGCTACTTACAATTACTTAACTTCAGGTTTTTGAGGTTTTTGTGCTTTTTCGAGGGTAAAAGAGAATTCAGATCCAATTCCGAACTCACTTTCTACATAAACTTTTTCCTTATGCGCTTCAATAATATGTTTTACAATAGCCAATCCTAAACCGGAACCTCCTTCAGATCGTGTACCGCTTTTGTCAACTCTGTAAAAACGTTCAAAGAGACGTGGAATGTTTTGTTTTTCAACTCCTTCACCATTATCACTAATACGGATTAGCACCTTTTTCTTGGTCAGATTAACGACTCCAACTTCAGTCAAGCCACCTTCTCTCCCATATTTAATAGAATTGACAATTAAATTCTCTAAGACCTGCTGGATTCTGTCTTTATCTCCCTTTACTAATAAGGATTGCAGATTCTTACTTTCGAAAGCCAGTTTGATTTTCTTTTTATCGGCTTTCATTTCCAACAAATCAAAAACATTCTGAAGCAATTCGACAATATTGAATTCGGTAATATTTAAATCCAGATCTCCAGACTCCAGTTTGGTAATCATATCAAGATCTTCAACTATGTAGATCAATCTTTCTACTCCTTTTTCAGCACGTTTTAGATATTTTTTCCGGATTGTCTTATCATCCATTGCTCCATCCAATAGAGTTGAAACGTAACCCTGAACCGTAAATAAAGGTGTTTTAAGTTCGTGCGAAACGTTTCCTAAAAACTCTCTTCGGTATTGCTCCCTGATTTCGAGCATTTCGATTTCGAGCTTTTTATCTGTAGCAAATTTTTTCACTTCTCTCGAAAGCGTTTCCATATCGGTAGTTATCGGCTGATTGATAAGTGTAGTCGATTGCAGCAGTGAAACCTCATCATAGATTTTTTTTACTCTTCTGTAAATAAATCGTTCTACACGATATTGCAGTACTAAAAAAGAAAAGATATATACAGAAATTATAAAAATTATTCCAAACCCAACCTGATATTTTAATTGATTTTTATAAAATATATTCATCAGCAGCAATACAAAGCCCGTTGTGAAAAGACTTATATACAATGCTGATTTGATAGCGAATTTGTAGGTTTTTTTGAAATTAATTTTCATTGAAACAGCGATATTTTTTTAAACAATAAACCATTTAAGAAATCAATCCCATTAAGTTTTTTTGACTTAATGAAACAAATTTCTAAATGGTTTTTAAATTTTATTCTTTTATAAAGAGTTAAGAATTTTACGCTTCAAATTTATAACCAACCCCTTTTATAGTTTTAAAAAGGTCTTCGCCAATTTTTTCACGCAATTTTCTAATGTGTACATCAATTGTTCTTCCGCCAACTACTACTTCATTTCCCCAAACCTTATCCAGGATTTCGTCTCTTTTAAATACTTTCCCTGGTTTTGAAGCTAACAAATAAAACAATTCGAATTCTTTTCTTGGAAGGGAAATTTCAATATTATCTTTGATGATTTTGTATTCTTCACGATTAATCTCTATTCCGCCTACGTTTAAGGTATCCGTAACAACTTCCTGTTCTTTCAGTCTTCTTAATAAAGCCTTTACTTTACTAACCAGTACTTTTGGCTTAATTGGTTTTGTAATATAGTCATCGGCACCGGCATCAAAACCAGCTACCTGCGAATAGTCTTCGCTTCTGGCTGTTAAAAATGTTATGATAACGTTATTTAATTCCGGGATTTTTCTAATATGCTCACACGCTTCCATACCATCCATTTCTGCCATCATTACATCCATTATAATAAGATCCGGCAATTCTTTTTGAGCTTTTGTGATTGCTTCTCTTCCATTCGAAGCCGTTACAATCTGGTAGCCTTCCTGAGCAAGGTTATAGCCTACAATTTCAAGGATATCCGGTTCATCGTCGACTAGTAAAATCTTGGTTTGTGTTTTTTTCATAAATAGCAAAAGTTGAAATTTTTACATCAAATTTTCTGTATAATATATCCGATGTTTTTGAATTGCGATGGTAAATATACTATAAAAACAACGGTTAAAAAGTCGTGTTAACGGTAATTTAATTTGGTAACAATTTGATAATCTACAAGACACAAAAACATAACAAGTGCCTAACATGAACTTTACAGTGCGTGTATTTCTTTGCACAAAAATAAATCAAACACAACACTGAAATGAAATTCAATTTAAAATTTCTATTAATTGCATTATTTATCTGTACCATTTCGGTCGCACAAAACAAAGGTACAATTTCTGGAGTATTAACCGACAAAGAAACTAATAATGAAGCACTTCCTTTTGCAAATATTTTAATTAAAGGAACAAACATTAGTACCAACACTGACATTGAAGGAAAATATTCCTTATCTGTAAATCCGGGAAACTATACTATTATCTTTAGTTTTATTGGATATGAATCTGTAGAAAAACCTGTTACTGTTAAAGAAAACGAAACTATCACTGTTAACCAGGTATTATCCGCCGGAGGCTATACTCTTAAGGATGTTGTTGTAAAATCAACAGGAGGAAACAGAGAAAAAGAAACTGCTTTGCTTTTGGAACAAAAAAATGCTGTGGTTATTAAACAAAGTATCGGAGCACAGGAAATGTCCAGAAAAGGAGTTAGCGACGTTGAGGAAGGTTTAACAAAAATTACCGGAATCTCAAAAGTAGAAGGAAGAGGTTTATTTGTAAGAGGTTTAGAAGATCGTTACAACACTCTTTTGCTAAACGACTTGGCTATCCCATCAAACAATCCATTTAAAAAAATCATTCCTTTAGATATTTTTCCAACCGATATTGTAAGTGTTTTAGAAACATACAAAACTTTCAATACTAATTTATATGGTGATTTTGCTGGAGCTACTTTCAATATAGTAACAACTAGCACTGGAAAAAGTCAAACAAAAATTAATTTTGGAGTTGGTTATACTATAAATAATAACTTAAAAAAGTTCCTTATTTCTCAAGACGCAACTTCAACAGGTGATTTTTTCGGGTTTTCAGGCAACGAAAGAGATTTACCATCTGCAATAAATAAAACCCCTAGTTTTCAAACATTAACCACAGATCAGGCCGCAAACGGATTTGGTTCTGGGTTTGACGTTAAAAGCGATGTATCTCCTTTGAACACAAGTTTTGGAATTCTTCATTCAGAAAAATTCAATGTAGGCAAAAAAGACAACGTATTTCAATATTTGATTTCACTTAACTACGATAATAAATTTCAAGTAAGAAGCGGTGCTGATAGATTTTTTAATCCAGGACAAGGAAACTACAGCAATGATTTAGTTACAACACAGTACAAGTTTACAACAAACTCTTCTGCATTAGCAGCTTTCACTTACAAAACAAAAAGACTTTCCCTTACATCAAACACTACTTACCTGAAATCGACTGAAAATTCAATACAAGATCAGTTAGGCTACACGAATTCTAATGCAGCCCAAACAAATGGCTTCATAAGAATGAACCAATTGCAAGAGTCAGCTTTTTTAAACACACAATTATTTGGTAATTACAAATTAACAGAGGACGAAAGACATACTATAAAATCCGGAATTTCATACTCTACAACACAATACGAACTTCCTGACAGAAAATCTTTCAGTGGTATTAAGATTGACGACAAAACAACTTCGATAAGCTATTCAGGAAATAGCATCGTTAGACAATATCTTGATGTTAAAGGCGATCACCACATCTCTGGTTTACTTGAATATAGTTGGAAATTTGGAAATGAAGATTTAAGCAAATCACACAAGCTTACAGCAGGATATAGTGGCTATATGAATAAAATGGGGTCTGAATATAGATTTTTGGTATCACAAAGACTAAACTCAAATAGTGTTACTTTCTCAACTAATACTCCTGATGCAACTTTAAAAAATGAGATTTTAAACAATAATTTCACCTATAGTGATGGAACAAATCCAACATACAAAGCAATGTTAGAGGAGTTTATTAACGCTGGATACTTAGACTTTGCCTTCAAATTTTCTGATAAAATAGAATTAAATGCAGGAGTAAGAGCAGAACAGACTTTTAGAGAGACAACATATAAAAAAGCAGGAAGCTTTGATGACCCATTTACAAAAGAGACAGTTGAAAAAACTGATATTTTGCCTTCTGTAAATACTAAATATATTTTAAGTGAAAATTCAAATATACGTTTCGCAGCCTCAAAAACAATTACAAGACCTGTAATTATGGAGTCTTATCCTCTTGAGTTTGTAAATCCAGACGGCACCATAGAACAAGGTAACTCTCTATTAATCAATAGTGATAATTATAACTTTGATTTGAAATACGAGTTGTTCCCAACCAATAAGGAATTAGTCTCTGCCACAATTTTCACTAAAGTAATAGAAAACCCTATTGAAAGATTATTTACAAACTCAGCCGGAAGTGGTGGGCAGATTATGACCTACGGTAATTCTAAACAAGCTATTCTTTATGGAGCTGAATTCGAATTCTTATTCCAATTAGAAAGGATTTCAAAATCATTATCTAATTTCTCTTTAGGTGCAAATGCCTCATTAATGGATTCAAAAGTAACTATTGAAAAAGTTTCTGAAAACGGAGTTAACAATCCTGAAACCATTGCAGCTGATGCTGATCCTTCAAGAAAACTACAAGGAGCATCGCCTTGGATAGTAAACGCTGATCTTAGATACGATTCTGAATTTAGTAAAAAATGGAAAAGCTCCATGACTATGGTTTACAATATCTATAGTAAACGAATCTATGCTGTGGGAACAAATAAATTAGACAATTATTATGAAATGCCGTTTGGTAAACTTGATTTTATTTGGCAAAACAAAATTTCAGACAAATTTGATATTAAACTTTCTGTAGACAACATATTAAACCCATCTTATAAAATAGAAATGGGCGAAAAGAGCAGACTTGAAATCACTGAAAAAGATTTAACTGTAAAAGAATATAAAAAAGGGATGGGCTTTTCTATGAATATCTCTTATACATTTTAAAAAAAAAGCACTTAACAATTACTAAACACAAACTTAAAAAACGAATGGTGATTTGATAACATTCTCTTAAATAGATTAAAAGAGACTCAGATTAAATTTGTAAAAGATTAAAATCAAATAAAACATTAAACTTATGAAAAAATTAGTATTCTGCTTAGCAGTCTTGGGAAGTATTTTTACAGGATGCTCAAGTGACAATGGAGATGATACACCCGTAAAGCAACCAGTGACCGGAGAAATATCTTCAGATATTACAACAAATACAACTTATGCTTATGGTAACTACACCTTAAAAGGTATGATTAAAGTTAACGATGGTGTAACTCTTACTTTCGAAGCTGGTTCTACAATTACTTGTGATAAATCAACTGGACAAAATGGTCTTATTATATTAAAAGGAGGAAAGTTAATTGCTAATGGTACTGCAGATGCTCCAATTGTTTTCACTGAAAAATCAAAAATTGGAGGTTCTTGGGCTGGTATTATTATGTATGGAGATGCTCCAATTGTAAACTCAGCAACTGCTGCTGCTCCACAAACAGCAGTCTCAGAAGATGGTTTAGGATTAACATACGGAGGTTCAAATGCAGCACACAATGGAGGTTCATTAAAATATGTAAGAGTTGAATATGCTGGACAAGTAATCACATCTAACAGTAAAGAAAATAATGGGTTCTCATTCTACTCTGTTGGAACAGGAACTGTATTAGATCACTTGGTTGCTTACAAAGGTAATGATGACGGTTTTGAATTTTACGGAGGAACTGTAAGCTTAACTAACTCAATCTCTTACGGAAATAGTGATGACTCTTTTGACTGGCAAGATGGATGGAGAGGTCAAGACAACACAAACTGGTATGCATATCAAACAGGCGTTGCTAACTACGGCATAGAAGTAGAATCTAAAAGTGTTGATAATGCATTCTGGCCAAAAGTTACTAATATCACTCTAAAAAGAGCTACTGGTACAACTACAGAATCACAAAGTGAAATTCAATTGGATGCTATTCAATTTAAAAAAGAAGGAAATGGTGATTACAGCAATATCGTAATTGATGGTTATGTTAGCCAAACAACTCCGAAAGCTTTCGATGGCGGTGTGATTCAAATATTAGACAAAATTACATATGATCACCAAGTTGCTGCAGGAAAAATCAAACTAAACAACGTAAAAATCACCAACTCTCCTATTACATTCATTTCAGGAGTTCCTGCTTCATTCACAGTAACTGCAGCTAGTTTTATTCCTGGAACAAACTGGACAACTAGTACTACAGCTACAGGAGCTACTTTAACCTCTGGTGCATGGGCTACTGTTGATGGTGTAAATTTATTGAGCAATCTTAACTAATTTTAGTTTACATAAATTGTTAAAAACATCCTAAATATTTAGGATGTTTTTTTTTGGGGTAATTTTTGAAAACTTTTTTTTGTATATTTACAATATCTAAAATCATGCGATGGCAAAAAACTACTTTTATATTACTTTCTTACTGGCTTTTTTCTTTACTGTTAGCAGCTCAGCTCAGGATAGTAAACAACCGCCAAAAACTCGTGATGCAGTTTCCATAGAGGGACTTAGCTTGTACCCTAACCCTATTACAAACGGAAAAGTATATATTTCGTCTAAAAACGATTTAGAAAAAGAAATTATTATATTTGATGTTTTAGGTAAAAAGGTTCTTCAGGCACATTTAACCACAAAAGAACTAAGTATTCCTGATTTAACCCCAGGAGTTTATATCATCAAAATAAGCGAACAGAACAATTCGGCGACACGAAAGTTAATTGTTCGGTAAAACATAAAAACTCACATAAAGCTCCAATAATTTGGGGCTTTTTTATTGCTTTTACATCCTACAATTATTTATACCTTTGCACAAAAAAAGTTTTGATTACAGCCAACGATATATTTACCATTTCGAGTCAGAAACAATTTGAAAAAACAGCGCTAAAAGTGTTTCGTTTTCAGCACGAGAATAATAAAGTATATCGTAATTTCTGTGATTTCTTAAAAGTAAATCCGCAACAGGTAAAATCATTAAATCAAATTCCTTTTTTGCCAATTCAGTTTTTCAAAAGCCACGAAGTTGTTTCGAATTCAGACCTTGCGGAAGTAACTTTTACCAGCAGCGGAACTACCGGAATGATCACCAGCCGCCATTTAGTTACTGATGTTTGCCTCTACGAAGAAAGTTACCGCAACGGATTTTCTCTGTTTTACGGCAATATCGAAGATTACGTTGTTTTAGCCCTTTTGCCGTCCTATCTGGAGCGCAACGGCTCTTCGTTAATTTATATGGTTGAAGACTTAATAAAACTATCCAATCAGTCTGAAAGCGGGTTTTATTTACACAATCACGATGACTTAATCAAAAAACTGACTGCTTTGGATGAATCCGGTCAGAATGTGATTTTAATTGGTGTTACGTATGCTTTATTAGATTTGATCGAAAAACACCAGTTCAGCCTTCAAAATACCATTATTATGGAAACCGGCGGAATGAAAGGCAAACGCAAAGAAATGATTCGGGAAGAACTCCATGAACAGCTTTGTAAAGGTTTTGGTGTTTCTTCTATTCATTCAGAATATGGTATGACCGAACTTTTAGCACAGGCTTATTCTTTAGGCGAAGGCGTTTTTGAATGCCCTTCGTGGATGCATGTTCTAATGCGTGATCCGGAAGATGCTCTAACATACGTGAAAGACGGAAAAACAGGTGGAATCAATGTTATTGATCTGGCCAATATCAACTCTTGTTCCTTTATCGCTACGCAGGATTTAGGCAAAAAATATCCCAACAACTCTTTCGAGGTATTGGGACGTTTTGATAATTCTGATATTCGTGGCTGTAATTTGATGGTTCTTTAATTTTCTTCTGCTAGCCCAATACTATCAATACCTTCTTTTCTCAATAATTCTTTTTCCTCAAGTCCTTTATTTTCTAAAAATTTATAGACTCCATAACACCCCAGACCTGCCAAAATAGCAAACACAAAATCTAGTCCCGAGTTATAATAACTTTCATCATCCAAAGCGTCAATTCCGTTTATAACAGCAATTATGATCACATACAGAATTGCCGCCAAAAAAGTTATTCCGTAGTACGATCCTAATCCAATAAAGAAATATTTCCATTTATTTTTATCGTTCTCAATGGCTAAATTACTAAACGCTTTCCAAATCCAATAAATTAGTAAAATTCCAATCATAATATTGTTTTAAGGGATAAACTTACTAAAAATAGTCATTGCTTTTAAACTTTATTTCGGCTATAAAAATAAAAATCCCAATATCTTTTTGAGATATCGGGACGTTTTATAATAATTGTAATCTGTATCTATTAAACCACTCGAATCACAAAATAATTTTTCTTACCGCTTTGCAATAAAACAAACTGATTGTTGATTAAGTCATTTGCAGTCAATACAAAATCTTCTTTTATTTTCTCTCTGTTTACCGAAATAGAATTTGCAGTTAAAGCACGTCTGGCTTCACCGTTTGACTTAAAGAACCCTGTTTTTTCATTTAAAACTGTAATAATCTCCAAACCGTTTTCTAAATCTACTTTTGCAATTTCTGCCTGAGGAACTCCGTCAAAAACTTCTAAGAAAGTTTTTTCATCTAATTTCTTTAAATCCTCCGCAGTTGAATTTCCAAACAAAATATTCGAAGCCTGAATCGCTTTTTCTAATTCTTCTTTACTGTGAACAAAAATCGTGATTTCTTCAGCTAATTTCTTTTGTAAAACTCTCAAATGTGGTGCCTCCTGATGTTCTGCAATTAAGGCTTCAATTGTTTCTCTATCTAAAAAAGTAAAGATTTTAATGTATTTCTCAGCATCAGCATCTGTAGTATTTACCCAAAACTGATAAAACTTGTAAACCGAAGTTTTATCCGCATCCAGCCATACATTTCCTCCTTCAGATTTCCCGAATTTAGAACCATCTGCTTTTGTAATTAAAGGTGTTGTTAACGCAAAAGCTTTAGCATTTTCTCCACCCATTCTGCGCACTAATTCTGTACCTGTAGTAATATTTCCCCATTGGTCAGAACCTCCCATTTGCAAAAGGCAGTTGTTGTTTTTATATAAATGATAAAAGTCGTATCCCTGAATTAACTGATAGGTGAATTCTGTAAAAGACATTCCTTCGCCTTCTCCGTTGATTCTTTTTTTAACAGAATCCTTCGCCATCATATAATTTACCGTAATACGTTTTCCAACTTCACGGGCAAAATCAATAAACGAGAATTCTTTCATCCAGTCATAGTTATTCACCATGATTGGCCCGTTTGGTTCTTTTGAATTAAAATCTAAAAAACGAGATAGAACGCTTTTGATTCCGGCAACATTTTTAGCTAAAGTTTCTTCGTTCAGCAAATTTCTTTCATCAGATTTTCCGGATGGATCACCAATCATTCCGGTTGCACCCCCCACTAAAGCAACAGGCTGATGACCAAAATTCTTTAAATGAACCAGCAAAATAATCTGAACCATACTGCCAATATGCAGCGAATCTGCCGTTGGATCGAAACCAATATAAGCCGATGTTACCTCTTTTAGCAATTGTTCTTCCGTTCCTGGCATGCTATCATGGTACAAACCGCGCCACTTTAATTCTTCAACTAGATTCTTCATTTTAAAATATTTTTGCGCAAATGTAATCAATGTCAATATCAAAATCAAAAAGCAATGGCAATAACAATCTCAAAAAGCAATGGCAATGGCAAATTTCAATGGCAAATTCAAAAAGCAATTAAAAACCTTTGCAACTTTGATCCTCTGTAACTTTGCACCTTTCAGCCAAAAACTTATCTTTACAAAATGGTATTAGTAACAGGAGGAACTGGTTTAGTTGGCGCACATTTATTGCTTCATTTAATTGAAAATGGAGAAAATGTCCGGGCTATTTACCGCAGCCAAAACAATATCCAAAAAACAAAATCTGTTTTTGAATTGTATAAAAAAGGTGATTTATTTGAAAAAATCAATTGGCTTGAAGCCGATATTCTGGACGTTCCTTCTCTGGAGATTGCTTTTATCGGAATAGAATATGTTTACCATTGTGCTGCCTTGATTTCTTTTAATCCAAAAGATGAAGATGCACTTCGGAAAACCAATATCGAAGGAACAGCCAATATGGTTAATTTTGCTTTAGCCAAAGGAGTAAAAAAATTCTGTTATGTAAGTTCAATTGCAGCTTTAGGAGATTTACAGCCACACGAAACTTACATCACCGAGGAAACTGACTGGAATCCGGAAAAGCCTCACAGCGACTACGCTATTTCAAAATATGGTGCAGAGATGGAAGCCTGGAGAGGCGTTCAGGAAGGTTTGGATGTAATTATTATAAATCCCGGAGTAATTTTAGCTCCCGTTTCAACAAAATCAATTTTCGAATACGGAAGCAATGAACTGTATATAAAAGTAAGTAAAGGACTTTCATTCTACACCCTTGGAAATACCGGATTTATTGCTATAAATGATGTCGTAAAAATTGCATTTGAATTAATGAAAAGCAATATAAAAAACGAACGTTTCACGCTAATTGCAGATAATATTATTTTCAGGGATGTTCTAAATACAATTGCTGATGCTTTAAAGGTAAAAAAACCAACAATTCACGCAAAACCAATATTTATGAATTTCCTTTGTGTTGCAGATAGAATAGTATCAACTTTACTTTTTCAAAAAAGAAGCCTGACAAAAGCAGCCGCAAAAGCCTCTTATTCTAAAAGCCTATACTCTAATGAAAAAATAAAAACCGCTCTGGGAACGGTTTTTTTAGATGTAAATCAATACATAAACGAAGTATCAAAATTATAATCCTTTATGCTGAACTCGTTTCTTTCTTTTTACAGAGTCGACATTTATTTTTTTTATGACTTTCTTTACAGAATCTTTAGGAGTTTCTTTTAATTTTTTCTTTTTTGCTTCAGCAGCCTTTTTTGCCTCTGCTATTTTTTTAGCTTTAGCAGCCTTTTTTTCTTCTGCTTTTATCTTTTTTTCGATAACTTTTTTTTCTTTATCCAGCCTTGCATTTATTTCATCAAACATTTCTTTATAGTTATCATAGTCAGCAGCATAATAGATGTTGCTTTGAGCAAATTGAAGACTATCAACCTTGTATTTTTTAAAAATAAACTTCTTAGGGTTGGACTCAACCGAATCCAGCGATAAAGGCTGTTGGTATTTTATAGCATCCAAAAGAGATAAATCATATATAATATCAATCATTTTTTCTTTCGCGATAAGTTTAGCAGGTTCTTTGACCAGCTCTTTTTTACAACTTACAGAAAGAAATAAAACCAATAGTATAAATACAAAATTCTTCATTGCTGTTTATCTGTTAAATAATAGTCGCTTTCCGGCACGAACATCTTTTACTTTAAAGTTGTTATAAACCATTTCGCCATTTACAAAAGTATGTGTAATTCTTGATTTAAAAGTAAAATTCTCAAACGGAGACCACCCACATTTATACAAAATATTATCCGGTTTTACGCTCCATGGCAAACTTGGGTTTACAATAACCAAATCAGCATAATACCCTACTTTTACAAAACCTCTTTTTTCGATTTTAAAAATCTTCGCCGGATTATGACACATTTTCTCAACGATTTTCTCAACGCTGATTTTACCCTGATGATGCGCTTCAAACATAGCTATAACAGCATGTTGCACTAAAGGACCACCTGACGGGGCATTTAAATAAGACTGGCTTTTTTCTTCTTTTGTATGTGGTGCATGATCCGTTGCA
The DNA here is from genome assembly GCF_002017935.1 of Flavobacterium sp. LM4. NCBI lineage: Bacteria > Pseudomonadati > Bacteroidota > Flavobacteriia > Flavobacteriales > Flavobacteriaceae > Flavobacterium > Flavobacterium sp. LM4. The sequence goes on along the minus strand of NZ_MUFW01000003.1, from coordinate 493,686 downwards.
ATAACATCGATACGGCCATCATTTAAAGCTTTCCAAAGTTCTTTTCTGTCATTAGCCGTTTTTACAGCCGGATTCCATTTGATGAAATTCCCTTTTGTTTTATAATCCTCATCGGTAAACCAAAGATGATGCACACAAACCTCTGCTGTGATTTTTTTATCTTCCAACGGAATTTTATTCGTAAACAATTCCATTTCTTTCGCAGTCGAAAGATGGAAAATATGCAAACGTGCTCCGGTTTTTTTAGCCAAAGCCACTGCTTTTGAAGAGGAGATATAACAAGCTTCCGCACTTCTGATTAAATGATGCGCCGTTACCGGAACCTCATCCCCATATTGTTCTTTGTAAGCTGCAAGATTATTTTGAATTGTAGTTTCATCTTCACAATGAACGGCGATTAACATTGGTGTGCTTGAAAATATTCTTTCTAAAGTCGCTTCGTTATCTACCAGCATATTTCCGGTTGAAGAACCGAGAAAAATCTTAATTCCGGCCACATTTTTAGGATTGGTTTTTAAAACTTCCTCCAGATTATCATTGGTTGCTCCCATCATAAACGAATAATTCGCAAATGATTTTACCTCAGCAATTTGATATTTTTCTTCTAAAATTTCCTGCGTAACGGCATTCGGAACCGTATTGGGCTGTTCGATAAAGGAAGTAATTCCTCCTGCAACCGCAGCTCTTGACTCAGATTCAATATCTCCTTTATGTGTTAATCCCGGTTCTCTAAAATGTACCTGATCGTCAATTGCACCCGGAATCAAATAACTTCCTTCAGCATCTATCACTTTACAATCAGATGATTTTAGGCTGATGCTGTCTGCAACTTCAACAATTAAGTCGTTTTCTATTAAAACATCCCCTTCAAAAATTGATCCTTCGTTTACAATTTTAGCATTTTTAATTAAAATCCTGTTCATCTCCGTTCTTTTATAATGTATTGAATATTTTTTTTAATCGAAGAGAAATAACTCCAAGTATCGCTTCCTTAATAATAGCATTGCTCATTTTCGAGACTCCTTTGGTACGATCTGTAAAAATAATCGGAACTTCTGTTATTTCAAATTTAGCACAATAAGTTCTATATTTCATTTCGATCTGAAAAGCATACCCGACAAATTTTATTTTATTGAGATTTATCTTTTCCAAAACCTCCCTTTTATAACAAACGAAGCCTGCTGTCGCATCGTGAATTTTCATTCCGGTAATAAACTTCACATAAACCGAAGCAAAATAAGACATCAGTACACGACTTAAAGGCCAGTTTACCACATTCACCCCTGTAACATATCGAGATCCTACAGCTAAAGCTGCACCTCCAAAATGACAGGCATCATATAATTTTTCAAGATCATTCGGGTTGTGTGAAAAATCGGCATCCATCTCAAAAATGAAATCATATTTACGTTCCAAAGCCCATCTGAAACCGTGAACATAAGCCGTCCCTAATCCTGATTTTTTTGCCCTTTTTTCAAGAAACAGTCTTTCCTGAAATTCTTCCTGAAGCGCTACCACCTTATCAGCGGTATGATCCGGCGAATTGTCATCAATGATTAAAAGGTGAAATGATTTATGTTGCGAAAGCACCGCACGTACTATGCTTTCAATATTTTCAATCTCGTTGTAAGTAGGAATTATGACAATACAATCATTCATTTTTTCTGCGTAATTTCACCGCAAAAGTAAACTTTTTATAGCATTTGATTCATAATAAATGTATAATAAAAGTATTGAGACAAAAAATTACTAATTTTGTATCGTTATGATTGAACAGCTTCATCCCAGAATTATAGAAAACAAAGATTGGGCAACACTTTTCTTTGTGTTGGCTTTTGCCGTTGTTGCCATTACTAAATCTGCTTATGAAAATAGATTTAGTGAGTTTACAAAACTTATTTTCTCAGATAAATATGTAAAAATTTATCGTGACGTTTCGCATTTAAAAAGCAGTTTTACTGTAGGTTTGTTTTTTGTACAAATTATTTCGTATGCTTTTTTTATACAGTTGACGATGCATATTTTTAAATTTCCCGAATCAGGATATGCTACAAAATCAGACTGGATGCTTTTCACACAGATTGCTACTTTACTAACCTACTTTATCTTAGCGAAGTATTTAATAGAAAAAATCATAGGAACTGCCTTCAATATTGATGAGTTTGTTGATCTTTTTAACCTGCAAAAAGCAACTTACAGAACATACATTGGTCTTCTGATACTCCCTGTTAATGCAATTTTGTTTTATAATAACAATGTCCCTAAGAGTATACCACTAGCAATAATAGGGGTTTCGGCATGTATAAGTATGTTTTCCTACTTTATTTCAATTAAAACTTATCAAAATACAATAATCAACAAATTATTTTATTTTATTTTATATCTTTGCGCTCTTGAAATAGCCCCTTATTATTTCCTTTATTATTGGATTACAAAAGAGGTGGCTTAGTAAATGTTTATAATATGAAAGTGAAAACAATTTTGGTGTCACAGCCTGAACCTAAAGTGGAAAACTCCCCTTACTTTGAGCTCCAACAGAAACACAAAATAAAAATTGATTTCAGACCTTTTATTCATGTGGAGGGAGTTAGTGCAAAAGAGATTAGGTTACAAAAAATCGATCTTAATCATTATACTGCGATCATTTTAACGAGCCGAAATGCGGTTGATCATTTTTTCAGGGTAGCTGAAGAAATGCGCTACAAAGTTCCTGAAGGATTGAAATATTTTTGTCAATCAGAAGCGGTGGCATTTTACCTGCAAAAATATGTGGTGTACAGAAAACGTAAAATATACGTGGGTGCTAAAGATTTTGCAGATTTATCACCACTTATCAAAAAATACAAAGACGAAAAATTTCTGCTTCCAGCCTCTGATCAGTTAAACGCAGATGCTCCTGTAACATTAAACGGATTAAAAGTAGATTGGGCACAAGCTATTTTTTACAGAACTGTAATGAGCGACTTATCAGATTTAGCTGATGTTTATTATGATGTTTTGGCGTTTTTCAGTCCAACAGGAATAAAATCCTTGTTTAAAAACTTTCCTGATTTTAAACAAAACAATACCAGAATTGCTGTTTTTGGAAGCACAACTCAAAAAGAAGCATTAGACCACGGATTAAGAATTGATATTCTTGCCCCGACTCCTGAAACTCCTTCTATGACAATGGCTTTAGAAAAATATATTAGTGAGGCAAATAAAAAATAATCCTTACTATTTACAACTTAGATTCCAAATTTCAACTTTTTATGTTGGAATTTGGAATTTTTATTTCCACCCATTTTAACTACATTTGATTTCTATTCTAAACCAAATTAGCAGGATTAGTTTCAAATTACAAGTTATGAAAATCAACTCGCTATTAATCGAAATTGACGGTATCGACAAGGAAATCCTTCGTTATTTAATGGATGATGCCCGAAAACCTATTTTACAAATTGCAAACAAAATTGGCATTTCCGGAGCCGCGATTCATCAGCGGTTAAAGAAACTGGAACAATCAGGTGTGATTTCAGGATCAAAATTTACTGTAAATCCTAAAGTATTAGGCTATAACACGATGGCTTTTATTGGAGTTTACTTAGATAAAGCCTCCCGAAACTCTGAAGCTGTAAAAGATTTGAAAAAAATCCCTGAAGTTCTGGAATGCCATTACACCACAGGAAACTGGTCGGTTTTGATTAAAATCATTTGTAGAGACAACGAACATTTGATGCAGCTTTTAAATACCAAAATTCAGGCAATTGAAGGGGTTTCGAGAACTGAAACGTTTATTTCGCTGGATCAGCAGATTGACAGACAGATACAATTGTAAATTAGATAATTTAAAAAAACTACATATAAAACTATAAACCCGACGGATTTTTAAAAATCTGTCGGGTTTTCTATAAATTATCTAATTGACTAATTATCTAAATTGCCACATTAAAAATTAATTCCTCCTGCTTCCTGAGTAAATCGAAATATAATACAATAGCGTAGCAATAGAACCAATAGCCGCTACAACATAAGTTCTTGCAGCCCATTTTAAAGCATCTTTTGCACCGGCCTGTTCTTGTTGTGTCAACATTCGTTTATTTTCCAACCAAGCCAGCGCACGATTACTTGCATCATATTCAACTGGCAATGTTATAATAGTAAATAAAGTTGTTGCTGCAAAAATCACGATACCCACTAACAATAACTGCGGAAAAGTTCTTATCATAAGGATTCCGGCCAGCAAAATCCATTGTACATAATTTGATGCTACACTAACAATAGGAACTAATGCTGAACGCATTGTCAGCCATTCATAACCAATGGCATGCTGTACGGCGTGACCACATTCGTGTGCTGCAACAGCGGCCGCTGCCGCGTTTCTGTGATTGTAAACTGCTTCACTTAAATTAACCGTTTTATCTGACGGATTATAATGGTCTGTCAATTGTCCCGGAGTCGAAATTACACGAACATCACGAATACCATTATCAGCCAGCATTTTTTCTGCAATTTCCTTTCCGCTCATTCCGTTTTGCAATTGCAGTTTCGAATACAACTCGAACTTACTCTTTAACTTTGAACTCACCAGCCAGCTAATCAGCATTATCGCACCGGCGAGAATTAAATATTCTCTTCCCATATTTATATTTTTTAGTTTATGTTTTGTCTTGTAAAATCACAACAATTTACGAACCATTTTTGTAAAATGTCAAAATGACACACAACTTTAGATTTTAATTATGAATTGTTTCGCAAAAAACTAAACACAAACTTATTACTCCAAAGAAATCTAAACATTAAGTCAATCGAACCTTAAGATTCCTACGGAATGACAAACTATATTGAAACAAAAATCCAAACCCCAATCGTAAAATTGGAATTTGGACTCGAGATAGCGTACAGGCGAAGCAATTTTAAAATATTGATTTTATTAATCCAATTGCTTATTTATATCTTCAAACTTTACAATCAGTTCATTAATTTTTACCTGTTGTTTTTTAATTTGTTTCGGACGCATATAAAACCAGTTAAAACCAATCCAAAGCAAGGTTACGCCATATGTAATCAGCGCATAAAAAACAGTCATCCTTGAAGCGTATTCATACATATACAAACAAATTCCCGCAAGAAGTAAAACAAAGTACCAACTCAATATAGTAGACTGCATGAATTGTTGTTTTCTTTTAATTAAAATTAGTTTTTGCAAATATTCCTGATTGGTTTGGTTTGTATCAATATCTTTATAGATACGCAATAAGCCATTGTAAAATCCCACATACATTATCATTGCCACGATTGCCAAAACGATTCCGATTTTAGTCGAAATAAATTGCGGCTGATAATAGTACCAAATAAAAATAATAAAAGCAGATGTGGCAAAAAGCAGAATATTGGTTTTCCATAAACTTCTCAAACCTGCTTTTTTGAATTGTTTTAGCCTTGCCATCAAATCCTCTATATTGGGCTGATTTACGGTTTGTTTTTTCCATAAATCTTTAAAATCTATATTATTGCTGTCCATTTTCTTTGAATTTTTGAGTCAGTTTTTCTTTTATTCTGTGAATTTTCACTCTAACATTAGCTTCAGAAAGTCCAACGATTTTTGCAATTTCTGCCTGCTTTACATCTTCCAGTTCCAGTGAAATAATGATACGCTCTGTTTCGGGCAATTCAGCAATACATTTATAGAGAAGCTGAATTTGTGGTTCAATTGAAGTTTGCTTTTCTTCCGAAAGATGAACAGGCAAGTCTGATTTTGGAAAACGTTTTTCTTTCTCGATCTGCCTTAAACAGGTATTAGAAGCAATCCTGAAAATCCAGGTTCCAATAGCCGATTCGTTTCTAAAAGTTTCCAGCTTCTGCCATACAATGATAAAAGTTTCCTGAGCGAGATCCTGAGCAGCATCATAATCATTTACAAATCCCATGCAAAGCCTAAAAATCCTGTCCCAATATGTTTTGTAGATTTCTTCGAATTCCATCTTACGATTTTAAAAAATGATTTAATTGTTCCAAATACCATGCTGTATCATCATACATTATAAAATGCAGGCCTTTGTTTGCGTATTTAAAATCAGCTGTTTTCAGGTTTTTATATTGTTCGTCGATTATAGGTTTTAAATTTATAAAATAAGACTCTAATAAAATTAACGACGGACATTTTATCTGTGCAATCCTGTTTCTCAAATCGGTATTATAAAAATCACAATACATTTGTCCGAAAGTGGTTCTGTCTGATTTTACACTCCAACCCACAACCAATTCCAGTTTTGTAGCATCCTGCAAAAGTCTCGGCATGGTTTGTTTCTGCATCTCATAAAACCGAGTTTCATTCATCGCCGTCATTTGGTTTACAGTTGAAGAACAATTATTGTTTTCTTTTGACTTGAAAGAAGAATCACTCAAAGCTGCCAGACACGGAAGCGCATCCACAACAACAATTTTCCCAATCAATTCCGGATAGTCTGCCGCAAGAGCAAGCGCCAATCCACCACCCATACTGTGTCCAATAATTATTGGTTTTTCAATTTTATTGTTTTGGATATAATTAGCAATTTCTGTTTTCCAGTTTTCAAATGATGGATTTAACTGTGGTTTTACTCCCGCGAAACCAGCCATTGTAAATGTGTAACAAGTAAAATCTTTTTCGAATGCGGTTTTGGTTTCGTTCCAGACTTCTCCGGAAGAAGCAAATCCCGGAATAAATAGTATAGATTGTTTTCCCTTTCCGGTTTTAGAAACTTCGAACGGATATGATTTGGTTTGTGCAAAAACATTGAAACATAATACAGAAAATAAAAGGGCGATAATCAAAATATATTTTTTCATTTTTTAATAGTTTTAAATTGTTAATTAATCGGATCCGCCCTTTGGATACGAGAACTATTAAAATGTTACAACTGAAATTAAAATTTCAATAAAAAAATTCCAAATTCCAATATTGAAACGGAAATTCTGACGTGATTTGCGTGCGGAGATTCCTCCTTCGTCGGAATGACAAACTGGGTGTTGCTAGGGTTTTACGCAAGAACTTCGCATTTTTGTCATTCCGACGAAGGAGGACACGAGTGATAGCGAACTGGCGAAGCAATCTCCACAAGTAGCTCGACAAAGATTGGCGACATTGATTGCGGAGCTTCTCGCGAAGATTCCTCGTCCCTCGGAATGACAAACTATGTGTTTTAGAAAAAAATCTGTGAAAATTAGTATAATTGGTAGCAAAAAACACGCACAAAAAAAAATCCAAACCCCAACAAAAATTGGGATTTGGAATTTTCATGTTTGTAATTTATTTGGTTAGCCAACCAAATTAATAATCTTCCCGGGAACGATAATCACTTTGTTTGGTGTTCTTCCTTCTAATTGTTTTTGGGTTCTTTCGTCTTTCATAATGATTTCTTCGATTTGTGCCGCGGTTAAATCCAAAGGCAATTTGATTGTGAAACGCATTTTTCCGTTGAAAGAAACCGGGTATTCTTTTTCTGATTCCACTAAATGTTTTTCTTCAAAAACTGGGAAAGCCACTTCTGAAATTGAAGTTGTATGTCCTAACTGCGACCATAATTCCTCAGCAATATGTGGTGCATAAGGCGAAATCACAATAGCCAATGGCTCCAAAATCGCTCTGGAATGACAGTTTTGAGAAGACAATTCGTTTACACAAATCATAAACTGAGAAACCGAAGTATTGAAAGAGAAATTCTCGATATCTTCTGCTACTTTTTTAATCGTTTTATGCAATGATTTTAAGTTGTCTTTTGTTGGTTCGTCGTTGTTTACGATTAAACCGTTATCATCAAAATACAATCTCCATAATTTTTTCAAGAAACCAAAAACTCCCGAAATTCCAGCGGTATTCCAAGGTTTTGCCTGTTCTAAAGGACCTAAGAACATTTCGTATAAACGCAATGTATCTGCTCCGTATTCTGCGCAGATATCATCCGGAGTTACAACATTGTATTTCGATTTCGACATTTTTTCTACTTCACGGCCTACAATGTATTTTCCGTTTTCTTCTTTAAGAAATTCTGCATTAGCGTAATATTCTCTCCATTCTTTGAATTTTTCAATGTCCAACTCATCCGAAGAATTTACCATCGAAACATCCGCATGGATTTCAGATATCTCTAAGTTCCCCAAATTAATATAAATATTTGGAAATGCAGATTTGATCTGATTTAAATAAAATTCTTTTACCTTCTCTTTTTCATCTTCATCACCCTTTTTAATTTTATCATATATCGATTTTGTGATGAATAAAGTAGGCATATCTGAGTTTAATATACTAAATCCTTCATTTGGATCAGACTCTATTACACCGTGAACTCTATAAACAAAAGCACTAGTCCCCAAAATCATTCCCTGATTGATCAGTTTTTTGAATGGTTCTTCTGTTGGAGCAAAACCTTTGTCTTTTAAAAATTTGTTCCAGAAACGGGAATATAATAAATGTCCGGTTGCGTGTTCGCTTCCTCCAATATATAAATCAACGCTTTCCCAATATTTCAAGGTTTCTTTGCTGGCAAATTCTCCGTCATTGTGCGCATCCATATAACGCATCCAATACCAGGAACTTCCTGCCCAGCCTGGCATGGTATTCAATTCTAAAGGAAAAATAGAAACATTGTCAACTAAATCGGTATTAACAACTTTGTTTTGATTGGTATCCCAAGCCCAAACCGCAGCGTTTCCTAACGGAGGCAATCCGTCTTCGGTTGGCAAATATTTCTCAACTTCCGGTAAAATAATTGGCAAATGTTCTGCCGCAATCATTTTTGGCAAACCGTTTACATAATACACCGGAAAAGGTTCTCCCCAATAACGCTGACGAGAAAAAACAGCATCACGTAAACGGTAATTTGTTTTTCCGGTTCCCTGACCTATTTCTTCTAATTTTCCGATGGCTTTTTTAGTAGCCTGTTTGTAATTTAATCCGTTTAAGAAATCAGAATTGGCGATTTCAACGTTGTCTTTTGATCCGTAAGCGGCTTCAGAAATATCAACATTGGCGAAAATATTTTTGATTTCCGGCATTCCGTTTTGGCCTTTAAAGAAATTAGCAAAAGCATAATCTCTTTCGTCTCCGCAAGGAACCGCCATAACCGCTCCTGTTCCGTAACCTGCCAAAACATAATCGCCAATCCAAACCGGAATAGCTTCTTTTGTAAAAGGATGTTCTGCATAAGCTCCGGTAAATACACCTGAAATCGTTTTTACATCAGCCATACGCTCACGCTCTGAACGTTTTGAAGTTTTTTCGATATACGCTTCAACAGCCGCTTTTTGTTCCGTAGTTGTAATTTTAGCCACCAAATCATGTTCCGGTGCCAAAGTCATGAATGTTACTCCAAAAATAGTATCAGGCCTTGTCGTAAATACATCGATTACTTCATTGTGATTTTTCACATTGAAAGAAACCATTGCACCCACAGATTTTCCAATCCAGTTTCTTTGAGACTCTTTTATTGACTCGCTCCAATCGATATCATTTAGACCTTGAAGCAAGCGTTCGGCATAAGCAGAAATTCGCATACTCCATTGTGTCATTTTTTTTCTGATGACAGGAAAGCCTCCACGCTCCGAAACTCCGTTTACAATTTCGTCATTTGCCAGAACTGTTCCTAAGCCAGGACACCAGTTTACTTCAGTTTCGGCCAAATAAGTTAATCTATATTGTAAAAGGATTTTTTCCTGCTCGTCTTTTGAAAATGCATTCCATTCGCTTGACGAAAAACTTTGGATATTATCATCAGAAACGGCATTTACATTCGCATTTCCTTCTTTTTCAAAAATAGCGGTCAGAGTCGAAATGTCTTCGGCTTTGTCAGAATCTTTATTGTACCATGAATTGAATAACTGAATAAAAATCCATTGTGTATGTTTGTAATAATCCGGATTTGAGGTTCGCACTTCACGCGCCCAGTCAAATGAAAATCCGATTTTATCTAATTGTTTTCTGTATCCGGCAATTTGTTTTCCTTCTTTATCTACTCCACCGTCAATATTTACACGGGTAGTATCTTCCGGACGCTGACCTGTCTGAATTGCATATTGCTCAGCCGGTAATCCAAAACTGTCGTAACCCATTGGATGCAAAACATTAAATCCCTGATGTCTTTTGAAGCGAGAATACACATCTGAAGCAATATAACCCAGCGGATGCCCCACATGAAGCCCTGCTCCAGATGGATAAGGAAACATATCGAGAACATAATGTTTAGGTCTTTCAGAGTTATTTTTTGCTGCAAAAGTTTGATTTTCTGCCCAATACTTTTGCCATTTGGCGTCTATTTCGTTTGGATTGTATTTCATTTCTAAGTTACTAAGGTTCTAAGTTGCAAAGATACTAAGGCTTTCCTCTCTTTGTGACTGGATTATAAGTTGGCAAATTTACATTTATTACAGATTGTACCAAAGCTATTTCATTGGCAAACAAATAAAATAACAAATTACGTATTTTAATTAAGTAAAAACACGTACTATTGTACTGTGTGATTACAGCTATTCCGTAAAGTTGGCAAAAGCTTAATCAGTATAAATTAATGCGAACTTTGTGTTTTTACTGCAACAAAATATAAAAATCTTTGCGGCCTTTGCGGTCAAAACATTTCTCTGGTGTCGTATTTCAATATCTAATTGTACATTTATGGTATAAAAGTTCGTTATTAACTTCATATAAAGAAATTCTTTATTATTTTTACCACATAATTTAAGCAGACTATGAGTTCTAACTTTGATAAATTTCAAAAGCGCAGGTTAATTTCCTCTTATTTTTCGGTAGTATTAAGTGTATTCTTGGTTTTATTCCTTTTGGGAGTACTGGGATTATTTATTATTAATTCAAAAAAACTGGCCAATGATTTTAAAGAAAAAATTGCCATGACGGTTTTCTTTAAAAATGAAGCTACAGATAGTGTTACCAAGGCATTTGATACCGAATTAAAAAGAGCTCCTTTTGCAAAATCGTATGTATACGTTACAAAAGAAAAAGCGGCAAAAGAGCATACAGATATCATTGGCGAAGACTTCCTGACCTTTTTAGGAGAAAACCCATTATTGAATTCTTACGATATTCATTTAAAAGCAGATTATGTTGAAAGAGACAGTATCACAAGAATTGAAAGCGATTTACGTAAAAACACGATGATCGAAGACATTGTTTACGACAAACAACTAGTAAACTTAGTAAATGACAATATCAAAAAAGTAAGTATGTGGATTTTGATTATCAGCGGTTTCCTTGCGGTGATTGCGGTTTTATTAATCAACAGTTCCTTGCGTTTATCCATTCATTCAAATAGATTTATTATTAAAACCATGCAAATGGTTGGAGCGACAAAAGCCTTTATTCGTAAGCCTTTTGTAGTGCGTAGTGTAAAACTTGGAATGTTGGGAGCTGGTTTAGCTATCATTGCCCTGATTGCTCTTTTAATGTATGTTGAAACTAATTTCCCGGGATTAGGAATTTTAGAAGACAAAGCCTTAATAGGATTGGTTCTATTAGCTGTCTTTGGATTAGGCGTTTTAATTACCTGGGTCAGTACACATTTTGCTACACAAAGATTCCTGAATTTAAGAACAGACGATCTTTATTAATTTTAGATTTAATAAAAAAATACCCTTAAACCTCGCTTAGGGTGACAAAAAGATAATAATGAAAAATAATATTAAAGAAGAACAAGAACAACCTCAAAAACAAGAATTTCTTTTTGACGGCATCAATTACAAAATTTTATTGATTGGAATTGGCGTTATCGCACTTGGATTTTTTTTAATGTCTGGTGGAGGAAGTACTGATCCAAATGTTTTCAATGAAGATGTTTTTAGTTTCAGACGTATTCGTTTAGCTCCAACAACTGTTTTAATTGGTTTTGGAATCACGATTTATTCTATCTTCAAGAAATCTAAATAGACTTTTTTTAGATTTCTTAGACTGTAGATCTTTAGATTATTAGATTAATCTTAAAAAAAAGTCTAAAATCTAAGATGTCTAAAAATCTAAAAATCTAAATTAATGAATACATTACAAGCGATTCTTATTGCAATAGTTGAAGGATTAACAGAATATTTGCCTGTTTCTTCTACAGCACACATGATTTTCACAAGTTCTTTTTTCGGAATACAGGAAGATGATTTTGTAAAATTGTTTCAGGTTTCTATTCAGTTTGGGGCTATTTTGGCCGTTGTTGTTTTATATTGGAAGAAATTTTTTGACTTCAGTAAAATCAATTTTTATGTTAAGCTGGCCTGTGCTGTTATTCCTGCATTGATTTTAGGAAAATTATTTGATGACAAAATTGATGCTGTTTTAGGAAATCCTGTTCCGATAGCTATTGTTTTAATTCTGGGCGGAATTGTATTGCTTTTTATTGATAATCAATTCAAAAATCCAACCATTATTAACGAAGAAGATATTACAATAAAAAAAGCCGTAACAATCGGTTTTTGGCAGTGCCTTGCTATGATGCCCGGAACGAGCCGTTCTGCCGCTTCTATAATTGGCGGAATGCAGCAAGGATTGGACAGGCAGACTGCTGCGGAATTTTCGTTTTTTCTTGCCGTTCCTACAATGCTGGCAGTTACAACCTATTCATTGTTATTAAAAACTTATGAAGTTTCGCAACTGAAAGGTTACGAATTATTGACACAATCCCCTGACAATCTGAAATTATTTTTGATTGGAAACGTAATCGCATTTGTAGTAGCCATTATTGCTATAAAATCTTTCATTGGAATCATCAAAAAATACGGTTTTAAACCATGGGGTTATTACAGAATTGTGGCTGGAATACTTTTATTGGCCTATTTTTCCTTAAATAAATAATTTTGAAAACACCCGAAGAATATTTAAACGGACAAGTCTTACTGATCGATAAACCTTTAAAATGGAGTTCTTTTCAGGCTGTTAACAAATTAAAATACCTTTTAATTAATAAAGTTGGACTTCCAAAGAAATTTAAAATTGGTCACGCCGGAACATTAGATCCTTTAGCTACAGGACTTTTATTAATCTGTACAGGGAAATTCACAAAAAAAATATCTGAACTTCAGGGGCAGGCAAAAGAATATACCGGAACGTTTTACATTGGAGCCACTACTCCATCATATGATCTGGAAACTGAAATCGACGTGACTTTTCCAACAGATCATATTGATCAGGATTTAATTCATGAAACGGTAAAACAGTTTTTAGGTGAAATCGATCAAAAACCACCTATTTTTTCAGCCATTAAAAAAGATGGGGTTCGCTTGTATGAGCATGCACGTGCGGGAGAAACTGTCGAAATTGCCAGTAGAAAAACCACAATTCATGAATTTGAAATTACAAGAATTGAATTGCCTGAAATTGACTTTAGGGTAGTTTGCAGCAAAGGAACTTATATTCGGTCATTAGCTTTTGATTTTGGAAAAGCCCTTAGATCAGGTTCCCATTTGACCGTTTTGCGCCGAACTAAAATTGGTGATTACGATGTTAAAGATGCTATTGATATTATGATGTTTGAAGAAAGCATTTAAAGAATAAAAAAAAGCACATTACAAATAAGACGGGAGTAATGTGCTTAAACTAATTTTGGATAAAAATAATATTATTTCATACTTCACGCAGTTAATAATGCGGTATATTTTTTCCTCCAAACAAAAATCTTGAAAATAAATCATAGAACTTTTCGAATAACTTCTTCATAATAGTGAATTTTTTAATGGTTAATTAGTAAAGACACCTATAAAAAAAGCAAGTCAAATAATAGAAATGGGATCTATGGCAGCAAGATACAAAAATATAATTTAAAAAATAAATATTTTACTACTTTTTTAACATTATATTGTTTGTTTTCAGCGTATTAACAAATTAAAACTTTAGAGTTTCATAATATTTATAAAGGTTATAATCGATTATACCTGATGTTCTCCATAATATTGAGCAATTCTTCCTGAACCGAAATTCCTTTATCTGCTAAATACCACAATTGCAAATCGGTTTTGATTTTTTCATCGATAACACCAAAATCCCTTTTGTAATTTGCCATCAGCTCTGTCGCTCCTTTTGGTCTCGGTCCCCAGTGTGTCCGCACAATTCCGGCTTCTTTACAGATTACAATAACTTTTGGGATTGCTTTGCCCCCATTTGTTAAATACTGGCCCATTAATTCCTCATTTTGATCTCTTAAAACAATTCGAATGTCAATTCTTTTCTCCGATGCTAGAGCCATCTTATTTAAGACAGGAAGTATTTGGGCAGCATCGCCACACCATCCTTCAGAAATAACCATCCAAATATAATGTTTGTCTAAATTTTGCAGTTTCGAAATTACATCTTCGGAAATTTTAATGGTTTTATCCAGACGATTCATTCTGGCTTCATTCAAACTAGTATAATGCCTTAAACTTTCAGACTGTTCATCTCCGGTTGATTTCCCTTCTGATAATAAATCGGTAACTAATTTTCTATATTCAACATAGGAATAACTATGGAATAATGCTTTGGCTACAATACTTTTCATGTTCTTTGTTTTAGGTCTGATAAATTTAAGCAATTTAATAAAGCCCAAATAATGACTTTTGTCATAATAAAGAGAATAAATCTCTTAAACAAAAGTCATTAGCAATTCTTACTTTTAATGAAAAGCGGTTATTACAATTCTAGGTATCACACGTTACATCATCCCAATCAGCTTCGCCATAATTTATCAGCCAGTTTAAAGCATAGTGCCGTTCGTACACCACTCCCGGATGAATCGCAGTCATCACTTCTCCGTTTAACCTCGCATCCACACACGCCCAGTCTAATCTGTAATACAAATCGTTTAATCTCAATATTTCTGATTTGCTTTTGGTTTCAAAAACAGAATTAATAAAATCATTCGGATCTCGATCCGGAGCTACAGGGTATTCCTCTGCCGGAATGTCATTTAAACTGCATAGTTTATCGGGAAATCCTAAATCCTCAATCTTATTTAATGCGAACATCAAAGTCCAAATACATTCACATTTCCATGATTCATTACTTTTTTTCTGTTCCGTCGGATTCGCTAAAAAGTCTTTTTCATTTGGGGTAACAAAATCCCATAAATTATAATGCTGAAGATATTCGATCGCTTCTTCATTCGAGATAGTATCAAAAGCCACCAAATTAGTGATAGCCAAAACACAAACACGTACTGCTACTTCTTTTGGGGTTCTGAGAACAACATCTTGCTCCGGCTCTATATAAGGCAGATAATTATTTATTTTGATATCCTTTTCCCGCAGAATTTTTTCGCTGTTTGTTTTCAATTCCTTCTGAAATTCAGTTATTTCTACAAGTTCTTTGTCATAATAAATGCTGTTAATTTTTACTTCTAAACCTTCAATTTCACAATTTCCATTAATATCCAGAATTAGATTTAAATTTTCATCCAGAAAATGCTGTTCATTAGATTGACTGATTATTGTTTTGGGCTGTACAAATAATACAGCTTCAAAATCTTTGGCTAGCTTTTGAAGCAATTCTTTTAAACTCTTAGTCTGCCCTTTTTGCTGAGTAATTGAAAACTCTGAATTCAAGGTCTGAATTTTATGAAGAAATAACGATTTTACTTTTTCGTTATTGGAGTCTAAAGAATCTACATATCCATATAAACCTCTAAGATTTCCGGTTAGAGGAGAATCATCAGTTTCAGGCAGCTGATAAGATGGTTCTTTTCTTTCTCTGTATTGAACTATTAGCTTGCTTCCGGAACTAAAGAAACCATCTTTAGTTTCAATTGAAGCAATTTGAGATCCATCCTGACTGGTACTTGTAATAGTAGCTTTGGGATAACTGCTCCTGAGTACCTCAACTATTTTATCAAAACCAATTTGATGAGAATAAAGTGTACAAATCATAATTTTTATCTTAGTTTTAAGTTATTATATTTATTTATTTTTTAAAAGGAAGAGTCATCTGCTTCTTAATTTTAAACCAAAAAAACAAAAACAATTCTTACAAAAACAAAAGAATTTCATTCAAATATAGAGAGAAATTATTTTTGTAAACATTATTTCTAAAAAACAGAATATGTCTATATTTGCACAAACAAAAGCAACACACATGAAATATAAAAGAATTCTTCTAAAACTAAGCGGTGAAGCGTTAATGGGAGACTTACAATACGGAATTGACCCTAAAAGATTAGCCGAATATGCCGAAGAAATTAAGCAAATTCACAGTAAGGGAGTAGAAATTGCTATTGTTATTGGAGGTGGAAATATTTTTAGAGGAGTTGCAGGAGCAAGTGCCGGTATGGATAGAGTACAAGGTGATTATATGGGAATGCTGGCAACTGTTATTAACGGAATGGCTTTACAGGGTGCACTTGAAGACAAAGGAATGAAAACCCGTCTGCAGACTGCCTTAAAAATGGAGTCTATCGCAGAACCTTACATCAAAAGAAGAGCCGACCGTCATCTTGAAAAAGGAAGAATAGTAATTTTTGGTGCCGGAACCGGAAACCCATATTTTACTACCGATACAGCAGCTGTTTTAAGAGGAATAGAAATTAATGCTGATGTTATTCTAAAAGGAACCCGTGTTGATGGTGTTTATGATTGTGATCCTGAAAAAAATGCTTCGGCAGTAAAATTTGATTTTATTTCGTTTGATGATGTCCTTAAAAAAGGATTAAACGTAATGGACACAACTGCGTTTACTTTGAGCCAGGAAAATAAACTACCAATCGTTGTTTTTGATATGAACAAAATTGGAAACTTATTAAAAATCTGCGAGGGCGAAAACATCGGAACTGTAGTTAATATTTAAAACATCGGAGATTGTTAGACGTTCAATGATTCAGACTTTTGAGGTCTCTAATTTTGAATAACAATTTTAAAAATAAATTATATTAGTTAGCATAAGGTGATTTACTTTAGTTTAAAAATTCAATCATCGAAAATCTAAAAATCTAAAAAAATGAGTGAAGAAATTGATTTTATATTAGAAAGTACTGAAGAATCAATGAATGGTTCTATTGCACATTTAGAAAAAGAGTTTCTTAATATCCGTGCAGGAAAAGCTTCTCCAGCTATGTTAGGAAGTGTTTTTGTAGAATATTACGGATCAGCAACACCTCTTTCTCAAGTGTCAAAAATCAGTGTTCCTGATGCAAGAACAATCACACTGCAGCCTTTTGAAAAAAATATGCTGCAAGTTATCGAAAAAGCAATTATGGTTGCCAATATTGGTTTCAATCCGATGAATAATGGGGATGTAATAATAATCAGCGTTCCGCCTTTGACAGAAGATCGCCGTAGAGAATTGGCAAAACAGGCAAAAGCTGAAGCCGAAGATGCTAAGATTGGTGTACGTAATGTTCGTAAAGATGCCAACACCGACATTAAAAAATTAGAAAAAGAAGGAACTTCTGAAGATATTTGCAAATCTGCAGAAGAAGAAGTTCAGAACTTAACGAATGCTTACATCAAAAAAATTGATGAATTATTGGCCGCAAAAGAAGCCGAAATCATGAAAGTGTAACTTATTTGTCACAAAATTAAGAATCCGTTTGGTTAAAATTATACCAGACGGATTTTTTTATTCTTATTTTTGCATACCAAAAATACATTCTTATCGTTTTGAATCCATATTACACTATATGAAGCTATTCTGTTTTTTAACTTTGTTTTTTACGCTGACTCTACATGCGCAATTTCAAATAAACGGAATTGTAAACGACTCTAAAAACAAACCTCTTCCGTTTGCTACTATCACTACTTCAGACAATAACAATACGATTACGGATGTTGATGGAAAATTTATACTTTCTTCTAAAGTAAAAATTACTTCTTTTACTGTTTCGTATATTGGTTATCAAACGAAAGCAATCACCGTTTCAGACAATAAAAAGTTTTATCCAATCTCGCTTAAGCAAAGAACAGACAATCTCAAAGAAGTTATTATTTCGAATGAGAATCCTGCATTAGCAATTTTAAGAAAGGTTATTAGCAATAAAAACAATAATAACCCGCAAAAAAAATTAAATAGTTTTGAGTATAAAACATATAGCAAACTGATTGTAACAGCAAATCCTGACTCAATCAAAGGCAGAATTGACTCTTCTGCGGCTTATAAAGATTTAAAGAAAAAAAGAATTAATGTTGACTCTTCTGACTATAAATTTAAAGAACTTATAAGCAAACAGCATTTGTTTCAAACAGAAAAACTATCACAATATCAATTCGGAAACAAAAAACTCAAAGAAACCATTCTGGGTACAAAGATGGCAGGTTTTAAGCAGCCTGTTTACGAAATTATTGCTTTCAATTTACAGTCAATTTCTATTTATGATCCTAAATATGAACTCTTTGAAACCAAATACAATAATCCTATTTCTAATGATGCTTTAAAAGATTACAATTATAAATTATTAGATACTGTTGCTATTCAGGGCCGAAACACCTTTATGGTCTATTTTAAGAACAAGAAAAAAAGAAGAGCATCCGGCTTAGAAGGTGTTTTATATATTGATCAGGAAAATTATGCCATTGCCAAAGCAGTCATGCGTATAAAAGGGGTTCTCGACATTAGCGGAGTCCATGAATTTGAATATGTGCCCGAAGAAAAAATCTGGTTCCCGGGCAATACTACTTTTAAAATTGTAAAAGGGAAAAATGACGATGATATTAAAATTTTAGGCGGCACTATCCAGTTTGACGGAGATATAGAAGAAGGTTTTGAAATTAGAGAAAAAAGTGCTTCCGATTTTACTTATTTACTTTCTGAAAGCAATAATTTCGACATCCACTACAATACAACTACCCCAATAAATAACCCATCGCTTTATATCGAAATTGAAGATGATGCCAGCAAAAAAACAGAAGATTTCTGGAACCAATACCGAAAAGAAAGTCTTGATTTGAAAGGTCAGAAAACCTATTTATTACTAGACAGCCTGTCTGTTCGTAACAGAATCGAAAAACGCTTAGGAATAGGCAGGAAAATCATTAATGGTTTTTATCCAATAGGACCGGCAGATCTTGATTTGAAAAAAATCATCAGCTATAATAACTATGAAGGTTTCAGACTTGGACTTGGAGGCATTACAAACGAACGTTTTTCTAAATATTTCAGGATTGAAGGCTATGGTGCCTATGGTACAAAAGATGGAAACTTTAAATACAATTTGGGCTTTGGAGTTTTATTGGACAAAAACACTAATACCTGGCTAAACGGATCTTATACTGATGATGTCAGGGAAATTGCGAGCACTCTTTTTGCCGTCGACAAACGTGTTTTTAAAATTTATGATCCACGCCCTATTAACATTAGTACTTTCTACCATTATATTAGCTGGAAAACTAATCTTCAAACTAAAATTATTCCAAAAACAGAAGCTGTTTTAGAAATATCAAGAAATCAAATCGAACCTAAATTTGATTATCTTTTTAATTTAAACGGAAAATTATATTCAAGCTATGTGATGACCACAACAATGCTTTCGATAGTTTGGGCACCGTTTAGTGATTTTATGCAGACACCAACAGGCAGAAACGAAACTGAAAAGCGATTTCCAAGATTTACGTTTCAATATACACAGTCTTTGCCAAATGTTTTAGATAATGATTTCACATTCAGCAAAATAGATTTTAAAACTGAATATGAAAAAAAATATCTGAACGGTCAGAAAACCAGCTTTTTATTGCAGGGAGGCTTTGCTACAGGCGATGTACCTATAACCCATTTGTACAACACTATGCCAAACAATCTTAATAAAGAAACGATTATTCAGCGTATTACTTTTTCCGGAAGAAACAGTTTTGAAACCATGTATTTTAATGAGTTTTTCTCTAATCAGTATGCCTTTTTTCAAGTCAAACACGGTTTCAACCGAATTAAAATAATGAAAAAAGTCCGTCCCTCATTGGTGTTAGTAACCCGAATGGCCTGGGGACACATGCAAAATCCTGAGCAGCATATTGGCCCAGCTTATAAAACCCTGGAAAAAGGATTCTTTGAATCCGGGATTGAGTTAAACAAAATTTACAAAGGTTTTGGTTTAGGCGGTTTTTACCGATACGGACCAAATCAATTACCAAAATTCGAGGATAACATTGCCGTTAAAATTTCTTATGTTATCGATTTGGGATTGTAAATTAAATTCCAATCTTTTTAAATCCCAAATTCCACCCAAAAGAAGTTCCACTTGATAAAACAATAAAGCGTGGTAAAACATTTTCATAAAATGAAATCCCAAACCCCAATCATAAAATTGGAATTTGGGATTTTTATATTGGAATTAAAAAAACTTATGGTTTCAAAATTAAAACTGATGGCGTATTATTCAGCCAGATACTTTGAGATTCAATCAGTTTTTTCCAGCTGTCTAAACTTATAATCATTAAATTTTGAGTTTCTAAAAACTCTTTTTTTATGGTTCTGTCGTGCATAATCATAATGTGGTTTGGTGCAATCTGTTCAATCGAACGAATACTTTCCTGCATGTCCCGGGTACTTTTTACTTCGCCACTAGCATCGAGAACTGTAATTTGCGAACCGTTATTATTAATTAATTTCTTTGCATAATCAATCAAAAAAGAATCTTCTTTACTAAAAACAGGCATAAAAATGCGGTCTACTTCTTCCAGATCTTTGTCAATAAAAATTCCAACCGGCATTTTAGTTTTGGCAATAATATGGCGTGTTCTTTCATCAAAGGGAGAGTTTTCAAACAGACCTTCTTTTCCGGTAAACTTATCGATCAAACGATCCGGATTTACAATTCTCGATGTAAACCCTAATATTTTACCAAGCAGAGTTCCTTCAAAAATAGATTGCCCTAACCCTACCAACAACAAATCATATTCTCCCTGATTTGCAGTGTCTATAATTTCGGTATCAATATCATTTGTTACTTTAAAAACGCTTACCATATTCTGGTTCAAACGCTCAGATTCTTCGATAACCGGAAACAGCATTTTGCGTTCATGATCCTTGACATCAAAAGAGTGAATTTCGGTACTCAAAGACAAATGCATCGCTGTTACAATCGAATTATCGGATTGTTTTTTGACTAAACTATTGGCTATCTGCAAAAGTTTTTTGCCTCTTTCCGGGGTTGCAAACGAAAGGAGAATTTTGTACTTGCTTTTGTTTCCAATTTCCTGAGGTACTATTGTTGGTTTATCCTTAAAAATATAACCAATAAAATCTAAGGCCGGACCAGTCATAAAAGTAGTAACCAAAGCCATAATAACCATCATCGTAAAAATCTCCGTTGATAAAACTCCCAGGTCATAACCAATATTTAAAACGACCAATTCCATTAGACCGCGCGTGTTCATCAACGCTCCTATTGCCAAACTGTCTTTCCAGTTTTGTCCTACGAATTTTGCTGCAAAAGCACTTCCAAAGAATTTTCCTGCTACCGCAACTGCAATAATTACCGCTGTCACTTTCCATAAATAAGGATCATTAAGCAAACCAATCTGAGTACGCAAGCCTGTAAACACAAAGAATAAGGGTAATAAAACGATAATAGAAACGTCTTCGACTTTCTCAATAAAAATATTTCTGAATTTATTGTTTTCCGGCATGATGGCTCCGGCTAAAAATGCCCCAAACAAAGCATGAATTCCAATTAATTCAGAAGCATATGAAGAAAACAAAAGTGTTATGAAGAAAATAGCAACTACGGGTTTGTTCAGACTTTCGCGGGTCGAATTTAAATCGCCTACTCGTTTCAGGAATGGTCTCACTACCTTAAGCATGACAATCACATACAAAATAGCCAGTCCTATAACATATAAAGCACTTGTAAAGGAACCCGCTTTTACAATTGCAATTACAACTGCCAGAATACACCAGGCCGTAATATCATCGGCAGCGGCACAGGTTATGGCAATGGTTCCGAGTTTTGTTTTTTGCATGCCCCGTTCCTGAACAATTCTGGCCAGAACGGGAAAGGCCGTGATACTCATCGCAATACCCATAAACAAACCAAAAGAAGCAAATTCTACGCCTTCAGGCGCAAAAGTACCGTAAATGAAATAAGCTAAACTTAGTCCTAAAGCAAACGGAATCACAATACTTGCATGACTGATTACCACAGACTCATGTGCTTTATTTTTTAGCACTTTCAAATCCAGCTCCATTCCGATTACGAACATGAAAAGTATTAAACCAATCTGACTTAGAAATTGTAAGTTCCCTAAAGACTCTTTTGGAAATAAAGCTGCGGAGAATTCCGGAAAATACATTCCGACCAAAGAGGGTCCTAAAACAATTCCGGCAATCATTTCTCCTATTACTGATGGCTGCCCAATTTTTCTGAAAATCCAGCCAAATAACCGTGCTGCTAAAATAATAGTTACAATTTGAGCCAGTAAAATTGCCAGAGGATGCTGCAGGTTCTCAATCATTGAATTTAAAAAGTCATTCCAATGATTGCTTTCGATTTTTTTATGAATGATTCCACGGCCTGCTTCAAGTGAAGCACCTTTTGAAATTACCCAATATATCAGAGCAGTAAAACCACCAATAACAGTAACGTAGAATAAAGAATTTTTAATATTATTCATAACCCGTATTTTAAATTATGGGGCAAATATCAGTACTGCAAAGGTTGTGAAAAAGTAAATTTACAGCTAATTTTCAATTTATGTAACAAGTCCGAAAAACTTTGTAATAAGTTAGATTTTGACCTTTTTCAAAAAGTCAGAACGATACGTTTCACTCAGAATTAATGTACTGTTTTTGTCATTCTTTTCTAAATGATGCAACACAATCTCGTTATGATTAAAAAATTTTATTGCTTTTACCGCTACAATTTCTTTTTTATTAATTCGACAAAAATCAGTTTCCGGCAATTCTTTTAAAAGTGTATCAAATTTTACGTTTTTTAAATTCAAAAAACTTCCATCTGTCAAAATAACTGTTTTGTCACGACTGTCGCTGATAGCTGTTTTAATGTACTGAATCTGATTAAAATACAACAAAGTTTTTCCCTTGTCGGTATTCAGCTGAATGAATTTTTTAGCTGTTTCGGGTTTATTGAATCGCTCAAAAGCTTTTGAGATCGCTTTTTGCAAACGTTCCAGTTTTACCGGTTTTGTAATATAATCTACGGCATCAATATTAAAAGCTTCGGCCGCATAATCTTTGTATGCTGTGCAAAAAATCACTAATTTATTCTGAATCATTTCTGCCAGATGCAAACCGTCAATTCCGGGCATTTCGATATCTGAGATTAATAAATCAAATTCGAGATCCGAAATTTCGGCCGATAGTTTTTCAGGATTATTAAACGTTTTTACGATCTCTACTTCGGGAATTTGTTCACAAAGCATTTTCAGGTACGTTAATCCTGGTAACTCATCGTCCAGTAGCAAGCATTTCAGTTTTGTATTCAAGTAAATCTATTTTTAGATGAGCAATATAAATATCGTTTTCTACAAACCTTTCGAGTTTGAAGTTGTTTTTGTAGATGATTCTTAAACGGTGTTCCAAAGTTGTATTTCCTAAACCGCCTCGTTCTTTTTTCAGTACTTTTTTATCCGATATTTTATTCGAAACCGTCATAAAAAAAGCATTGTCTCTAAACTCAAAAACAACCGAAATAAAAGCATCGGCACTCTGCAGATCAGCATGTTTAAAAGCATTTTCGATTAAATCTATTGAAATTAACGGTGCTAATAAAGGCTGATCGTATAATTTATCTTCTTTGTTGATATTCGTTTTGATCTTTAGCTCAAAAAGCGGGCTGATTTTAATTTTGTTGATTTCGATTAGATTCAATGCAAAATCAATCTCTTCTTTCGCCGTGACAAATTTCTTTTTGCTTTCGTATAAAATATAATCCAGAACATTCGCCAGTTTATCCAAAGCAAAATAAGTCTGATATGCATGCGACTGAATAGAATTTAAAATATTCTTAAACAAATGCGGATTCAGTTTGGATTCTAAATTTTCTAACTGCAGATCGTTCACTTTTCTTTCAAGAGCATAAAAACTTTCTTCGGCATTTTCCTTTGCTTTTTTAGACTGCATTAATTGATACACCATAAAACCAATAATGATGATCAGCAATAAAATGATTGCTAAAAAAATAAAAGTTATCGTGTTGTTTTCCTGCATCGTATTTATTGGTTATTTAATTAATCTGAAATATTTTAATGACTGGAAACAAACTTTAATCCAATAATTGAAGCGATTAATGTTGAAAGAAAAAATATTCTCCAGAAAGTTGCCGGTTCTTTAAAAATCAAAATTCCAACTAAAACGGTTCCAACAGCACCAATTCCTGTCCAGACAGCATAAGCAGTACCTATTGGCAAAACCTGTGTGGCTTTATAAAGCAAAAGCATACTTATTGAAAGGCAAACAAAAAAACCAACCATCCAATAGGTTGAGATAATCCCTGTCGTTTCTTTGGCTTTGCCTAAACAAGAGGCAAAACCCACTTCAAAAAGTCCGGCAATGATTAATAAAATCCAATTCATTTTTATTCTTTTTAAAATTGAATACAAAGATGAGAAAAGCTATTATACAAATGACAGAAAACAATGAATATCGTAAAAAAACATACTGTTAATTAATGTTAACAAATCGCAAAAACAAAGCTCTTTATTAATCATTTATAGCACTTTTCATTACATTTGCATCCATTTTACAAATTTTATGAAAAACACTATACAAGTTGGATTCTGGGAAAAATTAGCCCGAATCATACTTAAAAATAGAATTATTATATTGGTTTTTGTTATTGCAGTTACAATTTTCCTCGCTTTTCAATGGAGAAACCTATCGATGACTTATACCGAAGCCAATTTGCTTCCAAAAGATCACATTGCAAACAAAGAGTATCAAAAATTTCTGGATAAATTTGGTGAAGAAGGAAACCTGATTGTAATTGGGTTTCAGGATAAAGAATTCTTTACACCAAAAAATTACGCGGCCTGGAACGAATTGATGACAGGTTTAAAAAAATCTAAAGAAGTGGATTTGGTGGTTTCTCTAAATGATTTAAAAAAGTTAGAGAAAGACACGGTGAATGAAAAATTCGTTCTTAGTCCCTTTATTGATCAAAGTAAAACAGTTGATCCGGAATATTTAAAAACGGTTCAGCACGATTTGT
The DNA here is from genome assembly GCF_002017935.1 of Flavobacterium sp. LM4. Classification (NCBI taxonomy): domain Bacteria; kingdom Pseudomonadati; phylum Bacteroidota; class Flavobacteriia; order Flavobacteriales; family Flavobacteriaceae; genus Flavobacterium; species Flavobacterium sp. LM4. The sequence goes on along the minus strand of NZ_MUFW01000003.1, from coordinate 468,619 downwards.
TTAATAATTTACCTTTTTACGAAGGATTGCTTTTTAACAAACAAAGCGGAAGCGTCCGTTCGGCCATTTACATGAATAAAGCGCTGGTTAATACCGCCGAAAGAAAGACTTTTATTTTGGAAAACCTGGTTCCAAAAATCGATAAATTCGAAAAAACTACCGGAATCGATTTGCGTGTTTCCGGAATGCCATACATAAGAACGATCAATGCTGATAACATGAAAGGCGAAATCGGGCTTTTTATTGGTGCGGCGTTGCTAACCGTTTCGCTGATTTTCTTTTTCTTTTTCCGTTCGTTTAGAGCAACGCTTATTTCAATCTGTATTTTGATTGTGGGTGTAATCTGGTCGTTTGGAACGCTTGGATTATTTCATTATAAAATTACAGTTTTAACGGCAATCATTCCACCCTTAATTATTGTAATTGGAATCACGAATTGCATTTTCCTGATCAATAAATACCAGCAGGAAATTAAACTGCATAACAATCAGGCAAAGGCTTTACAGCGTATTATTTCTAAAATTGGGGTTTCGACCTTAATGACGAATCTAACTACTGCAATTGGTTTTGCCACGTTTATGATTACGGGAAATGATTTACTTTTTGAGTTTGGTCTGGTGACTTCGATTAACGTTATTTCTGTCTATTTATTGACGCTTTTAATTGTGCCGATTGTGTACAGTTTCATGCCTGTTCCGGGAGAAAAACATTTATATCATTTAACGAAAACCTACATTTCGACTTTATTGGATTTTGTAGAAAATGTGGTCAGAAACAAACGAAAAGTAATTTATACGATTTACGGCTTGCTTTTGGTCTTCAGTGTTATTGGAGTTGCTCAAATGAAGGTTTCTGGGAGTTTAATTGGTGAAATGCCAAAAAGCGCTTCTTTTTTTAAAGATATTTTATTCTACGAAAAAGAGTTCAACGGTGTCATGCCGCTTGAAATCATGATTGACACCAAAAAGAAAAAAGGTGTTATGAAGGCTTCAACTATTCGTAAAATGGATGAACTGCAAAATACAATTGCAGAAATGCCTGAATTGGCAAAACCTGTTTCGATTGTGAATTTGGTTAAATATTCAAAGCAGGCTTTCTATAACGGAAATCCTGAATATTATCAATTACCAACTTCGCAGGAACAGACCTTTATTTTGGGTTATGCTAAAAATGCGACTAAAAACAGCAAAGACAATTTAATGAAAGCCTATGTTGATTCGACAGGACAATATGCCAGAATCACGACTTTCATGAAAGATATTGGTACGGATGAAATGGCGAAAGTCGAGAAAAAATTACATTCAAAAATTGATGAGATTTTCCCAAAAGACCGTTACGAAGTTACTGTTACCGGAAAAGCCTTGGTTTTCCAAAAAGGAACATCGTATCTGGTTGACAACTTAATTGAATCGCTGATTTTTGCCATTTTAGTGATTGCTATTTTGATGTTGTATTTGTTCCGATCGTTCAAAATGGTTTTTGCATCGGTAATTACGAATGTTTTACCGCTTTGCATTACATCCGGATTGATGGGTTATTTTGGAATTCCACTTAAGCCTTCAACGATTTTAGTATTCAGTATTGCATTTGGAATTTCGGTTGATAATGCGATTCAGTTTATGGCGAAATACAAACATGATCTGATACAAAGCAACGGGAAAGTAAAAAAATCTGTTTTCAGTGCCTTGAGAGAAACCGGAATTAGTACTTTTTATACTTCTGTAGTTTTAATTTTAGGATTTGCTACTTTCACGCTTTCCAGTTTTAGCGGTACAATAGCGCTTGGTGCATTGATTTCCTGCACACTGGCGTTTGCGATGTTTGCCAATTTATTGGTTTTACCGGCTTTGGTTTTGACTTTTGAAAAGAAGAAAGCTAAGAAAGAGGATTTGGAAGGATTTGAAGGAAACACTAATTTCACGAATTAGCACGGATTATAAGTTAATGTCATTTACATGATAAAAAAAACAATATTATCATTCTGCATTTTATTTTCTATCCTTTCGTATGGGCAAGAAAACATATTGAGCGACGAACAATTAAACTTAAGTGGAGCCAGCAAAGTAGAATTTGCAGATGGAGATGATGAAATTCGAAAATTAGCTAAATCTGATATAGAAAATCACACACCCTTTTTACTTTTAAGAGGAGGAATGAATCAACTTATTTCGCCATCAGACCAAGAATTTGAAAGAAAATTTAAGATATACTTTTTCAATTATGGCTGCATAGCTCCAAGTGAAGCCGTTGAAAGTATTTATAATCAAGTAGTCTTCGAATTTCTATATTTAAAATATGGAAAAAAATGGATGAAAGAAATAAGAAAAGATATTTCCGGATTTAAGAAATTTAAGAAGGCCATACAAAAATGAAAAATAATTGATTCTTTTGAAAACGAGTCCCTAGCCCCCGATAGAAGCGACATCCTTTTCAGGCAATCGGGAATATCTTGTTTATCGTAAATGATCTGCCTAAAAGATATAGCGGATAGCGGGAAACAGCTTCTAATTTTAATAATTATCGTTTATATTTGCAGTTATTACGCAACAAATAATTTAATTTCAACATTATATATACAAATGAGACACACAAAAGTTAAAGACTTATTAAACAGTACGACGACGCTTCAGGAGGTTAATGCAAAAGGATGGGTGAGAACTTTTAGAAATAATCAGTTCATCGCACTAAATGACGGTTCTACCATTAATAATATACAATGTGTTGTTGATTTTGAAAATACACCGGAAGAAACTTTAAAAAGAATCACAACCGGAGCTGCGGTTTCTGTAACGGGAACTTTGGTTGAAAGCAAAGGAGCAGGTCAGAAATATGAAATTCAGGTTAAAACACTTGAAATTCTTGGAGATTCTGATGCGGAGAAATTCCCGATGCAGCCTAAAAAACACTCTTTAGAATTTTTACGTGAAAATGCTCACTTGCGCGTACGTACAAATGCTTTTGGTGCGATTATGCGTGTGCGTTCTGTATTGTCATTTGCAGTTCACAAATATTTTCAGGATAAAGGTTTTGTTTATGTAAACACACCAATCATTACCGGAGCTGACGCTGAAGGTGCCGGAGAAATGTTTCAGGTAACTTCATTGCCTTTGGATAATCTTCCAAAAAATGAAGAAGGAAACATTGATTTCAAAAAAGATTTCTTCGGAAAACATACTAACTTAACGGTTTCGGGACAATTAGAAGGAGAAACTTTTGCAATGGCTTTGGGTCAGATTTATACTTTTGGACCCACTTTTAGAGCAGAAAATTCAAATACTTCCCGTCACTTGGCAGAGTTTTGGATGATCGAGCCGGAAGTTGCTTTCAACGATTTGGATGACAACATGGATTTGGCTGAAGATTTTATTCAGTACGTAATTAAATATGCTTTAGATAATTGTCAGGATGATTTGAAATTTTTGGAAGGAAGACTTTTAGAAGAAGAAAAATCAAAACCTCAGGCTGAAAGAAGCGAAATGGCTTTGTTAGAGAAACTGAACTTTGTTTTAGAAAACAATTTCAAACGTGTTTCTTATACGGAAGCAATTGATATTTTAAGAGATTCAACTCCAAATAAAAAGAAGAAATTCCAATATTTAATCAACGAATGGGGCGCTGATTTACAGTCAGAACACGAGCGTTATTTAGTAGAAAAACACTTTAAATGTCCGGTAATTTTATTTGATTACCCGGCAAACATTAAAGCGTTTTATATGCGTTTGAACGACAACACCGAACCAGGAAGAGAAACGGTTCGTGCAATGGACATCCTTTTCCCTGGAATTGGAGAAATCGTCGGAGGTTCTGAAAGAGAAGAGCGTTACGATGTTTTGGTTGAAAAAATGAAAGCCTTAGAAATCGACGAAGAAGAATTATACTGGTACTTAGACACCAGAAGATTTGGTTCCGCAACACACGCAGGTTTCGGTTTAGGATTTGAACGTCTGGTATTGTTTGTAACTGGAATGACAAACATTAGAGACGTAATTCCTTTCCCTAGAACTCCTGGAAGCGCGGAATTTTAAGAAATAAATTTAATCGGTTAATCGTTCATTCGGTTAACCGATTTTCACGAATTGACAAATTGACAATTAAACAAATAAACGATTAAACATAATAATGCTAAAGCAATTTTTAAATTTAAAATTATCCCAAAAATTATCTCCACAGCAAATTCAGCTGATGAAGTTAATTCAATTGCCTACGCAAGCTTTTGAACAACGTTTATTGGAAGAAATGAACGAAAATCCGGCTTTAGAGGCAGGACAGGAAGATGAATATGAAGCCGATGAATTTGCCAATGAAGACTACGACGATTATGATGATGCGGAATCTGACAGAATCGAAGCGGAAGACATTAACATTGACGAATACTTAAGTGACGACGATACGCCTGATTACAAGACTCAGGTTAATAATTATGGAGACGAAGAAGAACGTGAAACACCTTTTGCTTCGCCAATAAGTTTTCATCAGGATTTGATCAATCAGCTGAATACTTTTATTTTGAATGATGAAGAGCGCGAAATCGCTGAATTCCTCGTTGGAAGTATTGACGATATGGGTTACATTCGCAGAAGCATTCCGGATATTGTAGACGATATGGCTTTTACTCAGGGAATTTACACTGATGAAACAATGGTCGAAAAAATGCTGCATGTTATTCACGAATTAGAACCTTCGGGGTTGGAGCACGTGATTTACAAGAATGTTTATTGCTTCAGTTAAAACATAAAACACCAACAGAATATGTTGATTTGGCGATTGATATTATAGAGAATCAGTTTGATGCTTTTACGAAGAAACATTACGACAAATTATTACAGAAATACAGCGTTTCTAACGAACAGCTTAAAAAAGCAATTCACGAAATCGAAAGACTGAATCCTAAACCGGGCGGTTCATTTACAGGGAATAATAAAGTTACAGAAAATGTAGTTCCGGATTTTGCGATCAGAATTGTTGATGGCGAACTGGAACTAACTTTAAACGGACGAAATGCTCCTTCCCTGCACGTTTCTAAGGATTATCAGGAAATGATGCAGACGTATAAAGATTCTCGTGATAAATCGACGGCACAGAAAGATGCGGTTCAGTTTATCAAACAAAAACTGGATTCGGCTAAATGGTTTATCGATGCGATCAGACAGCGTCAGGAAACACTCTTTGTGACCATGAATGCGATTATGCATTATCAGGAAGAATTTTTTCTGGACGGCGACGAAACCAAACTAAAACCCATGATCTTAAAAGACATTGCCGATATGGTTGGTTTGGATATTTCAACGATTTCGCGTGTAGCCAACAGCAAATATGTCGAAACACCATACGGGACAAAACTAATTAAGGAATTTTTCTCTGAGGCAATGAAAAATGATCAGGGAGAAGATGTTTCCACTTTAGAAATCAAAAAAATTCTTAAAAATACCATTGAAGAAGAAGATAAAAAGAAACCGCTTCCGGACGATCAACTGGCTGAAATCTTAAAAGAAAAAGGGTATCCAATTGCAAGAAGAACTATTGCAAAATACCGGGAACAGCTTGATATTCCGGTTGCCCGAATGAGAAAGAAGATTTAATTTTTTATAAAATAGAAAACCCGACAGAATTTAAATTTGTGTCGGGTTTTTATTTAGATTAAAAGCTTATTTATACTGATCCGGAAATATCTTCACATCAAACAAAAATGCTTTATTTTTATCACTGTAACTGTACGCCAAAGTATAATCATTATCCCTGAAAACCTGAAATCCCGTATTTGCTTTAGCTGTACTGATCAGACTTTTTTCAATTTCCTTTTTTATTATATCTACTTCAGCCGTTTCTTTTACAACATTCAACAAAGTCAAATTGTACTTAACAATCCTTTCTTCATGTAAACTTACGCTATCTAAACGAATTCCTTCCTGAATAGTCAACGGGCAATTTTTATTGTACTTTTCTACCAATTGGGTTGCTTGAATATTTATCTCTTCAGTATTTTCAGCAATAAAAAAATAAAAATAACCCGCTATGCCCATTGCAATTACAAGGATTGCTAAAAATAAAATATTCTGTTTTCTCATGTTAGTAGTGTTAAGGCATAAAACATTAGGGATTCATTATTTCTCCTGACTTTTTTTCATTGCATTAAAGTATGCTGCACGGCTCAAGGGTTCGTATTCTTCTGTTTCACCCAACATTACCAATTTATCATTATCGGTTTTACGGAAGCTGTAATTGGCAAGGTTTCCGGTTCTGGTACAAACTGCGTGAACTTTGGTTACATACTCTGCAGTTGCCATAAGTCCGGGCATTGGACCGAAAGGGTTTCCTTTAAAATCCATATCCAGACCGGCAACAATCACACGAATTCCCTGATTCGCAAGATCGTTACAAACTGTAATAATTTCATCATCAAAAAACTGAGCCTCATCAATACCGATAACATCGCAGCCCTGAGCTAATATTGCAATATTAGCAGCAGCCGGAACTGGAGTTGAGCGAATTTCATTGGAATCATGAGATACTACCATTTCATCATGATAGCGGGTATCAATAGCAGGTTTGAAGATTTCTACTTTTTGTTTGGCAAATTGAGCACGTTTTAATCTGCGGATTAACTCCTCGGTCTTACCCGAAAACATTGATCCACAAATAACTTCAATCCAACCAAATTGTTCTTTGTGATTTACTGTATTTTCGAGAAACATTTTGTATTTTTCTACCTTTAAAAATGAATAGTTTTTATTACTTTGTACTGGTAATAAATCGATGTGAAAATTGTTGTTTTACACTTTTTCAAAAATAGAGAATTTTTATCAAACTGAAGATTCGCTCACGTTTATTAACAGAAAATAAATATCAGGCGAATTTCTTTCGCGAATTAAAAAGACATTCAAAATATACTAAAATACCCTATTCACTATAATTTCAACAGTTATGAAAAAAAAATTGGAAGCCGATTTAATCAGCATTGCACATCGAATTTTAAAACTTAAAAACAAATCCGATATCAATCAATTATATCTTGAAACACAGAAATTATACGAAAAATTAGCGGTTTTAAAATTTGTCGAAGAGAATTTCGACGATTTAAAACCAACTATCGGTTATAGTGAAATAGAATCTCAAGTTGAAACTGTTTTTGAAAAAGAAGAAAATCTTCCGGCTGAAATAAAGGCTGAAGAAACACTTCCGACTGCCGTTGAAGAAACTGTAATTGAAGCCGAAACTATTCCTGAAGCTGAAATCATTGAAAAAACACCGGCAGAAATAGTTGCTGAAGTTCCGGAAGTAATGACTAAAAAACAAGAAATCATAATTGATGTACCTGTAGAAGTAGTCGAGGAAATTGCTGAAAAAATTGAAGAACCGATTTTTGAAACCAAAAAGGAAACAGAACCTGCAGAAGAACTTTCGTTTAAAACTGTAAACGATTTAAAACCAATTCCGGATTTTAAACCTGCTTTTGAATTAGAAAAAGAAGAAATAATAGCAGAAGAACCAAAAGCAGCAACTCCTGCAAAATCAGATGCTGTTTCGATTTCGTTTGAAGATATTCTGGGTGTTAATTATGCCGATGCACAATTTGTCAAGGTAGATGATTTTAAAAATGTCGCTCCTGCACCTACAGCATCAATAAATGAATTTCAAGAGAAGCAAGCACCTGTTCAGGCTACAATTGCAGAACCAGTAAAACCTAAAACTGTTCCGTTAAACGAAAAACTGGCTAAAGGTTTTCATATTGATCTAAATGATCGCATCGCCTTTACCAAAAATCTTTTCGGAAATAATACCGAAGATTACAGCCGTGTTTTGAATCAGTTATTGACATTCGACAGTTTTAGTGAAGCAAAAGAATTTATCGAAACCATGGTAAAACCTGATTACAGCGACTGGCAGGGAAAAGAAGATTATGAAGAACGTTTTCTTGGAATTATTGAGAAGAAATTTTCATAACCCTTTTCGTTTCACATTTTACATTTCACAAATAAACTATGTCTAAATTATATATCGTTCCAACACCAATTGGCAATCTTGAAGACATGACTTTCAGAGCCATTCGCATTTTGAAAGAAGTCGATCTGATTTTGGCCGAAGACACCAGAACGAGCGGTAAACTCCTGAAGCATTTTGAAATTGGCACGCACATGCACAGCCATCATATGCACAACGAACACAAAACAACCGAAAATCTAATCGCCCGTCTGAAAGCTGGTGAAACCATCGCCTTAATTTCAGATGCCGGAACTCCGGCCATTTCAGATCCCGGATTTTTACTGACCCGCGCCTGCGTTGAAAATAAAATTGAAGTAGAATGTCTTCCTGGAGCAACAGCTTTTGTTCCCGCTTTAGTAAACAGCGGACTCCCAAATGACAAATTTGTTTTTGAAGGTTTTCTTCCTGATAAAAAAGGACGTCAGACTCGTTTTTTGGCTTTAGCCGAAGAAACCAGAACGATGATTTTGTACGTTTCGCCACATAAGCTGGTTAAAACTTTAAGCGAATTTATTCAGTATTTTGGAGAAGACAGACAAGTTTGCGTCTCGCGTGAATTATCAAAATTGCATGAAGAAAATGTACGAGGAACTGCTAAAGAAGTTTTAGCGCATTTTGAAAAAACAGCTCCAAGAGGAGAAATTGTTGTGGTGGTTGCCGGAAAAACAATAATCAAAGAACCTAAGAAAAGTAAATTTTCTAAGGATGATGAAGAATAAAAAATTATTTCAACCATAGATTTAACAGATTAGAAATCCTTGAAATCATTTAATCAGTTGCAAACAAACTAAAGCAGTAAACAAATCCCAATCATGAGCATTCAAGCCTTTTTAGAAAAAGTAAAACAAACACCCACACAAATCACATTTCCGGAAACTATTGCAGTAATTGAAGAAAACTACAACTTTACTCCAACCGCTTTTCAAAATGGAACACAACATAACGCTGCAGGCGAAAATTCAGGTTCCTGCAAATTGTTTTCTTTTGCAAAATTGCAGAATTTAAGCAAAGAAGAAACTTTAGCATGCTTCGGCGCTTTTTATTTTGAAGAAGTTTTAGGTGATCCAAACGGAACAAACCATCAAAATATTAGAAATTTTATCAATTTAGGATGGGATGGAATCCAGTTTGAAGGAGATGCTTTGACTTTGAAATCTTAACTATTTTGGCCACAGATAAAACGAATTTTCACTACTACTGAGAAAATAAGTTACTTCTTAACCTTTATGGTTAAATAATTTCCAAATCAACAAATGAAAAACTATTTCCGCTAAATAATCCTTTATCAGATAACTTTAAATCGGGAATAACCAGTAAAGCCATAAACGAAAGCGTCATAAAAGGCGCTTTCAGATTGCTTCCTAATTCTTTTGCCATTGCATCAATTTCCTGGTATAATTTTCCTGTTTCCCAACCATTTTTGTCACTCATAATTCCGGCAACTGGCAACGGCAGCATTTTGCTTTCAGAACCATTTACGGCACAAACTCCACCGGTATTTTTAATAATCAGATTAACAGCATTACAAATTTCTTCGTCAGAAGTTCCCAATACAACAATATTATGACAATCGTGTGCTACAGAACTGGCGATAGCGCCTTTTTTCAGACCAAAATTCTTAATGAAGGCAATAGCAGGCTTGGTATCCTGATAACGATTCACAACAGCCATTTTCAGAATATCATTTTCGGTATCTGAAACGATTTTTCCATCAACGATTAAGGATTGATGGTGAATTTCATTGGTAATTAATTGTCCTTCCAAAGCTTCAATTACTCTGATTTTTGAACCCGAACCTGAAACTTTAAAATCGCTTATTTCTTTAGAAGTGATATTGAAATTATTGGGCGTTTCAAATGGAATATGTTTTATAAAAGACTCACCATCTTGGGCAACTAATTCGCCATTGATGTAAGTTTGTTTCACTTTAAAATCAACCAAATCTTCAACTACGATAAAGTCGGCAGGATCGTTTACTTTTAATAAACCTACATTCATTTTATAATGATTCACAGGATTCACACAAGCTGCCTGTAAGACTTTAAAAATGTCAATTCCTTTCGCAACTGCACGTGCGCAAAGCGAATTAATATGGTTTATGATTAAATCATCAGGATGTTTATCGTCTGAACAAAACATCATGTTTTCGAAATGTTTTGGAAGTAAATCGATGAGTGCTTCGAAATTTTTGGCAGCACTTCCTTCCCGAATAATAACCTTCATTCCCAGAGATAATTTTTCTTCGGCTTCTTCAAAAGTAAAGCATTCGTGGTCGGTAGAAATCCCGGCTGAAATATATTTTTGAACCGCTTCACCTCTTAATCCCGGCGCATGACCATCAACGGGTTTGTTGAAATGTTTCGCCCATTGAATTTTCTTTAAAACTTCTTCTTCATTTAATAAAACACCCGGATAATTCATCATTTCTGCCAAATAATAAATGTCGGGAGAAGCCAATAATTCCTTAATCCCATCTGAATCTATGATAGCGCCAGCACTTTCGAAAGAAGTAGCAGGAACACAAGACGGTGCACCAAAATGAAATTTCAACGGTACTTTTTTGCTGTTTTCAATCATATAATAAACGCCTGCCGTTCCTAAAACATTTGCGATTTCGTGTGGGTCAGAAATGGTGGCAACTGTTCCGTGAAGTACGGCTATTTTTGCAAACTCGGAAGGAACGAGCATCGAACTTTCGATATGAATATGGGCGTCAATAAATCCAGGCATAATGTAATTTTTCACATTGTGGTTTTTCTCCATTATCGAAATGATTTTTTTGTTTTCGACAGTGATTTCCCCAGCATAAATACGTCGGTTCCGGATATCAATAATTTGCCCCTGAATTTGCATTTTGTTTGTTTTAAAAATGATATAATCAAAAGTAATAACAAATTTTCGTTTTTTCTTTTCTCAAATGACCTTAATATAGCTTATTAAGACAGATAACCATATAAGATCACTTAAGGTGTTTATATTTGATTAAAATTTGCATTGAAGAAGATTAAAATGATTCGCTATTTTAAACTAAATTTGTTCTCTCACATAAAACCCTAATTCTTAATTTTCAATTCATAATTATTTATGCGCTGGACCATCAAATCAAAACCTTCAGAAGCAAAGGTAAAACATCTTGCAGCCGCTTTAAATGTAGAAGATTTTGTAGCAACACTTTTGATTCAGCGTGGAATTGAAACTTTTGAAGACGCTAAAAATTTCTTTCGTCCTTCATTAGAACATCTCCACGATCCGTTTCTGATGAAAGATATGGACAAAGCGGTTGCCCGAATAGAATCAGCAATTGAAAATCAGGAAAATATTTTGGTATTTGGTGATTATGATGTAGATGGTACAACGGCCGTTTCTTTGGTTTCTTCTTATCTAAAATCGCATTATCCAAATATTGCCACTTACATTCCTGATCGTTATGATGAAGGGTACGGAATTTCGTTTAAAGGAATTGACTTTGCAGAAGACAACGGATTTTCACTGATTATCGCTTTAGACTGTGGAATAAAATCAATCGATCATATCGCCTACGCGAAAGAAAAAAACATCGATTTTATTGTTTGTGACCACCACAGACCGGGAGAAATTCTCCCGAATGCTGTTGCAGTCTTAGATCCAAAAAGAGAAGACTGTTCCTACCCTTACGATGAATTGTGCGGCTGCGGCGTTGGTTTTAAATTGATTCAGGCTTTAGGACAGAATCGAAATGAAACCATTGAAGATCTGGTTTCGTATCTGGATTTGGTTGCTACCGCAATTGCTGCAGATATTGTCCCTATTACGGGAGAAAACAGAGTTTTGGCTTATTTCGGATTGCAGGTGATCAATAGCGATCCGAGACCGGGAATTAAAGCTTTGGTGCATCAGATAAAAAAGAAAACTTTAGACATTACCGATGTTGTTTTTATCATTTCTCCCAGAATAAATGCCGCAGGAAGAATTAAGCACGGCAATCATGCGGTTGAATTGCTAACCGAATTCAATTTTGAGCAGGCACAGCAATTTGCTTCTGAAATCGAACAATACAATTCGGATCGAAAAGATTTAGACAAAAAAATCACGAAAGAAGCGTTTCAGCAAATTATAGAAAATCAGGAAGAAGAACGATTTTCAACTGTTGTTTTTCAGGAAGACTGGCACAAAGGCGTAATCGGAATTGTAGCTTCAAGGTTAATTGAAACGTATTATCGTCCGACTTTAGTTTTTACCAAAAGTGGCGATAAATATGCAGCCTCTGCCCGATCTGTAAAAGGTTTTGATGTTTACAATGCCTTAGATGCCTGTGCGGAACATCTGGAGCAATTTGGAGGCCACATGTACGCAGCAGGAATGACTTTGAAAGCAGAAAATTATGTGGCTTTCAAAACCGCTTTTGAGAAATGTGTTGAAGAAACTATTCATCCCGAAATGCGTACTCCGGAAATCGAAATTGATGCCGAAATTGATTTCTCAGATATAACGCCAAAACTCATTCGGATTTTAAAACAATTTGAACCTTTTGGTCCACAAAATATGACACCGGTTTTTATGTCTTCCAACGTAAAAGATACGGGCTACGCTAAAACTTTAGGTGCAGATGATGAACATTTGAGACTTTTTGTAAAACAAAATAATTCAGACGGAATTGCGGCGATAGGTTTTGGACTTGGGAAAAAAATTGAAATCACAAAAAATCAAAATACTTTTCAGTTAGCCTATTCACTGGCTGAAAATGAGTGGAATGACACTGTTTCAACTCAGCTTATGCTTAAAGATATTAGAAAAAATGAAGAATAAAGAAAAGAAAAACGACCCTTATCAGGCGTTGCGTTATAGAGAATTTAATGTTTTTTTATTATTGCGTTTCGCCATGGTTTTTGCCTGGTCAATGCAGTTTATTGTTATTGAATGGGAAGTTTATAGTTTAACTAAGAATCCGCTTTCTTTGGGAATGATTGGTTTAATGGAAGTAATTCCGGCTGTTTCGATGGCATTATTTGCCGGACACATGGTCGACCAGCGTGAGAAAAAAGGATTATTGGTAAAATGTATCCTCGGATTCTCTGTGATTAGCTTCGGGCTCTTTTTACTAACCTGGCCAAAAGTTGTAGACGGATTCTCATCAGATACAATTTTATATTCTATTTATGCCCTGGTTTTTTTAGGAGGACTGGTTCGTGCTTTTCTTGGACCAACAATTTTCTCTCTCTTGTCATTAATCGTACCTAAAAAAGCATATCCAAATGCTGCTACCTGGAGCAGTTCTGTCTGGCAGATAGGAGCAGTTTTAGGACCGGCTGTAGCGGGTTTTTCAATTAATTTCATTGGAGTTCACTGGTCTATGTGTACAGTTGTTGGATTTTCTGTTTTCTCTTTAATTGCTTTATCACAAATAGAGAAAAAACCGATTTTAAATCCAAAAATTGGTGAACCAGTAATGGAGAGCCTGAAAGAAGGAATCAAATTTGTGTTTAACAATAAAACCATCCTTGGTGTACTTTCATTAGATATGGTTGCGGTTCTGTTTGGTGGTGCAGTTGCTTTATTACCTGTTTTTGCTCAGGATATTTTAAAAGTAGGACCAGAAGGATTTGGAGTATTAAGGGCAGCTCCGGCTATTGGTGCTTTTATTACCATGTTAATTTCTGCCTATGTTCCTTTGTATAAGAAAGCCGGAATGAAACTTTTAATCGCCATTTTTGTTTTCGGATTGTGTATAATTTTATTCGGAATCTCTACTATTTTCTGGCTTTCAGTCGCAGCCTTATTTTTGAGCGGAGTTGCTGATGGAATTTCAGTAGTAATTCGCCAGACTATTCTGCAGCTTAAAACTCCCGATCACATGCGTGGGCGTGTAGCGGCCGTAAACTCAATGTTTGTTGGTTCATCAAATGAGTTAGGTGCCTTTGAAAGCGGTTTGACAGCTAAATTAATGACACCCGTGATTTCTGTAATTTTTGGAGGAAGTATGACATTATTAACCGTTTTAGGCTTCGGAGCGGCTTCACCAACCTTTAGAAATTTAGATCTTCAAAAAGATATGGAAGATCATCAGAATATGGAATAATGAAATCATTACTAACAGCATTATTTTTAGCAATATCTCTTTTCGCAAAGGGACAAAATCTTTATATTAAGACATACGGAAATCAAACAAACAAAGCAGTAATTTTTATACATGGAGGTCCAGCAGGCAATGCAACTTTGTTTGAAGCAACAACAGCACAAAAACTGGCAGATACTGGTTTTTATGTAATTATTTATGACAGAAGAGGAGAAGGAAGATCTGCAGATCCAAATGCAAAGTTTACTTACGATGAAGCATTTCAGGATTTAAATTCAATTTATAAAAAATATCATTTAAAAAAGGCTATTTTATTAAGTCATAGTTTTGGTGGTTTGGTAGCGACGCTTTACACTAATAAATACCCACAGCATGTTAGTGCTTTGGTTCTTGCCGGTGGTTTATTTTCGCAGCAGGAAACGTATAACCATATTTTAAATACACTTCAAAAAAAATACAGTAATGATGCTGAACAACTGAAGAGAATAAGTTATGTTGAAAATTTAGACAAAAAGTCTGCAGCATATCGAAAAGGATGTTTTGAACTTGCAGGAGAAAACAATTTTTTCAAAATGCCAAAACCTACGGATTATTCTAAAAATTTATACACTGAATATGAAACAGGAGAATTTTTCAAAACAAACATCCGAAATAAAAATGCACCATTGCTTTTTTATCAAAACGAAAAACAAAACAATATTGACAGCCGGCCTTTTTTGAAAAAAATCAAAACTAACCGTATTCCTGTTTTTGGAATTTATGGAAAAGATGACGGCATTTTTTCATTGGTACAAATTACTTCGCTTAAAAATATAACCGGTAGCAATCATTTTGCTTTTATTGAAAATTGTTCTCACTATTTGTTTGTAGATCAACAAGATGAATTTATAAATCAAATAAAAAAATGGTTCCATTAGCTTTAATATTTTGCGAATGATATTAAAATTTTTATAACGAATGAATCTCTGGACTAATTTTTACTTATGGAATCAAAAAAAATAACAATTTTTAAGATTCTTTATTTAGAATTAATATAAATAATATTTATATTTGTTTGAATAAAGGATTTATAGATGAAAGATATTGAACAGATATACCATAATAACTTTGGAGTTGCCTTTTACTGGAAAAAGGAAAACAAAACGATATTAGATAAAGTACAATTGGTTTTTAGAGAGACCGGATTTTATCTTTCTGTTGCCGAATTGAATCAGTTTTGTGATTTGATTGAGGACAGTCTTATTGAAAATACTTGCTGTGAATCCTGTCAGCTAAAAAACAGCTGCCATAAATTTTTACTCAAAACCCCTCTGCCACAAGTAGATTTAGCAGTTTCGATGAAAGAAATAAAATCAATAAAGGACTTGGTCGAAGGAACTTTATTTCGATTAGATCTGGATGAATATGTATATGGGGCAGGCTTAAATTAAGAAGTATCATTTTTTTTAACAGTTATTTTTTTATAATTTAAATATATTTATTTAAAAAAAGTAAATTTAAATTATAAAGAAAGCACGTATTGTTTTTACCATTTTTATTTTCGGCATATTTTTAACAGGTTGCAAAAATGAATCGGACGATTATACAGAGCCACGCGGAACAGATTATGCGGGCTCTGAAAGTTGTGTTCAGTGTCATCAAAAGCAACACCAAACAGCTATTCACAGTGGTCATTTTAAAGCCTCATTACCTGCTACTAAAGAAAACATTCTAGGATATTTTGCAAATGGCAAAAATACTTTTGTGTATGACAAGAATACTAAAGTAGTCATGGAGGAGCGTAATGATTCCTTTTATCAGGTATTATACAAAAGCGGTAAAGAAATTAAAGCATATCCCTTTGACGTTATTTTCGGGTTCAAACATGCACAAACCAGCGGTTACTGGAAAAACCACCGATTTTATGAGCTACCGATTTCTTATTATAAATCTATAAACAACTGGGCAACAAGTCCTAATTATTCAGCCACCAAACCTGATTTTAACAGAAAAATAATAAAAGAATGTTTTGCATGTCACAGCTCCAATATCGCAAGCAAATATGTGACTACAGCCAGCACCGAAACCTATACTTTTATGGGGATGGAAGTCGATGACTTTATGAACAAAAACACTTTACTTTACGGAATAGATTGCGAACGTTGCCATGGACCGGCAAAAAAACATGTTCAGACGCATTTAAAATTTCCTGATTTAAAGAAAACTAAAAATATGGTATCTTTTAGAAATCTAAACAGGCAGCAAAGAATAGATGCTTGCGGACTATGCCATTCAGGTGGTGATCACACTAAACTAAAATCAAGATTTCAATTTAAACCCGGAGAAAGTCTTTCTGATTATTTTAAAGAGAACCAACGCTCAAAAGACACTTTAAATTATGATGTCCATGGTAATCAATTAGGTTTGCTTTCTCGAAGCAAATGTTTTCAGAAAAGCCAGACTATGGATTGTATTACCTGCCATAATCCTCATCAGGACTCACCGAAAAGCTACATGTCTTATTCTAAAATTTGTATGAGCTGTCATCAAAACGCACAACACAATGCTGTAACCCTAAAAACAATCTCAAAATTGAGGTTAACGAATAATTGTGTGGAATGTCATATGCCAAAACAAGATTCAAAAGCAATTCATTTTCAGCAATCAAATAGTTCAGCTGTTACCAGTTACTCGTTAAGAACACACAAAATAGCTATTTATGCGGCAGCTAAAAAATAATTATTTCTCAAACTTTTGAAGTTCAAATTTTTCACCATCAAAAACACCATAGGTAAAATAGCCAATCCAATCGCCTAAATTTACATATTCAGAGTCTTTACCAACCGGAATAATCATAGGTAGGTGACGGTGTCCGAAGATGAAATAATTATAATGTTTGGTTTCGAGTTTACGTTTGGCGTACAAAACCAGCCATTCGTTCTCTTCACCTAAAAACTTAACATCATCATCTCCGGAAATCAATTTGTTTTTAACTGATAAATATTGCGCCAAACGCACACCAACATCAGGATGCAGCCAACGGAAAAACCATTTAGAAAACGGATTTGTAAAGACCTTTTTCATTCGCTTATAGCCTTTGTCTCCGGGACCTTTTCCGTCGCCGTGACCAATTAAGAAAGTCTTTCCGTTAAAGGTAAATTCTTTATTATCATGATAAACCGGAATATTCAATTCGGTTTCAAAATAATCATTCATCCATAAATCATGGTTTCCAACAAAGAAAAAAATTGGGATTCCGCTATCACGAATTTCGGCCAGCTTTCCAAGAATACGAACAAACCCTTTTGGAACAACCATTTTATATTCGAACCAAAAATCGAATAAATCACCTAATAAAAAAATAGCTTCTGCATCTTCTTTTACCTCATCAAGCCACGCTACAAATTTCTTTTCACGAGGCAAACTCAATTCAGGAGTCGGCGCTCCAAAATGCTGGTCAGAAGCAAAATATATTTTTTTCATTTAGATTTTAGATTGTTAGATCTTAGACTTCTTAGATTTTATAATTCAGTCCTATTTTCATTCTGAACGAAGTCGAAGGGTTGGAATTTGGAAATTAAGAATTGGAATTTTAAAGATTATCAGAAGCGTACCATTCTGCAAATGAAGAGTCGGTTTCCTGAAGTTTTAGTGAGAAAAGTTTAATTCCTGAAGGTAATCTTGCTACAATTCTGGCTGCAAAATCAATTACCATATTTTCACTGGTTGGCTGATAATCGACAAGAATTACATGATGCCCACGATTTTTCAGTTCGTTTGCCAATTCGATATGTGGGGTAGTTTCGTTAAATACAGTGGCATGGTCAAACTGATCGACAATTTCTTCTTTTACAATTTTCTTTAGATCCGAAAAATCGATTACCATTCCGAATTTTACATTTGACCGGTCTGTAATTGGCGAACCAATAACCGTTACCGATAATTTATAACTGTGTCCGTGAACGTTTTTACATTTTCCGTCGTAGCCGTATAAAGCGTGTCCGGTTTCGAAGCTAAATTGTTTTGTAATTCTGATATTACTCATCGGTTGTTTTTTCTGCAAATTTAGCAAATACAAGCGAGAAAAAGTCTTTTAATAGAAAAAGGTCTTATTTAGGGTTTTAGCCCTGATGGTCGAATTGCTCTTGCAATTACCTTTTGTGCCGGGGTTCGGCACAAAAGATATAGCAGACAGCAGGAAATTGCTTCTGAAAAAACTACTTCTTAAATTGCAATAAAGCCTTTTTCGTAAAATCTGACAAAACCAGTTTTCCGGTAATTTTAGCACGCTCGATTAGAATGGATTCCCATTGCTCTGTACCTTCCCAAATAATTTTCTTCATTTCGAATAAAGCCTCAGGATTGTATGAACTTAGTTTTTGAGCAAAATTTTGAACTTCTGTATCCAGATCTTCCGCGTTATGAAGCGACGCAAAAAGTCCGTTTTGTAAGGCCCAGCTTGCCGGTTTCCATTCGTGTGCAGCCAAAGTCATTTCGGTCATTGCTGTTTTTCCAATTTTACGGGAAACGGCCGGCTCAATCACAAACGGGCCAATTCCGATAGCTAATTCCGAAAGTTTCACAGCACTTTCCGGCGTTGCCAGAACATAATCGCAGGTGGCAATAATTCCGACACCACCCCCTACGGCTTTTCCCTGAACACGGCCAATAATAAGTTTTGTACAATTTCGCATTGCATTGAGCAAATGAGCAAAACCGGAGAAAAATTCGGTTCCCTGTTCTTCATTTTGTACGGTCAGAAGTTCGTCAAAGGAGGCGCCTGAACAAAATACTTTCGAACCTTCGCTTTGCAGGACAATTACAGCAATGGTTTCGTTTCTGCTTAACAAATTAATTTCGGCTGTCAATCGATCCAATAATTCACGTGGAAAAGAATTGCTTGCCGGGTGTCCAAACTGAATGGTTGCTACCTTATTTTGAAAGGAAGTTTCTAAACTTCCATTGCTATTTTCTGAACTCATAAAATTAGTTTTAAAAGTAAAGTTACGGTTTTGAAAAATATTTTGCCTGAAACTCTCTTAAATTTGTTTTTTGAAAATTAATTGACTTTATTTGCTTTCGCTATGGGGGATTAGCTCATTTGGCTAGAGCGCTTGCCTGGCAGGCAAGAGGTGGTCGGTTCGAATCCGATATTCTCCACAAAAAAACCGTATTACTCGACTGTAGTACGGTTTTTTACTTTTAAGAAAATCATCTTTCGCTGACATTGTCAAAATCCGGTTCGTCTTCATCCGCTTTTTTAAAGTCATTATTTAAAAGTTCCATTAATTTCTTTTTCTCTTTTTGATTTTTTTTACTTATAAACACAATCAAAACAAAAACGACTACTGCTACAATACCTAAAACTATCCAATTGATTTCCATTACTTTAATTTTTAAATAAAAATAATGTTTTTAAAACTTCATTATATTACCTAAAGGTTAAACATTATAATTGTGTTAAACTGTTTTTTGTTGCCTTTTATATCTGGGCAATTATAATTAAATTGCTATCAAAGATTAAAAGTACAAATTGTATTTTGACTGCATAAATTAATCGTCATGGATTCTGATAAATTTATTTTTTGCCTTGAAGGCGTTTCAGATATAGAAAACAACACGGCTACTGAAGTGGTTAAAAGTCTTGAAAAACTGGCTTTTAATCAGGGTATTTCCAGCATTTATAAAACTTGTGACACGATCGAAGGGCTCGAAGAAAGCCTGAATACTTTGTTATATGACGACCATAATTTTAAAGATTACGAAATAATCTATCTCGTGATGAAAGGCGAACCTAACAATATTTGCCTTCATGACTATTATTATAGTTTAGAAGAAATCGCAGAACTTTTTGAAGGAAAAATGAAAGGTAAAATTCTGCATTTTGCCAATTCAAAAATACTGGATTTAAACGAAGAGGAAGCGCAATATTTTCTGGATATTACCGGCGCAAGAGCTATTTCCGGCTACGGAACAGTGTCTAATAAATTTACCAGTACCGGTTCTGTCGACAAAGCTTTTTTTAAATTATGCCAGGAAGAAGACGATCTTATTGAAATTGTAGAGACCCTTTACGAAAAGCATTACGATCTTTGTAAACTGCTTGATTTTAGATTATATTATTGAATATTTCAGGAGCAGATTATTTAAGTTTTCAAATAGAAATTTTGTCCTGCTGTCCGCTATATCTTTTTCTGTCTAAAGAAGCCATAAAAAGGATACCGCTCCCATCAGGGCTAAGTTAGAGATAATCGATTTTTCAAGAAACTTTAGACATTTACAATAAAAAAGCCCTCATTTACGAGAGCTTTCAATTATATTGTTTCAAATTCAAACCTAAGCCTGATCATCAGTTGTAGCTTCCGGAGCATTAGTTTTTACAGAGGCAATACCGTTATCTCTGGCTGCAGTGCTTTCGTACATTTCGCTTGCGCCGATGATTTGACCGTTTGATGCTTTTAAATTAAAATACGGTTTTCCGCTTGATGACTCTTTTTTATCATACTTTGAATCATCCTGCGAATTCGTTTTTACAGATTCTATTCCGTTTAAACAAGCTGACTTTGTTGAATAACCTTCGCTTGTTAAAATGGTCTGACCGTTGCCGGCCTTTAGATTAAATTGAAATTCTCCGTTGGCTCTCTTGGTAATTACAAATTTTCCCATGCTGATTTTTTTGGTTTAAGTTTAGAAATATTCTTATTGTACTTCTATAAAATTACAAAACTTAGAAATAGAATTTTATGGTTTCCCATAAATTATTGAATTTATAAACTACTTTAGTAAAATACCTAAACGAATCGATCCGTAAAAATAACCTGTATTGGTATTGTGAACAGGATCTTTTAATTCTCTTCCACGATAAATAAAGGAGTAAGATAAATTAAGATTATTATAACGATACTTAAAACCTGCCTCAGCATTAAAACGCAAGGGTTCCAAATCAAAAGTCAACGGGCTTGAGTCATTAAACATACTGCCCTGAATCGTGGCATCATAAAACTGATAATTCACGCTTGGCATTGCATAAAAATAAAACTCCCGAATAGTATACTGTGGTTCAAAACTTACCGATGCATCATGCAAATTAGAATCATAAACCGGCAGTAGCTTCTTAAAACCAAACCGGGCTAAAAATCCTGTAGAAACCCCTGTAGAAATAGTCCCCAAATTCGCTTCTGACTGAAAATGAAAATCTATGAAATCATCATGCTTACCGGCGAATAATTTTTTAGAATATAAAATATGTGCTTGTACAGCCAAAGCATTATGGAGTTGATTTTCCCAGCCATACACTTTTTTATACCCTATAATATGATGAAAACTTTTTTGTGTTTCTTCGCCAAAAGCATTAGGTCCCATATAACCCAGCTGAAAATCTGTTTTTAAAACTGATTCATTTTGGTAAAAAAAGCTACGTCCAACTTCTGCAAAAAGATATCCGGTAAAAGGCCGGTCATTTATCGTAACCGCTTCCTCATTAATAAATCTAGGATTATAAATGTATTGCCCGATTCTGAGTTCAGTAATTTTTTTATTGATTTTCTCATTACTGCTTTTTGACAAAAAACGATAAAAAAGTTCTAGTCCATTGGTATAATACATGTCATTTTTAGACGAAGTATACAAATCATTATCTGTAATAAGCCCAATTTCTTTTGTTTTTCCTTGCCCAAAAGTTAAGGATGTGCCCATTATCAGGAATGCAAAAAAAGCTTTTTTACTTCCCATCATAATTGATTTTTCCAACTGCACGCATTTCACGAACAATTCTTTCTTTTCTTCTAACAATATAACTTGACGATCCTGTAGCTTTAAATTTTCTCGGATTTGGAAGAATTGCTGCAATTCCTGCAGCCTGAATTGGTGTTAAGCTCGAGGCATCACGGCGGTACCAATATTCTGTTGCTGCATAAGCGCCATAAACGCCATCTCCCATTTCGATACTGTTCAGATAGACCTCCATGATACGTTCTTTGCCCCAGATGAGTTCAATTAGAACTGTAAAATAAGCTTCCAGACCTTTACGAAAATAACTCTTTCCCTGCCAAAGAAAAACGTTTTTGGCTGTTTGCTGTGAAATCGTACTTCCTCCACGAATTCTACGGCCACGTTCATTACTTTTATAAGCCTTTTGAAGTGCCTTAAAATCAAATCCGTTGTGATACAAAAAAGTTCCGTCTTCACTGGCGATCACTGCTTTTTGAAGATTCTTCGAAATTTTTTCAATTGGTTCCCAATTATGATCAAAATACACTTCTTTATCTGCCATTTTATTTTCAATTACCCGGATTACCATAAGTGGTGTAAAGAACACCGGGACATATTTGAAAATAACAACTGACGCAATCGAAACCCCGAAAAACCATAAAGCAGCTTTGATGAAAAACCATTTTATTTTTTGCACTAAATTACGATTTGACTTTTTAGAAACCGGTTTAGATTTACCTGTGGTTGCTTTTTTTTGTATTGGTTTTTTGGTTGCCATTATATTGAATTCTATTTATTAATTGCACCATCCAAACTAGAGCTTACAATTATTTTTTTATCACTTTAAAAATTTCTTTCTTTTCTTCACTTTTTAAAACAATTAAATACAAACCAGCTGAAAATCGTTTAAAATCGACCGATATTTTTGAATCTGAATATTTATTCTCAAAAAGCAATTGTCCGTTTACATCATAAACTTCTAAATTCGAAATTATTGAATTACTTTCTATATTTAAAATATTTTCTACTGGATTTGGATAATATTTAAAATCTGTCGTTATATTTTTATCAACCGATAAACTTTCAACCGTTTTAGCAAAGCTAAGATTGTCTAAATAGGCATTATCACCTAAATAAGATTTTCCGATATGCTGCAGTGAAATTCTAATTTCTGAACCTACATACGGAGTTAAGTCAAACAAATATTTTTCAAAATTATCTCCACTATTTTTTTCGGGTTTTATTATTTCACCTAAAACGTTACCGTTTACAACAACCCTAAACATCGATTCGGTATTACTGTTAACAAAAGTCTGTTTCAACACAAAACTCATAAACAAGGAAGTAGCTTTTGTAGCATCTACTTTTGTGTTAACTTTTGTAATGCTCCTTTGGTTTAATTCCCAAACCGAAACTGAATTTTCTGCTGTTTTCCCGGAAACAGAGTTATTTGAAGCAGTTACCCACTCATCAGAACTGCTATTCCCTTTCATCACAACAATTTTATTATTGATGGATTGACTATCAGATTCAACATCGATATAAGAATTTGTAGTCTCTTCTAAAATTACATCATCTGAAATTTCATTTTGAAAATCATAAACAGTTAATGCTTTATTTCCATCTACAGCTGCTTTATACCCCTCCTTTAATTCAAATTTATCTGCCACTAAATTAGGAGCACCGGGGTTTGAAAAATTCATCAAAAAACTGTAATCACCAGAAATCATAGGAGTAAAGTAATAGGAAAGATCAGTATAATTATATTCTGTAAGTCTACCTGAGCCCGATGTTGATATATTTGTCTCCATATTGTAGTCGTTCTGTCCTCTACCCACAGAAAGACCGACTCCCTGCGTTCTGTACTCGTAACTATTTCTGGCTTTTAAACTAAATTTATATGTTGTGCCGGCAGTCAGAAAAAACATTGGCGTCATCAATTCTGTGCGATGACTCCCTCTTATATGCAAATAACTTGTATCATCATATCCGGTACGTATATAATCTGGGCCATAACTATAATAATTATCTGAAACAGCAGTCTTTTCTAAGGTCAGATCTCCATACAAGAGCTTAAAGCAGTCCGGCAATACATTTGCCCCATAATTTTCTAAATTGCTAAAGTTTTCCATCCACGGCAGTGATTTACCTTTGCAGGTAGTTTCAATTTTCTTTGGTCCCACCACAATCGAATTTCCAGAATCACAAACTGTTTTTAGATAAAACTGATAGGAAGTTCCTTCTTCTAAATTAGAAATCTTAATTTCATTTGTATTGGCAACAGCAATTTTACCTGTTCCGGGAATAAAACCTGTCAGGCCATATTCTATCTCGACCTTTTCTGATGTTTTATTTTTAGAAGTCCAGTTTATTTGCAATGATTCACTATTTATATTTGAAAACACAACATCAACAGGATCCTTGCATGACAAAGTCTGATCGTAATAAATATCGTCAATTAAAACCCGATTGGTTCCTTGAAATTCTAAATTCTCGGCTACAAATCGAAAAGCGATTTGTTTATTAGCTCCTTTGTATTCAGAAAAATCAACGTTTATCTCTTTTCCGTATACAGGGAGATTTCGTAATTCTTCTAATGAAATATATTGATAAGGTTCAAAAGTACTTATATCAATAGGGTTCTTAATAGTTCCAATAATTAAGTTAGCAAATTTCAAATCGGCAGCAGTTATTTGCTGATTAAGCCAAAATTTAATTTTTTTATTTTGATCAAAATCATCTAAATAAGGCGATACCAAAAGTGCAGTTTCCTCATTGTTTTGAAGATAAAAGACATTTGGTCCGCTATTTATATTTGGTAAATAATATTCGTAGAGCTGAGTATCAAGAAAACTATTTTTAGTCCAGCAAAAATTAGGAATTTCATTAGACAGCGGATATTGATCAAAATTCTCAATAAACGGCGCTTTTTCTGTGCATCCAATTTTAAAGGTATAACGATCTGACCATTCACTTACTATTGCTTTTTCGCAATATGCCCGCACCCGATAGTCGTAGATTCCTGGCGCTAAACCTGTCAAATTATAAGGGTTAGTATTTACATTGACAAGAGTTCCCTGACCATCTGCAAAACCTTTTGGTCCATATTCTATATCCCAGCTTTCTGATGCTTTTTTTGTATTATTATCTCTCCAATCCAAAGAAGCGCTATCAGATCCTGATTGTCTGGCACCTAATAGTCCTGATCTTGGGCATTCATTTTGAACATATTCAAAATCATCAATATAAAAGTAATCCAATCGCTGATTTTTGGAACTATGTTTGAAACCAACAAACTTATCTGTTCCGTAGTAATCTGAAAACTCTATTTCATATTTGATCCACTTATCATTATTTTCGACAGGAACAGTTAAAACCTTATAGGTCGTAAACGTATTATAATCTCTAGGATCAGCTAATGTACCGATGGTAACTTCTATTGGTTTTTTTGAAATTACTGCTCTGGTTTTTAACCAAAAAACAATTTTTTTATAGTGGTCAAGATCTTTCAGCCTTGGTGATACTAATACAACACGGTCAGCATCCTCACCTGTACCAGCCGGAAAAGGATCATCTGTTTCGTTGGTCACACAAATAGATTTGGTACCACTATGTATCAAAGTTCCCGCATTCCCCTTTATTTCAGAAATGTAGCGATTTTTATTATACCATCTTTGATTAAAGTATGGTACTATTCTGGTCCAGCATCCTGTCTTTTCAAAAGAAACATTTTCAAAACCGTCAGTGTAACCGGCCGTAAAACCTTCACAATTTGTTCTAAAGTATCCCCTATCTGACCATGGGCTGTAATTACTCCCACATTTAGAACGCACATAAAAGTCATAATCAGTTCCCCCTAATATCGATTCTGTAATTTTAAAAGGATAACCCGTTGCCGTAACAATTGTTCCTTTTCCATGCTCAAAACCTTTTGGTCCATATTCGACCTGCCATTCTGAGGCTGGTTTATAGTTATCCCATTTTACTATTGCAAAATCATATCCAAAATCGACTGTCGCTGGGTTTAGGGGTTCATTACAAGAAGGAGCTTTCTCATATATAAAATCATCAATATTAAATTGTGATTTACCTTCATTATTATACCTAATTGCAATGTAATGATGATTATTGCTTTTTATATAATTATCTAAATAAACGGTATGCTCTTTCCATTCTGAAGATTTGTTATCATTTTGAAGCTCATTCATTTCTGAAGGCAAAATCGACTTTAAGGCTACAAATGTTGAGGCATCTTTAGGGTCAGACATTGTCCCAATTGTAAGACTTGTACGGTTATATGTTTCCTCACTACTATAAGTTATCAAACTAAATTTTATTCTTTTATCAGCATCTAAATCTCCAATATATGGCGTTATAAGATAAGCTTTGTCTACATTTAAAGTCCCTACAAAATTCGACATTCTAATGCTTGCCTCACCTGTTTTAGCTATAAGTTTTGGTGTTTCGCCCAAATTTTCCATGCTAGATCTTACTAAGCAATTATTTTCAATTGTACTCCAGCAGGGATCAACATATTTTGCACCTTCAAACGAAGTACTGTAATATGTGGAAATTACTGTACAAGGAGTTTTAAAACTAATCGTTTTTGTCCAGTTAGAATATAAATCATCAATACAATGAGCCCTTACTTTAATTTCATAATCTGTATTCCCAATTAAATTTGTTAAAGTATAAGAACTGCCCTGGAACTTTACAATTTCGGTCGTACGACGAGCAACATTGGTTAAACTAATTTCATAATCATTTTGATTTTGAGAATCAAAATTTATCTGAGCCGAATTCTGTTCTACATTTGTCAGCGAAAAATTAGTCAGATCATAACAATTCGAAGCCGTTTCGTAGCTAAAATCATCAATAGTTATCTCCTCATTGGCACCATAATATTTTCTTTTAAATAAAAACACAATATATTGATCATCGCCCTTATAATTATTAAAATAAACTGTTTTCTGATTCCAGCCATAGCCCTGTGTAGTTTCTGGACGTGAAAGCAAATGAAAAGTACTTAGATCATTTGGGTTTGTCATTGTTCCAACGAGCAATTCGCTGTCACTACCATAGCCATAAGTCCAAAATTTTATTTTTCGGTCAGTTGCCAAATCATTAAATTTTGGAGATACTAAAGCTATTTCAGAACCAGTAGCATAATTATAATTTGTCATGCTCATTGAAAATCCTGGTTTATTACTCTCACTATGATTGTCCTGGCTCGGATAGATTCCTGCAGTGCTGGAAGAATTTTTATAAATTAATCCCCTCCATTCTAATTTTGTTTCACTTTGAGTATCAAAATTTGTAGTATATCCTACTGAAAAAAATTTATCACTTGTTGGAAAAATTGTTTTTACCGAGGACCAATCTGTCCACACAAGATTATTGTTGGTTAAATATCTTTGTCTGACTCTAAAATCATAGCCATATAAAGGATTTACGGTAAATCTATAAAAGTGAATGCCTGAAACACTTCTAACGGTACCTTGTCCGGATTTAAAACCAATTGGACCGTATTCAAATTGCCATTCATAAGTTGACATAAAGTCATAATCATTAAATGTAACCTCAACATCTCCGGTATAAGAAACGGTAACACTAAAATTAGGTTCTGCAATTTTGGTTTCGGCAATTGGGTTTGCTCGTAAAAAAAGTAGGTTAAAAATAGAAAAAAGAACAACAAGTGTAGTTTTTTGCATGTTTGGGATTTTTTTTAGTTAGTGGTTTCGTTTAAACGTGTTATATTAAATCTGCTAATTCTGTTCCTATCAAACTTCCTATTGCTACTCCCATTCCACCCAAACGCACTCCGCAAAAGACATTTTCTGATAACTGCGTAACGATTGGATTCTTACTATTTCCAATCCCCATTATACCGCTCCACCAATGTTCAATTTGAAAATTTTGATGTGGCAAAATTACATTAATAAGTAAATTCTCCAATTTATTTTGAATAATTTTTGTCTGACCAAATTCTGTTGTGTTTTCTGCTGCAAAATCCAGATTTCTACCACCTCCTAATAAAATTCTATTTCCGATATTTCTAAAATAATAATAACCCCGATCGAGATGAAAAGTTCCCTTGATATCCAAGCCTTCAATTGGTTTTGTTATTAAAACTTGAGCACGAGCAGGTCTTACAGCTCCATTTGTCAAAGATTCTGCAAAACCATTATTAGCGAAAAGTATTTTTTTAGAACTAAAACTAAAATCATTCAGTACAACTTCAACATGGTTTCCGGCATCAGTATAAGAAGTTACGGTTTGCTGATTCAGGATTAAAATATTGGCAGCGACAGCCTGTTTTAGCAATTCCTGCATCATATTTCCAGTATCAATCTGCGCTTCAAAAGGATTAAAAATTAAATACTCCTGAATATTTTCAAACCCAAAACGGTCTACTTCTTTGGTAAAAACCTCTGCTTTAAAAAGTGGTTTTAAAATTTCATTAATAAAAGGCAATCTGTTCACGCATTCATTAAAACCAAATTCATCCTCTTTCAAAAACAATTCATAACCACCGTAAGGCCTGAAATCTATTACATCATCCCCAAGCCTTTTTCGAAGCAGTTGCAAACCCTGTCAGCGTTTTTGAATTAGCTGTACTACATCTTCTTCTGTATGTGTTTTTAAGTCATCCATAATTTCAGAAATACTTCCAAAACAGGCAAAACCTGCATTTTTGGTACTGGCTCCTTGTGGTAACATTCCTTTTTCCAATACGAGAATTTTTGCCGTTGGGAATCTTTCGCGTAAGCGCAATCCGGCATGCAAACCTACAATGCCGCTTCCAACTATGGTATAATCTACGTTCGTAAACCAATTTTTAAGTTCCCAATAACTTAATTCCATCACCTCAATTTTTTATAAAAATAATGATTTTTTGTGCCAAAAAATAAATTCCAAATCTGAAATTCCAAATCCCAAACTTAATTTTAAATTTATTCATGACAAAAAAACTCTTACTGTAGTTTTTTGAAATTTGAATTTAAGAACCAGCATTTAAACTCCTAAACTTTAACAATTATATAGTATTTGAAATTTAACTAATCGGAACTGAAATGTTGTATTTTTAGCACCATAAAAAAATAAAATTTTTATTATGAAAAAAGTATTATTTATAACCTTAATAATGATGAGTTTAAACGCTATCGGGCAAAATGTAATGTCGCAGGAATTACTATGGAAATTAGGAAGAGTAACACCACTTGGAATTTCAAAAGATGCTAAAAATATTGTTTTTAAGGTTTCGACCCCTTCTGTCGAAGAAAACAAATCACATTCTAAATTTTATGTTCTCCCGGTAAACGGAGGAAATGCAACTGAAATTAAAGACACTAAAGAAATTCTGGCCGACAAAAACATTTCGCCAGACGGAAAATATCTGGTGTATAATGAAGAAGTAAAACTGGAAAAAGTGTTAGGAAAAGATTTCTATCCAAATCTTGACAAAGCGGAGGCCCAAATTTATAATGGCCTGGATTATCGCCATTGGGATACCTGGAACGAAGGGAAATTTAATCATGTTTTTTATAAAGAAAACAAAGACGGCGCAAAAGGAATTGACATTTTAAAAGGTGAAAATTTTGACAGCCCTCAAAAACCTTTTGGAGGTGACGAAGATTATATCTGGTCTCCGGACAGCAAAAGCATTTTGTATGTGTGCAAGAAAAAAGCCGGAACTGAATATGCTATTTCTACAAATACAAATATTTACGAGTACAATTTAGAAACCCAAAAAACAGTAAACAGAACTGAGGACAATTTGGGTTACGATACGGCCCCGCAATTTTCTCCAACAGGAAATTTATCGTGGCTGCAAATGAAACGTGACGGTTACGAGTCTGATAAAAATGATATTATTGTTGAGTTTAAAGGAATCAAACAAAACTTAACCGCAAACTGGGATGGAACTGTAGATAATTTTATCTGGAGCAAGGATGGTAAAAATGTATATTTTACAGCTCCGGTTGATGGAACCAAACAGCTTTTTATTGTCAATTTTCCGGGAGTAACCCGAATTGCAATTACAGTTCGTCAATTGACAAATGGTGATTTTGACGTAAATGACTTAGTTGGTTTCTCTGGTGATGACATTATTGCAACGCGATCTGATATGAATCACGCTTCTGAAATTTATTCTTTTAATTTGAAGAAAAACACCTGGAAGCAATTATCAAACATTAACACAGAAACATACAAAACGTTAGCCCTGAGCAAAACCGAAAAGCGTTATGTGATTACAACTGACGGTAAAAAAATGCTGGTTTGGGTAATTTTGCCTCCCAATTTTGACGCTTCAAAAAAATATCCAACTTTATTGTTCTGTCAGGGAGGACCTCAAAGTCCGTTGACACAATCATATTCTTTCCGTTGGAATTTCTCTTTAATGGCTGCGAAAGGTTATGTGGTTGTAGCGCCAAACCGTCGTGGAATGCCGGGTCATGGTATAGAATGGAACGAGCAGATCAGCAAAGACTGGGGCGGTCAGGTTATGGATGATTACCTGTCTGCTATTGATGATGTTGCCAAAGAAAACTACGTTGACAAAAGCCGTTTAGGATGTGTGGGCGCAAGCTATGGAGGATATTCTGTATTTTATTTAGCCGGAATTCACAAAAACCGATTTAAGACATTCATTGCTCACGATGGCGTTTTTAATACACAAAGCATGTTTGGCACTACCGAAGAAGTTTTCTTTAATAACTGGGATTTTGGCGGTGCTTACTGGGAAAAAGATAATGCGGTTGCACAAAAAAGCTACACAACATTTAATCCGGCAACTTTGGTTGGAAACTGGAACAAGCCTATTTTAATTGTTCAGGGCGGAAAAGATTTTCGTGTACCAATCGGGCAAAGTCAGGAGGCTTTTCAGGCAGCACAGTTAAGGGGCATAAAAAGCCGTTTACTCTATTTTCCTGATGAAAACCACTGGGTCTTAAAGCCTCAGAATGCACAGGTTTGGCAAAACGAATTTTTTAAATGGTTAGACGAAACACTTTAATTAAAAAACTAAATTAGAACTGGCCACAGATTTATAGTCTGTGGTCTTTTTTTTTAGGAAAGTTTGGCTTTTTAAAACAGATAATATTAAATAAATTGCAGTAATCATTTCAAAAAAGCTACACTAACAATTTATGGAAAGTAAAAAAAGCTACATGCCCATCAAGGTTCTCTTTAGTTATGCTGCATTACTGGCACTTGTTGTTACCGTAGGATGGTTTTTATATTCTGAAAATGTAGTATACAATAAATTAGAAAATAAAATTGCCCATGAAAAAACCAAAATATTACGGGTAAGCAAACTTTTTTCGAATGTATATAAAACAGAAAGTTTGGCCCGAAAGACAATTCAGACCAACTCTGAAAAAGATTTCAAAAGTTATTTGATTGAAACTGATTCTTTACGTTCCCGAATAGACACTCTAAAACAAATTGTTACAACAGAATATCAAAAAGTTTTATTGGATAGCGTAACTTACTTATTATCTGAAAAAACAGAAAACATCAGACAATTAAAAACCATAAAAAACAAAGCCGAAGATGAAGTTTCTGTAAACACTGCTATTGATGAAATTACCAAAATGGAGTTTAAACTACGAAAACTGGAACTTCAGGATTTTACCAAAAGTCCGAATGATCTAGGGAGTTATCAACGAAATGTTTTGCAAAAATACGTTGATTACCTCAATCAGAATATTCCGGATGACAGCACGAATACTTTAAGCAAACAAGCTTCTGATTCGATTTTGGCCAATTCAAAAAAACTTCTGAGCGATGTAAAACAAAAAGCCGAAAAGAAAAAAGAATCTTTAAATTTCGAAGAAAACAAACTGCTTAAAAACGAAATTGCCATTTCTGAACAACTTCGAAAAGTGCTTCGGATTATTGAGCGGGAAATTATCATCAACTCAATAAAAAACAATTCACTAAAAGAAAAATCTCTTAAAAAAGTGAACGAAATTGTTACCGCTTCGGCCATTATCGGTTTATTACTTACGGTAGTCTTCTCGATTATAATTGTAAGCGATTATTCAAAATCGCAATTGTATAAAAAGCAGTTAGAAATTGCCAATTTTAAAACCAAAAACCTGCTTAAAAGCCGGGAACAGCTAATCTCGACAGTAAGTCATGATTTAAAAACACCTTTGAGTACCATTGTAGGGTATTCAGAACTTTTGGGAAATTCTGATGTTACTACCAAACAATCCTACTTTATCAAAAATATCAAGAATTCCTCTGAATATATTACTCAATTGGTCCAGGATCTATTGGATTTTTCTCAAATTGAAGCCGGAAAAATCACAATTGAGAAAGTTCCTTTTTTGTTACCTGAAATCATTGATGAAGTGGCTAAAAACATTCAGACTGTTTACAAACAAAAAAATATCGACCTTATTATCAATGCTGATGAAAAACTGAGCACAAAAATCGTTGGAGATCCGTTTCGCTTAAAACAAATTTTGAGCAACATTATCGGGAATGCCTATAAATTTACTGAAGAAGGTTTTATAAAAATTAGTGCTTATGTAGCCGAAGGTAATGACTTTTTTACAATTACTATTGAAGATTCAGGAATTGGAATTGAGAAAGAAGACCAGAAATTAGTTTTTGAAGAATTTGCTCAGGCAAATGAAAACATCGAAAAAAAATATGGCGGAACTGGTTTGGGACTGGCTATTTGTCAAAAAATAATTTCGATTTTAGGTGGAAAATTAAACCTTAAAAGTACGTTTGGAGAAGGAAGTACTTTTAAAATTACACTTCCACTGTTATTCGATTCAAGTGTAAGTTTAACAGAAACTAAATCAGAAGAAATTATTCCGATTTCTAAAAACTTAACTTTTATTGTTGTTGATGACGACATCAATTTATTGAATTTAACCAGTACTGTATTAAAACAGCAAAATCATCAGGTATTCTCCTTTACACATGCTACAAAAGCTTTAGAATCAATTCAAAACACTGATTTTGATTTTATAATTACTGATATTCAAATGCCCGAAGTTGATGGTTTTTTGTTTATTGAAAAATTAAAACAAGAAACCAATTCATTTTATAAAGGTCAACCCATTATTGCTATAACCGGACGAACAGATTTAGATTTTTATGTCTATTCAAAAGCTGGTTTTTCAACTGTGATAAAAAAACCATATTCTCCAAAAATTCTGCTTGAAACTATCCAGCGTGTTTTAGACAACAATATTCTTTCTGATAAAATTGTAAAAACTAAAAAGGAATTATCTTCAAAATCGTATTCTTTAACATCTTTAAAAGAGTTTTTGGGAAATGATAATGATGCTTCGAAAGAGTTTATAGAATCATTTATAGAAAGCACAAAGCTCAATTTAAGCGCTTTGAAAAATGCCGTGCAAGAAAAAAATATATCCGAAATAAATTCAATTGCACACCGGATAGCCCCTATGTTCAGACAGATTCAGGCAGATGAAATTGGAGAAATTTTAAAAACACTGGAACAAAATAATTTAGATAATTCAGAACTAGATTCTCTTTATAATAATTTAAAAGTCAAAATCGATTTACTTTTTGAAACTTTAAAAAAGGAAAATTTTTAATCGATATTATATTGTTTCAATTTATTGTAAAGTGTTTTTCGGGTTATTTTCAAAAGCTTTGCTGCTTCTGATTTATTGTTTTGAGTTCTGGATAAAGCATGAATGATAGCTTCTTTTTCATTATCTGATAAGGAAAAACTACCGGAATTACTTTGTTTTTCTATCTGAAAAAACTCAATAGGCAAAACATCACTTTCAATGAAGTCTCCCTGAGATAAAAGTGTGGCTCGTTTGATGCAGTTTTGAAGTTCACGGAGATTTCCAGGCCAGCTATATTTTTGAAAAATAGCCACTACTTCCGGTGAGAATCCGATAATATCTTTGTTTAACTGATGATTTGCTTTGTCTAAAAAATAATCTGCAAAAACCATCAAATCTTCTCCTCTGTCTGTTAATGAAGGAGACTGAATAGAAAATTCATTAATACGGTGATATAAATCTTCACGGAAATCGCCATTTTTTACAGCTTCACGCAAATCCTCGTTAGTTGCTGTAATAATTCGAATATCAACATTGATTTCCTTATTGCTGCCAACCGGTTTTATTTTTCTTTCCTGAAGTGCTCTCAGCAATTGAATCTGATTCTCATAAGAAAGATTTCCAATTTCGTCCAAAAAAAGGGTTCCTCCATTTGCTGCTTCAAAATAACCGGTTTTATCACTGATTGCTCCTGTAAAAGATCCTTTTAAATGTCCAAAAAATTCACTGGCAGCCAACTCTTTCGGAATAGCACCACAGTCAACAGCGATGAAATTATTGTTTTTACGATGGCTTTGCTGATGGATACTTTTAGCGATAATCTCTTTTCCGGTTCCGCTTTCACCAATAATTAAAACAGACATATCGGTAGGACTGACCAATTTAATATGTTCTAACAATTTTTTTGAGGCAACAGAAATTCCTCGTACAAATTCGTTATCAGAAGAAACCTCTTTTGTTGGAATTCTTTTTTCTTTTACTATTTCTTTTTGAGCCGGTACGGTTTGCAATGCATTTGTAATAACCAGTAAAACCTCATCGGGATTAAACGGCTTCGAGATGTAATCAGAAGCTCCATTTTTTATTGCTTTTACGGCTGTATTTACATCTGAATAGCCTGTCATAAGCACAACAGGAATTTGAGGATGCGAAATCTTAAATTCGGTCATCAAAACAATACCATCAGCATCAGGTAAACGAAGATCCATCAAAATTAAATCAAAGGATTCTTTTTTGACACACAATCTCGCTTCCTCTGCTGAAAAAGCAATGGTTACCTCGTATGCTCTCTTTATCAGAAATTTTTCTAATAATTTGCAGAATGAAATATCGTCTTCGATTAATAATATCTTTAGCATCGCTTTTTGGGACTTTTTTGCTAAAATACCACTATTAATACAGTATTTTCACAAAATTTTGCAAAAAAAAGAGATTGCCATGAGCAATCTCTTTTTCACCAAAAACATAAATCTAATTCACCTAATTACATTTTCAACCAGTTACCCTCAGCATCTGAATAGACACTAGCCGTTTGGTCTTCTACTGCTATATCTAACTGATATTCGCCATTTTCATTTATATACGCTTTTACAATTACAGCGCCCGGGTAAGAATCTTCTAAAGCTGTTATTACAGCAGCAGGCACATCTGAAATTGCTATTTCAGTGAATGCACTTTGGTAAGCCGTTTCCATTTTTACAGGTTCATTTTTTACATTTGTCGATGCATAAATTGACAAACTTCCTAGAATTACTGCCGTTGACAAGATTAATTTTTTCATGATATTTGTTTTTTATAAGGGTTACTTTTTAATAATATTTCCTGATGTATCAGTAAAAATAGTATACTTTTTATCTCCATTTGTAATTTCTAATTTGTACTCGTTTTTAGCATTTTTATATGCCTTTTCAAGTTTCGTGTTTGGAAAAGATTTTTCAACTGTGGATTTTACAGCTGCCGGTATCGAATCTGCTGTGACTTCAGTATATTCATCCTGAATAATAACTGAATTAACCATCGTTCCTGCAGGAATTGATGCCTGAACTGACAAACCTCCTAAAATAATTACTGCAGATAAGATTAATTTTCTCATAATATATTTTTTTAAAAATTATTTTTTGATGATGTTTCCCTTTTCATCTGTATAAACAGTAGATTTTTCGTTTCTTACTGTTATCCCTATTTTATATTCTTTTTTGTCATTTACATATGCCTTGTCAAGTTTTACACCTGGATAAGCATTATCTAATCCCGTTTTAACAGCTGCCGGGACAGAATCAACTTCTTTATATTCGTCCTGAACATTTACTGAATTGGCAGTTGTATTTGTTTGATTAAATGTCGCTGCCTGAATTGACAAACTTCCTAAAACGATGGCTGCTGATAAGATTAACTTTTTCATAATAATTGTTTTAAGGATTATTTAAATCATTTTTTGATCCAGGTTCCATCAGCATTCGCAAACAGATTACCAACTTTGTCACCTACAGCAACATCTAGTTTATATTCAGATTTTGCATTTTTATATGCTTTAGAAAGTACTGCATCAGGATATGCTTTTTTTAAAGCTTCGGTAATTGCTGCCGGCACTTCTTCTAATTTAATTTCTGTATATTCATCCTGTATAGAAATTGTTTTCACTATACTATTTGAAATTGGAGAAGTTGATGCAAATGAAGTTAAACCTCCCAAAATGATTGCGGCTGATAAAAATAAATTTTTCATAATGTATATATTTAATTATTTATAGTTGTTTTACACATGAGATAAAGAAATTATTGTGCCAAAACAAAAACAAGACAGCCAATCAATAATAAATTACTGTTTTTCAATTAATTAGTAAATATAAACATTTTTTTTTAATAGCTACATAGTGTGTAATTTTTAAAAAACAGTGCGTAAAAAATATACACGAATGTGTTACTTGATTTCTAAATCCAAATTATTTCAAAATGTACTAGACTAACACTCTTTTGTATGAATAATCATTCTAAAACATTATTCGGTTTTTATGGTATTTCGAAATTTAGAATTACTGAAAATTTGAAATTTATTTAATTTGACATATTAACCTTACTTAATGAATCAAATATTTGATAAACAGAAAATTACATGATTTATTTTAATCAAAAAAAGACAGCTTAAACAGCTTTATTATCAAAAAAAACATCCCATCTCCTTTTTTTTCATATAATTATCAACAATAGCATTACAATTACTTCATCTTCCCTTTTAATTAACATTTAAGTCGTAATTTTGTGTCAAAATTTTAAAATTGTAATAATGAAAAAAATAGTACTATTACTTGTCCTAATTGCGACATTGGGGAACGTTACTGCTCAGACAAGCACTGGTGAAAGTTTAACAGATGGAAATTATAATAAATGGTCTATCGAATTTGCAGGCGGATTTAATAAACCGCAAAAGCCTATGACATTTTCTACTTCAACTCCAAACCTTTACGTTGTTGATTTAGGAGCACGTTACATGTTCAATAATAAATTTGGTTTAAAAGCTGACTTTGGTTACAACAGCTTTCAAGAGGGAAAAAATACACCTGAATTCAGTACAAAATATTACAGAATTGGTCTTCAGGGAGTAGCAAATTTAGGAAGAATCATGAATTTTGAAAACTGGACAAATACAATTGGTTTGTTAGGACATGGAGGCTTTGGAGCTGCACATTTCGAAGATCAAAATTCTCCAATAAAAGACAAAATGTTTAATTTTATTGCTGGAGTTACTGCCCAAATTAAATTATCAAACAAATTAGCCATAACTGGAGATTTAACAACAATTCTAAATGCCAGTCAAGATTATTCTTTTGATGCAGCAAGTACGAACAAGGTAGCTGGTTTTTCAGGAATATTATTTAATGGTACAATAGGTCTAACTTTATACTTAGGCAAAAACGAAAAACACGCTGACTGGATTACACTTATTGACAAAGATGCATTAGCGCAAAGAGAAAGAATTGACAATCTTGAAAAAATGTTAATCGATAGTGATAAAGATGGTGTGGCAGATTATTTAGATCTTGAACCTAATACCATTGCAGGACTTATGGTAGATTCTAAAGGAAGAGCTGTTGATTTAAACAATAATGGCATACCTGATGAGTTAGAAAGTTATTTAACAAAAACTTACCCAAACAAAATTAACGGTAATGATCCGATAAGCGATAGCGAATCAATTACAAAATTAGTTAACGGAGGTTATGTTGCTGCATATTTCGACTTTAACAAATCTACACCTACTGACTCTTCTATTGACGGTATTAATTTTGTAGTCAACTATTTAAGAAACAATCCTTCAGCTTCTGTTGAAATTACAGGTTATGCTGATGAAATTGGTAACGCTTCATACAATGAAAAATTAGCTAATGAAAGAGCTAATAGTGTAAAAGACATCCTTCTTAAAGCAAAGATTGCTTCTGAGAGAATAAATGTTACTAGTGGCGGTGTAGATGCTTCTGTAGATAAAGAATCTGCTTTAGCGAGAAAGCTGGCAAGAAGAGTTACTTTTAAAATAAAAAATTAAAATAACATTCTAAGTTTTAAAATACTGCTTAAAAAACCAAAAGCTACATCAAATAAGATGTAGCTTTTTTTATTAGAAATCTCTTTCAGCGAAGAGTATTACATATCCCATAAAAACTGCAATAAAGAGAGACAAACCAGATTCCATGCTTTTTTAATGGCAAAAATATCGTCTTTATAGTATTCCAGTTTTAAATTTGAATAATATAATGTCAGTCTGCTAAATAAAAAATCCTATTTAACCAAAAAATCAATAAACGATATTCCTGAAATTTCAATCAATGCGAATCAGAAGTTTCGAAAACATAAATTAGATAAGTTAAGACATAAAAAAACCTCATTTTTCAATGAGGTTTTAGTATTTATTCGATTGGATTCATTTTAAAAGTATCCATAAATGCAGTTGTATAATCTCCTGCAATATATCTTGGATCATCCATTAATTGTCTGTGAAAAGGTATTGTAGTTTTAACACCCTCGATAACAAATTCATCCAAAGCTCTTCGCATTTTACTGATAGCTTCTTCACGTGATTGAGCAGTCGTAATCAACTTGGCAATCATTGAATCGTAATTTGGCGGAATAGTATACCCTGAATAAACGTGAGTATCTAAACGAACTCCGTGACCTCCAGGCATATGAAGCGTAGTAATCTTTCCCGGTGAAGGACGAAAATCGTTATAAGGATCTTCAGCATTAATACGACATTCTATAGCATGTAATTCCGGCAAATAGTTTCTTCCTGAAATTGGAATTCCGGCAGCTACCATAATTTGCTCACGAATCAGGTCATAATCAATAACCTGCTCTGTGATTGGGTGTTCTACCTGAATTCGTGTATTCATTTCCATGAAATAGAAATTTCTGTGTTTATCAACCAAAAATTCTACTGTTCCGGCTCCTTCGTATTTAATGTATTCAGCAGCTTTTACAGCAGCTTCTCCCATTGCAGTACGCAATTCATCGGTCATGAAAGGTGAAGGTGTTTCTTCAGTTAGTTTTTGGTGACGACGTTGTACCGAACAATCTCTTTCAGAAAGATGACATGCTTTTCCGTATGAATCCCCAACAACCTGAATTTCAATATGACGTGGCTCTTCGATAAGTTTCTCCATGTACATTCCGTCATTTCCAAATGCTGCTGCAGCTTCCTGACGCGCACTTTCCCATGCTTTCAGCAGTTCCTCTTCTTTCCAGACAGCACGCATTCCTTTTCCACCACCACCGGCCGTTGCTTTAAGCATTACCGGGTAACCAAATTCTTTAGCTAATTTTTGTGTTTGTTCGAAAGATTCCAACAATCCGTCAGAACCTGGTACACATGGAACTCCTGCTGCTTTCATTGTAGCTTTTGCAGAAGCTTTATCTCCCATTCTGTCAATCATTTCAGGGGCAGCACCAATAAATTTGATTCCATGTTCCTGACAAATTTTAGAGAATTTAGCATTCTCCGAAAGAAATCCGTATCCCGGATGTATTGCATCTGCATTAGTAATTTCTGCAGCAGCAATTATATTTGACATTTTCAAATACGATAAGTTACTTGGAGGAGGACCAATACAAACTGCTTCATCAGCAAATTTAACATGTAAACTTTCTGCATCAGCTGTAGAATAAACTGCAACAGTTTTGATTCCCATCTCTTTACAAGTACGGATTACACGAAGTGCAATTTCCCCTCTATTCGCAATTAATATTTTTTTAAACATCTTTTTAAAATTAGATAATTTGGATAATTAGATAATTGAATGATTAGATTTAGACACTTTCGAAAAGTTAAAATCTAAAAATCTAAGATCTAAAATTAAGATGGATCAACTAAGAATAAAGGTTGGTCAAATTCTACAGGAGACATATCGTCAACAAGAATTTTCACTATTTTACCTGAAACTTCTGATTCAATTTCGTTGAATAATTTCATTGCTTCAATTACACAAAGAACATCACCTTTTGAAATAACACTTCCTACTTCTGTAAAAACTGGTTTATCCGGAGATGGTTTTCTATAAAAAGTTCCGATAATTGGAGATTTTATAGTAATGAATTTAGAATTCTCAGCTGGAGCTGCTGCTTCACTATTTACATTTACAACTACCGGTGCTTGTT
This sequence comes from Flavobacterium sp. LM4, assembly GCF_002017935.1. Taxonomy (NCBI): domain Bacteria; kingdom Pseudomonadati; phylum Bacteroidota; class Flavobacteriia; order Flavobacteriales; family Flavobacteriaceae; genus Flavobacterium; species Flavobacterium sp. LM4. The sequence continues at coordinate 428,687 of NZ_MUFW01000003.1, read as the reverse complement.
GAGGAGCAACTGCTTGTGGCAATGCCGCCTGAGCTGGTAATTGTTGTACATAAGTAGCCTCAGTTACATTTGTTTCTAAAGTTGTTCTAATGGTGATTTTTACATCATCCATTTCTAACTTTACCTCTGCAACTCCCGAATTTGCTACAAATTTGATTAGGTTTTGAATTTCTTTTAAATCCATAATGATTCGTTTTTAGTTTTAATTTATTTCTTATCGTAAGCCCATTTCAGATAAATAGATCCCCATGTGAATCCACCTCCAAAAGCGGCAAAAATAACATTATCTCCTTTTTTAAACTTGTCCTCAAAGTCAGCTAATACTAATGGCAAGGTTCCTGAAGTTGTATTACCATATCTTTCGATATTTACAAGCACTTTAGACTCATCAAGATCTAATCTGCCTGCAGTAGCATCAATAATACGCCTGTTTGCCTGATGTGGCACTAACCAGCTTACATCTTCTTTTGTTAAATTATTTCTTTGTAAAATTAATTCACTTGCATCAGCCATATTAGTAACAGCATATTTAAAAACTGTTTTACCATCCTGCATAATATTATGCTGTCTGTTTTTAATGGTTTCTTCAGAAGCAGGGATCAAAGAACCTCCTGCAGGAATTTTAAGAAAATCGCGTCCTACACCATCACTTCTTAAGTACTCATCCTGTAAACCTAAACCTTCATAATTTGGTTCAAATAAAACCGCTCCCGCTCCATCACCAAAAATAATACAGGTCGATCTGTCTGTATAATCTACAATTGATGACATTTTATCGGCACCAATTAATAACACTTTTTTGTAACGTCCGGATTGTACATAAGCTGCTGCCGTAGACATTCCGTATAAAAAACTGGAACAAGCTGCTTGCAGGTCGTAAGCAAATGCATTAGTCGCTCCAATTTCTGTGGCTACATAGACACCTGTGGCTGCCACCATCATATCCGGTGTTGCTGTTGCCATTATTACCATATCAATTTCTAAAGGATCAATATTGGCTTTTGCTATTAAATCTTGTGCTGCTTTTATTGCAAGGTAGGAAGTTCCTTTATCAGCATCTTTAAGAATTCTTCTTTCTTTTATTCCGGTACGGGTAGTAATCCATTCATCATTGGTATCAACCATTGTTTCTAGCACTTTGTTAGAAAGCACAAAATCAGGAACGTATCCTCCAACAGCGGTAATTGCGGCTGTGATTGTATTCATTATATTCTATTATTTCCTCTCAAATATTGCTATTTGAAAAATTCTTAAAAGACTTGAAAATTACAAAAAAAATTCTAAACGTATTGTCGTAAATTTCCTTAAAAAAGAAAGTTATAACAAACAAAAAAAACTCTCACATAGTGAGAGTTCTCATATCATTTACAAAAACGTATTAAGCAACCGCTTCAGATTTATCGATAACAACTTGCCCTCTGTAATACATTTTACCTTCATGCCAGTAAGCTCTGTGGTATAAATGTGCTTCACCTGTAATAGGACATGTAGCAATCTGAGCTACAGTAGCTTTATAATGTGTTCTTCTCTTATCTCTTCTTGTTTTCGAGATTTTTCTCTTAGGATGTGCCATTTTACTATATTATTTATCCGTTAATAGTTTCTTTAATTTGTCCCAACGCGGGTCAATATCTTCTTCTTGTTTACTCTCTTCTTTGACTTGCTTCGCCTGTTCGCTATCGCTCGAGTCTTTGACTTTTAATTCATTTAGTTTTGTCAGGGCTTCAGTTTGTAAACTTCCATCCTTTACACCAGGGTGAACGCGTTTAAGCGGAACTGACAATGCAATCATTTCATAGATGTATTGTGCTACATCTATTTCAAACTCACCGTGTGGCAAAATAAGCAATTCCTCATTGTCGTTATTAAATTCATCTCCAAAACGAACGATGAGTCTCATTTTTCCTTTTATAGGCAAATCAAAATCCTCGCTTGTTAAATCACATGGCACATTTACAGTCCCTTTATGTTTGAAATTTAACTCTAACAGGTTGCTCCCTTTATCTAAAACTAAACTGACTTTGATATCCGAAGCTTGAAATTCATCATAATCAAAGTCCTCAAAGAACTTCTTACTTATTTGATACTCAAAATGGTGTTTTCCTAGTTTTAATCCCACGAAAGGAATTAAAAATTCTTTTGTTTTGCTCATTTCAACATCAATTTGTCCAATTAGTATCTAAAACTCAGATACCTGAATTGGGGTGCAAAGATATAAAATTATTATAAAACTAATAATCTTATTCACCTTTTTTTGTTTATAACTGTTTTTCTTTTATTTTAAGAGGTTTTTGGCTAATCTCTTCATACAGATTACGCGAACGAAAAATATCAATTGCCAGATAAACCGCTTCCTTAAATGAATTATAATCTGCCATATCTTTCCCGGCAATATCATAAGCTGTACCGTGATCCGGCGAGGTTCTGATTCTGTTCAGACCTGCTGAATAATTCACTCCTTTTCCGAATGATAATGTTTTAAATGGAATCAATCCCTGGTCGTGATAGGTTGCCACGACAGCGTCATATTTTTCATGCTGACCGCTTCCAAAAAAACCATCTGCAGGAAATGGTCCAAAAACCATAGTTCCTTTTTCGAATATTTTCTTTAAAGCAGGTTTTAATACCAAATCATCTTCTTTCCCAATTACACCTCCATCACCGGCATGCGGATTTAAGCTCAATACAGCAATTTTTGGCTTTACAATACTAAAATCCTGAATTAATGATTTTCTGATTGTTTCGATTTTTCTTGTAATTAATTCTTCTGTCAACTGAGAAGAAACTTCACTTAAAGGAACATGATCTGTCAGTAATCCAACCCTTAAATCATCATGAACCATCATCATTAATGCATTCCCTTCCAACTCCTGATCCAAATAATCTGTGTGACCAGGAAATTTAAAATCTTCTGATTGAATATTATATTTATTTATTGGGGCAGTCACCAAAACATCTACATCTCCATCCTTTAAGGCTTTTGTCGCAGCGACAAACGATTTTATAGCATACTCGCCTATTTTCTCATCATTTGTGCCTAAATTTATGTCAACACTTTCTCTCCAAAGATTGAGAACATTCAATTTCCCTGGCAAAACCTGATCTAATTTATCAACTCCATGAAATTGAACTGTAGATGTGAAGCTTTTTTTAACGAAAGAAAGTATTTTGGCATTGGCAAAAATAACCGGCGTACATAATTCTAACATACGAGAATCTTCGAATGTTTTTAATATAACTTCGCTTCCAATACCGTTTAAATCTCCAATAGAAATTCCAACAATTATATTTTCTGCTTTTTTATTCATGAGCTCAGATTATTTATTACTAAATTAATGTACAAAGATATAAATAATTAAGCTTATAAATAGCCTAATCGGGTAACATATCAATTCAAATTCAATCCATTTAAAAGAATTAGTTTTACATGAAAGGGCTGAAAATTAAATTAATTTTCAGCCCTTTCATTATTAGATTATAATAAGTGCTCTTACTTAAACTTCTTTCTTCTCTGGCAGCATAATTGACAATAATACTGAAATTATAAGGATTCCTCCAATAACAATCAGCGAATAAATTGATTCGATGTGATAAAACGGAGCAATAATCATTTTTATACCAATGAAAGAAAGGATAATTGCCAGCCCGTATTGCAGTTTACTGAATAGGTGAATAAAGTTATCCAATAAAAAGAATAATGCTCTTAATCCTAAAATTGCAAAAATATTAGACGTATAAAGAATAAACGGATCATTTGAAATAGCAAAAATTGCTGGAATAGAATCTACTGCGAATAATAAATCCGTAAATTCGATTACCGCAACAACTACTAAAAGCGGAGTAGCTAATTTTTTTCCGTTTTCGTATGTGAAGAATTTATCCCCATCGTATTTATCAGAAACGCTGAAAAACTTTCTGATCAGTCTTGCTCCTCTTGTGTTGTTATAATCTTCTTCGTCATCGTCATCGCCCGCAGACCAAGATTTGATTCCTGCATACACCAGAAACAGTCCAAAAGCGGTCATAATAAGGTTGATATCATATTTAAACCCTTCTAAACCAGCAAGATTTAGCAATTTATTTAAGTAAGTAAGTTCTATTAAGAAAGCTCCCGAAAATATAAAAATCGCTCTTAAAACAAGGGCTCCAATAATTCCCCAGAATAAAACTTTGTGTTTGTTTTCGTTTTGTACATCAAAAAACTTAAAAACTAATATAAAAACAAATAGATTATCTACAGAAAGCGCCTTTTCGATCCAGTATGCTGACTGAAACTCATAAAATTTAGCAGCACCTGCAAAGTGATAAATTAAACCACTAAAAATCATGGCTAAACTTATCCAGACTAATGACCAGGTAATCGCTTCTTTATTCGTCACAACATGACTCTTCTTGTTGAAAATTCCCAAATCCAGTAATAGCATGATTAGTACAGCGACCGCAAAAACTATTATAAGTCCTGGATGTTCTGAAAAAATAGGGTGTTGATTCATTTTAAATATTAATTAAGTTAGATTTTAAATTATTTATTAGCCATTGTAACTACTAAAACCCGGCCGCCTTCTTCCTTTGATAAGAGTATTTTTTTACCATCGGTAAGTTCCAGCATTGATCCAATTGGAATTTCTTTGTCGTTTGTAACATCTTTTAATGAGGTTAGTTTTTGATTGACAAACACCCACTTATCATTAAAAAAAGTAAAATAACCAACCGGCACTTTTTGAAGCTGGGTTAGTTTCTCATTTCTGGCAATATTACGATTAACATGCCATTGAAACAAGTATTGATCATTATAAACCATTAACCTATGATTTTCAGGTTTCCAAACGGTTTCCTCGAACTGGTAATACAAGTCTAAAATTGGCAGCGTCCCTTTGTGAGCAGTATTACAAAACGGGCATATTGGCGTATTTGTATTATCAAAAACATACCATTTTTGCTCACATGAGACATTCTGACATTTCTGCATTAAATCAGTTGTTTTCAGCAATGCTACCTCCCATTCTTCGGCATTTGGTCTTTGCATTGGATTGTGTAATCCATCAATAAAAACTTTATCAAACAGGTTTTTTAAATAAGGCCCTGTGATTGTGTAGGGCAATTTGACAATATCTGCCCAGGGTAAATCCCATTTCGAAACCTGATTAAGTTTTGGCCTATTCATTGGATCTGTCGGATGCTCTATAAACATTGCTTTTTCGCACATTGACAGCAAGTCATCTTTTTCAGTATCTAAATCATGTACCTTCCCTCCTTTTAATGGATGCCTGTGCAATAAAAGCATATAAATTAAAACCGGCAATGCATGTAAGTCGGTTAATCGGTTTGGCAATTTCCTGTTTGGATCGGTTTTATTGAGATGCTTGGTCGAAAGTACTTCCGGAGCAATAAATTCTGCCGTGCCAATTACTTCTGCCGGAAACAATCCCGGAACCACTAATCCGTCCAAATCTATCATACAAGCCGATTTATTGACGGGATCAATCAAAACGTTATTGTATGATAAATCAGAATGCGCCAATCCCATTGCATGCATCTTTTTTACACCGCGGGTCAGATTAACACAAACCTGAAAATAACTTAGCCAGTCGCCCAACTCTGATTTTGCAACACGTAGCGGAAAATGCGGATTTCTAAATTTAGCACCTGCAAACCATTTCCCGTTTTTCTCTTTTCCCCGAATTAAATCGCTCGTTTCATATCCTTTATTAAAGAAAAACTTAGAATTGTAAGTCGGGACTATGATTCCGGTTAATCCTTTATATTCAACAACATCTGTTGGCCATCTGTACACTTCGTTTAAATAGTAATCGCCTGCATCGCCGTTTTGAATCTGTGCTAAATATTTATTGGTTATTCTTTGTAATCTTTCTTTTTGATTAAAATCTAATTTATCTCTAAATAATGCAACAACATATTTTTTGTCGGGACTAAAATAAACATCCTTTACACCACCACGCATGGGTTCATCATTATCAACAAACTGATAGGTTTTTGCAGCATCATTGATTGATTTTACTGTAATCGTATTCATTTTTAATAAATTATAGCAAGGGTTCTGTCATCATGATTTCCCGGACTCCAAAAATCCATCCAGGCAGAAAGCTGCTTCGCAATTTCAGGATTATTTTTATCAAATTCAACTTGGATTCCATCTTCATTTTTCCCTTTCAAATCATCAATAAATCCTCTCCAGTTTTCAATTTTTTCCAAATTAGCTTCAACAACAAATTTAGGATCATAAATACCGTCTGTCATCAGCATTAAATAAGAGAAGTCATCTATTAATTTAAAACCAAATCTTGAAGAAAATTTATCATCTTGAAAAATTTCAGGCATGGTAATAAATCGTGTTCCGCCTCCATAATCACCAACGTCAAGCCAGTTCATTAATTTGATTTCTGTGAGCTCTTTATTTAACAATCCTATTGGACAATCACCAATTCCAAAAGTTAGAATAGCATATCCAAAATCGTATTTTTTAACCAGGGCAAAAATTAAAGTTGTGTGTAAATCTTTTAATTCTGTTTTGTTTTTTATTGTAAACTCTTCTAGTTTTTGATGTGCAAAATGTACTGCTTTTGAAAGATTTTCATAAACAAACTGATTTATTTTTTTTGATGTTACGTCACTTAATTTATTATGATGATTGACCAATACCTCATCAAATTCTTTTAGGTTTTCCGGGTTCAAATTTTCTTCAAAATATTGAATTACAGACTCACACGCTATTCTTGATCCCTTACGGGATAATTTCGCAGAACCTGCTCCATCTGAAACAGCTACTAAACTCCAATCAATTTGATCAAAATTTTTAAATACAAAATCATCTTCTCTAAAAGATCCGGAATTTGCATGGCTTCGTCCTCTTTTTGAAGATATTACAATATTTTTATCCAAAAATCCCAAAAAAACTGCTTCGTTATCCAGTTTCCAAAATGGATCATTTTTATCACTTTCAAGATTTTTCCATAAGGATTTAGGATCAGGATTTATGATAAGTGTTAGTGTTTTTTTATTTAAAACCGAATCTTCCGGTTCACCATCAATTTTAAATAATATGCTTATTTTTAAATCGCCGCTTATTTTCGGAATTCCAAAAAGCATTTCGTCCGCCTCATTAAATTCAAGTCCTGTATTTTCTAAACCCTTTATTTCAAAGGAAATAAAATCATTCCAACCCAAAGTATTGAAATCAATTTTTGCCTGATATTTTTTATTTACGATGCCGTTCGGAATTGAGACAGTCTGCGTCAAAATATCATCAATTCTATTTTTCAATATCCAATTCTGCATAATCATTTTTTGGTTTTCCTGAATTATTTTTACTGCATTGACATTTTTTTCATCGGAAATAAACTCATCAAAGAGAGCTGCTTTATCTGAAGAAATGTCTATTTTATGCTGGGATAAAAAAGACTGAATATATCTTTTGACTTCCTTCATGAATTACCCTTGTGTTCTGCTCACATCAAATCCGCCTTCTCCTGAAGTGTAACTTCCCTGATTATTGCACCATGGACAAGTACTTATTTCTTCATCGCCAATACAATGTATTTTATCACAAACACAAACCGCAAAAGCTATTTGGTTTCCACAGCAGGGACACGTTGGCCCTCCGATAAGTTCATCTGTATTTACTTTAGTGCTAAAATTTGTAGAATCAGCCAACTCGAAATAGGAATTATCGACCTGATAGGCTCCGACCAATTTATAACTTTTAGAAGATAGTTCAATTCCGGCGTAAATAGACTCCGCAATACTTTTGCGATATTTCATTAAGTACGGCCTTTTAGTATTTTGACATTTACCATTTAAAACCACAAAATTATCATCGACATATTGACGGTTTGGCACCTCTTTGGTTAAGTCTATTTTCGAAAGTGTTTCTCCGTCTAATTTTGCCAATTCAAAACCACTAGAATTATTTTCGACACTTATACTACTGGTCTTAATAGAATCTGTTACCCATTTAAAAAACTCTTTGTATGACTGGACATTTGTATTTTTAAAATGCAAAACATTGTCTGTAAGTTCACCTAATAATTTTGTATCTGTTTCGTTTCCGAAAGAAATCGCAATTAAATTGGCTGTTCGCTGCCAGTTTCGTTTCCATTCGTTAATTGCCATTTTAGTATCATCAGTTGGAACTCCATCAGTAAATAAAAAAACAATAGGTTTCCAATCACCTTTAACTTCATATGTTGTTTTTACAATATTACTGCGCAATTCATACATTAAATGTCCTAAGCCTTTGCTTAAGGATGTACCGCTGCCAATTGGAAATTTAGGAGGATAAAAACTCACTATCTCCTGAAGAGGAACCAATGTTTTAGGCTGACCGGCAAATACTATAATTGATACAAATACGGTTTCAAGTGCATAAGGATCTGTTTTTAATGCCTGAATAATAGTAGCCAATCCTTCTTCAACCTCCTGAATAGGCTCTCCAACCATTGACTCAGAAATATCGATTAAAAAATATATGGGTAATCTTCTCATTTTAAAGGAAATTTAATATCATTAAAATATAATTGAAAGCACAATCTGAGTTATATTAACAGATAAACCAACTCCAAACTTAGAAGGTTTATCAGTAGTTTATAAAATTAAATGTATAAGGAAATACGATCGCAAAAAAATCAAAACAGATGAAGTCAATATTCAATTTATTTTACATCTACTTAGAATGATTAATATCTCAATATGTAGTTCAAATTAAATCACTACAATTATTTCACTTGGTGGAGGAGGCAGCGTAACACTTTCGCCAGTTCCCTGACTTTTATTGCCTTGTTCGATGGTTTCTGATACCCATTTGAAAAATTGTTTTAGTGTCGAACTATCGGCAGAGGCCAGATGAACCACATGGTCTGTCAATTCTTTTAGAATTTCATCGTTTGCCATATGTCCGGCCGCGCAACCAACTACAGCTCCAAAACTTAGGCTTTTTATTTCCTGAGTTTTTTGTCTGTAAAGCTGAATATCTGAAGGTTTCCCATCAGTAAATACAAAAAGTAAAGGTTTCCAGTCTCCTTTTTGGGTAGCTGAACCCTTTATAACATCCTTATTTACTTTTTGAATAACAAAATCCAGTGCTGCTCCTGTATTTGTAGGACCACTTTGCGGACAGGTTATCTCAGGTAATTGAAAGTGAACCAGTTCTGTCAATGGAACAATTTCTTTTACTTCACGATCATAAGTAATAATACTGATCCAGAGTGAATCTAAGGCCTGAGCATCTGAACGCAAAGTATTGACCATGCCGCTTAAAGCATTGTTTAATGCCTGAATTGGTTCTCCGTACATAGAACCGGAAGTGTCTAATAAAAAATATACCGGTAGTCTTCTCATATCACGTGAAAAAATTTCATAATAATTAATCTAACCCAATTTCTCCATTATATCCCGAAATATCACACATGAATATCAGAGACATGTTATTCCTGTTATTTAGCACTCCAATAGTATTTAACCTTCTACAGATAAGACTCTACAATTTTATGAATAGTCTGTCCTAAGAAAGTATCATCTGTAGGATCTCCAATGGCACTAAATTTCCATTCACCATTACGCTTGTATAATTTTCCCATAATGATGGAACGTTTATTTACATATTGGGCTTCTGCAGAAACATTGTAAGCTGCAAATTCTGAAACTACTTTTGTGGGAGTACCTTCGTACATTCTGATTTTTGCATACGGGATTTGAGAGAAATCTTCTTTTCCTGCATTATTCAGAAAGAAAAATATCTGATTCACTTTAGCATCAACTTTAGAAAGGTCTACGGTAATAATTTCATTATCCAAACCATCATCACCTCCACTATCTCCGGCAAGATCATCACCGGTGTGTTTTAAGGCACCATCTACACTCGACAACTTCCCTTTTGGAAGGCCAAATTGCTGTAAGACTTCAATTTTGTATAAAGGAGAATATAAATGATCACAAAGTTTATTTTGGTCATCAATTAAAACACAACTTAAATCTAAGTCAACTTCTGTTACATTTTTTGATAATCCTAAAAATCCTTTCGTTTCAATTGCTCCCCAGTTTACACCAACACAAAAATTTGTTAATGACTCGCCGCTTGATTTTATTAAATCAATCTTTTGTCCTTTGGTTAAGTTAATTGCCATAGTTTTAATCAGGTTTTAATTAGTTATATTTATTTAAATAATCCTGCAAACCACCTTTCATACCAATCCCTACTGCTTCAAATTTCCACTCGTTGTTTCTTTTGTAAATTCTCCCAAATTCTACTGCAGTTTCAATAGAGAAATCTTCATCCAGTTCATATTTAACCAATTCTGTGTTTGTCTGATCCAGAATTCTGATAAATGAATTTCTAATTTGTCCAAAATTTTGTCTTTTTGTATCTGCCTGATGAATCGTTACTACAAAAGAAATTTCGTGCACATCGGGAGAGATTACAGATAAATCAATCTGGATTTTTTCATCATCTCCGTCACCATCACCGGTTAAATTATCTCCTGCATGAGTTACTGCTCCATCAGGCGATTTTAAATTATTGTAATAAACAAAATGGTTGTCATTCGGAATTTTTCCGTTTGCACCAACTAAAAATACTGAAGCATCCACATCAAAACTTGATCCGGTATTGCTTGAGTTACTATCCCATCCAAGACCTACAGTAAACTTTGGTGCATCTATACTTTGTCTTTGTCCTTTTTCTAAGTTAATTGCCATTTTATCTCTTTAATTAATATTTATATTCAACATTGTTTTTAAAATATTGGTTTGTTCATCAACATTTTGAAGTTCTTCCAGAAAATCTACTGATGAAATTTTGTCATGATATTCCTTTAGTACTTCTAAAACATTTTCGGGCAGCGTTGTTTTTACAACACTGAGTTCTCTCTTCAATTCTGCATTTTTGTTTTTCAGATCTATTATAATTTCTTCTTTTGCAGATCCGTTTTTTGAAATATCAATATCCTTAGTATTTTCTTCATTCAAAAAATAAAATGATTTTTCATTGGCTACAAAAACAAATTTATCATTAGAATCCCTAAATTCATAAACCTCAATTATTTCATTATTACAAACCAGTCCGCACAAAAACTTAATTTTAAAATTCAGAATATTCAAACGTCCTAAAAGTTTTTTTTCAAATTTGGCATATGGATTTTCATATACACTTTTATTCAATTGTGAAAGCTTTTCGTACTGATCAATTGTAATCTCCCTGTAATATTCGGCCTGAATACTCTGAGAAAAAATCATTATATCATTCCAATTAAAAAAAACATCTTTTTCTGAAACAAATAACTCATAGAGTTCTTCTATCTTTTTGGACATATTTTGAGCATGCAGCTGCATTTGTTTGGCAAACTTACTCTCTCCTATTTCCTGTTTTAATTTTGATAAAATATCTTCATTAATATAGATTTCATCACTGATTAAAACATATTGCTGTTCTTTTGATTTTTTTATTTTTTGAAACAAATCAATAAGACTGCTTGTAAACTGAATGTGAAACAGTTCTAATTTATTAATATCTAATATCCGGTTTTTTTCAAAAAGAGTATGAATAATTTTTGTCCTTACCAAAATCCCCACAAGATCCTTGTGGTTAAAGAAATTGGATAACAATTCTAAAACCACAAGTTTTCTGTTACTATCTTTTATTATTTGAAGATATCTTTCTTCTTCTTCCTCCTGCATTTATCTAATTTCCAATATTCGATTTTTGTAATTTTCTAGCTTACAACGCCTTTTTTTAATTCTTGCTCAAGACTTTGTAAACCTGCGTCCAGCTGTCTTCTGGTTTCTGTACCCTGATCGTGTATTTGTTTTACTTCTGTCAAAGTATCGATCAATGATTTGGTTGTCATTTTCAGCGTTTCAAGTGAAACAATTGTGTTTTCGTTTTCTCTGGCAACTTCAATACTGTTTTGTTTCAGCATTTCAGCATTTTTCTGCAAAATTGTATTTGTTGTTTCAGAAACTCTACGCTGAACTTCAATATTCTGTTTTTGTCTTTGCAATGCTACCGCTAGTGTCAATTGGTTTTTCCAAACCGGCATTGTTGTAGTCAAAATAGACTGTGCTTTTTCTGCTATAGAAGTATTATTGTTCTGAACTACTCTAATTTGCGCCAAAGACTGCAACATGATAAAACGAACAATTTTCATATCGGCAAGACGTTTGTCCAGTCTGTTAATGAAAGTTCTTTTATCCGAAATCTGATAATCCTGATATTGCGCACTATTGCCTTCCATTACAGCAAGTTCTTCATTTAATTCCTTAAATCGAATTTGCCCTGCAATAATGTGCTTTTCCATTTCTTTGATCAGATTCACATTACCATCAAACATCGTCTGAAGTGCACTGTTATCTTTCACAGAGTTGATCATTCCGGCTTTTACCTTATTACTGATTTTTTCAATATTTACAGTAATTCGATCGTATTCCTGGAATAATTTTTTTACATCGGTAATTAACTTATTCAATAAAGGAATTTTAGAGATAAATCTCTTAAATGGCCCCTGATCTAATTGATCAACATCTACATAATTCAATTCAGTAAGCAGATCATTGATAAGAGTTCCTACTTCGCCGGAATTATAAGTTCTGACATTTGTTAAGAAAGTATCACTCTGCTTTGCAATAGAGTTTTGAATTTCGGCACCATAATTCAGAATTGAATTGGCATCATTCTCATTTAACTGATTAGAAATAGATTTGTAATTATTTACATCAGCTTCTGTAATCGAAGCTAAGTTTACATTTCCATCCTTATCAATTAAAGCAGAATTCTCCTGAGTAACTAATTGATTTTCTGACATGACTATAAGTGATTCTGTTGAATTGTTACGATTGTCTGCTCTAGTTTCTTATCGTTTGTTGGTACACCAACTGCACTAAATTTCCATTCATCATTTCTCTTGTAAAAAACACCTAAAACCATAGAAACGTTTCCGGCAAAAGTAGCATCGTTTGCAACATCAAAACGTGCAAATTCCTGACTAACCTTGGTTGGTGTCCCTTCGTAAATGCGAATAGAAGCAAATGGAATATCTTTAAAATCCTGACCTCTAAAACTATTTATAAAAAACGCTACGTGATTAGCTGCCGGACTTAATTGAGAAAAATCTAAGGTTATAACTTCGTTATCTAATCCGTCATCTCCATTTAAATCTCCTGTCAAATCATCACCACTATGTTTAATTGCGCGGTCGTTTGAAATCAGTTTTCTAAAATTTACTGAATCAATATGATTTTTTTTATCATCATAAACTGCACAGCTTGCATCTAAATCTACTGCTTCTTTTTTTGTCCCAAAGAATCCCTTTTTTTCAATTGCTCCCCAATTTACTCCAACACAAATGTTTTGTAATTTTGTACCGTTACTTTTTTCAAGATTTATACGTTGTCCTTTTTCTAAATTAATTGCCATATCTTAGTTATATTTATTTAAGTAATCCTCTAATCCGCCTTTCATACCAACTCCAATGGCTTCAAATTTCCATTGTCCGTCTTTATTGTATATTCTTCCAAATTCAACTGCTGTTTCTATCGAAAAATCTTCTTCTAGTTCATATTTAACCAATTCTGTATTATTACTGTCATCCACAATTCTAATAAATGAATTTCGAACCTGACCAAAATTTTGTTTTCTGCTTACAGCATCATGAATGGTTACAACAATGCAGATTTCCTTTACTGTCGGATTGATTTTTGTTAAATCAATTTTAATCTGTTCATCATCTCCCTCTCCTTCTCCTGTCAGGTTATCACCCGTATGTATTACAGCTTCATCCGGTGATTTTAAATTATTGTAAAAAACAAAATGTGAATCAGATAAAATTTTTCCGTTATCACCCAGAATAAAAACAGAGGCATCAAGATCAAAACCTGAACCTGTACTGCTGTTATTCGTGTCCCATCCTAAACCAATAGTAAATTTTGGTGCATTTATATTTTCCCTTTGTCCTTTTTGCAAATTGATAGCCATAGTCTAATCTATTTTTATTACGTTAATATTCTTTTTATATTCTAAAATTTGATGGTAATTATTACTTATCGCAAGATGAAATAATTCGTTGCTTTTCTTTCTTGAAATATTAGAGATCAAATAAGCAAACTGTTTATCATCCATGCTTAAAATAAATTTTACGATTCGGGTGTTGTATTGAAAATCTTCACTATTTACTATTGAAACAATATCTTCTACATTTTTAACAGCAAAATAATTGTAATGATTTTCTATTTTGGGATGAATGTCTTTGTTTATTAATTCTGCAAAATACACAAACACAAAATCTCCCTTTACTTCATATTGGTCCAGGATTTTATTTACGGTATGTTCATGACTTCCTGTTATTTTGATATCATCAACAAATATGCAAAGTTTGCCTTCAATAAAATTACGATCTATATAATACGTATCATTAGAAATTAATTTAACACGCTGTTCAAAATCCAAATTTCCATAATCCGTTACATAGGTTTGGTTTCTGTAAATTTTAGATTCAATGCAGGCTTTTTTACCATTTTTAAACAAGAAGCTATTAAGTTCTTTTTTAAAATAGTAGCATAAAAAATTGGATGCTGTAGGAATAGACAAATAAGGGCTGGGCAAGATTACAATATCTTTTTCAGATAAGATTACGTCTTTAAATTGTGCCACAAATCCGTCAAAGAGTTCTTCTGCAAATTTCTCTGCAAAGAACTTATCTCCAAATTTAAACCTGCTGTATTCTGCTTCCGTAAATGGGCAGCTTTCTTTTTCTGTTATTTTGTGTAAACTGTAACTTTTATTCACTGTTATATTTTTAAGAGATGAGCGTTAAAACCAAATTTCAATGCTCCGTTATAATCGGCAACACTATTATCGCCAATATGTAAAACATCTTTTTTCTCTATTTTTTTATATTTATTAATTTCATCAAACACCAATTGATAGATCTCTGTATTCGGCTTAGAAAACCCAACTTCATCCGAGTAAATCTGAAACTTAAAATAATCAAGCAGATCGTAATATTTTAATAATTTTCGTAATGTAAAACCCTTAATAAAACCCGTATTACTCAAAACACTGATCGATTTTCCTTCACTGGTAACTTTATCAAACATTTTTTGAATATCCGTAAAAATTAAAACCGGTTTGTTTTCTAAAAACAATTCTTCTGTGAGATTATAAAACTGAGATAGCTTCTCGGTTCCATAATTACTGAGATTTACATTTAGAGCTCCTAAAATTAAATAATATATTTCGAATGTTTCTATATTTAATCCCGTGTTTTCATTTATATTATTACACAGAACATCATAATATCGTACAACTTCAGTGACTTTTTCAATTGGTTGTTCGATTTCAAAAAAATCCTGAAACAATAAATTCCTTTTTTGCTTAAATTCAGGATTCGATTTTATTAATGTAAGCCACAGATCAAAAGAAAGGTGACTGTAATTTTCATAATTTATTTTCAATGGTATGTATTTTTAGTCGGCAAGTATGCTGTTGAGTAAAATCAATCCTGTTTTTTTTTAAACTCAAAAAATATTTTACTTAAATCAGTTCCTGCAATATCTTAAATTTTATATTTTTTATCTATAAATCAAATTCCGCAAATCTCTTTACAAAATGATTTTTCCAATAGTCATTTTTGACAACCAGATGTCAATTGTTTGATCTTTTGAAAATTTACAACTAGTACTATTGTTGAAATCTTAAAACTTACAATAATACGAAAAAGCGTACTAAGTATAAATGAGGAATTCTGGAAAACAGAAATATTTATCAACAAAGAAGGAAGCCAGGACGGCAAATGTGTTTTCCTGACATCTGCTTTCGCTTTTTAATTATAACTTTGCCTTATAATTAACATTTAGTAAAACAAAAGCAATATGTTTACAGGAATTATAGAAACCTTAGGAAGGATTCACGAAATACAAAAAGACCAAAATAATCTTCATATAACAGTTGATTCTTCTATTACAAACGAATTAAAAATTGACCAAAGTGTATCTCATAACGGAATCTGCCTCACAGTTGTCGCTGTAAAAGATTCTTTTTATACTGTAACAGCAATCGCGGAAACGATTTTAAAAACAAATATTGGGGACTGGAAAACCGGCGACGTAGTTAATCTTGAGCGAGGAATGAAACTTGGCGACAGGCTTGACGGACATATTGTACAAGGTCATGTAGACCAAACCGGTACTTGTATTAAAATCGAAGAAGCCAACGGTAGTTGGAATTATACTTTTGAATATGACAAGAACCTGAACAACATAACCATTGAAAAAGGCTCAATAACCGTAAATGGAGTTAGCTTAACGGTAGTAAACTCTAAAACAAACGAATTTAGTGTTTCAATAATACCTTATACTTTTAAAAATACAAATTTTAAAAATTTCGAAATAGGAACGAAGATAAATTTAGAATTTGATGTAGTTGGAAAATACATTTCGAGACTCTATTCAATAAATAAATAGTAATAAAACGATTTTAAAAACAAAAGCTTCAGTTTAAACTGAAGCTTTTGTTTTTAATTTATGTTTATATATTGCAAATGCACCTAAGGAAAGTCCAAAAAACATTAATAACATCAAATTATCATCTATATCTGTTTCAGGAAAAGGATCGGTCGCAGTTGTACTAGCCGCCTTAGCAGTAGATGGATTTGGTGGTTCTGGCGCAGCAAATACAGTTATTACACTAAACAACATCAGAAACACAATTACAATTTTACTTATCATTTTCATATGAAACAAATACTTTAGATCTTAGTATAAACTTAAAAATGTTCTTTGTAATTAATGAAAGCATGGTTCTTCCACTAAATCTGCAACAAATGTATTGCTTTTTATTCAAAAAAAATAGCGTCTAAAAAAAAAGCTTCATAAATAATTATGAAGCTTTTTTTAAGTGGTCCCACCTGGGCTCGAACCAGGGACCACCTGATTATGAGTCAGGTGCTCTAACCAGCTGAGCTATAGGACCGGTTTGAGGATGCAATATTACTACTATTTTTTATTTGCTCCAAATATTTTAGACTATCATTTGCACTTAATTTCAATATTAACGATTCTTATTTAAAATTAAATTGATTATCAACCAATTATTCAATCTTAAAAATCATTTGATTTCCTGACAAAGCTCTACTAAAACGCCGTTTGTGCTTTTAGGGTGCAGAAAAACTACTATTTTATTGTCTGCTCCAGGCTTTGGATTCTCATTTATCAAAACAAAACCTTCACTTTTTAACCTTACAATTTCTGATTCTATATCTTCAACATCAAAAGCAATGTGATGAATTCCCTCTCCTTTTTTTTCTAAAAACTTTGCAATTGGACTTTCGGGATCTGTTGCCATTAAGAGTTCAATTTTATTTGTTCCGGTTTGAAAAAAAGAAGTCACTACATTTTCTGACTCCACAATTTCTGTTTTATAAGACGGAACACCCAATAATTTCTCAAACAAAATATTGGCTTCATCTATATTTTTTACCGCAATTCCTATATGTTCAATTTTATTCACCATAATATAAAATTCATGAGTAAAAAAAACTTTTAATTATTGATTGACATAAGTATTAAAATAACCGCATTCAGCGATTACATCCTCATAATATTTCGTATCAGAATAGTCTTTTTTTAATGTCTTAAATCCTTCCCAGGCAATAAAATTCACTTTATCATCCTGTCTGTCCCACCAGCTAACATTTTTATATTTGGTATTGTAGTATTCATTTCGTTCGCATTTTGCCATCATATAAATACATTTTGCTTTCTGCTCTTTAGTTGTTGCTGCATCAAATGCTTTTTTATAATACATTTTAGAAACATCACAAGAATAAGCCCCTGCATTTTCACTTGAAATACTAATTTCATAGAAGTTTCTTCCGTTTCCAAAATAAGTAATATTATAAAATGCGTTTCCTAACAACAAACTATTGGTGTAAACATCTTCCTTTTGAGTTATTTTATCCTGCATCGCTTTTATGGTAGTCAAAAATTCGATTTGGGTATATTTCTTTTTTTGATAGGCCGCATGATCACAATCATGACAGTCTTTTATATTTCCATTAAACGGATTTCCTGAAAAAGTAAAGTATTGAACAGAATCTGCCTGTTGCATAAAAACAATAGCTTCAGGAATTTTATTCTTATAAGTGGCCTGAACTGCCTGAAAGTTATTAATATCTTTTAATTTTAAAGGATAAATTCCGGCAGCAATTTTCTCCATTTCGGTTTTATTGGATTTACTCAGGAATGCTTTCATGTCTAACAAATCTTTTTCATTGTTATAAAAAGTGCTTCCCGAACTCCAATATCCATAATTAGAAGAACCAAAAAGTTCAGCCATTACAGGATTTGCTTTTGCGCTGTACAGAACTGCTAAATAATTTTTGCTCCATTGTACTGCATTTTCATAACGAAATTCCTGTCCTCTATATTTTTTTGGAAGTTCATTATAAAGCCAATTCAAATCAGCCAGAATTGTTTTTTCATTTTTATCTGTAAGTTTATCAATTTTACTCATATTATTTACAAATCTTAACAATCTTAACTGATAACCTGCCAGTTCAGTTTTTGGAAGTGTTTTTTCGGCTTTATCAAAATTCTTGTCTGCATTTGCAAAATCTCCTTTTAATGTTTGCAGATACCCTAATGCAATATCCCACAAATAAGGTCTTTCTGTATTTCCTGCTGCTGAAATTTTAGCAATTAAATCAAATGCATTTTTATCCAGTTTTACATAATTTTCAGTTCTATTTTCTTCGATTGACTGTTCTTTCATCGGAAGATTTTCTCCGGCATTCTGCTTAAAGGAATTATTTATACCTTCTTCCTGTTTATTAACCAATCGCGTTACGAGATAATTTAAGTGTTCACTTTTCGGATCCAGTTCGTAAATCTTTTCAATAGCCTGTTTTTCATCTTTATGATAACCGTGAATGGCCCAAAGAGCAGCTTTTTCTTTATTATTTTTAGCCATTAGCAATGATTTATTCCAATCGGATTCACTTTTTGGATTAAAACAATATGCCGTCACCACTCTCATTTCTGGGCATTTATCAAAAACCTTTGCATACAAATAATTAGAAACTGCATATTTTTTTTGTTTATAACTGATACCTGCCACATAAGCAAGTGCACGATAATACAAGGTATTTTTAACAACATTAGCTTCAGTTTTATTAAAAAACAAAATCGCTTTTTGTTTGTCCGTACTATAAAAACGCGCCTTCATTGTCAGAAACCAGTATCGGTTTTTCAGAAAGGGATCTGAGGTCGTATTGTAAACATTCTCGATCGACTGAATCATTTTTGCATCATCAAATGTTTTGGCGACAACCGGCTCATAACTCCAATAACTATCGCCTAAAGAAACAGTTTCTATTTTTTGAGCTAAATATAGAAATTCAATAAAACTCTTTATTTTATTATCTTTCAAACTAATTTTTTTACCCCATTTCAGCGAAGCTTTATTCTCTTTTTTTGTTTTATAAAAAACATGAAGCTGCTCAATCTCAACTTTATTTTCTGGCCGTTTATCTCGTTTTTCATACGATCTCTCGTCATCCAGACCAATCATGAAATATTTTACTGTTGGAGCATCTGCTTTTCCTTTTAAAAACGTTTCCCAATCTGATTTTATGTTGTCATTAAAACGAGAATTGTGTTCACTATCAAACCTAATTCCGTAGAAAATATCACCTGATAAAAAAAGCGGCGAATACGATTTATCTGCAAATGTTTCCGGGGTAAAATTTGAATTATAACCAAAATAATCCCAGTCATAACCATCTGCGCAAGCGTAAATAATACTGTAAGCAAAAAGTAAAATGCCACTAGAAACAAGAAACAACTTGTTTAAAAATATTCTTTTCATAGTTTTTTATATTGAATTCGTCTAAATCGTAAAAAATAATTTCGTTTGGTTTTTGAGGGCTATTATCATTCAGATCTTCCGCCATTTCGATTAAATCCTCTGATGAAATGGCTTCTATTTTCAGCACATCATTTTGTTCATAAAATATGCCGTTTTTATAATTAGAATGTATAACCTTAAAAAAAACAGAGCTTATTTGTTTGAAATTTCCATCTTTTTTAAGTTCTGAAATATTTAATTTTGACCGTAATCCAACTACTCTATGATTTTTGATATGAACAGCCCAGGAATATATTGGCAAAGCAAAATCAAGATGTAGAGGATATTTTTTTAAACTTTTAAGATAACGTTCAGCAATTTTCCTGTCATAAACAGAATTTAAAGAATCTGAAGCCACGGTTCCCATATTATAATACATCAGAATTCCTGAATCTACATTGGGAATCTTTGTTTTTTTGAAATACTTTATCTGATGAAGCCTTATTGTTGCTGAAAGTTTCTTTCCTGAAAACTTCTTGAATATATTAATAAACTTCAAATAATTTTCCTTACTTGTAAGTGTCCAATCGCAGTCAATTTGAATTTCCTTACTGTAAATTTTATTTTTAGAATTGATTTCGTTTATCAATCGAACAGTTTTCTTGGCTAAATCTTCAATATCAATGTTCGGTTTTAGCATTACCTTATTTTTGATGTAAATTACCGGAACAACATCAAAATTATTCATTGTTTCCTGAAAACGAATTGGAGTTACAGGAATTGGATTTGTATCTTTTGGATGTAAATCAATGTCAAAATAGCGAATATAAATTTTACGGACATTATTTCCCCGGAGAATTTCTTTTTCTGTTTCAGATAATTTAAAAATGGTTTTCCAATAGTAAAAAGAAACAGTCGGTTTAGTATTTTCATTACACGAAATAAACAAAAGGGAAAGCAATACTAAAAAGAAAATCTTTTTCAAAACCTGTAAATTAAATTGAAGCCAAATGTAAGAAATTATATGCCGTTTGTAATTTTGCACATATAACTTTTTATTAAATTTAAAAACAACATTACGCAAACTTCTAAAACCTAATAAAATGATAAAAAATTTCGATTAAAGCAAATATAATTGTTATTTTGTGGAATTAAATCACAAATCGTTATGTTGAAAAACAACTTAAAATATTTTACTTTTTTATTGGTATTTTTAATGATAAGTTGCGCAAAGCGCGGCAGCATAACCGGAGGTTTAAAAGATACACTTGCTCCTATTTTAAAATCAAGTTCTCCTAAAAATTTCAGTACTGACTTTAAGGCCGATGAAATCATTCTGACATTTGATGAATATGTAAAACTTAAAAATGCCAATAAACAGTTGATTATTTCTCCACCAATGAAAAATCCGCCTGTTATTACACCTACAAATGCAAGTAAATTTATCAATATAAAAATTTTAGATACTTTAAAACCTAACACAACTTACAGTCTGAATTTCGGGCAAAGTATTGCAGATAATAACGAAGGAAATCCGTATAATCAATTCAAATATGTGTTTTCAACAGGAACTTATATTGATTCTCTTGCCCTAAACGGAAAAATCAAAGATTCATACGACAAAACTGTCGATAATTTTGTAACTGTTATGCTTTATGAGGTTAACGATAAGTTTAAAGATTCTGTTATTTATAAAGAAAATCCACGTTATATAACCAATACTTTAGACAGCTTAACCACTTTTAGACTAGAAAATCTAAAAGCAGGAAAATATCTTTTAGTAGCCTTAAAAGACAAAGGAAACAACAATAAATTTAACCCAAAGGATGATAAAATTGGTTTTTTTAAACAGCCTATAACTATACCTAATGATACGGTTTTTGAATTGGAATTATTTAAGGAAAAGCTTCCGTTAAAGGCTTTCAAACCAATCCAGGCATCCGGAAACCGATTATTGCTTCCGTATGAAGGGAAACAAAATTTTAAAGATTCGAAACCTAAAATTGTAGTTAAAAACGGCAATGAAGTTCTTGAAACTATCATAACGCAATTTCCAAAAAAGGATTCGCTACAAGTTTGGTACAAACCAATAAAAGCAGATTCATTATCACTTGAAATCAGTAAAGATAACTATGAGAAAAAGTTTAATTTTAAAATCAAAAACCAGAAAAAAGACTCTCTGAATATTACTGCTTTACAAAATGGTGTGATACATTTTAGAGACAAATTTACTCTTGAAACTGCAACTCCTCTTATCAAATTTGATAAGTCCAAAATACAATTAGTTAATAAAGATTCAACTGCAGTTCCTTATACAACAGAATATGATGAGTTTGAACAAAAACTATATTTCGATTTTAAAAAAGAACACGCACAAAAATATAATTTCACGTTTTTACCAGGTGCTTTAACCGATCTTAATGAAAAATCTAATGATACTTTATCCTATAAGCTGAACACACGTGAAATAGAAGAGTACGGAAATCTTACGCTGAATTTACAAAATGTAAAACGTTTCCCGATTATTGTTGAACTAACCAATAAAAAAGGGGATATTGTGTTAGCCAGTGATTATTCTGAATCCAAGACTAAATTTGATTTTCTGCTTTTAGAACCAAGTGTATATTCAGTCCGAATAATTTATGATGATAACAACAACAAAAGATATGACCCTGGTAATTATTTGGAGAAAAGATATGCTGAGGAAGTTTTTTATTATCAGGAAGAAATTGATCTGCATGCCAATTGGGACAAAATTGAATCCATGGATTTAAGTATACCTTACAGTCCTGAGCTAGAAAAAAAGAAGGAAGAGGACAAGCAAAAGGCAGAAAAAAAGAGAAAGAAAACTGCTTTTTAGTCTTGAATTTCAAACCTGTCTTTATCCCTAAGGAAATCCATTTTTTTTCGGGTTTCATGCATATTGTTTGTATCTAATTTAACTATAAAAACACCTTCGTTTTCCTGAGGTTCTAAAATATAATTTCCCAAATAATCAACAACTTGCGAATGACCATTATATTGATGATTATTCGCATCAACACCTATTCTGTTGACTCCAATTGTGTAAGTAAGATTTTCTACTGCACGGGCTTTCATCAGAATGTCCCACGCATTTATCCTTACCTTAGGCCAGTTGGCGACATACAGGAGTAAATCATAGTTTTCTACATTTCTGGCAAATACAGGAAAACGCAAATCATAACAAATCTGCAGGCAAATTTTCCAGCCTTTATACTCAATAATCTGCTTTTTCGCCCCAGCAGTATAAATCTTATCTTCTCCTGCCAGTGTAAACAAATGTCTTTTATCATAATATTGGATTTCTCCAGTCGGAAAAACAAACAATAACCGATTATAGAATTTATCTTCCTCAGAAATAATCAGACTTCCTGCAATCGCACAATTTTGGCTTTTCGCTAAAGTCTGCATCCACAAAACAGTTTCTCCCTGCATAGTTTCAGCTATTTTAGAGGCATTCATACTAAATCCAGTCGAAAACATTTCCGGAAGCACAATCAAATCAACAGAAGCTTTTATTTCGGTTATTTTAGCCTCAAGATTAATTCTGTTATCACTTGGACTTTCCCAAACAAGACTGGATTGAATAAGTGCAATTTTCATAATACTTAATTTTATATAAAGATAAAAAAACGCATCCAAATTAATGAATACGTCCTCTTTACAGTTAAAATCATTTAGCTTCTATAGCTTTATTAATTTTCTTAAAATCATCATCTTTTAAATTATAACTCATCGCATCATAAATATAATATGCAGGATCACCAGACTTTGCATTTACAATTTGTAAGTATTTATTTCCATTCATACTAACATATCTTAAATAATAAATATCTTCATTATCTAAAATTTTTTTCTCCAAATCTTCATCTTTTATAAACTGAAACTTATATTTATAATCTTCTAAAAGTTTCTTAATCTCTTTTTCATCTCTAAGCGTTTCACTAAATCTCCATGCATCATATTTCATCATATAAACTTCAGGAATATAAAGTATACTTTCCTTTAAGTTTTTTATTTTCGCATTAACAAAATCTTCATAAAGCCCACAATGTTCACCTTTAGTAATAATTTGATTAATTTGTTGAAAATAATTTTTAAGCATTCCTAAGTTCACATTTGTAAAACTTACTTTAGCATACATTTCTCCATATAATTTTCCCATTTTTTCTTCGGGGAATTTTAATTTCATAAGATCCAAAGACCCTAAAGCATTCCTTAAGAATTCATTAGTAGGACAAAGTGGAATTCTTGCTACATATGATAAACTTTCATTAATAACATCTCTTAATTTCTTATCATAATTTTTGTCATCGGTTTTGAGCTTTCGAAACTCTTTTTCAAACTTCTCTTTACTTAAAACTTTTATCCCTAAATTAGTATGAAGGTACATCGTTCCACTTGAAGTTCTTAAAAGGTCACCAAAAATTTCAGCAAACGAGTAACTCCCGTTAACAAAATCTAAATGCTTAAAATCTTTAAAATCTACCACTTTAAAAGAGGTAACCGTCCAAACCTCTTTTAAAATTTTTTCATATTCTTCTTTTTTGTACGTTTCAGGTAAAACAAAAACTGTTGTTGTTGTTTTAAAATTTTCTAATTGCCCTTTTTTAAATTCTTCATTAGCCCCTCGTTCTGATGGAGTAACCGCTACCTGAGCATAATTTTCAACACTTAGAACAAACATTATTACCAATAAAATACTTTTCATTTAAATGATTTCGTTTACAATTATTTAAATGAATGTAAAAATAGTACAAAAAAACGCATCCAAATTAATGAATGCGCTTTTAAAAACAGTTATTTTTTCTACATAAACCTTAGTCTGTTTTTGACTTTGGATTAGTAATAATGATAATTAATCGTTGTTGTATTAGAAGGAGTTGAACTGCCTGTATAATAATACTTTTCTACAGCTTTTATAATGTTTTTATTCTTATCATAAGTGTTTTCAAATTGAACTGTTGCCGTGAGTTTATCTGTATCAGAATTATATATGTTTATCTTTTTTAAATTATTGACAGATACCTGACTTCCATAACAGTATCGAAATGCGTCTGGTTTTACTCCTGATAAATAATTATTCCCTTCGTCATATTCTATTTTATAATACTCATCAAAGAAACCTAACCCTGGTGCTTCATAACGAATTAAATTTCCATTAGAGTATTCAAAAAGTTCCTCATTATCAACATTTGTAACTTCATCACATGATGTGTTCTCTCCTCCCGTAATTTGGATATAATGTTTTATAGAAGTCAGACTAGAACCTGAATAGCTCTGACTAATTCTATCAGCTGAATTTGTTACATAACCCAACTCTTTTTCTGTTCGGTCAATACAAATATTAGTAATCAGTCCGTTGGTATATTCCAGCGAATTCAATTGCTCAATTACATCAGAAGGACTCGATATATAGTATTGTTTTAAATTCCAACTAATCATTTTATTCCCCGAGTCATAATTAAATGTTGTCTGGTAAAATTTCGCCTGATCTTTTACAGTAACTTTAGAAATGTTTCCTGTACTATTGTATTCATAATCTGTTGTTTTTATTACGACACCGTTTTAAATTTCTTCTATTTTTTTTATTTTGTGAGAAGATGAATTTGAGGAATCATCTGATGATGAATCACTTGAACAAGCAATTAAAAAAGAAGTTAGCAACAATAATAGTAATTTGTTTTTCATATATTTTTATTGATTTTACAGATGCTTTTTTATTAAATACTAAAGCATTTTTTTCAAATATAAACAAAATATTAAGATTATTTATACTACAAAAAAACGCCCCGATTTCTCGCGGCGTTTTTATATTATTAATAGCCTGAAAGGCAAATTCAATTATCCTTTTAAACTTGCTGCTAAATACTCACGGTTCATACGCGCGATATTTTCAAGAGAAATTCCTTTAGGACATTCTACTTCACAAGCTCCGGTGTTGGTACAGTTACCAAAACCTTCTAAATCCATTTGGTGAACCATGTTTAGTACACGTTCAGTAGCCTCAACTTTACCTTGTGGCAACAAAGCATATTGAGATACTTTTGCACCCACGAACAACATTGCTGATGAGTTTTTACAAGTTGCAACACAAGCTCCACAACCAATACACGCTGCAGCATCAAATGATTTATCTGCATCGTCTTTGTTAATTGGAATTGTATTAGCATCGATTGTATTTCCTGAAGTATTTACCGAGATAAATCCTCCTGCATGCTGAATTCTGTCGAAAGAGCTTCTGTCAACAACTAAATCTTTAATTACAGGGAACGCTTTTGCTCTGAATGGTTCGATAAAAATCGTATCACCATCTTTAAACATACGCATGTGTAACTGACAAGTCGTTACTCCTCTGTCTGGCCCGTGTGCTTCTCCATTGATGAATAAAGAACACATTCCGCAGATTCCTTCACGACAATCGTGATCAAATGCAACTGGCTCTTCTCCTTTATTGATTAATTGTTCGTTAAGAACGTCAAGCATTTCAAGGAAAGACATATCCGGTTCGATTCCGTCGATTGGGTAATCAACAATTCCCCCTTTATCTTGGGCGTTTTTCTGACGCCATATTTTTAATGTAAGTTTCATACTGTTTTAGTTTGAAGGTCATAAAGCCGAAAGTCGAAAGTCACTTGACAATTGCCATTAGACTTTAAGACTTTTGTCTTTTGACTAATTGCTATTTGTAACTACGCTGTACTAATTTAATGTTTTCGTAAACCAGAGGTTCTTTGTGTAATACGGCATCACTTGGTTTTCCTTTGTACTCCCAGGCTGCTACGTATGCAAAGTTTTCATCATCACGAAGTGCTTCTCCTTCTTCTGTCTGGTATTCCTCACGGAAATGGCCTCCACAAGATTCATTACGGTGTAAAGCATCTTTCGCAAACAATTCTCCTAATTCAAGAAAATCGGCAACACGAGTTGCTTTCTCTAATTCCTGATTAAATTCGTTAGCGCTTCCAGGAACTTTTACGTCTCTGTAAAATTCTTCACGTAAAGCAGCTATTTCATTAATAGCTTCGTTTAATCCTTTTTCGTTACGAGCCATACCCACTTTATTCCACATGATTTTTCCTAATTTCTTATGGAAATAATCTACAGAATGTGTTCCGTTATTATTGATAAATCTGTCGATTTGATCTTTTACATTTTTCTCAGCTTCAACGAATTCCGGTAAATCTGTAGAAATTGACCCCATTTTGATATCCGGAGCCAAATAATCTCCGATAGTATAAGGTAATACGAAATATCCATCAGCCAAACCTTGCATTAAGGCAGAAGCTCCAAGTCGGTTTGCTCCGTGATCAGAGAAGTTAGATTCCCCGATTGAGAAACATCCCGGAATTGTAGTCATCAAGTTATAATCAACCCATGTTCCACCCATTGTATAGTGAACCGCCGGGTAAATCATCATTGGCGTAGTATATGGATCTTCGTCAACGATTTTGTAATACATTTGGAATAAGTTTCCGTATTTACTTTTCACGATGTCAGCTCCTAATTTAGTTACTAAAGCTTTATCATTAGCATCTAAACCCTTTACATAAGCCGCTTCTTTTCCGTAACGCTCGATAGCAGCAGCAAAATCAAGATAAACTGCTTCACCTGTTTTGTTAACTCCAAAACCAGCATCACATCTTTCTTTTGCAGCACGAGATGCAACGTCACGAGGCACTAAGTTACCAAAAGCAGGGTATCTTCTTTCTAAGAAATAATCTCTTTCAGCTTCAGATAAATCCGTTGCTTTTTTCTTTCCTTCACGAATTGCCTGAGCATCTTCTAATTTTGCAGGAACCCAAATACGACCGTCATTACGCAACGATTCAGACATCAAAGTCAGTTTTGACTGGTGATCTCCTGAAACCGGGATACATGTTGGGTGAATTTGTGTGTAACAAGGATTGGCGAAAAACGCTCCTTTTTTATGAATTTTCCAGGCTGCTGTTGCATTACTTCCCATAGCATTTGTTGAAAGGAAAAATACATTTCCGTATCCTCCTGAACCAATAACTACAGCATGAGCAGAATGTCTTTCTATTTCTCCGGTAATTAAATTACGAGCGATAATACCTCTTGCTTTTCCGTCAACGATTACTAAATCAAGCATTTCGTGACGGTTGTACATTTTTACTTTTCCACGGCCAATCTGACGGTTCATTGCAGAATAAGCTCCTAACAATAATTGCTGACCGGTTTGTCCCTGTGCGTAAAAAGTACGGGAAACCAAAGTTCCTCCAAAAGAACGGTTATCCAAAAGTCCTCCATATTCACGAGCCAATGGTACCCCTTGAGCCACACACTGGTCGATAATATTTGCCGAAACTTCAGCCAAACGGTGAACGTTTGCTTCACGGGCACGGTAGTCACCACCTTTTACAGTATCGTAAAACAATCTGTAAACCGAGTCACCATCACCTTTATAATTTTTTGCTGCATTGATACCACCTTGTGCTGCAATTGAGTGCGCACGTCTTGGTGAATCCTGAAAACAAAATGCTTTTACGTTATATCCTAACTCAGCCAAAGTAGCTGCTGCAGAACCTCCAGCCAAACCTGTACCAACGATAATAATATCTAAATTACGTTTGTTTGCAGGATTTACTAAATTAATATGATCTTTATAATCTGTCCATTTGTCCGCAATTGGGCCATGTGGAATTTTTGAATCTAATGCCATTATAATTGATATTAATTATTGAAATGATGAAATAATGCGATAATTACGAAAAGTGCCGGTACAACAACTGCGAACCAGTAACCCACTTTACTTAAAAATCGAGAGTACTTATTATGCATCCCTACAGATTGAAGAGAAGATGCGAAACCGTGCCAAAGGTGAAATCCTAAAAGGATAAAAGACACACAGTATAATCCTGTACGAATTGGATCATGAAATTTATGAACTAACTCTCCGTAGTATCTTGTAGCATCTGGCTCATTACCTGCAATATATTTGTAGGCAACTTCTGGAAACCAAAAATCATAAAAATGCAATCCTAAGAAAGCAAGTATAACCAAACCAGAAATAATCATATTTCTAGAACTCCATGAAGCATTTGCAGCTCCGTTGTAATTTGCATACGGAATTGGTCTTGCAGCTCTGTTTTGGATAGTCAGTACAAATCCCATAATAAAATGGAAAATTACACCGATTGCCAAAACTGGTTGCATTACATACTGAATCAGCGGATTGTAACCCATAAAGTGAGAAGCTTCATTGAAGACATTTTCACTCAAAATAGAAATAAAATTTAAGGAAACATGCAGCGCTAAAAACGTGATTAAGAATATTCCCGAAAGAGCCATAGCCACTTTCTTTAAAATGGAAGCATTCAATAGTGCAGATTGTGCCATAATTGTTTAAGTAGTTTGTTTTAAAAAATTAAGCAAAAATAGCGCAAATAGACATCAACTACAACCATTTCGTTGTTATTTATAATGATTTTAAAATAGACTACGTATACGTACTTTTACGTATAAAAAAAATGAATTACTCATTTATTTATTATAAAAATTTTCAATTATATAATTAAGTCGATTTATTTCAGAAAATATGCATCCCGCAAAAAAATAACAAAAGTTTACTAAATTATTATTTTACTCCAACTTTTGACCTCTTTTCTACAAAAGTATCCTTGGGCCGGAATTTTATACTAGCAAAAAATTGCCATTCCATTCTAATAACTTTACCTTTACCGCCTTCAAAAAAAATGAGAATGAAAACAGGAATTGATGCTATTTCTTTTGATGTAGCCAACATACATTTACCCATAAAAACATTGGCGACTGCCAGAAATATAGAACCCGAAAAACTGGAAAAAGGTCTCGGATTACTAAAAATGACTTTCCCGGACTTTCACCAGGACTCTGTAGTTTTTGGAGCAAATGCTTTAACCAAACTTATTATTGACCATAAAATCAACCTGAACGAAATAAGCCGAATCTATGTTGGTACCGAAAGCAGTATTGACAGTTCGAAACCAATTGCGTCTTATTTGATTAGTTTAATGGAGCAAAAGTTTGGAGAAGATATTTTGGCAGAATGTGACGTGGTTGATTTCACATTTGCGTGTATTGGCGGAGTTGACGCTTTACAAAACTGTCTTGATTTTGTAAAATTAAATCCGGCTAAAAAAGCGATTGTCGTAACGACGGATTTTGCAAAATACGATTTAAATTCAGGCGGAGAATATACTCAGGGTGCAGGAGCTCTTGCCATGCTAATTACTTCAGATCCAAAAATTATTGCTTTTGATAATAATTGGGCAACCAGCACAAAAGGTGTTTTTGATTTCTTTAAACCGTACAGAACGATTTCAAAAGAGGCCATTATACAAAATGCAAATAACGACTCCTGGTTTGACAATTTAGAAGCCGAAATCGAAATCCACAAAGACCAGCCGGTTTTTGACGGACAATATTCCAATCAGTGTTATATGGATCGTACGCGTAACGCTTACTTTTCATTCAAGAAACTAAAAAATGCTACTGGAACTTTATACAATACCTGGCATAGTATCGTAATGCACTTGCCATATTCTTTCCAGGGAAGAAGAATGTTGTCTGAAATCTATACTTTAGACAGTTCCGAAAAAATTATTGCGGATGATATTGCGCCTGCTGATTATCAGGTAAAAATTAAAGAAGTGGCAAAATCTGAAGATTACAGAACTTTTGTTACCGAAAAATTACAGCCTGCTGAATTGGCTTCTTCTTTAATTGGAAATCTTTACACCGGATCTATCTTCATGGGATTATTGTCGACTCTGGCACATTTTTATGATACTAACAAAGAAGTTGCAGGAACTAAATTCGGCTTCTTAGCTTACGGAAGCGGATCGAAATCAAAAGTTTTTGAAGGAACAATTCAACCGGAATGGCAATCGGCTTTAGCCAAAACCAAACTTTTTGAAAATCTGGAGGAAAGTACAGAAATTGGATTTGAGACTTACGAAAGCCTTCACAAAAAAGAACTAAAACAAAGTGTAAGGGCTCCTAAAAACGAATGGGTTTTAGACCGAATCGAAACAGAAATTCCAACTTTAATTGGAGCGCGTTATTACAAATGGATTGATTAAATAACAAAACCCGAAACTATTTTTAAACCGTTTCGGGTTTTTCATTTTATTTAAGGAAATGAATTTTTAAAATTACTTTATTACCACGGACTTTCTTCCGTTTCATCTTCAATGTCGTTACTGAAATACTTTCCTGTTGGCGCATCATCCTCCGTTAAGGTATGTTTTACGATAAAACTCGCCGCACTTTCAACTGTACCGGGTCCGCTATGGTGATTGAAATCTGTTGCGGTATAGCCCGGATCAATTGCATTTACTTTAAAAGACAATTCTTTTAACTCATAAGCCAACGCAATAGTATACGCATTCAAAGCTGCTTTCGACGTCCCGTAACTGGCTGTTTTAATCGCATAATATTTCCAGCTTGGGTCGCTGTGCAATGTTAAGGAACCCAAACCGGAAGTAATATTACTGATTCGCGGGCTTTCGGATTTTTTAAGCAATTCTAAAAAAGTCTGAGTAACGTTTATTACACCAAAGAAATTGGTATCGAATACTTTTTGAATTTCTTCAATCGATGTGTCAGATGCCAGTTGCGGATTTGTCCCCAATATTCCGGCGTTATTGATCAAAATATCCAATTTACCCTGCTCGCTTTCAATAACTTTTTTTGCTGCTAAAATTGAATTAGAATTGGTAACATCAATTTCAATGGCTTTGATGTTTTCATATCCATTCTTTTTTAACTCGTCTGCAACTTCATTTCCTTTTTCTAAATCACGGCTTCCTAAATAGACAAATAATCCTTTTTTCGAAAGCTGTTTTGCTGCTTCCAAACCAATACTTCTATTGGCTCCTGTTATTAATACTGATTTCATTTTTTACTGTTTTAAATTAACCCTACAAAGGTGATTCGTTTAAAAATGAAATCATTTGTCATTTGGCAAAAAGCAATTTATCGAATGTTTTTTCTAATTCTGCTCAAAGAAGATTGTGTGATACCTAAATACGAAGCGATATAAGAAAGCGGAACACGATTGACAACGTTCGGATAAATTTTTAGAAACATCAAATAACGCGTCGTAGCATCTTCTGAAACCAACGGACTTCTTCTTTCTACTTTTTGTATTAAAACTCTTGAAACAATTTTATTTACAATCGCCTGCCACGGAATAATAATATCCAACAGCTCTTTCCAGTCTTTTTTAGAAAAAACCAAAAGTTTGCAATCCGTAACCGCCTGTACATAAGCGTTTGAACAAATATCATTGTTAAAACTCTCTAAATCGACCACCAGATTGTTTTCGTCAATAAAATATTTGGTGATTTCTTCGCCTTTGTTGTTGTAATAACAAACCCGAATAACACCTTCCAGAACAAAACCAACCTGCTGTGCAATTTTCCCTGCTTCCGAAAAATACTCCTCTTTTGGAAGTTCCAGTATTTCTACTTTTTTTGTAATTAAGTCAATTTGCTGTTGGTTTAAATCACCAAACTGCAAAATGTAGTCTATAAATGCTTTCATAATGGCAAGTTAATCAAAGTTGTTTTTCCATGATTTGTCATTTGGCAAAAAATCAGATCATTTTGGATAATTCAGTTTCCAGTTTATCAAAGTTCTCCTCGTTTTTATCGACTACAAATGGTTTTAATTTATTACACTCTTCCGGCGTATCAAAAATCATTTTAAAAACAATTTTTGTTTCATTATCTGAAACCTTTTCAAATGATACTGCCACCTGAAAAAGCGGTTTTGAAAATCTTTTCCATCTCAAAAAATCAGGTTTTTCTACTCTTAGAAATTCACATTCATTGGCATAATTTCCTTTATCAGGTCCGTGCATAATGAAACTCCATTTTCCGCCGGGACGCAAATCAAATTCATTAAACGTATTGGTAAACCCTTTTGGGCCCCACCAGTTTTTTAAATGTTCAGGCTCTGTCCATGCCGAATAAACAAGCTCTTTTGAAAAGTTTATAATTCTTGTGGATATGATTTCGTTTTCCGGTTTTGCTGAAATATTTTCTGAAGCCATATTTTTATTGTTTAATTAAACACAAAATCATTCATTTATAAAGGAAACCATTGCGTTTAAAGTTTCTTTTTGCTGTTGCTCTCTGCTAATTGTGGCTTTATCATCTCCAAGTTGAAAACCATAATAACCAAACTGACAATGGTTTGCTCCTTCTATCTTTAAAAATTTTGTAGTTTCAGGCAATTTTGATTTGTTTTTCAAAATAGATCCTTCATCTGCCACGCCATCTTTTGAACCGTAAATTTTTAAGATTGGTATTTTAGCACTTGCCAGAGAAATATCCCTTGGATGCGAAGTTCCGATCAAAATCAATTTATCAATCAATTTAGGATTTTCATATACAAATTGTGCTGCCATTTTTCCGCCCTGCGAATGCCCGGTCAAAATGTATGTTTTAGAAGTATCTTCAAAAAGATGCAAATCTTTCGGTTTGTTATAGCCTTTTGAAGCAAGACGCCATGGCATTTTGATTAAATAAACCTTCATGTTTTGATCAGCCAATTTTCGACAAAGCGGAACATACCCTTGTGTTTCGACCATAGCTCCGGGATAAAAAATCACAACATTTTTAAATTCTTTTTTCGGCGTAAATAAATAATAATCAGAAGCATCTTCTACATTTACCAAATCATTGCTTTGCAAAAAAGACTTGTCCACACCATCCGATTCATAAGAATAAAACAGCCAGATTGTAAACAATACACCTGTTGTAATCCAAATTGTTTTTAAAACTTTTTTCAACTTCCATGTTTTTCCTGCCATATTCAATTGATGTTTAATGAGTTGTAAATCTAAATGCAAACATTCAAATTTAGCATTTCTCTGAATAACTCCATAAAAAAACCGAAGCGGAAATTGCTTCGGTTGTTCTCTAAAATTCTGAACAGCTGAAATCAATCTTTTTTGTGCTGTTCAGTATAATTTTGATTGCCTTTAATTCTGGTATCTTCGGTATGCATTCCGTTTGCCATTCCTAACATGAAGGCAGTTAGGATTACGATAATTTTTCTTTTGAGCCAATGAAAAAGTGGTTTAGATGATGCTAAACCTTTTTTAGGATTGTGTTTATACATTGTAAAATGATAAATGATTAGACATTATAAATCATCTTATGCTTGGAATAGCATAATTGCTAAGGAAGAAATTCCTTAAGCGTTGTATAAACTTTTTCTGAAGTCGGTTGAAATACTATGTTCGTTTATAAAAACAGACTGCTTTATAAATGAAATTATGTTTTGATGAAGATTGTTGCAAACCTGCAAAAGAATGTTTGTCTGAAGACTGAAAACTTCTTTAAATTCAAGGTAACTTAAAAGTATCGGAAATAAAGTTTTGCCGAATGATTTTACACGATTGAAAACGTATAACCGAATATTCTTCAGATCAATTTCTTTTCCTGAATCAAGATAAGATGACTGATAATATTCGGGAGCATTAGACTGAGAACACAAAATACCGTCGCCTGTCATCACGACCAAAGCCAGAATGAGTGAAATCAGGTGTTTTAAATGTTTATTCACTTTATTAGATTATTGCTTTAATTCAGTTTTCATTTGCTCGGAAAGCGATTTGATTTTTTCATGGCTCATCAAGTATGAATTTGCCTCTGCAAACCAATTATTGAAATTTTTAATATCTTTCCTGATATAATAAGCCTGCAAAACATTATATGCATTTTCAGAATTATAAGTCTTGTCTTTGCACTCTTTAAATACTTTTCGGCATACATTCTCCGCTTCCTCGATGTTGCCATTTTTAGTTTCAGCATAAATTAATTCCTTATTCGTGTAGGCATCAAGAGGATCTTTGTTCAAAGCAATTTTAAGCACATCAACTGCTTTTTGATATTGCTTTAGACAATTATAAGAAAAAGCTAATTCAACCCGAAGCCCCTTATAATCTGGATCAATTTTATTTGCTTTTTCTAAATACTCAAGTGCTTTTTCGCATTCATTCCAGCCATTATACATGAAACCCCATCTAAAAAGCCGTATGATTGAATTCTCATCACGCTTATAATTTTTAAGCCAGTCCGGAACTTTATCTACATATAACTCCTTAAGTTTTGATTCGGGAATAAGTGCCACCAAATTATTATTTGGCTGCAATCTATATTTCATGGAATTGGTTTTTACTTTTTTTTCGGTAATAAATTTACCCTTGTCATCTATTTTAAAAGTGTCTCCATACTCCAAAGTCAAACCTGCAGCCTCATCAATGTATATAAAACCGAAATTATAAACCCCTGTACTGTCTGCTGGAAATGCTACCCATTTATCTTCGCATTGCACGTATTTTTTATCAAATTGAAGCTGACTTTGTGCTGATAAATTGAATGTCAAAACTAAAAAAAGAAAGGTACAAATCTTATTCATATTAATTTACAGGGTTTAAGGTGATAGTCGTTAGAAATTCAAATATATCAATTTCATTATAAATCACTACTATCATTCTTACAAATAAGCAAGGTGAGTCCTAAAGAAAAAACAAGGCAGCTGAGCAACATTAAAATTCCGTTTTTTAATATGAAGAATGAAACACCCACCAAAGGTGCTCCAACAATTACCATTAAAGCTTTTATTGTATGCGTTTTGATAAAATTTGCAGCATGTACCGCCAACCCTACAAAAAGAAATGACGGACCCACAATTACAAACGGAAACAAAATGGAAGGCGTATTGCTTAAATGTTCGCTCAATATGGATTTTGCTGCTTCGTTGTCACCATAACTCCACATGATAAAATCGATTGTACAAAGCCCAATGTGAGCCACAACTCCTAAAGCCGTGATGACAGAAGCAACCGAATTTAATCTGTTTTTTGGAAACACATTATTGAATGACAACAGCAAACAAGCCCCGATTAAATTAAACCAATGCGCAAAATCGACCGGTTTTTTGAAATACTCAAAAGCGGCACTGTTTGAAAACATAATGTAACTCAGAACAAAAAAGAACAAGCCAATTAGGCAAATGGTTTTTGGTTTCATAGATTTTGGTTTGTTGTAAAGACTTGTGAAGTTGGGTTTTGTTACAGTATAGAAGTTTTATTTTACCTTTTTATTAATTTAAAACTGCAAATAATCAGGCTCAGGATTACGCTAACAGTCAAAACTTCAAAACTGGTAAATCCGTAAAATAGCAATTCATATTTATCAGGCATCTTCCCATTTTCAATAAATGCAATTTGAGTATATTCTTTTTAATTAAAGTAAGATGGATAAAAAACTTCATATATTCTAAAAACTCCATGAAGCAGAACTAACAATATTGTTGTTACAAAAAAAATAGTGACTAAACGTTTTGTCATAGAATTATATCATATTCTGGTTTGATTATAGTTTCGGACACGAATAACAAATCTGCTCTATCGGATTTTGGATTTAAAATTTAAATTTCTTTTCATATTCATCTAAATCTATGAACCATTGAATTTTTATATATTTTGTGCTGTACTTTTTCAAATAATCATTCTGCTCAATCAATACTGCTGATCCATTGTTCCCTATTTCGTCTTTTACAATTTTAGCAGCATGTTCAATACCTTCAAAATCCTGTGCCGCCAGATCAAAAATAATATTATTTGTTTTTGATAATACTGAATACAACGAAATTAATTTTCTAGGATTTCCAGCAAGTGTCTTTATTTTTATGTCTTTATTAATCCAATCGATTTCATAGATCTTATTAGCAAATTCACTTTTGAGATTAGCATTTTTAGATAAATATTCACCTACTGTAGCGGGGAAAAACCTGTCTTTAAATCTTGATTCTCTAAAATGTTTTACAAAAGTATGAGGTTTGTTAATCCTAACATTTTTATGTTTTTCTTTTCCCGCCAAAATAGCAATTAATTTTTCTTCGACATATGAAGAAGCAACATGGCAATCCAAATGAATTAAGACCAAATCTCCTTCTCTTAACTCAAAAGGCGGTATAAAATATTGGTCGGTTCGTATTCCTTTACTTTCAATTAGCAGTTCTTTCATTTTTATAAAATCAAAATCATGACAATATACAAAATCACACTGTTAAATACATTTGCAATTGTGAACAATAAATTTTCTCATAAAACCAAAACTCGCGTGAGGGATAGAGGCGGTATCCTTTTATGAAGCGAGAGCGGAAGAAAAGATATAGCCGAAAGCCCGGTCCTTGGGACACGCCCAAAAGATTAAAAGTATTCTTCAATCAAATTATATATCCATTACATTTGTAATTCTTTATCTACAAAAACTACCTTATAATCCAAAAAAGGTTTTAGATTTGGATTTAAATTAATAGCATTATATCTATGAGCCTTTATAGAAAAAACCTGTATTTTGTATGCATTTCATTGTTGCTGACAGTATGCTACATTTTGTATGGTTATTTTTTTAGAAATTTTATCACGCAGCCTGACTTGCCAAAAGAATACCTGACTTATAAAAACCTTGAAAACAAGCCTGCATCAGACCACTTTGAGATTATAAAATTACCGGACGACCTTTTAAACCTCACCAATTTCTACTTTTCGCCAATGTCTGAAACGGTGGTTATACAGTCGAACAAAAATGGTTTTTCTTATGATCACGATCCGCTTAGATTGTATTATAAATTCAACATTCAGGGAAAACTAATTGACAGCCTGATTGTAAATAGTTCTGATTACTATAAAGTCCGTAAAAAATATTTAATTTCTAAAGATAATTATATCTCGTGGATTATTGACAATGACAGCACCCGCAATAAATACACCGAATTAAACCCAAAGGCAGACTGGGATACTGATCGCACATTTGAGGAGTTTGAACGATTGTCGAAAAAAGCAAGTTCAGTTTATTTTTTTAAATCGGTTTTTACAAAACACAATGGGGACACGGAAGCGTTTTTTGATAAAGCTATTTTTTTGATAGACCAAAAATGGTATGCTCTTTATGGCAAAAAAATCTATGTTTATCCGGAACCGGAAGAACAAAATGAGGAACAAAAAACAATTCTCCCTGTTTACACACACAAGCTAAGC
The DNA here is from genome assembly GCF_002017935.1 of Flavobacterium sp. LM4. Taxonomy (NCBI): domain Bacteria; kingdom Pseudomonadati; phylum Bacteroidota; class Flavobacteriia; order Flavobacteriales; family Flavobacteriaceae; genus Flavobacterium; species Flavobacterium sp. LM4. Next base: position 390,753 of record NZ_MUFW01000003.1, on the reverse strand, counting down.
CAGCATGGCGCTAATTTATTGCAAGTGGATGCCTATTACAATCTGATCATAAAAAATGATACTTTGAAAATAAAACGAGAAGTCTGGAGTGACCGGTCAGATTTGGTTTATTCCTGCTCGCCTGTTAATCCTGAATTCTGCATTATAGAAGGTACTAATCTCATCATTAAACCTAAAAAGTAATTGATTATGAAAGTTCAAAATCCGATGCTGAAAAGTTTATTTTGTGCCATAGCAGCTACCCTGACCTTTTTCATAATCGCCTCATCAGTAAGCGAGTCTTTCAATCAGACAATGGGTATAATAATTGGGGTTCCGATTACTTTTATTGGTACGTTTGTCTATTGTTTCGTACTCATTTTTCTGGAACAGGTAAAAGTTATTGCTCCAAACTTTGTATGCCGTTTCTCTGTGCCTTTTTCATTTTGTTGTATTGCTTCTGTTTTTTATTGCATTTTAAATGATATAGAGATTGTAGATCATTTTCAACAGTTTTCTTTTACAGCATACTGGCTGGAACTTAGCACTCCTTTTTTGGTGTTTTTTATAACTCATATAACAATTGCGGGAGTATTTAGTGTCAAATAAAAATTCCTAAACAAATAATAAAACTTTAAGAAATCAATTTTACGTTGATTACTTAAAATATGTAATTTTGAAATTCGAAGTTCAAAAACTAAGTTATTATGAAATATCATCAAATAAACAGCAATCTTTTTGTAAAAAACCGCAGAAAATTTACGGAAGCAATGAAACCGAACAGCGTTGCTGTTTTCAATTCAAACGACATTTACCCAATTAGTGCCGACAGTACTTTGCCATTTGCACAACACAGGGATATTTTTTATCTGAGTGGTGTGGATCAGGAAGAAAGTATTTTGCTTTTGTTTCCGGATGCGCCTTATGAAAGCCAAAAGGAGATTCTTTTTTTAAAAGAAACCAGCGAACATATCGCGATTTGGGAAGGTGAAAAACTGACCAAAGAACGTGCTTTTCAGGTTTCGGGAATCAGAACGGTTTACTGGTTACAGGATTTTCATAAAATTTTGAATGAAATGATGACGTATGCCGATACGATGTATATCAATACCAATGAGCATTACCGCGCAGCTGTTGAAACAGAAACTCGCGAAGCCCGTTTTGTAAAATGGTGGAAAGAAAAATATCCGGCACATAATGTGGCGAAAAGCAACCCGATTTTACAGCGCATTCGTTCTGTAAAAGAAAGCGAAGAAATCGATTTAATTCAGCATGCCTGTGATATTACCGAGAAAGGTTTCCGCAGATTGTTATCATTCGTAAAACCAAATGTTACCGAATACGAAATCGAAGCCGAACTGGCGCACGAATTCATTCGTAATCGTTCTAAAGGTTTTGCCTATACGCCGATTATTGCTTCGGGAAACAATGCCAATGTTTTACATTATATCGAAAACAACCAGCAATGTAAAGCCGGAGATTTGATCTTATTGGACGTTGCAGCAGAATATGCGAATTACTCCAGTGATATGACAAGAACGATTCCGGTTTCGGGAAAATTCTCCGACAGACAAAAAGCGGTTTACAATGCCGTTTTGAGAGTGAAAAATGAAGCTACAAAAATGCTGACTCCAGGAACGCTTTGGAAACAATACCATGTTGAAGTGGGTAAAATTATGACTTCTGAATTATTAGGTTTGGGATTAATTGACAAAGCCGATGTTCAGAACGAAAATCCGGATTGGCCGGCATACAAAAAATATTTCATGCACGGAACCTCTCACCACATGGGATTGGACACACACGATTACGGATTGCTTCACGAGCCAATGAAAGCCAATATGGTTTTCACAGTTGAACCTGGAATCTACATTCCGGCAGAGAAATTCGGAATTCGTTTAGAGGATAATGTTGTGGTTCAGGAAAAAGGAGAACCTTTTAACCTGATGCGTAATATTCCGGTTGAAGTTGACGAAATCGAAACGCTGATGAATTCTTAAATAAACAAAGCCCTTAATAATTTCAAATCATTAAGGGCTTTTTTAATTATATAAATCGGTTATTACCCGATTTTTGCTATTTGCACATCCAATTGAAATTTGCCATCAGCTGCGTTTTCGTTGATTAGTTCAAAAAGCTCTAAAGCTCTTCTTGCGTTTTTCTCTTCTTCTCTTTGTTCAGCCACATACCACATCATAAAATCTTCTGTAGCATAGTCATTTTCAGCTCTGCATTTTGCGATTACTTTATTGATTGCCTGAGTAACTGCAATTTCATTTTGCAAAGCAATTTCAAATACTTCTCTCAAAGAAGCAAATTCCTGCTGAACTTCAGGAACAGATGGCGTGATTGCAATCCCTCCCATATCTGTAATATATTTGAAAACTTTTAGAAAATGCTCTCTTTCTTCTTCCGCCTGTTTATACAAATACGATGCTGTATTTGCAAAACCATTTCTATCCAGCCATGCAGCCATCGCTAAATATTTGTTAGAAGCGTCGCTTTCTAATTTTGCCTGTAAATTCAATATATTTTCTACGCCTTCAGTTAATGACGTGCTTGTTCTTAGTAAATCTTTCATAACCTTTAATTTTTAGAACTGTAAAATTACTAAAATTAAAGAAAACAGCCCTAAATGTCTGAAAATTTGGATTTAATCTAAGTAAGATTCTAAATAAGCTCAACATTTACAATGTTGCAGAGCATAGAATGTAAATTGAGGGTAAATTTAGTCCCGTTTAATAATTCACGAAGCTGTACTATTTCGCAGATGGTAAGATTTCTGGAAAAATTTCTTTTAGTAGTTTCAATCAGCTGTGCATCCGACTGATCAGACAAGTCATAAAGCATATCTAAAATATCGACACTATTGACCTTTCTTTGGAAAATCAAAAAATCATGAATTTTATAACTTGACACCGTATCAATAAAATTGATAATGATGCTATTAGTCAAATCACACTGATAACTGTATCCTTTTTCGGTTTCAAATAATACTTTGGTGGTCAAATCGCTAACTAATGCCATTCTGATATAAATTTATAACGGTGCAAAAATATATAATTTACACCAAATAAACACATAATTAAGACTAATTTAAAATAACAAAAACAGTTTATATTTTTAAAAATAGCTTAAGATCATTAAAAACTGTAATATTCGAAGCATCTTTCGTGTATTTATTCATCAGATTATTATAGTAATTCCATAAAAAGGGAAAGCATCTAAACTGGAAGTAAAAACTAAGGTTATTGGCATTTTTGCGGAAACTAAATTTTTATGACAAGACATGAACAATGTTATGTTAAATGAACTTGTAAATTAGATTAGAGCCAATGCTAAGAGCTTATAGTAATAAATAATTTTAACTGTCTTGTGAGATAACAAACAGAAACCGCTTTTATTAATCAATTATAGTTTTATTTATATCATTAAAACATTTGTTATATCTTTAACTTATAACAAAATGTGTCACATTATCTCCTTTGAACTTAAATTCCTTATATGTTTAACGTTTCTTATCTTTGCTTCTCATATTATAAAATTCTATTTTGAAAACTCTTCTATACAAAAACACCAAAATATCTTATACTGATTCGGGTGACGGAAATACCATTGTATTTCTTCACGGCTTTCTGGAAAACAAAAAAATGTGGCAGGATTATGTTGCTTTATTCTCTGAAAACTATCGTGTAATTACTATTGACTTATTAGGTCATGGAGAATCAGACTGTTTTGGCTATGTGCATTCGATGGAAACTAATGCCAATGTGGTGCACCAGGTTTTAGAAGAGTTATATATTCAAAAAGCTATTATTGTAGGACACTCTATGGGCGGATATGTTGGTCTGGCTTTAGCCGAATTATATCCAAAAAAAATCCAGAAATTAGTTTTACTGAATTCAACTTCCAAAGAAGACAGTGCCGAAAAGAAACTAAACAGAACACGAGCTATTAAAGCGGTAAAGCAAAACTATGTCAACTTTGTTAGTTTGGCAATCGCAAATTTATTCAGCGAAAACAACAGAGATAGGCTTTCAAAAGAAATTGAAAACGTAAAAACAGAAGCATTAAAAACGCCTTTACAAGGAATTGTTGCTTCTCTCGAAGGCATGAAAATCAGAAAAGAAAGACAGAGTCTTTTAAAACAAAATATTTTTCCAATTTTATTAGTTTTAGGAAAAAGGGATCCGGTATTAAATTATAATGAAAGTATTTCTCAAATTGATAATACATCTGCACAACTTATTTCTTTTGAAGACGGACATATGAGTCAAATTGAAAATAAAGAAGAATTGAAAAAGGTCCTTGAGATTTTTTTTAATATCTAAAAAAGCCTTCCAAAAAAAAAAGACCGCTCATGAATTTGAAACGGTCTTTCTCTAATTATCGGGGGCAAAAATTTTAAACAATTTTAATTGACATATTGTGTCAGGTTTCTAAAAAAAATCTTTTTTTAGATGCGCCAAAGGTATATCTAATAAATATAACTTTTGATTCAACTCCTGTTAAAAAAAGACCCTGAAACGAGCTTTTAATTACTTTTATTAATAACACACTAATTCTTTATTTTTAAAATAAACTGCGTAAAAAATCTTAATAAATAATTTATATCTCATTAAAAAACAAGCAGATAAATTAATGATGTTTAATTCTTAATTTAGGAATTAGGGCTATTTGAAACCATTAAGCTATACAATTCTTTAAAAAAGTAAAAAAAAGTCGCTCTTGAGAGTAAAATAATTAACTCCTTTATAGAAAAATAGCTATTCATAAATAACCTTTCTCAACAAGATTTTCTATTTGATTAATATTATGGATTTTACCATCTTTAATCAAAACTAAACGAGTGCAATATGTTTAATAGCTTTCTGATATTTAATTTATCTTTTCTTCGAAAGAAATATTGGCATTGAAGATCTCATTCAACAGCAATACAACTTCATCTAAATAATCATTTAAAATTTCTTTTGTAACCGTACTATTTAATTCTTTATCTTCTTTAAATCCAAATGACAAAAAACCTGACTTTAAATTTTTAAACGAAATAATCCCAACTTCCATAGGAATATCACACGCTACTTTTTCAAACATAAAAGCATATGCCAGTACCTGGATAATTTTGTCATTTTTAAGCTCCTGTGTCAATCCATTCCATGATTTCAGGATTACATTAGCTTTTTCTACCTTTCCTGTCTTATAATCGATGATTCGTATTTTTCCGTTGCGCAACTCAATTCTATCCACATTTCCTTTAATTAAAACAGGAAATGGCAACTTAGGATGATTAAGTTCCCGCTCAAAAGTTTTTTCTAAAGCAATGATTTTAATTGTATCTCCATTTTTAATTGCATCTAATTCCATTTTCAAAAAATTGAAAACATTTCGTTTAGCCACCTCAAAAGCTAAAAGATTACGTCCTTTTTTGATTTCTCCTTCCTTATAAACCAATTTAAACTGTCTTAAAACTTCATCATCTAATAATTTGAAACAATTTAAAAGATCTTCTTCTGAAACAAATTTATCAATCAACGGATCATATAGTGTTTTTAATGTTTCATGAATTATGGTCCCAAGTGTATTCAACGCAATATTCTCTTCCACTTCTTCTACTTCACGGATACGGAGTATTTTTTGAAAATAAAAATCAATCGGATTCCGAATATAACTTGTCAAAGCAGAAGGTGAAAATCCTGTTTCGGCAATTTCTTTTAAACGTTCCATTATAGCATCCGATTTTGGAATCACCATTGGCTTATAAGCTGTCGCAGGCAGAACAGGATTGTAAATATCAAAAGTTAAATTATGTTTAGGTTGTTTTTCTACTTCTAACTGCGTTATAAAACGACTGCGTTCACCAGCATCCAATCCATCATTTTCAGTATTATAGATCAAATAAATATTTTTGGCTCTTTGCAGCAGGTGATAAAAGTGATAGGTATAAATTGCATCCTTTTCCTTAAAAGTTGGCAAACCAAGCTCTTTTTTTACATCGTATGGAATAAAAGAATTTTGAGATTTCCCAGCAGGAAATTTCCCTTCATTCATCGAGGTTACAATTACAGTATCAAAATCCAAAACACGGCTTTCTAAAACTCCCATAATCTGAAGACCATTCAAAGGCTCCCCCTCAAACGAAACTTCCGCAATATCTATCACTTGCTTATAAATTGCATATAAAGTTTGAATATTATCTATATGGCTATGTTGAGAATAATAATTGATTAATTTATTAATAACTTTAAAAATGGAGAACACAAAAGTTTTTGCAATTTTTTCTTCCTCGTTTTCATTATTAAAATTTTCTTTTATTAAAAGCAAAAGTGCTGAGATATTTTCGAGAACAGCCAAAGAGCCATTCTCCCATTTTTGAAACAACAAATTAAACAAATCAGATGAATTCAAATTGAGCTCGTTTAATTTGGAATACGTAATAAAAGTATAATTATTCTCTTTTATAATTTTAACCAATTGACTTGTTTTCGCATGCGGTTCAATTAGTGGATGTGTCAAAATATCTAATACATCCTTGTAATAAAAAACGTAATTCGTACTATTTCTTGAAATTGCATTTGTATGCATTTTAAACAATTTTGCAATTAAAATTTGTGAAGGATTGTTTTTACCCGAATACCCCATAGTAATATTGAGCGCTCCAACGGAATCCGGTAACGAATACAAGATTGGCATCAATAAATTTTCTTCTCCAAGTACTACAGCCACTTTATCAAGAGAAGAACGTGTATTATCCTTAATTATATTTTCAATAATACTCCCGGAAAGTTTTGCCTGACCAATTGTTTTGGGAGTTCCAATAACCTGAATATTCTTTGACTGAGAAAAATCATCTACGATCCACTCGAAGGGATTTGATTTGTAATGTTTCCAACTTTCTTTAAATCGTCGAACAAAAAGACCTGCATCATGATAAGGATCATTTAGAAAAGTTTGATCTATATCCCAAAAAATTTTTGCCTGATCAAGAGCCAGAAGATGTTGCACAATTTTTTCTTCGGCTGCGTTTAAAGCATTAAAACCGGCGAAAACATACGTTTTATTTGTAATAGTATTCGAAAAATGATTTAGATTATTTACCGCCTCACGGTAAATTAATCCCTGATAACCAAAACCTTTATTTACCAAGTGACTGTAAAATGCCTCATAATATCGTGGGAGTAACTTCCAGAAATCAATATAGTTTTCAAGAAGTTTTGTTTTATTCTCAACTTCAATTCCCCATCTTTTTATATCTTCAATATCTTTTAAGTAGGACAAAACATGTAATGGCTCCAGAAGATAACGATCAATTTCATTAAAATCCTGAAGAAGTGTTTTTGCCCAATTTGCAAATAGTTCAAATGATTGCTGATGCTGTTTTTCTGTAATCGAAAGATATACTTCATAAAATTCAAACAACAACTCAATTGGATCAATTGAACGAACAGAAGCAACCTCTTGAACAAAATCTTCAATTGGAACAATATTTGGAGAAAGAATAGTCTGGTCAATTTGTTTTCTCAAAGCTTCAATCAAAAAAACCTTTGCTCTTTTATTAGGCAGAATAATAGTAATTTCAAATAGTCTATCAGAATAATCTTCAAGAATAGTAGCAGCAATTTTTTCTAAAAAAGAAGTATTTATCATATTATAAAAATAAAAAAAGCCATTCAATTAAGAATGGCTTTTTAAAATTATTTAGAAAAGTAAATTATAATTTACCTTAATATTTTAGAACTTAGAACCAATATGTTTAATTTCTGTTCTTCTGTTTTGAGCTTTACCTGCAGCAGTTTTATTACTTGCTACTGGCTGAGTTTCACCAAAACCTTTAGACTCTAAGTTTTCTGCATTTACACCTCTTTCAATTAAGGCATTCTTAACTGCAGCAGCTCTATCTTCAGAAAGTTTTAAATTCAATTTATCAGCACCATCACTATCTGTGTGTCCTTCAATACTGAATTTCGCATTTGGATAGTTTTTAAGGATTTCTTTAATTGCATCTAATCTAGCTGGAGTTTCTTTGTCTCCTGTTTTGAAAGTAGCTTTACCTGAATTAAAGTATACTGCTCTTGCCTGAACTTTAAGTTCTTCTAAAGCTTCAGAAGTGATTTCTGGACATCCTCTGTTACTAGCTGGACCAGCTACAGTAGGACAATCATCATCTTTATCTAAAACACCATCTTTATCAGCATCTAAGAAAGGGCAACCGCCATTTTCTTTTGGACCTGCAACAGTAGGACATTTATCATCTTTATCAGCAATTCCGTCTGCGTCAGAATCAGGACAACCTTTTAAAGCAGCTAAACCAGCAACATCTGGACAAGCATCATCTTTATCAGCAATTCCGTCTCCGTCAGTATCAGGACAACCGTTTAAAGCAGCTAAACCAAATACATCTGGGCAAGCATCACTACCATCAACAATTCCGTCTCCATCAGTATCAGGACATCCGTTGAATTGCTTCAAACCAGCAACATCTGGACAAGCATCATCTTTATCATAGATTCCATCACCATCAGTATCTTTACCTCCAAATTTGAAAACAAGACCAGCTGTGTGTTGGAAATGAGATGGAGCATCAGGAACACCAGCAGCATCCTCTCTACCCTCATCACCAGCACCAACCGCCCATTTGTATCTTGAAGCTAACTCAAGACCAATAGCATCTGTAAACCAAAAAGTTAAACCAATACCTGGATTAAGTGTTCCATAACTACTATCTCCGAAGAAAGTGTAACCACCACCAACAGATAACGAAGGATCAATTACTTTAGATTTAATTAATTCCTGGAAGCTATATTTGATAGTAGCATCAATACCGTAGTACATTAAATCCCCTGGATTAGAAACAACATTACCTCTTGAATCAGCTTCTGCGTTAGTCGGATCATAAGTAACATATTTATCTATTTTGTTTACAGAACCTTGTAAACCAAGAGAGAAACCACTACCTACATATCTAGACACACCAATGTAAGATAAAGAAGGAAGGATATTCCAGTTGTCTTTCACAGCGAATGGCTGAGAAAAGTGTTGATCAAAGAACCCACTTCCTGAACCAGAACTAGTTCTAGTATCAACGGCGTTCACTCCAAAAGAGATCGCCCATGGATTGTTACTGTCTTGTGCGTGAGAGCTTAAACCCATCACCATCATCACAGCAACTAAAAGTTTGTTAAGATGTTTCATACTAATTTTTTTTAATTACAATTTAGTTAATTACAGACAAAAGTAACACCTAATTTTTTAAATACAAAATGTAATGTTAAAAAAAACCTACAAAAATGGATTAAAATGGTAATTATATAACTTTTAACATTTGACCAACATTCACAAAAGCATTGATGGCGGTGTCTAAATGTTCTTTAGAATGAGATGCAGATAATTGCACCCTAATTCGTGCTTTTTCCTTTGGAACTACAGGAAAAAAGAACCCAATTACGTAAATTCCTTGCTTTAGCAGCTCATTTGCCATAGTTTGAGATAATTTTGCATCATAAAGCATTACAGGGACAATTGCAGAATCTCCATCTATAATATCAAATCCTGCTTTTTTCATTCCTTCTTTAAAATAATTTGTATTCCATTCTAATTTATCTCTTAAAGAAGTATCTTTTTCCAATAATTCAAACACTTTTATCGAAGCCCCTACTATTGCGGGTGCTAAAGAATTTGAAAACAAATATGGGCGTGAGCGCTGACGAAGCAATTCAATAATTTCTTTTTTAGCAGTTGTATATCCTCCCATAGCACCACCAAGAGCTTTTCCAAGTGTTCCGGTTATAATATCAACCCTGCCCATAACGCCTTTTGCTTCAAGAGTCCCTTTTCCGGTTGCTCCAATAAATCCTGCAGCATGGCATTCATCCACCATTACCATTGCATCATATTTATCAGCCAGATCACAAATTTTATCCAAAGGCGCTACAAGTCCGTCCATAGAAAAGACCCCATCGGTAACAATCAGCTTAAAACGCGCTCCAGCCTCATTAGCTTTCATTAATTGCTGCTCTAAATCTTCCATATTACTATTTTCATAACGATAACGAGCGGCTTTACACAAACGAACTCCATCGATAATCGAAGCATGATTTAGGCTATCTGAAATTATCGCATCATTTTCTCCCAATAGAGGCTCAAAAACCCCTCCATTAGCATCAAAGGCAGCCGCATAAAGAATTGTGTCTTCGGTACCATAAAAATCAGCAATCTTTTTTTCTAATGTTTTATGAATGTCCTGTGTACCACAAATAAAACGAACAGATGACATTCCGAACCCATGTGTATCCATTGCGTCTTTTGCCGCCTGAACAACTTCAGGATGTGAAGAGAGTCCTAAATAATTATTGGCACAAAAATTCAAAACCTTTTCTCCTGTAGAAATAGTAATTTCAGCATCTTGTGCTGAAGTTATAATACGTTCTTTTTTAAAAATACCGTTTTCTTCAATAATCTGCAGCTCATTTTGCAGATATTCTTTAATTCTTCCGTACATATTTACCCTTTTAAAACATTAAAAATTAATACGTTAGCCAAATTTAAGCTACGTAAATCCTTTAACATCTGATTAATTTTTTCACAAATTTACTACATCGATTTCGGTTCCTATATACACCAAGACCCTTTTTAACACTTTGTATCCTAAATCTTCAACTGCCTTTTGATATTCCTGAATTTGATGTACGTATTTAGGATTTCTGGCACCAGTTTTATAATCCAACAAATAGGCTTCCATATCTTTGGTTAACACAATTCTGTCTGGCTTTAAAGTTTTTCCTTGTTGCTGAACAATTGTCTGCTCATTTAAAACAACATTCTCACCATCAAAACAAATACTTATTTCAGGATGATTTACTATTTCCTGAAGCGTATTCGAAACTATTTCTTTTTGATTATAAGTTATTAATCCATTTTCTATTGCTTTTGTAATCGCTAAATCAATATCTGATTTATCTTTTACAAAAGCCAAAATCTCATGAATTATATTTCCGTATGAAATTGCTTCCTGCTGATGCGTACCCCACATTAAAGCTTCGCGTTGCGCAATTTTAATATTCTTCGGATTTAAAACTTCGGAAACAATCGGAATTGTTTTTACCAAATCTAAAGTTTTACCCGGTGGAGAAAGTTTCATCGAGTTTCCAAATTCATATTCGAATTTATCTGAATCATAAACGCCTTTATTCATTAAATATTTAATAAAAAAAGAAGCCATATTATTCGGAAACTCTCCGTCTTTTCTTTCTTTTAACGATTGAGAAATTACATACAACTGTTCTTCGGCACGTGTTAATGCTACATACAAAACATTAATATTATCGAGCAGTTCCTCTTGCTTTTTCAAATTAAAAATAGCTGAGGCACTTTCTCCGAAACCCTCCACAGCACTACTATTATCAATTAAAGCTTTAGGAACACCTAAATTTGCTTCTTCAGCATCAAGCCATAATTTGTCTTTTGGCTTTCTGTTATAATCTTCTTCTGCAAAAGGCATAATCACAACCGGAAATTCTAAACCTTTTGATTTATGGATGGTCATAATTCGAACCGCATTATTCCCCTCTGGAGATGGAATACTGAATTTCTCAGCATTTTTATTCCAATAAGTTAAAAAATCAGCTATTCCTGCCTGATTTCTAATATCCCGTTCGAGCACAATATCAAGAAAATATTGCACATAAGCATTTCCGTCTGAAGAAAGAACAAATTTAGATATGATAATTTCCACAGCCTCATAAAGTGATTTTTTTCGAATATCTTCAAACGAAAGTAAAACATCAAAAGTTAAAAGCCATTTTTCAAAATCACTTTCTAAGGTTTGCTTCATTCCCTTAGCAATAAAATCGTGAATTGGCATTTCAATTTCTTTTGTGTTAGCTAAAAAATGCAGAAAGTTTGCTTTTGACTCTAAATCAATACTGTTATTAAGATATTTTAGCAAATGAATAATCATTCTCACTTCTGTAGCATTTTGAATCATTAGTGTTTCTGATGATAAAAGCGGAATATTTTGTTCTGTCAGATAATTTGCAATAGCAATTCCCTGATCTCTTTTGCGGGTTAAAATCGCGATGTCTTTATATTCAAAACCTTCACGAATAACTTTCTGAATTGTATTTAAAGTCGCCAAAACATATAAATCTGACTTTTCTACCACTTCTTCATCATCGTCAAAATCATTTTTTTCAATTATTGGAAGAAAAGAAATATTGACATATCCTCCTTTTTTAGAATTTGTATTCTGAAAACTGTGATTTTCATATAGATTTTTATAATCTTCATTGGAGAACTCAGTTGAAATCAATTTAAAAAAGGCATTATTAAAATCAATTACCTCACTATAGCTACGGTAATTAGTATCTAAATGTTCAATCTTTTTATCCTTATTACTAAACGGATTATTGTCTTTACTTAATTCAATAAACTGTTCTGCTTTTCCTCCACGCCAGCGATAAATTGATTGTTTCGGGTCTCCAACAATCATCAAAGTCCCTTTATTGCCAAAATCATCCTGACCAGACAGCGCATTATCAATAAGCGGAATTAAATTTTGCCACTGCATTTCTGAAGTATCCTGAAATTCATCAATAAAAAAATGACGGTAACGCTCTCCCAGACGTTCATAAATAAAGGGAGCAGGCTGATTCTGGATTTCATGATGAATAATCGCGTTGAATTCTGAAATTGATAAAATATTTTGTTCAGATTGAATTTTTGCTAATTCATTACTAACAGTATTCAGTAAAGAAAGCGGGGTTATATTTTTAAGGAATGCTTTGTAAAAATCTCTTTTTTCAAAGTTTTTATATATTTTACTTAGCACCTGAAGAAATTCAGGAATAAGATTTTCGATTAAAGCTTTGTCTTTTGCTGTTTTATTAATTGCAATATCTTCGAATTCATGAAAGGTTTTATTTCTTGGATTAAATTTCACGTCACGAATACTTTCTAAATGATTGGGGAATGTTCCTCTTGAAAATGATTTTAAATCTATTCCGTTTTTATCAATCAATTCAAGAAGCTCAACAGCCAACCCAGCATTTTCTTTTTCTAAATCGGCACATAAAACCGACATTTTCTTTTTTATGATAACAAATTCTTCAATTGATTTATCATGAAAATGTGAAATCTCATTTCGATTATTTTCATTTAAAACCAATCTCCCTGTTTCCAGAATTTCACGCGAAACATCCCAACTTTTATCATCGTCGGTTTTTTCCATTGTAAAATCAATCAGCAATTTTGTTAGTGTTTCATCCTGGCCCGCTTGTGCAATAATAGCATCTACAGCTTCAACCAATAAATTTTCAGTATCCATAGTTACCTCAAAAGTCATGGGCAAATTTAGATCATGAGCAAAAGCACGAATTACTTTATGTGTAAATTTATCGATGGTAGAAATATCAAAAGCAGCATAATTATGGATAAGATGCTTGATGATATTTTGAGATTTTGTTTTGATTTTAATTAGAGAAAGTCCTGTTTCCCGGGACAAATCTTCCATTAAATCTATGGCTTTCGCCGAAGGATCGTCTTTGGTAAATTCAGATAAGCTTCCAACAATTCGGCTTTTCATTTCATGAACCGCTTTGTTGGTAAAAGTTATCGCCAGAATATTTCGATAAGCATCATTTTTAGGTGAAGAAAGAACAATCTTGAGATATTCCTTAACCAAAGTATAAGTCTTTCCTGAACCGGCTGAAGCATCATAAATAGAAAAAGACGGACTTTGCATAAGTTTAATTTTTGTATGGTAAAAATAACATTTCTGTTAAACTAATACTTTACAAAAATCAGAAAATTAATAATTGAGATTCCTTAGTGTTTTGGAAAAACCCTTTTATTAAAAACAAGCAAAATTCCAACACCCGTAGAAATTGCCACATCAGCGACATTGAAAATAGCATTAAAAAACTCAAATGGTTTTCCTCCAAAGAATGGCACCCAAGCAGGTAAATTTCCTTTCCATATCGGAAAATAAAACATATCTACAACTAAACCATGAAACCAGGTTCCATAAGGTTCAGGAGAAAAAGGAGTGGCTAAATTATTATAACTGCCATCAAAAATAACACCGTAAAAAACAGAATCCAGAATGTTCCCTGCAGCACCGGCAAAAATAAGTGCAATAGCTACAACCAAATAAGACGACGCATTCTTTTTTACAGAATCATACAACCAATACGCAATCCCGCAAACAGCAAAAATCCTAAACACAGTCAAAATTAATTTTCCATATTCACCTGGTATTTTGGTTCCCCAAGCCATTCCCTCATTTTCTATAAAATGGATTTTAAACCAGCTAAAAACCGGATATTCATCACCTAATATAAAATTAGTTTTTACATAGATTTTAGAAACCTGATCAATCAATAATATTATAAATATAAGGAGATACGCTTTTCTTAATGACATCTTGTGAATTTTAATGTTGGCAAAAGTAACAATTAAATCAAAAAAAACGCCCCTAATGGAGCGTTAATTCTTTTGTAATTTGAAGGTGATTATCTCTGCATGTTTTTAGCCTCGATACTCATTGTTGCATGCGGAACGATTTTAAGCCTTTCCTTGCCTATTAATTTACCTGTTACTTTGCAAATACCATATGTTTTATTTTCAACACGGAATAAAGCGTTTTTTAAGTCGCGGATAAACTTCTCCTGTCTGATAGCCAATTGAGAGTTTGCTTCCTTAGACATTGTTTCACTTCCTTCTTCAAATGCTTTGAAAGTTGGAGATGTATCGTCCGTTCCGTTATTTAAATCATTCATATAGGCACTTTTGATCAAATCAAGATCTGCTTGTGCTTTTTGTATTTTTGCTTGTATTATTTCTTTGAACTCCGCTAAATCAGCGTCTGAGTATCTTGTAATTTCATCTATCATGGTATTCTATTATTTTGAAATTAATATCAATGTTTTAATATCGTCAAACTCAATTTCTGTGCCGCTTTCTAAAGTATCAGCAAAAGTCAAGCTATCTGTTAATGTTTCAGACTTAATATAGTCTTCATTTTTTGAAACTGCATCTTCTAAAATGCCGTTTCTCTTTATTTGTACCTTAATCTTATCAGTAACTTCAAATCCTGAATCTTTACGGATGTTCTGAATTCTGTTTACCAATTCTCTCGCGATACCTTCATTTTTTAATTCCTCAGAAATTGTGACATCAAGTGCAACTGTTATTCCGTTTGAATTTGCAACCAGCCATCCTTCAATATCCTGAGAGGTTATTTCGACATCTTCCAGAGATAAAGTTACACTATTTCCAGCAATAACAATATCTAACGAGCCTTCCTTATCTAACTGATTAATCTGATCTGCAGAAAAACACTGTATCTCTTTAGAAATCAAGCCCATATCTTTTCCAAAACGTGGACCTAATGCTTTAAAATTAGGCTTAATCTGCTTAACTAAAATACCAGAAGCATCGTCTAAAAGCTCCACTTCTTTAACGTTTACCTCAGCTTTCACTAGGTCAGAAATAGCTTCAATTTCAGCACGCTGATACTCGTCAAGTACTGGAATCATTACCTTTTGCAGCGGTTGACGCACTTTGATCATCTCTTTTTTACGTAGTGATAAAACCAGTGAAGAGATCGTTTGCGCCTTTTGCATTTTGCTTTCCAACGTTTTATTAACAAAGTTTTCGACAAATTTTGGAAATTCTGCCAAGTGAACACTGCTATATTGCTCGGTTTGTGTTGAACTCGTTAAATCTCGGTACAATTTATCCATGAAAAATGGAGCTATTGGAGCGCTTAATTTGCTTATGGTTAATAAACAAGTATAGAGCGTTTGATAAGCTGCAATTTTATCATGAGCATATTCTCCTTTCCAGAAACGACGACGACATAAACGAACGTACCAGTTACTTAAATTTTCCTGAACGAAGTCAGAAATAGCTCTTGCTGCTTTCGTAGGCTCGTAATCTTCATAACATTCATCAACAAATTTGATTAAAGAATGTAATTCAGAAATAATCCATTGATCGATTTCAGGTCTTTCGTTTAACAGAATTTCCGCTTCAGCGTATTTAAATCCATCGATATTCGCATATAACGAAAAGAAAGAATAAGTGTTATATAAAGTTCCGAAGAATTTACGGCGAACCTCAGCAATTCCTTCAATATCAAATTTTAAGTTATCCCACGGATTTGCATTTGAAATCATATACCAACGTGTGGCATCAGGACCATATTCTTTAATCGTTTCAAAAGGATCTGTTGCGTTTCCTAAACGTTTAGACATCTTTTGTCCGTTCTTATCCAGAACCAAACCATTTGAAACCACATTTTTATACGCTACTTTATCAAAAACCAAAGTTCCGATAGCGTGTAAAGTATAAAACCATCCACGAGTCTGATCGACACCTTCAGCAATGAAATTCGCAGGAAAATCTTTATTCTCGTCAATTTTATCTTTATTCTCAAAAGGATAATGCCATTGGGCGTAAGGCATTGCTCCTGAATCAAACCAAACATCAATTAAGTCGCTCTCACGCTTCATTGGCTGGCCTGAAGCCGAAACTAAAGTAATTTGATCCACTACATTTTTATGCAAGTCGATTAAATCATAATTTGTTTCAGACATATTTCCGATTTCAAAACCTTTAAATGGATTTTCTTTTTGAAAACCAGCTTCGATAGATTTTTCAATCGCATTGTACAATTCTTCAACAGAACCAATAAGAATTTCTTCTTTTTTGTCTTCAGTTCTCCAAATTGGCAATGGAATACCCCAATATCTAGAACGAGATAAGTTCCAGTCGTTGGCATTTTTCAACCAATTCCCAAAACGTCCTTCACCAGTAGACTTAGGCTTCCAATTGATAGTTTCGTTCAGGTCGAACATTCTATCTTTTACATCGGTTACTTTAATGAACCAAGAGTCTAGTGGATAATATAATAACGGCTCATCCGTTCTCCAGCTGTGTGGATAACTATGTACGTATTTTTCAACCTTAAAGGCTTTATTTTCTTCTTTTAATCGAATAGCAATTTCAACATCTACAGAACGTTCTGGTGCCTGACCTGCATCATAATATTCGTTTTTAACATATTTACCGGCTAAATCACCTACATGAGAAGTGAATTTTCCCTGTAAATCTACCAACGGAACTGCTGTACCATTTTCGTCTAACACCAACATTGGCGGAACTTCTGGTTTTGCTTCTTTTGCTACTTTAGCATCATCTGCACCAAAAGTTGGAGCAGTATGTACAACTCCTGTTCCGTCTTCTGTAGTAACAAAATCTCCGGCAATTACTCTAAATGCGTTTTCAGGATTTTGATATGGCAATACGTACGGCAATAATTGCTCGTAACGAATTTCTACTAAATCAGTACCTTTTGCTTCTGCTAAGATTTTATACGGAAGCTGCTTGTCGCCATTTTTTACTTTGTCGAAATCAGCATCATCTTCACTTGCAAAAAATCCTTTTCCGAATTGTTTTCCAACTAAATTTTTAGCCAAAACAACATTGATTGGCTCAAAAGTATATTGATTGAATGTTTTCACTAAAACATAATCAATTTTCGGTCCAACCGTCAAAGCTGTATTCGATGGCAATGTCCAAGGCGTAGTCGTCCAGGCTAAGATGTGAATATCTCCAAAACCTTGTAAAAACGAAGGTAATGTTTCGGGCAATGTTTTAAACTGTGCTACAATTGTAGTATCAGTAACATCGCGATATGCTCCAGGCTGATTTACTTCATGAGAAGATAATCCTGTTCCTGCTTTTGGAGAATAAGGCTGAATCGTATAACCTTTGTACAACAAACCTTTATCATAAATTTGTTTCAAAAGCCACCAAACAGACTCCATATATTTTGGTTTATAAGTCACATATGGATCTTCCATATCTACCCAATAACCCATTTTTTCTGTCAAATCATTCCATACGTCGGTATAACGCATTACGGTTTTTTTACACGCTTCGTTATATTCTTCGATAGAAATTGTTTTACCAATATCTTCTTTTGTAATTCCAAGTTCTTTCTCGGTACCTAATTCTACAGGCAATCCGTGTGTATCCCATCCGGCTTTTCTTTTTACCTGAAAACCTTTTTGAGTTTTATATCTGCAAAAAATATCCTTAATCGCACGCGCCATCACGTGGTGAATTCCCGGTAATCCGTTTGCTGAAGGCGGACCTTCAAAAAACACGTAAGGCTCAGCACCTTCGCGAGTAGTTACACTCTTTTCAAATATATTTTCTTTCTTCCAAAAATCAAGAACTTCTGACGCTACTGTTGGTAAGTCAAGTCCTTTGTATTCAGTAAATTTTGTGCTCATTTTATCCTTTTCTTAATCGAGGTGCGAAAATACTAAAATTATGTCAGAAGTTGAAAGTCGAAAGTCAAAAGTTGCAGATTAAGAAAAAACTTCTCTTAAAACATCTAAAGATTTAGGTCTTTTGAATCCATCTAAATGAAAACTGTAATAATCAATCAGAATTTTTAACAGCATTTGTCTTTCAATAACATGAAATATTTTTTGGTCATTATCGAATTTTAAATCGATTAGCTTCTTTAGTAAACCTGTTTCATGTTCTGTCAAACTTCCCATTCCATGAAAAAGAGTAAAAATACCACCATTCATTTCAAAATAAGGCAGATCAATATCCGACACATCAGGATAAAAACCTAAATATTTTGTTGTTTCTAAAAGCAAAATCAAATGAAAATTAGAAATTTCGTCATGATGGTCCAGCCATGTTAATGCAGTTTCTAAAAACACAAAAAGTGATTCGTTTTTTTCTTCTTCCTGTATTGAATAGTACAGCATTTCTGATAAAAACATAACCATTGTACTTTTTACAAAATCAGTATGAATACTTTGAAAGGGGACAGCTATTTTTATTTCTTTGAAATTTTCTAAAGTTCCTTTGTTTTTATGAACTGCTTCGATCTCTAAAATAGACAAAGGCTGAAAATAAGCAATTCTCTGACTGGCTTTCCTATTCGAAAAAGCATCGCGTACAAAGTAAGATTTCAAGCCGTTTGAAAGTGTAAAACATTTTACGACGAGGCTTTTTTCCTTAAACTTTAAAGCCGAAATAACGATTGCTTTGGTTTTAACCAACATAACCTGGAGTTATCTTTTTATTATTGCTTTTAAACCTGTCTAAAAATCTTTTTTCAATCACAAACCAAGACAATACAGCAAAAAACAATGAAATTAAAATCACACCTATTGCAACAATAAAAGGATTGTATTTTTCGAATAAATCATATTGCCTAATTAACTGAATTATTGGAAAATGATAAATATACAGGCCATATGTAAAATCACCATATTTCCCAAAATTATCAAAAAAAGGAATATTATATGCTGCAATTATCACAATAAGACCAAAAGCGGCAGGGTATAAAAAATCAACATGAAAACTTAAAAAATAATAGCTAATTAGAACCACAACAGATAAACCCAAAAGTACTTTTTTATTCTTCATCACATAATCAAAACTTAAAAACAGATAAATTCCTGTTACGAAATAAGACAAATAACCCGGCAATTGCTTTGCTAACAAAGGCTGATCCAAATGATTTAGCAGAAACCAATATCCTAATGAAAAAAGATAAAGACCTGAGAGTATTAAAAGTGGTTTTTGTGTTTTTTTTATTCCGTAAAAAATCAAAGGTAAAACGATGTAAAATCCTTCTTCAATTTTCAAAGTCCATAATGCTCCATTAACAGAACACAAAAGATTATTATCAAAAAGCCCAGGCAGACAAGGATGCATAAAATTCAAAAAAACTAAGTTCCACCACAAATATTTATAAGTACTTACATCTGAAAAATAAGCATAGACTCCATAAGTACTAAAAACCGAAAAAATTAGAGTAGAAAGAAAAATCAAAACGAAATATGCAGGCAAAATCCTCTTTATTCTCTTAATAAAATAAAGTTTTAGGGAAGGTGTATTTACATAACTTTTAGCAACTAAAAAACCACTTATTATAAAAAACCCTTTTACACCAATAACTGCATTAGAAAAATGAGACAAAAAAAACAAATTTTTATTTTGAGAAAGCTCTGAAAGATGTGATAATAAAATATTTATAGCAAAGAAAAACCTTAAAAAGTCAAAACAATTCTTGTTATTCATGGTTAATTTATCTACAATTATCGAACAATCATTACTTTTTTAACCTTGGTTTCACTACCGTCCTGGGCCGAAACAAAAATCATATAAACTCCTGTAGCGACTTTATACCTTCCGAATGCAGTTGTATCCCATTCTATTGTACCTCCTTCTGAAATAGCTTCATAAACTAAATTACCTTCAATATCTGTAATTTTTACATTTGCTTTATTTAATAAGCCTGCAATTTTTACCGTTCCTAGAAACTCTGGCCTCACAGGATTAGGGTATACATACACATTATTCAAATTTTCTTTTGCAATAGTGGCCGTTCCCTTAAAAGAAATCATGCCTTTATCAGTAGCTATGAATACCTCGCCTGTTCTACTATTAATTTCTATGTCATTTATAGTATTGCTAGGCAATGGTGAATTATTTATTGTAAAATGATATTTTGTTTCCTGACCATTTGAAGAAACCAAAAAGACTCCGGAGTCAGCAGTGCCAATCCATTTATTATTAGCACCATCTACAACTATATCTGTAATAAACTGTTCGTATAGTAATTCTTGAGCCAAACCATCTTCAACAATAATAATCGGTTTGGTCGTTAATTGGTTTTCCGTTTGAAAGCTATTCACATTTGCTAAAACTCTAAGTCCTCTTGTAGTACCTATCCATAATTGACCATTATTATCTGGAACGGCGACCCTTGCATCAACTGTAGGTAAATTCCCGGTATCGGTACCAGTCGTTATTTTTTTGAAAACATTTTCTTTTTCATTAAAACCTATGATTCCATTATTAATGGTTGCCATCCATTTAGTTCCGTTTTTATCAATTGACATTCTACCGAAAGTGCAACTTGAAACATCATTTATTATCGATTTGGTTGAAAAAATTTCCCAACTGCCATTTGCTTTAAGAACTTTTATTCCGTTATCAACCTGACTATTATTCATCCAAAGATTTCCTGATTTATCAAACACAGGTCCATTTACCCAAACATCTGGGGTATTTGGAATAGGTTCCAAAGAACTATTTGCTTTACCATATAAATACGTTGGCACATCATTCTCTACTTTCAAAAGCCCCGTATCAAATGATCCAATATAAACTTTATTTTCATCATTAGGATCAATAGCGACCCTTATTAAGGATTTGGCATCTAAGACTTTTTCATAAGGTATATTTAGCCATCCACTTTGAGTAAATTTACTAATCCCATAACTATCCTTTGGATAAGGATTATAATCTCCTCCATAATCTCCATAGACAGCCCATAAAGAATTTTCTCCTGCTTGAAACGCGAAAATACTATTTCGTAATGGTCCTGACGGCATACTATTTTCAAAAGAAGCTGAAGCAGAAAGCGAAGAATTAAATAAACCATTTTCCTTAGTAGCTATACTAATAACATCTCCCTTTGATGTTGCACAAGTAAAACTTAAACTACCATCTAAAACCTGAGTATTTGAAATCTGACGAATAAGAGCCATCTGATTGTTATAAACATAAACTGAGCTTGGCGTCGTAATAAATAAATTATGATTTACGGACCGCATATCTGTAGAAGACTGAGAAAGCTGCAAAAAACCAATAAAAGAACCTGAGTTATATTTATGAATATAACCTGCAGAATTAACAGCAATCAAATTTGAATCCAAAGTTTCAACACTAGACCAGTCTCCAGAATTTACAACTGACCACTGATTATAATCGACCAAATTTGTACTGGTACTGTTTGCACGCCTAATTCCGAGTGATGTAGCTGCATATATAAAACCATTAAAAACGGCGGTTTGTTTTACACTAATTTCCGCACCGGTATCGCCAATAAAATAAGTGTCTCCAAATTTTGAAGTGGCTAAATTAAACTGCACTATTCCAAAATCACAAGAAACATAAATCAATCCATTATATTCCATAAAATGATTGATTTTTTTTATACCCGATGGCAATTGTTTATTGATAATATCCACCACTTTGAGCATACTTCCATCCTTTTCATTAATCACAATCATCAAACCATTTTCATACCCTATCAAAGTTTTATTTAAAACCTCATTATGATATATTGACGATATAGTCTGACCGGATAACCCATCGACAGTTGTAGTTGTTTTAAGAATATTTGTAGTTAAATTTTTTGAAAACAAGGCGTTTTCTGAAGCTGCTATTATTGAAGTTGAACTTACAGAAAGGTCATTAATTTCATAATATGAAAAATAGCTCTCCCAGGATAAAGTCCCCTGGCAAAAGCAGTTTGGAAAAACTATTAAAAATAAAATATACAGAAAACTCTTTTTCATTTTGACAAATTCAGATTCACAAATATAATACAAACGAAAGTATTTGATTTTTGTTCTGTTTTAAATTATTATTTTCAAAATTTAAAACAAACAAAAATGCCTTCAATTCTATCCCTTGTTAAAAGACGAATTAAGGCATTTTTAAATTTTAAAAAACACTATACAACTCCCTGAGCAAGCATGGCATCAGCAACTTTAACAAATCCGGCAATATTAGCTCCTTTGACGTAGTTAACATAACCATCCTCGCCCTTACCGTATTTCTTACATTGATTATGAATTCCAATCATTATATCTTTCAGCCTCAAATCTACTTCTTCACTTGTCCAGTTTAAACGAATTGAGTTTTGGGTCATTTCTAAACCGGATGCCGCTACACCACCTGCATTTGCTGCTTTACCAGGCGCAAATAAAACTTTATTATCTAAAAATAATTTAATTGCATCTAATGTAGAAGGCATGTTTGCAGCCTCTGTTACACACAAAACACCATTATCAATGAGTTTTTGAGCATCTTCTCCATTTAATTCATTTTGAGTAGCGCACGGAATTGCAATATCAACTTTTACTTCCCATGGACTTTTCCCTTTATAAAAAATTGCTTTTGGATATTTCTTCAAATAAAGTTCTGCACGATTATCGCCGCTTGCTCTCATTTCGAGCAAATGGTCAATTTTATCTCCTGAAATCCCCTCTTCATCATAAATATAGCCATCTGGACCGGAAATAGTTACCACTTTTCCTCCCAATTCATTTATTTTTAAAGCAACCCCCCAGGCAACATTTCCAAAACCTGAAACTGCGACCGTTTTGCCTTTTATTTCATGCCCAATAGTACGCAACATTTGCTCTGTAAAATAAACAACTCCATATCCTGTAGCCTCAGGTCTTATTAAAGAACCACCGTATGCAATTCCTTTTCCGGTTAAAACACCAGTAAACTCATTTCTAATTCTTTTATATTGCCCAAACAAATAACCAATTTCTCTGGCTCCAACACCAATATCTCCGGCAGGCACATCCAGATCCGGGCCTATATGACGGCATAATTCGGTCATAAATGATTGACAAAAACGCATTACCTCAGCATCTGATTTTCCTTCCGGATCAAAATCAGAGCCTCCTTTACCACCTCCCATAGGAAGTGTTGTCAGACTGTTTTTAAAAACCTGTTCAAAAGCCAAAAATTTTAAAACGGAAAGATTTACAGTATGATGAAATCTAATTCCGCCTTTGTATGGTCCAATAGCTGAATTCATCTGAATTCTAAAACCTCTGTTTACAATAATTTCTCCTTTATCATCTACCCAGGGAACTCTAAATATTATAGAACGCTCCGGCTCAGCAATTCTAAGAAGTAAGTTTTTTCCATCGTATTTTTTTTGTTCGGCAATAAACGGAATTACCGTTTCAGCAAACTCTCTGACAGCCTGAAGAAATTCAGGCTCATTTGGATTTTTTGACTCTACCAGAGCCATAAACTCATTTATTTTTTGTTTCATCATTTTGAAATAAATTATTCAAATAAATCATTATTTGTATTAATTACATAAGAAAATATGCTTAAGAAAACGTTTTCGTAATTACAACAAAGGTAGATTAAAATCATAATCCAGAAATTAATTTTATAACATTTTTATCATAATTGCATATTTTTCAAACAAATTTAAAATTAGCATTTACAACTATTCTTTTAGAATCTAACCTCAATATTATAATTATCTTTTTAAGCATTTTGTTACTTATTTTTTAATTAAGAAATTAAATTATTTTAAATGGAATATGTTTTTTATATATTTGCAATCATTTGAAAGCCGAAAAACTCATGCTCAAGCAAATAGCCTTAACTTTTTTTACAATATTTGGTATTTCCTCGGTATCAAATGCACAATTAGCCTACGAAATTGGATTCATAGGTGGTCCTGTAGCTTTTCAGTCTGATTATGGACAAAGGCATGATCAATCAACAAACATCGGAAATACAGGATTTGGTATTGGTGCGGTGCATTGGATAAACTTTTCATCAGCTGCAAATGGAAACGAATATTTTAACGAACATTTTAAAGTTCGTTCTGAACTTTCTTTCACTCATACCAATTTCCAGCATTTTGGAAAATGGATAGAAGGTAAACCATCAGCTGGAAAAGAAAAATTAAAAGCCATGAGTGGAAAAACAAGCATGTTAAACATTGGAACTCAGTTAAATTTTTCGCCTTTTACAACAATACATGAGTTTGAAAAATATGTAGGCAGTTTTTATCCCTATTTAAGTGTAGGCGCTATGGCGAGTTACTACAGTACTACTGCCAGTTCTTCTCTAGGGCCATTAGGAACACCAGGTACAACTTTTGACAAATATTTAGTACCTTCAGACGGTCATCAATACGGTTTTTCAAGCGAAAGCGGCATAACATTCTCTGTCCTTCTTGGGGTTGGAGTTCAATATAAATTAGATGAGATGAATGATTTACTATTTGAAGTACGTTATCAGGGCTTTGATTCAGATTGGATTGACGGATTAAATCCTAATAGAGATATTTACAAAGAAAACAAATCAAAAGATTCTCAAGTCTGGTTCAATTTTGGATACTCCCATTATTTAGAATTCTAAAAAAATATAAAAAGCCCCAACTCGAAAGAATTGGGGCTTTGTTTTTTATGATAAAGCCTGTTCTAAATCGGCTATTAAATCTTCGGCATCTTCGATCCCTACACTCAGACGAACTAGGTCATCTGTAATTCCAACTTCAGCCCTTTTATCCGCCGGAATTGAAGCATGGGTCATTAAAGCCGGATGATTAGCTAATGATTCAACACCTCCTAAAGATTCAGCTAATGTAAAAACTTTCAATTTCTCTAAAAAAGCGATTGAATCTTCTTTTTTACCTGAAACAAATGTAAAAGACACCATTCCGCCAAAAGCCTTCATTTGTTTTTTAGCGATTTCATGAAACGGATGACTTATCAAACCTGGATAATAAACCGTTTTAATTTTTGGATGATTATTTAAAAAAGCCACAACTTTCTCTCCATTTTCACAATGTCTCTGAACTCTTAACGATAGTGTTTTTATTCCTCTTAAAACCAAAAAACTGTCCATGGGCCCCAATGTTGCCCCGGTTGCAAATTGCTGAAAATGCAATTGTTCGCCTAAAGCCTCATCTTTTACGATTAAAGCACCGGCAATAACATCTGAGTGACCTCCTAAATACTTAGTTGCTGAGTGCATCACGATATCAGCACCTAAATCAAGTGGTTTTTGTAAATAAGGTGTTGCAAACGTATTGTCTACAGCCAGCCAGATTTTGTTTTCTTTTGTGATTTTGGCAATTTCCTCAATATCGGCAAGTTTCATTAAAGGATTCGTAGGTGTTTCAACCCAGATCAATTTAGTGTTTTCATTAATCAAAGACTTTAATTTTGTAACATCCGTCATATCAACAAAATGGAATTTAATACCCGAATCTTTATAAATCCTTGAAAACATTCTATAGGTACCTCCATACAAATCATCCATAGCAATAACTTCATCACCTGCTTTAAAAGATCTTAAAATACAATCGGTCGCTGCCAAACCTGATGAAAAAGCCAGTCCACGAGTACCATTTTCGATACTAGCCAATGCATTTTCCAGCGCAGTACGGGTAGGATTTGAAGCACGGCTATACTCATAATCACCCAAAGGCTGTCCGGGACTTGTCTGAATATAAGTTGAAGTTTGATATACGGGAGGCATAACGGCTCCTGTACTCGGGTCATGATGCTGACCTCCATGTATTACTTTAGTATTGAATTTCATATAGTTACAAATTTTTAAAACTTAATTCTTTCACAAATTTACCGTTTAATTTATTTTAATCCTGACTCAACCTATTACCTTTGTATATAATTAACACTTTTTAAGATGAAACACTACTCTCTTCTTGTTATAGTGCTTATATTAGTTAATGGCTGCACTAAAACATTAACTATTGAAAACGAGATTATTGAAAAAGAATCAAAGATACCCTGCAAAAAAGATTGTCCTAAAATTACAATAAATGTACCAGTAGCAAGAAATGCTCCTGTTGTAGCAGACAGCATTAATAAAAAAATACTAAGTGTTTTAAAAGAAATTCTCTATTTTGGAGAAAAACCATCAAACGCAAAAGATTACAATAGTCTGGCTGATTCTTTTATTGCTTCTTATGAAGAAATGCATAAAAAATTTCCAACTGAAACATTAGGCTGGGAAGCAAAGGTGAAAGGAAATGTCGAATATCAATCAGATCAGATATTAAACATCAAATTGGATCATTATACATTTACTGGCGGAGCTCATGGCTATCAGGGGTACCGTTCTTTACTATTTAACCCAAATACAGGAAAAACTATTTTTTGCGATGAATTATTTAAAAACGAAAAAGAGTTTAAGGATTTTGCTGAAAAAGAGTTTCGAAACAAATATAAAATCCCATCGAAATCAAATATCAATGCAACAGGATTAATGTTTGAAAATGATAAATTTCAATTACCACAAAATATATTTTATACGAATGAAGGCCTGCTTTTATATTACAACTCTTACGAAGCGGCTTCTTATGCAGATGGTCCAAAAGAGGTCTTGTTTCCGTATGAACAGGTGAGTAAATATTTGAAACTTCTATAATTCTTAAATATAAATTAATTTAGATACACTGCTGTGTATCTCTACAGAAAATCATTGAATATCATATTTCATTTTACGTAAAACCCGTAATGCTTCCTTAAAAGATAAATATATCTGTCCAAAAGGCTTTAAAAGTAATTTAGCATCGATCAGTTTTTGTTTGGCTTCATCAAAACCATTCAAATAACAAATCATAAAAGTAGAGGGCAGGTTTTCTAAATCTTTTAATTCACGTTCAGATAAAGCAAAACCTTTCTGCAGTTTTTGAAGCAATGCGATATTCGAATTATAAATATGAAACAGCATTCTCTTATTGAATTCAGGAGGCTGAAACAACATTTGACGGTCAATTTTATAATAACCGTTATCAAAAAAATGTATAGTCTGTTTTTCTAACGGATAATAGCTTGTTTTATCATTTAATCCAAGAGGAACATATTCGGTTATGGTAAAAGTATCATCATCAAAAACAATCGTAACAACGTCCTGAGCCGAATAAAAAAGCTTGATCTGTTCATTTATCAATTCAATATCAACACGTGAAAGAAAGGTTTTATCTCTTGACTTTTTAGGTACTCCAGCCCAGCAAATCACAAACAATTCTTTAAAAACACGATATTTTGGCATCATGTCTTTATGCCTGAAATTCATAAAATCGAATACGCCGTCAAGTGTATACTGAATACTGTTTCGGGAACTGTTTTCGATTCCGATAACAGTTTCGGTATTCTGATAATTTTTTTCGACTTCGCCTTCTACAGGGACCGAATTACTTCCGCGCCTGACAAAAATACTATTCGCCGCAATGGTATGGATTCCCTTTTTGAAAAACGAAATCTGGCTTTTAGGCTTAATGGTAACCAATCCTATTACCTTGTCTTTTGGAAGATTTGGAAAAGGCACATTTTCATACTGAATTTTAGGCGGGTTTTCTAAAAACGCATTAACAAGATTCTGAATCCGGCTGTCATCAAAAAAATCATCACCCACGATTTCGTTATCATGATCTTCAACACCAACAACGATATAAGAATTATTGGCAGGATTTGAATTTGACAAAGCGCAGATATGTTTAAGAAACTTTCCTTTTCCTTCACGTGAATGCAAATTCAGCTGCCTTTTTTTATCATAAAAACTGCTCTCATCATTATGAGCAAGCAGATTTTTTATTAAAAGGCGTTTATTGATCATTATTTTTTAGATGTTAGACTGACTTAGAATTTTAGATTTTTTAGATTGGACTTTTAATATCTTGTACTTAAAACTTTCAGATTATTTAAACAGCTAAATCTAAGAAGTCTAAATCATTCTAAAATCTAATTAATCCTTTTTAACAATCGTCGATGATGCCTGCGCAGTAGACATGACAATTAAATCGGCAATATTAACATGGTACGGTCGTGAAACCACAAAATGAATAATATCAGCAATGTCTTCTGCTTTTAAAGGATCGAAACCTTTGTATACATTTGAAGCTCTTTCTGTATCGCCTTTAAATCGCACTTCGCTAAATTCTGTTTCAACCAAACCAGGATGAATTCCGCTTACTTTAATTTTGTATGGGTTCAAATCGATTCGCATTCCCTGCGTAATAGCATCTACCGCATGTTTTGATCCACAATATACATTTCCGTTGGCGTAAACCTCTTTTCCAGCTGTTGAACCGATGTTGATGATGTGTCCTGATTCTCTTTCAACCATTTGCGGAATAATAGCTTTCGAAACATACAAAAGCCCTTTCACATTAATATCAATCATAGCATCCCAATCGTCAATATCACCATTCTGAATTGGATCTAATCCATGTGCATTTCCTGCATTATTAATTAAAACGTCAATTGCAGAAAAATATTCCGGCAATGAATTTATGCTTTCAAAAACAGCATTTTTATCCCTGACATCAAAAGACAAAGAATGTACTTCTGTATATTCTGAAAGTTCTTCTTCAAGTTCAGTCAGACGATCTTTTCGTCTTCCGCAAACGATAATTTTATAATGATTGCGCGCAAATATTTGAGCGGTTGCTTTACCAATCCCACTGGTCGCTCCGGTAATTAGAACTGTTTTTTTCATTTTGACTCTTATATTTTGCCACAAATTAAAAAACCTTACTAGATTGAAAAATCCAATTTTAATCTGTGGCAAATGTTTTTTCGCTTAAAGCGAATTTTAAAATTTTTTATGCTTGTAAACTATTTGTTTTAAAGCAACTCTTCTCCCCTGCTTTCTGTCCAGATTGCAAACCAATCTTCTTTATCCATTTCAAGTTCAACTGCCTTCACCAAGGATTGAATTCTGGCAACATTTACAGTTCCTGCAACCGGAATTACTTTAGCCGGGTGTTTTAAAATCCATGCCAGTAAAAGTGTATCAGAGCCTAAATGATATTTTTCTACCAATGTCGAAAGCAATTTTTTCAAACGGCGTGTTTGTTTGGTATCCTCCCTAAAAACGGTTCCAAGAGGATTCCATGCCAATGGACTGATTCCATGAATTTGTGCATAATCAAAAGTCCCATCTGTCATCGGTTCAAAATTCGTAGCCGAGAATTGAACTGAATGATAACTAACTTCTGTTTTCTGACGAATTAATTCAACTTGCGAATTGCTGAAATTTCCAACTCCAAAATCAATAATCTTTCCTTCTGATTTTAATTTTTCAACCGCTTCGGCAATTTCTTCAGCCTGCATTAACGGACTTGGTCTTTGCAGTAAAAAAACATCAATATAATCTGTTTTTAATTTCTTCAGTGATTCTTCTGCAGACCAGATAATGTATTCTTTCGAATGTTCATAATGTCTTATTTTATTGTGACGGTCTTCAGTCACCATCTGGATACCGCATTTGGTAATTAATTGCAATTTTTCGCGGGAAATTTTACTGTCTTTAAAAGCCTTTCCAAATTCTGCCTCGGTGGTGTAATCTCCGTAAATATCAGAGTGGTCAAATGTTGTAATTTTGTTTTCGATACAGAGCTGTATCATACTTTCCATTTCTTTTGAAGTAAGATTTTTGTCCCAAACGCCCCAATTCCTAATACCCGAAATTACAGGCGATAATAAAGTTTTGCTCATTGTTTTGCTGTATTATTTTTAGTAATAATGATGCTTATTTATAGCATAATCATCAAAGTTCTTAAAAATATAAAAATAGATTCACAATTCGTCCTTAAAATTAGGTCCTTGGTCGAAGTTTTAACCATTTTTTAACATCCTACTTCTCAAAAAATATTCAATTTGCACTCTCAAAAATCAGGTATAAAAATCAGGAGTTTTAAAAGGTTTTTAAAAATATTTATATGGAAGAAAATACAACGACTTTAGACATTAGAGCGATAAATGAAAAAATTGAGAGAGAAAGTGCTTTTATAGACCTTCTTACAATGGAAATGAACAAAGTTATTGTGGGCCAGAAACACATGGTCGAACGTTTATTAATTGGTCTTTTGGGACAAGGGCATATTTTACTCGAAGGTGTTCCGGGTCTGGCCAAAACTTTAGCGATAAATACATTGTCTCAGGCAGTACAAGGTTCTTTCAGCCGTATCCAGTTTACGCCGGATTTATTACCTGCCGATGTTATCGGAACGATGATTTACAACATCAAAGCAAACGAATTCTCTATTAAAAAAGGGCCAATTTTTGCCAACTTTGTACTTGCTGATGAGATAAATCGTGCTCCTGCAAAAGTGCAGTCAGCTTTACTTGAGGCAATGCAGGAAAAACAAGTTACAATTGGCGATACAACTTTCAAACTTGATCGTCCGTTTTTAGTATTGGCAACTCAAAATCCTGTTGAACAGGAAGGAACATACCAGCTTCCTGAAGCGCAGGTTGACCGTTTCATGCTGAAAACCGTAATTGATTATCCAAAAATTGACGAAGAACGTTTTGTAATTCGCCAAAACCTAAAAGGATCTTACGAAAAAGTAAACCCTGTAGTTTCTGTAGAACAAATTCTGCGCGCACAGGAAGCGGTTCGCGAAGTTTACATGGACGAAAAAATCGAAAAATATATCTTAGATATCATCTTTGCTACCCGTTATCCAGAGAAGTACAAACTAGCCGACTTAAAACCTCTTATCAGTTTTGGAGCATCACCACGTGGAAGTATCAATTTAGCCAATGCGGCAAAATGTTATGCATTCATCAAACGCCGTGGATATGTAATCCCGGAAGATGTTCGTGCTGTTGTACATGATGTATTGCGTCACAGAGTTGGAATAACATATGAAGCTGAAGCTGAAAACATTACTTCTGTAGACATTATCAACAAAATCGTAAACGAGATTGAAGTACCTTAAAAAGTTGATGGTTGATAGTTTTTTGGTTGATGGCACATACCCCATCAACCAACAACCAATAACCATAAACCAAATAAAAAATGGATACAAAAGAGCTTTTAAAAAAAGTACGGAAAATAGAAATCAAAACCAAAAGACTGAGCAATCATATCTTTTCGGGAGAATACCATTCTTCATTTAAAGGGCGCGGGATGACTTTTAGCGAGGTACGACAGTACCAGTATGGCGATGATATTCGTAACATCGACTGGAATGTAACCGCACGCTATAATGAAGCCCACGTAAAAGTTTTTGAAGAAGAACGCGAACTCACCATGGTTTTAATGGTCGATATTTCGGGTTCTGAAGGTTTTGGCTCAAAAAGTCAGTTTAAAAAAGACATCGTAACCGAAATTGCTGCAACGATGGCTTTTTCGGCTACACAAAATAACGACAAGATTGGTTTAATATTGTTTTCGGATAATGTCGAATTGTATATTCCGCCCAAAAAAGGTCGTTCGCATGTTTTGAGAATAATTCGTGAGTTAATCGAATTTGAACCAAAAAGCCAGAAAACCGACATTGCCGAAGCTTTAAAATTTTTATCAGGGACTCAAAAAAAGAAAGCAATTGTTTTTATGATTTCAGATTTCATGTCTGAAAATTATGAGCATACTTTAAAAATTGCTTCTAAAAAACATGATATTACAGGCGTTCGTGTCTACGATATCCGTGAAGAAAAAATCCCAAATTTAGGAATGGTAACGATGCTCGATGCCGAAACCGGAAAAATTCAGCTCGTAGACACAGGCTCTAAAAAAGTCCGAATGAATTACGAAAAACATTATCAGGAAAGAGTTAATTATTTCAAGGAAATTTTTAGTAAATCGGGTGCCGGTGTCGTAAACACAAGAGTCGACGAAAATTACGTAACTAAATTATTGGGGTATTTTAAATCGAGATAATTTAGATTATCAGACATCTTAGATTGTTAGAATATTAGATTAATTTGAAGAATAATTATAAATAAAATCGCTTAAGCTGAATCTGTTTTAAGCATTCATTTTAGACTAAAATCTGAAATCAAAAAATCAAATGAAATTAAAATTTTACATATTTCTATTTTTACTTACTTCAGCTGTTTTTGCACAACAAAAACAAGTAGAAACCAGTATTGATAACACAAAAAATAAAATTGGTGCCGAGTTTAAGTTAATGCTTAAAACGGTGGTGAGTTCAAAATCCAAAGTTGTATTTCCTGCTCTAAAAAACATTGGTCCGTTAGAAGTTATTCAATCGTACCCGATTGACACCGTTAAAAAAGACGGTACTTATGAACTTATTAAAAAATATGGTTTAACGCAATTTGATTCCGGAAGATATATTATTCCTCCGGTTAAAATTCTGATTGACAAAAAGCCACATTTGAGCGATCCTGTTACTGTTGAAGTAGCCAGTGTGAAAGTGGATACTTTGCAGCAAAAAATGTATGACATTAAAGATATTTCAACTGTTGAAAATGGCATTGGAGACTGGTGGATTTATCTTTTGATTGTAATTCTAATTATCGCAATTGGTGTTTTTGTTTATTGGTACATGAAAAAACACCAAAAGAAAAAAATTGAAGAGGAAGTCTATAAAACACCAATCGAAAAAGCAACCAGCCTGTTAAACGTATTAGAGAAAAAAGAGCTTTGGCAAAAAGGTGAAGTAAAAGAATATTATAGCGAACTGACTGATATTGCGCGAAATTATATTGAAGAAGCAATTCAGATTCCAGCTATGGAAAGCACAACTTCTGAATTGATTCAGGGACTTAAAACGGCTTCTGCCAAAAAGAAAATGAGCCTGACTACTGAAACTGTCGAAAATCTGGAACGAGTTTTAAGACAGGCGGATTTAGTGAAATTTGCAAAATCAAAACCATTAGAGTTTGAAATTACAGAAGACAGAAATAAAATTCAGAAAGCAATTTTAACACTGGATAATGCCATCCCGACCGAAGTTCCTGTTGAGGAAGCAGATCAGTTATTAAATGAAGCACAAAAACAGAAACAAATTAAGCTTCAGTTAAAGAAACAAAAAAACAAACGTATTGCAATTGCAGTGGGTACAGTAGTATTTTTAATAACTGCTACTACTACTTATTTTGTGGTTACAAAAGGATTCAAGTTTGTAAAAGACAACTTAATTGGCCATCCAACTAAGGAATTACTGGAAGGAGAATGGGTAAAAAGCGAATACGGTAATCCGGGCATTTTAGTTGAAACTCCAAAAGTTTTAAAACGACTGGATACTCAAAAAGTACTCCCAAAAGAAGCGATGGCTCTTATTAAAGAAATGCAGCTTTTTGGTTATGGAAGTTTAACGGATAACTTCTACATTACGGTTTCTACAGCAAAATTTAAAGCCCAGACAGAAATTGATTTATCAAAAGCACTTGAAGGTAATTTAAAAATTATCGAAACTCAGGGAGCCAGAAATATGATTGTGAAACAGGAAGATTTTGAAACCAAAGAAGGAATTACTGGTATAAAAGGTTATGGAACTTTTACTCTTATTAACGACACTTTGAAATCGAGCACTAAAATTTACTATGAAGTCCTGATGTTTAAACAAGAGGGCGGATTACAGCAAATAGCTATATTCCATGAAGAAGGAGACACCTATGCTAATGATATTTCGGAAAGAATTTTAAATTCGGTAGAACTTAAAAGAGCAAGCAACTAATGGAAAAAATAACTTTTTTAAATCCGGAATTTTTTTGGCTTTTTTTACTAATCCCAATTGCAATAGGATGGTTTTTCTGGAAACGCAATCAGCAATCGGCTACCTTAAAAATGAGTTCAACTCAGGGTTTCAAAAATAGCGAATCTCTATTGACAAAATTAAAACCTTGTTTATATATTTTCAGGATTATCGCTTTGTGTTCTTTGATTATTGCTTTGGCAAGGCCTAGAACAGTTGACATCAGTAATGAGACTAAAACAACAAAAGGAATCGACATTGTAATGGCGATGGACGTTTCGGGAAGTATGCTCGCCAAAGATTTAAAGCCCAACCGTATGGAAGCTCTAAAAAGGGTTGCGGCTGATTTCGTTAACGAAAGACCAAATGACAGAATCGGATTAGTATTGTATGCCTCTGAAGCCTACACTAAAACGCCTGTAACGAGTGATAAGGCCATTATTTTGGAAGCTATAAAAGAAATCAAATACGATAATGTATTACAAGACGGTACCGGAATTGGAATGGGTCTTGCAACTGCCGTAAACCGACTTAAGGACAGTAAAGCAAAAAGCAGGGTAATTATTCTGCTTACCGATGGTGTAAATAATGCAGGATTCATCGAGCCTGAAACAGCTTCTGATATTGCAAAACAATACGGAATAAAAGTATATACCATTGGAATAGGAACTAACGGAATGGCTGAATTTCCTTACGCATATGCTCCAAATGGCGGTTTTTTATTCAAAATGCAAAAAGTAGAAATTGACGAACAATTACTGAAAAGCATCTCCAGAAAAACAGACGGTACTTATTTTAGAGCTACCAGTAATGATAAATTGGCGGAGATATACAATGCAATCAATAAATTAGAAACTACTGAAATACAGGAATTAAAATTCTACGATTATGATGAAAAATACAGGTTTTTTGTATTACTCGCCGGGATTTTATTATTGTTGGAGGTTGGTTTAAGAAATACAGTTTACAGAAGCTTTATTTGATTTTTCAAATCAAAAAATTTCAATTTTTAAATTCCAACTCCCAACTTGGAATTATGAATTTAAAATTTGGGAATTAATTTAGTACGAAAGCAAAATTTGGAATTTGGAATTTATCTCAACAATTATTGAGATTGGAATTTTAAAATATTTATGGAATTAGACGAAAAAAAATATTTATATCTATTGTTTCTTATCCCGATTGTGGTATGTGTTTTTCTTTTCAATATGTATTGGAAAAGAAAAAAACAGCGTGAATTTGGTGACTTGGAAATGGTAAAAAAACTAAGCCCCGAACGTTCTGTTTTTAAACCTGCTTTAAAATTAGTATTGTTTCTTTTGGCATTGGTCTGTTTGATTATTGGTTTGGTTAATCCAAAAATTGGAACCAAAATGGAAACTGTAAAACGTGAAGGAATTGATATTGTTTTTGCAGTTGACGTTTCAAAAAGCATGCTTGCCGAGGATGTGGCACCAAGCCGTTTAGAAAAAAGCAAGCAGTTGGTTTCGCAAATCATCAATAACTTAGGAAGTGACAGAATTGGAATTGTGGCCTACGCCGGAAGTGCATTCCCGGTTTTACCCATTACAACAGATTATAGTGTAGCCAAAATGTTCCTGCAAAGCATGAATCCTGATATGGTATCATCTCAAGGAACTTCATTAGACGAAGCGATTCTTTTATCTTCAAAATATTTTGATGAAAAAAGTAAAACCAGCAAGTTATTAATTTTGATTTCTGACGGAGAAGATCATTCTGAAGGAGCTTCAGCAGCAGCGGAAGAAGCCAACAAATTAGGAATGAAAATTATTACAATTGGTGTAGGAACAGAAAAAGGGGGAACTATTCCATTAAAAGAAAATGGAGTTGTAAAAAGCTTTCAAAGAGATCAAAACGGAGAAGTTGTTATTACAAAACTAAATCAGGAAGGTTTAAAAGCGATTGCAAAAGCTACCAAAGGCGGATATGTTTACGGAGGAAGTACTAAAGAAGTCCTCGAATACGTAAAAAATGCATTGAATAATATTCAGAAAACAGAATTTGAAGCTACACAAATGGCAGACTTTCAATCTCAATTTCAATGGTTTTTAGGTTTTGCCTTCTTACTATTATTCCTTGACATCTTTCTACTGGAAAGAAAAACAAACTGGATAAACGAGTTGAATTTATTTAACGAAAAGAAATAATTGTTTCGGATAAATACGGAAACAAAAAAATAAAAAACAGAATGAAAAATTTACTTCTTTATGTTTTACTAACCTTTTCTTTGGCAGTTTCCGCCCAGGAAAAAGACAAAACATTGCCAGACGCCAATGAAGAATATAAACAGAATAAATTTGTTGATGCTGAGGCAAATTATAGAATTTCACAATCAAAATTTCCTAAAAAGGCTATAGCTTCTTATAATTTAGGAAATACTATATACAAACAAAATCAGGCGTCAGAGGCAAAATTTGCTTATGCAAAAGCTATTAAAAATGCCAAAACCAGACCGGAAAAACACAAGGCTTTCCATAATTTAGGAAACGTGTTTATGAAAGAGAAAGATTATTCTCAAGCAGTTGAAGCCTATAAAAATGCACTTCGTAATGACCCTACCGATGATGAAACAAGGTACAATTATGCATATGCAAAACAAAAATTAAAAGAGAATCCTCCTAAAAACGATAAAAAAGACAACAAGGATAAGGACAAGAAAAACGATAAAAAAGACGACCAAAAAAAGGACGGAGACAAGAAAGACGGAAAGGACGATCAAAAGAAAGACGACAAAGGCGATAAAGACAAGAATAAAA
Source organism: Flavobacterium sp. LM4 (assembly GCF_002017935.1). NCBI lineage: Bacteria > Pseudomonadati > Bacteroidota > Flavobacteriia > Flavobacteriales > Flavobacteriaceae > Flavobacterium > Flavobacterium sp. LM4. The sequence goes on along the minus strand of NZ_MUFW01000003.1, from coordinate 353,919 downwards.
AAGATGGAAAAAATGATCCGAAAAAAGATGAGAAATCTAACAATAACGGAGAGCCAAAACCTATGCCCGGAGGAATTTCTAAAGATCGTGTCCAGAATTTACTAGATGCGGTAAATAATGAAGAAAAGAAAATTCAGGACAAAGTAAATGCCCAAAAAGTAAAAGGAAGTCCTAAAAAAAATGAAAAAGACTGGTAGATTTTATTTTTAAATAAATATCAGGTTTTTTGAAAAAGGAATGGCTTTGACTCCCTTAGCTTCACAAATAATAAACGATGTAAATTTTTAATTTAAAAAGATTTAAAAAACGATTAAACAAGTAATGAAAAGATATTTAATTCTATTACTATTCACTTTTCAGGGGCTTATGGCTCAGGTTCAATTTGAGGCCAGAGTAAGCAAAAATACGCTTGGAGTTAACGAAAGACTTCGAATTGACTTTATCATGAATGTCGATGGCGATAATTTTGAACAGCCTTCATTTGACGGTTTCAGAATTGTTGGAGGGCCAAGTCAACAAATAAGTCAGTCCTGGGTAAATGGGAGAAGCTCTTTTCAGAAAGTTTATTCTTATTATTTATTGCCAAATCAAAAAGGTACATTTATAATCAAACAGGCTGCAATTGAATATAATGGTCAGGTTTATAAAACATCTCCTATCAAAATAACGGTTACCAATGCGGTTGCTCAGGAAAGAGATCCAAACGTGCAGCAACAACAGCAAGGAGGCGTAAACGGAAATGAAGTTTTAAACTTGGTAGCAGAAATTTCAAAAACAAATCCTTATATAAATCAGCCCATAACTGTTGTTTATAAATTATATTTTAATGGTATTGGTGTAACAGGCTTTAAAGAACTGGCTAAACCTAAATACAAAGACTTTTGGAATCAGAACATCGATATCAAGCAACTACAAGTTGAAGAAGGATTGTATAAAGGGGAACGCTGTTATTTTGTTGTTCTTAAAAAAACGATCCTATACCCTCAAAAATCAGGAAATCTTACTATTGAACCGCTTTCTTTAGACATCGGTATTCAGGTACCAAGGGGTCGTGATATGTTTGGACGAATCGTTACTGATGATGGAAATAAAACCGTTTCTGCGGGTGCCAAAACGATCAACGTAAGAGCACTACCAGAAGTAAATAAGCCAATTGGATTTACAGGAGCTGTTGGTAAACTTGATTTTAAAGTAACCCCATCAAAAACTTCTTTAAAAAATGGTGAGAGCCTTGATTTGGTTGTAAGTGCTACCGGTACAGGAAACATGAAATTGTTTACTTTACCTAAGCCTGTTGTTCCAAATGCATTAGAAATGTATGATCCTGTACATGATGAAAAAGTGAATACATCACTTGCAGGAATGTCCGGTACAATTTCGGACAAGTATACGATTATCCCTCAATATAAAGGAAAATATGCTATAAAACCAATGGAATTCTCTTATTTCGATTTGAATTCAGGCAGCTACAAAACCATAACTTCACCGGAAATTATGATTGATGTATTGGATGGCCCGATGCAGGCTGAAGCCGTTGCATCAAATAAATCGAAAAATGTGATTTCAAAATCGGAGCAATTTAAATATATTAAACCAAAAACTATTTTAGTTGCTATAGCCAAAGATGATTTTTACGGGTCTGATTTATATTATACCTTGTTATTGCTGCCTTTTGTTATTTTGCCAATTATTGTAATTGCCAGAAAGAAAAAAGAAGCCATTGACAGTGATGTCACCGGTAATAGAATTAAGATGAATAATAAGCTTGCGAAGAAATATTTATCTGAAGCAAAAAAACAGCTTAACAATAAAGAGCCATTTTATATTGCATTGGAAAAAGCAATGCATAATTTCCTGAAAGCTAAATTGCATATTGAAACTTCAGAAATGAGCAAAGACAACATCCGTGAATTATTGTTATCCAGAAATGCAAATCCGGAAACTGTTCAAAGCTTTATTAATTTAACTGAAAACTGCGAGTTTGCAAGATATGCACCGGCATCAGGCGCATCAATTCAGCAGGATTATGACAAAGCTGTTTTAATTATTTCAGAATTAGAAAAACAAATTATTTAGTTTTTAACCGCAACGTTCGCTAAGAATTGATTTAGCTTTCGCTGAATTAAAGTTCGCAAAGTTGAAAATATTACAAATAGAAAAATGAAAAACATACTATATCTCTTTTTATTAATCTCTCAGGTTTTCTTTGCTCAGAACAGCTTTGAAAAAGGTAATGCCTTATATCAAAAAGGACAATACCAGCAAGCAGCCCAAACTTATGAAAGTATAATTAAAGAAGACAAGCAACATTCGGCTGAATTGTATTTTAACTTAGGAAATTGTTATTATAAACTTAATAAAGTCGCGCCTTCGATTTATAATTATGAAAAGGCTCTTGTTTTGAAACCACATGATCCCGAAACTTTAAACAATCTGAAATTTGCCAAAAAACTAACCATTGATGAGATTAAAGAAGTTCCAAAGGTTGGTTTCGCAAAACTCATTCAGAATTTCACAGGTATTTTTAATTATAATAATTGGGCCTGGATTTCGGTAGGTATTGCATTTGCTTTTTTACTGAGCTTTATTGGCTATTATTTTTCACAGCTTACGCTTTCAAAAAGAATATATTTTATAGTAATGTTTGTTTTGTTATTTGCTTTGTTATTAAGCGTTTCAGCAGGAATAACTGAAAAAGACCACTATAATAATGATCGTCCTGCGATAGTTTTTGCCGAAATGACAGAAGTACGAAGCGAACCTCAAAAAGCAGGATCAAGCATTTTCTTATTACATGAAGGCGCAAAAGTTTATGTAAAAGAGGCTTTAGAAAACTGGAAAAAAATCGAATTGACAGATGGTACAGAAGGCTGGATCGATGCCTCTGCTATCAGGGAAGTTAAATAATAAAATTATAGCATAAAAAAAGTCCGTTTCTGAATTTAGAAACGGACTTTTTTTATGTGATTAAGTTATTTAATCTAAAGATTCTGTTAGTTTTTTGAAAACAGTTTTGGCATTTTTCCCTTCATATAATACTGCATAAACCGCATCAATAATAGGCGTTTTGGCTCCATAACCCTGATTTAGTTTATAAGCACTTTTCGTCGCGTAATAACCTTCGGCAACCATACTCATTTCCATCATGGCACTTTTTACGGTATAGCCTTTTCCAATCATATTACCGAACATTCTGTTTCTTGAAAATACCGAATATCCTGTTACCAATAAATCGCCTAAATAAGCTGAATCATTGATATCCCGTTTCATTTTATGTACTTTCTTGATGAATTTTCGCATTTCGCGGATTCCGTTGCTCATCATTACCGACTGAAAATTATCTCCATACCCCAAACCATGAGCAATTCCGGCAGCTATAGCATAAATATTTTTCAGCATTGCTGCATATTCGGTTCCAATAATATCGTCAGAAATTTTAGCTTTTATATAATTACTCGATAATTTTTTGGCAACAGTACAGGCTTTATCGGGATCACCACAGGCAATCGTTAAATAAGAAAGCCTCTCCAAAGCTACTTCTTCAGCATGGCAAGGACCTGTAATTACGCCAATATTATAGTATGGAATATCGTATTGAATGTGGAAATGTTCACCCACTATTAAACTTGTTTCAGGAACAATTCCTTTAATCGCCGAAAAGATAATTTTATTTTCTAAAGAAACCGTTAACGGTTCTAATTCTGCGTTAAGAAAGGCCGAAGGAATAGCAAAAATTAAGTAATCTGCATATTCAACTGCTTCGTTTATATTATTAGTTAATTTAAGTTTTGTTGTGTCAAATTCAACTGAACTTAAATAATTTGGATTATGCTTATATTTCTGAATATGTTCTATCGCTGCATCATTTCGCATATACCACGAAATTTCATCCAGGTTCACACACAACATTTTTGCAATAGCTGTTGCCCAGCTCCCACCACCAATTACTGCAAATTTTAAATTTTGGCTCATTATTTTATTAATTTAAAGCAAAAGTACTTAATAATGCAGTAATATCACAAAATGTGATTTAAGAATTTTTAAAAACAGCTTTAAACACAACGTTTTTAAAGAATTTTTAAAAAAAATCTCCTTCATACAATAAAAAACAAACAGTTGCGTTGTAAACTATTATTAATTAGACCATTAAATGAATTTAGTAAAAATTGAGTTAGTTAGTTTTGTTTTAGTATTTTAAAAGGCGTTCCTAAAAAATTTAAGAACGCCTTTTTTTTAATTCAAATTCCAAAATTTAAGCTCCAAATAACAATTTCTATTTCTTGATATTAAATAGATATTTCAACTTCAAACAAAAATTCCAAATTCCAATAATTTAGGTTACTGTTGGAATTTGAAATTTAAAAAAACTTGAAATTTTATTTTTTAGTAACTCATTTCAACAATAGATTTTACTTTATCCAAAGTTACCAGTTGTTTTTCTCCTAAACCTTTCCAGCCTCTTTCGTCAAAACGATTTACAATAAAATCAGCTGTTTTGTCATAGTCATTTGTGTATTGAGAAAGTTTAGTATCCATTCCCATAGTGTGGAAAAACTCTACTGTTTTATTGATAGCTTCTTTTGCAACTTCATCATCAGAACCTGTTAAGTTAAAAATTCTTCTTCCGTACTGCGCTAATTTTCCTTTCTTAGTTTCAAACATTACATGATATAAACTTGGGCCAATAATCGCCAAAGTTCTCGCATGATCAATTCCGTATAAAGCGGTTAATTCGTGACCAATCATGTGTGTTGCCCAATCTGAGGGAACCCCTTTTTGGATTAATCCGTTTAATGCCATCGTACAGCTCCACATAAAATTCGAAGCCAAAGCATAATCGGTTGGATTTTCAACAACTCCCGGACCAATTTCAATTAAAGTCTGCAGAATTCCTTCTGCAATCCGGTCCTGTAAAAAACCTTCATGCGGATACGTTAGATATTGTTCCATTACATGTGTATAGGCGTCTACAACCCCATTCTGAATTTGTCTTTTTGGCAAAGATTCAATTACAGTTGGGTCACAAATAGAAAACTTCGGAAACATAGCGCTTCCGCCAAAAGCCAGTTTTTCCTGGGTTGCTTTAATCGTAACCACAGAACCTGAATTCATTTCACTTCCTGTTGCCGGCAATGTCAAAACAGTTCCAAAAGGCACTGCATTTTCTTTAATCAACAAACGCTTTTGCAAAATATCAATCGGATTCCCATCAAAATGAACCGCAGCCGAAATAAATTTTACTCCATCAATAACAGATCCGCCACCAACAGCCAGGATAAAATCAATTTTTTCGGCTTTTATCACTTCTACCGCTTTCATCAAAGTTTCAAAATGTGGATTGGGTTCAATGCCTCCAAATTCGACAATATCAAACCCTTTTAAGTTATTAATTACCTGTTCGTGAATTCCGTTTTTAAAAATACTTCCACCGCCATAAGCCAATAATATTTTGGCATCTTTTGGAACCAAAGTCGAAAGTTTTTCAATTTGTCCTTTTCCGAAAATTAAATTCGTCGGATTGTATAATTCAAAGTTTAACATCTGCTTATTTTTTTAATTGTGCCATTAATTTTTCAGCTACCAGTTTTGATGAAGCCGGATTTTGACCTGTAATCAACAAACCGTCTTCTAAGGCATAAGGTGCCCAATCAGCTCCTTTTGAATATTCACCACCATTGGCTTTCAAAGCATCTTCCAATAAAAACGGAACCACTTTTGTCAATCCAACACCTTCTTCTTCGGTATTTGAAAATCCGGTAACTTTTTTGCCTTTAACCAGATAAGAACCATCAATCTTTACATTTTTTAATGCTGCCGGTGCATGACAAACAAAACTTACTGGTTTTTTATGATTGTAAAAAGATTCAATCAAAGCAATAGAATTTTGATCTACAGCCAAATCCCACATTGGTCCGTGACCACCCGGATAAAAAACTGCATCAAAATCTTTCTGATTCACATCTGTAATTTTATGCGTATGTTTTAACTTTTCCTGTAAAGCTAAATCTGCATCAAAACGTTTAGTGTCTTCCGTAGCAGCACTCGGATCATTACTTTTTGGATCAATTGGCGGCTGACCACCTAAAGGACTTGCAATCTCTACAATATATCCCTGATCTATCAGCGTATAATAGGGAGCAGCAAATTCTTCTGTCCAAAATCCTGTTTTTTCACCTGTATCTCCTAATTTGTCATGGCTCGTAAGCACAAATAATACTTTTTTCATCTGTTTTTTATTTAATTTTTGAGCAGTAGTCGAAATGCTACCTGCTGTGAAAGCGATTATCGCAAATAATGCTATTTTGTTCATTTGATTAATTTTAAACAAATTTACGGCTTATGTGATATTTGTAAAAATAAAATAAACTATGTTTGTTATAAATAAAACTATATCATGGTAAATCTGGAATGGTACAGAACGTTTAAAGCAGTTTATAAAAATGGAAACTTTTCTATCGCTGCAAAGGAATTATTTATGAGTCAGCCGGCAGTTAGTCAGCAGATCTCTATGCTCGAAGCCCATGTTGGAAACAAATTATTTATTCGAAAGTCTAAAGGGGTAGAACCAACCGAGTATGCTAAGTTACTGAATAACTTAATAATAGACGCACTTGATCGTCTTGAAAATGTAGAAACTACCTTTAGGGCTAAAGCTGAAGATGCCACACGATTAATTTCTGTTGGTATTTCGAAACATCTTTTCAGCAGTGTGGGAAATAGTTTAATTGCAAAATTTGATTTAATCGATTTTACTTTTGCCGACGATGATACTCTTTTTTCGTTAGTCGATTCTAAAAAACTTGATTTTGCAATTGTTTCTAAAAAATATGATACGTTTGATACGATTCAAGAAACGGTTGCTAAAATTAAACTGGTGATGGTTGGACCAACGAATTTAGATATTACTGAATTTCGCCAGAAACTCAAGTCAGATGATTTTACCGGAGCAGAACAATGGCTAAACGAACAAAAATGGTATTCTCATGACGCCAGGATTCCACATATAAAACTATTCTGGCTGCATGCTTTTCACAAAAAAAGACCTTCAATGGTTCCCAATTATATCATTCCGTCAGAATATGAAATGCTGGAAATGCTCTCTAGAAATTCTGGTGTCGCCGTAACGTGGAATTGCAATGCGAGAAAATTTATTCAGCAAAACAAACTACAATTGGTTTGGAATAGTTTTCACGTACCTGAAGAATATGTCTATTTACTGGCTGCTAAAAACAACAACCTAAAGACTTTTTTTGACACCATTGCCAACGAAGTTAGAATAGCCTTATCTACTTAAAAATCATTGCTTCAAAAAAAATCATCAAAAATGATGAGCATGGATATTCTATTGCACATTAAATTTGTTCTATAGCAAAATCAGGTTTATCCCAATTTTTTTATGGGTTAAAATTTAAATTGCTCAGCGTAAGAAATATAAAACTTTATATTTGTGTAAATCTTACGCATTTAGAATATGACTAACATTCAAAATATCAGAGTAGCTGTTGATGCAATTGTATTTGGCTACCAGCACAACCAATTGTATGTCCTTTTGATACAGCAGAAATTTGGTACTCAGGAATCATATTGGGCTTTACCTGGCGGTTTGGTCAAAAATGACGAATCGTTGCAGGATGCAGTAAAAAGAGAATTAAAAGAAGAAACCAATGTTACCGTAACTTATTTTGAACAGCTCTTTACTTTTGGTGATGATGTATATCGTGATCCGAGAAACCGTGTGATTTCTGTGGCCTATTTTGCTCTGGTTGATCCTTCCAAATTAACCATCAAAGCAGATTCTGATGCCGAACATGCACAGTGGTTCAAAATTAATGAGGTTCCAAGCTTAGCATTTGATCATAACAGTATTCTAAAAAAGGCTATTGAACGCCTAAAAGCAAAACTTACTTATGAACCGGTTGGGTTTGACTTACTGCCAAAAGAATTCCTTTTTTCTGAACTTGAAAACTTATACTGTACCATTTTAGAGAAAGAAATTGACAGGAGAAATTTCAGAAAAAAAATATTAAGCTTTGAAATCATTGAAGAAACGGAACAATTTGGATCCTCAAAAAGCGGACGTCCGGCAAAACTTTTTAAGTTTAACAAATTGAAATATAACGAATTAACCAATAAAGGCTTTCACTTCGAAATAAAGTTTGCGTAATTTTTACACAAAATAAATTGTTTATTCAAAATTAAACTCTACATTTGCGTATAAATAACGCAAACTACAATACTATGATACTAAATTTAGACCCAAAATTCGCTCCTATCCTTAACCAGGAAGAAATACAGTTTCAAAGTTTTACCTTTTCTGGCGGAGAACCACATATTAAAATCAATCCTGATTTTGATCACAATCAAAAAGTAACCATCACACACCGGTTAAATTCATTCAACGATTTAGGTTTGTTGTGTATTACTGTTGATGCTTTACGCAGAATGGACGTTAAAATCATTGATCTTTTTATTCCGTATTTCCCGGCAGCAAGACAAGATCGTGTGATGATAAAAGGAGAATCTTTATCTGTAAAAGTGTATGCGGATATTATAAATACGCTTCAATTAAATAAAGTTTATGTTTTTGATGCACACTCTGAAGTTACTCCGGCATTGGTAAACAACTGTGAAGTCATTCCGAATCATACTTTTATCCAACAAGTTTTAAAGGTAATTGGCGAAAACGTAAAATTGATTTCTCCCGATGGTGGCGCTTTGAAGAAAATCTATAAAGTTTCTGAATTCTTAGGCGGAGTTGAAGTTGTAGAATGCAGTAAAAGCCGTGACGTAAAAACCGGAAAATTGTCTGGGTTTAAAGTTTACAATGATGATTTGCAAGGAATGGATTGTTTAATTGTAGATGATATCTGCGACGGAGGAGGAACTTTCGTAGGATTAGCCGAAGAACTTAAAAAGAAAAACGCCGGAAAGCTATACTTAGCAGTAAGCCACGGAATCTTTAATAAAGGTTTTGAAGTTTTAAATTGCTTCGACGTCATTTTTACAACAAACTCTTTTAAAGATTTTGAAGGTGAAAATGTTCAGGTCGTAAAATTAGAATTATGAATAAAAATTATAGAGTAGAAATAGCAAATAAAACATTAGAAATCATACAGAATGGTTTTTATGAATATAAAGGAAAAAAGATTGCGGTAGAAAAAGAACTCAAAGATTCCATACAAAATACATTTACAATTGCACCAAATGACTGGAATGAAATCTTAAAAACACCAATCGAAAATAAGTTTGAAACAGAAATTGTTATAAAGAATTGTTCAACCATTGAAGCAATTGTTAAGGAGAAAAATGGTAAAATCTGCGTTTTGAATTTTGCTTCTGCAAAAAATCCGGGTGGTGGGTTCTTAGGAGGAGCTTCTGCTCAGGAAGAAAGTCTGGCGAGATCTTCAAACCTTTATGCAACACAAATCAAAGACAAAACGATGTACGATTTTAATAGAAATCAGTCCTCGTTTTTATATTCAGATTACATGATTTATAGTCCGAATGTTTTGTTTTGGAATGATGACAATGGAAATTATTTTGAAAAACCATTTCTTGTAGATATGATTACCGCACCAGCACCAAACAAAGGTGCGATGCAGCAACATAACAGAAAAGAAGAAATTGCTGAAACAGAAGATATTTTCAAAAAAAGGATGGCTAAAGTGTTGGCAATAGCTTTAAAACAAAAAAGCGATACACTTATTTTGGGAGCTTGGGGTTGTGGCGTTTTTAGAAATGAACCCAAAGATGTAGCACATTTATTCAAAGCAATTATTACAGAAAAATATGCAGGTGCTTTTAAAAAAATAATCTTTGCCATATTTGACAATTCTGAAAAGAAATCCAATTTCAAACAATTTGAAGAGATATTAAATTAAGTTGAAAAGTTTCAGGTTTCACGTTCTAAACAGTAACTTGAAACAAAGAAAACCTGAAACAACAAACTATTAACAATAAACCAAAAGATAATGAGCGACGATTTAAAACCAAGATTTATTGAATCTTTAAAAAGAAACAATGATCAGATTAGAGAAGACAGAGCCAAAACAATTGGTGAGGATTCTGAATTAATTTACAGAAGAAGAGTCGAAGATATTGAATTAAAAATCAAAAGACTCGAAAGAGAACAAGAAGGATTAATTGATATTAGTCCACTGGATAAAAACAGTCTGACTTTTGCCGATTTTCAGCCGGAAGCTTTTGTTCAGAAAGACATGGAATTATCATTAACAATCAGAAATCTAAATATTCAGTTTGAAGTGACAAAAAAACGATTCGAATATTTATTTGGTAAAACATTTTAGTCATGGGAGGTACAAGATATGATTTAGGAGCTCGTTTGAGCAGAGCAGAAGCAGCAGGTTATGGAAAAAAATCTGCAAGTGAAATTTTTACGCAGAATTCTTTACGAATGGCGCATGAATCTATGAATCCGAATGGCATTACTTTTCGGGAAGCCAGAGATTCTGAAGTGCATCCCAATTCAGTTCCGATTATTTTAGGACTGGATGTTACGGGAAGTATGGGTCACATTCCACACGAACTGATCAAAGAAGGATTGCCAAAATTGATGGGCGGAATTATTCAGGGCGGCGTTCCGGATCCGGCGCTTTTATTCTTAGGAATTGGCGATCACGAATGCGACAGATATCCGCTTCAGGTTGGTCAGTTTGAATCTGGAGACGAAGAGCTGGACATGTGGTTAACCAGAACGTATATTGAATCCGGAGGAGGTGGAAACGCCGGCGAAAGTTATCTTCTTGCCTGGTATTTTGCAGCTTTCCATACTAAAACCGATGCTTTCGAAAAAAGAGGTCAAAAAGGATTGTTGTTTACCGTAGGTGATGAGCCAAATTTGCCGACACTTCCCGCATCAGCCATAAAGGAAATTATGGGAGCCGAACAGCAAACATACACGCATCTTGAATTATTACAGGAAGCACAAAAACGATACGATGTATACCATATCAGCGTTTTACATTCTGATCAGGCAGTAAGAGCCAATGTGGCGTGGAAAGAATTACTGGGGCAAAATTGTTTGTCTATCGAAGATCACAGGGAAATTCCAAATATCATTACCAGGATAATTTGTGATAAACATAAAAGTTCTGGCTTAGGAACAATACCAGTTTCTGATGCAACAAGTACAGGTTTAGATAATATACAAATGCTTTAAAAACTCTGCGGCTTTGCAAGATTAAAAGTTTTCTCAGTAAGGATAAATTTACTCGCAAAGACGCAGAGGCGCAAAGATTTTTAATTAAAAAGTAAGTTTGAAAAGAACTTTGCGGCTTCGCGACTTTGCGAGATTAAAATAAGAACAAAATGAAAACAGCTCAAATAGTTATAGGTTTAGGATTTGGTGATGAAGGAAAAGGCATAACAACAGATTTTCTGGCGAAGCAAAATCCTGAATCTATAGTTATTCGGTTTTCAGGAGGACAACAGGCAGCACATACCGTAATGATTGGTGATAAAAAACATGTGCATTCGAGTTTTGCAAGCGGCGCACTTCGTGGACTTCCGTCTTATTACAGCGAGCATTGCACCATTCATCCGCTTTTTTTATATAATGAAAGAGAAGAATTAAAAGAAAAAGACGCTAATCTGAATTTGTACATTCATCCTTTAGCAAAAATCACAACCCCTTTCGATGTCTGGCACAACAGAGGAAATGTGCGAAACATCGAAAACGGAACCTGCGGAAAAGGCATTGGTTCTACCATGAAAAGAAACGAAGGCCCGTATAAATTGTTTGCCATCGATTTGATTGCGCCCCGTGAAATGCTTTTAGAAAAACTAAACCAAATCGCCTATTATTATGGTTTTTTAAACGAAAGTGAAATTGACGAAGAAGTCGGTCAATATCTGGAAGCAATCGATAAAATACAATGGAACATTGTTGATTACACGTTCCTTTCAAAATATGAGAATATGATTTTTGAAGGCAGTCAGGGAATTCTGCTCGACATGGATCACGGTATTTTTCCGAATGTAACCTATGCCAATACAACTTCAAAAAATGCGATTGAAATTTGTAACAAACTAAAAATTGAAGATGTAGCCATTTATTACGTAACCCGAAGTTATGCAACCCGACACGGAAAAGGTTGGATGACGAATGAAGGAGAAATTAAATTAAAAAACAACGAAGAAGAAACCTGTGTTTTTAACGAATACCAAAAACACTTACGTCTTGGAAGTCTAAATTATGAACTTTTAAATTATGCTCTAAAACTCGATGCAGCTTACAGCCCAATGGCAAAACGAAATTTGGTTGTAACCTGTATGGATCAGCTGGAGCAGGATTATGAGTTTGAAAGTCTCACAACAGAATTCAATGAAATCTACGGATCATTTTCACCTGATTCAAAAGATTTTAAAGAGATTACTTCTTTGTTTCAATAAAAAGAGAAAAATGAAATACACTATAGATACCCTAGCTCCGGAAAGTAAGTTTTTATTTTTCTGGGGACATCAGCCAAAAAAAGACGAAAAAATTACCAAAACCTGTTTCAGTCAATGGTGGTTAAGTTCTTTTAAGGTAGAAAAAGTAACTTATAAAACTGCCGAACACTGGATGATGGCCAAGAAAGCTGAATTATTTGAAGATCAGGAAATTTTAGAAAAAATCCTCAATGCCGATTCTCCTGCAGAAGCCAAAAAATTAGGCAGAGAAGTTAGAAACTACGATGACAAAATCTGGTTAGAAAACCGATATAAAATTGTAAAAGAAGGAAACTTTCACAAATTCAGTCAAAATACTGATTTGAAAACCTTTTTATTAAATACAAAAGAAAGAGTTTTGGTAGAAGCCAGTCCGGTAGATCCCATTTGGGGAATTGGAATGGCGGGCGATCATAAAGATGTTATGAATCCGGAGAAATGGAGAGGTTTGAATCTTTTGGGTTTTGCTTTGATGGAAGTTAGGGATGAATTGAAAATAATTTGAGTTATGGAAGATGTTTTAGATAAAAAAGAATTAGATAATTTGCTAAAATTGTTATTATCTGTAAAGGAAGAAGAATCAATTGAAAGCTATATTTATATTAAGAATATACTAGATTCTATTGAATTTCCACTTCCGGTTACAATTTATCGTAAAGGAACAAAATTTGTTAGGAGCAGAGTGCATAAAGAAAATGAAGATTTTTTTGAAAATTCTGATCAACTTTCTTATCGCAAAGATATTCAGAATATTAAGAAATTTGGACGAGCTAATGAACCTGGTCAATCCGTATTTTATTGTTCAGATAATGCAATAGTATCATTTGCGGAAACTAATTCTGTAGTAAGAGAGGATGAAGAAAAAGATTTTGAATATATTACTTCTGGTGTTTGGATTTGTACTGAAGATATCCTGTTAGTTAATTTATTAACTAATGAAAATACAAAAGGGCAACATGCAGAGTTTGATCAGTGTGTTAAAAGTTTTGAAGAATTAATAGACTCTCAGAATGATGAAAATGCTTTTATGGTTAGAGAGTTACTTCAGTTTTTGTCAACAGAATTTTCTGCACCAATTAAAAAAAACTCGAACCATTATAAAATCACCTCTGCTTTTACGAATTATGCATTATCAATAGAGGAGGTTGAAGGTGTTTTATATCCAAGCACAATGTATTCAACTGAAGGATTCAATCTGGCTTTAAAACCTACAGTTGTAGACAAAAAAATGAAGTTTTATGCAGCACAACGGATAAAAATGCAGAGAATAGGGGATAAAAAATATTTAGAAGTTGAAAAGATTGAATCAGAAATTAGTAATTCTGATGACAATATTATCAAATGGAAAAAGTAAAATGAATGAAAAAACAGCAAAAAGCGTCAGCAAGTTTTTAAGTCTGGTGCTGCGACATTCGCCTGAAACTATCGGATTAAAATTAGACGAAAACGGATGGGCAGATGTAGAAGAATTAATCATAAAATGTAATAAAAAGGGAAGCCAGAGTAAAATGACGGCTGAACTTTTGGATTACGTTGTAGAGAATAACGATAAAAAGCGTTTTGCTTTTAACGATGATAAAACCAAAATCCGTGCAAGTCAGGGACATTCGATTTCAGTTGAATTAAATTTGGCCGAAACTGAACCTTCTGAATATTTGTATCATGGAACAGTTGGAAAGTTTATGGAAAGTATCCGCAAAGAAGGTTTGAAAAAAATGAGCCGTCAGCATGTACATCTTTCAAAAGACAAAGAAACTGCAGTAAAAGTAGGAAGCCGAAGAGGAGTTCCTCAAATCCTTAAAATTAAAACCGGTGAAATGCATAGAGACGGTTTTAAATTTTATTTATCCGAAAACAATGTCTGGCTGACAGATGAAGTTCCGGCAAAATACATTCAATTTTAATTTAAAAATATGCTGCATATAAAATTGGTTTACTTAGAAGATGAACTTGGCAATTCATGGAGAAATGATTTTTCAGAATGTGAGAATCTCAGTATAATAAAAGGAGATATTACAAAAATAAAATCTGACGCAGTTGTAAGTCCGGCAAATTCATTTGGATTCATGGACGGCGGTTTAGATTGGCATTTGTCAGAAAGATTTGGATGGCATCTGCAGGATGAACTACAAGCAAAAATTGCTCAACTTGATGAAAGAGAACTCTTAATTGGACGATCAATCACATTAGAAACAGGAGATAGTGAGGTTCCTTTTTTAATCTCAGCTCCAACTATGCGAGTTCCAATGAGCTTTAATATTGCAACTTCAGTAAATGCCTTTCTGGCTATGAAAGCAATTTTGATAGCTTGTATAAATAATCCTAAAATAGAAACAGTCACAATTCCGGGTTTATGTACCGGATGCGGAAGAATGCCTTTTCATATTGCTTCTAACCAAATGTTTTTGGCTTATGATGAAATTATAAATAGAAATTACAAAGAATATAAAACTTTCGGCGATACCCAAAAGTACCAATATAGACTAAACGAAAAAGGACTAATTTGGGATTATTAAGTAACAAAGACAATTACTTCATTTATAAATAAACATAATGAGAACTTTAGTTATTGGAGACATCCACGGAGGATTAAAAGCTTTGGTTCAGTTGCTGAACCGAATCGCTTTATCTGAAACTGACCGCCTGATTTTCTTAGGTGATTATGTAGATGGCTGGAGCGAGTCGGCACAGGTTATTGAATTTCTTATCAGGCTATCCCAAAAACAGGAATGCATTTTTATAAAAGGAAATCATGATGCATGGTGCCAGGAATGGTTAGAAAAAGATGTAATAAATGATATTTGGTTTTTGCATGGCGGAAAATCGACTATAGAAAGTTATCAGAATATTGATATTTCTGAAAAGGAGAAACATCTGGAATTCTTTAATCAAATGAAAGATTATTTTGTTGATGAGAATAACAACCTTTTCATTCATGCCGGATTTTCCTCGATGCACGGACCAGAAAAAGAACATTATCAAACCAATTTTTCATGGGACAGAACGTTGTGGGAAATGGCGCTGACAATGGATAAACGAATTAAAAAAGATTCGAATTTATACCCAAAAAGGTTATTACTTTTTAATGACATTTATATCGGCCACACACCAACGCTCCATTATGATATAGAAATTCCAATGCAGGGTTGTAATGTCTGGAATATTGATACGGGTGCAGGTTTTTATGGAAAATTAACTTGTATTGAAGTTGAAACGAAAGAATTTTGGCAGAGTGATGTAGTACAGACGTTTTATCCAAATGAAAAAGGAAGAAATAAATAAAATGAAAAACACAATAGAATCAGGTTTATTCGGTTTAGCTGTTGGTGATGCTTTAGGAGTTCCGGTTGAATTTAAGTCGAGAACGTATTTAAAACAAAATCCGGTTACCGAAATGTTTGGTTTTGGAACACATCATCAGCCAATCGGAACCTGGAGCGATGATAGTTCTTTGGCTTTTTGTTTGGCAGAAAGTTTATGTTCAGGCTATGATTTAAATGATATCGCAAGGAACTTCGTTAAATGGTATACAGCAGAATTATGGACACCACACGGACAAGTTTTCGATATCGGAATTGCAACGAGACATGCCATTCTTAATATCGCAAAGGGACATCAACCCGATTTGTGCGGAGGATTTTCTGAAAGTGATAACGGAAACGGATCCTTAATGCGTATTTTGCCGTTGGTTTTTTATCTTCAAAAAGAAAATGATATTGAAGTAATTTTCCAAAAAGTCAAAGAAGTTTCATCTATAACGCATGCACATTTCAGATCAATATTTGCCTGCTTTATTTACGTGATCTATTGTTTGGAAATTTTAAAAGAGAAAGATAAATTCGAAGCTTATATCGAAATGAAAAATACGGTTTCGGTATTTCTGAAAGATAAAAAGTTTAATTCTGCAGAAATTCAGTTATTTGACAGAATTCTGAAAAATGATATTTCAGAATATTTGGAAGACGAAATTCATTCTTCTGGTTATGTGCTACATAGTTTAGAAGCTAGTATTTGGTGCTTTCTGAATTCGGATTCTTATGAAGAAACGGTTTTAAAAGCAGTTAATCTCGGCGAAGACACAGATACAACCGGTGCTATTGCCGGAGGCCTGGCAGGAATTTATTATGGAATCGAAAATATCCCTAAAAAATGGATTGAAAATTTGGTAAAAACCAATGACATAAAAAATTTAGCAAAACGATTATCAGAAAAGTTAATATAATAAACACAATGATTGGTCAGGAACATGATAAAAAAGAAAGATAGATTTGATGATTGGGAAACTGTAATAAAACTATTGAAAGTAATTAAATCTAAAATTACACCTGATACAGATTTATTGTGGACAAATTATAATTCGGCAGAAGAAGTAATTGCCGAAATAAATAAAATTGATAATTTGCTGAGAAATAACGATAAAAAAGGTTTAGAGTATTTGGGATATTTATTTGCACCCACAGGAACTTTTCAGGAAATCTCAATGCAAAATGACTGGATCCAGGAATATCTGAATTTATCTTTAGAATTTGACATATTACATGAACATTTAAAACAACAATAAAACATATGAACCCACTATTATTAACCGACGGTTACAAAGTTGACCACAGAAGGCAATACCCGGACAAAACTACTTTAGTATATTCTAACTGGACACCAAGAAAATCAAGAATCGAAGGTCTTGAAGAAGTTGTGTTTTTCGGATTGCAGTATTTTATCAAAAAATACATTATTCATGATTTTGATACGTATTTTTTTAAACAGCCAAAAGAGGAAGTGGTTAAAAAATACGCCCGAAGAATCAATAATTATTTGGGAGAAAACCAGGTAGGCACCAAACATATTGAGGATTTACATGATTTAGGATACATTCCAATGGTTTTTAAAGCGTTGCCGGAAGGTGCGAGTGTGCCATTAAGAGTACCCATGTTTACGATGTACAATACGATTCCGGACTTTTTCTGGCTGACCAATTATTTTGAAACCTTGCTTTCTGCGGTGATTTGGCTGCCTTGTAACTCTGCTACCATTGCAAGGGAATATAGAAAAGTATTAGACAAATATGCTGATGAAACATCATCAGTTCCTGATTTTGTCAACTGGCAGGGACATGATTTCTCTATGCGGGGAATGGGTGGAATAGAAGCGGCTTTAACCTCTGCAGCCGGACATTTACTGAGCTTTACAGGATCTGATACCATTCCGGCAATTGATTTCTTCGAAGAATATTACAACGCCAATTCAGATACCGAATTAATCGCGGGTTCTGTTGCCGCAACTGAGCATTCTGTAATGTGTATGGGAACTACGGAAGGCGAATGTGAAACTTTCAAAAGATTAATTACAGAAGTATATCCAAAAGGAATTGTTTCTATCGTTTCTGATACCTGGGATTTGTGGAAAGTTTTAACCGATTATCTACCGCGCTTAAAAGAAGAAATCATTTCAAGAGAAGGAAAAGTAGTTATTCGTCCTGACAGCGGTGATCCGGTGGATATCATCTGCGGAAACCCGAACGGTAAAACAGAACAGGAAAAGAAAGGTGTTATCGAACTTATCTGGGATGTTTTTGGCGGAAGCATAAATGAGAAAGGTTTTAAAGAATTAGTTCCGCAAATTGGTGCTATTTACGGCGACAGTATTACAGTTGCCAGAGCGATTCAGATTTGTGAGCGTTTAAAAGCAAAAGGATTCGCTTCTACTAATGTGGTTTTAGGAATTGGATCTTTCACGTATCAATACAATACAAGGGATACTTTTGGTTTTGCCATGAAAGCGACTTACGGAGAAGTTGATGGCGAAGGAAGAGCGATCTTCAAAGATCCAATTACAGACGACGGAACTAAAAAATCAGCT
Source organism: Flavobacterium sp. LM4 (assembly GCF_002017935.1). Lineage (NCBI taxonomy): Bacteria > Pseudomonadati > Bacteroidota > Flavobacteriia > Flavobacteriales > Flavobacteriaceae > Flavobacterium > Flavobacterium sp. LM4. The sequence continues at coordinate 335,613 of NZ_MUFW01000003.1, read as the reverse complement.
AAAGGACTGATGAAAATTGATTTGGTTGACGGTGTTTATCATTTAACAGACAATGTTTCATGGGAAGAAGAAAAACAAGGTGAACTGAAAGAAGTTTTCAGAGACGGGAAACTTTTAATTGATCAGTCTTTAAATGATATTAGAATCCGTGTTAGTACAGGAATCAGTATCGAAGCATAAATAATACAATCCGGTTATAAAAAAGTCCATCCTTAAAAATATAAACTATGAAAATTACATCTCTTATAACTTTAGCAGGAAGCCTTTTTATAACCGGAATTGCTCATTCACAAACATCAAATCAAACAAAAAAGATGGCAGAGAAAGAACAGTATCCAAAAGCACTGGTTGACTATGATGATTTTAAAAATCTGGTAACCGAATTAGAAAAGCAACGAGAAAAAAACTTAGTGAGTCTGGATGTTTTTTTGAAAATGGCAAAGGAAGAAAACACCGTAATTTTGGATTCCCGTTCAGATTTTCGTTTCAACAGAAAACATTTAAAAGGTGCGATTCATCTGGATTTTACTGACTTTACACAGGAAAACCTTTTAAAGTTAATTCCGGATCCCAATACCAGAATATTGATTTACTGTAATAATAATTTCGATGGGGATCCAATAGATTTTGCTTCTAAAATGGCGAAACCAAAAACCAATATAGAAACCCAAATTCTGTCCAACAGAAAACCCATTATGCTGGCATTAAACATTCCAACGCATATTAACCTTTATGGCTACGGATATAAAAATATCTATGAACTGGATGAACTGGTCAATGTAAATGATTCGAGAATAACGTTTGAAGGAACTGAAGTGAAATAACAAACATCATAAAAATGAAAGCCTGAATTTTATCCATTCAGGCTTTTTTTATGACTTGTTTTTTGCGTTATGTTTGTCATTCTGATAAACGAGGAATCTTCGTAAGTAGCTCCGCAAAGAATATCAATCTGTGTCGATCTAGCAACGAAGATTCCTCCTTCGTCGGAATGACAAGATTGCGTAAAACTGTATGGAAAATTATTTCTTATAAAAATTATTATGATCAATATATTCCCAGACTTTTGAAGGTAAAAGCGGCTGAATGTTTTTTCCATCTTTGATATTCTTCCGAATAAAAGTAGACGAAATTTCTACAACAGGCGCATCAATAATATGAACTTTTGGATGCGATTTTAGTTCGCTATTTTCCGGTTCTTCTGAAATACGCGGGTAAACGTAAATATCATGATTATTTAAAAGTACTTCATAGTTTTTCCACTTGTGAAGTGTTTTCAAATTATCCTCTCCCATAATCAGTGAAAACTCATGATTGGGGTATTTATCATGCAAATGTGCCAGCGTATTTACCGTATAATTCGGCTGGGTCAATTTAAACTCAATATCCGAAGGTTTTATTTTCGGAAAATCCTCCGTTGCCAGATACACCATTTGCAAACGGTGATGGTCATCGAGTAAAGTAGCTTTCTTTTTTAACGGATTATGAGGCGTAACCACCATCCAAACCTGATCTAAACCGGCAAATTCAGCCATATGATTCGCAATAATCAAATGACCAATGTGAATGGGGTTGTATGTTCCGAAGTAGAGGCCTATTTTCATTGTTTAGTCCTTAGTTTATTAGTTGTTAGTCCTTAGTTTTAAAACTTAATGTATTCTTCTTAATCATTAATACTAAGGACTAAAATGATAAATTATTCTTTTAGATTTTTTGAAAAAGCATTTATCATTTTGCTTTCTTCTTCAATTAAAAACATAATTTCATTAAACAAGATATCATTAGAAATGAATTCTAATTCTTTTGCGATAATTAATTGGGTTTCTATTTCGTTTAATGAGCCTCTGGCTATATTCAAAAAATGATTAAAGGATTTATCCGTTTGTCGTCCAAAACCTTCAGCAATATTTGAAGGAATTGAAACACTCGCTCTTTTTAACTGGCTTGTTAAAGCATATATTTCTTCTTTCGGAAAGTCTCTTGTTAATTTATAAACCAGAACAACAATCCTGATTCCCTTTCGCCAAATAAGTAATTCTTTATACGATTTAACTCCGCTCATATATTTTTTAAACTTCTAATTACAAACTAAGGACTAAGAACTTAGGAATATAATATCCACCACTTAATAACTCAGTACTTTCAACAACAGACTAAGGACTAAAAAACTAAGGACTAAGCACTCATTTAGAAACAAAATCCTTCACCAACTGATGCGCTTCTTCCAAAGCCACAGCCAAATCATAGTTTTTAATAATCACATCAAATTGTGGCGCAGTAGCCAGTTCAACCGAAGCTTTTGCAATACGCATATTGATTTTATCTTCGCTTTCTGTAGAGCGTTCTTTTAATCGGCGTTTTAGTTCGTCAACACTTGGTGGTTTTACAAAAACGGCTAAAGTCTGTTCCGGAAATTTATGTTTGATGCGCAATCCTCCGGCAACATCAATATCGAAAATTACATTTTTACCCAAAGCCCAGATTCTTTCAATTTCCGATTTTAAAGTACCGTAAAAGTTATCGCGGTACACTTCTTCCCATTCCAGGAAATCTTCAGCTTTGATGTGTTTTTTGAATTCTTCCAGCGAAATAAAATAGTAATCTTTTCCGTTGACTTCTTCTCCGCGTGGGTCGCGTGAAGCTGCTGAGATTGAAAATTCTAAATTTAAATCTTCCTGTTTCAGTAAATGTTTTACTATCGTTGTTTTTCCTGATCCTGATGGTGCAGAGAAAACAATTAATTTTCCTTTATTCATTTTTATTAGTAATTAGTAATTAGTAATTAGTGAACAGCTAATTAGTATTCACTTACTGATTACTTTATAATACGTTTAGTACCTGTTCTTTAATCTTTTCCAGTTCATCTTTCATCATCACCACCAGTTTCTGCATTTGGGCATGATTTGATTTTGAACCCATTGTGTTGATTTCGCGACCCATTTCCTGAGTTATAAAGCCTAGTTTACGACCATTTGCTTCACTCCCGTTTAAAGTTTCAATAAAATAATCCAAATGATTGGTTAAACGAACTTTTTCTTCTGTAATATCCAGTTTTTCCAAATAATAAATCAGTTCCTGCTCGAAGCGATTTTCATCAACATTAACCTGCAATTCAGAAATTGCTGTGTGCAAACGGTCTTTTATAGCCTGAACTCTTTCCGGATCTAATGCCAAAGCATCCTCCATGTATTGACGGATATTCCCTATTCTAAGATTGAATTCTTTCTCAAGCGATTCTCCTTCGTCTTTTCTGAAACTCAAAATATTTTGTAAAGCCTCATGAATGATTACCTGAATCTGCTCCCAGTCGTTTTCGTCAATCTCCTCACGTTCTGTTTTTAGAACGTCCGGCATACGAACTGCCATTTTCATCAGCTCGGTTTCATCAGCATCCGGATAAACTTCTCTTAACTGGGCAATATAATTTTTTACAACCGGTACATTTACTTTGGTAGAAGTCTGCTCAGATGTACTTTCGACATAAATCGCAAAATCGACTTTTCCTCTTTCCAGTCTGGTCGAAATCAGGGTACGCAAACCCAATTCCATTTCACGGTAAACCGAAGGCATTCTCACATTCAGATCTAAACCTTTACTATTCAGAGATTTTACTTCTACAGTAATTTTTTTCGTTGGCAATTGCAAAGAAGCTTTACCAAAACCCGTCATCGATTGTATCATATAATTGAGTATAAAGGCGCAAAGATACTAAAAAACTTTACAGAGAAGGTTTCTAGTTTCATGACATATAGTTTTGAAATTTATTGGGGGTTGCCCAAAGGCCGGGCTATCCAATGCACACGATCGCTCAATGTAATTAACGTGAGTTCGACATAAAAAAGGAAGGATATATTTGAAAAATAGAGATGGTTTATGTATATTAAAGCCTGACAAACAATTAATTACATTTAAAACCACCTCTATGTTAGATGCGAATAAAATTACTGAAATTTACTTTCTTATAGACGAATTCTGTAAAGAATTTGATAAAACTATAGCTGCTCATAGCTTAAAAGAAAAAGAGGCTCCAAAGAAAAGAAACCGAAAATTTATTATGTCAGATAGTGAAGTTATAACCATTTTAGTGCTATTTCACACTATGGGTTTCAAAAACTTAAAACATTTTTACTTGTTTTATATAGGAAAACATTTGAATAACGAATTTCCAAACCTTGTGTCTTACAATAGATTTGTGGAACTTCAAAAAAGAACCGCTGTACCAATGGCCCTATTTTTGAAAACCTGCTGTTTAGGTCAATGCACAGGAATTTCTATAATTGACTCTACCCCTTTGAGAGCATGCCATATTAGACGGGAAAAACAGCATAAAACATTCAAAGATTTAGCTACAAAAGGGCATACTTCAACGGGATGGTTCTTTGGGTTTAAATTACACTTAATTATAAATGATAAGGGAGAAATTCTTGATTTTATCTTTACTCAAGCCAATGTTGATGATAGAGAACCTTTAAAAAGCAATAACTTTCACAAAAGAATTTTTGGAAAACTTTTTGGTGACAAAGGATATATTGGAAAAGATTTGTTTGAACAGCTTTTTATAGATGGTGTGCATTTGATTACTAAAATCAAAAAGAACATGAAAAATAGTATGATGCTTTTACAAGATAAAATTATGCTAAGAAAGCGCTCATTAATTGAAACTGTTTATGATCAATTGAAAAATATTTGTCAAATAGAACATACAAGACACAGAAGTTTTGATAACTTTATAACTAATTTATTATCAGCACTAATAGCCTATTCTTTCTTCCCTAAAAAGCCTTCTATAAATATTGATTTTGAAAACAACAGGCTTGTAGCTTAATTATTGTTTACATCGAACTCACGTTAATTAAGTTAAGAGATTTTAGATTGAGGGTTAACGATTTTTGATTTCAGATTTGTTGTAACTAAATATTTAGACTGTCCTTTTTGCGAGATTTTTTATATCAGAAATCAAAATTCAGCAATCATTTTATCTTTTAATCCTTAACTAAATGACATTGTCCGAGCGCTAGCGAACTGACGAAGTAATCTTTTTTCAGGCAGAAAAGCACAAAAAAGGATTTCCACTTTAAATAAAATTCACTGATTAAAAAATAAAAATCATGTGAAGTAATTCCTAACGCAAACCCTAATCCTGAGAAAATTCCGGATTTATTTTTCTCCTAAAGCTTTCATAACCTGCAGAATATTCTGCTGGCTGTTCCCAATGTAAATTTTACCGTCAATAATAAAAACCGGACGGCTTAAAAAAGTATAATGCTCCAGAATGTATTTTTTGAAATCAGCTTCGGTTAGTGATTTGTTTTTTAAATCCATTGATTTGTACAGTTGTGCTTTCTTGCTGAATAACGCTTCGTAGCTTCCGGACAGTTGGTACATTTCTTCCAGCTCAGTTTCAGTAATCGGATTTTGCTTGATATCGTGAAAAACCAGATCATTGTCTTTTGGTAAGCTTTTGATAATTTTTCGGCAGGTATCGCAGGAGGCTAAGTAGTATATTTTGTTCATAATTTTTAGTTTATTTCGGTGCAAAGAAAAATCATTGCAACTTAAAATTGTCTAATTTTATTAAAAAAAATTTATGAATTCAGTTTTCGAAGTACAAAAGACAATCAGAGAAATTTTATTGAAGATTTTAGACAATCATTCATTAGAACAATTAAATAAAATTCCGGAAGGATTTAGCAATAATTTGATTTGGAATATCGCACATTGTATAGCTGCACAACAGAGTTTAGTCTATAAATTATCGGGACTGCCGTCAAAAGTTTCAGAAGATTTTATTGCCCGATACAGCAAAGGAACCAAACCGGAAGGCGATGTTTCGCAAGCGGAAGTGGACGAAATCAGACGGTTACTTTCAGAAACACTTCATCAGGTCCAAAAAGATTATGCAGATAAAATTTTTGTGAATTATAGAGAGTATACTACAAGTATGGGATTTACACTTCGTAATGTTGAAGATGCCTTATCTTTCAACAATTACCATGAGGGCACCCACACCGGAATAATAATGAGTATCCGAAAGTTTGTTTAGAAACTTTCGGATTTTTTAATTCTCAATAGTTTCTATTGTTACAGTCATTGCTCCTGCTCCTTTTCTATTGGTAATATCCATAAAAGCTCTTTTCGACAAATCTATTTCTCTGGTTTTTACAAAAGGACCTCTGTCGGTTATTTTAACGATAACAAACTTTCCATTGGCTTCATTTGTTACTTTTACTTTAGTACCAAAAGGGAGTTTTTTGTGGGCAGCTGTATATTTATTATTATTAAATCTGCTGCCGTCTGCAGTTTTTTTCCCATTAAACCGATCATGGTAGTAGGAAGCATGAGCCGATTTTTTATAGGTTTTTAATTTTAAGCCTTCAATACTAAAAACAGAATCGCTTAAAGGCAGCATTTTTAATTTATCTGTTTTTAAAGTATCCTGAGAAACCTTGTTTTCAACCGGCTTACTCTGGCTCATAACGTAGGTGAAGCAACTAAAGAGAGTTACTGAAAGAATAGAGAGCAGAATGTTTTTTTTATTCCTCATAATTTATTTTTTTTCAGACTTGGGGAGTTTGTACAAATAATATGCCGAGATAAAAAAAGCCCTGAATAAGGGCTTATTTTGGTTTTTTTAGAACCATAAGTTCCAGGGAATTCTAGTTAAAATAAGCAATAAACCTATTCCGTAAAATATAGAAAATGTTTTAAATTTTGCTTCACTATTGATTAATTTTTTATGTTTTGACCATCCTATTGTAATTAGAATAATAGCAATGATATTGATTAACGGATGTTCTAATGAAGTTAATCGAAGAGCTGCATTTGACATTTGTCCTAAAGAATCTTTCCCTAACGGAGACACAAAATAAAGTATCAATCCGATTAACAATTGTGTATGAGTACCTATTAATGCAAATAAAGCAATTTTGCGATCCCTGGCTGTAAATTCTTTTTTTGAAGTAAACCCTAGAATGGCATTTACAACAGCGACTAATAAAAGTAATAATGCCAAATAAGCCCAGCCGGAGTGGAGTTTTTGAATAAAATGATACATAGATTAATATTTTGTTTGAAACAAATATAACAAAAAAGGTTAAAAAAAAACGGCATTAAACTAAAAGTCAATGCCGTTTTTAATTATTTATTTAGATTCTAAATTTTTAGAAATCGTAACGTAATGCAAAGTTCCACGTTCTACCGAAACCAAAGTATACTTGATTTGTAGTAGCAATACCTTTGTATGTTGAAACAGTAGGAACATCAGCTGCAAATATATTTGTTTTTGCTTCAGCAATGTAAGTGTAATCAAAAACGTTGTTTACGTTTAATCTGAAACCTACAGAGTTGTCTTTGTTTTTACCCACTAACAATTTATAAGATAATCCAGCATCAGCTGTACCGTAAGATGGTAATTGTAATGCACCTCTGTTAGTTGCAGATGTAAAGTTTCCTGGAGAAATTGCAGCGTATAATTTGTCATTATAGTTGTAGTTTGCATCAACAGTAAAACGTGGTAAAATCTCGTAAACGGCACCTAAAGCAGCTGTAGTTTGAGCAGCATCACCAACTCTTACACCATCAAGGTATAATGTTATAGGAGTTCCTCCACCGATAGGATTGTTTCCTGAGTCATAACGGTTACTTGTACTTGTTCCTTCATATTGCCAGTCTCCAACAGAAAACATTGCAGTAAGAGTAAGTTTATTAATTAATTTAGCAGTAGCGTCAAACTCGACACCTGAGTGAATTTCTGTAATTCCAGCGAAATCAAAATAACCTCCAGGGTTGTCAGCAGCTCCGTCATTAGATCTTTGGTATCTGTCTTTCCAAGAAGTACGGTAAAAGTTTAAGTTTGCAGTAAACATTTGTGTACGTAAACCATAACCAGCTTCAATACCAAAGATTTTCTCATTTGTTAAGTTACCATTTACTAATGAAGCGTTGTTTGGGTAAACAGCGTTAAAGAATGGTTGTTTTGAGTAGTATCCTGAGTTAACAAAAACATTATGATGCTCGTTGATGTTGTAGTTAACACCACCTTTTACGTTACCACCTAAGATGTTTTCGTAATCTGTACTAGATAATGGATTTGAAGACAAGTATTTAAAGTAATCAACTCTTTTAAATCCTTGTTGAGAAAGTGCACCTTGAACGAATGCAGTAAATTTATCAGTAGAATATTCTAACTGAGTAAATCCACCATACCATCTTACATCACCATCGTTGTTGAAGTTGATTTTTTCTTCTTTGTCAGTATCTTTAAATACATTCCAAGGAGCGTATGTAGAATAAGTGTTTGTTAAAACTCTGTTTGGATTGTTTACATCAAAGTTATCGATATATGTATCTGCTCCTAAAAGGTTGTTTACATTTTGATAGTGAAGACCTTTATATCCTCTTACATCAACTCCAAGATCCCAAGTTAAGTGATCAGATAATTTTTTGTTGAAGTTAACAATTGCTCCGTACCAGTTGTGTGAGTTAACAGAAGAAATTTGAGAAATACCTGAAGTATTATTGAAAACATATGGAGAAGTTGGTGTGCCTGATCCAGTTCTTCCTGTGTTAGAACTGTTCTGGAATTGACCAGTTGTACCATTTGTCGCACGAGTATTGTTTGTATTGTTAAATCTGATAACTTCGTTACCTGTATTCCAACGTACGATTTTATCATAATCAACTAGACCGTCTGCTGTTCTAAATACAGCACTAGCATAATTATTGTTTCCAGCACCACCGGCACCTCTAGATCCTCCTCCACGTCCGAAAGAAACATAAGCTACTGTAGATAATTTTGAAGTTTCATTAATTTTGAAATCCCAGTTTAATGAAGCTACAGGTTTGTGATAGTAATTTCTTACCATATTAAAAGATTCACCATTTTTATAACCCCAGTCAGAATTATATTTAATGTTTGGATCATCAGTAGTACCGTATTTTTGATATTGAGCTATAGTTATAAACGTAGACCTTTGATCGTGCCACTGTGGAGCACCAGTAAATGTAAATTGGAAATCGTGCTTATTATTTTTTGTAGCATAACCAAGAGCTACATAGTAGTTATCTCCGTTAAATTTAGTTGAGTCAACATATCCATCACCTTGAGTGTGGCTAAATAAAATTGACGCTGACAATCCACTGTCTAATTTTCCTGTATTGTAAGAAACGTTTGATTTGAAGAAATTATCATTACCAAAAGAAGTACCAACTGTACCACCTTCCTTCAAATCAGAAGCTTTAGTTACATAATTCATAGTACCCCCTACAGAAGCAATAGCTAATTTTGAAGATCCCAGACCTCTTTGTACCTGTATGAAAGAAGTAACATCAGATAATCCAGCCCAGTTACTCCAATATACGGCTCCGTTTTCCATATCGTTAACCGGCATACCGTTTACCATTACAGCAACATTGTTTTGACTAAATCCACGAACTGTAATTCTTGAATCTCCAAAGCCACCACCAGATTTAGTTACGTAAACAGACGGAGTACTTTTTAACATTTCAGGAATCTCTTGGTTTCCTAGTTTTGCCTGAATTTCTGCAGCTCTAATTGTAGAAACAGCAACAGGAGTTTTTCTATCCTTAGCAATATCTACTGTAGTACTTTTAACCACAATCTCGCTCAATTCGTTTGAGTTTGAAATCAAAGTAATGATTCCTAAATTTGTAGTTGAGCCATTTGAAACTGAAAATTTAACAGTTTGGCTTTGATAACCCAGAAAAGATATAACTATTTCTCCTGTGTTAGTTGTAGATTCGATTGTAAATTTACCATCAAAATCTGTTGAAGTAGCTGTAGTAGACCCTTTAATCACCACATTTGCTCCTGGTAAAGAACCAGTTGTTCCATCAGTAATTGTACCGATAACTTTTCCTTGAGAAAATACGGTTGAAACTACCATAAACAATAGTCCCGTGAGTAACCAATTTTTCATTGTCGTCATTTGTTGTTTCGTTATTTGTTTTTGGCAAAATTATAACATTTTAATCAGATAATGTTATCAAAGTGTTAAGAAACATGAGTTTTGTCTATTCTGTTAAGTATTAAAACGAATTTTCATTTTTTCAATAAATAAAAGAATGATTTTTTAAATTTAAACTGCTTATTTTTGTTAAAAACATAAAAAAACACAGCACACAAATCTGTTAAAGTTTCAAAAACAAGCATTTACACTATATTAATCTTACATTTTAAACCAAAAAACGCCTTGATTTGCTCAAATCAAGGCGTTAGTATTTTAAAAAATTAACAGGAACTATTTCTTTATTTTAAAAAATGGTTAAGTAAAAAAGTTGTCGAACTATCGTGAGTTTTTACCGTTTTAGAATTAATTTCATCTAAAATTGAATTCGCCAATTGTTTTCCTAGTTCTACTCCCCATTGGTCAAAACTAAAAATGTTCCAAATTACTCCTTGTACAAAAATCTTATGCTCATACAACGCAATCAGGGATCCTAAACTTTTAGGAGTCAGCTTTTCAATCAGGATTGTATTGGTTGGCTTATTTCCTGTAAAAACTTTAAATGGCAACAAATAAGACGCTTTTTCAGCAGCAAGTCCTTGTTTGTCAAACTCTGCCTGTACCTGCTCAGCAGTTTTTCCGTTCAGCAATGCTTCTGTCTGTGCAAAAAAGTTAGACATCAGTTTATCGTGATGATCTTTATTTCCGTATAATGGTTTTATGAAACCGATAAAATCAGTTGGAATTAATTTTGTTCCCTGATGAATCAACTGAAAAAAGGCATGCTGCGAATTTGTTCCAGGCTCTCCCCAGATAATAGTTCCGGTTTGATAGTTAACCGGTTTTCCGTCACGCCCAACACTTTTACCGTTGCTTTCCATTGTTGCCTGTTGCAGGTATGGAGCCAGTTTTTGCAAATATTGAGTGTACGGAATCAAAGCCTCACTTTCGGCACCATAAAAGTTATTGTACCAAACGCTTAACAAAGCTAAAATTACCGGAATGTTTTGATCAAATTCTGCCGATTTGAAATGTTCGTCCATTTCATTAGCACCTTTTAGTAAGTTATTATAGTTATCAAAACCAACTGCCAAAGCGATGCTTAAACCAACTGCACTCCATAAAGAGAATCTTCCGCCAACCCAGTCCCACATTGGAAAAACATTGTCAGGATTAATTCCAAACTCGGTTACTTTTTGAATGTTAGTAGAAACCGCCACAAAATGTTTGGCTATATCTTCCTGAGAAGCCGATTTCAGGAACCATTCTTTTATGGTTTCTGAGTTCGATAATGTTTCCTGAGTAGTAAATGTTTTAGAAACAATTAAAAATAAAGTTGTTTCAGGATTTAATTTTTTGATCACCTCGTTCACATGGTCACCGTCTACATTAGAGACGAAATGTACATTTAAGTGATTTTTATAAAATTGCAGGGCTTCAACTGCCATTACAGGACCAAGATCCGAACCTCCAATACCAATATTTACGATATCTGTAAACGCTTTTCCGGTAAAACCTTTTCTTTCTCCTGAGATTACCTCGTTTGTGAAGTTTTTAATTTTATTTTTTACTTCGTAAACTTCCGAAATTACATTTTCTCCGTCTACTTTTATAACTGCCGATTCAGGCGCACGTAAAGCTGTATGCAAAACCGCTCTGTTTTCAGTCTGATTGATGATTTCTCCTCCAAAATAATCAGCAATCGCGTCTTTTAAGCCAATTGTATTCGCTAATTCCAACAAAAGCGAAATAGTTTCCTCACTAATGTTGTTTTTAGAATAATCGACCAAAAAATCATTCCATTGCAAGTTGAATTTTGCGACACGATTATCATCTTGCTGAAATAATTCCTGTATTGTAGTGTTCTGAATTGCGTTAAAGTGGTTTTGCAGTTTTTTCCACGCTTCAGTCCCGGTTGGGTTTGTTGTGTTTAAAGCCATTTTTATAAAATTGTAGTTTTTTTTTAGAAATACAAAAATACTGAAATAACTATTTAATACTTCTTTACGGGGCAATTAGTTACGAAAACGATTTATACATTGGTTAGTATTTTGAGAATAAGTGCCAATGGAAAAACGATAAGACCTATTATAAATATAGTTTTACCATGTTTTCTGTCAGTTTCATTATAGGAATAAACTCTGTCTCCATTTGGCAGCGTTTTTTTTGAAGTCCACAATGAATATCCAATAACAATTCCAATTCCTCCTCCTAAAAACGAAAACAAATAACCTGCTAGTATCCAGGGTTTTTGATTTTCATCCGGTTTTGCTAAAATTTCTAATCGTTGCTTTTTTAAAGAAGCAAGCATTTCTGAATCAATCGATTTGCCTCTGCTCTTCAGGATTTTTTGAGCCAGTTTATAATCAAAAATATTCCATTCATCAGATTTCAAAAGAACTTCATATAATTCTTCATTGGTAAAACTTAACAAATAATAGTCCGGATCAATTTTATCAAGAATATTTTCGGCATCTTTTTCAATGACAGCCCCGGCTTTTTCAAAATCTGATAAATCAATTTTTATTTCATATTGATTTTGCAAAGTGCTTCCCGAAAAAGTAACATCCAATGGAGGAATGTTATCTGCCAAAACAGTTTTTATATTGTTTTCGTTTAATAATGACTCGACTTCACGAGCCTGACTCAATGTTGGAAAACTTTGAAAAACAGTCAGATTTTCAGTCATAATTATATAGGTATTTAAGTTTTAGAAGGCAATATAATTACCAAATCTTCCACCAGGGTTTTTTATTAATTTCAATAGTTTTCTGCGCCTTATTGATTTCTATTCTTTTTGGCTCTTCAGTTTTTATAGTTGAATCATCAAAAAAAAGTTCACCGTTATCACTCATCCCAATTGGTGATTTTGTCCTTTCCTTCCAGTTTTCTGTTTGCAATTCCGGAATTAAAGGCGAATTTATTTTTGTATTAAATTTCTGTTTCGCTTTTTCTATTATTTCTTCTTCAATATTGGAAGTTGAATTCTTAAAAAGTGAAAGTGCATTATCCGGAATATGAAGCAGGAAAATCTGTGTCTTATTTTCGCTTTTTTGGATATACAAAACCTTAAAAAACGAAATCTCATCCAAAAGAAAATGACCAATTTTCGAAGAATCAGGATTAAATTTTGAAATATCTTTTGCATTTGCACTGGCAATTAAATACCTCAAATTTCCCGAAAGGCCACCGCCTATAGAAGTCATGTCGGTAAATCCTTTTTCCTTAATTATCTGTCCAACTTTATAATTCTCAATTAAGGTATCAGTCAGATTAGTATCTCTGTAAAAGAGTTTCAAATCTGAAAAAGTTTCATCAAGAGTTTCTTTAATACGTTTATTCTTCATTTTTTCTCTTGCTTTTAAGAATTGCTAAAGATTACCAATACTGTCTAACTCTCTTTTTAAAGGTTGGATTTGTTTAAAGAAACGCTCTTTATAATTGCCGGCCAGAGATTCGCCGGTTGGTAAATTAAGTCGCAAGGCATCAACCTGAATTCCGTTTTTCCAGAATCGATAGCAAACGTGTGGTCCTGAAGCCAAACCTGTGCTTCCAACAAGGCCTATCGTTTGGCCCTGATTAACACGCTGACCTCGGCGGACCAAAATTTTAGACATATGGAGATATTGAGTCGAATAAGTTCCGTTGTGTTTTACTTTTACAAAATTTCCGTTTCCGGCAGTATAACCTGTTTGCTCCACTGTTCCGGAAGCGGTTGTCGAAATTGGAGTTCCTCTGGGAGCCGCATAATCAGTCCCTTTATGTGCTTTCCAGGTATGTTGTACTGGATGAAATCTGTTCATTGTGAATCTTGAAGTGATTCGGCTAAATTTGATTGGTGTTTTTAAGAAGAAGTTTTTCAGTGTTTTTCCTTCATCGTCATAATATTCAATTTTTCCTGAAAGGGTATCTTTCACAAACGGAAAAGCGTATACAATTTTTCCTTTGTATTCAAAAAAAGCAGCTTCGAGTTCCTCCACTCCATCGTATGTTTTACCATTTATAAAACGTTCGGTAAAAATTAGTCCGTAACGATCGCCCTTTTTAAGTTTAAAAAAATCGATAGACCAGGAAAAAACTTTGGTAATTCTACTGGCAAGAGCAGCCTCAACACTATTATTCCCTAAGGTTTCTGAAAGTGAGCTTTTTAAAACACCACCTATAATTTTTCGTTTTAGGGTAACAGGTTTTACTTTTTTATAAGCTTTTGCAATACTATCTCTAAAATCTACGACATAATAAGTAAGCGCATCTGGCTGATAAATAAAAACCTGCAGTTTATTGGTTTTATTTTTGGACCGAAGAATGGTATAAGGCTTATTGTAGCGAATAGTTCTGACACTAAAAGAATCTTTTACCTGCTCGACAATATCATAAACCTGTTTTTCTCCTATATTTTGACCCTGAATTATTGACCCGAAAGAATCCCCTTTTTGTACTGTATCATGGACGACATTAAAATCAGCGTAATTAAACCCAAACTCAACCTTTTTAGTTTTTGGTTTACTAATTTTAGTTTCAATTTTTTCTTCTGTTTTTTCACATGAAATAATTGAAAATAAGAGAATTATAATTACGAATGCTTTTTTCAAATTTTTATTTTTTTTCAGAAACTAAGCTCCTGGCTCATTTCCCCAATTAGACAATTCTTCTTCGCTCCACAATTTAGGAAAAAAGATGCGTCTTTGGTATTTTGGATGCATATATTTTTGCCAGTCGCTTCCACCTGTTGCTTCTCCGTTTCCTTTTCCGCTTTCCAGAATATATTTAATGGCTGTATTTAAATGCTGCATTACCCAGGTAATATTTACAGTATGGTCGTAATGACGCATTGCTTTGATCAATTCAGAATTTTGCTGATCTTCAACCGGCAACTGAGTAAATTTTTTCCAGATATTTTTAGTTTTGAAGTCTGCTATCTGACGCAGAAATTGTCCTTTATATTTCTTCTCAAATTCCTGCAGCAAATATGATTTTTCACCAGTATGATAATCTTTGCCTGCGGCCTGCCAATACAAATGTTCGAAAGAAGTTTCTAAATCGGTGTTTTCATCAAAATTAGCTTTATATCTTCTATCAGTTAAATTGATAACATCTGTTGAAGCAAATTCGATCATTCTGTACTGAGCACTCTGGAAACCACTTGCCGGAGTCAAAGTGTTTCTAAATTTCATATACTGATCTACCTCCATCCCGTTTTCCATAATACTGAATGAATTCGTCAACATATCAAAATAGCGGGTAATTCTGGAAAGTCTTTCTCTAAAAAAATCAACCTGTATATTTTCTGTATCTGCAATCTGATCAATTTCCCAAAGGATCATTTTAAAAATCAATTCATTGACCTGATGGTACATAATAAAAACCATTTCGTCAGGCAGGGTTGTTCTTTGTATTTGAAGATTTAAAAGAGCATCAGTCTGAATATAATCCCAGTAAGTGATTGGTTTTGACCAAAGCAAGCCTTCAAGCTGAACATCTGTTTTTTGATTTATAGCTTGAAATTTAAGATCAATTTCTTTTAGGATTGATTCAGAATTATCTGTGGTATTCATTATTTTTTTACTTTAAATGGATATTTTAATCCTTTATATTCGTCAATATCAGCCTTAAGTGAGCCTACTGCAAGATCCGCTTTTATCCTAACAGGAACTTTATTATTATCATCTGTTATCCAAAGCGTTACGCTTTCTTTTTCTTTAAAAACGCGGCCTGTCTGTACCAAAGGCTTAAAAACCATTGTTGCAACGGTGCCAAATTTAGTTGTAATATCCTGACGACCTATATATTTTAACTTAAATTTTGTGATCTCATCATCAAAAAACATATCGATTGTAATAGATTCGCCCGATTTTAATTTATCGATATTAGGGTGATTTCTTAAATAATAAAAAGACGAAATAATATCCTGTACCTCCTCTGTAACCACAATTGTTTTTTCGGTTTTACGCTTATAATCTTTTACTAAAACCCGATTTTGGGACTGGTTAAAAAAGCCTTCCTGATTTTTAGTATAACCTCCTTCATTAATTTTTCGAACATATCGATAAGGCTGATTTGTTTCTTTGTCAAAATAGCTTTCGTATAAATCTTCCACTTTAAAGAAAAATTTTGACATTCCGGTTGTATATCCTTTTCCCACGGCATGAAAGACTTTTTTGTTATTTACAACAGCATCTTTAACCTCAAGAGTAGCATAGCCTGCATTTACAATTCCGTAATGAATCCTGAATCTGAAATATTCTCCCACATCAAAGGAATCTTCTTTAAAGGTATCAAAACTTAGTGTGGTGAGAATTAATATGAATAGAACTAGTTTTTTCATAGTAAGATATTTGATCGTTTACTGCCACAAACGCAAATTTTATTCCAAATATACCAAAACAAAAAAACTCAGTCAACGAATGACTGAGTTTTTATGCTATTAACTAACCAAAAAACTATAAATTATGAAAATTTATATCAATTCGGAAGGAAACCACCCCTTCTCGATTTGCGAGTGCAAAGATAGACACAAAGTTTAAATAATAAATAGCAAAAAGTGAGTTTAACAAAACATTTGCATATAAATCATCAATTTATAGCGTGTTTTTTTACATAATGTAAAAAAAATGCGTTTTCACAAAGTTCCTCTTAATTCCTGCTCTCTTTCAATAGATTCAAAAAGGGCTTTAAAGTTACCTGCACCAAAGCCTTTTGCTCCCATTCTTTGTATAATTTCGAAAAAAAGTGTCGGTCTGTCCTGCACTGGCTTAGTAAATATCTGTAACAAATACCCATCTTCGTCAGCATCGACCATGATGGCTAACTCTTCGATTTGGTTTAAATCTTCTTTCATCATCTCCATGTGCACACCTAATCTTTCCGGAATTGCCTGATAATAAGTATGGGGTGGCGCAGATAAAAACTCAACACCTCTGGCTCTTAGTTGGGATACTGTTTTAATTATATCGTCTGTTGCAATGGCAATATGCTGGATACCTGGTCCTCCATAAAAATCTAAATATTCTTCGATTTGAGATTTTTTCTTTCCTTCAGCAGGTTCGTTAATTGGGAATTTTATTCTTCCATTTCCGTTAGACATTACTTTACTCATCAATGCTGAATATTCTGTGGTGATTTGTTTATCATCAAAAGACAGGAAATTCACGAATCCCATAACGTCTTCGTAGAATTTCACCCAGGTATTCATTTCGTTCCAGCCTACATTTCCAACCATGTGATCAATATATTTCAAACCTGTTGGTTCTGGATTATAATCGGATTTCCATTCTTTATAACCTGGCAAGAAAACGCCATTATAATTTTTTCTCTCAACGAAAATATGAACCGTTTCGCCATAAGTATAAATTCCGGAGCGAACCACCTGACCAAATTCATCTTCCTCAACCGTTGGCTCCATAAAAGAGCGGGCGCCTCTTTTCATGGTTTCCTCATACGATTTTGTAGCATCTTCAACCCAAAGCGCCGCCACCTTTACGCCATCTCCGTGTTTTTTCAAATGTTCGTTTATTGGAGAATCTACCGTAAGAGGTGTTGTCAAAACAATTCTGATTTTGTCCTGCTTTAAAACATAAGATGCTCTGTCTTTTACTCCGGTTTCTAATCCGGCGTAAGCCAATGACTGATATCCAAAAGCTGTTTTGTAATAATGCGCAGATTGTTTTGCATTTCCTACATAAAATTCGACATAATCTGTCCCTAATAATGGAAGGAAATCTTGTGCTCCTTCAAATATTTTCTCTAATCCGTATTCTACTGATTTTATTTCTTTACTCATAATTAGATAATTTGTCAATTAGATAATTAGATAATTTTGAAATGAGCGAATGTGATAATTTTCTAATTGACACATTGACTAATTATCTAATTTTTAAATTTTGATGTTGCTATTATTTTATTTAAAATTTTTAATATTTCTGATAACTGATTTATAATTTCTTTACAATTTGGATACTCTTTATGAGCATCACATAAAACAACCAATATTCTGTTTCGTCTGCTTCTTTGATTGCAATTTTTAATTTATGGATAAAATCTGCTTTACTTTAGGCATTTTGTGATTCTTTTGAATTGGCTCCAATTGATGTTCCGCTTTTTAATAATTGATTAGCAATAACAAACTTTTTTTGTTCTTGAAGTTCAGTCGTATAATTAATTATGTCTAACGCGAAATTCAAAGTTTTAATTAAAAGAACGTTGTCTTTGTATTTTTCGTTAAAGGTCATTTTTGTTGATTAGATAATTTGTAAATGTGTCAATGAGATAATTTATTTTGTAAGTTTAAAATTACAATAATTATTTAAAATATTTCATTTATACGTTTTTAAGAACATTATCTAATTTTCTAATTGCCACATTTACTAATTAAGACTCAGTCCAGGATTTGTAGTACAGCCCATCATCCAATCCCATAGCTTCTTGAGTAACCATAAGCGGTCTGAAAGTATCAACCATAACGGCCAATTCCTGAGTTTCTTTATGACCAATACTGCGTTCCATTGCTCCAGGTGCAGGTCCGTGTGGAATTCCTTTTGGGTGTAAAGTAATATGACCCTGCTCGATATTATTACGGCTCATAAAATCTCCGTCTACATAATAAAGTACTTCGTCTGAATCTATATTGCTGTGATTGTATGGCGCCGGAATGGCTTTTGGGTGATAATCGTAAAGTCTTGGGCAGAAAGAACAAACAACAAAAGCTGCTGTTTCAAAAGTCTGATGTACCGGTGGCGGTTGATGGACACGTCCGGTTATAGGTTCAAAATTATGGATCGAAAATCCGTATGGAAAATTATATCCGTCCCAGCCCACAACATCAAAAGGATGCGTAGCATAAACTACCTCGTGAATCATGCCTTCTTTTTTGATTTTAATTAAAAAATCACCTTTTTCGTCGTGTGTTTCCAATTCGTTTGGCAAAATAAAATCGCGCTCGCAAAATGGCGAATGTTCTAAATGCTGGCCGGATTGATTTTTATAACGTTTTGGAGTATAAAAAGGAGAATAGGATTCTACGTAAAATAATCGGTTTTCTTCTGTTTCGAAGTCGATCTGATAAATAATGCCTCGGGGAATAATTAAATAATCGCCATACACAAACGGAATATTCCCTAACATGGTTCTTAATTTACCTTTTCCTTTATGAATGAAAAGCATTTCATCAGCATCTGCATTTTTGTAGAAATAATTTCGAAGTGATTGTTTGGGTGCAGCTAATCCAATAATACAGTCTTTGTTGACTAACATTGCTTTTCGACTATCTAAAAAGTCGTTTTCAGACTTTAATTCGAAACCTTTAAAAAGCAAAGATTTTATATTTTTTCCGATTGCAATTTTTGGTTCAACCGAATAGGAATTTAAAATTTCTTTAACCTGTGTTGGTCTGTGTACGTGATATGACAATGACGAATGTCCGTGAAAACCTTCGGTTCCAAACAATTGTTCGTAGTAAAAACCTCCGTTTGGTTTTTCAAATTGGGTGTGTCGTTTTTGCGGAAAGTCTCCGAGTTTATGATATAATGGCATGGCTTTTCAATTAGATAATTTATAAATTAGATAATTCGAAAATTAGAATTGTGTGAACAGATAATCTGATCATTTTTTGAATGATCCAAATTATCTCAATTCGGCCGTTTTACTCAGGATTTCTCTTGATAAGGAATTGAAGATACTCTAATAAACCTGTCCATTTTGTTTTCATTACAACAAATATCGTAATTTTTATTGATTTAAATCACAAATTAAAACGAAAATCCAATATTAAACCAAGTATAGCCTTTTGGGTTTTCCGGTGACCATGAATACTTTATTTCTATAGGCCCAATAATGGTTTCTAAACCGTAACCCACTGCATAACCGGAATATTTAGGCATATCAATCCAGTCTACTGTACTAAAAAGATTGTCACCCAGATTGGCATAATTGGCAGAAAAATTAAGATGATTCTTTCTGAATATTTCATAATCAAAAGTTATCCCTGCTTTTATATAGCTATTACCGGAAATACTCAGGAAATCATATCCATAAAAATAATTAAAGTTATTTACCTTGCTGTAACCATATCCTCCCAATATATAATCAAAAAACGGAACGCTGTCATCCCCAAATGTAAAGCCTGCATCTGACTGGAATTTTATTGTAGCTCTGTTAAAAATGGTTCTTGCAATTCCGATTTCGGCTTTTGCAGTAGAAAAAGGATTAAACTGATGTGTATAATTGGATGAAGCTAAATAAGTTTGAACATCACCCGAGAAATACCAGCCTGATCTGGGAAAGCTTTTGTTATCAAAAGAGTCGTATTTTAAATATCCAAAAACACTAAAATAATTACTTTCATCAATTGTTGAATTGGTATCTAATGTAGGCGATTTTATTTTTAGAAACTTATATTCCAATCCCCCACCCATAAGGAATTTTTGCACAAAAATAGTTTGAAAATAAGCCTGATTAGAGATATCTATAAAATCTACATTAATTAGATTGTTACTTAAATTTCCTACAGTTTGATTGCTGATACTCTCTGTTACATTTCGATTAAACTGATTAAGTCGGGAGTTAAAGCCAAAACTGATATTAAAACCATTTTCGACATAATAATTAAAATCGTACCTAAAATTATCGCCCAGAATAATGTCTAGTGAAGTATTATCATTTTTTAAAAATGTCTTCCTATGAGTCAGATTTACTAAAACAGCACTTTTGTAAAGTCCGTCATAGTGCAGTCCCAGCTTTAGATAGGTATGCGTAGGATTTTCTTTCAGGACAAGATTTAAATCATCTTTATTTCCGTTTGGCTCAAGCGAATAGGAAATTGCGCTAAAATTGTGTGTTGCATCTATATTATTTATTCCTACACGAAGATCTTCATACGTTATCGTACTGGATGGTTTAAAACGGAGCTTACTTGTTATATATTCTTTCGTATAATCCGTTAGCTTTGTATTGTTTATTTTTTTTATTTCAAGAGTATCCGAAGCTATTTTTAATTTGGGTTTTTTATAAAAATGTTGTTCGTCTGCCAAAGTTTTAATTTTTTCATAAACCTCAAATGTGGCATCTTCTCCTCTTCTGATTATTTCCCCGCCACGATCAAATGAAATAACCCCGAAATCACGAATATCCGGTTTAATATAAATATCAGTATCAGCCCTTTTTCCTTTCATTTTTTCAATCGACTGGAGATTTGTAATCTGAACCAGAATACGGGTAGCATTTTTAAGGCCTTTACGGTTCAGTAAATCATCCTGCACATCGACTCCGATTATGATATCTGCTCCTAAATCACGAACTTCCTGAATCGGGTAATTATTGACAACACCTCCGTCAACCAGCAATTTCCCATCTACTTCAACGGGTGAAAATAATGACGGAAAAGCGGCACTTGCAACCATAGCCTGAGCCAGATTACCTTTATTCAGCAATACTTCCTGACCTGTTTCTATATCAGTTCCAATACATAAAAAGGGAATTGGCAATTGATTAAAATCACGAACATGCCGCACATTTCTGGTGAGGCTGCTCAACAAGTTATAATTATACATGCCTTTTGAAAGTGCTTCCGGAATTCCAACTCTTAAATTACTAAAAGGCAATACAATCGCATACAATTCGTCATTTCGTTTACCATAGAAATTTTTGGAAGATCTTGGGATATAGTCATTAATTAATTCGTCAAAATTAGTTTTTTTGAAAATGGAGTCAATTTGTGCTGCATTATATCCTGTAGCATAAAGCCCCCCGATGATGGCCCCCATGCTGGTTCCGCCAATATAATCAACTTTGATTCCTGCCTCTTCTAAAACTTTTAGGACTCCAATGTGCGCAAATCCTTTTGCTCCACCGCCACTTAAAACCAAACCGATTTTTGGTCTTTTTATACTATCTGATTTTTTTTCCTGTGAAAAAGAATTTTCCTGACTGAAAAATAAAAGTATAAAAAGAGCTGTCTGTACGCCCCAGATGGGAATGGAAAACTGCGAGAGTCGAAAAGCTATTTTTTCCTGTAAAAAAAGAGCGACCATAAAAGCTCCTTTTTTTGCATTGGAAAAAAAGATTTTTGACCGAGTATTTGAAATGTACAGCTGGATTAGGCGCATAAAAAAGGAACTAATTGATTTTGTAAAAGTCGACAATTTTTTTGGCTTTTGATACACCCACAACATCAGATATTTCTTTTTCAGTAGCCAACTTTAATCTTTTAACACTTTTGAAATGTTGAATTAACGTAAGCATCGTTTTTTCGCCAATGCCCGGAATACTCTCTACTGACGAATTAAGAGCCGCTTTGCTACGCTTGTCACGATGAAAAGTGATTCCGAACCGGTGTGCTTCGTTTCGTAATTGCTGGATTACTTTTAATGTTTCGGATTTTTTATCTAAATATAACGGAATCGAATCACCGGGATAAAACAGTTCTTCTAGTCGTTTCGCAATTCCGATAATAGCAATTTTACCGCGCAATCCAAGTTCGTCTATACTTTTAAGTGCAGCTGATAACTGTCCTTTTCCACCGTCTATGATAATCAGTTGTGGAAGCGGTTCGTTTTCGTCTAACAATCTTTTGTAGCGGCGATATACAATCTCGGTCATTGAAGCAAAATCATCAGGTCCTACGACGGTTTTTACATTAAAATGTCGATAATCTTTCTTACTTGGCTTTCCATCTTTAAAAACAACGCAGGCTGCAACGGGATTGGTTCCTTGAATATTTGAGTTATCAAAACATTCTATATGTCTGGGTTCAGCCTGCAAACGCAGATCTTTTTGCATTTGCGCCATGATACGGTTAACGTGTCTGTCCGGATCAACAATTTGCAATTGCTTCAATTGTTCAATTCGATAAAACTTGGCATTTCGGACTGACAAATCGAGAATTTGTTTTTTGTCGCCTAATTGCGGAACGGTAACTTTTATATTTTCGCCTAAATCTACATCAAACGGAACAATTACTTCTTTTGATAATAACTGAAAACGCTCCCTAAGTTCGATTATCGCCAGTTCCAGTAATTCTTCATCAGTTTCGTCCAGTTTTTTCTTGATTTCCATAGTATGCGAACGAATAATCGACCCATGAGAAATTTGTAAAAAGTTCACATAAGCCGCACTTTCGTCAGATACAATTGAAAAAACATCGATGTTGGTAATTTTCGGATTTACAATAGTTGATCTCGATTGATAGTTTTCCAGAATTTCTATTTTTTCCTTAATTTTCTGTGCTTCCTCAAAACGCAAATCCTGCGCATATTGGTTCATTAAACGCTTAAAATCCTTCATGCTTTCCTTGAAATTTCCTTTTAAAATTTCTCTGATTGCATCAACTTGTCTCTGATAATCTTCTAATGATTCTATTCCTTCACAAGGCCCTTTGCAATTTCCAATATGATATTCCAGACATACTTTAAATTTACCGGAATTGATATTTGATTCGCTCAAATCGTAATTACAAGTCCTTAACGGATAAAGTTCTTTGATTAAATCCAGAATGGTGTAGACCATTTTGAAATTCGTGTACGGACCAAAATATTCAGATCCATCTTTTATCATTCTTCGGGTTAAAAATATTCTGGAAAAAGGTTCTCTTTTAATACAAATCCAAGGGTAGCTTTTATCATCACGAAGCAGTACATTATAACGGGGCTGTAACGTTTTGATCAGGTTATTTTCTAATAAAAGTGCATCTGTTTCGGTAGGAACAACGATATGTTTGATAGTTACAATTTTCCTGACCAGTACATTTGTTTTCTTCGTGTCGTGAATTTTATTAAAATAAGAAGAAACCCTTTTCTTTAAGTTTTTTGCTTTTCCAACATACAATATCTTTCCCTCTTTATCATAATATTGATACACTCCAGGGTTGTCCGGAAGGGTTTGAATTTGAAGTTCTAAAGACGGTATTTGCATTATATTTATTTCTGAAGATGTAAAAAGTGTTGTCAAAAATCATTCAGATTCACATCGGAAAGCTTAACAATGAAATCTTTTCAAATTTACGAAATCAAAAGAATAATTTCTATATTTAGATTTTATAATTCGACATGAAAAACAATGCCCCAATGGTTCTTTTTGGCGAATCGATTTTGCCCGGAGAAAACAAAACGATAAATGTAGAAATCGCCAGATTACATACTACAACCAAACTTAATATTCCGATTATAGTTCGGCGTTCTAAAATCGACGGACCCGTAGTTTTATTTTCTGCCGGAATTCATGGCGATGAAATAAATGGGGTCGAAATTGTCCGCCAAATCATCAGTAAAAAAATCAATCGCCCAACGCGGGGAACTATTATCTGTATTCCGATTATAAATATTTACGGATTTGTAAATAAATCACGGGAATTCCCTGATGGTCGAGATTTAAACCGTGTTTTTCCCGGAAGCAAAAAAGGCTCTCTTGCCAGCCGGTTTGCTTTTCATATCACCAATCAGGTGTTGCCGCTTATTGATTATGCTGTAGATTTTCATGCAGGAGGGGCAAGTCGATTCAACGCACCTCAGATTAGAATTACAGAAAACAATCCCGAATTGAAGCTTTTGGCGGATGTTTTTGATGCTCCGTTTACATTGTATTCTAAAAACATTAATGGTTCTTTTAGAAATACTTCTGAAAAAGCCAATGTCAAAATGCTACTTTTTGAAGGCGGAAAATCATTGGACATCAATGATCCAATTGCTAATGAAGGTATTAAAGGAGTCAAACGTTTGCTTCATTATCTCAATATGCTCGACCCAAAAAACATAGTTGAAAAAGCCGATTTCCCATCTATCTATATTAAAAATTCTGTTTGGTTACGGGCAAAACAGTCCGGATTATTACACGATTATAATATGATCAGTAAATTTGTTACTAAAGGAACTATTTTAGCCATTATTACTGATCCGTTTGGTAAATTCGAACAAAAAGTAAAAGCACCTCATGACGGTTTTGTTATTAACGCCAATCATTCACCAATTGTTTATGAAGGTGATGCGATTTACCATATCTCTAAAAATGTAGATGAAAATGCCGACGACTAAAAAAGAACTGCGATTACATTATAAAAACCTCCGAAAAGAACTTACTGAGGAAAATATTGAAGAAAAAAGCCTTGAAATAAGCAATCAATTAATCTCCTTACCAATTTGGTACAAAACGTATTACCATGTTTTTCTTCCTATTGAAGAACAGAAAGAAGTCAATACTGAGTATATTTTGCATCTGCTCTCCGGAAAAGATAAAGAAATAGTAATTTCAAAAAGTGATTTTGACACCCGAATCATGTCGCACTTTTTACTTACTGATAATACCAAAATCAAAAAAAATCAATACAATATTCCGGAACCTGTAAATGGTTTGTCTGTTCCTTCTCAAACTATTGAAGTAGTTTTTGTACCGCTTTTGGCTTTCGATATTTTTGGAAACCGTATTGGCTACGGAAAGGGATTTTATGATAAATTTTTAGCCGAATGTAACCCTGAAACCATCAAAATCGGCCTTTCCTTTTTTGAAGCTGTAAGCCAGATTGATGATGTATTTGAATCGGATATAAAACTGGATTATTGTGTGACGCCTGAAAAGATTTATAGGTTTTGAAATCCGAGAGAAACCAGCAAATAACGGTTATTTATAGAAAAAAATGTATAACACAGAACCAAGCAAATATTCAACTGATTTTTATAAGTTTTTAAAAAACAAAGATGACAACAGGTTAAGTGTAAAAAAATTATTCTACTATATTTTTGCTATCATTATAGTTGTAACAATTGGACAAATCATTGCCAAAAATTCTGACCCTTATAAATCAGATAATATAGAAAATGAAAAATTTATTAAGGCAAAAATTAAACCACAAATAATTTTTGATACGATTATACTTCCGATGAAACAAACTCGTTTTAATACTTATTTTGCTATTCAATTGATTGATGGTTCAGTATATCGTTTAAATCTAATAAATAGTAAAAACAAAAATAAGATAGTAAAAAATGCAATTATTGAAAAAAAAGCTAATGATAAGACATTTGAAATAATCAATAATAACATTCGGTATAAATTCGAAATAAATGAACTAGATAATTTTGGAACAAGAATATTCCTTTTTTTGGCTTCAATATTTGTCTCTCTTATTGGAATACCACTCTGGTTCAAACAGAATGAACTAGAAAAAGAATACGAAAAAAACAACCGTTACCGCTAACAGCAGTTTTTAATCTATTTCACCATAATTCCTTCAACAAACAAAATCGGCACTTCTTCGGTATTGTTTTCGTTGATTAAGTTCGATTTGAAAATGAATTTCTTATCGTATAAAGTGTTCCCAATAAAGAAAGTCACCATAAATTCATTGTTCAAAACCAAAAGACTTTTTTCAACCATTTCGATTTTAACTACAGAAACCGCAGGAACCTCAACAAAGGCATGACGTAAAATAGACGTTTTTTTCATTTCTCCTTCAATTGTTCCAAAAGCTTTTGAAACCACCATCACGCTGTCTAAATTAAAGTCGCTGTCGTTTACCAGATAAGCGTACCAAACTTTTTCCATAAAATCGTCGCTCCATTCCTGAACGGCGGCTAAGAATACGTTTTCTACTTCGGGGATTGTAATATCTTTTTTCATATTAGTCAAAAGTTATAAAGTCAAAAGTCGAAAGTCCCAAACTTTGAGACTTTCGACTTTTGACTTTCGACTTAATTATATATTTGCTTTGAATTGCTCTAAGAAACGAACATCATTTTCGTAAAACATACGGATATCTCCAATTTGGTACAGCAGCATCGCAATACGCTCTACTCCCATTCCGAAAGCAAAACCATTGAATTCGTCAGGATTGATATCGCAATTTTTAAGAACGTTTGGATCTACCATTCCACAGCCACCAATTTCCAGCCAGCCGGTTCCTTTTGTGATACGGTAATCCGTTTCGGTTTTTAAGCCCCAGTAAATATCAATTTCGGCACTTGGTTCTGTAAATGGAAAGTATGACGGACGCAAACGAATCTTAGATTTACCGAACATTTCTTTTGTAAAATAAAGCAAAGTCTGCTTTAAATCGGCAAAAGAAACATCTTTGTCAATGTACAAACCTTCTACCTGATGGAAAATACAATGCGAACGTGACGAAATCGCTTCGTTACGAAACACACGTCCCGGAGAAATGGTACGAATGGGCGGTTTATGATTTTCCATGTAACGCACCTGAACAGATGATGTATGCGTACGCAACAGCACATCAGGATTGGTCTGAATGAAAAAAGTATCCTGCATATCACGTGCCGGATGGTATTCAGGTAAGTTCAGTGCAGTAAAATTATGCCAGTCGTCTTCGATTTCCGGACCTTCAGAAACGTTGAAACCAATGTTGGCAAAAATATCTATAATTTGATTTTTAACAATCGAAATAGGATGACGTGAACCAATGATTACAGGCTCAGGCGAACGGGTTAGATCGCCAAAAAAACCTTTTACCTCTTCTTTGCTTTCCAGTTCTTCCTGAATCGCTTTTACTCTTTCTTCAGCAACCGATTTTAAGGTATTCATCACTTGACCAAAATCTTTTTTCTGGTCATTCGGAATATTTCTGAACTCATTAAAAAGCTCTCGTACCAAACCTTTACTTCCTAAATATTTAACACGGAACTTCTCTAAAGATTCTTTATTTTTATCATTAAAGGCTTTAGCTTCCTCGATATGTTCTTTTATCTTGTCTATCATTTCCATTCTACAATTGAGGGTACAAATTTAAGGAAAAAAGTCAGATATTAGGTGTGAGAAGTCAGAAGTATTTCTAAAGCTTAAGAATATCTTCAATCTTAATGCAAAATTGCTCTTTTCTCACTATTTTATCACACTAATTTTCCCTTCTATTTCCTTAATTCGTTTTATCCAGTAATCTATTCCCTCTTGATTTTTAACTGACTCTTTGTTATAATTAGACGAAACTTTACTTAATTCAATCCAGTTTTTAGTCGAGTCCCGATCTTTTTCACTTTTA
This sequence comes from Flavobacterium sp. LM4, assembly GCF_002017935.1. Lineage (NCBI taxonomy): Bacteria > Pseudomonadati > Bacteroidota > Flavobacteriia > Flavobacteriales > Flavobacteriaceae > Flavobacterium > Flavobacterium sp. LM4. Next base: position 307,674 of record NZ_MUFW01000003.1, on the reverse strand, counting down.
GTTGATGGTTCTACTCTTGTACGCCAAAAATCGATATTTTTAAAATAAGTTTGTTTTAACTCTTCAAAATACTCTATTAGTTTTTCTTTTGAATTTGGAATATATCCCGGTCCACTGCATCCACAGGAATGAAATGTAATTCCTACTGAATAAAGACTTTCCAAATGTTTCCATTTTTTTAAATCGTCCTTTTTTGGTGATTCAAAATCAAGTCCCATATCTGCCATTAATCCTCTACAGTCCGGGCATTTGGCTTCAAAAACAAAGCTTTCTCCATTTTTTACATCCTTTCTGAATCTTCTTTTGAATGTTTTCCGACAGTTAAAGCAGACATAATGAGGCTTATACTGGGTTATTCCATATCTACACATTCTCAGGTCTTTTATTTGATCCAAAATTGCAATTTGAAATCAATTTTTACTCAATCAATTCTCTTTCCAAAAAATAATTTACAATCGCTTCTTTCATCAAAACGGATTGTTCACCTGCTTTTAATGGCGGCAGTTCTTCTTTTACTTTGTAATGTGGCCAGCCTTCGTCATCAAAATATTCGAATTCATAAAACCCATAAGGTTCTAATAATCGACAAATGGCGATGTGCATCAGGTTCAGTTTTTCATCTTTTTTGAATTCGCGGTGTACTTTTCCCAGCTCCTGAACTCCAATAAGGTAAATTATGGCGTCCAAATCTAAGTCTTCTCCCTGCGAAAACTGATTGGATAATATATTAACGAGCTTTTCCCAGCGCTCTTTTAGTTGTGTATCTCTGGACATTATGATTTGTGATTTGTGATTTTAGACTGCATATTTCAGATTGTTTCAAATCTGATTCTGTTTTAAACTCTAAAATTATTGCTGCAAAGATACGGAGTTGAAATTTGAGAACACATCCCTGATAAATTCTTTTATATTTGCGTCTCATTAAAATAACGTTAATTATGAGTTTTTTCGATATGCTTTTAGGGGCACTTTTGGCCTTCAGTTTATACAAGGGCATCAAAAATGGTCTTTTTGTAGAAGTTGCTTCTTTTATTTCTTTACTGTTAGGAATTTATATAGCCATTAAATTCTCTTCTTTTCTAAAAAACATTATTGTAAAATATGTTTCATGGAATCCGAACACGGTTCAGGTTACAGCTTTTATCCTGACTTTTATTTTAGTGGTAATAGGCGTTTATTTCTTAGCCAAAATTTTAACCGGAATAGCTGATTTTGCTTATTTGGGATGGATTAACAAATTGGGTGGAGGCTTTTTCAGAGTTTTGAAAACCGTTTTGATCGTAAGTATTTTTATTTCACTGTTTGAAAAAATAAACTTCAACCAGACTTTTGCCAAAAAACAAACTTTAGACCATTATATTTTTTATAATCCGATTAAAAAAATAGCGGCTTTTGTATATCCTTCGATTGAAAAAGGATATGAAAAATTGAAAAAAGCGAATGCTGAAAAGTCTGCAGAAAAAGAATAGTGCTATAAATACCATTATCATCCTGAACGGAGTCAAGGCTTTTTAAATATTAATGGGCTTCGACTCCGCTCAGCCTGACACATCATTAATCCTTACTTTTATTAACCCTGATTAGGCGCCTGAGGAAATAAATTTTTCAGAATAATCAACATCATTCCAATGACATTCACTGATGAAGTAGTCAGTAAAGTTATCAGTACATTTTCTGAAAGATTCAGTTCCAACAGATTGTGGTTAAAATACAAAATGGAGATAACAGCTGCAAGCCACAGAAAAATAATGAACGAAAAAATATAAGTAAGATATCTTCTTAGCATTGTATCTTCTAAAAACCTTCCCACTTTTGCATTTCCCAGTCTATCTTCCAGAATTTGGTTTTGAATGCGGGCATTATCAATATCAACAGGTCTGACTGCAGCAGTATTTTCAATAGAAATATTGCTTAAATTGAGTAAAGACATCTTAAGTAGAAATTGGTTTTAAATTATTGTAATGCTCAAAAATATCATCATCAGAAATAACCGCATTAGAATCCTTACGATATACTTTTTGCCATGGTGTCCCTTCAATATGGGTCAGAGCACTCAAATATATTCCATCAAATCTTCCATAAACGTCCCAGATTTTATCTAAAAACTTTTCATCTTCACTTCTGATTTTTTCGTTTTTAGTAGCATTCGGAATTTTTTCAGTAATTTTTTCTTTCTTATACTGTTTGATACTATAATACAATGAAGGGAAAACCGGCCCAAAATCCCAGGCAATCGGGTTTTCATCAATTAGCCTTTCTTTTTTATCTGTCAGGGCCAAATACCAGCCATAGGCAATATAAGTAAGCTTGATTATTTTCATAGGAGTAAGATTCCCTGTTTTGGAATATTTATCTATGAAATAATTAGCGACTGTTGTTGGGTTATAAGACATAATTATAGAATATTATTTATCAAAGTTAGCTAAAATTAGATTGCTTTACAATTATGGGTTGTATTGTTTTGCTAATCAGAATAGTTATTAAAAAAAATAGAGGCAGTTAATTAGCTACCTCTATTATTCTTACCAGTTTATCTCTAATTTCTGTCCTTTTTTTAATGTGATATTTTGTTTTTTATCTCCACTGATTAAAGTTGTTTTTCCTCCATTTTTAGAAGAAACTGAAATTTTACTTACTGTTTTATTACTCCATTCTATTTCAATTTCGAATCCTCCCCGCGCGCAAAGCCCTTTTACAGAACCGGTTTCCCAGACATCTGGAAGAGCAGGAAGTAATCGGATTTCGTTTTCATCAGACTGAACCAGCATTTCGGCTACTGCTGCGGCACCTCCAAAATTCCCATCAATCTGAAATGGCGGATGGGCATCAAACAAATTAGGATATGTTCCTCCACCTCTCCTCGGATTTTCTGTTTTCTTCCCATCAGGATCAACGTAACGAAGTAATTCACGATACATTTTATAAGCTCTGTTTCCGTCAAGAAGCCTGGCCCATAGATTAATACGCCATCCTTTTGACCAACCTGTGGTTTCATCACCTTTTATTTCTAAAGTTGTTCTGGCAGCATTGGCTAACTCAGGTGTTGTTAAAGGCGAAATATGATTCCCCGGAAACAATCCAAATAAATGAGATTGATGACGGTGTTTCGGTTCCTGATCTTTCCAGTCAAAATACCATTCTTGTAAATTTCCGGCTTTACCAATTTGGTAAGGATATAATTTTGAAAGTGCCTTTTCAAGTTTTATTCTAAATTCTGCATCTGTTTTTAAAACTTTAGAAGCTTCAATTGCATTAGAGAAACACTGTCTAATCATGGCTAAATCAGCAGCACCGCCATACAAAGTAGCACCCACATAACCGCTCGGGGTAATGTACAGGTTTTCGGGAGAAGTAGACGGAGAAGTAACTAAATAACCATTTTTATCTTCAACTAACCATTCTAAACAAAATTGTGCTGCTCCACGCATTAAATCATAACCTTGATTTTTAAGATAATTTAAATCCTGAGAAAACATATAATGTTCCCAAATATGTGTACTCAACCAGGCACCTCCCATATTCCAGCAAGCCCAGTTAGGATCTCCGCCACCAAAATTTCCAACAGGATTACTCATCGCCCAGATATCAGAATTATGAGCCACCGCCCAGCCATCCACTCCATAAAATGTTTTTGCTGTTATTTTACCGGTTTCAGAAATGTTTTTTATAAAACTCAAAAGAGGATGGTGTAGCTCAGAAAGATTTGTGTTTTCAGCTAGCCAGTAATTCTCTTCAACATTGATATTTGTGGTATAATTACTACTCCAGGGCGGACGCATATAAGGATTCCATATACCTTGTAAATTAGCAGGGACGCCTAATGTCCTAGAACTACTTATTAGTAAATATCGTCCGTATTGAAAATACAGAGTCTCTAAATTTTTATCTTCTTCACCATCTGAATAACGCAATAAACGCTCGTCAGTGGGCAAATTAGGGGCAGTGGTCTTTCCTAAGTCTAAACGCACACGTTTAAATAATTTTTGGTAATCTGAAATATGAGCTTCTTTTAATGACTTATACGATTTAGAAATAGCTTTCGACATATTTTCTGCTGCAATTGCCTTATTATCTAAACCTTCTGTACTAGGGTTTTTATCAAAACCATTAAAACTTGTAGCTATAGAAACAAAAATCAAAGCTTCAGTTGCATTTTTTACTCCAATTTTATTCTCGTCAGTAATAATTGCACCACCAGTATTTTTAATTTGAACTAAGCTTGTAAAACGAGTCCCTCTATTTTCATCAAATAGAATGGGATTATCACTTTTAACATAACTTGGCTCAGCATGATACGGCGCATAACCATTAATTTTTAATTCATTTTCACTAACATCCTTCTTAAATTTCAATAGGCTTTCAAAATCTATCAGAAAATTTAACTTGTTTTTTTTATTAGATGTTATCTTAATAACCATAATTTGATCAGGAGCTGAAACAAAATATTCGCGAGTATATTTTACACCATCAATTTCATAATTCACTTTTGAAATAGCATTTTCTATATCTAACTCTCTATAATAATTAGTAGATTTACTATCCTTTTTAAAATGCGAAATATGCAATGTGCCAAGTGGCGAAAAAGACTGAGAATAAGAGCCTTCTAATTTTTTATTTAATTCATCAGCCAACTTATAGTCTTCATTTTTCAATGCTGTTCTAATAGCCGGTACATTTTTATAGGCCTCGGGATTCATATTAGCATTTACTGGTTCACCTGACCAAAGCGTGACATCGTTCAAATAAATTTTATCTGAATTGGCACCGCCAAAAACGGTAGCCCCCATCTTTCCGTTTCCTAAAACCAGTGTTTCTTCAAAAAATTCGGCTGGCTGATTGTACCATAAAACATGACTGGACTGGGCCGTCATTTTTGCATAGAAAAAAGTAAAAAGTACAATAAAAAAAGCTTTTTTTATGATGTTTAAATTCATGTATTCCGTTTTAAATGTGCCGTTCCGATGGAACCTATTATGATTACCATTTTAACGGATAAAAATCCGTTCCTACAATATTAATCATTCCTGCTGAATTTTATATTTCAACTGATAATTAATTTTCATTGGAAAGTAAAACTGACTGCAGAGTATGATGATTATGAAGGATAAATTGGGGCATATATCCTGACAGGCGCATTTTAATTTATGTGACCAAACCTTCACGTTAACTGTTTATCGTCAGAAACAAGAATAAGCTAAATCCTGCATGGTCTCTTTAGACCTTTTAGTTCTAATTAATTTAGCTAAAACTATAAACCAATTAATTAATAACGTAGTTCAGGTTTTCAGGGAAACGAAACAGGGAGATGCATAATAAAATTGTTCTTTCATCTGAGGTCTTATTTGCTGATTTTATATTTTTCATTTGCCGTAATCATTTCCCAATTGTCGGTTCTAAAGGGCGATGCCGGAAATTTTTCTTTATTGTAAAGATTGATATTCGTATCATCATCCGCCCATCCATAACGAACTGCTAGGGGATTTGAAACCTCAGTACTTGAAACGATAATTTTGTTGTCTTTGATTATTGCTTTCGCAGAATAAAAAACTTTGTCGGCACCGGCGATTTCGAAACCTTTTAATTCGGAATTATTTGGTTTTGATAATCCGCCTCCTATGTTTTCGAAAGTCACAATAATCTGATTCTCTTTTATTTCCTGAGATTTATAAGTAGGACCGCTAAAAACTTGCTTTTTACCGTAAACATTATTCAGTGCAATTGCTGCCAATCGAAGTCCCACATCTTGTTTGTTGGTTGGGTGAATGTCTTTTGCGTTTCCGATATCTGTAGTAACGGCCATTCCGGTATTGGGTACTTTTAAAGTTTCCGATTGTGCTTCGCGAAGTTCTGCCCAACGGCTTCCTTTTTTACTATTCCCTCCAAATTCATCAAAAGTTGACAACTGTACATAGTAAAAAGGAAAATTGCCCTGATTCCATTTTGTTCTCCAGTCCTGAATCATTAACGGAAATGCTTTTTTGTATTGATTTGCTCTCCAGACATTCGCTTCACCCTGATACCATAAAACCCCCTGAATCGCATACGGAACCAGCGGATTTACCATAGCATTGTATAATAATGAAGGGTAACTGTTTGGCGAAACGGATATTTTTACCTGAACAACATTGAATTTCCAGAATCCTTCGAGAGGTAAATTACTGTCCTTAAATTGAATTTTCAAATCGGCAGGATCTCCGTAAATTCCGCCGCCGCCACTGTAATCTGTAATCCTGACTGCGATTACGTTTGTTCCTGCTTTTAAGACATTTGCCGGAATTTTGTAAATTCTTTGCTTGTCCCAAATCTTGTTAGTACCAATCTCGATTCCGTTTACAAAAGTCTGATCTTCATCATCGACTTTTGCCAGATGTAAAACGGCTTCATTTTTGGCTTGTTCAGCAGTTAAAACAATCGTTTTTCGCATCCAGACAATTCCGTCGATATTGCCTATTTGCTGATTTTCCCAAAGTGAAGGGACTTTTATTTCGGGCCAATTTTTATCATCAAAACCGAATTCCTTAAACTGGTTTTCATTTTCCATGGAAACATCAAAACCCTGAACTTTTTTGAGATTTTGCAAAATGGATTTCTTATAGCTTTCGAAAATAGCATCCATATCAACAGTTGGAACTTCGGCAATTATCGATTTGAATTCATCACTATTTTGAAATGCTTCGTGACTTGTCCAGGTTTCTACATTGGTTCCGCCCCATGATGTATTGATAATTCCGATTGGAATTTTTAATTCGGTATATAACTTTTTAGCAAAAAAGAAACCTGCTGCCGTAAAATCGCGAATATTTTCTTTGTTCGAAACTGCCCATTTTCCTGCTTTTAAATCTTCTTTTGGAGTTCCGCTTAAATCCTGATTCACAACAAACTGACGAATCATCGGATAATTAGTCTGATTCTTTTGAGTTTCAAAATCAGGCAATTTATACATCTGGAATTCCATGTTGGATTGTCCGCTGCAAATCCAGACTTCGCCCACCAAAATATCTTTAATAGTAATTTTATTTTTTCCTGTAATGGATAATTCAAAAGGACCTCCGGCTTTTTCTGCAGCTAGTTTAACCATCCATTTTCCGTTTGTATCAGCCTGTATGGTTTTGGTTTGTTTGTTAAAATGAATCGTTACTTTTTCGTTGGCATCTGCCCAGCCCCAAACCGGAATTTCCTTATTGCGCTGCAGCACCATTCCGTCAGAAAACAACAAAGGCATTCTGACATTGGCGCTTGCAAACAAAGAAAAAAACAATATAAAGGTTACTATGTTTTTTTTCATTTTGATTTTTTATAAATCAGATTCTACTTTAAACCATCCATTAAAGCATTGAGTGCTTTAGTGTCAAAAACGGTATTGTTCGTTCTGTTGATGATTCCAAAACCATTATTTGTCATGCTTCCCTCATCCCAGTAAAAAGGTACTAAACCATTAGCCTTTGCCTGTTGCACTACATATTTTAAATAATAAGCACGTGATGCCAAATGTTTCGTGAGATTATCCCCTGTTAGTGTAGAACGTCTAATGGCTCCAAATTCTCCTAGAATTACCGGAATTCCTTTGTCTACGAACTGTGTTTTCATTAGTTTAAAATCGGCTGTTACTGCAGATTCCTCTCCCCAGGTTGCATTTCTGCCGGTATCGGTTGTAGATTTAAATCCATTTCCCCAATAATAAAACATTTTGCCCCAGCTCTCATCCTGAGTCAGACCGGCAAATTGCCATGGCGCATAATAATGTACTTCTACCATCATTCGACCTGCTAATTTATCTGTAGGTAAAGAAGTCATTAATTGGTTTGTTTTTGTAATATCTGTTCCCGGTCCCTGAATGATTAAGGTTCTGTAAGCATTTTTTCCTCCTGTAGAACGCACCGCATCAATAAAAGTCTGATGATAAGATTTAAGTACGGCCATTTGTTCTGCATTGTCTACATTTGGTTCGTTAGCACTTGCAAAAAGTAATAATCCGTTGAAATCTCTAAGACTGGTAGCAATTTGCTCCCAGAATGCTTTTTGTTTTTCGTTGTTTTCTGCTTGTTTTGCTACTGTAATGTTGTTCTCCAGCCATCCGCCGTCCCAATGCACGTTTACAATACAATACATTCCGTTATCATTACAATATTTTACCACTTCCTTAACCCTGTTCATCCAATCTGATTTTATTTGAGCAGTTGTCGAATTAGCCAAATATTGGTTCCATGAACATGGAATCCTTACAGCATTAAACCCTTTCGCTTTTACTAAATCTATTAATGCTTTGGTCACTTTTGGGTTTCCCCAAGCCGTTTCACCGCCGGTAGCTTCCATCGTATTACCGATATTCCAGCCTATTTTAATTTTTGAAGCAATTGTTTTGGCATCACTCCCCATGCCTGAAGCATCAGCCGGTAATGGATTTGTATTATAATTTGGTAATTTTGAAGTTGAAACTGATACAGCTGAATTCGTTTCTGCAGTAATTTTTTGCTCAGGAACATCATTACTACAGGAAAGATTTGCTAATAACCCCAAACACAATAAAAATGTAATTTGGCAATTCATAAATGTTTTTTTCATGATATTTAATTTTTTCGTTAAATGAATAAGTTAAAGTATAATATTTTTTTATTAAAGGAGTAAAAGCCATTATTTCAATCTGAAAGAAAAAGAAATAATGGCTTAAAAAAATCTGGTGTAGAAAATAACCTTTAAAATTGATAAAAGAAATCTACAGTTAATTAGTCATTAGTTTTGTAAATAACTGTAGAGCTTTTAATAATTTTTTATTTCAACCCGTCCTGTAAGGCTGTTAATGCCTGTGAATCGTATACGGTATTATTGCTTCTGTCAAATAAAGACATTGTGTTTACTCCCAGATTTCCTGCATCCCAGTAAAAAGGAACTAAACCATTTGCTTTTGATTGTTTAACAACATATTTATAAAAAGCTGCTCTTGATTTTAGATGTAAGGTTAATGCCTCACCGGTTAAATTACGTCTGATTGCTCCAAACTCTCCTAAAATTACCGGAATCCCTTTGTCTACAAACTGGTTTTTCATTAATAGAAAAAATTTATCTACATCCGCTTCTTCTCCCCAGGTTGGATTGTGTGAAGTATCCGTAGTGGAATGGTTTCCTGCTCCCCAATAATAAAACATTTTACCCCAGTCAGCATCTTCGGTCATCAGGGTAAACTGATACGGATAAAAATGAACCTCAGCCATCATACGGTTTGCAGCAGGATCTGTAGGCAATGAAGTCATCAATTGGTTTGTTTTTTCAATATCTGTCGATGGCCCCTGAACAATTAAATTACGATATGCATTTTTCCCTCCTGTTGAACGAACAGCATCAATAAAAGTCTGATGATAGGACTTAAGTACAGCCATTTCTGTGGCATTCGCAACATCTGGTTCATTAGCGCTTGCAAAAAGTAAATGCTCATCAAATCCGCGTAGGTGTGTTGCAATTTGCTCCCAAAAAGCTTTTTGTTTAGCGTTGTTTTCTAATTGCTTGGCTTCGGTAACATTTCTTTCCAGCCATCCGCCATCCCAGTGGATGTTTACAATTACATACATATCATTATCAACACAATACTGAACAACTTCTTTAACTCTGTCCAGCCATATTGTATTAATTTTTGCTGTTGTAGCATTAGCATATTGATTCCATGAACACGGAATTCTAATAGCATTAAAACCGTTTGCTTTAACCAGATCGATTAGTGCTTTTGTAACTTTTGGATTTCCCCAGGCCGTTTCACTTCCAGTCGCTTCTAAAGTGTTTCCGATATTCCAGCCCAATTTCATTTTAGCGGCCAATTGTACAGCAGTACTGCTCATACCTGTAGCATCTGCTGCAATTGGATTCGTATTATAGCTCGGATATAAACCTGTCTTTCCTGCTTGCGAAACGGTTATTTTTACCGAAGCTACTTCGCTGGAACTGATAGTAACATCTGCCGTTCTTGTTACAGAACTGGTGTTTTCTAAAACAGAAATCGTAACTGTTGTTCTGCCCGCTACACCCGTAGCTGGAGAAAATTTTATCCAGGTTGCATCTGATGTACTTACTGACCATCCTGTGCTGTTTGTGGCAACAATTACATCTGCACTGTTAGCTTTACTGTCAAGCTCAACTTTATTGACATTTACGGTCAGGGTTTTTACTATTGGATCTGTTTCCTCCGAAGTTTCCTTATCGGAACTACAGGCGAGGATACCCAAAAAAGATAAACACAAAATCGTGTTTAATAAGTACATTTTTATTATTTTTTTCATTGTTAATTTGGTTGTTTAAGTTAATAAAGTGGCGGTTATTTGAATTTTTATTTAATGTTTACTACAATTTCTTTTTTGATGTCTCTTGAAGAATTCCCCAGACTCAGTGTATATTTTCCCGGTTCTACTATCCATTTATTTGAAGCGACATCATAGTAGGCAAGTTCCTTAACCGGAACCTGAATCGTTACCGGTTGAGAACTGCCGACTTTTACAAATACTTTTCTGAATCCTTTTAATTCTTTTGCAGCTCGCGTTACTTTTGAATCAGATTTTGAAGCATATAACTGAACAACTTCTTTTCCATCTGTCTTACCCGTATTTTTAACATTAATTGAAACAGAAATCGTTTCACCTGAAGCATATACTGTTTTATTTGCTTTAGCATTTTCAAAAGCAAAACTGGTATATGATAATCCGTATCCAAAAGGATATAACGGTTCAATTTTTTTAGTATCAAACCAACGATATCCTACCAAAATTCCTTCAGCATAGTTTACTGCTTTGTCACCCGGAAAACTGTTTGTTGCATGCGCAGGAGAGTCCATAAGATTTTTGGGCATTGTCCATGGTAATTTTCCTGATGGATTTACTTTCCCCAACAGTACATCAGCCAAAGCATTTCCACCTTCAGAACCATTAAACCAGCTCCAGACTAAAGCCGAAGTTTTTTTGCTTACTTCATTAATATCAAAGGGAGCTCCGGCAATCATAACCACAATGGTTTTAGGATTAACGGCTAATACTTTTTTGATTAATTCTTCTTGTCCGAATGGTAAGTGTAAATCGCTTCGGTCTGAAGCTTCGGTTTCATAATCACGATTTGAACCTGCAAAAATGATAGCCACATCAGAATTTTTAGCAGCTTCTACCGCTTCCTGTAATTTAGCTTCATCTAATTGATCTATTGTTACCGGACCACTAGATGTAATATTTCCTAAATTTCCTTTATTTTTTTCTTCGTAACGTTCTAAGTATCCTTCAGCATAATTAATTTTAACTGATGAAGGCAGACGGTTTTGCAATCCCTCAAGAGGAGTAACTTCTCTTTTGGTTTTTACACCTGCGCCAAATCCGCCCAGTGCATTTTTCTTGGTTGCATTGTTTCCAATTACGGCAACAGATTTAAGTCCGTCTAATTTTAAAGGCAGTGCATTGTTTTCGTTTTTAAGTAAAACTATTGCTTCAGCCGCAATTTTGTATGCATCCTGATAATGTGCCTCAGTGGCAATACTTCCTTTAGCACGATTTCCCCCATCTATCGCTTTTACCTGAAATAAGGTTCTTAAAATACGTTTTACATGCAGGTTAATTTCTGTTTCCGAAACTTCTCCGGACTTTACTGCTGCAATTAATTTATCAGCAAGAAAAAATTCGTTGAATGGTTTTGGTGTTCCCATTTCAATATCTAAACCATTTTTTAAAGTTTTTGCGGTAGAATGTACCGCAGCCCAATCTGAAACTACAACACCTTTGAATCCCCATTCATCGCGAAGGATTTTATTGAGCATATAATCATTCTCGCACAAATATTCTCCTCTGAATTTGTTGTAAGCCCCCATTATACTATAGGCTTTTCCTTCTTTTACAGAAGCTTCAAAAGCCGGAAGATAAATTTCACGAAGTGTTCGTTCATCGATTTGTACATCTACAAAATCACGGTTGGTTTCCTGATTATTAGCTGCATAGTGTTTGACACACGCCATAACATCTTTTTCCTGTAAACCTACGATTAAAGGCACCGCAATTTTTTTATTTAAAAATGGATCTTCAGACATGTATTCATAAGTCCTTCCGCCAAGTGGTGTTCTTACAATATTAATGGCTGGAGAAAGCAGCATGTCTTTATCCCTGGCACGCAATTCTTCACCTAAACTGGCTCCGAATTTGTGCGCCATCTCTACATTCCACGTTGCAGCCAAACCGCCTCCGGCCGGATAATAGGTTGCAAAATCATTGGTTAACCCAGCCGGAGACCAATTATCACGGGAAATTTCTTCACGAACCCCTAACGGTCCATCAGCCATTTTTAGTTCCGGAATCCCCAAACGCTTTACACCGCCGGACGTGAACATACTATTGCCATGCAGCATCCCAATTTTTTCCTCAAGTGTCATTTGAGAAATTAACTTATCAATTTTTGCATCAAATCCTGTCCCTATTTCTTTTCCAACATATGCTTTTTGAGCAGGGGTTAAATTCTGTCCGTAGTTTTTACCGGTAGTAAAAACCGCAAATACGATCAATGCTGACAGTTGTAAAATTTTGTTTTTCATAGATCATTTCATTATTAGATTTAAAATCTCATCCTTACTAAAATTTTAAAATCGTGGTGTTTAAATTTATTTTTATGTTTTTGCTGTATGTTTATTTTCAAATTATTGTTTTACAAAATTCATCAGGAAAACATCATTCTCATTGATTTTAATTTCTTTACTGAAAGTTCCTTTAGAATCGATGCTTATTTTTTCTGTGGCAACAGGGGCTCCGTTATTTTTTACTTTGATTGAATTTACCTGATCACGTGTCAGCTTATTTGGTTTATTCATAGCCAAATAATCTGCATAAGCATCATTTGATTTATAGCCTACTTTGTAGATTTCCAGAATGTATTTCCCTTTTTGCAGTCCTTCAATTTCAATTTTTACTTTTCCTTTTTCTTTTGAAGGCAAATCTTTGACGTAATAAGTCTGATTCCAAACTTTGTCACCCGGATGTGTATTGGTAAAATCCCAAAATAAAAGCTGAAAATCTCCTTTTGCATTTTTAGCTGCCCATGAAGCTTTATCCGTATTTTGAAGTTCTGTTTCTCCTAATTTGTTTAATAATAAATAAGAGAAGTAGGCCGGTTTTTTAATCCCCTGTGTATTTAGCAAACCAAAACCTCCGTGAAAAGGCGTAAATCTAGGGCCTGCTTCTTCAAAAATATCCGTAAAAACCCAGTACGACATTGAGTTCGCCGCATTGCCAACCTGTTTTAATTTCTGTAAAATATACGCTGCCGAATGGTAGCTGTCGTGAATAGGGTCTGACGGTGTATAAGATGAACTCCATTCTGTGTAATGTAATTCCAGATTTGGTTTAACCGAATTGGTGATCTGCTTACGCGAATTGATGACATCTCCGCTAATGCTGTTTACGTCTGGACTCAAAACAGTTCCGTAGGTTCCAAATTCGTCCAGATAACCCTGATTTACTCCATAAGTATGTGTCGAAATAAAATCCAGTGGAACATTATTTTTAGCCGCAAATTCAATTGTCTCCGGAACCCACCCAGCACCGGCTGTTGCCGGACCGCCTACTTTATAATCTTTATTTACATCTTTGATACCCCTGGCTGCATAATCGTATAATTTAAAATATTCTGCCTGTGTACCTGTCCAGAAACCGGGCGTTAGATTCGGTTCATTCCAAACTTCAAAGTACCAGGTCTTTACTTCTTCGACTCCGTATCTTTCTGTAAAATGTGCTGTTAGATTCCGAATCAAATCTTCCCATTTTTTATAATCTTTTGGAGGTGTCACATTTCCTTTCCACCAGAAAATCGTTTCACTTCCGCTTGCCAGTGCGTTAGGCATAAAACCCAATTCAACAAAAGGTTTCATTTTAAGACTCACGATAAAATCAAACAAAACATCTACATATTGATAGTTGTATTCCGGATTTCCTTTTGAATCTTCTCGGTAAACCGCCATGTCATCAGACAATAAACCATGAAAACGAATGTATTTAAAATCACATTCTTTTTTTGCCATTGCCAATTGCTGCTGCCAATCTGCACGTAATCCTTCATTTGCTCTTCCGGCACCAATACATTCTTTGAACATGGTGTTTATTTTTCCCGAAGATTTGTTGAAATCTACTTTTATGGTTCGGTCTTGTCCAAACAAATGGATTGAACTAATAAGAACCGCTATTATAAGAAGCTTTTTCATCTAAAAATATTTTAATTCTGAATGTTAGACCCACTGCTGTGCGTCTCTAGCTGTGTATCTATAACGAAAAATGAATTGATTACAACTTTTTAAATCTCACCACACCTCCTCCAGCTCCTCCTAAATTTAATTTCAGCGAGTCTGTAGATTTTACTGTTTTCTTCGAAATTGCTACTGCTTCCGGATTGTGTTTTTGATCTGTCCCTTCAGCATCAACATAAATCTGTGCTTCGTAAGTTGCATTTGGATCTAAAAATGATAATGAAACATTTACGTTTCTTGGATTTTCATTTGTTAAAGTTCCTAAATACCAGTCGGCACTGTTTCTGTCTTTTCTTGCTGTGGTAATGTATTCACCAATTTTACCTTCTATGATTTTGGTATCTTCCCAATCTGTCGGAACGTCTTTTAGGAATTGTAAAGCTGGTTTTCCTTCGTAATTTTCAGGAAGATCGGCTAGCATTTGAATTGGAGAATAAAGTACTACATACAATGCCAATTGCTGCCCCACCGTTCCCTGAATTCTTTTTCCCGGATAACCTTGTTTTACCTCAACATCGAAAATTCCAGGTGTAAAATCCATTGGTCCGGAAAGTAATCTTGTAAACGGAATAATGCTTAAGTGATTTGGCGGATTTCCTTCACTCCAGGCATTGTATTCCTGACCTCTTGCCGCTTCTCTTGAAACCATGTTTGGAAAAGTTCTTCTTTCTCCGGTATCTTTAATTGATTCATGATATAAAACCGCTAGATCATATTGTGCTGCTTTTTCTAAAATATATCTGAAATAGTTCACTCCAAATTGTCCGAAGTGCATTTGTTTCATGTTTAATTTAGAACCTACATGACCAATTTTTACGGTGTGGATTCCTAATTTTTTGTACAAAGCAAAACCTTCGTCAACTTCTTTTAAATAGTTAATTAAATTTGAACCTGTTTCGTGATATCCGATTAATTCTATGTTCTTTTTCTTTCCGTATTCAACCACTTTTTCAAGGTCGAAATTATCGGCATTTTTTGTGAAGCTGAACATGTGCATACGGTTTTCGTACCAGCCCGGCGTCCATCCTTTGTTCCAGCCTTCTATTAGTAAATGATTAAAACCTTCTTTTGCTGTAAAATCAATGTATTCTTCAGCATGTTTTGTCGTTGCGCCTTGTTTGTCGCTTTCCCAGAACGTATATTTCCCAATATGCATTCCCCACCAGATTCCTAAATATTTATACGGCTTGAAATAGCTGTTTGTATTTTTTAATTTGTTTGGTTCATTCAGATTTAAAACCAAATAAGAAGTAATTAAATCTCCAGGATTTTCTCCAATCTGGATCGTTCTCCAGGATGAAGTAAAGGTATCTTTTACACGAACTTTTACGCCATCAGGCCAAGGCACTAAATCTGATTTTAGTTCTGTTCCTTTATTATTTACCAAAGTCATACTGGCAAAATCGATGAGATTTGCTTCATGAAAACTTAAGGACAATCCACTTTTACTTTCGATTGTAAGCGGTGTCAGAACCGTATCTAATTTACTGACCAGTGCCGCTTCAAACAAATATTCGTCGCGGTTTTCTCTGTTAGCCGGAATCCACCATGCTTTTCCGTCTTCTTTTAAGTTGAAAGTCGTTTTTTCATCCGTGATGAAAATACTGTCTTTTACATTTTGTTTTGGATAAACATATCTAAAAGCAACCCCGTCATCAAAAGCACGAAACTGAATTTGCAACTTTCTTTTGTTTCCTGTTTTTTGCTGTAAATCAACAATTAACTGATTGTAGTGATTTCTGATGTTTTTCTTTTCTCCCCAAACCTGTTCCCAGGTTTCATCAAACGTAGATGTATTGACGCCTTTAATTTCAAAGTTCGAACTTAAGTCTTCGTTTCCTTTTAATACAAATCCCATTTCAGATGGAGAAATCACTTCTGTTTTTCCGTGAGAAACGGCATATTTCGGAGCATTTTTTACCAGCTCAAATTTGATTTTGTTTTTTCCGTTTGGCGATGCCAGTTCGTAAGCATTTTTATTTTTCTGACTATATCCAAAAGTTATTGAAAGTAGTACAGCGGGAAGGAAAAGGTATTTTTTCATGGTATTTTATTTAATCTTTTATAAATAAATCGGGTGACGCAGATTTCACCCGATTTATAAAACTAACTCTAACAAAACCTATTTTAGCCACTCGGTTTTAAAAGTGGTTTTTCCGTTTAAGGTATTTGGTGTTACATCAAAAGTATTTCCTTTTTTAGTAACTGTAATTTCCTGAACAGTATCTCCATCTGGTAAAAATACTTGGGCTTTCGCCGAAGTGGTTTTGTCACTTGCGAATACTTTCAGAGTCAATTTGCTCCAATCCATATCTTTTGTTGATTGTGCCAGTGCAATATGTGGAATAGCTGCACCGTCTCTAACCAAAACTACAATTGGTACTTCGCCTGCTTTAATTTTGTGCCATCCACCTTCATATACTTTTTTTGTCTGGTAATCAATCCATGTCCCTGCTGGAAGGTAAACGTCTCTTTCTCCAACTTCTTCAAAAAGAGGCGCAACCAGCATACTTGATCCGAATAAATATTCATTGTCAACCAACCATGCTCCCGGGTCATTTGGATATTCTACGAACAAAGCGCGCATCATTGGCAATCCTTTTTGAGAACTTTCTTTTGCCTGAGCGTAGATATAGGGCATTAATTCGTAACGCATATTATCTGCTTTTCTAAATCCTTCCAGAAAATCTTTACTGTATAACCAAGGTTCGCGAGGAGGTTCACCGTGGCTTCTTACATGTGAAGTAAACATTCCGAAGGGTGCCCATCTTCTGTATAAATTTTCAGGAGATTTTGTTGCAAATCCTCCCACATCATGACTCCAGAAACTAAAACCGGAAAGACCTAATGAAAGTCCGCCACGTAATTCTGCCGACATGGCACCGTTTGTTGTTTCAGCATCACCACCCCAATGCAAAGGATAACGCTGACTTCCTGCCCAAGTACTTCTCGCCCAGATTAAAGTGTATCCTTTTTCTTTCTGTGTGATTTCGGCGACAGCCTTATTATAACGTAACGGATATAAATTGTGTTCGTAGAAACCTGTTCTTCCTGAATGATAAATTCCGTCCGGCGGAGCGGCTTCTCCAAAATCTACTTTGAAAACCGAAACACCTTCATCAAATAATTTTTTCAATTTTCCCTGATACCATGAAATAGTTTCCGGATTTGAGAAATCCAATACAGCATCTTCATACGGAAGATTTCCTTTACGGTCTTTTACTGCCAGATTTTTGTCCATGATTTCATTGAACAATGTGTTTTTTGGAGTGAAATAAGGCAATTGCCAAAGGCATACATGAAAACCATCGTCTTTTAAATCAGACATCATTTTTGTAGCATCCGGAAAACGGGATTTTGCAAACTCGTAATTGTTTCTCCAGTCTACATCAAACCAGCCGGTATCAAAGTGAATAACATCGGTTGGAATTTTATATTTACGTAAGTCTTGAGCAACTTGACGTCCTTCTTTTTCTGAGAAATAAGTGATTCGGCTCATCCAGAAACCAAACGACCAAAGTGGCGGCATAGCAGCTTTTCCGGTCAAATCGGTGTATTGATCTAAAATATCTTTTGGTTCGCCGATGAAGAAAAACAAATCAGCTTCGTCATCGCCAATGTACATTTCGTTGGCACTTCCAAAGTATTTTCCAAAATCAACTGTAATGGGTGTTGAATGATGCATGAAAACTCCGTAACCACGGCTGCTCATATAAAAAGGAACCGGTTTGTACATCGTTTCATTTTGGATTCCGTTGGCGTCATCTGTCCATAAAACTACTTTTTGACCGCGTTTATTGAACTGCGTGAAAGATTCTCCACAACCAAATATTTTTTCATCAGGTTCTAAACTGAACGCTGCACCCATACTTCTGGAGTAATCACTGTTTCTGCGAACATAAGAAAACGGAAGTGTTGGTGTGTACGTATTTTTAAAGTCGGTATCGTGAAGTGTGCTAGTGAGCAATTTTCCTTTTTCATCGTAAATTTTTACGTGCCATGGTTTTGTCAAAATTTCGACAACTCCATGTTTGCTGGTGTATTTGTGACCGCCTTCGATTTTAGAATATTTCCATAATTCAGGATGATTCGGCGCAACGCCGTCAATCAGCATCAAAGATTCTTTTTGCGGGTGAAACTGTGGACCAGAAGTCGTTTTGATACGAATTGTTCTGTCTGAAACAAACTGAATTTCGAACGGCAAAACCGGAGAAACCTCATATTCTGTTGTCGGGAATTCATTTGGTTTTTCTGTATCAGGTTTCATCATCATGTTGTTGAAAGCCTGACGCGTTTTGTAGTTGTATCTCAAATATTTTATCGTTCCTTTTCCAGTTGCAGGATCAAAAGAGGCCAATTCATCCGCAAAATAAAAGGTATTCAGATAATTCTGAAAATCTTTGCTGATATCTATTGGTGCATTTAGTACGTCTGCGTTCTGAATTTGAGCTGATGCTTTTGGCGTCAGAACACATCCAAACATAAAGGCCGAAAACAATGCGGTTAGTTGTAAGTTTTTCATTGGTTAATAATTCTAGATGTTAGTTTTCCTGCGAGGTTTTGAAAACCTCGTAGGTTTTTATTTATTTGAAACTTATAATTTATACCTACAAGGTTTTAAAAACCTTGCAGGAGTGGTGACTCGTTATTCAGTTGTAATTACAATTGTGGCTTTTTTTAATCCATTCGCTTTAGCGGTCAGTTCCAGTCTTCCCGATTTATCTCCAGACTGAACAATGACCAGACATTTTCCGGCTAAAGCAGTATGTTTTGTTCCTTTATAAGATTCATGACTAACCGGATCACCACTACAAACGCCTACGATTTTTCCGTTTCCTTTTAATGAAAAATGGATTTCGTTATTGGCATTTGAAGCCAGAGTTCTATTCGCATCCAAAATATCAACGTTTACAAATGACAAATCATTTTTATCTGCTTTGATGGTGCTTCTGTCGGCAGTTAATTTTAATTGCGAAGGATTTCCGGCAGTTTTGATTTCTTTTTCTAAAACCACTTTTCCACCTTTACGGGAAACTGCTTTAAGCGTTCCTGCTTCGAATGGTATTCTCCACATTACATGTAAATCATCTCCTTTTTTGCTTCTTTTTCCAACTGATTTTCCGTTTACAAAAAGTTCTACCTCATCAGCATTATTGTAGTAGGCCCAAACGTCAACAGTTTGTCCGGCTTTCCAGTTCCAATGTGGGAAAATGTGAAGAACCGTTTTGTTAGTCCATTCGCTTTGGTACATATAATACACGTCTTTCGGAAAACCGGCTAAATCTACAATTCCGAAATACGAACTTACCGATGGCCATTCGTACGGAGTTGGCTCTCCGATGTAATCGAAACCTGTCCAAACATACATTCCGGCTAAGAAATCATGTTTTTTTATAATTTTCCAGGTTGCTTCATGCGTAGATCCCCAAGGCGTTTGCACCTGATCGTAAGCTGAAACGGTATTTCCCGGATTTCCTCCTTCAAATTTTTTATCCCAGCTAACCGGCCATTTTTTGATGGTATCTGAAACCGCATCATAATATCCTCTTGTCTGTAAACCTGAAGTTGTTTCTGTTGCAATGAAAGGTGTATTTGGAAAGTTTTTTTGATGATGTTCGAAAGTCTGATGCGCATAATTGTATCCTATCAAATCTAAAACACCAGATCCGGCAAGCGGATTAATCGAAACATTCTTTTTCTCGAATTGCAAAGTCACTGCATCAATATTCATATTTACCGGCGGATTCATTCCTGCTGTAAGCGGTCGTGTTTTATCATTTAAACGTACTATTGCTTCTAATTCCTTCGCAATTTCAATTCCGGTTTCGTTCCATTGTTCCGGAATTTCGTTTCCGATACTCCACATAAAAATACTTGGATGATTACGGTCGCGAAGCAATTGATCAACTAAATCTCTTTCGTGCCACTTGTCCCAATCATTTGCATAATCGTATTTGGTTTTGTTTTGTTTCCACATATCAAATGCTTCATCCATGACAATGAAACCCATTTTATCGCAAAGATCCAGAAGTTCCGGAGCGGGAGGATTATGAGAAGTTCTGATTCCATTAACACCCATTTCTTTCAGGATTTCTAACTGACGTTCGATTGCACGCGTATTGATTGCAGCACCTAACGGCCCTAAATCATGGTGCATACAGACTCCTTTTATTTTGACTTGTTTTCCATTGAGAATAAAACCTTTCTTAAGATCGAATTTAAAATCTCTGATTCCGAAAGTGGTTTTATATTGATCAATGATTTTATCATCGGACGAAATTTCGGTAACTGCTGTGTACAGTTCAGGTTTTTGATCTGACCATAATGCAGGATTTTCAACTTCAGCCGATTGCTTTACAATTTGATTTCCGTTTGCACTGATTGTTATATCTTGAGTAACCGATGTTACTTTGGTATCTTCTTTAAAAATAGTTGTCGTTAATTTTACCTTTTTACCTTCTTTATATTGATTTTTAATCGTTGTTTCAATATTTACTGAAGCTTTTTCAGACGTAACTTTTGGAGTTGTAATGTAAGTTCCCCATTGTCCAACGCGAAGTTTGTCTGTTGTTTCGATCCACACATTTCTAAAAATTCCTGAACCCGAATACCAACGTGAATTGGGTTGTTTTGAATTGTCAACCTTAACAATTATTTCGTTGTTTTTGTCTCCGTAATTTAAGTATGGAGTCATTTCATATTGAAAACCAATATATCCGTTTGGACGTTTTCCTAAAAAATGTCCGTTTACCCAGACTTCGCTGTTTCTGTAAACACCGTCAAAAGTGATTGAAGTTATTTTTGTGCTGTCTTCTGCAGCGACTTTAAATATTTTTTTGTACCAGCCTAAACCTCCGGTAAGCGATCCGCCTCCATATCCGGCCGGGCTTTTTTCATCAAATTTTCCTTCGATGCTCCAGTCGTGAGGAACATCTAAAGTTCTCCATTTTGTAGAAGTTCCTATAGTATCTTTATCAACAAGGCTGTCATTTAGATGAAAACTCCAATCTGAATTAAAAGAGACTTTTCGGTTTTCAAAATCAGTATTTTTCTTATTACAGCTACAAACTGTAAACAGTCCCAAAATTGTAAATGTCTTTAAAAAATTCAAATATTTCATCTTTCTTTAGATTAGTTCAAATAAATTTACCGATAATTATTTCAACTAATTACTGGAGGGTAAATTATTATTTTTCATGTATTTATTCTTGTACTTTTTAATCTTAAACCGATTTGATTTTGTCAAAAAGAGCAACAAATAATAAGACATCCCTAAACACTCTCTTTCAAAAAAATAGTACATAAGATTGTATTTAGAGATGACTTTATTATTTAAAAAAGTGGTTTTAGATGATTAATTACTTAATACAAAGTGGAAAACCATATACTCACTTTTCACCTCATCACGTTTTCCAAACCAAATGTCAGTAACTACATTACCCGTTTTTGCTGTTTTAACAATTTTCCATTGGTTTTTTGCAGTAGTAGATACACTTGCCCAGGAATTGCCTATCGCAAATGAAGGATTTATTCCGCCAAAAGTGATAATATTTGTTCCATCAGTACTTGTTGTATAAGTCCCTGAAGTTGTAGTACCATCGCTCTTTACGGTTTTAACAGTTCCATCATCAGAAAAAGAGATTTTATTTTTCACTACAGTTGCCTGATCTGCTGCTGTAAATGCTGCCCAGTCCGGATAATCAGCTACAGTATTCCAAGGATTTAAAAATGCTCCAGTTAAATCTGTCCAGTTAAAAGGGCTGTCTTTGCTTAAGGCCCATGTCTTAGTGGTTGTAGTTGTAGTTGATAATAAATCATCGACACTTCCACCATTTAAATCAATTGCCGGGTTTGGATCCGGAACATCTTTCGGTACCCAATTATCGCTATAGTCTTTTGAGATAAAATTAAAAACCAATGTTGCAGCACCATCACAACTTCCTTTTCTTAAAACACCAACTTGTAATGTGTTTTCTGTTAGTGACATAATTTTCATAGAGTGCCAATTATCCACACAATTTTCATTTTCATTGGTATGTAAAATGGTAGCATTAGAGGTAGTTAACGTTTTTGCATCAGCATCTAAAAAAAACGTACCTGATTCCTGACCATAACCTGGCATCATTTTGTGATCTGTTTTTAAAAATGGACCACCTTCCAAACTAAATGTCATGCTTCCGTAATCACCTTTAGCTGCAATCCATGTGTTTCCTTTCCATTCCGGAAGCCAATTCCAACAACTAGCACCATAACATCCATTATCTCCACCTTCCAGCCATCCGTTATCTGCACCATAAAAGTACATTGGACCAATAAAATATTTCGAAACCCCATCTGCATTTAAATCCAAAAGCCAGGTTTTAGATTTTCCAACGCCACCTGTAAGTAAATTCCAAAGTGGGTCGTTTACATAATTTAAATTATCCTGAGTAACGGTCACAGTATAGGGATCCAACTCTACAATACCACCACCTGTTACTGCTATAATTTTTATAGTATAATTTCCTTTAAAGGCATATTTTACCGTTTCAGTAGCTTTGTTTGATTTTCCTGTAACGTAATCCCAGGTCAGCACAACTCCAGGAGTTTTATTAGTTAATTTTACAGTATTCCCTCCCGGATCTACTGCAAAATCCTGTGTAATTTCATAATTAATATCCGACTTATCAGTCACAGCATCTAACGAATAGGTATCTGGTGAACAAGATGACATTAGGAGTACCAGCGTCAAAAATGTTGTAATTACTATTTTAATATTTTTCATTTTCTTTAGTTTTTAGTTAAAATTACCAGCCGGCATTTTGTTTTAAAACATTTCCTGACAATGTAATCTGCGTATTAGGAATTTGAGATAATCCTTTTGTTTCCTGAATTTTAGCAGCCGATATTGTTTTTGTTGTGGCAACTCCACCGCTTAACAAAGTTGTATTTCCTGCAATTTTTAACGAAGCTATACCAATTCCCTGACGTAATAAATCCCAATATCTTACACCTTCAAGAGCAAATTCTAAACGTCTTTCTTCCATGATATTTTTCTGAGTTGGGGGTAATGAAGCAAAGTTTGCTTTGTACGCTCTTTGTCTCACCTGGTCAAAATAAGACTGAGCGCTCCCGCTTCCTAATTCTGCTGCCATTAATAAAACATCAGCATATCTCAATACCACATAATCCTGAAACTGGCTAATGTCCCAAAACTGGCTACCTAAAACAATAGGAAGTTCTTTTCCGTCCTTATCAATCATTGGACAGTATTTTTTATTGTAGTAACCTGTATATTCTCTTTGACTGTTTATTTTGTTGAACGCTATATCTTCTTCTTCAATTCCAATTATAGTTGCTCCGCGTCTAGTATCATTTGCAGCGTAATCATCCCATAATTTTGAGTTTACCGTTACTCCCCATCCATGCGCATAAGGGTAAGATGAAAACTCTCTCATTCCAAACATTACTAACCAGGCATTACCATCCGTATTTCCATTATAATCACTGGTGTAAGTATATTTTATAGAAAATACGAACTCTTTATTACTCTCTCCTGCATATTGATCAACCGAAGCGGCTGGCCATAAAGTAGAAAAATCATCAACCAAACCGTGACCACTTCCTGCAATAACATCTTCTAAATGACCTAAAGCCTGTGTTTTAGTTACTACTCCGGCTAAATCTGTTTTTCCATAATATCCGGTGTAATATAAATAAACACGTCCTAGTAAAGATTTTGCTGCCCATTTAGTGATTCTTCCATTTGGTACAGAATTATATGCCGCTGTTGGTAAATTGTTTGCTGCAAAAACCAAATCTTCAGCTATTACTTTATAAACTTCTTCAGGAGTTGCCTGTGGGATATTCTCTTCAGAAGGTGCTGTTAATAGTGGTATATTCCCCCACAAACGTACCATTTCAAAATACAAATAAGCTCTGATAAATTTAGTTTCAGATTCATAGGTATTTCTTAAAGCAGTATCTCCTTTCCATTCAATCTGATCCATTTTAGACAGAAAGAGATTGCATCGTAGAACTCCTTTATAATAATTTTTCCAGTTTTCATTTAGAAGATCCACGTCTGCTGGGGAACGACTTTTATCAAATTCGTCTATTAATGCATAATTGTACCCATCTGAAGCACCGGTTCCTCCAAAACAATCATCTGACATCACTTCACTTATTACAGGAACACCCAATCCGGAAGCACCCGTAGCTACCTGTAAACCATCATAACAACCAACTAATGCACTGTAAGCATCCTCAGTAGTTTTGTAAAAATTTGTATCCGTTTGATTTATCAATGGTTCTGTTTCTAAACTACAAGAACCCAGAGACAATAAACTCAAACAGAAAATATATAAATAGGTATTTTTCATTGTTTTATTTATTAAAGTTTAACATTTAAACCCAACATATAGGTTCTTGGTCTTGGATAGTATCCTACATCTACTCCTGATGAAAATTTTTGATCATCATTTGAAGAACCAAATCCAATCTCAGGATCCATACCGTTGTATTTCGTAAACGTGTAAAGATTTAGTACTGAAAAGTAAAGTCTGAACTGACTTGCGAAGAATGTTTTAGATTTATTCATTTTTGCTAAATCAAATCCTAATGTAACCGTATTAATTCTTAAGAAATCACCATTTTGAACATACAAATCAGAAAATTGTGTAAAGTTTCTGTTGTCTTCCGTTACCCTTGGCACTGAGTTCGAAGAACCCTCGCCATGCCAACGGTTTAAAATAGCAGATGTATAGTTTCCGAAAGCTCCTGATTGATTTCTATACGATTGTACAATTTGGTTTCCGGCAACACCATTTGCCATCACTGAAAAGTCAAAAGCTTTATAATTAGCAGATAAAGAGAAACCAAAAGTAAAGTCCGGATTAGGATTTCCGATACTGGTTTTATCAGAGGCATCAATTTTATCATCTCCGTTCACGTTTTGATAAATAATATCCCCCGGAGCTGCACCTGGCTGTAATACTACACCACTCGCCGATTTATAATTATTAATTTGTTCCTGGTTCTGGAAAACGCCTCCTGTTTTATAACCCCAGAAATAACCCAATGGAAATCCGTTTTCTGCTCTGTAAAATTCACCTGCATTGTCATACAGTTCATTACTCAATCCATGAATTATACCATCATTACTTGGTATCTTACCAACAGTATTTTTATTATAAGCACCGTTTGCACTCACACTATAATTGAAATCGCCAATTTTGTTTTGATAATTCAAACTCAATTCTACCCCTTTATTTACTACATCACCACCATTAATATAAGCTGGCTCTGCTCCTAATGTTGCAAAAACAGGTGCTAAAATTAACCAGTCCTTATTTGTTTTTTGATAAACATCAAAAGTCACACTTAAGGCATTACTTAAAAATCTGGCATCTAAACCAAGGTTTATCTGCTCTGAGGTTTCCCATTTTGCATCAGGATTTGCAACTCTATACGGATAGGTTCCTGGTGTAAGAGAGCCTTCTTTATCTCCGAAAATATAGTTTGTATTTTTGGATCTCATTTCGGCTAAATATTGGAATGACCTAATACTCTGATTACCAACCTGACCCCAGCTCGCTCTTACTTTAAGGAAATTTATAGCTTGTGAATCTTTTAAAAATGCTTCATTTGAAGCAACCCAACCGGCAGATACTGATGGAAAATATCCCCATTGATTTCCTTGAGCAAATTTTGACGAACCATCTGCCCTAAGAGTTCCATTGAAGAAATAGGTATCTTTATAATTATAGTTTGCTCTTCCAAAATAAGACATCAGTCTATTTTCTTCTTTTTTACCTTTAATGGTTATTTTTGTTCCGTCCTTATTAGTCGTAGTATCTATCCAGGCATGTTCTAAATCATTAAAAACAGAATCTGCATTGTTTGCTTCTACAGAAGTTTCTGCGTAATTAATATAAGATGTTCCTGCCATGGCTTCAAAATGATGATTTTCGGCAACATTAAATTTATAGCCTAATAAATTATCCCAGGTAATACTTCTGTTTTTACTCATATTTTGGTTCACCGTATCATAATTATTATTTGCATAAATTGATAAGTGATATACAGGCTTGTAAGAATGGCCTTCGGACACATAATAATCAAGTCCTAAAGTTGTTTTAAATGTTAGGTTTTTTATTGGTTCAACCTGTAAATAAACATTCCCTAATAACTTTTGATTATTACTTTCGTTTTGATTGTTATAATCCATAATCGCATAAGGATTTGCTACACCTGACAGCCATAGTTCGGTACTCTTTGTAGTATCAAAATAATTACCATCGGCATCATACATTGGTAATAATGGAGTGGTCTGAAATGCACTTCTTAAAGAATTATTGTATTGGTTTCCAACTCCAATACCGTTTTTATCTACATAAGCAAAACTTAAATTCTGTCCCAAAGTAAGCACATCTTTATACAGTTTGTGTTCTGAATTAAATCTGAAATTGTAACGATCATAATTTGATAAGTCTTTACCTCCAACAATTCCTTCCTGCCCCAGATAAGATAATGAAGTAGAATAAACAGAAGTATCAGAACCTCCCGAAGCACCAAATGAAAAGTTTTTAGTAGCTGCATTATCCGTGAGCATTTTATCCATCCAGTTGGTGCCTTTTCCTAATCCGGCAATCTGGTCGTTAGTGAAATAAGGATTTTTACCGGAGTTTACAGCAGCTTCATTTAAAATAACAGCATATTCTTTAGCATCTAACAAATCAACTTTTCTGGCTACAGACTGTACGCCATAATACTGATCAAAAGTAATTTTTCCCGGAGAACCTCTTTTTCCCTTTTTGGTAGTTACCAAAACGACTCCGTTCGCAGCTTGTGATCCATAAATAGCAGACGAAGCGGCATCTTTTAAAACCGAAATTGACTCAATATCAGAGTTGTTTAGATAGGTAATATCTCCGGTAAGTATGCCATCTACCACATAAAGCGGGTTGCTGCCTCCAGTAGTCCCCAAACCTCTGATAACCACATTCATTTTTTCTCCCGGCTGTCCGGAAGTAGATGTAATTTGAAGTCCGGCTGCCTGCCCTTGCAGTCCCTGGAGTGCATTTATAGTATTTGTTTTAGCCAGACTTTCACCAGAAACCTGCGTAATAGCAGTCATTACGGCTGTTCTTTTTTGAGTACCATAACCAATAACAACAACTTCTTTAAGATCTGCCGCTTCGGTTTGTAAGGTTACATTAATTGTTTTTTGAGTTCCAACCGTGACACGCTGTGTTTTAAATCCCATAAAACTGATTGCAATGACATCACCTGTTTTTGCTTCCAACCTGAAATTTCCATCAAAATCTGTAGAGGTTCCTCTTTTTGTTCCTTCAATTGTTACACTAGCACCGGGAATTCCCATACCATCGTCTGCCGATTTTACATTTCCGATTACAAATTGGGATTGCTCTTGTGCAAAACCCGACTGCATCGTAAGTACGCTAAGCAACAGCATCAGGTAAAACTGGAGCATTGTTGGTTTAATACAATAATTGCTTTTCATAATAATTAATAATTTGGTTAAATTTTGTTGTTAGTTGTTTTTAATCTGATTAATGAATCTTCTAAATAATTTGTTCCACTATTTTTAGTCTGCCTCTAAGCAATGAAGTTCTCCGCTTGCACGTTCTGTTTTTACGTCAATGGACCGAAATTTTATATTCTTAATTTAAATATGTTGTAACAATTAATTCTTAGGCAGAATTTTTTTTGATATGGTATCTAAATGATGTTTTCATGAGACTTTCCGAATTACTTCCTGTAAAAAAAATTTGAGGTTTAATTAATAGTTTTTTGTTACCAGCTTACTTATAGTCAAAAAGAATTTATCTTATGGTTAATTTGACTACAAGTGTAGCGCAATTTTTCTATATTAACAAAAAATTAGCATCATTTTTTTACTATTCAGATAATTTTGAAGTTATTTTTATTGAATAACCACATTATTTAATTTAATAGAAGCAATAATTATTGATAAATATTCATTTAATACATTATATTATTACTATTTTAAAACCACTTATTCATTTTTACATCATTAAGTTTAAAAATTTTAATCTTTTTGTAATCATTTTAAAAATATGTTGAGTTTTAAGAGCATCTATTCTTTTTATTTATTTAATTTGTCAAAATTTTAACAAGCATGGCTGATAATTTAGATGATGATATTATCGTAAAAAATGATTCTTCAGTGATGAATGCCATTACTATTGACTGTGTTATATTTGGTTTTGACAAGGGAAGCCTTGAAATACTTCTAATTCAACACGCAGAAGGAATAAGCAAAGGAAGATGGGGACTCCCGGGAGGATGGATTAATAAAAAAGAAAGCACTGATAATGCTGCTCACCGCCTGTTAAATGAACTGACCGCATTAGATCACATCTATCTCGAACAACTGAAAGCATTTGGAAATCCGGATCGATTTCCGCTGAGACGTGTTATTACAATTGGCTACTATGCCTTAATTAAAAGAGAAGATTACAATATTCAGGCTGGTTTTACGGCATCTGATGCCAAATGGTATAAGATCAATGAAATTCCGGACTTGATTTATGATCACAATGAAATATTGACTTATAGTCTGAAACATTTGCGGGACAGAGTTCGTCAGGCGCCAATTGGATTTAATCTTTTGCCGGAAAAGTTTACACTGTTGCAATTGATGCATTTGTATGAAGAAATATTAGGAATCGAAATGGACAAATCAAATTTCAGACGAAAAATTCTTCATATGAAATTACTTGTTGCATTGGATGAAAAACAACAGGATGTTTCGCACAGGGCAGCCAAACTATACAAATTTGATTCGGAGATTTATACAAAACTTACTGAAAAAGGATTTAATTTTGAATTTTAAAATCAGCTTATAAAGCAAACAAATGGCATTTTTACACTCTAAAAAAACTTCCAAAACGTATAGCGGAGAACCTCCTGCAATTCAAAACCCGGTCATCGACGGAGTTACGATCGACTGTGTCATATTTGGATTCAACAAAGGAAACATCGAAGTGCTGCTAGCCCATCATGCCGAAGGAGAAAGTATTGGAAAATGGGGGCTTCTTGGAGGCTGGCTCAAAAAAGAAGAAAGTTCTGATTATGCAGCACAACGAATTTTGTATGAACTAACCAGTCTGGACAACATTTATCTGGAGCAGTTAAAAGCATTTACAGATCCCAATCGTGTACCCGGAAGAAGAGTTGTGACCATTGGTTATTACACATTGGTTAATCGCGAAGATTATAATGTAAAAGCCGGCCTTACCTTAATGGAAGCGACCTGGCATAAAATTAACGAACTGCCGGATTTGATTTTTGACCATAGGGAAATTTTACAATTCAGCTTAATGCAACTTCGTAACAGAGTGCGTCAGGCCCCCATCGGATTCAATCTTTTGCCTGAAAAGTTCACTTTATTGCAGTTAATGCATCTCTACGAAGAAATATTAGGAATTGAACTGGATAAATCGAATTTCCGAAGAAAAATTCTGCATATGAAACTGCTCGTTGCCTTAGATGAAAAACAGCAGGACGTGTCCCACAGAGCCGCTAAATTGTACAAATTTGATTCAGAAATCTACAAAAAACTGACGGAAAAAGGGTTCAATTTTGAATTTTAAGACTGAAATTGGTTTTCAAAAACTAACTATCCAACAACTACATTCCAGAATCCAAAACTTTGCGCTATCTTTGCGCCTTAATATTATGCGCTAAAGCAATTGCTGCAGTGCAATTTATACCCGAAAAAGACTAAAACTCAATTAGAGAATTGATATATTAAAATGAAGAAGATACGTAACTTTTGCATTATTGCACACATTGACCACGGTAAAAGTACACTGGCAGACCGATTACTGGGCGCTACACAAACCGTTACAGCACGTGAAGAAAAAGCACAATTGCTTGACAACATGGATCTGGAACGTGAGCGTGGAATCACCATTAAAAGTCACGCCATTCAGATGGAATACACTTATAAAGGAGAAGAATATATTTTAAATTTAATTGACACTCCCGGTCACGTTGACTTTTCATACGAAGTTTCACGTTCGATTGCTGCCTGCGAAGGGGCACTTTTGATTGTGGATGCAGCACAAAGTATTCAGGCACAAACGATTTCAAACTTATATTTGGCTTTAGAAAATGACCTGGAAATTATTCCGGTTTTAAATAAAGTAGATTTACCAAGTGCTAATCCTGAAGAGGTTAGTGATGATATTATCGATTTACTTGGATGTAAATTAGAAGATATTATTCATGCTTCAGGAAAAACAGGTTTTGGTGTAGAGAACATTCTTGCAGCTATTATCGAAAAAATACCAGCTCCAAAAGGAAATGTGGATGAACCGTTACAGGCATTGATTTTTGATTCACATTACAACCCATTTCGTGGAATTGAGGTAATCTTCAGAGTGATGAATGGTGAAATCAAAAAAGGGCAGAAAATTAAATTCATGGCTACCGGCAATGAATATTTTGCCGATGAAGTGGGAACTTTAAAACTAAATCAGGTTCCGAAAAATGTAATTTCTACAGGTGATGTTGGATATTTGATTTCAGGAATTAAAGAAGCCAAAGAGGTAAAAGTGGGAGATACTCTAACAGATGCCAAGACACCAACAACCAATATGATTACAGGTTTCGAGGACGTAAAACCAATGGTATTTGCGGGAATTTATCCTGTTGATACAGAAGATTATGAAGATTTGCGTTCTTCGATGGAGAAATTGCAACTAAATGATGCTTCGTTAGTTTTTACACCTGAAAGTTCTGCTGCTTTAGGATTTGGTTTCCGTTGTGGATTCTTAGGAATGCTTCACATGGAAATCATTCAGGAACGTCTTGAACGTGAGTTCGATATGACTGTAATTACTACAGTTCCTAACGTTTCGTATTTGGCTTACACCAAAAAAGATCCTGAAACTGCATTTGTTGTCAACAATCCTTCTGACTTGCCTGAACCTTCACGTTTAGACAGAGTTGAAGAACCTTATATTAAAGCAACCATTATTACAAAAGCTGACTTTGTTGGAAACGTAATGAGTCTTTGTATTGAAAAACGTGGCCAAATTACCAATCAAACGTACTTGACAACAGAAAGAGTGGAATTGAATTTTGATATGCCTTTGGCCGAAATTGTATTCGATTTTTACGATCGTTTGAAAACAGTTTCTAAAGGGTATGCTTCTTTCGACTATTCTCCAATTGGAATGCGTACTTCGAAATTGGTAAAACTTGACGTTCTTTTAAATGCTCAGACAGTTGATGCACTTTCTGCTCTGATTCACGAAGACAACGCATATAACATCGGTAAAAAAATGACCGAAAAACTGCGTGAATTGATTCCAAGACAACAATTCGACATTCCGATTCAGGCGGCAATTGGAGCAAAAATTATCGCTCGTGAAACGATTAAAGCACTTCGTAAAGACGTTACCGCAAAATGTTACGGTGGAGATATTTCGCGTAAGCGTAAACTTTTGGAGAAACAGAAAAAAGGTAAAAAACGTATGCGCCAGGTAGGAAACGTTGAGATTCCACAAGAGGCGTTTATGGCTGTTTTGAAGCTTAACGACTAGTTTTTTTAGAAAATAGAATAAAAAAGAATATAGAGAAAACCTGATGATGAAAATTATCAGGTTTTTTGTTTATTTATAATCAAAAAATCACACTAAATGGATCAATATCGAATTAGCCTAAATAAATTAAAATATACTGATCTAAAAGACAAATCAGAAATTACATTCTCTGGAGATATTATTGTTTTTGACAATGGTGATTTAGGAGGTCAATCTGTGGTTTTCAAAAATAAAACTTTTAATTGTTCAAAATTAATTTTTGAAAATTACACCCATGAAGATTTATATGTTCATTTCTATGATTGTACTTTCAATTGTGAGTTAGAATTTGACACCTGTGAATTTGAGGATCTAACATTCATTTCCTGCGATATACAACGCAAATATTTAGTTATTGTAAATTCGAATATAAATTATCTTTCATTTAAGGAAAATACTAATGACATTCGTAATGTAAAAACGAATAACATAAAGAATGGTGAAATTGAGATAAATGGAGGTAAAATTAATTCTATTGACATTGAAAATATAAATTTTGAAAAAGGAAATCTTAAAATTGTAAATTTAGATTCTATAGAAAATTGTTCAATTATTCGTTCAACTCTTAATTCCATCATTATTTCTCACTGTAATTTTAAAAGTCATTTCGAATATTTTGGCAACAAAACCGCATCAAGTTTAAATTCTGCATTATTTAATCATTGTGTGTTCAATCATTCTAGTTTTTTCAAAACAACTTTTAATTCTGACACAAAATTTTCTGATTGCAAATTTCTAAATATTGCAAAATTTGAAGCTACTGGTGATGAAATAAAAACAACATTGAAATTTGATGACTGTGAATTTTTAAAACAAGTAAGCTTCAATAAATCAAGAATCCACAAAATCTCATTTAATAATTTAAAATTCTTTGATATCATTTCTTTACAAGAAACATATTTTGATATTGTAGATATTGATAGAACTATTTTTGAAAAGCAAGTATATTTTGATGATATTCAAATTAAACAAATATATAAATGCAATATAAGAACTATTAGAACCATTAAATTGCAATTGCAAAAAGCTGAAAATAAAATTGATTATAATCGCTTTAGAATTTATGAATTCAACGCTTTCAGAGATGATATAAAAAAGAAATTAAAAGAATTTGAAAAAGACAAAGATCATTTAAATCATAGAGCAAGAGAACCAAAACAACTAAATAGAGATTTATTTATTTTAAATATCAGTGATATTGTTTCTGAATATGGAACAGACTGGAAAAGAGCAATGAAATTTACTTTGCTAGTTGGTTCAATAATTTACATTCTTTTCTTTATTTGTGAAAATTATGATCATGAAATTACATTATGTGACTGGAATAATTGGAAACGCTTCATCTCCGGTGCATTTAGATTCTTTTTAGTTACAGATTTTTACACCCCATTAGAAAATGATCGAACTTACCTAACAAATCCATTAAGTTGGTTTATTTTTATAATTGGAAAAATTGTAATTGCTTTCGGCATTTATGAAATGATCCAATCCTTCAGAAAATTTAAAGCGTAAATCATTTTTTCATTAACCTTATAATTATGGAAACTAAAAAATTCAACATTAGTACTGAAATCCCGATTGAGCATCAGGAAATTGTTTTAGACAGAATGGAAAAAGCCAAAATAAACCCTGAAAGACTTTTAGACTGGGATGAAGTTTCTAAAAATTTATAATTGAATCAGATTTGTAATTAATACTAACCCAATAACCTACAAGCTATTGGGTTTTCCTTTTTTACGAAATAAGACCTCCACAAATTCCCAGTCCTACGATTAAGTATACCGCTCCCATAATAAAAAGCACTTTTGCTGTTCTTGGATTGTTTCTTTTTACCGCAAATCCAATGATTGTAAATAAAACAGGTGGCCCCAGCATAATCGAAACAAAAAATGCAACCAATCCGTCTAAATTCCCTACTTCTAATGCTGTCATCATTTTATATATTAGTTCTAAGTTGTTCTAATCTTTCTATTTTATCGTCTCTGTAAAACAAATTCATGGTTTCAAAAGGAATTATTTTATTATCCTTATTGACAATATGCACACATGATTTTTTTATAGCTCTTACATCAAAATTATAGGCATCTATAAATTGCATAATGATGATGCGAAACAAATTATCATAACCCAAATTGGGTGCATCAATATTGGGCAGGCAGCAGAGAATTGATTTCAGGTTTTCTTCAGCGACTTCTACTGAATTTCCTGTACTGAATAATTCTATCATTTTTCCGCGAAGCACTTCATCCTGTTCGTAAATGATGGTGTTTTTACTATTGTCTAACAAGTCATTTGGATTGATGTACCGTGTAAGCGGAAATACCTCATCACCCAATTTCAAGGCATATCCCATTACCAAAGCATCAGGATTACAAGGAACGGGTAGCAAATCATCTGAATTGAAAATGGAAGTTTGTTCCAAAATTTTCCTTCTGACCTCGGTTAATGTCATCCTGTCTTTTTCCGGGTCAAAATTTTCCAGTCTTCCGGCAATTTGTGTTGGCTGAAAAGTAACCCCTCTGATGCATTTTTGTTTTAACGCAAATTCAATTATTTTTCCAATTTCATTATCATTGAGTCCTTTCTGAAGCGTAACCACCAATGTTGTAGACAAATTTACTTCGTTCAGATTCTCCAACGCTTGTTTTCTTATCTCGCTTAAATCGGCACCGCGTAACTCCTGCAACACGTGATCTTCGAAGGAGTCAAACTGAAGATAAATTTCAAAATCAGGTGAATAGGTTTTCAGCTGTCTGGCAAATTCCTTGTCTTTGGCAATTTTAATTCCATTGGTATTCAACATTAAATGCTTTATCGGAAGGGATTTTGCGTAGTCTAAAATCTCAAAAAACTGAGGATGAATAGTAGGTTCGCCACCGCTAATCTGCACAACATCAGGTTCCTTTTCATTTTTAACAACCGTATCCAGCATTCTTTTTATTTCTTCCAGCGTTCTGTGTCTTCCGTATGAAGGAGATGATCCCGCATAACAAGTCGGACATGTCAGATTACACCGGTCTGTAACTTCAACAACAGTCAGACAGGAATGCTGTTCGTGATCCGGGCATAAACCGCAATCATACGGACAGCCATAATGGGTTTTGGTATTAAAGGTATAAGGCATCTCTGATGGCTTATTGTAGTTTCGGATATTTTTATAATATTGAATATCATCCGCAATTAATACCTTTGAACTTCCGTGTTCCGGACATCTTTTGAGCATGTAAACATGCTCATCTTCAAAAACAATTTTTGCATCAATACGCTTTAAGCATTCGGGACAAAGGCTTAAGGTAAAATCATAATAAGTATACTTTCTAACTGGCATTTTTTACGAATAGATTTAAAATTGTTTTGTGATAATATAATAGACAAATTAAACATAAAATCTGGATGGAACTTATTCCTGCCACGAAAAAATGATTGGGTTTTATAAATTCTATAAAAAATCGGAATGCAAAATAAGAAATCATAAAATACTGAAATAACAAGCCATTTGGTAGATTTTTGCTTTGGAGTTTCTTCAGGAAATAAAACAGAACAGCTAAAAAAACCAATTCATACAAAGCAATTGGATGCCGCTTTAGGTTATCGCCAAGATTCATTCCCAGGAAAAAAGAAGTAGCTTCTCCATATGTGAATTCATTTGTTCCGGATAAAAAGCATCCAATTCTCCGATAAAAATTCCCAGGATAATTGGAAACGTAAACAAATCACCGGAAGATTCTTTTTCACCAATAATTTTTTTAGCGATTTCTACGCCTAAAAGTCCGCCAAAGAGACCTCCCATAATCGTTTTTACGTTGAAAAGATCAAGCAAGGATTTGAGATCTGAAACAAAAACAGGATTCTCTAAAAAACCCATAATTCTGGAACCCAGAAAAGCCCCGATAGCTGCTCCTAAAATAATAGATAACCGATTGATTGTGATGATCCTGTCAGCAGTTCTTTTTCTTAAAAAAGCATAGTATCGATACCCGATAAAAAAGGCTAAATATTCTAAAACTAAATGAATATTAATTTCATAACCAAACCATACGGGCTCAAACGGAATCTTCATTTATAATTATTATTCGGATTTTGATTTAATAATACAATTCTGTAAAGATGCGAAAATTTATTGTTTTTAACTCTTTACGATAAATACTATCTTTGAAAAAAAGCTTAAAATGGACGAAACCCCAAAACGATTTGACCGAATTGTCGCCATCCTGATTCAATTGCAATCTAAGAAAATTGTAAAAGCGCAGGAACTGGCGGATCGTTTTGAATGTAGTCTGAGGACCATTTACCGGGACATCAGAACGCTTGAAGCTTCGGGAGTTCCTATTTACAGTGAAGCCGGAGTTGGTTATGCTTTGATGGAAGGTTACCGATTACCTCCGGTGATGTTTACACGCGAGGAAGTGAGCAGTTTCATCGCTGCCGAAAAACTGATGCAGAAGTTTACCGATCCGTCTTTGGGAAGTCACTATGCATCGGCGATGTATAAATTGAAATCGGTTTTGAGAAGTACCGATAAAGATTATCTTTCGAATATTGAATCGAGGGTGATGATGCAAACTGCCGAACCGCTGTTTAACGACAATTCCCCAAATACTTTAGCCGTTCTTTTTGAAGGAATTGCCGAGAAAAAGCAAATACTGCTAACGTACAAAACTTTTGCCAAGGACGAAACTACACAACGGAATTTAGAACCTGTAGGTGTATTTCACGACAATAACAATTGGTATTTTCTGGGATATTGTCATTTACGAAAAGATTACCGACAGTTTAGAACTGACCGAATTCAGTGTATTAAAAAAACTGATTCTGATTTTACCATAGAACATGATTCGCTGGAAACCTATCTGACTAAAACAGAAACCTGCCCGACTACAAAAGTCCGAATCTTAATTGATAAAAAAATAGGGCGCTATTTATCTACTGAAAGAAAATATCATGGCTTTATCTCTGAGAGAGAAGTCGACGGACAAATCGAAATGACTTTTATGTGTCGTGATATCAATAATGGTTTCTCTCGTTGGTTTTTGATGTTTGGAGATTACGCCACAATTCTCGAGCCTGAAAGTCTTAAAACAAGAGTTTTGGAACTATTAGAAATCAACAAACAAAGGCTTTTATAGAAAAAACTCCTAAAGAAACTAAGTTGCATTAGGAGTTTTTTGTTTATGAGTAATTATCTTTCCCAAAAAAATGGCGGCTCAATATTTAAAGCTCTTAAATATACATAAGCCTGACCGCGATGGTGGACCTCATTATCTATAAAGTATAAGATATTCTGAATAATCGGAAATTCATATTGCCCGAAAAGGTTAAAAGTTTCGCTGAAATCTTCGACTGCTAATTGTTCCCAGTATTTATTGATTTCTGCTGTCGCTTCGTCCCATTTTTCAAGATATTGCGCTTTAAAAATCAATTTTTCTTCTGCTTCATTATAAGGCTGGCTTTCACGGTTTACAATTGCTTTAAGCCCTGGAGCAGCAATTGCCAAAAGCTCATCGACTAATTTTGCAAAAGGCCGCATTCCTCCAATTGAAAATTCGAAGAAATCTTTTTCCGGAAAAAGTTCAATCAAACGACGCGTTAATGCTCGGTGCCCCTGCCAGTGTTTCAATAAATCTTCTGAAGTGATTACTTGTGCTTCTAATGTTTTCATGATTTTAAAGTTTTAATTTGTTGATACTTCAAAATTATTGAGGGTCGGTGACAACAGTTTGTCAGCAGGAAATAAAAAAATAAATATATTTTTATTTCCTGCTGTTAGATGCACAGCTGTGCATCTAACAGCCAGTAATACCAGACAATTCACCTAAGGCTATACACACTGCTGTGTCTCTACAGAAAATCTATATTGTAATTTTATTTGTTTTTTAACCATTCGAATAAACGATTAGCATCTTCAAATTTAAACAATTGAGTTCCTTCGTTCATAGTCGCTGCTGACCCGCAGGCTACTCCCCATCGAATCACTTCTTTCAGGCTTTTATTCTGTGATAATGCCCAAACCATTCCTCCCACCATGCTATCACCTGCTCCTACGGTACTTTTTTTGGCAACGTTTGGTGCCGGAACAAATTCGTACTCGTCTTTTGTAACCAAAACGGCTCCTTGAGGCCCAAGTGAAACTACAACAATTTCAGCTCCTCGATCAGCTATAATTTTTTTAGCAGCTTCGTTTACCTCATCAATTTCTAAGCGTTCTACACCAACTAATTTGGCCAATTCTCCAACATTGGGCTTGATCAGGTACGCACCTGTTTCTAAAACTTTTTTTAAAGCCTCTCCCGAAGTATCAACGATTAATTTAGAATTGGATGTTTTGGCAATTTCAGCTACTTTCTGATAAAAATCGGATGATAGGCCTTCATTTAAACTTCCGCTTGCTACCAAGTATTTTGGTTTAAAATTCGAAATGGTTTCCAAAAGCTTTTCAACTTCTGAATCCGCTAAAATATCTCCTGTAAATCCAAAACGATATTGCGAATTGGTATTATCATCAACAGCGATGAAATTTTCTCGAGTTGCGGTTTTAGTTTCAATGGCTTCAAAGTCTATTTTTTCTTTGGTTACTAAATCCTTTAACATTTCTCCAACAGGTCCACCGGCTGTAAACACTGCCAGTGAGCTTCCGTGCATACGGGAAATAGCTTTAGAAACATTTATTCCGCCACCACCGGCATCAAACAATGGATCTTTACATCTTATTTTTTGTTCTGCAATCAATCCTGAAAAATGTGTGCTTTTATCTACAGAAGGATTTACTGTTACTGTTATTATATCAAATGTTTTCATTTTTCTAAACTGGGATTAATGGTTAAAATCAAACTGTTTATGCAATTTAACAAAAATTAATTTTACTAATCGCGTTTCTTTAAACAATAGACTAAATCATAAAATACTGAAAACCATTGAATTAAATAAAAATCATTCGTATCTTTAAGTACCCAAATAAAATCCGGATTATGAGATCTGCTCTATTTTTCCTTTTATTATTTTATTCGGCTATATCTTCATCACAAGAAATCATAGTTGACACTACAACTTTGGCCATACCCGAACTAGTTCGACAAGAGTTAATGCAAAATGCCTGTGCCAATGAAAGCAATTTTAAATTTTCATCACGACTGGGCATTGGAAAATTCACCAATACCAATCCTAATTTCCCAATTACACACGGAATTATTATCCGGAATGGTATTGCCAAACATACTGAAGGTTCTTATACCGGCATTAATGAAAGCAGTCGGTTAAACACCTCGAGTGACAATGATTTACAGAATATAAGTAATGAAAACGGGCAAATTGTACCCATTACTGATGTGAGTTATCTTCAGTTTGATTTTACGCCTTTGTCGAGAAATTTTAGTTTTGATTTTCTTTTTGCTTCCAATGAATATGGAGAATTTCAGTGTGGTTTCAGTGATGTTTTTGCCTTTATTCTGACGGATTTAACGACCGGGGTTTCTAAAAATCTTGCCGTAGTTCCGGGAACAACAACACCTGTTTCGGTTAAAAATATTCGGGATCAGCAGTACAATTCTGCCTGCTTATCTGCCAATTCCAATTTATTTGACCGTTATAATGTAACCAATCCGGGAGGCTCAGCAATCAATATGAGAGGAGAAACTAAAATTTTAACAGCTTCTTCAACCGTAATCCCGAACAGGACTTATAGTATAAAGCTGGCTATTGGTGATTATAACGACAGTAATTATGATTCGGCAGTTTTTATAAAAGGAGGCAGTTTTATAACCACAATGGATTTAGGACCGGACAGAATCATTTGTGAGGGAGAAAATGTTACATTGCAGTCGGGGCTTGTGGGAAATTACGATTATATCTGGACTCTGGATGGAGCTGTAATTCCCGGAGAAACAAACAGCTCTCTCACACTTAATAAAGCTGGAACTTATGGTGTTACAGCAACACTATCTGGTTGTGTGATAAAAGACGAAGTTAGTATTGGCAATTTAGTCATTGCAGCTCCCAAAAACCTAACTACATGTTATAACGGAAACTCTGCTTATCAATACAACTTAACTCAGAATAATTTGGCGGCATTGAAACTGAATCCGGCAGAATATGCTCTTTTTTATTACAATTCGTTACAAGCAGCCAATGCAAACGGACCGGCTATTCCTGATAATCAATTAACTTCTTACACTAGTGCCGGTAATGAGACGATATACATAAAAGTGGTACATGTTTCCAACAATAATACCTATTGCAATACTATACTTGCATTTGATTTGCTTGTGACGGCTCCAATCAACATTGTAAAACCACCGGATCTGAGTGTTTGTGATAATAATTCCGGAGTAAGTATTGATTTAACTCTTCAGGAAACCGCCATACTTAATGGATTAAATCCTTTAGACTATAAAATCAGATATTACAAAACCCAAACAGAAGCAAACAGTGCGACAAATAGCATAACAAATCCAAAAGCTTTCAACACTTCCTTGTCTCAATCACCACAAACTATCTGGTTAAGAGTCGAAAACATTTCAAGTTCGACTTGTTATGCAACAGTAAATTTCAATATAATTATTTACGCTCTCCCGCAAGTAGATGATATTCCAAATGTTGTTGCCTGCTACAGCTACACATTGCCCCCCATTACATTTGGCGAATACAATACAGGACCAAACGGAACAGGAACCAAATTGAATGCCGGGGATATTATCACCAAAAGTGGTGTTTATTATATTTTTAATAAATCTAATACAAACAGTTGTACCAATGAGAATTCCTTTAATGTAGTCCTGATTTATGAAATTACTTTTAAAAAAGAAGC
This sequence comes from Flavobacterium sp. LM4, assembly GCF_002017935.1. NCBI lineage: Bacteria > Pseudomonadati > Bacteroidota > Flavobacteriia > Flavobacteriales > Flavobacteriaceae > Flavobacterium > Flavobacterium sp. LM4. Next base: position 267,014 of record NZ_MUFW01000003.1, on the reverse strand, counting down.
CTGTGGACAATATATAGTTCCACGTGTACCTGCAGGTGGTTTTTTTACTGCCGCTGGTGGAAAAGGAAAGGCAATTGCGGCAGGGACTATATTTATAACAGATCAGACTATTTACTATTATGCCACAATAAACGGAGCAGTTTGTCGTGACATTGCTGTGCCATTTGTAGTATACCCATTACCACTAATAGAGAAGCCTGCTAATGTAGTGACTTGCAATTCCTACACACTTCCTCCTTTGACAAACGGAAATTATTATACTTCATCTGGCGGCTTAGGTACCCGTTTAAATGCAGGAGCCAATATCACTACCAATCGAACGCTATATGTTTTTGCAGATGATGGAAGATGTACCAATGAACATTCTTTCAGAATTAACATTATTAATGTATCAGGTTTTGTTCCCATTTCAAAATGCGGAAACTATATTTTACCGCCTGTTGCTGTAGGGGGCTATTATACTGCCCCGGCCGGACAGGGTCAAAACATTACTGCCGGAACCAGCATTACTGCTTCACAGACTGTTTACTATTATGCTGTCACCACAACTTCTCCTAATTGTACCGATAACTTAAAATATGAAATTACCATAAAAACGCTGCCCTTGGTAGGTACCCCTGCCAATAGATTGGAATGCGAGCGCTATTTCCTGCCTCCTTTAGTAAACGGAAAGTATTTTACCAAAACCAACGGCGGCGGAAAACAATTAAAAGCCGGAGAGGTCATCACTACAACACAGACCATTTATGTGTATGCCGTTGGACCAGAGTGTACCAACGAACATAGTTTTATTGTAGAAATCAGGAAACGCCCTTTGGTAGATAGTTTTACAGATGTAGTTACCTGTACAGCTTTTAAACTTCCTGTATTGAAAAACGGAAAATACTACACGGCAACCGGAGGCCCGCATGGTCAGGGAATACAAATTACCGAAGGAACACTCATAAACACAACCCAGACTATTTATATCTATAATGAATGGGCTGATTTTGCAAACTGCAGTAATGAAACTTTTTTTAAAGTGAATTATAACGGAATAGATGTTGGAAACTTCGAAAATATAAATGTTTGCGAGAGCTATACGCTCCCCAATTTAACTTTAGGAAATTATTATTCACAGCCCGGAGGAAAAGGCCCTGTTATTCCGGGCGGGACTATATTGCGAACCTCACAAACTATTTATGTATATGCTGTTGTAGGGAATCGATTGATTTGTACCAGCGAAAAAAGTTTTACAGTTACTATTTCTGTTACACCTATACTGGCCAGTACTGCAGACGTTGCCATTTGTCAAAGCTACACACTGCCTGCCTTAGCTGTTGGAAAATATTATAGCGGCCCAAATGCAACCGGAACTCCTCATTTTGCGGGAGAACAAATAACCTTTAGCCAAAAAATGTACATCCATGCCTCGGCTCCTGCCAATTTCAATTGTGCTGCACAGGATGATTTTGATATTACTATTTATCCACTAAAAAATCTCACACTAAAAAATGCCATAATCTGTGTCGATTACGAAACAGGAACAGCACTCAATTCAGTACAATTGAGTTCAGGACTTAATTCTGCTGATTACACCATTGACTGGTTTCTGAACGGAGACAAAGTAAGTACAGGAGTCAATTATACAGCAACCAAAAACGGAACTTACACAGTCGTCAGTACCAAAAAAATACCCACAATTGATGAATGTGGTTACAAACCGGCAACAATAATTGTAGACAAATCGAGCCCAGCGGTTGCTTCATTAACTGTAGAGGATGACTTTGAGGAAAATATAGACATCATAGTAAACACAAATGGTTTTGGAACCTACGAATATCAAATGGATGGTGGCGATTTTCAAACCAGTAATGTCTTCTCCAATGTTGATTCAGGAGAACATATTGTTACAATAAGAGATACCAAAGGAAATTGCCAAAATCTATCCTTAACGGCTAATGTGCTCAAATATCCCAAATTTTTCACTCCAAACAATGACGGCTTTAATGACAGGTGGAATATCCCCGATCTTGCTTTTCAGCCAGATGCCGTTATCAATATCTACGATCGCTATGGTAAATTACTAATACAGATCAAGCCTTCCGGTCCGGGTTGGGATGGAAATTACAACGGAAGCCCGCTTCCCACCACCGATTATTGGTTTCACGCAACCTACACAAAAAACGGGGCAACACAAGTATTTAAGGCACATTTTAGCATGAAACGATAATCATTTGGGCGTGTCACCATCCCGGCAAAAGGGCTAAACTACTTTACGGTTATTCGCCCTCTTACCGAGATGCTGTCAGGCTGTCCGCGTTACTTCGGTAACCTGCTCCCATCCTTCACGCGGACACAAGAACATTTTTGTAAGTTTGAGATTATTATTTTTTTATATTTGGAAAAAGTAAAAACTTCGTGTATACATCCTATATCAACAGTTAATGCTATTTTGTAGCAGCGTTATACGATTAGTTGCAATTTCAAACTGTACATTACGACATAATCCTAAATGAAAAAAAATATTGCTTCAAAAATATTGCTCTCAGCAACCTTGATTTCGTTATTGTTTTCGATACTCATAACGTTCATTTATGAAGAGCCTATTGTAGAACTTGATTTATATAAAAAATCAAAAATATTTCTTGAAGCAGAACGCTACTCGATATTTACTGTAAATAATAAAAAACCCGGCATTTATAATGTTCACTATCAAAATGACACAATATTTCTTAAAACTGTGGAAAACGACATCATAGTAGGACCAACTTTGACAATGAGAATTTATGATAAAAGCTATAACTACATCGGATCAGTAAAACCATTAAGAGAAGCAACTTACTATATCGACAGCACAAATTTCGATATGTCCAATTTAAAAATTGGTTTTCAAAAAGAAGCCGATGGAAAATTTCATTTTAGAGCTTTTATAATTTCTTATTCGATTACATTGATTTTTACAATCTCATTACTCCTATTTTACTTTATACGATTTTTATGAAGAAAATCATTCTAATAGCGACATTCATTCTCTTTGAAAAAGCAAATTGCCAGATTAATTTTAGATTTGACACAAACAGTTTTATATTAGGCTTAATGGACGATTATAATGGGCGAACTGTAGCTTTTGAAAGCAAAGACTCTGCAAGTTACATTGGAAGTACAAAACCAGAACTAAGCAGAATGTTTTCAGACTCGATTTGTAAAGTTTATAAAATTTCTAAATCAGAAATTACAGAAAAGCAAAATTCATTCTTCAATGAAAAAATTGCAACTCAAATCAATAATTTTTATTTGAAATATTTAGACGAGGGAATGGATTATTATAATGAAAAGACACAGCAATCCTACAAAGTACACAAACTTATTTTGGATGAGCATAAATTTATTTATAACTATCAAAAATTATCCTTTCTTGCGGGAATATTTTACAACTTTGGTAAACTAGATAATGGGGAAGTAATTTTTAAAACAGCAAATTCCTCAAATTTTAATACCGCTTTGCATTTCATTAGTGATCTTGGTTTCAATTATTGTGAAAAAGCAAAAAAAGAGTATAACATTCCAACTGTTCAAGAAGTAACATTTGTACCATCAGAGGAATACATTGATTTCTTTAAAACATTAGAAAAAAAACGAATAAACAGCTGGTAACCGCAATCGCGAGATTTCGGTAACGGGAAGTTGCCGTTTCGCGAAGAAAGTTTATCTTGGCAGAGAAAACTCAGACCGCTTTGATCCGCTACTGACGGTTACAGGCGAGACGTTACGAGATATTTTGCAAAGACAAAATGAAAACACTTTATTCTTTAATATTTTTTATCTGTTTCTTAAGCTGTAACGAAGCTAAAATTTCTGAAAACAACAACTCCTGCGACTGTGAAGCAGATTTAAAAACAGAATCAACTATTTACGCAAAAAATGTTAGTCTAAAAATTGAAAATGACAAAACTGTATTGATTTTCAAATGTGTATCGATGCAAAACTCTTTTATGTCTTTTTCTGATTTCGTTCAAAAAAACAAAGAAAACACAATTAGTAACGAAATTGAGTGTATTTCAAAAACAAACAATTCGTTAATATTATCAAAGAATTTTGATTATTCAACCGAAGAAATGAAATATATGGAAATAACTAAAGAAGGTGCACAAGATTTTTTTTTAACTGAAATTAAAAAAAATGATATTGAAATACTTTATATGTTTAAGTTAAATGAGAAAAAAGAAATTTCCTCTGTATTTAAATAAAAAAATCGCACAAAGCCACTAATAAGAATTTGGAAAATTAGCTTAATAAAAAAATGGTTTTCAATTTAGTTTCAAATTCTCTGTAACAACAGAACGTTATAAGCAATTTTAAAACACAGTGTCTAAAATGAAAATTTTTAAATATTCAGTACTATTTACTTTAATGACATTGGTATCGTGTACGAACTCAGTGATAATCAATGATGAATTTAAAATTGAATACTTGGAAATGTATTCTTCAGTTTCTTTGCATAATGAACACCAAGGTTTTGTTAGTAACGTTACAGAAGCTTATTGGAATAATGATTCTTTAGTAGTTTCAGGCGAAACAGGTTGTTTTCTCATTGAATTTGGAAAAACTAAATACAATGACGAAATGATTAAGATAGAATGCGGAAATTTAAGTCATAAATTAAAAAAAGGAAGTATAAGAAAGTTTATAAAAAATGATGACTGACAATAGAAAAATCCTTATAACAGCCAGAACGAATTTAGGTAATTGGCTTATGGAAAGTTGGGTTTTGTATTTCTTATGATTGCTTCTCCTGTTCGCTATCGCTGGCCAGGCACAATAATGTGCTTTTAGTCGCAAGCTCACTGTAGTACCAAAAAGAAGAATGTTGACGGTAATTTTACTGAACCTACCACCACAAAAGAAAACCATAAAAAGTGAAACAACTACTCAAACTTATAACTATTGCTTTAGTAATTATTCCAGTTTTTGCTTTTTCTCAAAAGGACAAAAATTATATTATTGTTGGTTATTCCAGCATTTGTTGCGGATCACCATCAGAAAAACCGATAATGGATTATGTCAAAAATTTTGAAAAGAAAAACAAATTGAAGCCATTTGAAATCTTTGTAGAACACGGTTTAGGAAAAGAAGGCGAACACGCTTTCTATATTGGAACAGATAACTTGAACACCAAATTGACAAAATCTTTTATGGACGGATTAAAGATTATGGCTACCAATCAAAATAAAAAACGTTCAAAAAATGGAGATGGATATGTAAATGTGGACAATAAACTTATACCAAATTCAACTTTGAAAAGCATAAAAGTAAAACCGAAAACCAGTATTAGTTCGTTAGAAATTTATGACTACAAAAAATAAATTGTTTTTCTTGAATAAAAAAAAACCTTCTAACAGCTACAATCGATTTGTGCAATTAGCTTAATGCAAAATGTTTTGTATTTGGATAATTTACTGGGCCTGTTGACTATCGCAAAAAACCAACTGCTAAAAACAACAAAAATAATGAAGCGAATATCTCTTTATGATAGCCTTGGATTTGGGATGATAGTTAACTTACCAACTGGTATAACTTTCTCTAATCAAACAGGAGGAAATAAATGTTTACAAGCAGAACTGGAAGGTATTTATATTCCTGTTGGGAATGAAGTTATTATTGAATCGAATATCCTTCATAGCCCAGAAACCGAACTAACAAAATATTTTCTCTCTTCAAAATATCAAGGAACTGGTGCAACGAATGGAATTGATCCTGAAGATGTATACGCAATTGAATCAATACTCGAAAAGTATAATTTAAAAGATTTTATAAGTATTGATAATACAAAACTATGTGAATCACATGAAGCTTGGATATGGGTAAAAATAAATGTAGATTCACAAAATAATTCACTTTTAAAAAATTTCGACAAAACTTCTTTAAACGGAGTTATTACGTGGAATAATAGTGACTAAATTACTTCAACTAAAATCAAATAACTAATTTACAAACATTTACAAGACACTTTGAAGTTTTTAAAGCAAAAACTCAAAATACAGAAGATGCAAAAATTGACTTTTTAATTGCCGTAAAACAGGTAACCAATGTTAGACGAACTTTATAATTACTATCTGAAAAAGGAAGAACCAAACAGGAGTTGTCTGCTTGCATTGCGAAGCATTATTCTTGATCAGGACACAAATATTACCGAAACGAAAAAGTGGGGAATGCCCTGTTTTTGTTATAAGAAGAAAATGTTTTGCTATTTGTGGACAGATAAAAAAACAAACGAACCTTATATTCTCATGGTAGAAGGCAAATATCTTGATCACCCTGAACTGGAAGAAGGTACGCGTTCCCGAATGAAGATTTTCAGAATTAATCCAAACAAAGACTTACCGTTAAAAACAATAGAAACCATTTTGCAAAAAGCGTTAGACTTATACAGAAACGGAACAATAAAAATCAAAGAATAACAACGAGAAAAGTACATAAGTAACGAGAACAAAACCTTCAACTTAGTACACATGTGCTGAAAACTAAATATTTTTTTAAACACTTAAATTTATTGTTCATAGGCAATATTTCCTTAATTATCCTATTATTCTATAAACTTTTATAGATTTACACTAAGTTTTCAATTATTACTCGCATGCAAAACGCTACTACAAGTCAAAAAAAAATTAAGAAAAGAAGTAAAATCGTTGGCTGGATTCCTTTTTTCGCCATTATCCCACTTGGTTTTGGAATCTTTTTCTTGGTAAAAAGTCTACTAAGCGATTCATCGCCCCAAATGGCAAATATCGTTGTGAAAAAGAATGGAAAATCGTACATCCATTCCAACATGGGTAAATTTATCGTTGAAAATGCAATTAAAAACAAACGAAGTCCGGCAGTAATCGCAACAACATTGATCTACAAAGATGGAGACGAAATTTTCCTTGATCCAATGAACCTCAGCAATTTCAGTAGTGTGCTATCAGGTAATTGTAAATACTACGATTACAAAGACATTAGCGTCGATGGATACGTTACGCAAGATTCAATGAGCACCAACAACTTAAAAACACGGATTAGATCAACAAAACAAATTGGAATTCAACTAATTGAAAATTCATTGGTTTTGGAAAACGGGAAGAAAAAATTTCCAATTATTTGGTCAGTCAATTCAAGTACCGGGGAAAAAACAGCCGTGAAAAATTGTGAGAAACATGCTTTTTATTTTAAATCGAATCCATATCCTGGCAAAACGGTTTTTTCCTCCAAAGATTTCATTGTCGTTAATTTGTCTAAAATTGGCCGATACTTTAATCTCAAAACAAACTACAATTCCGATGAGAAAATTCTCTATATCGAACAATAAAATCAACTCTGGGTGTTGTTTCCAAAGAGTGTCTTTTTAAAATTTATTGGCTTTATGATGATTTTCGACTATAAACTCGTATTTTTTAGAATTAAGGACTACTATTCTAAAAAAATTGCCTTATTTTATGATAATAAATTTAAAAGGACTCTAAAATAAAAAACTACCCCTAATTTATTAAGCTCAATTAACCATCCAAAAAAATGAAGAAAATTCAATTTGTATTTTTATTAGTTTTCATTAGCAATCTTTCCTTTAGTCAAACAAATTTTAGATTTTACAAAACCATTGAAGATTACTCCAACGATAAATTTATACCTGGATATAAAATAGTTCAAAATTCTTTTCTTTATGTCATTTTTGCAGGAGAAAGCCTGTTGATAAAAACCGAAAATGGAACAGAAAGAGTTGGAATTTCTCATTTTTGTGCTGATTTTTACTCTCCTGAAGAGGATCAATTATGGAGAAGATATAAAAATAAAAGCTACATAATTTTAGCACATGGCGAATTTTGTTTCTATGTTACTCCCGGATTTTCAAGCTCTCCTGAATATTATTCAGAAACTATCTCAGGCCCTGTTAAAAAGTTTAAAAGTAAGGCATTGACTAAAAGATTAAAAGAGAAGGGACTTTTAGAAGCCTATGAAAAAGATAAGCCTAAAAGAGAATTCAAAGATAGTGTAAACGATTATTTTAATAAATTACTGGCCAGAAACATTAAGTATGTCAATTTATTAAACCAAGCATAATGTTTTACCTTGTAAAAATTTTAAGACAAAATAAAAAATATTTTTGCATTAGCCCGGATTGAAGTAAAAATCCTTTTGATTTTAATCGAGTTCAGGAAACTTTGTTTGCAACGGAAAGTGGAACCAATGTTGCCAAATGCTGCTACAAAATAATAATCGAACTCCGTTTATAGTTATTAAACCTTCAACTTCGTACCTTTGCAAACTTGGTAAAAACCAAAAAGCAATAAAGAGACAAAATGATCGAAGATAAAAACCCACAACGTACGAGTATAGCGCAATTAGGCGAATTTGGTTTAATAGAACATTTAACCAAAAATTTCGATGTTAAACAGGAATCGACTTTAAAAAGTATTGGCGATGATGCTGCTGTTCTTGATTTTAAGGATAAAAAAGTAGTCGTTTCGACCGATTTATTAATTGAAGGTGTCCATTTTGACCTGGCTTATATGCCTTTGAAACATTTAGGATACAAATCTGTAGTAGTAAATGTTTCTGACATTTGCGCCATGAATGCTAAACCAACGCAAATAACGGTTTCTGTAGCCGTTTCTAATCGTTTTCCTCTGGAAGCCTTAGAAGAATTATTTGAAGGAATTACACATGCTGCAAATGAGTATAAAGTAGATGTTATTGGCGGTGACACCACTTCATCTCAAAAAGGGTTAATCATCAGTATTACTGCAATTGGTGAAGCCGACGCTGATGAAATTGTATACAGAAACGGAGCCAAACAAACTGATTTATTGGTTGTAACCGGCGATATTGGTGCCGCTTACATGGGATTACAAGTTTTAGAACGCGAAAAACAAGTTTTTCAGGTAAACCCAAATAATCAGCCGGATTTGGATCTTTACACTTATTTGATTGAACGCCAACTGAAACCTGAAGCCAGAAAAGATGTTCGTACTTTGCTACACGCTCTTGAAATAAAACCAACTTCGATGATTGACATCTCTGACGGACTCTCTTCAGAAATTATTCATTTATGCAAGCAGTCAAAGGTGGGTTGTAATCTGTACGAAGATAAATTACCTTTAGACCCACAATTTATTTCGACTTGCGAAGAGTTTAATATCGACGGTACAACCGTTGCGATTAATGGCGGAGAAGATTACGAATTGCTATTTACCATTGACATTAACGATTTTGACAAAATAAAAGGAAATCCAAACTTTTCTATAATTGGTCATATGGCTGATGAAAGTGAAGGAATTCATCTCGTAACACGCGCCAATACTAAGATTGCCTTAAGAGCTCGTGGCTGGGATGCCCTGAGTGAATAATTTTTAAAAAAACTAAACAAAAAATCCAAATTCCCTTCATCATATCGTTGGAATTTGGATTTTTTGTTTTGGAGTTTTAACTCAAAAAAGTCCTTTGCTTTTTGCTTCTTTTACCAAATCATCATCTAAATCTGTTTTTATTTTGAGCAGTTCTTTAAGACCTTTTTTTCGTCTTTTTATTGCGTTTACAGAAATAGGAATATAATGCGGCATTTCTTCTTCAGAAGTTCCTTTAGACAAATGAAATAAAATCTGTTTGTCAAATTCATCGATTTCAATTGAATGATGAGGTGATTGATTCAGCATTTTCTGAACTGACTGACTGTAATATTTATCGCTTTTTATCACTTTATCAAAAGCAAAAAGCAATTCATCAAATGTCAAATCATTTTTAATAATCAGTCCATTGGGCTGTATAGTCCGGATGATGGTTTTAATTTTTAGTAATTCGGTATACATGGTCAGCAAAATAATTTTGCAGTTTGGCATGTATTCGAGAATTAATTTTGCCAAATCTTCTCCTGAAAAAATTTCTTTTTCATCATAGGCAGGCATACTTATATCTAAAAAGGCAATATCAAAAGGTAAGATTTCAGGATTCGTTATAATCTCATAAGCAGATTTGCAATCTTTTGCCTGTGAGATCAAAAACTCATGGCTTTCAGGATTATAACGTGTTATAGCATTTTTATAACCTTCAATAATAAACGGATGGTCGTCTACAATTAATATGTTGCTTGTTTGTTTAAGCGACGATGTTGTTGAATCAGCTTTCATTATGAATTTTATTTATTTTTTGGTCAATTGGTATCTTTACGATAATAGATGTCCCTTCACTTTTAGCCGAATGTATATCAACATTTCCGTTACACTCTGCCGTTCTCTGTACAATATTTTGCAGCCCAATGCCTTTTTTTGTTTTATGAGTATTAAATCCTACTCCATCATCAGATATTGATAAAACTAAATAATTAATCTCACTCTTAAACTCAACTGTAATTGTTTTTGCTTCTGCATATTTATTCGCGTTTTGGAGGGCCTCCTGAATTATCCTGTATAAATTAATTTTTACAACATTGCTTACCAAATCCCACTTGATATTTGAATCAATGTTATAAATCAATTTAGCACTAAATGTATTGATTTGATTTTGAAACAATTTTTCTAAAATCGCAACAAAATTATTGATCAATCCTGATTTTTCTTTATTTAAATCATGTGAAATTTCACGAATATCCTGTTCAATCTCCTTTAATTCGAGCAGATATTTTTTTCGCTTATCGGCTGCAGTTTCTTCGTCTAATTTATCAAGACTGTCCAAACTTATCCTCACACCAAACATCCTTCCTAAAACGCCATCGTGCAGTTCCTGTGCAACTTTTTTCTTTTCTCTGATTCGCATGGTTTCAATTGCATTTTGCTGCGAAATCATTAAATTATAAATATCCTCGTTTGCAATTTGCTGTTGCTGCTTAAAAAGCAATTCCCTGTTTCTTGCCTGTTGTGTTTTATAGATATAAAAAAACAAAACTATCAGTAAAAAGAAACTAAAAACATATACCAAAGTCCTGTTCTGTATTTCTAAACTCGAATTTTCGCTTTTTATTTCATTTGTTTCATATTCTATCCGCGTAAATTTGTCTCCCATTTTACGCTCAGCCTTTTGCAGACTGTCGTTAAGCTTAATATAATCTTCTGAAAATTTTGAAGCTTTTTCAGGCTGAATTAACGATAACTGCTTCAAAGCCACCAATACATTACGGAAATTTTTAGTCCGTCTTGAAACTATCAATGCCTGATTTGAATAATGCAGCGCCTTCGCAGTATCTTTTACCGACGCAAAATACTCAGACAAATGCATTTTACTAGCTGTTATACCTGCAGTTAACTGCAAACTATCCCTTATTTTAAGTGCTTTGTAAAATAAATTTGGAAGTTGACTGGTCTCGTTTAACTTAAACTGAGAATAAGCTAAATTATCCAGCAAAATGGCATATAATTCGGGCTTTTGGTTAAACAGGTTTTTCTCCTTTAATCCTTCCTGAAAATAAAAATTAGCTTTTTTGTAATCACTGAGATTTTGATAAACAAATCCTATATTATTTAATGAGGTTGCTTTTGATTGGAACTCAACAGGAATAATTTTGTCATCGATACTGGTAATTGCTTTGTTATGAAACTCGATTGCCTTTTCATATTCACCTAATTCATTGTACAAAATTCCAAGCAGGTTATAGGCTTCGTATAAAATATCATTATTATTTTTGCCCTTAACAACTCTGAGTGCATTAAAAATAGCTTTTTCACTTCCATAAAAATCGCCTTCATTATACTGCAATAATGCTTTGCTAAGTCTTGTCTTTGCTAAATTATAAAAATCATCAGTAGCTAAATATAATTTTTCAGCTTTATAATAAAATGCAAATGCACTGTCTGAAGAAGTCTGAGAACTGTAATAATCCCCTAAATAAATGTAAGCTTTCGACATTGAAACCGAATCCTTTGCCTTTTGGGCCTTTTCTAAGACAATTTTAACCGTTTTATTATAATTGTTCCAATCCCTCATATTAAAATAACGATTGGCAACTTTAAAAAGATTTACCCTTTTGAGTGAATCATCGGGCTGGCTCATAATCACTTCAAAAGCTTTTTGATTGTACTTTTGCTTTATCTCTACCGGCAATTTGTATTCATTAGCCAGTGACAAGTACAAATCCAGGCTATCTCTTGATTGACTGGATACACGAGTGCCTTCATTTTGCTTCGTACAACCAATAAAAAATATAAGTAATATCAGATAGTTTTTTTTCAATTTTGTCTTAAAAATTTACTCAAAAATACAAAACTATACATTAGGCATAAACAAAAAGGCCGTCTAATTTAGACGACCTTCTGTATATTGAAATGAATTGCAGCTAATTAATCCACTTTTCTACTTTGTCCTGCTGACTGATTTCCATCAATACTTACTTTTTGGTTTGATAAATCAGTTCCCATCATATCTACTTTTCTACTTTGTCCTGCTGATTGATTTCCATCAATTCCAACTGTTGTATTGTTTACTAAAATATCATTTGAAGCTTCAGCTGTATTAAATGAAGTTAATACCATTACTAAAGAGAATAATCCTGTTGTTAAAGCTAATTTTTTCATGATTGTTGAGTTTATATTGTTATACTTTTTTACATTTTTTGATTCCGTTTCGTTCGGAATTCTTTTGTAAAACTAAGTAGTAAACCTCAACAATCACCTTAAAAAAAGGCGTTTATGGTCAATGCTACCCGTTCATGAGTGAATGGATAGCAAATCAGGGCAGATGGTTTTATTTTAAGTTTCTATGTAATTTTCATTGGCAAACTCACTAATTATAAAATCAACATTTGCTTTATAAGATTTAGAAAACGGCAGTTTGATAGTCGTTTTTTTTATATAACATAAAGAGTTTCCAGTATGTATTCTCGAAATATAATTCCTGTTTACTATATAACTGTTGTGTATTCTGATAAAAGGATTTGACAAAACGGTTTCAAAATGTTTCAAAGTCTTAAAAGCGGTAATCATCTCACCGTTTTTCAAATGAATATCTGTTGAATTATTATCGGCCTGAAAGTAACATATTTCACTTGAATCTATGTAACGATGATCTCCATATGATTTTACACACAGAATGAAAGATTTCCGATTTTTATTAATCTGAATACCCTCAACATCTTGTTTTTCTTTTGGTTTTAATTTCTGAACCAAAAGCACTTCATCTTCATTAGACAATTTATTTAATTTATGAATCAATTTTACAAAATCTATAGCCGCCAGGGGTTTTAGGAAATAATCATTTACTTCATATTGTATACAATCAAACGCCAACTCCTTGCTTTTTGTTGTAACAATAATTTTAGGCAGTTCTTTCAGATACATTAATAATCCATTAATTAAATTCAAAGCAAGCCCACTGGCCTTATCTTTGGGGTCAATTTCTAAAAAAACCAAATCTGGCATATGTTTTAATACCAGGTTCAATCCATCTGTGTAGTTATTAGCAGAGGCTATAAAATTTAACTCTGAAAACTCCTTTGCAATTGCCTTTGTTTTTTCAACACTGTCCGGGTCATCATCTAAAATAATGTAGGTGTAATTCATTTTTGGATTAATTTTGGGGTTAATCAATTAATTTGCGGGGATTTTTTTCAAAATAAAACATCTAAAGTTATAAAAAATATCTAAACCCATATCTTCATTTGCAAAAAAAACAGCCTAAAGTAGGGTATAAAAAAATCCCAAACTCTTAATTTAGAATTTGGGATTTAATATATTGAAATTGAAAAAATTACATTTTCATTAACCAATTTTTCATTGAAACTTCGTTTTCAATAATTGATTTTAAATCAGCTATCGCAACACGGTCCTGCTTCATAGTATCTCTATGACGGATGGTTACCGTTTGATCTTCGATAGTCTGATGATCTACAGTGATACAAAATGGAGTTCCAAGAGCATCCTGTCTTCTGTAACGACGGCCAACTGCATCTTTTTCATCATAAGAAACATTGAAATCCCATTTTAAATCATCAATGATTTTTTTGGAAATTTCAGGCAATCCGTCTCTTTTAATCAAGGGTAAAACAGCTGCTTTTGTTGGCGCCAGAACTGCCGGTAATTTCAACACCGTTCTTGTTGATCCATCTTCTAAAACTTCTTCCTGCAACGATGTTGCAAAAACAGCCAGAAACATACGATCAAGACCTACAGAGGTTTCAACCACGTATGGCACGTAGTTTTCATTCAGTTCAGGATCAAAATATTGTAGTTTTCTACCTGAGTATTGTTCGTGTGCTTTTAAATCAAAATCGGTACGGGAATGAATTCCTTCCAGTTCTTTGAATCCGAATGGGAAGTTAAACTCAATATCGGCAGCTGCATTTGCGTAATGCGCTAATTTTTCGTGATCGTGAAAACGGTAATTTTCTTTTCCTAATCCTAAAGACAAATGCCAGTTTAAACGGGTTGTTTTCCAGTGTTCATACCATTGCATTTCTTCACCCGGACGTACAAAAAACTGCATTTCCATTTGTTCAAATTCACGCATACGGAAAATGAATTGTCTTGCAACTATTTCATTTCTAAATGCCTTACCGGTTTGGGCAATTCCAAAAGGAACTTTCATACGTCCAGACTTCTGAACATTTAAAAAGTTAACGAAAATACCCTGTGCCGTTTCCGGACGCAAATATAAATCCATTGCAGAATCTGCAGAAGCTCCAAGTTTTGTTCCGAACATTAAATTGAACTGCTTTACATCTGTCCAGTTTCTTGATCCGGTTTCAGGATCAGCAATTTCAAGTTCATCAATCAGCGCTTTTACATCCTGAAGATCTTCGCTCATACCTTTTGCAAGCCTTGCTAAAATTTCTTTCTTTTTTGAAAGATATTCAACAACACGTGCATTTGTACTAACAAATTCTTCTTCATTAAAAGCGTCTCCAAATCGGGCTCTTGCTTTTTCGATTTCTTTTTGAGCTTTCTGATTTAACTTTTCAGCATAATCTTCTACTAAAACATCAGCTCTGTATCTTTTCTTTGAATCTTTATTATCAATTAACGGATCGTTGAAAGCATCAACGTGGCCTGAAGCTTTCCAGGTTGTTGGATGCATCAATATTGCAGCATCTAATCCTACAATATTTTCATTCATCTGAACCATTGATTTCCACCAATATTCACGGATATTCTTTTTTAACTCGACTCCATTTTGTGCATAGTCATACACTGCACTTAATCCGTCGTATACTTCGCTTGACGGAAAAATAAATCCGTACTCCTTTGCGTGCGAAACCACATTCTTAAATAAATCTTCTTGTTTTGCCATAATGATGCAAAAATATAAAAAGTAGGTTTAAAAAAAAGAAAATCAACTAAGATTGAAACCTTTATTTGAAGTTTTTTATTAATAAATACATTTTTTGGCGAATATAAATGAAATTATTCCACTTGTTACACGAATATTACTTCTTTTCAAAGTTAATTATTATTAAAAGGCTTTATCTTTTTTATTCAAATCATCATACAATATACCCAGATATTTGTGCGCGAATGAGTTTTTGACTCGTCCTTGTTACTTCATTTAAATACGCTCTACCAGAATACATTTCTCGCTGGTAACTTAATCGACAGCTAATGATTTAAATTCAGTACTGTAATTCGTTTTTTTATAATTCTAAGATATTTATTTTTATTTAAGTAGCCTTAAAATTTATCTTCCGGTAAAAGCAGTACTCCAAGAATCTCTTAATTTCAATCTGATATTGACTTATTTTAAAGTGCTAAAAATTATAACTCTAACAACTCACTGGGAAACAAATGATTAGATAAAAACTTATGAAATTATGTTTTTTTTTAACAAAAATATTTCCACCCATTTTGATGTTATTAGACTTTTACTTACAAATTACATCGTGTAATTATTGAATAACCAATTAATTTAAAAACTATGAAGAAAATTATTTCTATTTTTATTTTAGGTATGCTTTTATCCTGTACAAGTGACGGAGAGCAATCTAACAAATCCGCAGAGGCTGAAGCTATCAGGCTTATGAAAGTTCCTGACAAAAGCACTTTAAGTCTTTCTCAGGTGAAAAAAATTGTGAAATATCTGGATGAAAAACCTGAAGATTCCAAATATTTGAAGGGGGAAGATATTTCGAAAAAGGAGCCGGTAGTAAATTCTAAAAATAGTGCTAAAACGGCTGACTACACAATGAGCGATTATATGCAAATTGCGCCATTTCCAACAAACAGTGCTGATTTTGGCGCAAGTGTAGAATTATCAGATTGGCAGACCAGCGTTACAAGAGTGAAGTTCCAATGGACGATGCTATACAACATTAATGGATTGTTTAGTGTGTATTCGCTTGAAAACTTTGAAGTTTATAATCTTGGTCCAAGTACACAATATCTTACGTTGTACAGCATAAAAAGTGTATATCACGGCTTTAGTTATATGAGCGGTAATTCAGGACCTCTGAGCTGGACAGAAACCAACCATAATGTAGTAGCAGGCAGTGAGGGTGCCTATTTTTTTGTAAACGGACGCATAAGCATACCGAACGGATCATCATTTCAATATGGTACAAACAAATACGTGAATGTAAGCATGATGATAAATACTAATGGTGCATATACAAATTACTAATACTATGAAATTATTTTCTTGCTCTATCGTGTCAGTTATTCTCCTAGTACTTTTTTTTGTAAATCGCCGTAGCGGAGAAAAGACAAAAGGTGTATATGTGATCTCTCTTGTAAGCCAAGGAGCTCAATCTTTCACATTTCCCGACGACAGCATTTTTGTTGACAAGGAATTGGCTGTTGAAAAAATAATGAGATTAGATGAATTTATTGTTGATGATAAAAGTGATGTAAAAGAATCTGTTGACACATATTATTTTATTGACTTCAAAAAAAGACAATATAAGGATATTGGAAAGAATCTAGAAAAAGATCCTAAAAATATTCCATGGATACAGCTTGCAAAGAAAGAATTAGGATTTAATTTTCACAATAAATGGCTTGAAAATGAAAATTATAAAATGAAAGACACCATTTACAATGGGGAAAATATCAAAAAAGTTATATCTAATAGTAAAAACGGCGAGAGGTATGAGATATTTCTACGCCAAAATGTGACAGAGAATAAACCGTTGGTCTTGTTTGCCGGGATTGAAGACAAGTTTAAAGCAGAAGTCATCAAAATGATAATAACTTATCCTGAGAATAAAGGATCTTTTATTTATACAAAAAAATTTATACCACTTAAAAGCCACGAAATATTAAGCGCAATGAATAAGTTTCAATGATCTAAAAAAACATTGTCATTCAAAAGGCTTTTAAACAATTCATGAAACTAAAATAAATTAAAAAGGTGAACAAAATTATTCACCTTTTTAACAGTGTTTCAGCGTTAGTGATATGAGATTTTACATTTCTAACATGTCAGATAGAGTAAATATTAGTGTAAAATAATTTAAGGATAAGCAGTATTGCTCATCTTTTTTGAAATATTAAGAATATCTAATCCCAAAGCGACTCGGAAAACTTTGATATTTTTATTAGTGAAATACGTTGAAGAACCTTTTAAATTATAAATTTCAAACTTAAAATCTTTCATCTACCCCCAAGACAAATATGATAGGTCTTAATACTATAACATTTGATCCGAAATAGAATTCTATTGCAATTCGTACATTTAAAAAAAAACAATTACCCCAAAATCTGGAAATTCCTCCTATAAATATTTTTCATATAAATTTTGACTTGAAATAAGTTTTTAGATACGTTCTTATAAAATAAAAATCGACACTGTCCTAAAAAGTGTGTAAGTTTAAAAATAACGGGGTTTGGCTTTTTAATTAAAGTTGAACCCTTTTTTCAAATATAGTTAAGAACTGATTAAGTATTAATCCCCAATTATGGATTGGCATTGTCCATTTTTTAGTAGCTTCTCTTAAAGCCAAATATACCGATTTTAAAACAGCTTCGTCCGTGGGGAAAGACAATTTATTTTTAGTGTATTTTCTAATCTTTCCATTAAGATTTTCAATCAAATTTGTTGTGTAAATGATTTTTCTAATTTCTAACGGAAAGTCAAAAAAGATAGTGAGTTCTTCCCAGTTTTCCTGCCAAGATTTGACGGCATAAGGATATTTCTGATTCCACTTAGATGCAAAATCTTCAAGAGCAGCTTTAGCTGAATCTTTTGTTGGAGCATCATAAATTTGCTTCATATCTTTGGAAAATTCTTTTTTATCTTTCCAGACTACATAACGAGCTGAGTTGCGTATTTGATGTACTACACAGATTTGAGTTTGTGATTCTGGAAATACATTTTTGATAGTTTGAGTAAAGCCATTTAAGTTGTCAGTAGCTGTAATTAATATATCTTCAACACCTCTGGCTTTTAAATCTGTTAAAACTCCTAACCAAAAACTGGCACTTTCATTCTTACCCAGCCACATTCCTAAAACTTCTTTCTTGCCTTCTCTGTTCAGACCAACAGCCAGATAAATAGTTTTGTTAATCACTTTTGAGTTCTCTCGAACTTTAAAGACAATTCCATCCATCCAAACTATTAAATAAACAGCATCTAAAGGACGATTTTGCCAGGCTATAATATCATTAGAAACCGATTCAGTGATTCTTGAAATAGTAGATGTAGAAACATCAAAATTATAAACTTCTTTAATCTGTTCTTCAATATCACTAACGCTCATCCCTTTGGCATAAAGAGAAACAATTACATTCTCTAAACCATCAATCATACTATGACGTTTTGGAACGATAAGAGGATTAAATGAAGCTTCCCTATCTCTGGGAATTTGAATCTGAGACTCACCAAATGAAGTTTTTATTTTCTTATTGGAAAAACCATTTCGAGAATTGGATGAACTAGATTTTTCATGTTTGTCATAACCTAAATGAGAATCTAATTCACCATTAAGAATGGCTTCTAATCCTCTTTTTTGAAGTTCTGCAAGAAAACCATTTAGGTCTTCACCTGTTTTGAATTGTTTTAAAAATTCAGCGGATAATAAATCTTCTTTTTTCATAAGACTGTGTAAAATTTAAAATTAAACAAAAAAATAATGAGGTATTAAACCCCATTATTTTTTACTTACACAGTTAGTGAGACACTACCTAAAAAATCATTTCTTGTAAAAATATTTTGATTAAAACTAATATTTTAATTATATTTATTCAAAAGGCAATAGTATTTTATCGCTATAATAATACTCTGACTTTAAATGATAGTATTCCTGTTTTTTAACTAAATCATTCAACAGTGCTTAATTACCTTATTAATCTTTTTTTCCCTAAAGTTTGTGCAGGATGTCATTCTCTTTTAATGACTAATGAAATCGTTTTGTGTACTAACTGCCGCCATGAAATGCCTCTTACACAATATTATTTGGACCCTAATAATGAAGCGGTCAAGAAATTTTATGGTAAAATTGAAATAGAACATGCATCCGCTTTTTTATATTTTAACAAAAAGGGAATGGTTCAGGAACTGATACATAATTTGAAATACAAAGGAAATGAAGAAATTGGAACAGTTCTGGGAAACTGGTATGTTGAAGACTTAAAAAACATACAACTCAAAACTCCTTTTAGTGCTGTAATACCAGTCCCTTTACATCAAAAGAAATTCAGAGAACGGGGTTACAATCAGGTAACCACTTTTGGAAATGCTTTGGCTAAAGGGCTGAATATAGGCTATGATGATACCATTTTGTTTCGCAAAAAATATTCTAAAACACAATCCAAAAAAAATCTACTGGGCCGGTCAGAAGGGATAGAAAATGTATTTGATGTAAATTATTCAGAACAAAATCGCAACAAGCATTTTTTACTCGTTGACGATGTTCTTACTACAGGTGCTACACTTGAAGCCTGCTCAAGAGCTTTGCTCAAAATTCCGGGAGTAAAAATTAGTATTGTTTGTATGGCGATGGCAAATTCGTAAATTTTTAGTTTACGATTATCTTTTTAACAATTTTTTTATCTCCATTTGTTACTGTCACCAAATATAACCCTGCTACCGTATTTTGCAATTGAATATTTTGGTAAAAATAAGTTGTTTTATCAAACGTTTTATTATAAACTTTTTTACCCAATATGTTATGAACAGTTACATCTACGACCTTAGTAGAGTCACAATCAAATTCAATCGTAAAATTACCCTGGTTTGGATTAGGATATAATGCAAAATCTGTCTTTTCAAATTCAGATGTGTCTAAAGTAAATGTTTGTGTGCAAATATTTACTGATGCTGAATTTATAGTTCCGAAACTTCCTGAAACAGCATCACGAACTTTGAAAATCCAGGTCCCCTGTGGATTCTGCCCATTAAAAACACTTAATGATTCAGCCGGTAAAACAATCTGACTCGTTGTTTGAGAACAATCTAAACTAGCTCCGGAATCATCATATCCAAGTATTAAAGTTGAATTAGTGGAAGCACATTCTTTATCAAACAATTTCACAACTGTGCCTTGTGGATTCTCTATTTGAATTTCTAAATCTGAAAAGCGGGCATGTGTTACGTTTATTGCAACATTTACATCTGAAACTATTCCTGATGAAGCTGGTACTACTACTGCTTTTGTTGTAAAAGTTGTCCCAAAAGGAATATTAAAAGAAGAAGTGGCAAAATTATAAGAAGTGCAAGTCGTAGCCGATGTATAACCTACTGCGAAGGGAGTTGTATTTATTGCATAATAAATATTACCCGTTGGCTCAATTAAAATTCTGCAATTTGTAGCGGTAATATCTGATGGAACAGTAATTGTCTGCGAACCATCATTTGGAGTATTAGCTGCCAAAACAATTGGATAAGTCAATCCTCCATCAATAGACAATTTAATATTTACATTTGCAGAGCCTGACAACGTATTAGTACTGTTAACATTCCAAGTGACAGGCTGAAAAGAACCTTTTTGCCATCCAATATCACTTGTATTTTGGGATGTTACTGCAAATGGCCCAATCGTTGGGTTAACTGTAACAATCATATTATCTGTATAAGTCTGAGGTGGTGCTAAAGCAGCATTATCCCTTCCTGTTAAAGAAAAATTCAGATTTCTTCCTACAGATGAAACCGACTCCCATGTTGTAGTTAATTTATTTTGAAGAACTGTACTTAAACTCGGCATATATCGAACGGCTGAGCTGGTTGGCGGAAGAGAACGAAACAATGGCCCATCTGTTTTTGTTGGTTTGGCAATACTATTATCTCCGGATGCTGTCGTAGCACTGTCATTTTGTTCCCAACAATAAGTAACGCTATCGCCCTCAGGATCAGAACCTGTTCCGGTTAAAATAAACGGTGTACTCAATGGAATCGTGTAATCTTGTCCGGCAGCTATAATTGGAGGATTATTATTAATTACAGGTGTACTTATGGGACATGTCTTGGTAGCAAGATTATCCTGGATTTGCAGGATACTGGCATAGGCGAAATAGTCATCAGAACTACTTTGAACATCATAATCCTCAGTAACTCCGGCATACGCCATAATGGTAGAGCCGCTGCCTGGCTCAACATTTGTCCCCGTTCCTTCAATTGAGTAAGAAAAAGTATGGGTTGCCCCTAACTGATGTCCCATTTCATGCGCTACATAATCGATATCAAATGTATCTCCTTGTGGAATTGCATTTGAAGGAGATGAAAAAGCACTCCCTTTTGCATTTTCATCAGTCAATGAAACAGGATCCTGGCACACACAGCCAATACATCCGGCATCTCCTCCACCGCCTGAACGTCCAAATAAATGCCCAATATCATAATTATTGCTTCCAATAACATTTGTTAATGTCTTTTGAACCTCAACGTTCCAAGCTCCATTAGCACCTGCTGCAGCTGGAGAATAAGGGTCTGATGAATCGATATAAATAACATCTTCATTATTCGCTATTATCATTAATTTTACAGCCAAATCATTATTAAAAACCGCATTAACCCTTGTCATAGTGGCATTCATCCCGGCTAATGCCCCGGCTTTTGTGCCTCCATAAAAAGCAGCATACTCCCATGTACATGATAGTGCCAGCCGAAGGGTTTTGAATACTTTATTATTAGAGGCTGTTTTTGCAGTTTTTACAGAAATGCGGTTGGTATTTCCTTCTTTTGTTTTACAAATAAGCGATTTTGAAGTATCCTTATTTTTTGATGTAAACAAAACATATTCTGATTTATTTTCTGGATTTTGCTCTATAAATTCAGATGCCTTGTCTGGTCGAAGTACCATTGTCTGAACTCCTATTGGCGACACACTAAAATGGATTTTTGCTGTTTTATCATCTAATCCGGCTCCTTCGTAAGCTCTTATATCTGGATATTTTGCCTGCAATACAGGATCAAAATTAGAAGACTCCCAAACCATAAAGCGTTCTAAAACACCATCTGCATTTGGGATAGTGATCTCAGAATTTGCATTTTTTGAAGATTTATTCGTAGTGGTTTCTAGCTTTTGTGACAGAAAGCTTATGTTGAGTTTATAATATAATTTATTCTGATAAGAAGTATTATCTGTTTTTTTAGCTGAAAGCGAATTAACTTTCTCCCAAAGCATATTTGTCTGAGCGTGAATAGTAATACTACAAAAAAGAAACAGCAAACAAGATAGTTGTTTTTTCATAATCAAAAAGTTATTAAAGAAATCAAAATTAAATTAATTAAGTCAGAATCTTATCTATTATCGACAGATATTTATTTTACATCGACAAAGTGGGCCTTTTTCACAAAACAAGCCAAATCAATTCAAAAAATCAATTCAGGTTATTATCAGATTTCAAATAGATAGTATAAATTTGCAGCATCTTAAATAATTTGTTTTGAAGCTCTTTCATTCTATAACCGATTTCCACTCGACCAAGAAAACAATTTTAACTCTTGGCACTTTTGATGGTGTACACATTGGCCATAAAAAAATTCTGGAAAGAATTACTCAAAACACTGAAAACGGAAAATATGAAAGTCTTGTCCTGACTTTTTTCCCGCATCCCAGAATGGTTTTACAGGAAAAATCAGAAATAAAACTTTTAAATACTATTTCTGAAAAATCGAGACTTCTAAAAGAAACAGAAATCGAAAATCTTGTAATTCACCCTTTTGACGAAGGTTTTTCGAGATTAACTGCTGAAGAATTTGTAAGCACAATTTTAGTAGATCAATTTCATATTCAAAAAATAATCATCGGTTATGATCATCGTTTTGGACGAAACAGAACCGCTAATATTGACAATTTAATTGCTTTTGGAGCTCAGTACGGTTTTGAGGTGGAACAAATTTCTGCTCAGGAAATTCAGGATGTTTCGGTAAGTTCAACCAAAATCAGAAAAGCATTACTGGATGGCAATATGGCTCTCGCCAATGAATATTTGGGATACACCTATTTTTTAACCGGAGAAGTGGTAAAAGGAAAACAATTAGGAAGAACGATTGGTTTCCCAACGGCAAACATTCAAATTGAAGAAGATTACAAGCTGATTCCAAAAAATGGTGTTTATGTTGTAAAGACTGTTATTAATCAAAAAGAAGTTTTCGGAATGATGAATATTGGTTTCAATCCAACTGTAAACGGGCAAAAACAAACAATCGAGGTAAATCTTTTTGATTTCGATGCTGCTATTTATGGAGAAAAGCTTCAAATTTCATTGTTAAAATATCTTCGCGAAGAACAAAAATTTGGCTCGGTTGATTTGTTGAAAGAGCAATTGAATCTCGACAAAAAAACTGCCTTGGAATTTGTAGAAAATTTATAGCCTGTTTTTTCAAATAGTTAAATATAAATCAAGAACATTTAAAGCCTCTTTTACAACCATTCATAAATTACTCTGCTAAATACAGAAAACTCAAAAAAATACTTTTCGTTATTTTTAAGTCATCGTATTTATATTTTTAGTAAATTTAATACACTTTACTGTCTATCAAATATTTACTATTAACTTCTTTAAAAATAACCACCATGAAATTACCTAAAGAAATAACCAATGGGGCTTTAATATTCCTCGGAATAGGCATTTATTTTTTACTCATGAATGTTTTGGGCTTAGCAGATTTATTTTATTTACGTACTCTAAATGTATTTTTTATCTTTTATGGCGTAAACAGAACCATGCAAATGAACCTTCACGAAGGAGAAACTAATTTTGTATCCAATGCTGTTTCGGCTATGGCAACCTCTGTGGTTGGAGTATCGATGAGCGTTTTTGGATTACTGGTTTACAGTTATGCACGAGGCGGAGACGCTTATGTAGAAACTTTATCACAAACTTTTATGTTTGGAGGAAACCCTTCGGTACCTACTTATTGTATTTGTTTATTGTTTGAAGGACTGGCATCTTCTGTAATTGTTACTTTGATGATGATGTTATACTGGAATAACAAATACATAGCCGATTAATTTTTGAAAATAAAAGGAGCCATTAAGCACTCTAAAATCATAAAAAAGTACAATTCTATGATTTTAGGGTGTTTCTTTTTTGAAAATAACTGTCAAATATTCATTTACAGAAATCAGCATTGGTTGATTAGAACAATTTAACTACTTTTGAAGCTTCAAAAACAATGTAGCAATGAGCATTACAAAACACAACTGGACCAAAGACGAAATAATCGCCATATATAATAAACCTATGATGGACTTGCTGTATGAAGCAGCAACCATTCACAGACAAAAACATGATCCGAACGTAGTTCAGGTATCAACATTACTATCTATCAAAACCGGAGGATGTCCTGAGGACTGTGGTTATTGCCCACAGGCTGCCCGTTACAATACAGGCGTTGAAGGAAATGATTTAATGAGTGTAAGTCAGGTAAAAGCTCAGGCTTTGCGTGCGAAATCAAGCGGATCATCGCGTGTTTGTATGGGAGCTGCCTGGAGAAATGTAAAAGACGGTGAAGAATTCGATCAGGTTTTAGAAATGGTTCGTACCATCAACAAACTGGATATGGAGGTTTGCTGTACTTTGGGTATGATTACCGAAAATCAGGCGCAGCGTCTGGCAGAAGCAGGATTATATGCTTACAATCACAATTTAGATACTTCTGAAGATTATTATAAAGATGTTATTTCTACGCGTGCTTTTGAAGACCGTTTAAATACTATCGAAAATGTTCGTAAAACCAATGTTACGGTTTGCAGCGGTGGAATTATCGGAATGGGAGAAAGCATCGAAGACAGGGCCGGAATGCTTGTTGCCCTTTCTACTTTAAACCCACAACCGGAATCTGTGCCAATTAATGCTTTGGTTGCTGTAGAAGGAACTCCTATGGAAGATGAAAAACCGGTTGAAATCTGGGAGATGATTCGTATGGTAGCCACTACCAGAATCGTAATGCCGGAAACACAGGTACGTTTATCAGCAGGAAGAACCAATATGAGCCGTGAAGGACAGGCAATGTGCTTTTTTGCCGGTGCAAATTCTATTTTTGCAGGAGACAAATTACTTACCACGCCAAATCCTGATGTACATGAAGACATGAAAATGTTTGAGTTATTGGGGTTAAATCCGCAAAAACCTTTTACAAAAGTATCACAGCCTAAAACGGTTGAGGCAGCAGATTCTCAATTTGCTCCGTTAGGTGAAAAACCAAAATGGTCAAGACCAGGGCATACAATTGAAAGAAACGTTGAAGCTTCGGGAAAACTAAAAGTTTAAGACTTCTTCTAATCCATAAAAAAATGCTTTTGACAAGAGTCAAAAGCATTTTTTTATTTTAATCATTTGAAATCGTTTCTCTTAGTTTATTTCCGAGTTTTTCAAATTCTTTAACCGCATTTCCGGAACTTAATTCTTTGTCAACATGCATTTTTAAACTGCCTTTTTTAAAAGTGACGCTATAGACAATTTCATCTGCATCCATTTTTTTCCAAATCAAAACTTCTCCTTTAGAAATCAAGTATTTCTCATCCAGGTGATCCATTAGTATTCTTTTTACTTTATCATTTTTATCAGAACCAAAAGAGGCTTTAAAACTATAAGATGAATCTGAATTCTGAACCGATACTGATGAACTGGAACTCGTAGTTTTTGTTTCTGATTTTTTTATTTTTGGAGGACTTGGCACTGTCGGTTTACTTTGGCAATTGGCTAAAAAACTAATAGCCATAAATATAAGTACTATAATAATTTTCATAATCTTCTGATTTAATTGTTAATCTTAAATTCAAAACCCAGGCCTCTTACACTAGAAATACTTATAGTCGAATCTTCTCTAAAATATTTCCGTAACCTGCTGATAAAAACATCCATGCTTCTGCCTGAAAAGAAATCTTCGTTACCCCAGATTTCCCTTAAAATTTCTTCCCTTTTAATAAGTTTATTTCGGTTCGCATGTAAAAAAATGATTAATTGCGCTTCTTTCTCAGTAATCCGATGTGTTATGGTCTCGTGTTTGAGTAAGTAGTTTTCATAATCAAAAATGTAACTGCCAATTGCGAAATTCTGTTGTAAAACAATTTTTTCTTCAATTTTCTGAGAACGTTTTAAAATATTACCTATTCTCAAAATTAATTCTTCTACTTCAAAAGGTTTTACGATATAATCATCCGCTCCCAATTTCAACCCTTTGATTTTGTCTTGCTGCAGTGATTTTGCCGTTAAAAAAACAAAAGGAGTATCAGGAAATTGATCCACTATCTTTTCTGCTAAAGTAAAACCATCCATTTGCGGCATCATTACATCCAAAATACAAATATCAGGTTTAGTCAAAAAAAGAGATTCCAAAGCTTCTTTACCGTTCTTTTTCCAGGATACTTTAAAACCTGAAAACTCCAAATACTGTTTCAAAATTGAAGCGTAATCAAAATCATCTTCAACTAATAAAATATGTTTCATTGTAACGGAATTGATATTAAAAACAAAGCTCCTTTATTTTCTTCACTAATTACTTTTACATCTCCACGATAAGCTTCCACTAATTGTTTTACATAAAACAATCCCAAGCCAAGGCCTTTGGTATTGTGAAGATTTCCTTTTTCTACTCTGTAAAACTTATCAAAAATAGCTATGTGTTCTTTTGGAGAAATCCCTTTTCCGTTGTCTTTTATACTGAGTAAAAATTTATTATCAATACTTTTTAGTTCAATATTTATTTGCGTTGCACCATATTTTACAGCATTATCCAAAAAATTAATCAAAATTGTATTGAGATGAAAACGATCTATTTTTAAAGTGATCATTTCTTTGATTTGCTGACAGGAGATTAAAATATCAGGTTTAGAAAGTCTGAAATCGTCTATTATTTCTTTAATTTCCTTACAACTTATTTCAATGGAAGAACTTGTATCAGCAACTGGATTAACTGAAACATTCGCAACCTGCTGAAACAATTTCTGAAGCCTGTTGTTTTGTCTTTCCAATAAAGATAAAGTAGTTTTATATTCTTCTTTCGACATTTGATCTTCCTTTCGCTGTAATGTTTTTACAGCAATATCCATTGTGGCCAAAGGAGTCTGAAATTCATGTGTAATGTTGTTTACAAAATCTGTTTTTATATCGGCAATCCGTTTTTGGTTAATTAAATTTTTAATAGAGAGATAATACAGATACACAACAAAAAACATTAAGATCAGAGAAAACAATAACAACCCTGCCATTTGACCCAAAATCGTTTTTTGCCAGCTTGCAAAACTGTAATATTGTTCTGTTTTTAACGATAGCACATATTTACTTTTTACAGCACCCGGATTATCCGATTCTGATTCATTAGTGTTTTGCCACTTTCCGGTCGAAGAAGAAATTTCATTGTTACTTTTTACTTTGTTATCAAAAATCAACAACTTGCCATTGTAAACCGAATCCGTTTTATTGTTGTTTATAATGACCAGAGACGTTAAATAATCGCTGTAACCAATTTCAAAATCTCCCGGTTTTTTAGACTTTTCCATATATCGTTTCATCGCATCGGAAAGGGAATCCTGATTTTTCTGAATAAGTCTTAAATATTCTTTTTTTGCTATTTTTTTATAAACATATCCTTCAGACAATTTCCCTGTTTGCCCCATCCAGCTGTCTTTTATAGCATCGAATTCAGCATGGTCTTCCAACTCGGTTATTTGCTTTCTGATTTTGGTGTTTACTTCCCTTTCGTTTAGTTTATAAGTATTGTATATAAAATAACCCTGAATAGCCGCCAATGCGATTACCGTAAAAATACATGCCCCGATTAAATACGCAATTTTCTTTTTTTTTTGCATGATGTAACAATTAACAAAAACAAATTTACCTTAATAATTCTTTACGGCTTTTAGTAAACAACCGATTAACCCTTTATTAACCGAATGCTGAAATGAATGTCTTAAAAATAGGGAGCTCAGCTTATTTCATTTTTTCGAAACTAAATAACACAAAACCCGTTAACCCATCATTAACCCTCTATTAACCCTATACTCCAGAGAGGTTTCAGAGATTTGCTCCTAACAAATCATCACACCATGAAACATTATATTTTTTTAATCGTATTACTTCCACTTATCGGAATTGGTCAGCACAAAATTTCAGGAACGATTTTGGACTCTAAGAATAATCCCGTAGAATTTAACTCTGTGTCTCTATTAAAACAAAAAGATTCTGTATTTTATAAAAGTACTCAAACAGATGAAAAAGGTTTTTTTGAAATAATAAATGTTGAAAAAGAAAAATACATTTTGAAAATCAGCTCTTATGGATATCCTGAAAAATATCTCAATATTGATGTACAGTCAGATCTCCAACTCTCCCCGATTACACTGGAGCAAAATGTGGAAATACTAAATGATGTTACCATCACAACATCAAAACCAATTCTAAAAAGAAAAATCGACCGAATAGAATTTACTGTAGAAAACTCTTCACTTTCTACTAATAATGCCTGGGAAATACTGGGCAAAACACCAGGCGTGACTACCATGAGCAACGGCAATCTGACTGTTCGTGGAAGCAACAGTATTCTGGTCACTATTAATGACAAAAAAGTCTATTTAACGGGTGATGAATTAAAGCAATTTTTAGAAAACACAAACGGTGAAGATGTCAAATCAATTGAAGTGATTACAAATCCCCCTGCTAAATATGAGGCACAAGGGGCAGTAGTTTTAAATATCAGGTTGAAAAAAAATGTAAAATTAGGTTATAAAGGAACGGTGAGCGGTTCTTACACACAATCTATTTATGCAAAAGCAAATATTTCTACAAGCCATATTTACAAAGGAGAAAAACTTTCATTGTCGGGACGTTATACTTTTGGCTGCGGTACTTATGTAAGAGAAGGAGAAGATTTCATTCATTATTTGGATAATTCAGGCGAAACCAACTCGATTTGGGAAAGCATCATGAGAAGAAAAAACAAATCGGCATCACAAAATTCATTTCGTCTGGATTCAGAATATGAAATAAACAGTTCAAATACAATCTCTTTTGGGGTCACTGGTTCTATGACTCCAAATGTTCATGGTTTTTATAATGTCCCAACTTATATTTATGATCGTAACAGAAATCTGGATTCTCTGTATGTGACTCAAAACAACAGAAAAAAAACATCCCGAAATAATGATTACAATTTCTCTTACGATCATAAATTTAAGGAGAAAGAGAAACTTTCTTTTTCTTCAGATTATACACATTACTATTACAATGAAAATCAGGATATTTTCTCTTCATTTTCATTACCCGACAATGCTCCTTACCGACAAACTCGATTTGTAAGCGACAACACGCAAAAAATTCAGCTTTTTTCCGCACAATCTGATTATGCGAATGAAAATAACGGAATTGAGATGGGAATGAAATTTGGAAAAGTAAAAGCAGACAGCCAGCTCATTTTTAAAGATGAAATTAATGGCGAATTAATTGAAAACACAGCCAGAACTAACCAGTTTTTATATGATGAAACCATTTTTGCAGGTTACGCAAGCTATAACAAAGAAATAGAAAAATGGACGCTGAAAACCGGATTAAGAGGAGAATATACTCAGCTAAAAGGAAATTCGGTTACGGTGACTGAAATAAACCAGCAAAAATATTTTAAATTTTTCCCCACTTTCTATGCACTTTACAAAGCCAATGAAAATCATCAAATCGGATTTTCGTACGGAAAACGAATTAGCCGTCCGCAATACAGCTGGATGAACCCATTTCGATCTTATTACAATTCCTATTCGTATTTTGTTGGGGATCCAAAACTGCAACCCACCATCATTCATAATTTGGATTTGACTTATACTTTAAAAGACAAATACAATTTTGATTTGTATTACAGACACGAAAAAAATCCTTCAATGGAAATCTCATATCAGGATTATGAAACGACTACGGTTGTCTATCATCTTACCAACATCGAAAAAAATACTGCTTTAGGATTAGAATTCAATGCTAATCTGGTTTTCTTTGACTGGTGGGAATCCGGAATTCAAACCGGGGTCAATTATACTCAGGATACTTTTTTGGGAGTTGATGAAAAATTGTACCAAAACAAACTTTTGCAGTATAATGGAAGTACTAATAACCGATTTACATTCAACAAGAAAAAAGATTTTACTGCCGAAGCCAATTTTTATTACAACTCCCGATCTGTACAGGGCACTTTTACTATTAGCCAATCTACAAGTTTAGACTTTGCATTTCGAAAAAAGGTATTTCAGGACAAATGGGAGCTTTTTGCGATTTTTTCAGATGTTTATCGCGGGGAAAAACAAACGGTTACCAGTAAATATGCAAATCAGTATAATTATTTTACTGATTACAGTGATAGCCAAAATTTCAGAATAGGTTTTAAATATAATATTGGAAATCAAAAACTGAGCGAAAAAAACAAAGAACAAACAGAAGAGCAAAAAAGACTATAGTTTAAGACAATTTCTATATATATGTAGGTATTGAAGTTTTAATCAAGTTAAAAATTTAAATAAGATTTTTAAATGCTTCATTTTTTTTTAGCTGTAGGTTTTGAAACTTCAATGTCCATGTAATTTTGAATATCACTTCGCATTACTTTAATTTGATTACTTAAAAAAAAAACTCTCTTTTAATACAATAATCCATCAAGTTTTTGAGGTCAATTTAAAAACATAGAACAGTATCGGTCCATTCCCTAAGGTCTTAATTCTATTACTTTATATACAAATTGTTTTTCATCTTTTGATATTTGTTTCTTTAAAATTGGGGAATTAAATATTATAAGTCTTTTTTCTACAGATTTATCGTCTAATCTGTATTCTTCTATTTCTTTGCCATTTGTAATAATTAGTTGTCCATCTAAACGAATTCTGAAAAAATTCTCGGGTACATTGATGTCACTAAAATTTATTATTTCATCATCGTATTTACAAATGTTTCTATAGTAGTGAAATTCTTCATTTGCATTAATAATAGTAATCTTAGCCTTCTTGAAATCATTTTTTAATTGTTCATAATTATTATTTGACTGAATAACACGACCACCTTCATTGACACCTTCGCTAGTAGAACAATAAAAGCACCAATAATTTGGATAGAATTGTTTTATCGAATTTGTCAGATCAATTCCTATTTTCTTTTTGCTAATATTTTTAATCATAAATTTTATATAGTAATTAGTTTGATCAGGTAAATCATAAATAACTTTTTCAATACTTACCTCGGCGTTTATTCCCTGATAAATAACTTGTTTTAAACTATCATGTTTTTGAAATTTAGAATCAATTTTTGAAATTTTAGTTGGGTGACTCGATCTACACCCTAACAATATAATTAAAGCAATTACGATGGATGTACAAGTAATAATTCTCATAATCCTTTTCTCATTATTCTAATTTGATGCTTAAAAAATCTAACACTTACCATATTTATAATTGATTAAAAAACTTTACGATATACCAGAGAATCCTTTTTGTATAATAATTTTTCAATTAAAACTCCTTTATCATTATAAAGCTTTAAAGTATCTACAAAATACCCATCTTTTGTTTCTATTTCATAATAGAGCTTCCCATTTTCATGAAAATCTTTTTCTTTGCCAGTACCATTTTTGAAATAAGTAGAATAAATAATCTTTCCCTCCTTATCATAGATTTTATAAATACTATCGCGTAAACCATTTTTGAAATATTCTTCACGAAATATATATTCTTTGTTTTCTTTGTCTTTCAAAAAATAATTGCGTTTAGATTTCCATAACCCTTCTTGTTTACCATTGTGAACATATCCTTCTCTTTTACCATGATAAATAAAATATTCACTTGGATTATCCTCATCAATTAATTCTCTATTTATTATTAAATCTTGACTGATAAAATATGAATCTTTATTATTCTTTAAATAAACTCCATTTTTGTAAACATTTGAGTTCCCAGCAAGAAAGATCCCTTTATCTGGTGTATCCGAAATATCAATTTTGTTAATTTTACAACTAAAAAAAGATAAAACAAATAAGCACAAAACTTTCCTAATAATTTTCATAATCGTTTCTCATTATTTTAATTTGATGACTTAAAAAAAATACTTTCGTATTAAAGTAATCTATTATGTTTAGTTGGTTTTTCTTTTCCCTAACAGTAGAAACTAGATATATGAACAATAATTTCATTTAAAGATTTTTTAAAGTATATTTTGTATAAACATCATTTTCATATTCCTGTTTAGTTTTAAAGTCTATGGTACCAATAAATTCGCCCTGTTTTAAAGCAATAGGTTTAAAACTATCAATTTCAAGATATTTTGCTTTATTTGGTTTATATCTAAATTTCAAACACCGAATGGAATCTATAATATAAATTAGAGTATCTTTTTGATATAACCTTTTTTGTGTTAACTCTCCCTTCGGATTGTATAACTTTAATGTATCTGTAAAATAGCCATCTCTAGTGTATGCTTCAAAATAAAGTTTACCATTATAATGAAATTCTTTCCATAAACCTGTCCCCATTTTGAATGTGGTTTCATAAATAACTTTTTGATTTGAATCAAATAATCTAAAAACACTATCTCGTAGTCCTTGTTTAAAATATTCTTCTTTATTAATCCCCCCTTTTGCATATACATCCCCTTTTTTATCAAATCCAGCGTACCCGCTTAACCATTTCCCTTCTTTGAAATTACCTTCCTCACTGCTATATACTCTTCCATATCTTGGATATACGGTACGTCCTATAAAATTTTCTTCAACATAATTTACTCCCGACTCAAGATTTTCATTAGGAAAATCTTCAAATACATAGGTGTCATTAGATGTCTCAGTAAGTCCCATTCCTTGACCTACCCTTGGCGCTTCTTCAAACCCCTTTTTAAATAAATGACAAGAAATAAGAAGTAAGAATAAGACTGTATAAATTATTGCTTTTTTCATTATTTATTATTTTTAAATGGTTTTCGTAGACAAAATATCCGATACATAATTTTTAGAGTCATCTCTCAATGTTTTTATTTGATTATGCAAATAGTATAATTTTGTATTATCGTAATCCATTATGTTGTTAGTACTTCCTTGTTTAAAAGTCAAATAATTTGATTTAATTTGTTCTATTATATCCGTAAGATACATTTTGTATCTTTTCAAATGAAGAATGAAATCAGTTGTTAAAAAATGACATGTTAAATTGTATTCTCTATAACTAATATCTGTAATGTTTTCTATAATTTTTAATGCATTTTTATTTTCTAGTATATGTTTTTGAATATTTTTTTTACTTAATTCTGAATAATTAAGAGTATTCAATTTTACTTGATATACATTAATAAAATTATTTAGATATTTTGTTAATGTGTTCTTATCAGAATTAAAAATATTCATATCATAATAGTTGTAATTATTTGCATCGCTAATATCTTTATTAATACCTGATTTATAATTTGGGTTTTTTACTTTTACAGAATTTTGAAAAATAAATTCTAATTCACCATTACCTAAAATACTTTCTTTAGCATTCTTAAACGCATTTTTTTCTTTTTGATTATAGAAAATGTGTGGTAATCCAAGCATATGTCCTATTTCGTGTGCATAGTCTTCTTTTTTTTCAACAGAATTTGAATAGATAAATAAAATAGAATGATTTAGGGGAGATGTTCTACTAAAAGCTCCAGTTTCAGAAGGAGATTCATACTCAGATAAAATGATAATCCCTCCCTTATAACTTTTAGATTTTAACTTCAATTTTTCATTATAAAAATCAACTGTTTTATAATCAATTGTACCCTCACTTACGACGTCTTTTACTTCTTTTGTTTCCGTTTCGGTGCTAATTTCTTTTCCATCAGGTGAGTATGAAATTAGGATATGTTTTTTGGTTTTAACATGATCCACTTTAAATAACTCTTTTTTTGTCCAATCTGTTTTATCAAAAGCATAGAAATAATCATCTACATCAGCACTATCCATAGTATCAAAATTCTCAATTTCCACTTCATAACCTGCCTGATTTAAAGAATTTTCATTCAGGTATTTTTTAATATCGTTATCTTTAAACTTTCTAAACAAACCCTTCGCTTTTTCATTTGGGTTGCCATCTGAGGATACTAAAGCAATCACCCTGAATTTCAATTTCAGTTCGTTGTTTTCCATCATTGTTAAACCTCCCACGGAGTGAGAACCTGTAACCGGATTACTATGTTTAAATTCATATTTTTTTTCACTTCCTTCCTCCAAACATTTTACTTTGAAATCAATCTTTCCTGCCTTAGTTACTTTTATCTTGGCAGTCTTACCTTCTTTCTCTCCGCCAATGATTTCAAATTCATAAAATTCATCACCGGTTATCGTAATTACATCATCCTTTATCTCGCCTTGCCAAAGGATGATTTCGGCACTTAATGTTATTTCCTGATCACACTTAATTAAAGCAAATGGAATATCAATATGCTTACTTACAGGATTGAAATTATAATGATCCTGAATAGCATGTTTTGCTCCTATCGGATCTGTACTTGTTGCAACAATATCTCCTAAATCTGGATTAGCTGGATCTTTTTTATAGAAATATTCTACCTCTGAAAAAGGTACACCTTGTATTTTCTCTATCTGTTTGGTTTCTGGATCTACATCGACCCAATCAAAACCGAATTCTCCATTGTAATTGTCATTTAATCTTACTTTTACATATAGATTTGTTATTTCCAAAGGTTTTGCAGTTTCTGGTTTATCACCAAAAGTTGTACCTCCCTTAGCTGTAATAGTCGATTTCCCGCCTACATTTTCGACATAGTTTCTGGTGTACAGTACATATTCCTCGCAAATTTCTGTATTCTTGACTGATGATCTGTAGATGGTCATAATTAAAACATGTTAGATTTTTCAGTTGAATTGATTTTGAACTCACCTTCTGTATGGACATTTTTATTTTTCTCAATATTCATTTCGTGGCTTTCGTGGTTATTTATAATTTTTTTAGATTGAGATTTTCTTTCTCCGATCACATTTTCAAATAATTTACCGGTCACATTTACCATATAATCAACTCCAATGGATAGTGTATGCATCAGACCTACAGTGGTAGATTTATCACCTCCGGCACTTTCAGAAATATTCATTCCGGCGTTCACACTAATATTTTTACTTGCTGACAAATTAATATCTGCAGCATTCACAGAAAAAGTTTTTGGCGCATTCACATCAATATTTCCCTGACCATCCATTTTCCATGTATTGCCACTCGGGTCTTCGATTAAAATACTTCCATCTCCGTCATTCAAAATAAATTTGATTCCTGAACGCGTGTGAATCGCCTTAACATTATTCTGACCGTCTGCATAACCGCTGGTTTCACTGCCATTATATTGTGCTCCCAAAACATACGGATTCTGTGCATTGCTTCCTTCAAAGCCTACTAAAACCTCTTCACCAATTTCGGGAATAAAATAAAATCCTTTTCCTGAACCTGAGTGTGGCTGAATCATTCGTAGCCACTCACTTGAATTGTTTCCGCCTGCCCAGTTGAACTGCACTTTTACACGTCCCAATCCTTCCGGATCATTGTTGTCTTTTACTTTGGCTGGCTGTGTTTCGGCTTTGGCAAATACATTGACGTCTGTAAAATGTGGTGCTGCAACGTCTGCCGGAATGGCTTTGAAATTACAGGCATAGTTTCCATGAACTTGCGAAAGGTGTGTCACTTCTGTCACAATCAGTTCGTGCTCTACAGTCTGGTTTACGATGCTGAAAACCTGTCCAAGCCCTAACGGAAAATAAGAGGTTCCACTGTAATACACACTATTGGCGTCACTTCCTGCTGTTTGCAGTTTGACCATTTCTTCGATTTCTTCGCTGCTTTGAGCATTGGTTGTATAAGCTCCATTGCTTAAGTCGTTTTGGGTAACGGTTCCCTGATTGTGTCCTACAACGGCAGAGAAACTGTCTTTACTTCCTGAGGATGTTCTTGCTGCCGAATTACGAATATTGGATGCACCATTGTAATCATACCCTCCCAAAGAAATTTTATGGGAAGCCATATTGGTCTGGATTTTAAAACCATGCAGCGAAGATCCGTTGATGAGTTTTATTTTACTGGTTTTGGTTTGTCCGAACTGCATTCGCATTCCGTCAAAATAAAACCATTGCCCGTAACGACTGGCCAATCTTTTTAAGAAATCAAAATTGGTTTCATTGTACTGTGCCATATATTTGAATTCCTGAAGATAGGTAGATTTTATAGCATCTCTTTCATAGAATTCTCCTGGGCCTTCTGCTAAAATATCCAATACTATATTATCCAAACCTCTTTGCTGGTAGGTTCTTGATTTTTTCATGTCATCCAGAACGATAGTATGGCTGATACCTTTTACATGTAATCCTTCGGCGCTGCCATGAAGATCTATAGAAGATAGTTCTGTTATGATTCCTTTGCTCATCAACCGGATTCCGGTAAGGCTTTTAAAGGTAAAGATAACTTCATCTCCAAGATACGTTCGCAATGCCTTTGCCTGATCTGCCGGATTTATGATCGCCTTGCCTGTATATTGCCATACAAAAGAAAAATGATGGTGATCGGCCATCTTTTGTGACAGTTCTAAATTATGATAAACAACATTTTGGGTAAAGCTCCCTATGCTGATATGTACCTGTTCTGAAAAATGTCCCATAACTATTTTTACATTAATTATTAAGTAAGATTTTTTTGTAAAAATAGAATTTTAAATTACTTAAACAACGGATGCGCAGAAAACTGTGTAACTTTTTTATTACAGAACTCTACAACCAGAAACATTCAGCTTTACTCATTAGTGAAATTGATTAAAATTGATTTGATGAAAAAACAGATCCGATTTGTAAAATTGGCAGTAAACATCATTTAATAATTCAAGTAATTGTTTCATCCTAAAACAATTAGACTTTATTCAGAATAAACTTCGTCAAAGGCTTTTTGGCTTAAAAAGACTTCTACTCCACTCAGATTGCCAATTTTTCAATTTCATCCAACAGGATTAATTTATTAAATCTTTAAGTTTCGATTAAGTTAAAAATTTAAGCAATTGAGTTAATTCAGGTACAATACTATTTCTAAATTGCTGTCTGGCCAAGTGTCAGACACAATTTTTATAAGACATGAAACTAAAACAAATCGAAAGGGTTAAGAAAATCTCAAAATCTGATTTTATTTCCCAATATGTAAAAAAACAAATTCCGGTTGTTGTTGAAGAACTGACAGAAGACTGGCCTGCTTACCATAAATGGAAATTGTCCTATATTAAAGAAATAGCGGGTGACAAAACCGTACCCTTGTATGATGACAGACCCGTTAATCACGAAGAAGGATTTAACGAAGCTCATACCACAATGAAAATGAGTGACTACATTAATCTTCTGGAAGAAAAACCTACCAATTATCGAATTTTTCTTTACAACTTAATGAAAGATGTACCTGCTCTGAAAAATGACTTTTTATGGCCTGATATTGGACTAAAATTAGTTAAACAATTGCCTATGGTGTTTTTTGGCGGAGAAAACTCTAAAGTGTTTATGCATTATGACATTGATTACTCTAACATCCTGCATTTCCATTTTCATGGAGAAAAGCAGTGCATGATTTTTCCTCCGGATCAGTCAAAATACATGTATAAAGTTCCTCACGCTTTAATTTCGAGAGAAGACATTGATTTTGACAATCCGGATTATGATAAATTTCCCGCTTTGAAAAATGCCGAAGGTTACATCACAAATCTAAAACATGGTCAAATGTTATATATGCCGGAAGGTTACTGGCACTATATGAAATATTTAACTCCAGGATTTTCTATGAGTTTACGCTCATTTCCTAAAAACATTACCCATTTATCAAAAGCGGCTTACAATGTTTTGATCATGCGCCATTTTGATATTTTGATGCGAAAATTCAAAGGTCAAAAATGGATAGATTATAAAAATGAAAAAGCAATTCAAAACACAAATGAAAATTTGCGTAATGAAATTAATAGATTATCTTTTTAGTTTCCAGCTTATTTTCAGTTTTAATTTTAAAAATCAGAATCTGATTTTTGGGCTTCAGATTAGAAATTATTATGGAATTTTGATTGGTGTTTTGCTCTAAAATCAATTTCCCCAAAATATCAAAAGCTTCAATTTTTTGAATATTTGAGCCTTCTGATTCTATAACTAATTGTCCCTTCTTTTGGTAAATAACGAGACCTTTTTTATTTATCGAAAATTCCTTGGTCTGCAATGTGTTATCTGAAAATTTTAAAACAAAACGACTATTAAAAATTCCTTTGTCTGTTGAAAAGCTATAGGATCCATCATTTAAATTATGCAGAATCTTTTTTTCTTTATCTTCCAGATAAACTGATTGCCCAATAAAACTTTCATCTAAATGATCAATACTTATTGTAAAATTTCCATTGATTTCTGTTTTGTACCCCAAAGTAACTTCATCTGAATGAAAAGGAAATTGTCTGCCCTGAATAACCCAATTTTTACCTTCGTTATAGCTATAAAAATTAATATATCTATTTTCATCCAAAGACTCTCCGTCAAAAAACAAATCATAACTATTGGTAGCACCCTCAATATAACCGACTAAAAGCTGTTTAAAAACATTTTCTTCACTGGTCAGATTGAGCCAGATTCTGTTTTTTTCTATTATTTTCTTTTTTTCAATAGTTTTAGCCGGTTTAAAAAAAGAGGAATTTTGTTCTATGATTCGCATGTTATCATCAAATTTCACTTTTTCTCCCTCAACTAAGCCTGTTACAAAAAAAGATTGTCCCGAAGCAATTTTACCGTTCGGTTCAGTTTCATTTTGTCCCGAAGATACCGAAGATCTTGTCCCTACACCTCCCAATAAATTATAAACCGCATAATCGTTTGTATTGTATTTATTATTGGTAAGCGCTGTATTGTGCGTCCAGAAATAAAGTGATCCTTCTATATTTTCTGCATTATCTATTAAAAAAGAATCTGCATTAATTGCAGAAGGATATGGATTGCCAATTAAATTTGAGTTACCGGGAGTGCCAAGCGGAATTGTAATTTTTCCGTTGACCGGTATGCCTTTAAAAATAGCTTCATATTTTTCAGGAACTGTAGAAGAGAAATTTTGTGGTCCCCGAATAATATACCCTTTGCCAACTGTCATTATGTTTGTCGGAACTTCTCCTGCCCATTTTCTTAAAATAGCATCAAAAGAGAAAAATTTATCTGATAATGTATGCGGAGAAACATCTATCAATCTATGATTTTCAACAGGAGAAGACCAACAAGTGTAATCAAATTTTCGAATAGGAGTCGTTTTTCGCTTAAGATGAATAATTCCTGTATTAACCATTTCATCATCTGATTGATACAACGAAGCAGTATCTTCTAAAACTAAAATTCCGTTTCCTGAATAATTGAAACTCAATCCCAAAGTTTTTCCGCTTGAAATTGTCACTGTCTTAGCCGAATTGATACTGCAACTACATGCATTTACCGAAGCTGAAAACAAATAATCTTCTTCAAAAACTAGTTCTTTTCCCTCAGATGGAGATCCATTAGACCAGGAA
Source organism: Flavobacterium sp. LM4 (assembly GCF_002017935.1). Lineage (NCBI taxonomy): Bacteria > Pseudomonadati > Bacteroidota > Flavobacteriia > Flavobacteriales > Flavobacteriaceae > Flavobacterium > Flavobacterium sp. LM4. Next base: position 227,172 of record NZ_MUFW01000003.1, on the reverse strand, counting down.
CCATTCCATCTTGAACTATCAGTGCACAATTTTAAACGAGCAACCCGATGTTTGGCAACTCCTGAAACCGAATTAAAGTTCCCTCCTATTATCAGTTTGCTATCTGCGGTAATTTCCATTGTATATAAGGTACTATTAAGACTTACTGAAAATGAAGAGTCATAAATACCATTTGAAGATAAACGTAATAAGCGTAAAGAAGCTATTCCGTTATAATTTCCAGAAAAAGCTCCTCCTGCTAAAATTCTGTCATCGGACTGTATCAAAATACTTCGCACATCACCATTACTAAAACCAGTTCCTGAATCAAAAGTTGTGTCTAACGTTCCGTTTGAATTGAGTCGCAGGATTCGTCTTTTTGAAATACCATTATAGTTTAAGAAAGAGCCGCCTACAATAATTTTACCATCAGATTGGAGATTAAGTGCATATACATTTTTATCGAATCCGGCACCTACAGAAAAACTACTGTCTATACTTCCATCAGTATTTAATCGTACTAATCTGGAATATCCTGTTCCGTTAAACATATCAAATCTTCCTCCTAAGATAATTTTTCCGTCAGGCTGAACTAATATTATGTCAATAGCTCCATTTGCACCAACAACAGTATTAAAGCTACCATCAATTGTTCCGTCCGGCATAAGTCTTACGACCCGGCCAAATGTAACACCGTTGTATTTCGTGAAATTTCCCGCTACCAATATTTTTTGATCTGATTGAATTGCTACTGATACTACCTGACCATTGAAACCAATCCCGGAAACAAAACTGTTGTCTAAACTTCCATCAGGTAAAATGCGGGCAATACGGTTGGATGTTGTACTGTTGTAACTTGTAAAATTTCCGCCAATGATTATTTTACCATCTGGTTGCTGTGCTGCTGTTTTTATACTATTATTAGCATTTGTCTGAGCAGAATTAAAGGTAATATCCAAATTTCCATCTGGCAGAATGCGGGCAATTCTTGAAGAAGGAACACCGTTAAATCTGGAAAAATTACCAAAAACCATTGTTCTGTTATCTGATAATGGCAATACTTTTAAAACGGAATTATCAAACCCAACTCCTGCCGATAAATAACTAATGTCATGGATTCCATTTGCATCAATTTTAGCTAACTTACCCTGATTTTGAGAATCAAAAACTGAAAATGAACCACCGATATACCACCCTCCTTCAGAAGAATTAGCCAAACTGTATACCGATGCAGAACCTGGACCATTGCCTATATCAAAATCAGGTTTAATGATTCCGTCAGGATTTAAGAGCATTAATCTGTTTACATCTAATCCATTATATAAATCTGTAAAAGAACCTCCCAACATTATATTTCCTGAAGTATCAGTTTTTATAACATATACAATACCATTATTCAAACCTGTTCCTGACAAAAAAGTCGTATCTGGAGTTCCATCCGGATGTAATCGGATAATTCTGTTTGCTGTGTTTCCATTATAACCTGTAAATTCTCCACCCAGAATAATTTTACCATTCGGCTGCAAAGACATTGCATGAATATCGTTATCAAAACCACTTCCAACATTAAAAGTAATATCTGTACTTCCATCAGGATTTAAACGGGTAATTCGGTTCACATCAACACCATTAAACTTAATAAAATTGCCTGCTAAAATAATTTTACCATCTGATTGAATTTCAATACAATTGATATTTGAAGGAGCTCCGGAACCGGTTAAAAATCCGGCATCTAAATTTCCATCAGGCAAAATTCGGGCAATCCTGTTTACTGTAATGCCATTATATTTTGTAAAACTTCCAACAATAATAATTTTCCCATCTGACTGTGTTACAATCTGATTTATTATACCTGAACTTGCGCCTAATGATGTATTAAAAGTAGTATCGTGAGAGCCGTCACTATTTAAACGAATCAATCTACCTGCATTTTCTCCATTATAACTGGTAAAATTCCCTCCAATAATGATTTTTCCATCAGACTGAATATAAGATGAATATATTTTCCCATTAAAGCCCGAACCTGTGTCAAAATCGGTATCTACAGACCCGTCTGTTTTTAATCGTGTCAAATAAGAAAGTGGTTTTCCATTAAAATTTAAAAAATCACCTCCTACAATTAAATTGCCATCCGTTTGCATAGATGTGGTTCTTATGGCATTATCAAACCCATCTCCATTGGTGCCATTATCATAACTGTTAAACGTTGTATCTAATTTTCCCTGTTGGGCATTACTATTATTTAATAAAAAGAAGAATAGAATTATAGGCAGATAATATAATTTTAATTTCAAAATAAAAACAATTTAGTTAGAGGATATTTTTTTACAATTAATAAGAATTTACACGCAATTTATATTTATCCTTAACTTGCCACAATACCCACATTTAGTGATTTATGTACATGATCAAACTTTCTTTCAAAACCAAAAAAATCCGATAACTTTCGCTATCGGATTTTTTAATTTTATTACCCTGTTATCTTAATTAAAGACTACCTTTTTTGTAGTCTGGTAACCATTGTCCAAAACCACCTTTACCAATAAAACCTGTTGGGCAGATGGCAAATTCTCAATAAGCAACTGCAGATTATTTACATCCTTTTTCACATACAATTGTTTGCCTGAAAGATCATAGATAAATACCTTATCTATGTTTTCTGATGTTGAATTTACACTAACGGTTTTGTTGGCAATCTTAACCCAAACTGCATCATCTGCCACTTCAAAATCACCCGTACCCAGTGTATTGGCACTATAACGCAATACAAACCGATCATTGAAGGTTCCTGCTTTTGTAGTAAAGACATAATTTCCTGCCGTTAATTCGTTTATCGTACCGGTTTGCTTATCTTCAAGGTAAACCCTTTGGGATGCTAAATTGCCATCGGCCTTATCAATTGAAATGGTAAAGTCCCCCGCAATGGTAGAGCGATATCCTAAAGGAACCAAATCTGTATTGGTAAAGGGCAAGGCACGACCCTGGATAGTCAGCTTATTGGTTGTATTGACACTGTAGAAATCGATATACGTATTGCCATCAAAAGTCTCTCCATCAAAATTATCATCATAACTATTGGTTGCACCCTCAACATAGCCTATCAGGGTTTGTTTAAAAGCTCCGCCTGAATTGGTCATATTAAGCCACAAACGGTGGCTCTCGAAGCCTGTTGATTTTGAACTTTTACCGGGTTTGAAGAATTGTGCATTATCAGCTCCCCCAACTCGCATTGAATTATCAAACTCAACAATTCCATTTGCTTTTGCACTTGCCATAAACGATTGTCCCGCTGCTATGTAACCAGAAGGGATGGCATTGTTCGCACCTGTGGTAGCAGTACCTCCTGTTGCATTAAACGAAGCATAATCATTTGAACTGTATACATATTTGCCTCCACTTGGTGAAATACCCGTATTATGTGTCCAAAAGTAGATAGTCCCGTTTAAAACTGCATTGTTATTGGCATTAGAATATAAAAACTCCCTTGCATCAAGTGCTGAAGGATATGGGTTTCCGATCAGGTAATATTTCCCTGCTGTAACAGCCTGACTGCTGGTAATATTCCCATTATTAGGTACTCCTTTAAACTCAACAGGCTGGGCATAAGTAGGAGCCGTTGGTATAGGCCAATAATTAGGTTTAGGAACCCTGATAGCGTAACCAATTCCTGGTTTCATTACATTGGTACGGGCTTCTGTTTTCCAGGCACTGTCGTAATAGGCAATATACTTATCTGACAAAGTGTTAGGAGATAAACCAACCAAGGTTTGTCCAACTACAGGTGATGACCAATAAGTAGCATCGAAATTCTTCATCGGAAATGAAGTACGTTTGTAAACAATAGCTCCTGAATTCACAGCATTGGTCGTTTGCATTAAACTCGCATTGTTTTCAAAAATTAAATTTTCATTAGTAGCTACATTTACCCAATTTGTAACAGTCAAAGTACGACCTGATTTTATGGTAACTTTAGTACTGCTACCCGAAACCAGACAAGTACAACCATTTAAATCAACATTAGGATCTACAGCCGGAGGATAATTTCCGGTAAAAACAATATTTTGATCTAAAGTCGGTACTGAGCCTGTTGACCAGGTGCTTCCATCCCACGTATTTGTAGTCTGACCTGAAATTGAAATAGTAGCTGTGGAAGGAGATTTACATCCTGTACTATTCGTTACCCTAAAACTATACGTTCCTATCGCCAAACCAGATACTGTGGTTGTAGATCCTGTACCTGTTGAAGTAATACCTCCGGGATTTCTCTCTAATGTCCAGCTACCTGTAGAAGGTAAATCACTTAAATTAATAGTTCCTAATGAATTACAGGTAATATTTTTTACCGTGCCAATGATAGGTGGATTTAATAAATTAATAGAAGTGGGGATATCATCACCATTGGTCTGACCTGAGATATCTTCAACTGTATTTAATGATGGATCGATTGCAATAACTTTTGCAGTATTAATAACTCTTCCTAAACTAACATCTGCCGCTGTAACTGTATAATTTGCGGTTAAAATAGCAGTGGCACCCACAGCCAAAGAAGCTATTGGCGATCCTGATATTGTTCCTATCTTCGGATCGGTAACACTTAAGTTTGTTAAAGGAACTTCTCCTGTATTGGTAACTTCAAAAGTATACTGAATTACACTTCCCACTACACCACATCCTGTCATAGAGGCTTTTTTTACCAAAGAAACTTCAGCTGTTTTTAATGAATTTTTGTTAAACGCAATAAAAGCACAATCTGAATCTCCCGAAAAATCAACGACAAACTTATCAATCAGACCAACATTCGCTGATGTAATACCAAAAGAAGTTAAGTCAATAGCCAATACTCTGATATCACGGACATCATTTGCAGGAAAACCAGAAGCAGGTGTTCCATTATTCGCATTAAACAAATCTAATCGGTAACTTCCCATTACCGAAATAGAAGCAAAGTTAACGTTTACGGGAATTCCAACCGTAACATCATTGCTGTCTACAAATCTAAATTTATCTACATTTGAATTTGGCTGAGCCACCTGAGTAACAATAATATCCGGTATATTATCTCCAATAGCACTCAATAAAACATTATTTGTACCCACTTTAAATGAAGCAGAAGCTGCTTTTATATTGGCAATTCCGGTTCCTAAAGCGAGACCATTAATACCGTCAGTAAGTCTTGAAGCCAGCTCGGCAGGAACAGAGGCAGGACCCGAAAGCGGAGGAGTTAAAACCCTGTTTGTTAAAGAGCCATCAATCATAGAACCTTGCAAAAAATAAGTCGCGGAGGTATATTCTAAAGACTGAATTTTTAAAGCTCTAAAAAGAGAGTTTTCAAAAACAACAGAATGAGCTGTTAAAGCCGCATTATTAGCACCGGTTGCATACGTTTTCCCGTTCCATTGAAATGCCAGAAGATTGTTTTCAGTATTGGGCTGATTATTTACTCCCGTAGCAGCATTAGAGGTCCAGTATCCATTCCAATCAGTATAAATTCGGTTAACTGTAGTCTGACTTAAACATTTAGAAGTAATAAATAAAAAAAACAAGAGAGCGGTCTTTAATAACAAAGGACGCAGAATCAAAAGTGATTTTTGAATCATGTAGCAGGTTATTTTAGTTAAATTTGTTGTTTGGCAATTAATTTATTCTTTCCGTTTTGAATTAAAAGATTAATTTTTCAACTCTTATCTATTAAATACATAAGAAAATCAACCTTACATTCTTGAGATTAAGTATAATAATGGGCAAAAATAGCAGTTCTGTTGTATTTTTTTTACCTCAAAAAAAGCAAATCCGATTAAAGGCATAAATACTCGATGTAATACTTTTCTCTAGTCTTAGAGAATTAAAAATTTGTAAGTAAAAACTTATTTATACTTATAAAAGTCTAGTAATCTGGCAAAAGCACCTTAATAAACTTTGTTTTGGATTAATACTCTTAACCTGAGTTCGATTAAGACAGCACAAAATTTGTTTACAAATAAATTATATCAGTTAATGTTCCTGCAAGGTCTTTTTGGAGACCTTGTAGGTATCTTCATCAGTATTTATACCTACAAGGTTAAAAAAACTTGCAGAATATCTAATAAATAACAAATTATTGAATAATCGAACTCAGGTTCTTAGGAACGAATCAAAAAAATCCGACAGCTTTCGCTATCGGATTTTTTAATTTTATTACCCTGTTATCTTAATTAAAGACTACCTTTTTTGTAGTCTGGTAACCATTGTCCAAAATCACCTTTACCAATAAAACCTGTTGGGCAGATGGCAAATTCTCAATAAGCAACTGCAGATTATTTACATCCTTTTTCACATACAATTGTTTGCCTGAAATATCATAGATAAATACCTTATCTATGTTTTCTGATGTTGAATTTACATTAACGGTTTTGTTGGCAATCTTAACCCAAACTGCATCATCTGCCACTTCAAAATCACCCGTACCCAGTGTATTGGCACTATAACGCAATACAAACCGATCATTGAAGGTTCCTGCTTTTGTAGTAAAGACATAATTTCCTGCCGTTAATTCGTTTATCGTACCGGTTTGCTTATCTTCAAGGTAAACCCTTTGGGATGCTAAATTGCCATCGGCCTTATCAATTGAAATGGTAAAGTCCCCCGCAATGGTAGAGCGATATCCTAAAGGAACCAAATCTGTATTGGTAAAGGGCAAGGCACGACCCTGGATAGTCAGCTTATTGGTTGTATTGACACTGTAGAAATCGATATACGTATTGCCATCAAAAGTCTCTCCATCAAAATTATCATCATAACTATTGGTTGCACCCTCAACATAGCCTATCAGGGTTTGTTTAAAAGCTCCGCCTGAATTGGTCATATTAAGCCACAAACGGTGGCTCTCGAAGCCTGTTGATTTTGAACTTTTACCGGGTTTGAAGAATTGTGCATTATCAGCTCCCCCAACTCGCATTGAATTATCAAACTGAACAGTTCCATTTGCTTTTGCACTTGCCATAAACGATTGTCCCGCTGCTATGTAACCAGAAGGGATGGCATTGTTCGCACCTGTGGTAGCAGTACCTCCTGTTGCATTAAACGAAGCATAATCATTTGAACTGTATACATATTTGCCTCCACTTGGTGAAATACCCGTATTATGTGTCCAAAAGTAGATAGTCCCGTTTAAAACTGCATTGTTATTGGCATTAGAATATAAAAACTCCCTTGCATCAAGTGCTGAAGGATATGGGTTTCCGATCAGGTAATATTTCCCTGCTGTAACAGCCTGACTGCTGGTAATATTCCCATTATTAGGTACTCCTTTAAACTCAACAGGCTGCGCATAAGTAGTGGCCGTAGGTATAGGCCAATAATTAGGTTTAGGAACCCTGATGGCATAACCAATACCTGGTTTCATTACATTGGTACGGGCTTCTGTTTTCCAGACGCTGTTGTTATAGCCAATATACTTATCTGACAAGGTATTAGGAGATAAATCAACTAAGGTTTGTCCAGCTACAGGAGATGACCAATAAGTAGCATCGAAATTCTTCATCGGATAAGAAATTCGCTTGTAAACAATAGATCCTGAATTAGCTACATTATTAATTTGCACCAAACTTGCATTATTCTCAAAAATTAACTGTCCATTAGTAGTTACTGCATTGGTAATAGTTAAGGTTACTCCTGATGGCACTGTAGCAATTACACCATTGTTAATAGTCAACGCGCAACCCTGTAAATCTGCTGTAAAAGGAGAATTTGGAGTTACAGAATCGATGATAATATTTTTTGATGCATTTGGAACTCCATTACTCCATCCTGATCCGTTCCATGTAGTAGAGGTATGATCAAAAATATCAACTGTAGATGATGCTGCAGAAGGACATCCGCCATCATTAGTTACTGTGAAAGTATAACTACCTATTGCTAAACCTGAGATAGTCGTACTTGTTCCTGAACCTGTTGTAATTACTGTTGCCGGAGTACTTGTTATTGTCCAACTTCCCGAAGATGGCAAATCACTCAAAATAACACTACCTGTATTTGTTGTACAACTGATATTTGTTGTGGCACCTACTGTTGGAGTTGATGGGGTTGGTTGAATTGTTACAGTACATGAACCTGTTAAAGGCGCAGAACACGTTGGTGCCGTTTGGTATACTGCACTAACCAGATTATAAACAAATGTTCCAGATGTTCCTGTTGGTGCCGCTAGTATTGCTGTAGTATTTGCTCCTACATTGACAGTAGCACTTGTTCCGCCATTGATGTTATACGTTACAGTGATGGCTTCATTAAGTGGGTTGGTAAAAGTTACATTTGGCGTACTGCCTCCCTGACAAACCGAAGTAGTTCCGCTTATTGAAGCTGTTACGGTGGGACGAACCGTTATGGTAGCTGATCCTGTTAAAGGTTCAGAACAGGTTGGTGCTACTTGATATACTGCACTAACCAGATTATAAACAAATGTTCCAGATGTTCCTGTTGACACTGCTACTGTTGCTGTAGTATTTGCTCCTACATTTACAGTGGTGCTTGTTCCGCCATTGATGTTATACGTTAACGTAATCGCTTCACTAAGTGGATTGGTAAAAGTTACATTTGGCGTACTGCCTCCCTGACAAACCGAAGTAGTACCGCTTATTGAAGCTGTTACCGTAGGACGAACCGTTATGGTAGCTGAACCTGTTAGAGGCGCAGAACACGTTGGTGTCGTTTGATACACTGCACTAACCAGATTATAAACAAATGTTCCAGATGTTCCTGTTGGTGCCGCTAGTATTGCTGTAGTATTTGCTCCTACATTGACAGTAGCACTTGTTCCGCCATTGATGTTATACGTTACAGTGATGGCTTCATTAAGTGGGTTGGTAAAAGTTACATTTGGCGTACTGCCTCCCTGACAAACCGAAGTAGTTCCGCTTATTGAAGCTGTTACGGTGGGACGAACCGTTACGGTAGCTGAACCTGTTAAAGATGCAGAACAGGTTGGTGCCGCTTGATATACTGCACTAACCAGATTATAAACAAATGTTCCAGATGTTCCTGTTGGCACTGCTACTGTTGCTGTAGTATTTGCTCCTACATTTACTGTGGCGCTTGTTCCACCATTGATGTTATACGTTACTGTAATCGCTTCACTAAGTGAATTGGTAAAAGTTACATTTGGCGTACTGCCTCCCTGACAAACCGAAGTAGTTCCGCTTATTGAAGCTGTTACGGTGGGACGAACCGTTACGGTAGCTGAACCTGTTAAAGATGCAGAACAGGTTGGTGCCGCTTGATATACTGCACTAACCAGATTATAAACAAATGTTCCAGATGTTCCTGTTGGCACTGCTACTGTTGCTGTAGCATTTGCTCCTACATTTACTGTGGCGCTTGTTCCACCATTGATGTTATACGTTACTGTAATCGCTTCACTAAGTGAATTGGTAAAAGTTACATTTGGCGTACTGCCTCCCTGGCAAACCGAAGTAGTACCGCTTATGGAAGCTATTACCGTAGGACGAACCGTTACGGTAGCTGAACCTGTTAAAGATGCAGAACACGTTGGTGCTGCTTGATATACTGCACTAACCAGATTATAAACAAATGTTCCAGATGTTCCTGTTGGTGCTGCTACTGTTGCTGTAGTATTTGCCCCTACATTTACAGTGCCGCTTGTTCCGCCATTGATATTATATGTTACCGTAATCGCTTCACTAAGTGGATTGGTAAAAGTTACATTTGGCGTACTGCCTCCCTGACAAACCGAAGTAGTTCCGCTTATTGAAGCTGTTATCGTAGGACGAACTGTTACCGTGTAAGTGGCAGTAGCTGGTGTCACACAAGGTCCATTTGATACGGTCATTGTTAAAGTAACAGTATTACCTGCATCTCCTGTTGCTGCTGTATAAGTTGGTGTTAATGTTGTTGCGTTGCTTAATGAACCCGCACCGTTATGGGTCCATAAGATTGCTCCATTCGCTGCACTTGCACCGCTTACTGTAGCTGTTCCTGTTTGGCATATTGTCTGGCTACCTCCAGCACTTGCTGTTGGACTGGCAATCGTAATTCTTACTCTACCTGCGCCTCCTGCACCACCAATATGGTCTGTACCATCTGTAAGAAATGCACCTCCGCCTCCGCCACCTGGAGCAACTCCCGCATTTCCATCATTCTCATTTGTAGTTCTCTGTGCCCCTCCCAAACCTTCAGGACTAGTAGTATTTGCACCATTACCTCCAGCTCCACCAATTGTTGTAGTTCCATTTGCGCCATTTGAACCTGGAGATTTTGTTATAAGCGTACCATTAGTAATAGTACTCGCACTAGATCCCGTTCCTCCACTAACAGTTGTATTATTAGGTGCAGAACCACCCGCACCACCTTCAGCATATATTGTACTTGTCGACCCAAACCAAGAAGGATTTCCCTGTGCTCCGGCTGCCGCTGTACCAGGTCTCACTGCTCCAACAGTTACAGTGTAACTTCCAGCACTAACTGGAATTGTCCCCATTATATAAGCTCCTCCAGCACCTCCTCCTCCACCTTTTACATTAGTGGCAGATGACCCTCCTCCAGCACCACCGCCGCCCCAACATTCAACCTGTAAACTGGTAACTCCAGCAGGAACAGTAAAAGAACCTGATGCGTTATAAATAGTAGATAACCCTGTTGAAACTGTTACTGCTGGTGTAGTTGCTGTACAACCAGGCGCAACACTACTGGTAAAGGTAAATGTAGCACTTCCGGTCGCTACCCCCGTTACAAGACCCGCATTATTTACTGTTGCAACCAAATCATTACTACTAGTCCATGTACCACCAGTTGTTGGAGACAAAGTTGTTGTAGATCCTGCACAAATATAATTATTGCCGGTAATACTTACTGTAGGACTTTGGTTAATCCTAATTACTACATCATCTGTAGAAGCTGTACAAGGCGAATTAGAAATTGTCCATCTCAATGTATAACTTGTTCCTACTATCCCCGTAAATGTACTAGTCGGACTTGTTGGAGTTGTAACAGTACCACCAGCACCACTAAAAATAGACCATATACCTGTTCCAGATGTAGGATTATTACCAGCTAATGTTACTGAAGTCAATCCACACGTAGCCGCACTCGTTTGATCTGGACCTGCATTTGAAACTGTTGGCACTGAATTAATTACTACACTTCCGGTCATCGTTTTACAATTCGCAGATCCAACTATAGCCATCACTTTATATGTACCTGCTACAGACTGAGTTCCTAAACTAATAGCAGCTCCTGTACCCGCAACAATGCTACCTACGTTTACTCCATCACGCTGTAATTGATAACTAACTCCTACTTGAGAATTATTAAGACCCATTGCAGTATTAGTTCCTGCACATCCATTAGATCCAGTCATAACAAAATCTGTTGGATCACTTGCAATAACACTAATGTTATCAAGAATCCAGTCATCACCACCTGATGTAGTAAGACACAATCCACTTCCAGCAGGAGTATTTGAGGTAGTCGCCAGAAACTCAAGATTTGCTGCTGTTCCTGATGACCATGGAATCGTAAACACTATTGTACCTTGACCAAGGGTGCCTATTGAGCTGATCGGAAATCCTGCTGTTGAGGTTAATACAGCACCATTGGAGGGAGTAATATTAGCTGTAGTTATATTATTATTATTTGCCGGATTATTAATCGTCATATATAGCGTGCCACCAATTCGTACTTTCAATGTTGCAGTAGTATTACAAGCTGTTCTATTTGCATTTTGTCCTTTAATGTTAAAAGAAACCGTTAATGTGTTACCAAACAATGCCGTAATATTTTGTGATAAAGGCTCATCAACAACACCATCGGCATCAATGTAAATCTCATTTAAAGCCCAAGGTGAATAATACCAGCCAGAAGCATCTCCTTTTAATGTCCAACCAGAAGCATTTCCGGAAAAATCGCCTCCTTTAACAACGTTACACCCTGATTGTCCAAAACTCATTTGAAACACAAAAAAAGCAAAACAAAAACATATAGTTTTACTTAAAGATTTATTGAGAGTTGAAAAAGGCTTATAAAACAGATAAATAACGAACAAAAGTAATTTTTGAATCATACAGTAGGTGGTATTTATTTTAGATTTGTTTGGGACGTCGATTGCAATTATTAATAATTTATAATGGTTAAAATGTCAAAAAATCATCATAAAAAAGTTGCATAATAAAGGACAAAAATAAGTCTTCTGCAATTTCTTTATATGTGAAAAAATTTAAATTCGATTAAAAACATATTTATCCGATGTATTGCCATTTGGGATTGCAAAAAAAACAATTTAAAATGTAAAATCCTACTTATGTTTTAGGCATATTACGTCAAATTCGGCTTAATTTTCTTAAAAGCACACTGGAACACACAATAACTATCTTAAAATCAAATAAATAATTAAAAAAAAATCCGGTAGAAATCTACCGGATTTTTTTAATAAAACTAAATTAATTACTTACCTAAATATAATTTTTCGTGTTTCAATATGATCATTTTCCAAAACTATTTTGACCAACAAAACCTGCTCTGCACTATTTAACTGTGTAATCGAAAATTGATTGCTGTTTATTTTATCTTTTTTATAAATTAATTTACCTGAAATATCATATACAAAAACTGCATTAATGGTATCATCGACGGAACTGATTGCAATAGCTTTATTTTTAACAGCTACATTCAACCCATTCTTATTTAATTCAAAATCGCCTGTACCCAAATTACTATTCGTATATCTTAAAACAAAACGATCATTGAAAGTTCCAATTTCTGTAGAAAAAGTATAATCTGCTATTCTCAAATCGTGGATTGTCTGAATTAATTTATCTTCAAGATATATTGCCTGATTTTCCAAAACTCCATCTGCCTGATTTATACCAATTGTAAAATTACCTGCAATTGTAGTTTTATATCCCAAAGGAACACTATCTCTATTGTCAAAGGGCAGAGCACGTCCCTGTATCACCAGATTATTATCATCATTGATACTGTAAAAATCTACATATACATTACCATCAAAGCTAATACCATCAAATTGATCTTCATAAGTATTGGTTGCCCCTTCAATATAGCCAACTAATGTTTGTTTATAGGCACCTCCGGCATTACTCAAATCCAGCCATAAACGATTTTTTTCCAGTCCTGCAGCTTTTCCAGGCTTAAAAAACTGATTATTATTTCCGGGAACACGCATACCATTTGTAAATGCTATTGTCCCTTGTGCTTTTGCGGTTGCAAAAAATGATTGTCCTGCAGCAATTTTACCAGTAGGCTTTTTACCCAAATCAAGAGATGGATTATTATTATGAAGCGGATCACTTACTGCAGATACTCCTCCAGTTGCATTATAAGAAGCATAATCATTTGCTGTATAAACAAATTTATTTCCACTTGGTGCAATTGCTGTATTGTGCGTCCAGAAATATATGGTGCCTTGCAATATTGTATTATTGGCTAATAAAAATAAATCTGCATCTAAAGCCGAAGGATAAGGGTTACCAATTAAAAAATTATGGGTTGAAGAAACTGCTGTTATCTCCTCTCCAAATATATTTCCATTATTTGGAACTCCTGTAAACTGAACCTGCTGAGAATAAGGAAAAACTACATTCTCTCCATTTGGCCAAAGCCTCTCTTTAGGTGTTCTAATGCCATATCCTTTTCCAACTGTCATGGTAGAGGTTGGAACTTCCGTTTTCCATTTATTCAATGTAGAATTATAGGACAGATATTTATCGGCTAATGTATTGGGTGAAAACACCTTAAGAACCTGAGTAGGAACTGGAGATGACCACAAGGTAAAATCAAAATTTTTCATAGGCTGAGAAATTCTCTTGTAGATTATATTTCCCGTATTACTTATGTCATTTGTTTGTACCAGACTCGCATTATTTTCAAAAGTTAATGTTCCGCCTGTTGTTGTAACTGCATTGGTAATAGTAAAAGTATGACCTGAGTTTACCGTAACTGCAACACCTGAATTTACTGTACAGGTACAGCCACTTAAATCTCCAGTTGAATTATAAGTGCTGGCAAAAACAACATAATCATTAATGGTTGGCGGACCTGGTGTCCACGAACCATTCCACGTTGCTGTTGTAATCACTAAAGGATTAATCACAATATTAGACGAATAGGCTGAAAAACAAGCATCTGTCTTAACAGCAATATTATATGTGTTATTTGGTGCAAGATCTGATATGGTTGCACTTGTTCCGCTTCCTGAATAAGTTTGACCAGTTGAGAATTGTAATGTCCAGTCGCCTGCAGGAAGACCGCTTAACGCAACACTCCCAAGTGGCTTAGCACATGTTGCCTGTGTAATCGCACCTACAATAGGAGCTGTAGGACCTATATTTATTAATATTGAAGTAGTATTGGATGAAGTAGTCATCATACCGCAAGAAGCATTTGCTGAACGCAATCTGTAATAATAAGTAGTACCGGAAGTCAATCCTGTAACAGCATAACTTGTTACGCTCCCTACATTTAAACCATTATAGCCTGTAACCATTGCCGTAAAACCAGAATCTGTAGCTACATCTAAATAATAAGCATTAGCCCCAACGACCGCATCCCAATTGGCAGTAAAACTATTACATGATAAAATGGCAGCAGCTGTCGCAACCGGAGTTTTAACTTGTAAAGTTTGATATTGAATAACATTAGAATTGGCACTTACACCACAACTGGTATTTCTGCGCACTCTGTAATATATAGGTCCTGGGGGAACATTGGTAACACTATAAGTTGTTACAGTTCCAACATTTAAACCATTATAGCCTGAAACAAAACTGGTAAAAGCAGCATCTGTAGCTACATCCAATACATAACTTGTAGTTCCCGCAACTGCTCCCCAATTAGCAGTAATGGTAGTGTTACAAGCTGCATCTGTTCCGTCAGTTGCCACAACATTGGTTGCTGAACCAACCGTAAAAACTTTAGCGTTTGGGCTACTCACGCCAGTCAGTGCTACTGTAACCCTGTAATCTCCCGGAGTCAATCCTGTTATGTTTTTTGTAGTAGCAATAACTGTATTGTTACCCAATCTTTGCCAGGCATACGTGTAAGGATCAACCCATTCCGGAGTATTAACAAACGTACCGTTGAATCCGGCAGGAATAGAAGTTAAAGTTATCCCTGAACCATCATAAAAGTTATATCCGGCAATTATTCCTTCTTCAAAGCCTGAATAAACTGTAGGTCCAAAAGCAAGGCTTTGGATTCGTGATGCAGAAAGAGCAGTGCTGTAAAACGCTGCTTTTAAAATACTGCCCGTAAAAGTTTCTCCATTTGTATTAGAAAAAACACGACTTCCTATTTTTGTAGTAAATGTTGATGAACCATAATTTGTTGTATTCACTACCCCCCCTGTTACCGGAACACTGACTCCATCAATATAAATTCTTATAAGGGTACCATCACCTGTTACTGCAACGTGATGCCACGCCTCATTTCCTAGTGTAGCCGGAGTAAATGACGCCGTTACAGCACCCGTTGCGACACTCGAAAATTCTAAAGTTGATGAAGATGCAAAGCCAAATTCAAGGGCATCATTTTGACCAAACAAACTCATCCTTCCTGTTATATCTGAAGCTTTAAATTTTATCCAGCCCCCCATCGTAAAGGCTCCTCTTCCTGAAAGCATCTGACTTCCTAAGTCTATATAATCATTATCGGCAGCTACAAATCTCACGCTATTGTTCATGTTGGTTATAGTTATACTACCATCATTACCACTGGCACAAGAAGCTTCACCTACAGTTCCAACAGGCTGTGGCAATAAAGGAAAAATTGTCATTTCAGTAGTTGCACTTGCACATCCTGCCACAGTATAGGTTATAGTATAGGTTCCTCCTAAACTTGAAGTTAGATTTACTTCACCGGTAGCTGTACTTACAAAACTTAATCCTGGCGGAGTTGCCGAATATGTACCACCAGTTGCTCCCGTTTGTGTGACCCCAACATTACCGGTTGCAATAAATGCATTTCCAGGATAAGAAATTAATGGAGGTGGGGTAAATTTATAGACCTGTCCTGTAGCCGGTTTTGCATTAAGCGAAAATATAAAAGAACTAGAGGTTGTTATCGGACTTGCGGTTACGTCCCTAAGAAGCAAATATTTTCCATTTGCATCATATATCCCTATAGTAGCCGAAGGATTTCTTAATGCGCCCGAGCCTTGTTTATAAATGTATTCTATAGTATTACTTTTCTCATACATCCATATCTGAAAAGAAATAGCATCAGTTGGACCGGCATAATCCCATTTTTGCTTTGAAAATTCAATCTTAAAAATCCGGTTCGGTGCAGTACCCGAAGTTACATATTTTGGAATTACGGTAAGTTCAATATCATCCCACAGCGCAAACAATGCAGGCTTTATAATGTTGGCATTGGAAACATTATTGGTATAATTTTGTGATGCTGTTGGATTAGGAGATGCAAATGTGATCCATCCATTACTGGAAACCCTAATATTCGAATAAAAAACTCCTGCAAAGTTAAAGGTAAATGGTAAGGCAACCGTACTCGAAAGTGCATCATCTGAACTTGCCGCTAGGTTCGGTACATCTGTAGTAGACAATAAATTATCGTATGTCCTTGAACTTGCTGAAAAACAATATTTATTTGCCTCTAAACCTGCTGCTAACGGAGGGCTAAATCTATAAATTTGTCCAGTAGCCGGTTTTGTATTGATATTACTTGTAAAAACATCTGATTGTGCCAAGGGAGTTCCACTAGAATTATTTAGCGTTAAATATTTACTCCCTGCATCATATATTCCTATTGACGCACCACTTGAAGCATTATTTGCAGCCACGGCTCCCTGATTGTATAAAAATTCAACAACATTTGTGGTTTCAAACAACCATACCTGAAACGAAATGACATCTCCAGCTGCTCCATTATCCCAACTTTGTTGAATCCACTCTACCTTAAACCTTCTGTGCGGAGCAATTCCGGTTGTTACATATCTGGGTGCGACATTACATTTCAAATTATCCCATAAAGGAAATAAAATCGGTTTTCTCGTTTCTGCATTTGCCTGAGTATTATCATTAGATTCAGCAGGAGTTCCTGATCCTAAATATATCCACCCGTTTGGAGACACTTTTATAGAAGTATAAGCTGTTCCTGCAAAAGTAAAGGTAAAAGGGATCGTAATTGCATTAGAAATTCCTTCGTCGGCAGTTGCTCCTATTGAGGTATCGGTTACTCCGGCAACACCTGTAAGCGGAATATAATTTCCCTGAACTGCCGTAAATGTATAATTACTTGCTGATTGTCCAGATGAATATGCAAAAACTAAAAAGAGAGCTACTATAGTGTATATTTTTTTCATTTCTAATTTAATATTTAGGTTAAGTATTTCTGTATAATAAAAAACTGTCAAAAAATCTATTTATGTATTTTTCATTTCTAAAAAGACATTGTAAAAATGTTATCTAAAATACCTTACATAAAAATTAATTAAAAAAAATACAAAATTTATGATAATCAATAATTTAACTTTATTTAGATAAAAACTATTACTTATTTAAACTTACAAAAAAATCCCAAAACTTTAATTGTTTTTTTTTGAGACGTTCTATTATTTTATTTAAACAGTGCCTTTTTAGTAATGGCTTTTCCATTTTCTAAAAATACTTTCACTAATAAAATCTGTAGGGTAGAAGGTAAATTCTGAATTATTAACTGAGTATCCCTAATGTTTTCATGATTTGATACTTGCTGACCAAGCATATCATAAACAAGGATTTTATCAATATTGCCCACAGTTGAACTTATTGTAATCATCTCATTGTTAACTCCAATTGAAACTTTTGTCTTTTCAGCTTCAAAATCATCAGTAGCTAATGTATTAGTATTGGCATATCTTAACACAAATCTATCGTTAAAAACACCTGTTTTTGTAGTAAAAGTATATCCCTGTTCTCTTAGATTATGAATTTTTTTAGTGAGTTTGTCTTCTAAATAGACAGGCTGATTGAGAAGCACACCATCTGCCTGTCCTATAGCAATAGTAAATTCGCCTGCTATGTTTGTACTAAATCCCAAAGGCACTACATCAGATTCTTTAAAAGGTAAAGCACGCCCCTGAATAACGAGATTTCTCCCCAGATTGATACTGTAAAAATCGATAAACGCATGACCATTAATAGATACTCCGTCAAAATCGCTGTCATACCCATCAGTTGCTCCCTGAATATAACCAACTAGCAGCTGCTTAAATGCCCCTCCTGTATTAGTCATATTAAGCCATAGACGATGTCGTTCAAACGCATTTGATTTTGACGTTTTTTCTGATTCAAAAGACTGGTTGTCATTTCCCGAAACCCCCATTGCATTATTAAACACATTACTTTTTGATTGTCCAAATGAGCACATAAAAATCATAAACATGCCCGTTGCAATAAACATCTTTTTCATCTTAATTTGAGATTAAGTTAATACTTCGGATTTAACGAAAAAAAGAACATAACGTTTTTTAATTTTATCAAAGAACATTATTAAGTTAACATTATGTTTTCAAAAAATAGACAAAAGGCAAATAAAATCGACCAAATGCATAAAAAAACAACTTATTTTGTATTTTTATCAAACAACTGTGAAATTATTTTGAAGTTGTAATAATCTTTTTAGTTATAATGTGATTATTCATTAATACAATTTTAGCTAATAAAACCTCATCCTTAAATTTGAGATTGCTTATAATTACCTCGGGTGCAGAAATTGCTGAATCATTATAAATTAACCTTCCCAAAACATCATAAATAAATACTTTATTAATGTTTTCTTTTGCAGAATGAAGCCTTATGTTTTTATTATCAATCCAAACCAAAACATTATTATCCGATTCAAAATCATCAATACCTAACGTTTTATTAGTATATCTTAGAACAAATCTATTGTTAAAAATACCTGTTTTGGTTTTAAACGTATAATCACTTTCTCTTAGATCATTAATTGTATTTGTTAGCTTGTCTTCAAGATAAACAGGCTGATTACCCAGCTTTCCATCAGCCTGACCTATAGAAATAGTAAATTCTCCTTCTATGATTGTTGAATATCCTAGCGGGACTAGATCAGAATCTGTAAAAGGCAGGGCACGTCCCTGAATAACGAGATTACTACCTAAGTTGATACTGTAAAAATCAATAAACAGATTTGCATTTAAAGATACTCCATCAAAATCGCTGTCAAATCCATTCGTGGCTCCCTGAATATAACCAATTAGCAGCTGCTTAAATGCTCCGCCTGTATTAGTCATATTAAGCCATAGACGATGTCGTTCAAACGCATTTGATTTTGAGGACTTGGCTGGTTTAAAAAAATGATGATTATCCCCAGAAATTCTCATCTCATTATTAAATACAACAGATCCATTATTAGTAGCCTTGGCAAAGAAAGATTGTCCTGCAGCTATTTTACCGTTTGGAACACTTCCTCCTGAAGCAGCAGGTAATGTCATTGTACCGCCTATTCCATTATAAGAAGCATAATCAGCAGATGAATATTTTCCTCCATTTAGAGAAATATCAGTATTATGAGTCCAGAAATAAATAATACCCTCCAGAATAGCACTGTTGTTAGGATTTTCAAACAAAAAAGCATCTGCATCAATTGCAGAAGGATAAGGATTACCTATTAAATAAGTAATTCCAGCCACTACTGCACCTCCCGAAATATTACCATTATTAGGAACACCTATAAACTGAACGGGTTGTGAATAAGGAAAAACTACATTCTCACCATTTGGCCAAAGTTTGGCTTTTGGAGTTCTTATCCCATATCCTTTTCCGGGAATCATTACTGTAGTTATTGGTGGTTCGGTTTTCCATCCGGTTGCTGTATAAGAAAGATATTTATCTGATAAGGTATTTGGAGATAAATTAAACAATGTCTGTCCTGTTACAGGTGATGCCCAACATGTAAAATCAAAATTTTTCATTGGTTTAGATATTCGCTTGTATATAATATTACCTGTATTAGCAACATTAGCTACTTGTACTAAACTGGCATTATTTTCAAAAGTCAATGTCCCTCCATTGTTAACAATTGCTTTGTTTATAGTTAATGTATCATCACTACTTATTACAACATTAATTCCTGAATTTACCACACAAGTGCAACCATTAATATTTTCTAATCCTCCCCCTGTTGTAGTGTAATTTGAAGCAAAAATCAAATTTTGATTGATTGTAGGACTTCCGTTTGACCACCCAGTGTTAGTATAGGAATTGGTAACAAGATTGTTGACAATTACACTTGCAGAAGAAGGCGATATACAGCTTCCTACATATTCAACAGTAAATGCATAACTTCCCGGAATAAGATTCGAGACGTTATAGGTAGTTCCTGTACCGGTATATGTTGTTGATACTGTACCTGTTTGTTTAATTAACCAGGTAACTGAGGCTGGTAATCCGCTTAAAGTTACACTGCCTGTAGATGTAACACATGTAGGTTCGGTAACTGTTCCAGGTATTGGCTCAGAAGGCTTTGGTACAATAGTAAGCTGTATAGGCTGAGTAACTGAACAATTAACATTCTGAATGGTCATTACCCCCGAATAAGTATTAGCAGCTACACCAGCCGGAATCTCTATTGTATTTAGATTTCCTACGCCCGAAGAAAAAGCAAATGCAGTAACACCCTGGTTTACTAACCCAGCAGTATTTGCAGCGACATTCCATATGATACTATAATTAAGGGGTGTGTTAGTTGTTGCACTGTAAGGTAATGTAGCAGTTTGAACGCCCGTATTAAAACAAATATTATCTAGTGTTCCAGTTGTAGCAATAGTAGGTAAAGGATTTACTGTTACAGTTGTAGTTGCAGAATTCACAGCATCGCAAACTCCATTTTTAACAATTGCCCTAAACTGTGTAGTTTGTGTTAATGTCCCTGAAGTATAAGTATTAATTGTATTAGCAATAGGTGTCCAGGAAGAAAAAGGGGCTACCGAAGATTCCCAGCCTGTAATCGTTCCTGTGTAGTCAGACAAAGTCAATAAACCACTTGTATTACCACTACAAATTGCTGCAGGGGTATCAATTGTGCCTCCAACACTTAGAGCATTAATCGTAATTTGTATAGGTTGCGTTACTGAACAATTAGCATTTAAAATAGTCATGTTACCTGAATAAGTATTGGCCGCTACTCCTGCCGGAATGACAATCGTATTCAAATTTCCTCCACCAGAAGAAAATCCAAATGCAGTAACCCCCTGGTTTACCAATCCGGCTGTATTGGCTGCTGCATTCCATGTAATACTATAATTAATCGGCGTATTCGTTGTTGCTGTGTAAGGTAATGTAGCAGTTTGAGCGCCCACATTGTAACAAATCGTATTGGCTATTCCTGTTGTAGCAATTGTGGGTGAAGGATTTACAGTGACAGTTGTAGCAGCAGAATTTAAAGCATCACAAACGCCATTTTTAACAACTGCTCTAAACTGAGTTGTTTGAGTTAATGCATCAGATGTGAAAGTGTTAGTCGTAGCTGTCAGTATATCTGTCCACGTAGAAAAAGGACTTACAGCATATTGCCATTTTACTACAGATCCCGTATGATCAGATAATGTCAATAAACCACTTGTATTACCACTACAAATTGCTGCAGGTGTATTAATTGTGCCTCCAATACTTGCAGCATAAACGTTGATTGTTACAGTATTAAATGTACCTGTTGTATTAGTACAAGCTTCTGAAGTAAGATTGGTCACGGTTATGGTACTTGTCCCTGCTATATTTAATCCAACTGCTGTAAAGGTTCCTGTTCCGGTTCCTCCGGTAACAGACATTGTGGCTGTTAACCCGGCTGCATTAGGATTAGTACGACTGTAAGTCACCACATAGTCTCCGTTGGGCAAAGATGCTCCACCTGTTAATCTTACTAATGTGGTTGTCCCTGCTGTTAAACATAAATCGTCTGCAGTAGTTGCTGATGTTAGTCCATAAGTTGGACAGGTATAAACAACATTTAGCTTCCCATTCCCTCCATTTCCTCCTTTTCTTGTTGCACCAAGCGATAATAAAGATGCGGCACCACTACCTCCTCCTCCTGGCGTTGCACCATCTTTTCCATCGCCAACCGCTAATACACCATCTGCACCTGCTCCACCACCAGAAACTCCAGCAGTCCCACCAGTTGCATTATTAGTATTACCTCCGTTAGCAGTTGTACCCGCTCCACCACCTCCACCACCGGAGTTTATAGAAACAACACTTAAAAGAGCAGCTGTTGCCCCGTTTCCTCCTGAATATTTTATACCAGTTCCTGAAGCTGCCCCTCCGGCTCCTCCGGCTCCTAGAGTAGGATTACCAAATTTACCTCCAGCTCCTCCATTTGCAACCACAGTTGAAAAAAAAGTTTGCTCACCATCAGCACCATTATTTGCTCCACTAAAGCCAGTTCCTCCATCTCCCACTTTATAATTTAGAGTACTTGCAGGAGTTACAGTTAATGCAATAACTTTACTATAAGCTCCACCTCCGCCTCCGCCTCCTGCCCAAAGAGAAGCCAGTGTCGAAGTAACACCTCCGCCTCCGCCTCCGGCACCCCAACATTCTACACTCAATGAAGTAACCCCTGCAGGTACTTTAAAAGTACCTGCAGTTGTAGATGGTGGCGAAAAAGTGATTTGAGACCACGTAAAAGAATAAACAAAAAATAACAGAAAAGGTAGTTTTAGTCTCATAACAATAGAGTTTAAAGATTAAAAAAATCAATTAATTCTTAGAAATATTTATGAGTGGTATTGAAAAAGAAAATACTGTCAGAACTTTGGGGTTTGTCTGGAACAGCTACTTTTTCTCAAAAAAAACATATTTACTAAACAACTGAATTTAAGTTGCTTATAATGGGGGTATTTCAAATGTATAAAAAAAAACAATTCAAAATATTAAATTTTCCTACTTTTTAATTGTCGGAGAAAAGTTTTATCACAATTATATTAAATCAGTTAATTTTGTTTTCAGTTAAATTATATTTCATTTTTAAATATGACCATCAAAGAAGCATTACAAAAACTAGAACATTTTTGTGCTTATCAGGACCGCTGTCATGATGAAGTAGTTACAAAACTCCATTCTTTGAAAATGTCTTCAGACGAAACAGACATTATTATCGTAAAACTCATTGAAGATAATTTTTTAAACGAAACACGCTTTGCGTGTAGCTTTGCGCGCGGTAAACATCGAATCAAAAATTGGGGAAAAATTAGAATTGTAAATGAATTAAAAATCAGACACATATCTACAACAAATATTAATCTGGCTTTAAAAGAAATCACACCAGACGAATACGAAGCAACATTTAATCAGGTTTCTGAGAGATTTTGGAAAAACTTAACCGAAACTAATTCTTTAAAAAGACGAAAAAAATTTTGCGATTATATGCTTAGAAGAGGATATGAGAGCAATTTAGTTTATGATAAAATGAAAGAACTTGAACTATTGTAAGGTTATTTACTGACTGATATTTTCCTGCTCTAATCAATATCAAAAAAAATCCGATAACTTTCGCTATCGGATTTTAATTTTATTACTCTGTTATCTTAATTAAAGACTACCTTTTTTGTAGTCTGGTAACCATTGTCCAAAACCACCTTTACCAATAAAACCTGTTGGGCAGATGGCAAATTCTCAATAAGCAACTGCAGATTATTTACATCCTTTTTCACATACAATTGTTTGCCTGAAAGATCATAGATAAATACCTTATCTATGTTTTCTGATGTTGAATTTACACTAACGGTTTTGTTGGCAATCTTAACCCAAACTGCATCATCTGCCACTTCAAAATCACCCGTACCCAGTGTATTGGCACTATAACGCAATACAAACCGATCATTGAAGGTTCCTGCTTTTGTAGTAAAGACATAATTTCCTGCCGTTAATTCGTTTATCGTACCGGTTTGCTTATCTTCAAGGTAAACCCTTTGGGATGCTAAATTGCCATCGGCCTTATCAATTGAAATGGTAAAGTCCCCCGCAATGGTAGAGCGATATCCTAAAGGAACCAAATCTGTATTGGTAAAGGGCAAGGCACGACCCTGGATAGTCAGCTTATTGGTTGTATTGACACTGTAGAAATCGATATACGTATTGCCATCAAAAGTCTCTCCATCAAAATTAACATCATAACTATTGGTTGCACCCTCAACATAGCCTATCAGGGTTTGTTTAAAAGCTCCGCCTGAATTGGTCATATTAAGCCACAAACGGTGGCTCTCGAAGCCTGTTGATTTTGAACTTTTACCGGGTTTGAAGAATTGTGCATTATCAGCTCCCCCAACTCGCATTGAATTATCAAACTGAACAGTTCCATTTGCTTTTGCACTTGCCATAAACGATTGTCCCGCTGCTATGTAACCAGAAGGGATGGCATTGTTCGCACCTGTGGTAGCAGTACCTCCTGTTGCATTAAACGAAGCATAATCATTTGAACTGTATACATATTTGCCTCCACTTGGTGAAATACCCGTATTATGTGTCCAAAAGTAGATAGTCCCGTTTAAAACTGCATTGTTATTGGCATTAGAATATAAAAACTCCCTTGCATCAAGTGCTGAAGGATATGGGTTTCCGATCAGGTAATATTTCCCTGCTGTAACAGCCTGACTGCTGGTAATATTCCCATTATTAGGTACTCCTTTAAACTCAACAGGCTGGGCATAAGTAGGAGCCGTTGGTATAGGCCAATAATTAGGTTTAGGAACCCTGATAGCGTAACCAATTCCTGGTTTCATTACATTGGTACGGGCTTCTGTTTTCCAGGCACTGTCGTAATAGGCAATATACTTATCTGACAAAGTGTTAGGAGATAAACCAACCAAGGTTTGTCCAACTACAGGTGATGACCAATAAGTAGCATCGAAATTCTTCATCGGAAATGAAGTACGTTCCATTATAAACGAATTAGCCGCACCAATGTATAAGCCATTAGTATCCTGTAGTAGAGAGCCATTATTTTTTATAACTAATTTACCATCCGTTTTAACATCAATAGTTTCAATTACGCTTAATGTAACATCTGCGGGAACTGTTAAAGTTTTTCCACTACTAATATAACATGAGCATACCTCTGCACTATTAGCTAAAATAGAATCCTGACTCACTGCTATAGAAGTTCCGGACGGTGGCGCTGTTGAGCCATCGTAAGCAAAAGGAACATCTATAAAATTAAAAGCAACATTAGCATCTCCTGCATCCTCTCTCAGGCGTATTTCAACTTCTGAATTTTTATTTAAGGTATAATAAGCTCCGCTGTTAATGATGGTGCCTGTTGTTGTGTAGGCCTGAGTAAAAATTAAACTTCCGTCTATATAAATCTGAGCGACATCGTCACAATTTACTAGCTGTATCTGGTAGCGCCCACAAGGAAATCCTTTACGCTTATAGGTCATTGTAAAATAATCAACTTGAATTGGAGCACCATTCCATGCACTATTATTTACTGATGGTGATTGTGTTTTATTCCAAAAAGTTTGTGATTGAATATTTATATTTGGGTCGATGTAATAACCTGCATAGCTATCTCTTAATTCAGTATTTGTAAAATCTAAATTTGCTTTTATAAATCCATAAACATTCCAGACTTTATCTCCAAAAGGCAAATTGGGATCTCCTTTTGGTAAACCATAAGAAAAACTAACCCTTGAATCCCCTCCTTTTTCATAGTATTCTAGTTTAAATATATGACTCCCCGCAGTTAATGTTTGAGTGGTAAAATTATATGTATACGAATGATCTCCCCAATTACTCAATGACGTAACTAAAACATTATCAATATACAAACGATATCCGTCATCACCACCAACAG
This sequence comes from Flavobacterium sp. LM4, assembly GCF_002017935.1. Lineage (NCBI taxonomy): Bacteria > Pseudomonadati > Bacteroidota > Flavobacteriia > Flavobacteriales > Flavobacteriaceae > Flavobacterium > Flavobacterium sp. LM4. Next base: position 201,387 of record NZ_MUFW01000003.1, on the reverse strand, counting down.
TTATGACATAGTTTCCTGCTTCGGCAAGAGTAACGTTCATTAAATATCTAACAAAAAAATTGTCGCTAGGTGCTGGCCCACAAAAATTATTCGCCTCAACACTTGAGTCTCCTGTAATTGTTCCTGTAGCAACATTTCTATCAAAAACAGGTTTCTCTGCTACAGAACCAATATAGGTTGTCGCCGTAGGAGTTCCATTGTATGTGTATACATAACCCTTCCAATAATTATTGCCTGGGGTTTCAGTTGTTGCGGTACATACAGTATCTGGAGTAACATTACCTGTAATAGAAGCAGAACTTGTTCCACAAGCATTGCTAGCCGTAACAGAAACTGTTCCTACTCCTGAACCAATTGTTATATTCGCTGAAGTTGTATTGCCTCCTGATGTTATAGACCATCCTGTTCCTGTAACTGACCACGTATAAGAAGTTGCGCCACTTACAGCAGCTATAGCAAAAATATTTCCAGTAGTATTAGTGTATTTATTTACTGGTTGCGTTATGGTTCCTGGAGTTGTTGGAGCAGTCGTTGGAGTAATACTCCCTGTCGTAGATGCAGAACTGGTACCACAACCATTAGTCGCCGTAACAGAAACTGTTCCTACACCCGATCCAATTGTTATAGTCGCTGAAGTTGTATTGCCTCCTGCTGTTACTGACCACCCTGTTCCTGTTACAGACCAAGTATAAGAAGTTGCAGCGCTTACAGCAGCAATACTATATGTATTTCCTGTTGAACCTGCACATTTATTAGTTGGTTGGGTTATCGTTCCTGGAGTAGAAGGGGCAGTAGTTGGAGTGACACTACCTGTTGTAGAAGCAGAACTAGTACCACAAGCATTGGTCGCAGTAACAGAAACTGTTCCTGCACCTGAACCGATTGTAATGGTTGCTGATGCAGTTGTTCCTCCTGCTGTCACTGCCCAACCGGCTCCGGTAACTGACCAGTTATAAGAAGTTGCTCCATTTACAGAAGCAATACTGTATATATTTCCTGTTGTACCTGCACATATATTCGTTGGTTGAGTTATCGTTCCTGGAGTTACCGGAGCTGTATTCACCGTTACTGTTACTTCATTTGATATTATCGGACTGCCACATGATGGAGTAGAGGTACAAACTACTAACCATGTACCCGCTGTTAAACTGGCACCTGTTGGAGTATATGATGAAGCAGTTTGACCACCAATAGCTGTTATTGCTCCTCCCGAAACAGAGCGTTTACCCCATTGATAAGTTACTGTTCCTCCTCCTGTCGGAGTAACTGTCAAAGTTGTACCTGAAGCTGAAACACAAATATTTTGAGCCGTATTTGGGGTTATTGGTGCAGCCGATAAAGCTTGATTTACCGTTACTGTTACTTCATTTGAAATTATCGGACTGCCACATGTTGGAGTACCGGTACATACAATATACCATGTACCCAATGTTAATCCCGCTCCTGTTGGGGTATATGAAGCTGATGTTTGACCTCCTATGGCCGTTATTGCTCCTCCCGAAACAGAGCGTTTACCCCATTGGTAAGTTACTGTTCCTCCTCCTGTTGGAGAAGCTGTTAAAGCTGAACCCGAACCCGTAATACAAACATTCTGAGCTGTATTAGGTGTCACTGCAACAGCTGATAAATTCGCATTTACAGTTACGGTTACCTGATTAGAAGGTACTCCTGAAGAACAAGTACCTGTAACAACTACATCATAAGTTCCTGCATTAGCTGTTGTTGGATTTGTTAAAGTAAGAGTTGATGTTGTTGCTCCGCTTATAACACCACCGTTTGTTAATGGCGAAGAATTTCTTCTCCATTGATAAGTTAAACCTGTTCCTGTTGCTGCAACAGAGATTGTTTGCGTACCGCTTCCAGAACATACTGCAGGTGGAGCAACTGGTTGAGAAGATATTGATGGTGGGACAGTTCCCGCCGGATTTATCGTAAGACTAATCGGGTATGTTATTGAACTTGTACAATTTGGAGTCTGAGTATCTTTAACAACCGTTAATACTCCATTATAAGTACCTGGAGCCGCACCCCAATTATATTGAATAGTTATTGTACCAGGACCTGCTGATACTCCAATAACTTGATGCATATTAGACCCAAAAACTGCTGAAGAAGTAAAATCCAGGTAAACTAAATTAGCATTTCCCGTTATTGAAGTATAGGAAAGTGTACTATTACTATTATTCTGACAACCTATTGAATTATTACTTACCAACGTAATTGTCAACTCAGGATTAACAACAACTGAAAATGGACTTGAATAAACAACCGGACAGGCTCCACTACCTACAACTGCTCTATACTGCCAAGTACCAGCTACAGAAGGATTTTCAGAATATACAGCTGAAGTATTTGAAATTGGAGTCCATGAAGAATCAGTGCTTAACTTCTTTTCCCATCTCACTATATTACCTACATAACCACCTCTTAACGTCATATTTCCTGTAGAGGAATTTAAACATATAGGTGAATTCCCATCGTAAACTCCTCCACCAACCGGAGTTGGATTTACTACAACATCTGTTGATACTGTCGAAACAATACCATCGTTTCTTCTAATATCCACAGTATAAGTTCCCCCGTGGTTGTAATAGTTAGCAGTAGTAGAATAAGTAGGACTAGAACTATAACCAGTAGAAATTCCATTACCTGACCATTTATATTCATATGTGTAAGAACCAGAAGTTGCAGTTGGAGGTGTAGCTGTAAATGTCAACGTATTACCATTACAGACAGGACTGTTTGACGTGACGCTTCCTGTTCCGCCTCTGGCATTAAATGTATCAAAATCAGAAAGAGCGCCACCACCATTGCCGTTACAGGCAGATACCTTAGTACTGCCTATATAAAGGGCAGTATTGTTGCTACAAGGATTACTTTCAGAAACTAATCTTCCTCCATTAACTACAAATGAAGTGTTGGCTGGAAAAGTTATTGTACTACTACCTACAAATGACATAAGACCATTTGAATTGATTGTAACTCTTTTAGTATTAACTGTGATAGTGCCATTTACAATTAATTTCCCACTCGACCCATTTCCAATTACCAAAGAGGTGAAACTATTAGTTATGTTAGTGTTTAATGTGATGCTATGTGTATCACGGATTGTTACTGTTTTAGTTGTTCCTGCACTCTGACCAGGATAACTTGTTGCTGCAACCCAGCTAGTACCGTTATAATATTGCCAACTTGAAAGAGTAGTCCAGTTACCAGTCCCAACAGAGCGATAATCTCCTGTCGTTTGTCCAAAAACTGTGTTCCCAAACAAAAAAACTGTAAAAAATAAAACGGTTGCTAAAACTCTAGATTTAAGTAAAGTTTTTTTCATAATAAATATTATTAATTCTTTTTAAAGAATGTTATAACAATTAGATTTTGTTGATTATTTCTAACATTACTACCTGACTTCAGGAACATCAAAAATCGAATTCTTCAAAAAATTTGTATTTCCTTATACCTACGTAAAAACCCGTAGGAGGGATTTATTTTTGTAATCAATTTTGACTTAGATTATGAAACAAAATTAGCTCGTAAAATCAGGTTTTTTATGAAATTTCAGACCTTTTAGATGAAAGACATTATTAGTCGATGAGCGACCTGTTTTGAAATAAAAAAAGTAAGAATAAGAAGTATTTACCTACAATAAAAATTACGTTAGCTACAAGATTAAGTAATCTTATTACTACATAAAAAAACACAAAACATCTGATTTTCAATCCTCAATGACTTTTTATAAAAAAAAGAAGCAAAAAAGTTAGATTCCTATAAATCAAACCATTGAGTTTTCATAAAAATGCTTAAGCGTTTTTTAACTCTTGTAACTTTTTCATTTAAAAAATACGGTTGTATCTTTGAGAAAATATTGCAATACCACAAAATATGAAATATACTACCCTGCCCAATACCGATATAAAAGTGAGTAAAATTTGTCTGGGCACTATGACCTTTGGTGAACAAAACACAGAATCTGAAGGACATCAGCAAATGGATTATGCATTTGAAAATGGTGTCAACTTTTTTGATACAGCCGAAATGTATTCAGTTCCGGGTCGTGAAGAAACTTATGGAAGTACTGAGAAAATTATCGGTACCTGGTTTAAAAAAACAGGAAATCGTGATAAAGTTATTTTAGCTTCTAAAATTGCCGGACCAAATCCTAATTTTGGATATATGCGTGAGAACTTAGATTTCTCTCCTGCGAGTATTAAATATGCTTTAGAAAATAGCTTAAAACGCCTGCAGACAGATTATATTGATTTGTACCAACTGCATTGGCCGGAACGCAAAACCAATTGTTTTGGACAGCGCGGATTTAAAGTTCAGGATGAAGCCTGGGAAGATAATTTCCGGGAGGTTCTTGAAACTTTTGAGGGTTTGATTAAAGAAGGCAAAATAAAACATCTGGGCGTTTCAAACGAAAATGCGTGGGGAATGATGCGTTTTCTTGAAGAAAGCAAATACCAAAATCTTCCAAGAATCAAAACAATTCAAAATCCGTATAATTTATTGAATCGCCTTTTCGAAGTTGGTTCTGCCGAAGTTTCCATTCATGAAAATGTAGGATTGCTGGCTTATTCTCCGTTAGCTTTTGGAGTTTTATCTGGTAAGTTCTTAACCGGAGAACCTCACCCAAATGCCAGAATCAATCTTTTTCCTCAATACAAACGTTACAACAGCGAGCAAAGCACTCAGGCAACTCGTTTATATCAGGAAATTGCCCACAAACACGGATTGACTTTGACCGAGCTGGCTTTATGCTTTGTATTGCAACAGCCCTTTTTAACAAGCGCTATTATTGGGGCTACAACATTAGATCAGTTAAAAGAAAACATTGCAACTGTTGATGTAACGCTTTCAAAAGAAATCCTGGCTGAGATTGATAACGTTCAGACTATTATTCCGGATCCGGCTCCTTAAATTCGAATCATTAAATACAAAATCCCGAAAGCCTTCCAGCTATCGGGATTTATTTTTAGAATTGACTTAATAGTACATAACCAGAATGATTTTCTTTTTTGAACTATCAATGAATTTTTCGATAACTACAAAAAACTTTTCATTCACCATTGGACAGCCAAGACTGTTGCAAATAGGATAAGGCTGTTGTTCAAAAGGGACATCGTAATATTTATGAAGTACTATATTCCGGTCAAAAGCATTACTATTTGTTTCGTCTAAACCATATAATTTATAACATTTGCCAAATCTTCCGGTGTAAGAACCGCCAATTGCATATTTTCCTAAAGAACTACAATTGGAATTTTTTACGTTGCTAAACTTTAGTTTCCCGGTAATACCCGTTTCTGACCCAGAACCATGTCCTACTAATCCTTTGCCGAGTAATTTGTCATGTTTTAAATCGTAAATAAAAAACCGGTTTTTTCCTGATTCTATCTTCATATCTAAAAAGAAGGCAACATCTGAATTATATTTAGGAGATTCCCCCAAAAATCTCTTTATAACAGCTACCTCCTTTTTTAGATTCTCTTCATAAGAATAAACCGGTTTTACATTTATAGTTTTCAAATCCTTCCCCTTGTCATTTCTGCATGCAAAACTTGCGCCAAAAATTCCAATTAAAAGCAAGATTAAAATATTCTTTCTCATATTACAGATTGGATACTTTGCTATTTTTCAACCTTATAACCTTTCACTTGTGCAAAACCCAGTATTGAAGTATTAATAGCATTACCTAAATCATCCTGTTTTTTATTTTTCTTAGACTCTGTATCTATATATTCCTGACGCTTTTTAGCTAAGACAGCAATTTCTTTTTGAATTGTTTCTCTTTCTTTTGATTTTTGAGTTACAAAAGTTTTTATATCCTCTGTCGATTTATTTTGAAGCTCAACCGGCAATTCTTCCCTTTTAATTTTAGAAATTGCCGCCGCGTCTTCTTTTACTTTGTCCACCAGATCCCAGCTTTCGTTTTTATAAACTGTTTTTGATTTGCTTACAGCGCGTTCTGTATAATTAGATGCCGAAACTTTTTTTGCATTTTGATCCTGCACATTTTGGTTCATTTTTTTCTCATATCCTTTTGAACCATAATTGATATACGTTTTATTTAGTTTTTCGTCGCATTTTGAAATTTCATCATCATACGGAGTAGCGATATATTGTACAGTCTGATTTGAATCGATATTAAAATATTTTCCTTTGCCATAATCGGCACCATCTTTCCAGAGAATATTTATACCTTCGGTTTTATTGCCGCAAAAAATAGTGTTCACATAAATATCATTCTTCAAAGCGTCACTAATCGCTTCCTTATAATTTATTTCGCCCTGGTTAAAATCTTCATTTCCGGCAATGTAAATGAGTTTCATATTGCTCTTTTCTCTCGCCCACTTTAATTGTTTTGTTGCATCCTGAATAACGGCTCCGCAATATTCATTTCCTCCATTGGTTCTTAAGGCAAATAACTTTTCTGAAATCAAATCCAAATCTGTCGAAAGCGGTGTTATCTGTCGGATATAATTGGATTGCTTCGATAATCCGTCATTTCCGTATTCATATAAAGCAATTTCGATATCAGGAGTTTTTCCATCATATTTTAATGTTGTTAATGTATTGACGATATTCCAAAGCCTTGATTTTGCCTGATCAATTAATCCGTCCATACTGCTGGAGGTATCCAATAAAAGGGCCACTTGTATTTTAGTACTTTCGGCTGTAATTGTTTTTTTAATTCCAGTATCTTTTTTTGGATTTGCATGGGATGAATTGCAGCTTACTAAAGAAACTATAACAGCAAAAAGAGCGGGGATAAAAAATTGAGATTTCATAATTTCTAGTTTTTAGTTGGTTGATTACAGTTCAAACTTAAAAACTTAAAATCCTCATTTTTTGAAGAAATGGTGAAACGGTATTTTGACTTGGTGAAACAAGTTGTAAAAGGAGTTTAAAATACTTTACTTTACAATATTAACTGAAACTTTTCCGGTTTTGTTGAAAAGCAACGAATGCAACGAATAATTAGTATCATCTTATACACAATACTGCTGATTCCTATTGGAGTAACCGCACAGGATTCCCTTGCTAAAAAGAAAGCAGTTCCATTGAGTAAAATGAGTAAAGCTGCGAAGAATCTGGAAAAATCTCTGGATGCAAATGATGAAGGTCAAATTGCACGGAATTACGAAAATCTGGCCAACGAATTTTTAAATAAAGGGGACAATGCCAAAGCCGAGGAATATTTTAAAAGGGCATTAAACAGTTATACCAAACTAAAACTCACCGAAGATAAAACCCGTGTAACACGAAGTTTAGCCAAAACTCAGGAAAACCAGAAAAACTTTGATTCGGCAATTAAAAATTATGAAGTCGCCGGTTCATTGGCAAAAGATGTTTCTGAAGAAAAAATCAATTTAAATGATGCTAACCGACTTAAAAACAAGTCAAATCCGGCCAGTCAAAAAGATTATGTCGATTCCAATATTGAATTGCTGAAAAAGGAAAATAAAAGCAAGGAAGTTACAGAAGCTTATGTTCAGAAAGCCCAAAATTCATTAGAATTAAAAGATAAAAAGGTTGCCATAGAAAGCTACAAAAAAGCAATTGCTTATGCAAAAGACAAACCCGAAGCTGTTATCAATCTTAAAAATGAAATAGCAAATGTATATGCCTCAGACAATCAGTTTGAAAAAGCAATTGGCATCAACGAAAAGCTTTTGGCAGAAGCCGTAACGAAAGAGGATTTTAATACCCAAATAAAACAATTACAATCGCTGGCTTCTCTTTATTTTAAAAAAGAAGAACCAAACAAAGCCGTTTTATCATTGAAAGAAGCTTATGATCTTGCCTCCCGAAAAGGAAATTCAGCCGAAGCAAAAAAAACGTTATCAGAATTGGTACAATATTATAAAGCCGAAGGAAATGAAAAAGAAAGCATGGCGCTTTATGAAGGGTTTATTAAAAACTTCGAGCAATTAATTCAATCTGATACGACATTAATTAATACTAAAAAATTCCAGATTACAGAAGGTAAAATTCGCCAGCTCGAGAAAGAAAAGTCTCTTAAAGATGAATTAATCACAAAGAAAAACACCTTCAATTATTTTTTAATAGGATCTGTTATGTTGCTTTTGGTCTTGTTTGTTTTTATTGTAAAATCACTTTATTCCATCAAAACTAAGAACAAAGAAATCGCTTTGCAGTCATTGCGCCGTGAAATGAATCCGCACTTTATTTTTAATAGTCTCAACAGCGTCAATCAGTTTATTTCTGAAAACAAAGAACTCGAAGCCAACAAATACCTTACTTCCTACTCTACTTTGATGCGTGATATGATGGAAAACTCCAATAAGGATTTTATTATACTGGATAAAGAAGTCGAGCAATTAAAAAAATACTTAGACCTGGAACATTTGCGTTTTCAGGATAAATTTGATTTTAAAATTACGGTTGATAAAGATCTGGATACCGAAAGTGTTTTTGTACCCAATATGATTATTCAGCCGCATTTAGAAAATGCGATTTGGCATGGCTTGCGTTACTTAGATAAAAAAGGATTTTTACATCTTCAATTTCAGTATTACAACGAAAAAGTAATTGTAGTTATTGAAGATAACGGAATTGGTTTAACCAAAAGTCAGGAACTCAAAACCAGTAATCAGAAAGTACATGAATCACGAGGCCTCAACAATACTAAAGAACGAATTGGTTTACTGAATGAATTGTATAAAAAGAATATTTCTTTTACAATCAAAGAAAAAGAATTTCCGGAATCAGGTACTGTAGTTGAAATTATCTTCCCTTTAATCGATTCCATATGATGACTTTTCAAAAGATAAAGAGTGTAATTGTCGAAGATGAACTAGCAGCGCGGGAAGTTCTTAAAAATTATCTGAGCAAATATTGTCCGCAGGTAGAAGTGGTCGGGGAAGCACAGAATATAAAAGAAGCTGTACCTCTTTTACACGAAATACAGCCACAATTGGTTTTTCTGGATGTCGAAATGCCTTTCGGAAATGCTTTTGATGTTCTGGAAGCCTGTAAAGATTTACAATTCGAAACCATATTTGTAACCGCTTTTTCTGAATATTCTTTAAAAGCCCTGAACCAAAGTGCGGCTTATTATTTACTAAAGCCTATATCTATTGAAGAATTGATTGTGGCAGTTAACAAGGTTCATCACCAAATCATGAATCAGGAAATCTTTAACCGAAATAAAATTATTGTCGAGAATTTCCATGAATCCAAACCTGAAAAGCAACAGGTAATCCTGCCCACACTGGAAGGATTTGAAGTCGTAAAAATGGAAGAGATCGTTCGCCTTCGTGGAAACGGAAATTTCACTGATTTGTATTTGAACAACGGAAACAAAAAAATGGTCTGCCGATTTTTAAAACACTTTTCAGAAATTTTGCCATTGCCTTTTATTCGCGTTCACAAATCGCATATCATCAATATGAATTGTGTGAAGTCGTACAACAAAGGGGGTATTATTACCCTTAATGATGATTCTGAAATTGAGGTTTCTCCAACTTACAAAGAAGAATTTTTGAAAAATTTTAAATAATTTTTACTTCAAAAGCATGAAGTTTTAAACCTAATATTGTCATTTCTGAAATATGAAATTTCCAAAGTTTATTGAAATTTAAACTATTCTGCTTTATTATTTTCGAAAAACTGATATTTGCCAAATTGGTTCTTTCTATAAACTTTGAATTCACCTGTATTTGATTTTTTTGATATGGAATCTCCAATTTTTAAATCAAAATTATTTAGATAAGTTGAATCGATTCTCAAACCATTTTCTAAATAAAATTCTGTTGTCCTTAATTGCCAATTATTTCTTTTTATAATAACACTTTCAACCTCTAAGTTTACAAATTTTCGATTAAGTTTATTATTGTAAAGAACAAGTGTAATAACTCCTACAATTACAATGAGTAATGGGGTGAAACGAAATAATTTTTTTTTCATTTATTTAAACCTATGAAATAAATTAAAGATCAAACTCATCACTTATAGATAAAGAATCAACTGGAGCCGCAATTGAATCCGGGACTTTGATTTTGATCAATGAACGCGCATTTCCTGAAATGTACACCGGCAATTGCCCAAGCGTATCTTCCGGAATCAAAAGACCACGACGGAACATTAAACTCTTTAAGAATTTTTGATTTTGCAAGGCATAATCTTTCAGATTTCCCTGATCGTTAAACTGATACATAAATTTTCTCGGCTTCGGAATAATCGTTGCCAGATACAAACATTCATCTACACTTAGGTCTGAAGGCCTTTTTTGGAAATAAAACTGGCTTGCTTCTCCAATTCCGTAAACATTTGGTCCCCATTCAATAATATTGAAATACACTTCCAGCATTCTTTCTTTGCTTACAATTCGGTTGTTTTCTAAAATATAAACCAACAAAATTTCTTCCAGCTTTCGCGAAAGCGTCTTCTCACGTGTCAGGAAAACATTTTTAATCAATTGCATGCTAATCGTACTGGCGCCGCGCGAGAATTTTTTCGTTCTAATATTCTTAAGAATCGATTGTTTGAAAGCTTCATTGATGAATCCGCGATGCGAAAAGAAAGACGGATCTTCTGTAGTCAATACACATTTTTGCAAATAAGGCGAAATCTGATCCAAAGGTGTGTAATTCAGATTCCCACTTCCAACCAATACAGGACGCTGTAAAACATTTTGAATAATGGCACGATACACAAACTCTCCATTTAGTTTGTTCAGGTTTGCTTCTCCGTATTTAGTAATCCTCAGGTTTTCTTTATTGAGTTTACTATCAAAAACTAAAGTATTTGGTTTGTTTTTATTGAATTTAAAATCCAGTTTATAATCGAAGTTTCCGGTCGCTTCCATTCCCTGAAAATGCGTGAACAATCCATCAGGCAATGAAACGATAAAATCCTGCGCTTTCATTTTTGGAATATCAACTTTTAAGGTATAAATCGTATCCGATTCCGTATTGTATGAAACATACGGCTTTACTTTTATTTTGTTGAGCTGCATTGTTGAAGTACTGTCAATCGAAATAAAATCGGAGCCTAATAAAAAGCGATAATCAAATCGGGCATTTTTTATTACGACGTCTTTACTGGCAATTTTGGGATGATTAATTTTTAAATTGGCGATAGATGTATAACCATCAATATGCAATTCGCTTCCGTCTTTATCAATATTAGCAACATTTAAACGTATCGAATCAAAGCTTGCTTTTAAATTATACCGTTCGTCTAAATAAGGAACTTTGATTGCTCCGGTATCCAGATTAAAAAACCGAATGTCAGCTTTTTTATTTCTTGGATCAGCAAAACCTTTTATATTCCAGCGTTGGTCAAAATTTTTGCTTTGTACATGTAGATTTGTTGTAAGCTGTTTGTTATTTAAAACTAATTTATCAATAGCAATAGTGGCTTTTTTTCCATTGTCGTCAATTTTGAAATTCAGATTTTCCAATTTCATATCAGTCGGAACCAAATTCAATAGTTTTGTAATGATGTTATAAGCAACGTCTGCGTATTTTCGTTTTTCATCTGATTTTTCTTCAGTATCCTTCTTTTTTAAAAAGGCATCAAAATTTCTGATTTTCCCTTTTTTAACTAATTGGATGTAGCCATCATTGATTTTTAAAGTTCCAAGCTGTACATCACCAATCAGCAGATTACTCAGACTGATAGTAGTTTCTATTTTTTTAATATTGAAAAGAGTGTCGGCATTTTTCGGAACCAAAACAATATCGGTTAATTTAACTCCTGACAGACCATCAAAAGAAGCTTCTTTTATCGAAAAATCGCTATTGTAATCAACCGCCATTTTATGAGTTACTTTCGCAATGGCTTGTTTTAAAAGCGAATTACGAAAAGAGTAAAGGGCAATACAGAGCAGTATAAATACTACGGTAAGTATTTTTAAGGCTTTAAATATTTTTTGTTTTGGAAATTGCATAAGTAGGTTTTATAAAAATTAACCAAACAGAAAACTAGCCACATCTTCAATTTTAGCTACGAGTTCAATTTTGATTCCTGTATTTTTCAAGGCAATTTTGTTGTATTTGGATACAAAGATAGTATTGAAGCCTAATTTTTCAGCTTCCTGAATACGCTGATCTACACGATTAACAGGGCGAATTTCTCCGGAAAGGCCAACTTCTCCCGCAAAACAAAAACCTTTTGTAACCGGAATATCTTCGTTGGATGATAAAATTGCAGCCACAACAGCCAGATCAATTGCAGGATCATCTACTGAAATTCCACCGGTAACATTTAGAAAAACGTCTTTGGCTCCTAAACGAAATCCGGCTCTTTTTTCAAGAACAGCCAAAATCATATTCAGTCTTTTAGCATTGTAACCAGTTGTACTTCGTTGTGGAGTTCCGTAAACAGCCGTACTTACTAATGATTGTATTTCAATCATCAAAGGACGCATGCCTTCCATGGTTGTAGCAATTGCGGTTCCGGACATTTCTTCGTCTTTATGCGAAATCAATATTTCAGACGGGTTGCTTACTTCACGCAAACCGCTTCCGAGCATTTCGTAAATTCCTAATTCGGCAGTTGAGCCAAAACGGTTTTTTAACGAACGTAAAATTCGGTAAACATGATTTCGATCGCCTTCAAACTGTAAAACAGTATCGACCATATGCTCCAGAATTTTTGGCCCGGCTATATTTCCGTCTTTGGTGATATGTCCGATCAGAATAACCGGAATGTTGGTTTCTTTAGCAAACTTGATCAGCTCGGCAGTAGTTTCCCTGATTTGGGAAATACTTCCTGCCGTAGATTCGATATAATCAGTATGAAGAGTCTGAATAGAGTCAATAATGACAATTTCAGGCTGAATCGCTTCAATCTGTTTGAAAATATTTTGTGTTTTAGTTTCCGTGAGGATATAACAATTATCGCTGTCCGGTGTGATTCGTTCGGCACGCATCTTTATTTGTTTCTGACTTTCTTCACCGGAAACATAAAGGGTTTTATAAGGCAATTTCAATGAAATCTGCAGCAAAAGTGTACTTTTACCAATTCCGGGTTCACCCCCTAAAAGCGTTAAAGATCCAGGAACGATTCCGCCTCCAAGAACACGGTTCAATTCGCCGTCAGTAGTATCCATTCGAATTTCCTGAGCCGAATCAATTTCGGTGATTTTTAAAGGCCGTGGTGCTTTTCCGGTCGAAGTTGGTTCACTTTTCCAGGCTACTTTTTCCTGCTTCTGAATAATTTCCTCTGCAATTGTATTCCATTCTTTACAAGCATTACACTGTCCTTGCCATTTAGCATATTGTGTTCCGCAATTTTGACAAAAGAAGGAAGTTTTAACTTTAGACATTATTTTGTTTTTTTTGCAAGCGTATTCATTTCATCAATTTTCTGATACATCATATCTCTGGTCAACTCGCCAATCGGCTCCATTTGCGAAGCATTTTGATATCTTTTTGAGGCTCTTTTTGGTTCACCCATTTTTTCATGCATCAAGCCTAATTCATATTCACCCAACATTGCCCTTGGGTAATCAACGTTGGCAATTTCTGCCATTTTTCCTAATTCATCGTAAGCATTGTTTTTCAGAATAAGATTCTCAATAACCTTAAAGTCGTTCATCCTAACCGGAATATCAACTCCTAAAACTTCTGACATTGTATTGTACTTATTATCCAGATAATCCGCATAACCCGACTTCAGTACAGCAATTTTATCTTTAAATTCAGCAGAATTAATAGGCCTGTAAACTTCAAAAATATGATATAAGGCACTTGGAATCGAATGTAAAACTTCTGTATAGTGTGTCGCATTTTTAAACAAATCATATTTGTAGCTTACCAACGGATTATTGGCAACTTTAATATTGCTGTCTAATTTTTCAATTGGCTCTTTTATCTTTTTTATATCTCCTTCGCCTGCTGACAAATAATAAAAAAATGGTTCTTTTACCTGAGCAAATTTCTCTGCTATACGAACCTCCATTTTTGGTGCAAGCTCAGGGCTTAAACAAATATATCCGTTAAAAAGCGGTCTGTCTTTGTATAAAAAAAAGTTTATATAACTTGCCGTTATATCATGACCGGCAATAATTTTGAAAGGTGCAGTACGGTATTTTTTTTCAATATATGGAAGTAATTCTCCTCCCACAAATTCATAAAACTCTGCCCCTTTTTCAAATGGTACCCCTACATTTTGGTCTATAGTAGAATCATCAAAGCGTTCTCCATCATGATTCTGATGAATCCCGATAACAATCATTTCCGGTAAATCATCCCAATAAACTCCGTAATTTATTGCTCCCAAAAAAGGATCGAATAAATAATCTCCGTCCAGTAAATATAAAACAGGGTATTTTTTTGAAGGACTTGTTTCATAGGAGGCAGGAAGTCCTATAGTTATTCTTCTCTCTGTACCCAGTTTTTCCGATTTAATATTATCGAATGTTTTTTGTGAAAAAGCAGAAATAGAGATTAAAATAAAAAATAAGTGAACTTTTTTCATGATTTGGGATAATTAAAAAGTATTAAAATAAGGTGGCAATATAATACTTTATTTGCTTTTTTTGTAAACTGTGATTTTAAAAAGAAAAGAAATTTAAGACAAAAGAAATCTGCTTTGTTCAAAATAAATTTGACAAATAAAAAAATAGTAAAACGAAAAGGTTTTAGGTTAGCGAATTGTCATTTTCATTCGGAAAAACAATCCATGGTTTGAAGGTTTTTGCTTCTTCAAATTCCAGGGTTGCGTATGAAATAATAATGATGATATCGTCTTTTTGAACTTTTCTGGCAGCAGGGCCATTCAGTGTAATTTCACCTGAGTTTCTCTCGCCTTTTATAGCATAAGTTTCAAAACGTTCTCCATTATTAATGTTTACAATAGATACTTTTTCACCTTCAATAATATTTGAGGCATCCAGTAAAGTTTCATCGATAGTAATACTGCCAATATAATTTAAATCGGCGCCGGTTACTTTAACACGATGAATTTTTGATTTTATAACTTGAATTTGCATGTTGCAAAGGTAAATTAATTTAATGAAATGGTGTCAATCAGTCTTATAGAATTAACAAATACCGCTATAAATGCGCGGTAATTTTTATCTTTAATTTTATCTTCGACAGGTAATAATGTCGATTCGTCAGCAATTACAAAATATTCCAGTTCAAATCTTTCATTGTTTCTAAAAGAATTCTCGACAAATTCAATTGTTTCCTGAGGGCTTTTTACTTTGAATACTTCTTTTGCTTCAGTTAAAGTTTTATAAATAATAGCTGCTTCTTTTCGTTCTGCCGGAGTTAATCTTTCATTACGAGAACTCATGGCCAATTGGTTTTCTTCTCTAAAAATAGGGCAGCCTACTACATTGACAGACAAATTATGTTTTTCAACCATTTTTTTTACAATCTGCAATTGCTGAAAATCTTTCTCGCCGAAATAAGCATTCGTTGGCGAAACAATTTCAAACAGACGTTTAACGATAGTTCCCACACCGTTAAAATGTCCTGGTCTGAATTTCCCTTCCATCTGATTTTCTAAGCCATCAAAATCAAAGGATTGTGACATTGTATTTCCTTCATAAATATCATCTACAGAAGGCGCGTATAAAATAATTTTATCACTTAACCCACGCATTTTTTTTACATCTTCTTCAAGCGTACGGGGATATTTTTCAAGATCTTCAAGATTGTTAAATTGTGTAGGATTTACAAAAATACTTACAACAGTATCATTGTTTTCTTTAAGAGAACGTTGCATTAAAGCCAAATGCCCTTGGTGCAAAGCGCCCATAGTTGGTACAAATCCTAAAGTAGAATTTGTGGATTTGATAGTTTTTAAATAAGCTATCAGGGCTACTTTGCCGTAGAAGATATGCATGGCGGTATTATTAAAATTTGTGCAAACATAATATATTAGTTATAAACTGCATAAATTTTTGTAATTTTGCAACGTTTTTATTACCAAAAATTAAGTAAAATACTATTATGAAAGATAAGAGGATATTATATGTATCATCTGAAGTCGTGCCTTATTTGGCTGAAAATGAGGTTTCATTAATGTCTTATGACGTACCTAAAATGATTAATGATCAGGGCGGACAAATAAGAATTTTCATGCCAAGATATGGAAACATTAACGAAAGAAGACATCAATTACACGAAGTAATCAGGCTTTCAGGGATGAATTTGGTAGTGAATGACTTAGACATGCCACTGATTATCAAAGTAGCTTCAATCCCAAAAGAAAGGATTCAGGTTTATTTTATTGATAACGATGAATATTTTAAAAGAAAAGCAACTTTTGCTGATGAAGAAGGTGTTTTGTACCCTGACAATGATGAAAGAGCAATATTCTTTGCAAAAGGTGTGGTTGAAACAGTAAAAAAATTAAACTGGGTCCCGGATATCATTCACGTACATGGCTGGCTGGCTGCTATGCTGCCCATATATATGAAACATTATTATAAAAATGAAGCTTTATTTTCTGAAACTAAAATTGTAACTTCAGTTTACGGACAATCCTTTGATGAAAATCTGGATCTGGAAATGATTAATAAGGTAAAATTTGACGGGGTACCACACGAATCCGTTGCAGATTTAGAAACTCCAAACTACGAAAATATCCTAAAAGCAAGCATTTTACATTCTGATGCAGTTATCATTGCTTCTGAAAACGTATCTCCAAGTTTAACAAAATTTATAGAATCTTCAGGAAAACCTTTTTTACCTTTCGCCACGAAAGATGCATTCGCAGAAGCGTATACAAATTTCTACAGAACAATGGGACTTTAAATTTTAACATTATTATTAAACATGCATAACACTTCTTTTTTTAAGAAAATTCTATTAATAGCAACAGTTGCTCTATTTTATTCTTGCGATAAAGAATTTAATTCCATAGGTGATGATATAATTGGTGACAGTAATTTTGAACTGGAAGCGGAAGACTATAATGTTACAGCTTATAATCAAAAAGTAACTCCAACAGCATCCAATAACTTACCCATAAATGCATTAGGTATTTATGATAATCCTGTTTTTGGATTAACTACAGCCAATTTTAATACTCAGGTTGCATTAGCATCATATGGCCCTACATTAGGAGAAGGAGCTGTTATTGATAGTGTAACTTTAAATGTTCCTTATTTTCATCATCTTGATCCTGAACAAACATCAACTACCGGAAGTACTGCTTACATTTTAGACTCTATTTATGGTCCTAAATCCGGATTAATAAAATTAAGCGTTTACGAATCAGGTATTTATTTAAATAATTATAATGCCAATAGTTATGATATCAGTAAATTTTACAATACTGACAGAAATGACGATTTTCAAGCTAAAGCTCAGGCTTTAGGAGTGAGATTAAATGATAGAACCACTAAAATAGAGAAAGATGGTAGTGTTTCAAATGATGCTTCAGAAAATGATGAATTCTTTTTTAACTCAAAAGAGATAAAAGAAACAACTCCAAAAACTGAAACTGCTGCTGAAGTTATTAAAAGAATTAAACCTGAAATGCGCCTGCATCTAAATAAAGACTTTTTTAAAGCCAAAATATTTGATGCACCTGCCAGTAAATTAGCTTCTGATGATGTTTTTAAAAATTATTTTAGAGGGCTGTATTTTAAAGTAGAAAAAACTACTGCAATAAATACAGAAGGAAAACCAATTTCAGGCACAATGGCTATGATGAAGTTTAGTGAGGGAAAAATCAATATTTTTTACAAAGCAAAAACAGCTATTACCACTGATGCAGAAACTGTAATGGAATCAAAAACACTGGTTATAAATTTAACCGGTAATACCGTAAGTCTTTTAAAAGAAGAAAGCAGCAGTCCCACATCAGATGATTATTACACAAGTGCTGCTACAAACGATGTTACTCCAGACGAGAAATTATATTTAAAAGGAGGTCAGGGATCAATGGCAGTTATTGAACTTTTTGACAAAACTGACTTAGGAAGATACAAAGACGATGGAACTTGGGAAACAACTCCAAATGGCGTATATGATGAATTAGACGAAATTAGAAACAATGTTACCTCTAAAAGATGGCTGGCTAATGAAGCTAATTTAGTATTTACTATTGATTCGCAAAAAATGGCAAGTCTAATTGGAACCGACCCAACAACAGCAGCAAGACAGCCAGGCAGAATCTATCTATATGATTTAACAAACAATACTATCCTTTCAGATTATTCTGCAGATCGTAGCACAAGCCTCAATGGTGACGCTAAAAAAAGCAGGACCGTTTTTAATGGCTTGCTTAATATAGATCCAACAACTAAGATAGGTACCTACAAAATAAGAATTACAAACCATATTCGAAATTTGATTAAAAATACTGATGTTACTAACGTAAAATTAGGCTTAGTAGTTACTGAAAGTATAGATATAACTGCATCAAGTAAGTTAGATAAAACGGTGCCAAGTACTATTTCAGAAATTCCGACAGCATCAGTAATGAGCCCTTTAGGGACAGTATTGTACGGAAGCAATCTTCCTGAGGATGATGCCAAAAGAGTAAAACTTAAAATTTACTACACGAAACCAAATTAAAAAATAACATATGTGTGGAATTGTTGGATATATAGGTCACAGAGAGGCTTATCCTATTGTCATCAAAGGATTAAAGCGCCTCGAATACAGAGGATATGATAGTGCTGGTGTAATGTTATACGACCAGGAATCAGATATCAAACTTTGTAAAACAAAAGGAAAAGTTTCAGATCTTGAGGAAAAAGCAAAAGCAGATTTCACAACCAACGGAACTATCGGAATTGGTCATACACGCTGGGCAACTCATGGAGTTCCTAATGATGTAAATTCACACCCCCATTTGTCTAATTCAGGAGAATTGGCCATTATCCATAATGGAATAATCGAAAATTACGCTCCTTTAAAAGAAGAATTAAAAAAAAGAGGTTATATATTTCACTCTGATACAGATACCGAAGTTTTGGTTAACTTAATTGAAGAGGTTCAGAAAAACGAAAAGATAAAATTAGGAAAAGCAGTTCAAATTGCTCTGAATCAGGTTGTAGGTGCATATGCTATCGCTGTTTTTGATAAAAAAAATCCTGATGAGATTGTTGCCGCCAGGCTTGGAAGCCCATTAGCAATTGGTGTTGGAGAAGGCGAATATTTTATTGCATCTGATGCTTCACCATTTATAGAATATACTGCAAATGCAGTATATTTAGAAGATGGCGAAATGGCAAATATCAGATTACACAAACCACTTAAGATCAGAAAAATAAAAGATGATTCTTTAGTAGACCCTTACATCCAGGAACTTCAAATGAATTTGGAGCAAATTGAAAAAGGCGGATACGATCATTTTATGCTAAAAGAAATATACGAACAGCCAAGCGTAATTAAAGACACTTACAGAGGCAGACTTAATGCAAATAAAGGAATTGTTCAATTAGCAGGTGTTGAAGACAATATCGAGAAATTCTTAAATGCAAATCGTATCCTTATTGTAGCATGTGGAACTTCATGGCATGCAGGTTTAGTTGCAGAATATATCTTTGAAGAATTCTCCCGTATTCCGGTAGAAGTAGAATACGCTTCTGAATTTAGATACAGAAATCCAATTATCAATAAAAATGACGTTGTCATTGCTATTTCTCAATCGGGAGAAACTGCAGATACAATGGCAGCTATTAAATTAGCAAAAGAAAATGGCGCTTTTGTATTTGGTGTTTGTAATGTTGTGGGATCCTCAATTTCCAGAGAGAGCCATGCAGGAGCTTACACACATGCCGGACCTGAAATTGGAGTCGCTTCAACTAAAGCCTTTACTACTCAAATCACAGTTTTAACTATGATTGCCTTAAGATTAGGAAAAGCCAAAGGAACTTTATCAAATACCGATTTCCATACTTATTTACAAGAATTAGAAATTATTCCTGAAAAAGTAGCTGAAGCATTAGAAACTAACGAAAGAGCTAAAGAAATTGCAGCAGCTTTTAAAGATGCACCAAACTGTTTGTATTTAGGACGTGGCTATAATTTTCCAGTCGCCCTTGAAGGAGCATTGAAACTTAAAGAGATATCCTATATTCATGCTGAAGGATATCCCGCAGCAGAAATGAAACACGGACCAATTGCTTTAATAGATGAACAAATGCCAGTTATTGTAATTGCGCCTAAACAAGGTCATTATGATAAAATTGTAAGCAACATTCAGGAAATCAAATCCAGAAGCGGCAAAATCATTGCCGTAGTTACTAAAGGCGACACTCAGGTTCGTGAATTAGCAGATTATGTAATTGAAATTCCAGAAACTTCTGATGCATTATCACCGTTAATTACGACAATCCCTTTACAACTTTTATCGTATCACATTGCTGTTATGAGAGGATGCAATGTTGATCAGCCCCGTAACCTTGCCAAGTCAGTTACCGTAGAGTAATTTTTAATAAAGCAAACAAATATTAAAGCGAGATTTACATCTCGCTTTTTTTATTGACAATTTTTTTATCCTTCCTTGAATTTTTAAGATAAATGCATTTTTTTTCTTAAAATTATTATGTATGCATACTATTTTGTTTTATTCGAGTTAGTTTCTTGATTTAAATTTAATAAATGACCATATCAAATAGTTAAAATAACTATCAATATTATGATAAATATTAATTTTTTTTAACATTTTTTTATTAATATTAAAATTATTCGTATTTTGGCTATATAAACTAACAAATAACTAACCAATGAGAGCATATTTACTAATAATGTTGTTTATCAGCGGATTATCTTTTTCGCAGAATACAATTAGTGGTACTGTTACAGATACCAACAAACAATCAATTCCAGGAGCTAATATTACCGTTGTTGGAAGCTCAAGTGGAACTTCTACCGATTTTGACGGTACATTTAAGTTAAATACTCCATCAAAACCTCCCTTTACAATCAAAATATCGGCAGTTGGTTTTGAATCTAAAACAATCAACATTACTTCGTTGAATCAAAAAGCAGATGTGATTTTAAAAGATGAAGAAACCAAATTGGATGAAATAGTTGTTTCGGCATCAAGAACTCCGGAAAGAGTCATCGAATCTCCTGTTACTATTGAAAGAATGGGAATACAAGAAATCAAAAATACAACCGCCGCAACCTTTTATGATGGTTTAGAAAACTTAAAAGAAGTAAATTTTAACACAAGCAGTATTTCTTTTAAATCTGTAAACACAAGAGGTTTTGCAACTGTTGCAAATACCCGTTTTATGCAATTAGTAGATGGAATGGATAATTCTTCACCCGCTTTAAATTTTGTATTAGGAAATTTAATTGGTATTTCTGATATCGATGTGGCGAGTGTTGAACTTTTGCCAGGCGCATCATCTGCACTTTATGGAGCAAACGCCTTTAACGGAATCATGTTTATGAATAGTAAAAGCCCATTTACAAATGAAGGAATTAGTGTTTACTATAAATACGGACAGACTAGTCAGAAAGCTGCAGGGACAAACGACTATAATGATTTTGGGATAAGAGCAGCGAAAGCATTTACCAAACATTTTGCAATGAAAGCAAACTTCACGTATATGGAAGCATCAGAATGGATTGCTGCCGATACGAGAAGCATGACAGGTGGCTCAATAGGACACGCAATGAATCAAAATTATGATGGTTTGAATATTTATGGAGATGAAGTTACAACTTCTATTCCGAATGTTGGACAAGTAAGCAGAACTGGATATCGTGAACAAGATTTAACTGATAATAAGGTTAAAAGTATGAAAGCAGATTTCGGCATGCATTTTAAACCCTGGGCAGACGATACTGAAATTATATTGCAATATAAGATAGGTACAGGAAACACTATTTACCAAGGTGCGAATAGATATGCTTTGAAAAATTTCCTAATGCAGCAAGGTAAATTTGAGGTAAAAGGTAAAAACTTTTTTGCAAGAGTTTATTTTACGAGTGAAGATGCCGGAGACTCATATGACATGAGATTTGCTGGCTGGAATATAAACAGAATGGCTAAATCAGATAAAAACTGGTTTACAGATTACGGAACAGCTTTTCAGTTATCTTCTGCGGCACTTGGTCTTAATGCCAATGACGCTGCTGTTTATGCAAGAAATTTTGCTGATTATAATGTTTCACCTGGTCTACCATTAGTCCCAAATACAGATCCGGCGAATCCAAGCGCTCCAAGATCTGCAAGATTTGAACCCGGATCTACACAATTCATCAATGCACTTGCAACAGTAACCAGCAATCCTGATCTTACTCAAGGAGCTAAATTTATTGATCATTCAAAATTATATCATTCAGATGTCAATTATAATTTCAAAGATTTAATCAAATTCGCTGAAATTCAGGTCGGTGGTTCCTGGAGAAAATATGTTATGGATTCTGAAGGAACAATCTTCACAGATTATGATGGTCCAATTGAATATAAAGAATATGGCGCTTACGCACAATTGCAAAAAAAATGGTTAGACGACAGGTTAAAGTTTACAGGATCTTTACGTTACGATAAAAGTCAAAACTTTGACGGCAATCTTTCTCCAAGAGTATCATTTGTATATTCTGCCGGTAAATCTAAAAGACATAATTTTAGAGTTTCGTACCAAACAGGTTTCCGTAATCCTACTACACAAGATCAATATATTGGTTTAGATTTAGGACCATTTGCATTAATAGGTTCCGCAGCCGAAAACTTAGATCGTTTTCAGGAAACAGTAAATGTAAGTGCTTCAGGCCAAACTAATGCCGTACAGCCTGCAACTCTTACAATGTCCGGTCGTAATGCATACGAGAATGCGTATACATTAGCATCTGTTCAGGCATTTGCTGCTTCAGGAAATGCAACAGATCTTAAAGTAGCCAATGTTCAATTGGTCAAACCGGAACAAGTACAAGCTGTTGAAGCCGGATATCGTACAGTTGTTCAAAATGATTTGTCAATAGATATTAATGGATACTACAATATTTATAATGATTTCATGAATACTTCCCGAGTAATTTCGCCTTATTATGGAACAGTAGGAACAACAGTATCAGGTACCACTCCCCCTTCAGAAGTTCTGTTAAGTCATCAGGCATTAACATTTGGAGACAGAAGAGTGTATCAGGTTTATACAAACACTACAGCACAAATTACATCTTTAGGTTTTGGAGTAGGTTTATCCAAAAAAGTCTATAAAGATTTTGAATTAGGAGTTAATTATAATTATGCTCAGTTTGATTTTGACCAATCAGAAGATCCAAGTTTTGTTGCCGGATTTAACACACCTAAACACAGAATTAAAGGTTCGTTTGGAAATGCCAAAGTGACTAAAAATTTAGGCTTTAATCTTAATGTAAGATGGAATACTGAATATCTGTGGCAATCATCTTTTGGAGACGGTATGATTCCTGAAAATACAGTTCTTGACGCTCAGATTAATTATGGTATTCCAAAATTAAAATCTGTTATAAAGGTTGGAGGAACAAACCTTTTTGGAAAAGATTATCTTCAGGTAGTTGGTGCTGGTATGATTGGAAAGATGGTGTTTGCTTCCTGGACAATTAATCCTTAATTAGAAATAATTATTTGATCAACTATTTGTCTTCTCTCAGTTGTTTTTAAAAAAAAGAACAAAGAGCTAATAATTTTAAAAGTTATAACATGAAAAAAAATATAAAATGGCTGTTGTTGGTTTCTTTAACCATGATGGCGTGTAATAATGACGAGAACAATAACACTACAGAAGAAGTTCCTGTAACACCGGGTTCAGCAGTGTTTACAAAATATGTCGCACTTGGAGATTCCTTTGCTGCGGGATATAGCGATGGTGCATTGTTTGCAAAAGGCCAGAGTAATTCATATACGAATATATTATCTCAGCAATTTTCGGCAGCTGGAGGAGGCGATTTTACGACTCCTTTTATGCTGGATAATATTGGGGGATTCTCTTCTGGAGGAGTTCAGGTAGCTAAATTCCCAACCAGATTTATCTTCGATCCTGTTACAAGAAGTCCTGTAAATGTCCCGGGCGTATCCAGTACATCGATAACCGCACGTTTAACAGGATCTTTTAGCAATTTAGGAATTCCGGGGGCAAAAAGTTTTCATTTACTAGCTCCAGGATATGGTAATCTTGCAGGTGTTTTTGCAACTCCGGCTACAGCAAATCCATATTTTGCTCGTTTTTCTTCTTCGCCTACTACAACTATTCTTGCTGACGCTATGGCTCAGTCACCTACATTCTTTTCTTTATTTATAGGTGGCAATGATGTTTTGGGTTATGCAACAAATGGAGGCGTACCAACTTCTCAGGATGCTGCCTTAGGAGATGATATAACTCCAACAGCAACATTTAATTTTGCATACAATACACTTGTTAATACCCTGACTGCTAATGGCGCAAAAGGTGTGGTTGCAAATTTACCATACATTACAACGTTGCCTCATTTTACAACTGTCCCTTATAATCCCCTTACTGCAAAATCAATTGGAAAAGATAATGAAGCAGTTGGTTTGGCAACTATCAAATTGCTTAATACACAATTATATGGACCGCTTAAACAAGCTTTAACAGCTCTTGGCGCGGGAGACAGAATTAATTTGTTATCAGAAACATCTACTAGCCCAGTATTAATGAAAGACGAAACATTACCTAATCTGGCTGCTCAACTAGCCACTATATTTACTCCAACACTAGGAGCACAGACTGCGGCTTTTTATGGCGCAGTATTTGGTCAGGCCAGACAAGCTAAAGCTACAGATTTATTACTGTTAACGACAAGGGCTGCTATTGGTGCTGCACCAAATGCTGTAGATTCTGGTATTGGAATTGCCCCTGCCTATCCGTTAAATGCATTTGGAATATCATTCCCGCTACAGGACAAACATGTATTGATTCCGACTGAAATTGAAGAAATTAGAACGGCCACGGATGCCTATAACACAATAATAGCCGCCGCTGCAGAGTCAAAAGGATTAGCTTTTGTAGATACTAAAGATGTAATGACTAAACTATCTAGTGGAGGTATCCGTTTTGGAAATTTCACAATAACTTCAGCTTATGCAACAGGAGGTGCTTTTTCACTTGATGGTGTACATCCAAGTCCAAGAGGTTACGCACTCATTGCAAACATATTTATAGATGCAATTAATGTAAAATACGGTTCAACATTGCGTCATGTTGACTTGGCTACATATCCAATTCAATATCCCGGCAGCTTACAATAAAGCCAATTTTTTTTAGTAGAAAGCCGCTCGTTTATAACGCAGTGGTTTTTTTTATTTATACCAAATTTTATATAATTTAGGTATTTGAAGAATCAGTTTTATGAATTATAACAAAAACTAAGTATTTTTTATTAAAAAAAATATTGATTTTATATATTAAAAATTTATCTTTGCGCTCTGAAAAAAGAGGTATTTTCGATAAACCTAAATAGCTATTTAATAAACACATAAGTAATGTCAAAAGTAATAGGAAAAGTTGCTCAAATCATTGGACCAGTAGTTGACGTAGTTTTCAACGGTAAGGATGTTGAACTTCCAAAAATTTATGATTCATTAGAAATCACAAAAAAAGACGGAACATTGTTAGTTCTTGAAGTACAATCTCACATTGGTGAAAACACGGTGCGTACCATTTCGATGGACTCAACTGACGGTTTGAGCAGAGGTTATGAAGTGGTTGGTACTGGAAATCCAATCAAAATGCCAGTTGGAGCAGATGTTTACGGGCGTTTGTTTAACGTAATTGGTGATGCTATCGATGGTTTAGGAAACTTACCAAAAGATGGCGATAATGGATTATCTATACATAGACCAGCTCCAAGATTCGAAGATTTATCAACTTCATCTGAAGTTTTATTCACAGGTATTAAAGTAATCGATTTGATTGAGCCTTACGCAAAAGGGGGGAAAATTGGATTGTTTGGAGGTGCAGGTGTTGGTAAAACAGTATTGATTCAGGAATTGATCAACAATATTGCAAAAGGTCACGGTGGACTTTCAGTATTCGCAGGAGTAGGTGAAAGAACACGTGAAGGAAATGACTTGCTTCGTGAGATGCTTGAGTCAGGAATTATAAAATATGGTGATGATTTCATGCACTCTATGGAAAATGGAGGATGGGATTTATCTAAAGTAGATATGCCAGGAATGAGAGAGTCTAAAGCTACTTTCGTTTTCGGACAAATGAATGAGCCACCTGGAGCTCGTGCACGTGTTGCACTTTCAGGATTATCTATCGCTGAGTATTTCCGTGATGGAGCAGGAACTGATCAGGGTAAAGACGTATTGTTTTTCGTTGATAACATCTTCCGTTTTACACAAGCAGGTTCTGAGGTATCAGCGCTTTTAGGCCGTATGCCTTCTGCAGTAGGATACCAGCCAACTTTGGCAACAGAGATGGGAGCTATGCAAGAGCGTATTACATCTACAAACAAAGGATCTATTACATCTGTACAAGCGGTTTACGTTCCTGCGGATGACTTAACTGACCCGGCTCCGGCTACAACATTTGCTCACTTAGATGCAACAACGGTATTGTCTCGTAAAATTGCTGAGTTAGGTATTTATCCAGCTGTTGACCCGTTAGATTCTACTTCAAGAATCTTAACTCCACAAATTTTAGGAAATGAGCACTATGACTGTGCACAAAGAGTAAAAGAGATTCTTCAAAAATACAAACAACTTCAGGATATCATCGCGATCTTAGGTATGGAAGAGTTATCTGAAGAAGATAAACTTTCTGTATCAAGAGCACGTCGTGTACAACGTTTCTTGTCTCAGCCATTCCACGTAGCGGAGCAGTTTACAGGTATCCCAGGTGTATTAGTAGATATTAAAGATACTATCAAAGGTTTCAACATGATTATCGACGGTGAATTAGATCACCTTCCAGAAGCAGCTTTCAACTTGAAAGGTTCTATTCAGGATGCGATCGAAGCTGGAGAAAAAATGTTAGCTGAAGCGTAATTGGTTGTTAGTTGTTAGTTGTCAGTTGTTAGAAAACAACAATCAACCATCAACGACCAACTATTAACTAAAAAAATATGATTTTAGAAATAGTATCACCAGAAGCAAAATTATTTTCAGGAGAAGTAACATCGATTACATTGCCTGGGGTTGATGGAAGCTTTCAAATTTTGAATAATCACGCTCCTATTGTTTCTATCTTAGAGAAAGGAACTATTAAAATTGCAGCTAAAAGTTTCAATTTTTCTAAAGATGTAGCGAATAAATTCACGAAAGTAAATGACCAGACTTACATATTAGAAATTACGTCAGGCACTATCGAAATGAAAGACAATAAAGTAATTATTTTAGTTGACTAAAATAATTTTCAATTAACAAAGAAGCCAAGCAGAGATGTTTGGCTTTTTTCATTTTTGAATATGAATAATAAAGAAGAATCAATCGTTTCAGTTTTTGAAGCAAAAAGGAGTTGGTATGAATTAGTTATAGCAGCAGTATTTTTTAGTGTTACCATAGCTGTAGTAATTTTTGTAATATTTATAAATTACAAAATCCATTCCCTTTTAACATTTATTACCAGTATGCGTATCTTAGCACTAATTGGTGTAATGTCTTTTGTTGCAGGATTGAAGTTTTCTCAAGTAAGAAATTTACAAATTGATTTTCGTAAGAATTTAATTATAACAAGATATGTTGTCGGCCCTTTTTCATATAAGACAGAGTCTAAAGTAACAGAATTCGAATACGTTTCATTTTTTAAAGTAAACAATACATGTTTTGGAACTAATCTATGGTATGTAAAAAACCGCCATTTTGAGATGTATGAATTTGAAACTAAAGAGCGTGCCTATCAATTTTCTTTGGACCTTTCAACCAAATTAAAAATTGATTTATTGGATGCAACTGAAAGAGGAAACTTTAAATGGATTGAGAAGGAGAACTCAAATTCTATTTAGCTATTATTTCATAACTTTGTTTTATGAAAATACCCGAAAATCTTATTCAGAAACTTGAAAAACGGAAACACAATAATTCGTTAAGACAATTACCAAGTTTTAGTAATCTTGTGGATTTCTCTTCAAACGATTATATTGGATTTTCTAAATCTGAAAGTATTTTTAAATTGACTCATGATTATTTAATCGAAAATGGGATTATTCAAAATGGCGCAACAGGTTCCCGCTTAATTTCCGGCAATTATTCCCTCTATCAAATTACAGAATCTTTTATTGCTGAATTCCACGAAGCAGAATCGGCTTTAATTTTCAATTCAGGCTACGATGCCAATGTTGGTTTCTTTAGCGCTGTACCGCAACGAAACGACGTTATTTTGTATGATGAATTAAGTCATGCGTCTATTCGAGACGGTATATCAATGTCAAATGCCAAATCATATAAATTTAACCATAACGATTTTGAAGATTTAGAGCGACTTATCCTAAAATTTCCCAATACCAATATTTATATAGTTACTGAAACTGTTTTTTCTATGGATGGTGACAGCCCAAATCTGGAAGAATTAGTTGAACTTTCAGAAAAGCATAATTGCTATTTGGTTCTTGACGAAGCACACACTCTTGGCGTTTTTGGCGAAAAAGGAGAAGGCTTATCACAATATTTGAATTTACATAATAGAATTTTTGTCCGAATCATAACTTTTGGAAAAGGATTAGGATGTCACGGTGCAGTGGTTTTAGGAAGTAATGAACTTAAGGAATATCTTGTAAACTTCGCCCGAAGTTTTATTTATACAACAGGCTTATCTCCGCATTCTGTTGCAACCATTCTGGTGGCTTATCAACATTTAGAATTCGAGAAGAAAAAGATTGAAAACCTACGTCATAATATCATATGCTTTAATCAGCAGAAAAATTTATTAGGTTTAAAACCAATTTTTGTACGAAGTAAATCGGCTATTCAATCTGCTATTGTTCCAGGTAATGAAAATGTAAAGCGTATAGCACAGCAACTACAGGATAAAGGATTTGATGTAAAAGCAATACTTTCTCCAACTGTTCCGGAAGGCCAGGAACGCCTTCGCTTTTGTATTCACAGCTATAATTCAGAAAAAGAAATCAATCAGATTTTAGAATTATTAAGGGATCTAGTGTTTTAGTTTCATTCCTCAAAACCTTAAAAAGCTCAACAAAGAATAATTTCGTGAGTATCTGCGTTTTACTTTGTATCTCTGTGAAATTTAAAAAGACATCCATAATCCATTATTAGTCACTTTTAAAAAAAATTAAAAACTTTTGTAACGTTTTGAACATTCGATTACTTACGAGTCGTAATCAAATAAATCAAAACAATTATGAAATCACAATTTACTTCATTAAAAGAAAATATTTTAAATTGTATCCTGTTTGCTTCAATAGGACTTGCAATTGGTATCATAACTCATTTTTTCATAAAACTTCTTAGCCTTCTGCTATTGTTTATCATAGGATTTTTATTCCTAAATTATATATCTTCCTCACAGAAAAAGAAAGCGGGTAAATAACAAAAAGGAGTTTCAATCATCAATTAATCCTAACTTTAATCAATCAACATCATGAAAAATTTAATCAAATCAGCAGTAATAGCAATCACAATTATTTTTAGTACTGCAACTCACGCACAGACAAAATCTCCAAAATTAGAAAATTCACTTTTATGGGAAGTTTCAGGAAACGGATTATCAAATCCTTCCTATTTATACGGCACTATCCATATGATTTGCTCAACAGATTATTTTCTTTCTGAAAAAGCAAAAAAAGCCTTTGAATCTTCGAGTAAATTAATTTTGGAAATCGACCTATCTGATCCAAAACAAATGACAGATTTGCAGCAAATGGCAATAGGTAAACAACCGCTTAGCAAAACACTAAATGCGCAAGACTTATTAAAATTAGATAATATTCTGCAGAAAAAAGCCGGAATGAGCATTCAGCAAGTTGATAGTTTTAGTTTATTTACCGTAATGAGTTTAATAAGTATGAAAAGTTTTGGTTGTAATGACCTGAAATTTTACGAAATGAGTTTTATTGAAACAGCTAAACAACGAAAACTTAAGATTGCCGGATTAGAAACAGTAAAAGAGCAAATGAATATGTTTGAGAATGCCTATTCTGATACGGAAATGATTAAAATGCTGGAAGAATTAAACAAGGAAGAAACCGATAAATTAGTTGCACAATACAAAGAGGAAAACATAACTGCCTTATATGATATTACTACTGATAAAAAAATAATAAGCGAAGAAACCAAAAAAACGATTCTGGACAACAGAAATCAAAATTGGCTAAAAACAATCCCTGAGCTAATCAAAAATGAAAGTACATTTATCGCTGTAGGATCAGCGCATTTGGCTGGAGATTTAGGAATAATCAATTTATTAAGAAAAGCGGGATATACCGTTAAACCTGTATTGAAATAGCATTATTTTGAAAGAAAAAGAGAAAGAATTTTTAACCCGGATAGAAAATCACAAAGGAATTCTGTACAAAGTTTCCAAGATGTACATGGACAATCATGACGATCAGCAGGATTTGCTTCAGGAGATTGTTTGTCAACTTTGGAAATCATATGATACTTTTCGAAATGAAAGTCAATTTTCGACCTGGATGTATCGGGTAGCTGTAAATACGGCGATTGTCTTCCTTAGAAAGGAAAAACGAAAAGTAGACAAATATGAAATTGCTTCAGAAAATATCAAAGATGATGAGGGAGATTCTCATATAAAAGAAAGTCAATTAGATCATTTTTACAAAGCAGTTCAGAAACTCGAAAAAATTGACAAAGCAATTATTTTCTATCAATTAGAAGGATTCTCTCATAAAGAAATAGGTGAAAACCTCGGAATTTCTGAAGGAAATGCCAGAGTAAAATTAAACAGAGCAAAAGAAAAATTAAAAGAAATTATAAAAAATCAAGGTTATGGATCTTAACGACATACAAAACGCATGGAATAACGAAAAGACAGAAAATGTCGTTCTTCCGGATAACTTAGAAAAAATACAATCGGCAAATACACCTTTGGACAAAATTAGAAAAAACCTTAAAAATGAGTTTTATTACCAAATCATTTCCATCATTATAATCGGATTTGCTCCTATTTTTTACCAATTCCCAGATAGAATTTCTATGTTTTTTTACTTAATATTCAGCATGTTTACTGCTGTATGTGTTTATTATCTTGCTAAACTTTACTTTTTTCACAAAAGGCTAAACAACATTACACTTAAAACAAAAGACAGTTTATATGAAACTTATTTTGATATAAAATTAAACATGGAACTATACAAAACATTTGGTTTTGCATTAACTCCTTTTGTTGTGTTAGGTTTAATTGGATTTCAATATTATGTACTGACAAAATCATCCGATTTTCAAATAAATCAAATCAGTAATTCGCAGTTAATAGGTTTTATAGTACTTGTATTTTTTTCCATTATATGCATGGGACTGGCTTTAGAATGGTGGGTACATCGTTTTTATGGTAAATATGCAAAAGAAATAAGAAAAGTAATAGATGAATTAAAAGAAGAATAAAACACAGGCCTATCGTAATGATGGGCTTTATTTTTATTGGTATTTTTGTACTCCATTAAAAACAAAGAAATGAAACTATTCGTAACCGGGATTTCCACAGATGTAGGCAAAACAATTGCTTCTTCTATCATTGTTGAAGCTTTAGAAGCAGATTATTGGAAACCAATTCAGGCAGGCGATCTTGACAATTCAGATACCCATAAAGTAAAATCCCGAATTTCAAATTCTAAATCTCAATTCCATTCCAACTCTTATCAATTAAATACCCCGGCGAGTCCACATTTAGCTGCTGAAATTGATGGAATTATAATTGATTTAAAAGAAATCCAGCAACCGGAAACTAAAAATCATCTGGTTATTGAAGGTGCTGGTGGTATTTTTGTTCCGTTAAACGAAAAAGATACCATTATTGATTTAATTAAACCTGATTACAAAGTGATTATAGTTTCAAGACATTATCTGGGAAGTATTAATCATACCTTATTGACCATTGAAGCTATTCAGAATCGAGGTTTTAAAGTCGCAGGAATCATCTTTAGCGGAAGCGAAAACAAATCAACCGAAAGTTTGATTCTGAATAAAACCGGAATTAAATGGATTGGAAGAATTGATGAAGAACCGTATTTTGACCAAAATATAATTAAAGAATATGCCGATTTGTTTCGGGAGAACCTTTTACAACTTCAATAACAACTTCAAAAATCAATTTCAAAAATCAATTTCAAATCTGAAATCGTTAATCAAAAATCTAAAATCATCAATCGCATGACTTTACAGGAAAAAGACAGCCGATATCTTTGGCATCCTTATACCCAGCACAAAACTTCTCAAACACCAATTGCTATTTCGAGAGGCGAAGGCGCCTTGCTTTGGGATGAAAACAATAAAGAATATATTGATGCGATCGCTTCCTGGTGGGTAAATCCATTTGGACACAGTAATAAATTTATTGCCGATGCTATTTACAAACAGCTCACAACTTTAGAACACGTTTTATTTGGCGGTTTTACTCACGAACCAGCCATAAAAGTTGCTGAAAAATTGATGGAAATTTTGCCCAAGAACCAGCAGAAAATTTTCTTTTCTGATAATGGTTCAACTGCAGTCGAAGTTGCCATAAAAGTCGCATTACAGTATTTTTTCAATAAAGGAGAAAAACGAACAACCATAATTGCTTTTGAAAATGCGTTTCACGGAGATACTTTTGCAGCGATGGCAGCAAGCGGAATCTCTTTCTACACTCAGGCTTTTCAGGGAATGTTTATAGATGTTGTTCGAATTCCGGTTCCGGTGAAAGGTCAGGAACAAGTGAGTTTTGAGGCCCTGGAAAATGTAATTCAGCGAAATAATTGTGCCGGATTTATTTTTGAACCTCTCGTTCAGGGAGCAGCCGGAATGGTAATGTACGAACCCGAAGCATTAGCAAAACTAATCGAAATTTGTAAAGAAAATAAGGTTTTAACCATTGCTGATGAAGTAATGACAGGTTTTGGTAAAACCGGAAAAACCTTTGCAATGGACTATGTTGATGCAGATCCAGACATGATTTGTTTGTCTAAAGCTTTAACCGGCGGAACAATTCCGATGGCAATTACGACTTTTACCCAGAAGGTTTTTGATGCTTTTTATGACGATGATATTAATAAAGCATTATTTCACGGCCATACTTTTACTGCAAATCCAACAGGTTGTGCAGCAGCTTTGGCAAGTATCGATTTACTGCAAACCGATGAAATGCAGACTAATATTGAGAGAATCAATAAAAATCATTTAGAGTTCCAAAAGAAAATCGAAAGTCATCCAAAAGTAATTACAGCCAGAATATTAGGAGTTATTTTTGCCGTTGAAATAAAATCCGATTCTAAGGAAAGCTATTACGGTTCTATGCGCACCAAATTGTATAATTTTTTTATTGAAAATGGTGTTGTTTTACGTCCGGTTGGAAACATAGTTTATATTTTACCTCCATATATCATGACAAACGAACAGCTTCAAAAAGTTTACAAAACCATTGAAGAAGCTATTGAAATGGTCTAGCTACTAAAAACCATATAAGAGATATAAGTTCATTTAACTTTGCCTCGCATACCTTACTGTCATCCTGAGCGGAGTCGAAGGCTTATGAAAACAAAGGCTCGACTCCATAAGCCAGAAATTGAATGGTATATAAGAAAAGTAAAACACTCAAAATTAAATCACTTATATGGTTTAATTTTTATTTAAAACCCTGCAAACTTTGCGTAAACTTTTGCGAACTTTGCGGTTAAATAAAAAAAATTGAATACTAAAATCTCCATAACAGCATTTTCGTCTATTTCTCCATTAGGAAATAATCATGAAGAAGTCTGGAAAAAATACCTTAACGATCAACATTGCTTTTCGCAGCAGTTCTTAGATCAGCAGGAAACTTCTGTAGCGGTACTTGAAGCTGACACCAAACAAATTATAGCTGAAGTAAGAGAATCGGATCCTAAATATAAATTTTTGGATGATTCTGTTTTGTTTGCATTGGCAGCTTCGCGAAAAGCGGTTGAACACGCAGGCTGGAAATCAGGAGATACATTCGGGATCAACATAGGTTCTTCACGTGGCGCAACTGATTTATTCGAAAAACATTACAAGGAATACATCGATACCGGAAAAGCGCAGACTCTTGCCTCTCCTACCACCACTTTAGGAAATATTTCTTCCTGGATTGCCCACGATTTACAAAGCACCGGTCCTGAAATTTCGCATTCGATTACCTGTTCTACCGCTCTTCATGCAATACTAAATGGCGTAGCATGGCTAAAATCAGGAATGGCAGATAAATTTTTAGTTGGCGGAAGTGAAGCTCCCTTAACCGATTTTACGATTGCTCAAATGAGAGCTTTAAAAATATATTCACGTATTAATCAAACAGAGGAAGCATGGCCAAATCTCGCTTTTGATTTTGAGAAAACGCAAAATACGATGATTTTAGGTGAAGCATCGGGCGTTTGCTGTCTGGAAGCTGGCAAAGCAGATAATGCAATTGCGTATATTACCGGAGTTGGATATGCAACTGAGATTCTGGAACATAATATTTCGATTTCTGCAGAAGCGGACTGCTTTCAGAAATCTATGAAAATGGCTTTAAAAAAAACCAATTTAAAAGATGTAGACGTAATCGTTATGCACGCTCCCGGAACCATAAAAGGCGATTTAACGGAACTACGTGCGATTGAAAAAGTTTTTGGAGAAAACTTACCATTACTTACTACAAATAAATGGAAAATCGGTCACACTTTTGGAGCTTCAGGAATTTTAAGTTTAGAATTAGCGCTTTTGATGATACAGCACGATAAGTTTATCAATGTTCCCTTTGCGAAAGCTCAAAATCAGACGAAAACCATAAAAAAAGTACTCATTAATGCAGTAGGTTTTGGAGGAAATGCCGTGAGTATTTTAATTGAAAAAGCATAATTTATAAAATCATATCAATAAAAAAAGGCTCAAAGTATTAAAAAACTCTGAGCCTTTTAAATGTTATAAAAATCAGCTTAGTTGATGCTGTTTAACATATCAGCGATTTCATCTAATCTTGGTGTTAAGATGATTTCGATTCTGCGATTTTTAGCTTTTCCTTCAGGAGTTGCGTTGCTTGCCAAAGGAGAAAACTCGCTACGACCGGCAGCTGTTAATTTTTGTTTGTTGATTTTAGTATTTTCACTTAAAATAGCCACAATTGCAGTCGCTCTTTTGGTAGATAAATCCCAGTTATTTGCAATTGGTCCTGAACCTGCGTATGGATCATCATCTGTATGTCCTTCAATTAGGACAGAAAGATCCGGGTTGTCTCCTAAAACTTTTCCTAATTCTACAACCGCTTTTCTACCTTCTGAACCCACTGCCCAGCTCCCTGAATTAAAAAGTAATTTGTTTTCCATAGAAACGTATACTTTTCCGTTTTTCTGTTCTACAGTAAGTCCTTTTCCTTCGAAACCATTTAAAGCTTTAGACAACGTTTCTTTCAGCTTTCTCATAGCTTCTTCTTTTGCAGCAATCATAGCTTCAAGTTCGTTCAGACGGCTTGCTGTTTTATCCAAACGAGCCTGTTCTTCAGCTAATTTTTTTGATTTTGCTTCTAATTCAGCCAATAAATCACGGTTTTTACTCATGTTTTTCTCTAAAGCGTCATTACTGTTCTTTTCAAGAGCATTGTACGAATCCTGTAAAACCTTGTATTTACTTTGTGCAGCAGCTAAATCAGCTTTTTGTTTGGCTAAATCATCTTTTGTACTTGCTAAATCTTTGGCTAATTTATCACGATCTAATTCTAATTGGTTTTTTGCCGTTTTTAGATCTGCGTTTTCATCAGCAATAGAACGGTTTTCTTTTTTTAAATCTGAATATTTTGTTTCCAGATCGTTGTATATTTTTTTGGAAACACAAGACGTCGAAAGAGCTATAACAAGCAA
Organism: Flavobacterium sp. LM4; assembly: GCF_002017935.1. Classification (NCBI taxonomy): domain Bacteria; kingdom Pseudomonadati; phylum Bacteroidota; class Flavobacteriia; order Flavobacteriales; family Flavobacteriaceae; genus Flavobacterium; species Flavobacterium sp. LM4. The sequence goes on along the minus strand of NZ_MUFW01000003.1, from coordinate 165,520 downwards.
TCCCAGTGAGGCTTTTTTAATCATTTTTGTTTATGGTATTTAATAAATTAGGTTATTATTCTTTCTTGAAATTCTTATTACCGTGGAGCCCTAGCCCTGATTGAAACGGAAATCCTTTTAGTTTTTTCTTTAAAAACAAAAAGATTGCAGTGAAAAGCAGGAATTAGCTCCTTACTTTTAATCTTAAAGCTTCGACTCTGCTCAGGATGACAATTGTTTTGACTTAAAACTGACCTTTTTCTAACAATAACAATACCAAAATTACTCAATTTCGACTAAAACCGGGCAATGGTCTGAATGTATGGCATCCGGAAGGATTACGGCACGTTTTAATCTATGCTCTAAAGGTTCGCTTACCAAATTGTAATCGATACGCCAGCCTTTGTTGTTTCCTCTTGCTCCAGCGCGGTAACTCCACCATGTATAATGATGCGGATCTTTGTTGAAATGACGGAAACTGTCGATAAAACCGGACTTCATAAATCCGTCCAGCCAGGCACGTTCCTGAGGCAAAAATCCCGATACTGTTTTGTTGCGGACCGGATCGTGAATATCGATTGCTTCGTGGCAAATATTGTAATCGCCACAAATAATTATATTAGGGATTGTAGTCCTTAATTCGTTTACATAGACTTGAAAATCATCCATAAACATAAATTTATGGTCTAACCTTTCTATGTTTGTTCCTGAAGGAAGGTACAAACTCATTACAGATACATCATCAAAATCAGCACGAAGATTTCGTCCTTCAAAATCCATATGGTGTATTCCTGTTCCATAAACAACCTGATTAGGTTCTGTTTTAGATAAAATAGCTACACCGCTGTATCCTTTTTTGGTTGCCGGATAATAATATTGGTACGGATAACCCGCAGCAGTAATATCTTCTGTAGGAATCTGCTCCTGAGTAGCCTTAATTTCCTGAAGACAAATAACATCAGGATTAGCCTGTTGAAGCCAGTTGATAAAGCCTTTTGAAATAGCAGCGCGTATTCCGTTTACGTTATAAGAAATAATTTTCATTCGATTTTTTTAGAATTTCAAAAGTAATAAAAAAGCGGAAAGTTTACATAACAAACACTAAAAGTAGAGTTTTTTGTTATCTTTGTTCGCTGTTCTAATAAATTAAAAATAGTAGATGGGTTTAGTTACCGCGAAAGAAGTTGCAAAGGCGATAAATGTTGAGAAGTACGGGGTTTTCGGTACTTTTTCAGGCTGGATTCTTATGAAGGTTCTTAAGATATCAACCCTTAATAAAATATACGATCATAATAAACATTTAGAAGACGTTCCTTTTTTGAACGGAGTATTGGATGAATTACAAATTAAGTTTGAAATTCCGGAAGAAGACTTAAAACGTTTGCCTAAAGATGGTGCTTATATCACTATTTCAAATCATCCGCTTGGAGGAATTGATGGTATTTTATTATTGAAATTAATGCTTGAAAGAGAACCTAATTTCAAGATTATTGCCAACTTTTTATTACACCGAATTGTTCCGCTTAAAAAATATATCATGCCGGTTAATCCTTTTGAAAATCATAGGGATGCTAAATCCAGCGTGGTTGGAATTAAGGAAACCTTACGTCATTTAAGTGATGGAAAACCTTTGGGTATTTTCCCTGCCGGGGAAGTGTCGACTTACAGAGATGGAAAACTGGTAGTTGACAAACCTTGGGAAGAAGGAGCTTTAAAACTAATTAGAAAAGCTAAAGTTCCGGTTGTCCCGATTTATTTTCATGCCAAAAACAGCAGATTGTTCTATTGGCTTTCTAAAATTGATGATACTTTGCGTACTGCAAAATTACCATCGGAATTGCTTACTCAAAAAGACCGTGTTATTAAGGTTCGTATCGGCAAACCAATTTCGGTAAACGAACAAAACGAAATTGAATCGTTTGAAGAATACTCTGAGTTTTTAAGAAAGAAAACCTATATGCTGGCCAATCCTTTTGAAAAAGATCATAAGTTACTGGATACGGCTAATTTAAAAATTACGAAAGCACCTAAAAAAATTGCTACTCCTGCAAATGAAGCAAAAATGATTGCTGAAGTAGATGCTTTACGAAACAGTGACTGTCGTTTATTGCAAAGTAAAAATTATGAAGTCTTTTTTGCAAGAGCAAAATCGATACCGAATATTTTGCATGAAATTGGCCGTTTACGCGAAATTACTTTTCGTGAAGTAGGTGAAGGAACCAATGAATCAATAGATTTAGACCAGTTTGACCAGTATTACCATCATATGTTTTTGTGGGATGAGGATACTAAAAAAATTGCCGGTGCTTACCGTATGGGATTAGGCTCTGAAATTTACCCAAAATACGGCATTGAAGGCTTCTACCTGAACGATCTTTTTAGATTTGAACCGGAGTTGCATGATATGATGCATAAATCAATAGAAATGGGTCGTGCGTTTATCGTCAAAGAATACCAGCAAAAACCTATGCCATTGTTCTTACTATGGAAAGGAATTATTCATACGACTTTGCGTTATCCGGAACATAAATATTTATTGGGTGGCGTAAGCATCAGTAACCAGTTCTCTGACTTCTCAAAATCGCTGATGATTGAATTTATGAAGTCAAACTATTATGATCCTTATATCGCTCAGTATATTCATCCGAAAAAGGCTTATAAGGTAAAACTGAAAGACGCTGACAAAGATTTTATTTTTGACGAAGCAGAATCAGACCTTAACAAATTTGATAAAATTATTGATGAACTGGAACCAGGGAACTTGCGTTTGCCGGTATTAATCAAAAAATATATCAAACAAAATGCGCGAGTAGTAGCTTTTAATGTTGATCCGTTGTTTAACAATGCAGTCGATGGTTTAATGTACATCAGGATTGCAGATATTCCTGAAAGTACGATGAAACCTGTAATAGAAGAGTTTCAGATTGAACTGGAGCGTAAATTAGCTGAGAAAGAGGACATTAATTAATAAAGAAAAATATAAAAAAATCCCAACCACAAGGTTAGGATTTTTTTATATTTTAAAACCAGACAGACTGATGCAAAATAGCATCAAAAGAATGGTTTGCAATAAAAACTATCAATCTTACAAAGTGATAAATAGCCAGAAAATAAGCCAGATTATAAGCTAATTTTTTATTGTATAAAAGAGTGGTAAAATATTCTTTTTTATTAATTATCTCTACTGTTAACACAATAATTGTCAGGCAGCAAAAAAGAATTACAAACGGGCCTAAAATATGATAGCTAATACTTTTATAAATATCTCCCTGATAAAAGTATACCAACGATTTAGTTATACCGCAACCCGGACAAGGAAATCCGGTAAGCATTTTAAAAGGACATAAAGACTGATCTGATTCTAAATGATTATTATGATTTTGCAACATTAAAAAAAACGGAACTATCAGTGTTATTAATGCACCGATAATTCCGTAAATTTTACGTTTTATTCTATTATTATTTATACAATCTGTTGATGTCACCTTGTACGATCATTGCTGCGGCTATAGGAAAAAAGAAACCTAAAAGGATTAATAAAGTTGATTGATCTTTTTGAAGTTCACCTGTTTGTTCGTATACTTTTGGCAAAGCCTCTTTACCTGCTAAATAATAGAAGTAAATATTTATAGGCATACAACATCCGGCAAAAATTGCAATTGGCTGAGAAATAACTTCTCTTTTAGCCACTGCATTAAAAACTTCTGCAACTTTAATATTCCAGTAAATCAAATATAATCCGCAAGTTAAAAATCCAAAGACTAATACCATAATTGGGTCAACCTTAAATACCGGTATTTCAGGATTTGAATTATTCCATTCTTCTGGCTTTGTAGTTTCCATATTATTCCATTATGTGATTATGCCTCAGCCTTTCCGATTTCATTGATTTCGTCAAAATTGTTTTTAGGATCCGGACCATATTCGTTTGTTCCTTTTTCACCCTCAGTACATGCAAGGATTAAATTGTAGATTGGAATAATGATAAACCATCCGCTTTTTCCAACATCGTGCATTCTTCTAACACCAACCGCTATCGAAGGGATTAATACAGCTAAGCTATAAAGGTTGGCTGCAAGCCCTAAACTTGGTGAAATAAAGCCCAGAACAAAGCTCAAAGCGATACTAATAATACCATTTAACAAAGCAAAGTACCAATATTCACTTCTTCTTGCACGACCATTAAAATTTGCATAATTTTCAAAAACCACTTTTTTGTACCATTCAATCATAATTAATAAAATTTAATTAGTTAATACTTACTCTTTTTAGGATTTTCAGTTCCTCCTTAATTTAAAATTTTGTTAAATTTAGCAACAATATTAAAAAAAAATAACTTCAAAAACTAATTCTGCAAAATATATTTTACAGAAAAAACCTGTTATTAAAACCTAAAACTCAACTGGGCTGTTATTTTACATACAGAGCTTTTATTTTATCTACAATTACCTGTGCTAAACGTTCATGGCTTTCGAATGTCCATCCGGCAATATGAGGAGTCAGAATCACTTTTTTACCATCTAAGAGATACTGAAAAGCTTCAGGAGTATTTTTATCCTGAAAAAGGGTCTCAAAAGATAATTTCTCATATTCCAATACATCTAAACCAGCTCCTAAAACTTTTTCAGATTTCATGGCTTCAACTAAATCTGCCGTCACTATATTTTTACCACGAGATGTATTAATAATCCAGAACGGCTTTGCAAATGCATTAATAAAATTCAGATCGATCATTTTGTCTGTGTCCGGTGTCCATGGAATATGCAGACTTAAAACATCGGTTTTTTTCTGTAATTCCTGTAATGAAACCTGTTTTGCATTTTCATCTCCCATGTTATCCACAATATCATAACACAATACCTCTACATCAAAACCACGGAGTTTTTTGGCAAAGGCTTTCCCCATATTACCATATCCAATAATTCCGACTGTTTTTCCGTCTAGTTCATATCCGCGGTTACTTTCACGATTCCATGCACCAGATCGGATTTCGCTGTCTGCCTGATTTAGTTTATTAAAAAGTGACAAAATCATCCCTAAAGTATGTTCTGCAACAGCGTTGCAATTACCTTCGGGAGCAGCAATCAAATGAATATCCTTATCTAATGCGTAATCGCAATCAATACTTTCTAGTCCTGCTCCTACCCTGGCAATAAACTGAAGGTTAACAGCTTTATCGATAAATTGTTTGTCAATTTTAAAACGGCTTCGGATTACGATTCCGTTATAATCCTGAATTTTGGCTTCAATTTCTTCTTTTGAAGATGTAAAATCAGAATGATTTTCAAAACCGGCCTCTTCTAATTGCTTCCAGAGAGTGGGATGATTGCTATCGATATGTAGAATTTTTATGCTCATTATTTTTAAATTTAGATAAAACAAAAATACAGTTTATTCTTTATTTCTTAATTGAGATTGTTTCAAACTGATAAACGCAGGTTTTTATTGACCTATTTTTTTTAACTTTGAAAATAACACCTTACCACAATATAATACCTCTCAAATGAAATTGACCAAAACATTTAAAGCCTTTTTTGAAAACGAAAAATCGGGAGGACTCTTATTGCTTTTTGTTACTATTCTTTCGCTTACACTGGCCAATTCATCATTTCAGACAGATTATATTACGTTGTGGGAAAAAGATTGGGGCGGACACTCTATCAATCACTGGATTAATGATGGTTTGATGACAATTTTCTTTTTACTGATTGGATTAGAACTGGAGCGGGAAATTTATCATGGTGAATTGTCAAGTATCAAAAATGCATCTTTACCAATGATCGCTGCATTGGGCGGAATGTTGGTCCCTGCAGCATTATTTTTAGCACTAAATTACGGAACTGCTACTCAAAACGGAGCCGGAATACCAATGGCAACTGATATTGCATTTGCTATTGGAATTTTATCCCTTTTGGGAAATAAAGTGCCAGTATCACTAAAAGTATTTCTAACAGCATTGGCAGTTATTGATGATTTAGGTGCTATTATCGTAATTGCTATTTTTTATACGTCTTCAATTGCTTTTATAAATCTTGCTATTGCCTTAGGAATATGGGGACTTTTATTTGTTTTGAACAGAATGAAAATTAATAACCTGATTCCGTATTTGATTGGTGGTGTTGCCATGTGGTATTTCATGCTAAACTCCGGGGTTCATGCCACTATTACGGGAGTTATATTAGCATTTGTAATTCCGTTTGGAGATGGCGGTAAAAAATCATCATCCTATAAACTACAGCACTTTTTACACAAACCTGTAGCGTTTCTGATTTTGCCATTATTTGCTATTGCAAATACATGCATCGCCATAGAATCAGATTGGCATGAAGGTTTAAACCATACAAACACATTCGGAATTGTTTTAGGATTAGTTGTCGGGAAACCTTTAGGAATTTTACTTTTTTCCTTTATTGGAGTAAACGCCGGTTTTTGTGCTTTACCGAAAAAGTTAAAATGGTCCCACATATTAGGTGCCGGAATGCTTGGCGGAATTGGTTTTACGATGTCAATCTTTATTACTGTTTTAGCCTTTAAAGATCCTGAAATCATTGTTTTTTCTAAAATTGCGATTCTGATTGCTTCTGTGCTTTCGGGTATTTTCGGATTTGTTTATTTGAAGTTTATTTTATCAAAGAAAAGAGCTTAATATGAAATCCATTTAATTTTTCGACATATTCCTGCAATTTATGCCTGTACTAATAAAAAACCAGAACTTGTAATTGAGAAAAATGAAAAGAACCAGACAAATCCTTACTGTATCACTATCTCTTATAATATTACTGGTAGGGGTAATACTTTATCAAATAAAATATAATTCTACAGATCCTGATCTGAATTGTCAAATTCCCGTTCCTTTTTGTGGAACTCAATCTTTTGAATTAACAGGAAGCCAATACAAAGGAAAAGGGATTTTTAACTCCATGTGCTGCCTGCCACAAACTAGATGCCAAGAGTACTGGACCAGCACTTCGTAATATTGATTCTTTAGTTTTTGTAAAATGGATGCTCATAAAAAATCACAGAATCGACAGTAACAAAATTGAAAACTTAGGAATCGATTATCATCGAACAATGTTTAAAGATGTTCTCAGTCAAGAAAATCTTACTTTCCTAATAAATTATTGTTCAAAAACACAATATTAAACTCTAAAAGCAAAAAATTCCAAACTCAATAATAATTGATATTTGGAATTTTTTATCTTGGAATTTCTTTTAAAAACTATCCCTTGATTTGTTTCAAAGAAGTTTTGATTCCTTTTATTAAAGATGAACTGAAACCATTATGTTCCATTTCATTTAAACCTACAATTGTACAGCCCTGAGGAGTTGTTACACGGTCGATTAATTGTTCCGGATGTACTTTCTCTTCCAACAACATTTTTGCTGCTCCTTTTACAGTTTGTGCCGCAATTGCCAAAGCTGTCTGAGAATCAAATCCAATTTCGATACCGGCCTGCATTGAAGCACGAATATATCTTAAAGCATAAGCGGTTCCACAAGCTCCTAAAACAGTGGCCGCATCCATTAATTTCTCATCAATAACCGGTGCAGTTCCCAAATCCTGAAATAAATCTACGATTGGCAATGCTTTTTCCCTGTCTTTTTCAGGAAAAGAAATACAAGTTGCAGATTCTCCAAATTGTGCAGCGATGTTCGGCATGATTCTCACTACCGGATATTCATTATTCGTTTTTGACTGAAGCATTTCCAAAGACAAACCACTTACTGCAGATGCAATGGTTTTGCCCTGAATAATTGGCAAAATCTCTGTCAGAACTGTATCTACCTGATAGGGTTTAATAGTTAAAATTATAACATCAGCTTCCTGAATGTTATGTTTATTATCTGAAGAAACCGTAATTCCTAATTCGGTTAAATATTGAATACTGGCGGTATTTCTTCTGGTTACGGTGACTTTGTGACTTTGTGAAAATTTCGCAATTCCCAAGGCAATAGAAACACCAAGATTTCCTCCTCCTATGATATGTACTTTCATTCTGATTGTTAATTTATATTCTAATTGGTTAATAGCTGTTTTGTATAATTCAACATTTAAAATCCAAGAATCAGTTTGGCAACTCCAAAATAGAGCATAATTCCAAAAACATCATTGGTTGTTGTGATAAAAGGACCTGTTGCAATAGCGGGGTCTATTTTGTTTTTATGAAGGAAAAGCGGCACCAGAGTCCCCAAAGTTGCAGCAAATAAAATCACTACAATCATCGAAATTGAAATTGCCAGACCTACTAAATACTGTTGATACATAATTGAATGATATCCAAGTAAAAGCAATGAAATGATACTTCCGGAAATCATCGAAACGGTAATTTCTTTGGTAAAATAACCTCGGCTAAATTCTTTCAACGTTCCGTTTGCAAGCCCCTGAACTACAATTGCTGATGCCTGAACGCCTATGTTTCCTGCAGTTGCCGAAAGTAAAGGCACAAAAATAATTAAGGTTGAATAGGTTTGAAATGTTTCTTCGTTTCCTTTTAAAACAAAAGAAGCTACAATTTCGATTACCATTCCAATTAAAAGCCAGGGTAAACGTGCTTTTGTTAATTCTAAAACACTGTCATTTGATTCAACGTCCTGCGTAATACCCGCCGCTAACTGGTAATCTTTATCAGCTTCGTCCTTGATTACGTCTACGATATCATCAATTGTAATTCTACCAACAAGACGACCCAATTCATCTACAACCGGAATAGCTTCCAAATCGTATTTTTGCATGATACGCGCTACCTCAACATCTTCAGTATCTACGTTTACAAAATTTAATTTCCGAATATAAATATCTCCAATTTGTGTTTTGGTCGAAGTTGTCAATAAGTCTTTTAGTGATAATCTTCCTTTTAAGCGATTTTCATCATCAACCACATAAATTGAATGTACTCTGGACACATTTTCGGCCTGAATACGCATTTCTTTCACACAAGTCAGTACATTCCAATTCTCATTGACTTTTACCAGCTCCTTTCCCATCAAACCTCCGGCAGAGTTTTCGTCGTAACGCAATAAATCAACAATGTCTTTTGCGTGTTCAACATCAATTAGCTCCGAGATTACTTCGGCTTTAATTTCCTGCGAAAGTTCGGCAATAATATCTGCCGCATCATTAGTTTCGAGTTCATCAAGCTCTTCTGCAATCTCTTTTGGCGAAAGTCGGCTTAAGATATTCTCCCGCAAATCATCTTCCAGCTCAAGAAGAATTTCAGCGGTTTTATCACTGTCTAAAACCTTAAAAATATAGGTTGCCTCGTCAAAATCCAGTTCATCGAGGATTTCGGCAATATCGGCATGGTGCAGATCGTTAAGTAAAACTTCAAGTTCTTTGTCGTTTTTGTGAACAATGTGCTCTTCTAATTGATGTATTAATTCTTTGCTAACTTTGAACTCCATCGGCTTCTATCTTTTGAGTCAGTTCAATAAATTCATCTACACTTAGTTGCTCGGGACGTTTATCAAAGATAGTGTCTAATCGCAAATTATCAGTTAAATTTAATGTTTTCAAACTGTTACGTAATGTTTTTCGTCTTTGCTGAAAAGCAGTTTTCACTACCGTAAAGAACAACTTCTCACCACAAGGAAGGCTATAATCTTCCTTTCGGGTCATTTTCATCACACCCGATTTTACCTTGGGCGGAGGAATAAAAACATTTTCGTCAACAGTGAACAGATACTCAGTATCATAGAAAGCCTGTGCTAAAACGGACAAGATTCCGTAAGCTTTAGAGCCCTTTTTCTCGCAGATTCGCTCAGCAACTTCTTTTTGAAACATCCCCGAAAATTCCGGAATCTGATGTTTAAATTCTAAAGTCCTAAAAACGATCTGTGTCGAAATATTATAAGGGAAGTTTCCGATAATGGCAAATTGCTTGTTTTCGTAAACCTCATTAATATTGTATTTCAGGAAATCCTGAGAGATAATCTTGTCTTTTAATTTTGGATAATTTTCACTCAAATACACTACAGATTCCGTATCAATCTCGATTACGTGTGTGTTAATTGGTTTGTCAAGCAAATATTTAGTCAGCACACCCATTCCCGGCCCTATTTCTAAAACCTCATCATATCCCTGTAAACTCAAAGTATCTGCAATTGCTTTGGCGATACTTTCGTCTTTCAGGAAGTGTTGTCCTAAATGTTTTTTGGCTTTTACTTTTTCCATTATTTCTTTTAGATTGTTAGACTTATTAGATCGTTAGACTTATTAGATTTTTAGAAAAAGCTTCTAACTGTCTAAAAAGTCAACGATCTAACTATCTTTTTTAATGTTCCGAGATCACTTCTAATTCGGTTCTGAAAGAAAGCATTTTATCGGCAAACAATTCCTGGGCTTCCTGACGAAATTTTGGTGCATCTTCAAGATAATATTTCTCTAAAGTTGCTTTGCTGTCTGTAAAATACTGAACAGAATATGTAATTCCCCCCATTTCTTCTTCAATCAAAACTTTTACGATTCGTGCTGAAGAAAACTTGTTTGTAGCCAGAATTTCCGGTATATGTTTTTCCTGCATCCATTTTAACCATTGGTCATGAACGCTTTCGTGTATATTGGTGGTAACGTTGTAAATAATCATTTTTTTCTTAGATTATTAGATTGTTAGACATCTTAGATTGTTAGACATCTAATGATCTAACTTTCTAATAATCCAAAAATCTATTTTTATAAATTCTTGTCTCCTCTTAACTCGCGGTATTTTTTTCTGGCATCAACAAAGTAAATACTATCCTGATGGTTAAAAATCACCTTTTCATACAAAGGTTTTGCTTTTTCTGTATCTTTTAATTCATCGTTGTAAATTTCTGCCGAAAAAAACAGCGCTTCATCTACATAAATTCCGTCGCTATGATGATCAATGATTTGCTGGTATTGGCTTAAAGCCGAATTATAATCTTTCAGACTTTCATATATTTTACCTAAACGCAACATTGTTACAGCTTCAATTTCCTGTCCCTTGAAAGACTTCAAAATATTCTGAAACTGTATAATTGCATCTTGTTGTTTATTTTGATAAATTAAAAAATCACCTTTTGCAAATTGCTTCAAAGCCGTTTGTGTCGAATCAGCAACTGTATTGTCATTGATCAGCAAAAAATATTCCAGGGCATCATTTGCAATTAATTGTGTATTGGCCGACTTTAATTCCTTGAATTGTTTTAAAGCCCATTCAAAATCTGTTTTAAAATAACTTGCTTTTGCTGCTTTTAAACTTGCTTCGTGAGACATCACATCATTCTTCAAATCCAATTGAATTTGTGAATAATAAATCAATGCCTGATTGTATTTTTCTTCCAAAAGCAAAATATCACCCAATTCCATTTTGGCATCTGCTTTTTGATACTCATTCAAATTAAGCTCTAAGGCTTTTTTCACAACTGCCTTGCCTTCTTCTGCCTTTTTTAAATTAAAAGCCAGGAAATGACCCTGAATTATTTGCAAAGATAAGGTAAAAGGAGTTATTCCGTAAGTTGCAAGCAAATGTTCCAATTCGATAGTGATGCCCGGGTAATCCTTTTCCTGCGCCTTATCAATTTTAATTTGCATCAAATTAGCATTGGTCTGAATCAGTAAATTTAAATCTTTGGTATTCAGTAAAATAAAATTCAAAATTTCAGTAGCCGTTTCAGTATCATTTTCATTCAGTGCAAACTGACTTAGATTAACTATACTTGTCAACGATTCCGGTTCACGTTTATAAATGGCCTTTTCCTGAATAAAAGCTTTTCCAAATTCTTTCTGCTGTACATAAAACCAACTTAGATAATGGTTCCAAAATACATCCTGATTTTGTTGTGTTTTCAGGATTAAAGCCTTACGCATAGCATCTTTAAAAGCCGTATTATCATTTTCACCGTTCATAAAACGGGATAATTGTGCCTGTATCAGATTTGAATTTTGTGGATTTTGAAATGATTCTGTCAGTAAAAGATCTATCATTAAATCGGTTTTCCCTAATTGCCCGTACAACATTCCAATCTGGAAATTAAAATTGTAATTGGGCTGCACCTGCATTGCGGTTTGGTAGGATTTCAAAGCATATTCAAGCAATACTTTTTTCTCGAAAGAATTCGCAACTCCGTAAACATCATTCGGATTCGTTTTTATTTTTTCGACAGCCTGATCATAATAATTTTTAGCTTTAGATTCGTTTTTCTGTAATTGAAAATTATATCCTAATTCGACTAAAAAAACACCCTGTTTATATCTATTATACCTTTCCTGAATAGCTTTATCAGCATTGGTAAATTGCTGCAGCTGCTGATAACATTCAACTGTTCTTAAAAAATACTGCGTATTGGATGGTACACTTTTTAAAAGCTCTTCATAACTGATTTTTGCTTTTTCGAAATCACCTTTATCATAATAATATTGAGCGAGCTGCTCATTTTGGGAGAATACAAAAGTAGACCACAACAAAACGATATAGATACAGATGTTTTTCATATTTCGGTTTTTAGAAGCTAACTTTAAGCATTATAAAATTTCAATGTATTCCTTTTTTGCTTTGATTTCCAGATTATCAAAGTTAATCCAATTAAAATAAAGGGAATGCTTAAAATCTGTCCCATATTAATTGGCATATTATTTTCAAAAACTTCCTGATTTTCTTTGAAGAATTCAATTATAAAACGAGCCAGAAACAATAACGTGAGGAAAAAACCAAAAATCAGTCCCTCTCGTTCTTTTATTTTTTGTGATCGGAACATAAAAAACAAGAAACCAAAAATAAACAAATACGAGAATGCCTCATATAACTGCGTTGGATGTCTGGGAATCAAATCATCTCTTTGAAATACTACTCCCCACTTTCCATTAGTTGGTTTCCCGTAAATTTCTGAATTCATGAAATTACCAAACCTGATAAAAGCAGCTGTAATAGGAACGGCAACAGCCATTCTGTCTAAGATCCACAGCAGCTGTACTTTATGTTTTTTGCAGTATAACAGTATCGCAATTAAAACGCCAATAGTTCCACCGTGACTTGCCAAACCCTGAAAACCAACAAATTCATACGAGCCTTTAATTTTTTGAATTGGCAAAAGTATTTCTATCGGATGTTGAATAAAATAAGACAGTTCATAAAAAAAACAATGTCCAAGCCTGGCTCCAAGTACTGTACCAACAATAACATAAATCAGCAAACTATCCAGACTTTCTAAAGATACATTTTCTTTTTTATAAATATTTCTAACAATATAAAAACCAAGCAGGAGTCCGGCAGCAAAAAATGCTCCATAATATTTTAGAGGAAAAGTATCTGTTATCCAAAAAATAACAGGATCGACATTCCAGTTTAATATTCCGCTCATTTTTCCATTGTTTATTGTAAAAAAGAAAACCTAACAGGTTTTGGAAACCTGTTAGGTTTAGCTAATTACTATATAATTAATTTATAATATCAAATCCGCAGTAAGGACGTAAAACTTCAGGGATTACAATTCCTTCCGGAGTTTGGTAATTTTCTAAAATACCGGCCAAAACTCTTGGTAAAGCTAATGAACTTCCATTAAGCGTATGAGCCAATTGGTTTTTTCCGTCTTTATCTTTGAAACGTAATTTCAAACGATTTGCCTGGAAAGTCTCAAAGTTAGATACAGAGCTAATCTCTAACCAGCGATCCTGTGCGGTAGAAAATACTTCGAAATCATATGTCAAAGCCGAAGTGAAACCCATATCACCGCCACACAAGCGTAAAATTCTGTATGGTAATTTTAACTCTTTTAAAATATTTTTTACATGTTCTACCATTCCGTCAAGTGCTTCGTAAGACTTATCCGGATGTTCAACGCGTACAATTTCAACTTTATCAAATTGGTGCAAACGATTTAATCCGCGTACATGCGCTCCATAAGAACCTGCCTCACGACGAAAACATGGGGTGTAAGCTGTATATAAAACCGGTAATTCCGTTTCTGTTAAAAGTACGTCGCGGAACAAATTTGTAACCGGAACCTCAGCCGTTGGAATCAAGTATAAATCATCAATCGTTGAATGATACATTTGTCCTTCTTTGTCCGGTAGTTGTCCGGTTCCATAACCAGAAGCTTCGTTTACCAAATGAGGCACCTGAACTTCGTTGTAACCTGCAGCCGTATTTTTATCTAAAAAATAATTGATTAAAGCACGCTGTAAACGAGCACCTTTTCCTTTGTAAACCGGAAAACCTGCACCAGTAATTTTTACACCCAATTCAAAATCGATAATATCATATTTTTTTACCAGTTCCCAGTGAGGTTGTGCGCCTTCATGTAAAACCGGAATATCACCTTCTTCAAAAACATTTAGATTTTCTTCGGGCGTTTTCCCTTCTGGAACAATATCAGCAGGAAGATTAGGTAATGTATATAATTTATTCGTTAATTCGGTAGCTAAAGCTTCTGCTTTTTCGCCTAATTCTTTACTTTTTTCTTTTAATGAAACTGTTTTCTCTTTTAAGATTGCGGCTTTTGATTTCTCTCCCGCTTTCATTAATTCACCAATATCCTTGGATAATTTATTAGATTCAGCTAAAGTATTGTCTAATTCTGCCTGTGTTGCGCGACGATTTTCGTCTAATTGCACCACCTCTTCCACAACGCTTTTAGCATCGATATTTCGTTTTGCTAAAGCCTTGATTACTTTCTCCTGATTTTCTCTAATAAATGCGATTTGTAACATAGCTTGGTTTTTATAACTATTGTATTTTTTATAACGGAAGCAAATTTAAGGAAATGTTTCCTAAGATTACGACAAACTTTTAAGGGAAAAATGCATTATAAAGGTTGTTTCGCAAAGTTTTACCAAGGTTAGACAGAGATTTGTCAGGTTTTTTATTAAAGAAGATCAAAATGAATTTTCCCAAAGACGAAAAACAGCATTTTTATTTTTCATACGGTTAATTTGCTGATAACGCTTTTGTATGTTTTTATACTCGGTATTACCTATTTTTTCAATTGTAAAATCGATTTTAGTTAAGTCTGATTTTAGAAAATGTTATTCCTTAATCACTTTAAATGTTTCTGAAGATTCTCTGTTCGAAATTTTAAGAATATAAAACCCTGAAGATAACCCCGAAACATCAATTGATCCATTTGTACTTTTTCCGTTCAGGATTGGATTAGATTCGAAATCAAAGAATGAATAATCAAAGTTTTTAGAATTAAAATTCTCAATTGAAATCACAGAAACTGCAGGATTAGGAAAAACATACGCCGCTTGTTTTTGAACTATTTCGCTCTGAATATTATTGCAGGCGCTTTCTAATAGAGCATCCAAATCATTTTCATCAAACATTAAGGTATAATTCAGCTCTTTTGCTTTTGTAAATAACTGACATGCTTCGTCATATTTATTCTGTTCCAAATAAATAATTCCAAGATTTTTCATTGCATAGGAATTGTTTTTATCCATTTCCAAAGCTTCTTTAAGATCTTTAATCCCTTTTTCAGATTCCCCTAATTTATGATAAAGTAAACCTCTTGTCGTTTTTAAATCCCTTCCGCCGTAATCTGATGAATGATCTATTATTGTTTTTTCTTTCTTAAAAGCAATTTCAATATTTTCCATTGCCTTATCATACTCTCCTAAATCCGAATATAATTTGGCAATCCCCCATCTGGCATGACCATGTTCCGGCTTTTCTTTTATAATTTTTTCTAAATAATATCGTGCCAGATCATTGGATTTTCTTAGTTGTAAATAATTAGCAAAATTGTATAAAATTCGAGAATCACCCGGAGCACAAATCATTGCTTTGTAAAAATACTGAAATGCAGGATTTTCCATTTCAAGGCTCATATAAGTATTTGCCAGTACATCATAAAGGGAGCTTTTGAATTTTTCTCTGCTTGCCTTTATAGATTCTGAAACCACTTTAGTGGTATCTTTAGGTTTTTTATTTATCAGAAATTCGGCTCTTTTTAAATCCTCGAGCGCTAAAGTTTTATTTCCAAGGCGGGCTCTTAGATAGCCCCTTGTTGTAATATCTTTGATATTTGTCGGGTTATAATTCGTTTTTAGATTCAGTTCTGTAAGTGATTTGAGCATTTTTTCTGTTGCCTCTTCACTATCTTTATTAAAAGGCAGTTTATGATCGATTCTGCTGAGCAGTTTTCCGTGCAAAAAATTCCAGGTAACGAGTTTCTCCCCTTGTCTGTTATATTGAAAACAATTCGAATTCTTCCTGCCCTTTTCATCATGATAAAAAACCTCGTTCAAATTTCCGTTTGGATAATATGTTTTAATGCTGTCTTTAATGTTATCCGTACCATACCAAATCTCTATTGAAGGTACCTGATCATCATAAAAATAACGGGTAACTCTATTAGATTTATTGTAACCCTGAGCCAATAAAAAAGCAGGGAAAAGCATAAAGGCAAATACTATTTTTTTATACATAATTTATAGGTTATCGTTTTGAACTTACAGTTTTAATTATCCAGAAATCTGTATCTTTCATCTTTTTTAAACTCATAAGTATTTCCGTTATACTTTATCCTTTCAGATTCTTTTTTAACTTTCATATTACTTTGTTCTTTGGTCCCATTTTCCCGGTCTTCTTCAACTGCAACTTCGTATAAAAAATTTTTTGAAACAATTAAATCCAAAAAACCATTTGTTTCTGTATCAGAAATTATCAAACCTGTCTCTAAAGTTTCCAATTCAAAAGAGCCTCTGTCATTAGAATCTCCCTGCGTTTTTCTAATTGGGTATTCGTATAAAAGTTTTTTAATTTTATTATTTACCAATGCAATAATCGTAAATTTTTGCTGAGAATATAAAGCAACACGACTTCCTGAGCTTTCTTCTGTATAAAATGCAACTGCTGTTGTATTTTCGTTGAGCTGAAACAGATTATTAAGAATATATGTTTTCGAAAACTTCATTCCTTCATTTTCATTATAACTCAAATTAAAATCTGTTTCCTGATCAATGATTTTTCCATCAGCTTTATTAACAAAAAGATATTTTCTTTCAAAAAAATCTCCCGGGTCATCCTCTCCTGTATTTTCTTTTTCGGATTCTTCTGTTTTAACAAAATAAGTAATTACAAAAAAGGCGATTTTATCGTTGTAACTTATAGAAGTTGTTTCATTGATTTTTAAATCAGCATACCTTATGTTTAAATTTGTGGTTACTTTTTTCAAAAGAGCCAAATCGAGTTCTTTAGACACTATTATAGCATCATTATCTTTAAAAATAAGTTTTTCAATAAGTTTTTGTTTCACATTTTCGGGCTGAGCGTGTAAGGCTAAAGCAGTGTCATTATCTTCAATGGCTTGTTTTTTGTTTTTTTCGCAGGAGCTTAAAAATAAAAAAGTGCCGATGAGAATTAAGTAGGTTTTGATTTTCATTGGTTTTGATTTTAGTATTGGGGCTTTCAAATATAAAATATTCTTAATAAGCTTTTTAAATAAAATCAAAAATTTAAAATCATTTTACAGAGATATCCAAAAATTTGCAGAGATTTTTTAAAAAATTAACAAATTTAGAAAAGACAGAATTTTAAAATTTTTTATTTCAGACTTTGAAAAAACCTTTAAAGACTGAACCTTTGTTTCCTGTTTTATGCTCTCTTAATCTCATGGCCTACAAATTTCTCCAAAACCTCAAACATATCATCTACAGAAAGTACTTCGGTATCAGGATGTGATTTGAGGAATGCAGCATTTAATACGGTTATATTTTCCTCCAGTTCAAAAAACAAATCATTATTTAAAAGATCCCGAAACGGATTTGGCCCTTCTAATTTTCCCTTTAAAAATTTACCAAGTTTGATATTGCTTTGTAATCGCAGTTTCCTGCTTTGCTCCTGAAATAAGGCTAAATGCTTTTCGGCACCAATTATGGTCAAACCTTCTTCAATCAATTCGTTCAGTTCTTTATTCCATCCGGAATCATATACAAACTTTGCGAAATTACCTTCGGTATATTTTGAAGTATAATAATCTAAATAATAACTCAATAAAGCATCTTCATGTATTAAATCATCATCGATTTTTTCTTCGCGCATTAAATTGATTACCGAAATATTTGAATTAACAACATCCTGAGGATATTCGCTGTTTATTGCTGTTTCTGAAATTATTATTCTTCCGAATTCCTCCATTTTTATTTTTGTTTTGGGATTGTTTTATATGCCATCATCGTTATTACTCTTTTTTTCATTCATTTTTGCAACTAAAGCTTTCAATCGCAATGCACGTTCTTTTTTTTCCTCCTGAAGCTTAGCGTTTTTCCGATTTAACAATTTGGTATGCAAAGCCTTATTTTTAGTGTTTTTTTCGGGTCCTTTAGCCATAGTATAAAACTTTATGTGACCGCAAATATAAGAAACGTAAACTGTAATAAATTCTTAGGACGTTTTCTCCGTACCTGACTATCTGCTTACTAAAGCTAAATCATAAGTTTTTAACGGAAAAGGATTAAATGATTAGAAAATAATGAAGACCATCTTAGTATAACAGAGAAAACAAATTTTAATCATAAAGTAATACTAAAATAACGTATGGAAGGTTAATGCTATAATTGAAATACAAGAATAAAACGTAATTTTATTCCCTCTAAAAAGGTTTCAAGCACTAAAAACAGGAAGGTATGACAGAAAGAAAAGCATTAGAATATTATGTTTTAGACGTATTCTCGAATGAAAGTTATAAGGGAAATCCGCTCTCTGTTGTTTTTACTACCGGAAATTTAGCACTGAAAACGTATCAGGATATTTCTAAAGAATTTGGTTATTCCGAAACTTCTTTCGTCTACTATTCAAAGGGACAAAAAGCATTAAATGTTCGTTCGTTTACTCCAACCGGAATCGAAATTGACGGTGCAGGTCATAATTTACTGGGTGCAGTCTGCGGGACTTTGCTTAAAAAAATACCAATATTTGACGAACAATCAGAAAACAACCGATTTGTAATCATGAAAAAATCTTCGATTTCATTAACGGTAAGTTTTGACTCGGTTACACAATATCCTGTTGTACAAATGCATCAAAAATTGGCTGTTATCAAAAAGGAAATACCTACTTATAAACTTGCTGTGGCGCTTGGTTTAAAAATTGAAGATTTAGATAGTAATGATTTTGTCCCAACAATTGTAAAAACCGAAGTCGCTCATACTATGGTGCCCATCAAAAACAGTCAAATTTTAAACAGCATCGTTCCTGATCACAAGCTTCTAATTGAAATTTCAAAAGAATACCAATCAGAAGGATTTTATTGTTTTACCATTTCAAATCAAAAGGAAGACAACATTGCCGAAGCCAGATTTTTCAATCCCGTAATCGGAATTTATGAAGATCCTGCTACGGGAACAGCTGCCGGTCCATTAATTGGTTTTTTAACTTCAAAAAAACAGGCAAAACTGAATACTGAATATAAAATTTTGCAGGGTGTAAAACTAAATCAGCCTTCTATTATTGAAGTCATGATAAGAGAAAATGATATTTTGGTTGGAGGTTCTTCGATTATTACGATGAAGGGTGAGCTTTATATATAAAAATAATGATGAAAAAATTATTAACTACTATTTCTGAAAAAGCAATTAAAAATGAAGATTTCAATTTCACATCAGAACAAATTGAAAATAATTGGCTAGGAACTATTCCTGCAACTGAAAAACAAATAAGCAATACTGAAAATAGACTCGGTGTAAAATTACCTAAGGATTACATTGAGTTTATAAAAATAACTAATGGTTTTTCTGCACCAAATGATATAGAACCAAGTTTTGAAAATATCTCAAATATTGATTTCTTAAAAAATATTGAACCCTTTACAATTGAAGCTTATTCTTATTTACCAGAATTAAAAAATGCCATTCTTATTGCAGGAATAGAAGAAGAACAATATTTTTTACTCATCCCTCCCGAACCAGAAAACGAAGAATGGAAATACTGGAAATTTGCTAATTGGTATCCAGGTGAACATCCTTTCGGAAATTTGAATGAATACTTTAAAGACGTACTTGAATTTATAGTCAAAGAACACGAATCATAAAAAAAGCTGCATTAAAGTGCAGCTTTTTTTATCGTTCAAAAATACAATTTCTTAATTCGTTTTCATAGGCGGTAAATCAAATGCAACAGAATCATGTTCGAAGTTGTTTCTGTGACCGCCATCGCAAAAAGGTTTGTTTGCAGATAATCCGCAACGGCAAAGCCCTAATGCTGCTCTTCCTTGTAATCCGTAAACTGTTCCTTCCGGATCCATGATTTCAAAATCTCCTTCAATTTTGATTGATCCGTTTTTATTGATAATTAGTTTTGTCTTGCTCATAAAATTTGTTTTTTCGACCGCAAAGATTGCGAAATATATTTTGAAGATTTTACTTGTCGTGTTAGTTTAAACTGGTTCTATTTTATGAGTGTTTTTACCACAGAGATACACAAAGTTTTCACGGAGGTTCACAAAGGGATTTAATTGTTGTACTAAAATAGTCTCGCCGATATGCAAAGTTTTATTTTAACCATAGATTATAAAAAAGATTTAAATGATTTTTACTTAAATCTGCTCAATCTGTGTGCAACAAAACTTTGAGGCTTTGCGACTTTGCGAGATTGAAAAAAATAAAAAACCTTAGCGAATCTCTGCGCTTTTTCTTTGTGAATCTCTGTGAAATAACAAAATCTCAATTCTATTGCTTATTTTTGCACTCAATAAATTTGAAAGATGAAATGAGCAAAACCAAAATTGGCCTTACACACCAAAATTTAATGAGCGAATTACAGACGACAAATAAAAAACAATAATATCAACATATGATACAGAATCCTAAAAGATATACGATTACAGCAGCATTGCCTTATACCAATGGACCAATCCACATTGGGCATTTGGCGGGGGTTTACGTGCCTGCAGATATCTATTCGAGATACCTGCGTTTGCAGGGAAAAGACGTTGCATTTATTTGCGGAAGCGATGAACACGGTGTTGCCATTTCGATGAAAGCAAAAAAAGAAGGAGTTACGCCACAGGAAGTTATTGATAAATATGACGGAATTATTAGAAAATCGTTTGCTGATTTTGGAATTTCGTTTGATAATTACTCCAGAACTTCGGCTAAAATTCACCATGATACCGCTCAGGAATTCTTTAGAACATTGTATGATAAAGGCGATTTTATTGAAGAAGTGACGGAGCAGTTGTACGATGCAAAAGCAGATCAGTTTTTGGCAGATCGTTTTGTTGTAGGAACCTGTCCAAAATGTGACAATCCGGAAGCTTACGGAGATCAGTGCGAAAAATGCGGATCGACTTTGAATGCTACCGATTTGATCAACCCAAAATCAACAATTACAGGTGAAACTCCAATTTTGAAATCGACCAAACACTGGTTTTTACCTTTGGACCGATATACTGATTTCCTAAACGAGTGGATTATAAAAGGTCACAAAAATGACTGGAAATCGAATGTTTACGGACAGGTAAAATCATGGATCGATGGAGGATTAGAACCTCGTGCGGTAACACGTGATCTTGACTGGGGAATTGATGTTCCGGTTGAAGGTGCTGAAGGAAAAAAACTTTACGTTTGGTTTGATGCGCCAATTGGCTATATTTCATCAACAAAAGAATGGGCAGCCCGTGAAGGAAAAGACTGGGAACCGTACTGGAAAGATGAAGACACGAAACTGGTTCACTTTATCGGGAAAGACAATATTGTTTTTCACTGTATCATTTTCCCGGCAATGCTAAAAGCCGAAGGAAGCTATATTTTACCAGACAATGTTCCTGCAAATGAGTTTTTGAATTTAGAAGGAAACAAACTTTCGACTTCAAAAAACTGGGCAGTTTGGTTGCACGAATATTTAGAAGAATTTCCGGAAAAACAGGATGTTTTGCGCTATGCCTTAACCTCAAATGCTCCTGAAACTAAAGATAATGATTTTACATGGAAAGATTTTCAGGCGAGAAATAACAATGAACTGGTTGCTATTTTCGGGAACTTTATTAATCGTGTTGTGGTTTTAACCAACAAATATTACGACGGATTTGTTCCAACTCCAAATGAATTATCTGAAGTTGACGAGAATACTTTAGCCGAATTAAAAGCATATCCGGCTGTGATTTCAAGTTCGGTAGAGCGTTACAGATTCCGTGAAGCTTTAGGCGAATTGATGAATGTTGCCCGTTTAGGAAATAAATATCTTGCCGATGAAGAGCCTTGGAAAGTAATGAAAGACAATCCGGAGCGTGTAAAAACCCAAATGTATGTAGCACTTCAAATTGCGGCTGCTTTGAGCGTTTTGGCTGAACCGTTTTTACCCTTTACTGCTTATAAATTGTCAAATATTCTAAAAAACCAAGGAAAACTGAAATGGAATGATGTTACTGAAAATTCAGAATTGATTCCGGACGGACACCAAATTGGCGAGGCAGAATTATTATTCGCAAAAATTGAAGATGAAGAAATACAAAAACAAATAGATAAATTGGAAGCTACAAAAACAGCTAATCTTGCTGAAAGCAAACAGCCGGAACCTCAAAAAGATTTGATTCAGTTTGAAGATTTCGCTAAAATGGATATTCGTGTAGGAACTATTCTGGAAGCCGAAAAAATGCCAAAAGCAAACAAACTTTTAGTGCTTAAAGTAGATACAGGAATCGATGTTCGTACGATTGTTTCAGGAATTGCAGAGAGTTTTTCACCTGAAGAAATAATCGGGAAACGTGTTTCTGTATTAGCTAATCTGGCACCAAGAGCATTACGTGGTGTTGAAAGCCAGGGAATGATCCTGATGACAACAAATGCCGAAGGTAAACTGGTTTTTATAAATCCAGATGCTGATGCTCCAAATGGGGAGACGGTAAATTAAAAAATTAATTTTATTTCGATAAAACTTACAAGGGAAGTTATCTGCCTAAACATCTGGCAGATAATTTTCTTTATTTAGACACATTTGTACAAATAATCGCAATAGATTATACTTTCTAAGAATAAATCTCTAATTTTGAGTATATAAAGAAAACATTATGGACTTGACTGCACAAATAAAAAAGAATTTAATATCGAGAATCAAAGATTCTAAAGATTTGAATTTTCTAAATGCACTTCAAACTATTTTTGATTCATCTGAACAAGAGCTTTATGAATTGTCAAATGATCAAAAAAAGGCAATTGAGAGTAGTCGTTCGGAGATCGAAAATGGAAATTTTCATAAAAATAAAGAAGTAATCTCAGAAATGCGAGAATGGCTAAAAAAGAAATAGTTTGGTCTTCTTTTGCTAAACTTCAGCTACAAAATGTTATTGAATATTATTTAATTAGAAATGAAAGTCCAACTTACAGCTTAAAACTGCTAAATGAAGTCGAAGATTTATTAGACACACTTTCAAATTCAGAACTGATTGGAAGACTTACTTCAAACAAAATTACCCGTGTTATTTCTATGAAAGTTTATCTAATATTCTATGAAATAAACGAAAATCAAATCCAAATAGTATCGTTTTGGGATAACCGTCAGGATATTAAGAGCAGAAAAGTAAAATAATCGATAGTTATTAAAAATCCTGATACCAATTTGCAGAAATGGAAACTATAAGTTAAACGTTAAAGCCATTAAGAATTTAATAATGATGAGCTGTATCAGAACCAGTAAAATGTTAGCCAAAACACAGAAACCATTTTCAGATAAACAAATTCAAAAGGCCTACAGCGAATTGGCAAGATATTAAAAACAACAAAAAGCGTAAACCAATTAACATTTTTAATTGATTTACGCTTTTTACTTTCATAGTATTTGCTTTGTAAACTATCTTTGCAAAAAATAAAATATTCGCAAATTGATACAGCACCACACTCCAATCTATAAAAAAAGAACTTTTTTAATCTTTTTATTCCTAAGCAATCTAACCGCTTTCGCACAGGAAATTGTAAATTCAATACCTCTGGAACCAAAAAAAAGTAGTGCTGTTTTTCAAATTGCTAACCCTGAAAAAAAAACAGTTACATTGTTTGTAAGAGACTCACTAAAAATAAAAGCAATTAATCTGAATGAAAAGATGCAAATTGCGGACAGTATCTCTGCTAAAAGGCCAAATCTTAAAACGTACACTAATATAATTGGTTATAATAAAAGTAATGGCAACACAAGATTATTTTGGTCGTCTACTAATTATGAAGCCATTTTTGCCCAATTGTTTAATACTAATAGTCGTGAAACCATAACCAAGGAATACAAACTGGTTTTAAAAAACGAAAAAGTTATACAAAAATTCAGTCAGGACGAAAACTTTTACATCCTGACAGTTTTAAAAAACAGTGATATCTTCAAACTGTATATTTTTGACAGCGAAGGCAATTATACAGAAAAAATGATTACCACAGAAGGATTTCACTTTTTCACATCAGACTATAAAAAATCAGATCTATATACCGCCTTTTCCGAAAGTTTATTGCCTTTTGAAGCACCTTTCTCTTTACAAAACATCACTGTTGAAAATCAAACATCATTAATAGACGCTGCCAAAAAAAGAAAATGCTATTTTAACAATAAACAACTTGTAATCACCCTTGATACCAACATCGATTTTACTCAGATGATTTTAATTGATTTACAAAGTTTTACTGCTACCGAAAAGATGATAAAAAAACAATATTTGGTTGGCGATCGAAAATTTTTAAATTCAAATTCCTTTTATTTTGACAATAAACTATATCAGCTAAAAACCTCATCAGGCATCATTTATTTCACTATAAAAGATTTAGAGGATAACGTACTAAAAGAATATTTTGCCAATTCAACGAAACCAATTGCCTTTAAAAATTCAGAATTTCATGAACAGGGTGGCAGTTTAAGAGCTAAAAGAACTTTAGCAAGCAGTCCGCTGTTTATTCTTAAATCAAACAATTTATTTCTTGGACTTTCCTGTTATCAGACGGGTCTAAACACATTCATTACTTTCGGAGGTGTATCAGAGTTAAAACAATCAGCCGATCAAACTACAATAAATCAATTTGGGCTTACTGAAGATATTGTATTTAGTACATCAATGGAAGATTTCGATTCCAGTTCTAACAGAAGAGTAGTTAAAACAGAAGGATTGTTTGATACTGCAGGAAATCGTATTAAAGGAAAATTAGTGCCATTGGCATCTGATAAAATCAGTACTTTTTTTGATAAAAATAATACTATTTCAGCACAAACATTATTCAAATTAGATGCTTACTATCTGGGATATTACGATAATAAAACAAAAGAATATATCTTTAGAAAATTTGAAGATTAATACAAAACTCCTGATTTTATGAATCGGGAGTTTTTTTCTGAAAGAACGCTTTCAAAATGCTAATTTTGCATTTTCGCTTAATAAAACCAAAAATGAAACTCACCAAACCAAGATTAGCCTTAATCTGCGGCATACTTTGTATTTCCATCTTTCCTATCTTGGTAAAACTCAAATTAACGCCAGGATTAATTTCGGCATTTTACAGAATGTTTTTTGCGGTGACATTACTTTTGCCTTATGTGCTTTTGAGCAAAAACTTTAAACTGCCAACATTAAAATTTACTCTCTTAGCTGCACTTTGCGGTATTCTGTTTGCTTCAGATGTTGCCGTTTGGAATATCGCCATTCAGGACTCGAGTGCTACTCAGGCTTCGTTACTGACCAATCTGTCTCCGGTTTGGGTAGGAATTGGTTCTTTTTTATTCCTGAAATCAAAACCTGCTACTAACTTTTGGATTGGAACATTGGTATCCTTATTTGGAATGGTGACTTTGGTTGGCTTTGCCTTTTTTGTGGAATTGAATTTCAATCAGGCATTTCTGTTTGCTGTTTTATCCGGTATTTTATATTCAATTTATCTTTTGATCAGCAAAAATGTTCTTTCAAAGGTGGATGTTTTATCGTTTATGACTATTAGTTTATTCGCTTCCAGTATTTATTTAGGGATACTTTGTTATTTACTAAACGAACCTTTTACCGGATTTTCAGATAAAGGCTGGTTTGTATTGATATTGCAGGCGGTAATTTGTCAATTGTGTGCGTGGCTTTCGGTAAGTTATGCAACCCAGCACATGCGTGCTACGAGAGTTTCGCTAAGTTTATTAAGTCAGGCTGTAATTACTTCAATATTAGCTTGGTTGTTTTTAGAAGAAAAAATAACTTTACAAATGGTTATTGGCGGAATCATTTTGCTTTTCGGAATCCGGATTACTTTTTACGATAAGACTATTTCGTTAAAAAAGCTTTCTTCTAAGACTGATTAAAGGTTTCACGCAGATTCGACACATTGAACAGATTTTTTAAAATTATTTTAATTTGTTCTGCAAATTAGAGGACATTCGTGTAATTCGCAGCAAAAAAACCTGAAACAAAGAAAACTTCAAACTTGAAACAAAATATACCATGTTACATAAAAACAAAATACCCAACTTAAAAGTAATCGCATTTGATGCCGATGATACTTTATTTGTAAACGAACCTTACTTTCAGGAAACCGAAAATAAATTTTGTGCCTTAATGGAAGATTATCTTTCGCATCAGGGAATTTCTCAGGAACTATTTAAAATCGAAATTGAGAATCTTCCTTTATACGGTTACGGAATTAAAGGATATATTTTATCGATGATCGAAGCGGCAATGAATATTTCGAATAATACCATTCCGGTTGAAGTCATTGAAAAAATCATTCAATACGGAAAAGAATTACTGGAAAAACCAATAGAATTGCTTGACGGAATCGAAGAAACCCTTCAGTCATTACACGGGAAATACAAACTGGTCGTAGCTACAAAAGGCGACTTAAAAGATCAGCACAGCAAATTGCATCGCTCCGGTTTGGGGCATTATTTTCACCATATTGAAGTCATGTCAGACAAACAGGAAATTGATTATCAAAAATTGTTAGGCCGTCTGGATATTCAGGCGCATGAATTTCTGATGATCGGGAACTCGTTAAAATCAGATGTGCTTCCGGTTTTAGGAATTGGCGGATATGCCGTTCACATTCCGTTTCATACCACCTGGGAACATGAAAAAATCAATCATAAAGTGGAACACGAACATTTTAGTTCATTCGAAAAAATTACCGAAGTTGTTCATAATTTACTGTAATGAAAACACTTTTAGATTTAGAAAACTGGAACAGAAAAGAGCATTTTGAACATTTCAGTAAGATGGAAGAGCCTTTTTTTGGCGCTACCGTAGAAATTGATTGTACCAAAGCCTATCAAACCGCTAAAAAACTAAAGACTTCTTTTTTTATCTTTTATCTGCATAAAACTTTGGTTGCGGTAAACTCGATTGAAAATTTTAAATATCGCATTTCTGAAAATCAAATCTACATTAATGATCGTGTAGATGTTTCTGCAACAATTGGCCGCAAAGACGATACTTTCGGCTTTTCATTAATAGAATACAATCCGGCTTTCAGAATTTTTGAAAAGAATGCTTATACAGAAATTGAGCGTATCCAAAACACTCCCGGACTTTTTACAAGATCGTTTGATGATGATAATCTGATTCACTTTTCGGCGATTCCGTGGATAAATTTCACTTCACTTTCTCACGCACGCAGTTACACTTATCCGGATAGCTGCCCTAAAATTTCTTTTGGAAAAATGATTACCTTAGAAAACGGGAAAAAATCGATGCCTGTGTCTGTACATGTTCATCACGGATTGATGGATGGATTGCATGTAGGTCGGTTTGTAGATTTTTTTCAAGAGCTTATGAATCAATAAGAAGATAAAAAACGGAACAATATTTGAGCGTAAAACGATATGAAAAAACTATTCCTTATTTTATACGTCTTTTATAATGCTGTCTCATTCAGCCAGACAGTATTAAATTCTTTTTCATTAAACCTAAACAGGCCTTTAGAAAATGGTCAGATACTCAATATTGAAGATGTAAAAACTAATGACATTTATGTTTTTGCAGCAGATGATAAATACATTAATATCTTAAAATACAATAAATCTCTTTTCCTCAAAAATCAATTTACCGATTCTATAAAAATGGAAAAAGACAGGTCTTTAATTGGTCATAGTATTGGGGATGACGGAAATCCTCTGCTTTATTGGGCCACAAATAATTTAAGAAACATCCGAATTATTAAATATTATCTGGAAACAAAAACTTCAAAAGCTTTAAATTTTGATTTGTCACCAAACAACGAAAATGTAATAACGACTTACCAAAAAAACAATAATTTTTATATGCTTTGTAAGGAAACAAATAGGCAGCATCTGATACTCTATGAATTTAATAATGGAAAGGCCGAAGTAAAAATGTTTGATTTATCCGGAATCCTGTTTCAGAATGATAAAGAGCAGAATTTGGCTTTCAATACCGTTATCCGATATTACCCAATTGAAAAAATAGATCCTGATAGTTTTAATACCTTAGATAAAACGATTAAAAAAACCAAAATGTATGTATCAGGCGATCATATTTTTTTGACATTCGATTACAGTTTAAAAAAGACCCACGTTTTAGATCTAAATACTATCACTGTAGATGTTACCGAGAAAAATTTCAATCAGCCTGTCTCTAAAACACCATCAAAAACTTCCAACTCTTTTTTTTACGAAAACAAATTAATGCAAATCAAGGCAGGCAAAGAAGAACTATTGTTTGACATCAAAGATTTTGATTCAGGCAAAACACTTAAAAGCCTCTCTGTCTCAAAAAAAGACTCCGTTAATTTTAAAAATTCACCCTTCTTTTTACAGATAAACGATAAAAATCCTCAGGAGGTAAAAACTACTGAGAAGTTTTTAAAACAGCTTTCAACATTAAATGCAGGAATAACAGTTTTTAAAAACAAGAAAAATACATCAATATCTTTTGGCGGATTTGTAGAATATCAGATTTCAGGTTTTGATAACATACAGAGCAATTTACTGGCAGATTTTTTTGATAATGACTTTGGAGGCTACTCTGAATATTCAAGTAAAATGGCTTATTTTGATGCTATGCTTAATTCGGATTTAGAATTTGTAAAAAACAAACAATCAGAACCTTTGGCTATTGATAATGTTTTTTATTATTTAAGTATCAATAAAAATATTTCGCTGCAAAATATTCTTAAACTAAAAGATTATTACATTTTGAGCTATTATGATATAGCTTCAAAGCAATACATAATGCGGAAATTTACAGACGGGTTTTATTATGAAGAAAAAAATTCAATCATTAATAAAGCCATTTTCTCACAGCCTATTTCTTTTGATAACCTTAAATCGACTAAGAATTAATCGAAATGTTCTTATGTTTTTCAGATATCCAAAAAATGGTTTGAATTATTTTTTTTAACTTTACAAAAAAGACATCTATTATGTTATCAAAAAATATTGAAACGGCTTTAAACAAACAAATCCGTATAGAGGCAGAATCTTCTCAAACGTACCTTTCAATGGCTTGTTGGGCTGAAGTACATGGATTAGAAGGAATCGCTCAGTTTATGTACACCCAGTCAGACGAAGAGCGTGCACATATGCTTAAATTGGTAAAATATGTAAACGAACGTGGCGGACATGCTCAGATTACAGATTTAAAAGCACCTAGAATATCGTATTCTACTTTTAAAGAAATGTTTGAGGAGCTTTATAATCACGAACTTTTTGTTTCGCAATCTATCAACGAATTGGTACACATCACTTTTGAAGAAAAAGATTATGCTACACATAATTTCTTACAATGGTATGTTTCTGAACAAATCGAGGAAGAAGCTACAGCTAAATCTATTCTGGACAAAATCAACTTAATTGGTGAAGACAAAGGCGGACTTTACCTGTTCGATCGTGATATTCAGCAGTTAACCGTTACGAGCTCAATTGCTATTAACCCAAAATAAAAAAGTTAAAATTTATTTAGAATATATAAAAATAATATTTTCTTTTTATATTTGTCACTGTTTTTAATACAGAGGAAAATTGAGCAAGAAAGAAAAAGACAAGGACAAGAAAAAGGATAAGAAGAAAAAGAAAAACAAAGATATCCTTGATAAAATTAAGAAGATTGAAAACTGTAAATCTTCTTGCTGTGAGAAATACAAAAAAAGTGAAAAGAAACGCTGCTCACGCTGTCCTATGTTTGATTTATTCAAAAAGACTGCTTAACGATATAGACAAAACCCACCCAATTTTTCGGTGGGTTTTTTAGTTTTGAATTGCGGTCAACTTCTTATTTTTAAAGACTAAAATTTATATGGAAAACCAAATCATAATTCCACAATCTGCTCTTGATTTTTTGCAGCAGCTTAAAGAAAACAACAACAAATCCTGGTTCGAAGCGCATAAACAAGAATATCTAATCGAGTTAAACCATATTGAAACTTTTGCAGAGGCTTTACTTCACGAACTTTCTAAAACAGATGTTCTGGAAACCCGTTCAGGCAAAAAAAGTGTGTACCGAATTTATCGTGATATTCGTTTTTCTAAAGACAAAACTCCGTTTAAAACTTTTTGGGGAGGCAGTTATACACGCGCAACAGCGGCAAGACGTGGTGGTTATTATTTTCATCTTGAAAAAGGAAACAGTTTTTTTGCCGGCGGCTTTTGGGGACCCAATGCAGCAGATTTAAAACGCATTCGAACCGAATTTGACCATGATTCTGAATCATTTAAAAAAATACTAAATTCAAAAGTTTTTAGAAATACTTTTAGAGCTTTACAGGGAGAACAGCTCAAAACAGCACCAAAAGGTTTTGACATCAATCATAAAGCTATTGATTTACTTCGCTTTAAACAGTTTTTGATTATTAAACGTTTTACAGATGATGAGGTTTTGAGTCCGCAGTTTTTAGGACAGGCTTTGGAAACCATGCAGAATATGAGACCCTTTTTTGATTATATGAGCGAAATACTCACTACTGACATAAACGGCGCTTCGATTTTATAATTATATCTTTTATGATTAGAATTAAAAGTTGTCAGGCTGAGCGGAGTCGAAGCCCCTTCTCTAAGGATTATGTTTAATGATAATAAAAAACCCGACAGGTTTTAAAGCCTGTCAGGTTTAACCAACAAATAAAAACATTACTTGCTAAGCAATAAAATTTCGTTTACAACAACTTCTGTAACGTAGCGTTTCTCTCCGTTTTTATCATCGTAGCTTCTGTGGGTTAGTTTTCCTTCAACGGCGATTTCTTTTCCTTTTACAACATATTTTTCGATAATTTCGGCAGTTTTGCCCCATGCAGTAACACGATGCCATTCGGTTTGCTCTACTTTTTCACCTTTATCATTGGTGTATTTATCATTAGTAGCAATACTTAAATGCGCTAATTTTCTTCCGCTGTCTAATGTTTTGATTTCTGGATCATTACCTACATTACCGATTAATTGTACTTTGTTTTTCATGGCGTATACTATTTTTAAGGGTTATATAAAATCGAATTCGTTCGTCAAATTCAACAGTGCAAAGATGTGACGGGTTTCAAAGATTAGTCGGTAGCAAACTATTTACTTTCGGTTGTAACTGTTTGTAACCGTTTGTAAATGGAAATATTTTACTATATTTGAGAGAAATACACCACATGCAGACTCAAATAAATAAGGTAGAATTAAGAAATTTAGAATTTGATGACTATAAACAGTTAAAGAATTCAATGGTGGAATCCTATCCTGAAATGGCCAATTCATATTGGGAAGCTGATGAAATCGAAAAATTGCTTTCTATATTTCCCGAAGGTCAGCTGGTTATCTTAGTTGATGGAAAAGTAGTGGGATCTGCATTATCATTAATTCTTGATGAAAAATTAGTAGACAAAAAACACAACTACAAACAAATTATTGGTGATTACTCTTTCTCGACTCACAATCCAAACGGAGAAATCTTATACGGAATAGATGTTTTTATCCATCCAAATTATCGCGGGCTTCGTTTAGGAAGACGTTTGTACGATGCCCGAAAAGAATTATGCGAACAATTGAACCTTAAAGCAATTGTTTTTGCAGGCAGAATTCCACATTATGCGCAGCATTCTAAAAAGATGACGCCAAAAAACTACATCGACAAAGTAAAGCACAAGGAATTACATGATCCTGTACTTTCATTTCAGCTAAGTAACGACTTTCACGTTTTGCGGATTATCAAAAACTATCTGGAAGGTGACGAAGAGTCTAAGGAATTTGCCGTTCTTCTGGAATGGAACAATGTTTATTATGATGAAAGTCCCAAACTGATTAATCTCGAAAAAAGTGTTATTCGCCTTGGACTTGTACAATGGCAAATGCGTCAATTGAATAACCTGGAAGAATTTTTTGAGCAATCAGAGTTTTTTATTGATGTGGTTTCTGGGTACGGAAGTGATTTTGCCCTTTTCCCGGAACTTTTCATTGCGCCTTTAATGGCCGATTACAATCATTTATCTGAAGCCAATGCAATTCGGGAGCTTGCCCGACATTCTGATCCTATCAGGAAACGTTTTCAGGAGTTTGCTATTTCTTACAACATCAATATTATTACCGGAAGTATGCCTTATTTGGAAAACGGTAATTTGTATAATGTTGGTTTTTTATGCAAAAGAGACGGAACTTCCGAAATGTATACCAAAATTCATATCACACCAAACGAAGTGGTACACTGGGGAATGAAAGGCGGATCCCAATTTAAAACTTTTGATACCGATTGCGGTAAAATAGGAATCCTGATTTGTTATGATGTCGAATTTCCGGAACTCCCACGATTACTTGCAGATGAAGGAATGAACATTCTTTTTGTACCCTTTTTGACCGATACTCAAAATGGATATACCCGTGTAAAACATTGTTCGCAGGCACGTGCCATCGAAAATGAATGTTATGTGGCGATTGCTGGTTGCGTGGGGAATCTTCCGAAAGTAAATAATATGGATATTCAATATGCGCAGGCAGCCGTTTTTACGCCTTCGGATTTTGCTTTTCCGAGCAACGGTATCAAAGCCGAAGCCACTCCAAACACCGAAATGACACTTATTGTTGATGTTGATTTGAATTTACTAAAAGAACTGCATGAACATGGAAGTGTACATACGCTGAAAGATAGAAGAACAGACTTATATGAAATAAAGAAAATTGATTCATGAAAACATGCCTCGAATGCTCCGAAAAAATTGTAGGCCGGGAAGATAAAAAATTTTGCTCAGACAGTTGCCGCAATGCCTACAACAATAAAATAAATAAAGACAGCACGAATTTTATGCGCAATGTAAACAACAAACTGCGTAAAAATTACCGTATTTTGTCTGAATTAAATTCGGAAGGAAAATCAAAAGCAACACGTGATAAAATGCTCAATAAAGGTTTTGATTTTGATTTCTTTACCAATATCTTGCAGACCAAAACAGGGAATACCTACTATTTTCTGTACGATCAGGGATATCGGTCTTTGGACAATGATTATTTTATGCTCGTAAAAAAAGAAATTTAATACCACAATATGAAAAAAAATCCTACTTCAATTCTGGCTTTCTTAGGAGTCTTAGCAATTCTGTCCATCATATTTGCCTCTATGATGCCCCAGTATATTTCTAAAGATGAAGAAGCTCTTGCCGAATTCTCAACAGAACGAGCACTAAATCAGGTTCAGATTATAGCCCAAAAGCCCCATTTTGTTGGTTCTACCAATCATGAGTTAGTTGCTAATTACCTTAAACTTGAATTAAACAGAATTGGTCTCGAAACCTCGATTCAGGAAGGTTTTACACTGAATGACAAAGGTCTTTTGGTAAAATCCAAAAACATTCTGGCCCGTATAAAAGGAACTGATAATTCAAAAGCGCTATTATTACTCTCACATTATGACAGCGCACCGCATTCTTTTTCTAAAGGAGCAAGTGATGATGCTTCAGGAGTTGCCACAATCCTTGAAGGCGTACGGGCTTTTTTATACGCTAATGAAAAGCATAAAAACGATATTATTATCCTTTTTTCTGATGCTGAAGAACTGGGTTTAAACGGCGCTGCCCTGTTTGTGAATCAGCATCCGTGGGCAAAAGAGGTTGGCCTGGTTTTAAATTTTGAAGCAAGAGGTTCGTCCGGACCAAGCTATATGCTGATGGAAACCAATAAAGGAAACCAGGCTCTTGTAAAAGAATTTTCGAATGCCAAAGCAAAATATCCGGTTTCAAACTCGCTAATGTACAGTATTTACAAAATGCTTCCAAATGACACCGATTTAACTGTTTTTAGAGAACAGGGAAACATTCAGGGTTTCAACTTTGCTTTTATTGATGGTCATTATAATTATCACACCCAGCAAGATGATATTCAGCATTTAAACAAAACTACATTAACACATCAGGGATCATATTTGATGCCGCTATTAAAATACTTCTCTAATATTGATTTAAACTCTACTCACACTACACAGGACAATGTTTATTTTAGTGTTCCGTTCGGATTCTTCATAAATTATCCTTTTTCATGGGTTTTCCCAATGAGCATTATTGCTTTAGGACTACTTTTCTTCTTTATTTTCGTTGGAAAAGTAAAACACCTCATTTCTTTCAGGGAAATTTTTAAAGGATTTGTTCCTTTGCTAGGTTCCATGATTATTGCTGGTTTGGTCACTTTTTTAGGCTGGAAAATCGTCCTGCAAATTTATCCGCAATACACTGATCTGCTAAATGGTTTTACTTATAATGGTCATGCCTACATTGGCGCCTTTGTAACACTTAGTATTGCCATTTGTTTTGCTTTTTACCATCATTTTTCTGAAGCAAAAATTACGATGAATCATTTCGTAGCGCCGTTATTGCTATGGATTATCATCAATATCGTTTTAGCCAATCAATTAACGGGAGCAGGATTCCTGATTATTCCTGTTTACTTTGGAATTTTTTTATTTGGATTTTTTGTCCTTACCCAACATTACAGCATAGGTCTAAACTTGTTATTCAGCATTCCTGCATTAGCAATTCTAGCACCGTTTATCATCACGTTTCCAATTGGTTTAGGTTTAAAAATCCTTTACGGAAGTTCAGTTCTTACGGTATTGCTTTTCGGATTATTACTCCCGCTATTTGGATCATTTTATAGAAAAGGTGCCTGGACTATACTTTTCCTTATCATATCGATCAGCTTTTTTGTTTATGCCGGATATCACTCAGATTATGAACCCGGAAAGGCAAAATCAAATAGTTTATTATACGTTTATAACGCTGATACTGATTCTGCCGTCTGGACAACTTATGATATCAATCTGGATGAATGGACTAAAACATATCTGGGAAATATGAATCAAAAAGCAATAGGTCTAAACCGTCTTCCAATTGCAAGCAAGTACAATTCTGCTTTTACGTATAGCGCCATTGCTCCTAATATAGAAGTACTAAAACCAACTATTTCCTTTGTAAGAGACAGCGTTATAGGAAGTAAAAGATATCTGAAAATAAAAATTACGCCAAACCGTAAAGTCAATCGCTACGATATTTATGCAAATCCAAAAATGACGTTTTATAACTTTAAAGCCAATGGCGTTTCAACGTCCGGACAAAAAGGAAATCTTTTAAAGAGAGAGGACAGCAAAATTTTATGCTACTATGTTGTATCTAATGAACCTCTTGTGATGGAATTCGTTATTAATAAATCTTCTGTTTTTGATATGGATTTGATCGAAAGCTCTTTCGATTTA
This sequence comes from Flavobacterium sp. LM4, assembly GCF_002017935.1. Classification (NCBI taxonomy): domain Bacteria; kingdom Pseudomonadati; phylum Bacteroidota; class Flavobacteriia; order Flavobacteriales; family Flavobacteriaceae; genus Flavobacterium; species Flavobacterium sp. LM4. The sequence goes on along the minus strand of NZ_MUFW01000003.1, from coordinate 129,985 downwards.
ATGACCAATCCGCTGTTTAATATCAAACCAAGAAGCAACTGGATGATGCCTAAAGCTTTTGTTTTAAATGATGCTGTTTTGATTCAGCAAAAAATTAAAAGACATCCAGCGCCGGTAAAACCAATAGAAACTGCTCCGGTAATTGATAGTACTACAGTCAAAACAGATAGTCTGGCGCCAGTAATGGAAGTTAAAAAAGAAGTCATAAATCAATAATCATTCAAACCGTATTTATGAAAAAACTATTTTGGATTTTTGTAATTTCTGTAAGTTCCCATAACGGATTTTCTCAAACGATTGAAGAAAAAATAGCGAAACTGACATGCGACTGTCTAAGCAAAAAAGCTGAAATAACTGACGAAATTTACACAAGCTGTATAAGTGAATCCATGACTCAGGTTGTTATGGATGACAAAGACACAAAGGTTAGAGAATCCATAAATACAGTTGAAGGAATTCAGAGCCTTTTAAAAAAAACAGCTGAGATTTTAAGTAAAACCTGCGGTAAAATTACGACTAAACCAGTAATAAGCAATCCAAGCCCCTTTTATACTCATTCAAAAAACGAACAGGCACAAAACTCTTATATTATTGCTAAAGACTTTATGCGTGACCAAAAATATGAACTGGCGATTGAATCTTTCCAAATAGCTCTAAAAAAAGATTCAAAATTTGTTTTGGCTTTGGACGACATTGCGATGTGTTACAGACAATTAAAAGATTATGACAATGCAATCAAATATTATAAAAAATCACTCGAAATTTACCCTGAAGGTGATTTTGCTTTAGTAAATATTGGCGTTGTGTACAGTTTAAAAACAGATTATAAAACAGCTATTACTTATTATGAAAAACTGATAAAGTCTGACCCTAATAATGCAGAAGGCTTTTTTGGAGCAGGAAAAAATTATCTTGCCCTCAATGATTCTGAAAAAGCTTTAGACAATATTTTTAAAGCACATCGTATTTATACTATTGGCAAATCTGACTACGTAAAAGACACAGAGCAAATTATAGGCGGTATTTATCAGAAAATGAAAAGCGAAAACAAAGAAGATCTATTCAAAAAAGTTGCTGAGCAAAACGATATTAAAATAGAATAAATATTTCTCTTAAATCGTTCAGAACAATTTCAAAAGGCAGACTTAATGAAAAAGTCTGCCTTTTATATTTAACAAGCACATTCAACCTTCAATCCTTCCTTGACTCCCTTTTCGCCTTCGGTTGCATAACCATCGATTTTCCACCATTCCAGTCCGCCAATTAATTCTTTTACCTTAAATCCTAGTCTGGTCATATTTAGAGCTCCTTTTGTTGAGGCATTACACCCAATTCCGGCACAATAGGTAACATACAAAACATCTTTATCTAAATGCTGTGTGGTTTCTAAATTCATTTCGCGGTGTGGAATATTAAGCGCGTTTGGAATATGTTCCTCGTCGTAGCCAAAAGCTCTTCGGGCATCTATTACAATTATGTTTTCTCCATCGTTCAGCGCTTCAAATAAATCTGACGGATCCATTTCAAAGGCCAGCTTATTTTCGTAATGTTTAATCTGTGCTTCCATATTTAATGTTTTAAAGTTTATTTTTTCAAAATTAGGATGGTTTTACCTCTCATAAAAACGAAAAGAATTCATGCAGAACATTATTTTTTTTCATACAAAAGCCAATCTAATTTTTTGTTTCTTTGTGTATTAATCACTGAAAATGGAAATACGTCACTTAAAATTGATAAAAGCAATTGTCGAAGAAGGAAGCATTACCAAAGCGATTGACAAACTTCACCTGACACAATCGGCTTTGAGTCATCAGCTCAAAGAAGCAGAATATCAATTGGGAACAGCCATTTTTTTACGAACCAATAAAAAACTGGTTTTGACCAAAGCCGGCGAAAAAATCTACGATCTCGCCAATGAAATCCTGAACAAACTGTCAGAAACCGAAAGCCAAATCAAACAAATGGTTTTTGGAGAATATGGCGAAATTAGAATCAGTACTGAATGTTTTTCGAGTTATCACTGGCTTCCGTCAGTTTTGAAACAGTTTCATCTTTTATATCCTAATGTGGAACTTAAAATTGTGATCGAAGCCACTCATATACCATTGCAGAAACTTTTAGACAACACCATTGATATTGCTATTATAAGCGATCCGATTAAAGACAATACTATCAAATACACAGAACTGTTTCAGGACGAGGTTATGATGGTCGTTTCTGAGAATCATCCCTGGGCCGATAAAAAATATGTTGTTGCAGAAGATTTCATCAATGAACATCTCATTATCCATTCGCTCCCAATGGAAACTGTTACCATTCATCAGTTTCTTTTGGCTCCAGCCAAAGTGAGTCCGAAAAAAATAACGCCAATGCCTTTGACAGAAGCGTCCCTGGAAATGGTCAAAGCCGATATGGGTGTAATGTCAATGGCAAAATGGGCAGTTCAGCCGCATTTAAAATCCAGTCAGATCAAAGCGATTAAAGTTGGGAAAAATGGTTTGAAGAGAAAACACTTTATTGCCACAAGAGCCAATGAGAATTATCCGGATTATTTTAATCATTTTATCAGCTTTCTGCAAACAGAAATCAATCTTCAATGGAATATTCAATAAGAAACTGCGAAATAGCCGATTTACCCAAACTGGTCATTTTATGCCAAAAACATGCTGAATTTGAAAAAGCCGAATTTTCTCCGAAAGGAAAAGAACAAGGTTTGAAAAACGCTCTTTTTAATGAAAATCCAAAATTGTTTTGTTTAGTTGTTGCCACGAAAGAAACAATTGTGGGTTACACATCCTTTACTTTTGATTTTTCAACCTGGGATGCTTCTTGTTTTTTGTATATGGATTGTTTATTTCTGGAAGAAGAAGTAAGAAGTTTTGGAATTGGCGAAGTTTTAATCGAAAAACTAAAAGAAATCGGAATCAAAAATAACTGCATCAATATGCAGTGGCAAACACCGGAATTCAACACAAGGGCCATTAAATTTTACAACAGAATTGGTGCAAAAGGAAAAGAAAAAGTCCGATTTACTTTAACTTTGTAAAATATTAATCTTGTATTTTTTTTTAACGCAGATTTAAAAAAATTTAAGCTAATTTTCGCAGATTATTTTAAAATCAATCTGCTAAATCTGCCACTCGAGCGATAGCGAACTGGCGAAGCAAATCTGCGAGAAAGAAAAAAGCTTTTCTATTTTGAATCTTAAAAAATGACAAAAATAAGTGTACTGGGATGCGGTTGGTTAGGGCTTCCACTGGCAAAAAGACTAATCGAAAAAGGAAATTCAGTAAATGGATCCACAACTTCAGAAAATAAACTTCCGATTTTAAAAGACGCCGGGGTAAATCCATTTTTAGTTGCACTTGAAAGCGAAAGCGTTTCTGAAAGCATCATTGATTTTTTAGCAGAAAGCGAAATCCTGATTATTGATATTCCGCCAAAACTGAGAGCTGCCAATCCAGATTCAGAAAAGAAAGTTTTTGTCGAAAAAATCAAAAACCTGATTCCGTTTATAGAAAAATCTTCCGTTAAAAAAGTGCTTTTTGTAAGTTCAACTTCAGTTTATGGCGATGAAAATAATTTGATTACGGAAGAAACAAATCCAAATCCCGAAACCGAAAGTGGCAAGCAATTGCTTTTATCAGAAGCAATTTTACAGAGAAATCAAAACTTCGAAACTACTATTCTGCGTTTCGGCGGATTAATTGGAGAAGATCGTCATCCTGTGACTTCCTTGTCAGGAAAAGAAAACTTAGCAAATGCAGATGCTCCCGTAAATCTGATTCATCAAAACGATTGCATCAGCATCATTGAAGAAATCATAAACCAATCTAAATGGAACGACGTTTTTAATGCTGTTGCGCCATTTCATCCAACAAGAGAGGAGTATTATACACAAAAAGCAAAAGAACAAAACCTGATTTTACCGAAGTTTAGTGCTGGGAAATCTAATAGTAAAAAGGTTATTTCAAGCGCGAAAATTGAAACCGTTTTAAACTATAAATTTAGACTGGAAGATTATTAAACTATATAAATTATTTAAGTTTTATTACCTCCTAACACTATTGTCATCCTGAGCGGAGTCGAAGGCTTATGAAAACAAAAGGCTTCGACTCCGCTCAGCCAGTCATTAATTTTATATAAGTAAAGCAAAACACTTAAACTTAAATTTTATATCGTTCAAAAATATTTGCGAACTTTGGGTCTTTGCGGTTAAAACCAAAAATCATGGAAACAGTTTATATCAATTCCCCTCTTGGAATCACCAAAATCGTTGGAGATGAGAATGGTATCGCTGTAATCTCCGTTTCTGATGTTGGAACAAATGAAGTTTCAGAAACTATTCCCGAAGTTTTACAGGAGGCAGTTTTGCAGCTCAATGACTATTTCGAAGGTAAAAGAACCGATTTCGACTTAAAACTAAATCCACAAGGAACAGAATTTCAGCAGAAAGTCTGGAAAGCCTTACTGGAAATTCCGTATGGGAAAACAGTAAGTTATATGGATCAGACTAAAAAGCTTGGAGATGTAAAAGCGATTCGGGCTGTAGCATCGGCAAATGGTAAAAATCCGCTTTGGATTGTGGTTCCGTGTCATCGGGTTATTGGTACAAACGGATCTCTTACGGGTTATGCAGGAGAAATATGGCGCAAAAAATGGCTTTTGGAGCACGAAAGTCCTTCTGCACAGCAAAGTTTATTTTAGTCATAACTTATATTAATCATTCATATATAAAATTATGGCTAAAATAGTTTTAGAAAGCTGGAGAGAAGGTATAAAGGGAGTTTCGTTTGTAAAGCTGCAAAAAGAAATATTAGGAATAGATCTCAAAGAGGGTAAAACTAATTTCGACAACCTTTTGGAAGATATTCAAATAATTCTGGAAATAGATAATGAAAACTTAGCCAAATATTTTTTGAAAGAAGCAGACAAACTTGGCATTAATTGTAAATTCATAAAATAAATTTAAAAATAGTAAGAATTTTACAGATATTTGTAAAAAAATCTAAGCAAGTCTAACCATCAAATATCTAAGAAGTCTCCAAAAATGATTGAAAAAATAAACCTCAACAACATTTTATTTCTTGATATAGAAACCGTTCCTGAAGAAGAAAACTTTAATTCACTTGATTCGGAAATGCAATCCCTTTGGGATTTGAAAACACAATATCAGCGAAAAGAAGATTTTACCCCAGAAGAATTTTACGATCGTGCCGGAATCTGGGCAGAGTTCGGAAAGATAATTTGTATTTCGGTTGGTTACTTTACGATCAAAGGAGATATTCGAAATTTCAGGGTAACTTCTTTTTTTGGAGAAGAAAAAAAGATCCTGAAAGACTTTAATAATCTGCTGAACAATCATTTCAATCAGCCACAGCATCTTTTGTGCGGGCATAATGCCAAGGAATTTGATATTCCGTTTCTCGCACGCCGAATGATTATCAACCAAATTGCGATTCCGGATAAACTGAATTTATTCGGCAAAAAGCCATGGGAAATTCCGCATTTGGATACTTTAGAATTATGGAAGTTTGGCGATTACAAACATTTTACTTCTTTAAAATTACTGACGAAAATTCTTGGAGTCCCTTCTCCAAAAGGTGATATCGACGGAAGCCAGGTAGCATATGTTTTTTATGTGGAGAAAGACATTGACAGAATTATTACCTATTGTGAAAAAGACACCATTGCCGTAGCACAGATTTTCCTTCGTTTAAGACGTGAGGATTTATTGATTGAGGAGGAAATTATTCATGTATAGATTTTTAGTTGCTAAGGTTCTAACATACTAAGATTTTGAAATGGAAAGTCTTAAATGACTTATATAACTTATATGGTTAAAAAAAAGCAAGTATGACACATCACGAAATTTCAAATCATCGTCTCATTTCGCAAAAACTGGATAAAACAAGTCATAATTCACCTGAAAAAATTGTACAACATCTTGGCGCCATGCAGGCTCAGGATTACGAAATGGCAAAATGGGCAATTGGCTCCCGTTGTGATGCTACTGAAAAGGAAATCGAAGAAGCCATTAGTTCAGGAAAAATAATCCGAATCCATATTTTACGTCCAACCTGGCATTTGGTTTCAGCAGAAGATATTTACTGGATGCTCGATGTTTCCGGCCCTCAGGTGAAACGTATTATTATTGCCGAAACTAAAAAATATGGCTGTGACGAAAAGGAATTTGACAAGATCAACTCAGCTATAGAAAAGATACTGGCCGGAAACAATCATTTAACCCGGGAAGAAATCATACAGGAACTTAATGTCAAAAAAATTTCCGGCGATTATAAATTAAGTCCTGTTTTAATCATGATGTATGCAGAATTAGATGGTTTAGTCTGCAACGGAAAAATGAAAGGCAAAAAAATGACATATACCTTACTTGAAGAAAGGGTCCCTAAACCAAAAACCAAATTAACCAAAGAAGAAGCTTTGGCCAAACTTGCCCAACGTTATTTTGAAAGCCGTGGTCCGGCAACAGTTGCAGATTTTTCACACTGGTCCGGTTTTTCTACAACAATTTGCAAATCTGCAATTAATGCAATTAAATTGCAATTAAATAGTATAACTATTGATAATCAGCAATATTGGTTAAGTAATGCATGTCCTAATCCTCATAATTTCCGCGAAAGCGTACATTTTCTTGCCGCTTTTGACGAGTATTTAATTTCGTATAAAAACCGCGAATCTTCTATTTTATTAGAACATCAGCCAAAAGCTTTTACCAAAAACGGCATTTTTAAACCCACAATTGTAGAAAACGGAAAAGTCATTGGAACCTGGAAAAGAACCATCAAAAAAGATCATGCCAAAATTGAAACAGAGTTTTTCGTTAAAACCGAAATGAGCAAAAAAAAGTTACTTTTTGAAGGAATCAAATCTTTCGGAAATTATCTGGAAACTAAAATTGTGATTGAATGAAAATTCAAAAACTCACCTAAATCAATTTGCCTTAAACCACGAAATTGACTTTTGTAATTGTCATTGCAATTGATTTATTACATTTACAAAAAATTACAATTATGGTATTAAGCAGATTTTGGTTAACGATTTTTATTTCTTCGATTGTGTTTATTGTGGTGAGTTTATTTACTGCCAACACGTATACTATTGATTCTATTTTGAATGGAAAAAAAGATGATCCGATTTTGGTTTCTGAAAAATACGTTGAACAACTTCCCGCTTTCATCAAAGACAGCATTAAAAATGCGCCGGAACAGACCATGATTGTAAATCGTGACACGCTAAATTCCGATACAACCTATGTTTATAAAAACAAAACCGTAAAAATCTACAGCGGTCTTCAAAAATCAGATGGTTTACTGCCAACTTGTAAAAGTACCTTACTTGATTTAATTCTGCCGCTTATGGCTTATTTAGCATTTTTCTGCGGATTAATGGAACTTCTGATTATTTCAGGAGCTTCCGGAAATTTAGCCAAAGTGCTGAGTCCCGTTTTTGTAAAAGTATTTCCGAGTATTCCTAAAAACCACCCTTCGATATCCTACATGACCTTAAATTTTGCCGCGAATTTCTTAGGATTAGATTCCGCCGCAACTCCGTTCGGACTAAAAGCCATGGAAAGTTTACAGGAAATAAATCCCGAAAAAGACAAAGCCAGTGATGCACAGATTATGTTTATGTGTCTTCACGCTTCGGGTTTAACTTTAATTGCAACTTCAATTATCGGTTATCGTGCTGCTGCCAATGCCAGTAATCCGGCAGATGTAATGCTGCCTTGTATCATTACTTCTTTCATCGGAACTATTGCTGCTTTCCTGATTGTGGGAGTGAAACAAAAAATCAATTTTAAAAGTGCTTCACTTCTTATTGGTTTAATGACCTTAATTGCAGCAATTGTTGGTCTTCTGATGTATGTAAACCATTTGGATTTAATCGGGAAAAACTATTTCACTTCTAACCTTTCGGGATTAATATTAGTAGCGATAATTGCTTTTACCCTAATCTTTTCTTTCATACATGAGAAAAAATTTAAGGAAGATGAAACGACAGTTTTTGACACATTTGTAGTGGGAGCAAATAACGGAGTTAAGACTGGAGTTACGATTTTTCCTTATGTTTTGGGAATGCTGGTTGCTATTTCATTATTTAGAAACAGTGGTTTATTCGAAATCATCAGTGATGCTATTGGATTTATCTTTTCTAATATGGGAGTGAGCAAAGAAATTACTAATGCACTGCCAGTTGCAATGCTTCGCCCTTTTAGTTCTGCGGGATCAAGAGGATTTTTGATTGATTCGATGAATACTTTTGGAGCAGATTCCCTTACAGCAAGACTGAGCAGTATTTTTCAGTGCAGCGCCGAAAGTACGTTTTATGTAATTGCGGTTTACTTTGGTTCGGTAAATATTAAAAATACTCGTTACGCTTTGGGCACCATGCTTTTGGTTGATTTAATTTGTGTGATTACGGCTATTTTTGTGGCCACCTGGTTTTTTTAAAATTTGGAGATTTTAAATATGAAAATTAAACATCTTTTTATCTTATTGATTCTAGCAAGCTGTCATAAAGAACAGAAAAAAAGTCTGATTGCAGATGTAAATTCTGCTGAAGCAAAAGAACTTCCCACTGTTACTGATAAAGCAGAAACAGAAGAAAATATATTAGAAACAGATACCATTTTCCTTTCAAATGAAAAAAATGCCGAGTTCACTCATATTATGGCAAATTTGACAGAACTGAAAGCTGATAAGGACAGTATCCTAACATCGAAATTCAGACTTGATTTTTATCAGAATAAAACCAAAATCACGTCTTCAAGAATCACTATTAACAATTACGAGAAAGGTGCCGAATGGGGAGGATCCTCAGGTTTGACTAATGCATCAGGCAAAAATTCTTCTTTTATACAAATTGGTTTTGGATATCCTGCCTGCGGTTATACGCATGAAAATTATCTGTACTATCTGAAAAACCATAATTTACAGCTTGTTCATCAATGGCAATCGATGTCAGACAGCGGTTGGGGAACGTGGACTGAATTTGTAAGCAATACATCAGGAAAAGATCCTGAAAGTTTTTATTGCAAGACAGTTTCATTTGAACCCGGAGATGATAGCAATGAAGATTCGGGAATTGTAACCTATTCTGATTCTATTTCATTTTTACTAAAGGGAACTCATTGGAAAAAGAAACTTCTTTCAGCAAAAGATAAACCTTATTTTGAAAAAAAGATGAGCTTTAATGAGTTTCATAACCAACAATAAACTCCGAAACACTTATAATTCAAATTCTTTCTTAGGTAAATAATTTTTAACTTTGCCAAAAACAAAGAAATGATTGATTTTATATACCAGGATCCCTATCCTATTTTAAAAGACGAAACACAATACAGAAAAATTACTTCAGATTTTGTACAACTTGAAAAATTTGGAGACAAAGAAATTCTTCTCGTTGATCCAAAAGGATTGGAATTATTAGCTGAAGAAGCTTTAACAGATGTTTCTTTCATGTTGAGAACAACACATTTACAAAAGCTAAGAAATATTCTCGACGATCCGGAAGCAACAGACAATGATCGTTTTGTGGCTTACAATTTACTTCAAAATGCTTCGGTGGCTGCCGAAGGGCAATTGCCAAGCTGCCAAGATACGGGAACAGCAATCGTTATGGCAAAAAAAGGAGAAAGCATTTTCACCGGTGCTGATGATGCTGAATGGCTGAGCAAAGGAATTTTCAATACCTATCAAAAACGAAATTTACGTTATTCACAGATCGTTCCAATTTCGATGTTTGAAGAGAAAAACTCAGGTTCGAATCTTCCGGCACAGATTGATATTTACGCCAAAAAAGGAACTTCTTACGAATTTCTATTCATGGCAAAAGGAGGAGGATCTGCAAATAAAACGTATTTATACCAGCAAACAAAATCGTTACTAAACGATAAATCCCTTGATGCTTTCATTCGTGCTAAAATCAAGGATTTAGGAACTTCTGCCTGTCCACCTTATCATTTGGCTTTAGTGATTGGCGGAACTTCTGCTGAAGCAAATTTAGCAACTGTAAAAAAAGCATCCGCAGGATATTTTGACAATCTGCCTACTTCAGGAAACATGGCCGGTCAGGCGTTTCGTGATTTGGAATGGGAAGAGCGTGTTCAGAAAATCTGTCAGGAAAGTGAAATCGGAGCTCAGTTTGGAGGAAAATATTTTACGCATGATGTACGTGTAATCCGTTTGCCTCGTCACGCAGCTTCCTGTCCGGTTGGATTGGGAGTTTCCTGTTCTGCAGACCGAAATATCAAAGGAAAAATTACAAAAGACGGAATCTTCCTTGAGCAGTTAGAAGTAAATCCAAAACAATTTTTACCGGAAACAGCACCTCATCTGGAAGCTCCGGTTGAAATTGACTTAGATCAGCCAATGGCGGATATTTTAGCAAAATTGTCACAATATCCTATCAAAACCCGTTTAAAACTAAACGGAACTGTTATTGTGGCCCGTGATATCGCACACGCAAAAATTAAGGAATTATTAGATGCCGGAAAACCGATGCCGGAATACTTTAAAAATCATCCTGTGTATTATGCAGGACCTGCAAAAACTCCTGAAGGAATGGCTTCAGGAAGTTTTGGACCAACAACAGCCGGTCGTATGGATGTGTATGTGGATGAATTTCAAAAACATGGCGGAAGTATGGTGATGCTGGCCAAAGGAAACCGTACCAAACAAGTTACGGATGCCTGCAACAAATACGGCGGATTCTATTTGGGTTCTATCGGAGGTCCGGCCGCTATTTTGGCTCAGGACAATATCTTAAAAGTAGAAGTGGTAGATTTTGAAGAATTAGGAATGGAAGCTGTTCGAAAAATCACTGTAAAGGATTTCCCTGCATTTATCATTACGGATGATAAAGGGAATGATTTCTTCGAAAATCTATAACACTTGATACCATTCAAATAAGTTTATGCACAAAAAAACCGCTCATAAAAATTGAGCGGTTTTTTTTATTTCTTCATGGTAAGGACTATTTACTAAGCAGGATACTCCAGTCTGCTCCACTGTAAATTTTATGTTTTGCTGAAAAACTACCTTGATTTACAGCTAGTGAAAAATTCAAAAGACTGTTAAAATAGCAAACATCTGTTCCTACTGAAACTTCTCCAAAAGTATTTACAAACTTTAATTTTCCTTCGTATGCTTTTTTAGTTCCGTTGAAAATTTGAATTTTAACCAAATCTCCTGCTTTTAAACCAAGATTAGCAAATGTTTTTTTATCAATATTTGTCCAGACATTTCCGTATTGAATATCCAAAATCGGAATTCCTCCTTTTATAATTCCTTTTTCGAAAACAGGCCTTTGGTAATCAATTTTTACCACTTCGCTGGCTAGTTTAGGACCGACTTTTTCAAAAGTAATCGTTTTAGAAGCTAAACGGGCTCCGGTAAAAGCATATACATCACGCCCGTGAAAGGTATAAGATTCATTTGAATTCTGACGGCGGTTTTTTACTTCATCAATTTCACGGACTTCCTGAATTCCTAATTGCTCAGCGATTAAGGTTAAAGTTCCATTATCCGGAGTTACAAAATAATGACCGGATTTTGTCAATAATACTACAGAATGTCTTGCTGTACCCACACCAGGATCACAAACCGAAACAAATACGGTTCCCGCAGGATAATACTGAGCCGTTTGCGATAAGCGGTATGCTGCTTCCCAAATATTAAAAGCAGGAATTTCGTGTGTTATGTCAAATATTTTCAAATCGGTTGAAACTCCCATTGCAACTCCTTTCATAGCAGAAACTGCTCCATCTTTCAAACCAAAATCTGATTGAAAAACCAATACGTTATTTTGTGAAAAGCCATTAAATGTAACGACAAACAAAAAAAGTAATAACCGTAATTTCATTTTTTTTATTTTTAGAATTTACGCAAAGGTATTTTATAAATATCAAAAAATAACATATAAAACTTATAAAAAGCATCATTTTATAAATCAATTTTAATGTTTTACAGTTACATTTGTATTTTATTAATTATCCCATGTAATTAATAGGGAATAACTATTCTTTGCAAAACAATACTTAAACCAAACGAATTTATGAGAAAAAAACTAAAACTTATAATTACACTGATTTTCACCTTATCGTGCAGTTTGTTTTTCGCCCAAAATCACGAAATCAACGGAACAGTCACAAACGAAAACGGAGATCCCTTAGAATTTGCAACAGTTCTTATTAAAGGTTCTCAAACCAGCGTTACAACCGATACATCTGGAAAATTTAAAATTACTTCCTCAACAAATTCTCCAAGCTTAATTGTTTCCTTACTTGGATATATACCAAAAGAAGTGGTAGCAAGAGATCATTTTGTTGAAGTTCAGCTCTTCTTTGAAAGCAATAATCTGGATGAAATTGTGGTTGTGGGAAGCCGGAATCCAAAGAAAAGTAAACTTGAAACTGCAGTACCTGTAGATGTTGTGAATTTAGCTAAAATTAGAAATATAACCCCGCAAACCACTACAAACGATATATTGACTTATTTGATCCCCTCTTTCAATTCCAACAGACAATCTTCGGCAGACGGAACAGAACATATCGATCCGGCTTCGTTAAGAGGTTTAGGGCCTGATCAGGTTTTAGTTTTAATTAACGGAAAAAGAAGACATACTACTTCGCTTGTAAATTATCAAAACACGGTTGGAAATGGCTCTGTTGGAACAGATTTAAGCGCAATTCCGGCATCGGCAATTAAGCGAATTGAGGTTTTACGTGATGGCGCAGCTGCGCAATATGGTTCTGATGCCATCGCTGGTGTAATCAATTTAGTTTTAAAGGATAATACAGGCTTAGAAGCTAATGCAACTTATGGTTCAACTTCAAGAAATGACGGACAAACGACAAATTTAAATCTAAATTACGGAACAAAAATTGGAAGCAAAGGAGGTTTTATCAATCTTTCGGGAGAGTTCAATAACCGTGAAAAGACAAACCGTTCTCAAAACCATAACCTGATTATTTTTGATCAATCGGCTCAGGGAAACTTTTTTGCTTATGATTTTGCAGATGATCCAGCTCAGTCCCGCCAGATAGATGATGATTTATTAGCACAAAACGGATTGAAACGCAATGATTTTAATTTTCAGATTGGAGACGCTAAAATTCAAAATATTCAGGGTTTCTTTAATGCTTCTATTCCATTAAACGAACAAATAGAATTTTATACATCAGGGGGCGTCAGTCACAGAAAAGGAACCGGTTACGGATTCAGACGTTTACCAAGTGAAACTGAAAATGTTGTCGCTTCTATTTTTCCATTTGGATTTCAGCCCGAACTAAACTCAGTTGTAACGGATCTTTCTTCTTCTTTTGGATTCAAATTTAAATTTGGAGAGTGGAAGCTGGATTTAAGCAATACCATCGGACAAAATAAATTTGTTTACGAAGTATCGAATACGAATAACGTTTCTTTAGGAGATGCAAGTCCAACAAAATTTGAGGCCGGAAATCATTCTTTTCTTCAAAATACTGTAAATGCAGATATATCAAGATTATATAAAGAAATTTTTAATGGATTGAATGTTGCTTTTGGTGCCGAATATCGTTTTGAAAAATATAAAATTGTTCCTGGTGAAGAAGCTTCTTACATTGATGGCGGAGCACAATCATTTCCGGGCTTTTCTCCTTTGAATGCAGTAGACGAGAATAGAAACAGTGTTGGAATTTATGCTGACATTGAAGCTGATGTTACTGAGAAATTATTGGTTGGAGTTGCCGGTCGTTTTGAAGAGTATACCGATTTTGGAAATACAATTAACGGAAAATTATCTGCCCGATATAAAATTCTGGACAACCTTTCAGTTCGCGGTGCTATTGGTTCAGGATTCAGAGCACCTTCATTACATCAACAATATTTTAACAATATAGCAACAGATGTGGTGGATGGAGAAGTTCTAAATTCTGGTATTTTCAGAAATGACAGCGACGTTGCAAAACAACTCGGAATTCCGAAATTAAAAGAAGAGACCTCTAAAAATTATAGTTTTGGAATTGTTTATTCTCCAACAAAACAATTACATATCACGGCTGATTATTACCACATCAAAATCGACAACAGAATCATTTTAACCGGAAATTTAGGAAACGATGCTTATGGAGAACCCGTTGAGGAACTTCGCAAACTGTTTGCCCAATATGGAGCTGAAACCGGACGTTTTTTCACCAACGCAATTAACACCACTACAAATGGTCTTGACGTTGTTATTGATTATGATTTAAACCTTGGAAAAGGAAAATTAAATCTTTCGTTATTGTACAATTACAATGACAACAAAGTTGATGATCAGTTAAACAATATCCCATCCCTATTTGTTGGTCAGGAAGATGTTTACTACGGTCCGCAGGAAAGAAGTTTGATTGAGACCAATACTCCAAAACATAAAGGTACTTTTGCCATTAATTATGGTTTAGACAAATGGAACTTTTTATTGAGAAATACTTATTTTGGAGAAGTAACCAGAGATGGTTTTCCGTTTGGGGGAATTCAGAAACATGACGGAAAAGTCGTAACTGATTTAACTGCAGCATATAAAATAACACGAAAAATTCAGTTTGCATTAGGGACCAATAACTTATTTGATATTTTCCCGGATAGACAAATTTATGAAAACAGCTATTTCGGAGTATTCAAATATGCTCCGGTTCAGATGGGAACTACAGGGGCTTATTATTTTGGAAGATTGAGTTTAACTTTATAATTTTTAACCAAAAATAAGGCAAAAAGTAGCAAAACCCCGGAGAAGTAAAGTGTCTAAAAAAGCAATAACCGCCCAAATAGGCGGTTATTTTACTTCGGTTCTTTTTGAAATTACTAGTTGAAAATCTACATAAGAAAGCCCCGCAAAATTGCGAGGCATTCCGTTTTTACTAACTCAAATTCAATTATTTCTTAACAAATTTCTTAACGATTTTTTTACTTCCGTTATTTAATTCGATAATATAAACCCCCGTATTTAATGTACTTACATCAATAGGGTTTCCTGAAAATGCTCCAGTAATAATTTGTTGTCCTAATGTATTTACAATTTTAAAAGTATACCCTGAATTGTTTAAAAACGATACATTTAACTCATCGGCTACCGGATTTGGGTATAATGCAAAACTTGAAGTTTCAGTAGTTTCGACTAATCCTGCAGCAATTTCTTCGTTTGTAATGGCCCCTGAAGCTGTAATGTTTATCGAATAATCTTCTACCTGACCATAAGAGAAAGCCTCACAAGATGTTGGAATTCCGTTGTATTTCATAGAAACTCTAACTCTGGTTGTTCCAAGTGTTGCTGTTGCCGGTATTGTGATTGTTCCCGTTACCGGAGTTGTTGTTGATGTGGCTTTTGTCCAAACAGTTTCACCTGAATCGGCAAAATCACCATCCTGATTATAATCTATAAAAACAGCATAACCTTCGCTATAAACAGAAGAGGTCCAGCTTGGAGTAATCGTAATAGTATAAGCATTTCCTCTTGCTGCATTTGTAGAAACAGCAGTGTAATTTTCATAACCGGTAGTTCCTGTTGAAGTATTATTAATTGTTCCAAATACCACTTTACCAATTCTCTCGTCTGCGGCACTATTTCCCTGAGAAGTACAATAGGTTACAGTCGCTGCAGTAGTAGTAATATTTACAGTATTGCTGGAAGCAGAAAGATTTCCTGCAGCATCTTTGGCTTTTACACTAAAACTATAAGCCGTTAAAGCGCTTAAACCTGTTACGGCATAAGTTGTTGTTGTGGATGATCCTTTTAAAGTTGTTCCCTGATAAATATTATACCCCGTAACAGCTACATTATCTGTTGAGGCCGTCCATGATAAGTTTGTTGTTGCGCCTGTAGTACCTGAAGCTGCCAGACTTGCCGGTGCCGTTGGCGCTGTTGTATCTGTAGAACTGCTGTAAGCTGCTCCAACCCCAACTGCATAAAATGCATTTGTTGTTGCAATAACCTCAGCTGATCCTGCACCATATAAATCAATTGCCGATTGTATTCCGGAAGTTCTTGCATTTGCAAAAGTTGAATTAGCTGTTAAATAAACGCTCTCTAGGCGATACGCTATTTTTGCTGCTTTGTCAATTGTAATACCCGTAACGTTATAGGCATTTCCAATATCATTTGTACCTGTCTTACCTACTGCCAGAATATAAAACCAGTGATTTAGGACTCCAGAATTTGTATGCACTCCGCAATAATCATTGGATTCAGTGGGTGTACAATTTGGGTTTATCCAATAGGTTCCGCCATAAGTATCTGGTTGCCCTTCAGCATTTGGGTTACTCATTGATCGTAAAGCAGCATGTCCTGATCTTCTTTCTATATCTTCTCCAATTAACCAGATAGATTTTGTTGGTGCGGCAAAATACTCAATACAGGCTCCCCAAATATCCGAAAAAGCTTCGTTCATTGCTCCGGATTCTTTTTGATAAGCTAAGTTTGCTGTGTAGGAACAAATGGCATGACCAATTTCATGACCAGCTACATCAATAGATGTTAAAATATCAAAATAGGTTCCACTGCCATCTCCGTAAGTCATTACACTTCCGTTCCAATAAGCATTATCATATGCATTGCTGTAATGCACATAACTTTTTATGATAGTACCTGCGTTATCAAAACTGTTCCTGCCATGTACACTAGACCAGTAATCATAGGTTTTTTCTGCTCCCCAATGGGCGTCTAATGCACCATTATCTTTGTTTGTATTTGCATACTCGGCTGCGGTCCAGTTATTATCTGCATCTGTAAAATTTACTGCAGCAGTGTAGCTGGTTCCTTTTTGCATATTAAAGGTATTAATACCCAACCCTCTTGTTGCATCTGCCAATCTATAAGAAGATCCGCTTAGAGTAGTTTGTATAACCTGCGTTCCGCTATAACGTGTAGCTGCATTAGCGGCTACAATGGCAACTTTAGAGCTGGAAGATGCTTTTGAGTGGTCTATACTTGTTGCTTTTGATTTGCCATGGCTATATTTCCCAAGATGTTTTATCGTTGCATTGTAAAATAAAACTTTTCCGGTACTAGCGTCTATGTAAACATCACCACGACTTACGGGATTTGTGGCATAAATATCAAACTTGTAAGCTAAACGAACATTATCCCTTGTCCTTTTTTGACCCTGATCTTCCATCGCTGGTAAAAGGACCAATTCTCCTTTTGGTTTTTCATAATTCATTTCTTTTGCATCAAGCGGAGTCTCCCACAGATATTGCTTTGCGCCAATTTGGCTTATTGCTTTATTAAAAGCTTCATCTGTAGAAAGTTTAGGTGTTATTTCTACATTTTCAAGGTCATAATATTCACCATTCATAGAAATTAATTTGCCACTTTTATAATGTAGACTATAGTTTGCAAACTCAACTTTAATTCCCTGATTATACAATTGAAATTTTTCATGAGTATAACCATCTTTATCCGTTTCGGTCCTGATTTTGGCAAAAGACTGATTCTCTTTTAGCCCTAATTGATCCTGAAAGACCTTTCTTGAATCGGAATCTTTGTAAGAAGCACTTTCGTTAAAGATAATTGAACTTGGTAATCCGTTTTCGGATACATTTTTCTGACTTACGCGTTTGTCTGTTATTTGCGAAAATGCGGTTAAAGAAAATGTGAACATAATAACTGTCGTAGTGACAATTTTTGGTAATTTTTTTTCCATAATAAAAGGGGTTTAAAATTTTGGTAAATAAATTAAAACAAAATATTTAATGTAGCTAAATACTTTAATTTATGACAAAAATATTTCAATTTTGTTATTTTATCGACGAATTTTGCCTTTAATCGATAAAATACAACACTTTTTGTCTTAAACTCACTTTTATTTAACAATATGTAAAGATTTTGTAAAAATTTACATCAAAAACGATATATTACTTAATTATAAAATATTGTAAAACAATAATTAATAGAAAAAAGAAAGGCATTTTAGAATTTATTCAACAAAAAAGAGGCTGTCCGAAAAGTCGAAGCTAGCCTCTGAGAATTGCATAAATGAAATTCGTCTCCAATAGGAGTCCAAATATTTTAGTATAAAAAAGAGGCTGTCCATACTTTTCGGACAGCCTCCTCCTATTTTAGCAGAACGAAATTAATTATCTTTCCATTTCCAGAATTTCTCCTTCAATTATCAAATCCGCTTCAGTTGAAGCAATAATATATTCAACAGAAACACCTGGCGCACGTTCTAAGAGCTTAAAACCATTTTTCGTGACTTCGAGAACTGCAAGCTCGGTTACTACTTTTTTAACGCATCCTACGCCTGTTAAGGGTAAAGTACATTTTTTAAGAATTTTAGATTCTCCTGCTTTGTTAACGTGCATCATGGCTACTATGATATTTTCGGCAGAAGCCACCAAATCCATAGCGCCTCCCATTCCTTTTACCATTTTACCCGGAATTTTCCAGTTGGCAATATCACCGTTTTCAGAAACTTCCATCGCTCCCAAAATCGTTAAATCAACTTTCTGGCTACGGATCATTCCGAAACTAAAAGCAGAGTCAAAGAAACTCGCCCCCAAGAGTGTTGTAATAGTCTGTTTTCCCGCATTGATAATATCGGCATCTTCTTCTCCTTCAAAAGGAAAAGGTCCCATCCCGAGAACTCCGTTTTCACTTTGAAATTCTACGGAAATATCATCTCTTACATAATTTGCAACCAGTGTTGGAATCCCAATACCAAGATTGACAAAATAGCCGTCTTTTACTTCTTTTGCAATTCGTTTTGCTATATCTTCTTTTGTTAACATATCTTCATGTTTCAATTTTTTAATGTGTCAATTAGATAATGCTCTAGTTATACTGAACATTAATTATTCAATTGACAAATTATCTCATTATCTAATTCTTTTTCGTAAAATACTCCCAGGTTGCTTTTGTAATATCTGCAATTATTTTCTCTGTATCTTCTTTGCTTTCAGTGATTTCTTTTAAATAAACCGAAAGAATAAAGTGCTTTCCATTTGGAAGTTTCACAATGCCTACATCATTCAGGGCAACTCTGAGATTGTTATCATTTGTTCCTGATATACCTGTTCTGTGTGCCAATTCCGTTCCTTCGGGAAGTCCGGCTTTCATCCAGGTAAGCCCTCTTGATGTTTCTACCATTATTTGGTATAAATATTTGGTTGTATTTTCTTTTAAAACTGCTCCTTTATAAAATTTTTCAAGCAATTCAGTTGTTGCTAAAGGAGTTGAAGTATTTACATAAAGGTTTTCCCAAGATTGCATTTGCTCTTCGTTGACCTTGATAACGAAATCCTTAATTCCTTGTTTATTTATAAATTTTTGTACTGTTTTTGTACCTCCAACTAAATTGATCAATATATCACATCCATTATTATCGCTATGCGAAACAGTATAACGCAGCAATTTATCCAGAGTTAAGTAAATATTCCCTTCTGGAAAATCTTCTCTGATAGGACTCCAGGTATCAGGAAGTAAATCTTTCTTTTTAATAAAAATCTTTTGGTCTAATGAAAGTTTTCCATGATCAACCTGGCTTAAAACTGCTAAAGCAATATGAAATTTAAAAACGCTCATCAACGGAGCTTTTAGTTTTCCATTAATACTCAAAGTATCTTTATCTTCAATATTCTTAATAGAAATCCCAACCGTTGCATTCTTTCCTAAAATAATCTGATCTAATTTTTCACGAAGTTCATTTGTACTTTGGGCAAAAGTGTGAAACGATAAAAAAGAAACCAGAATTGTATAAAAAAGTTTAGTCATCTTATTAATTTTGAATGTGTTAATTTGATAATTAGACAAATGCTCTTCCTTACACTCAATATTTATTTAATTGACAAATTATCTCATTATCTAATTCCTTTGTCTTACAGTACGTTGTTCTATACGTTTTTCAAATTTTTCTCCCTCAAAAATACGCTGTACCATAATTCCCGGAATATGGATTTGGTTTGGATCTAAAGTACCAACCGGAACCAGCTCTTCTACCTCAGCAATGGTAATTTTTGCAGCACCCGCCATGCAGGCGTTGAAATTTCTGGCTGTTCCTTTGAAGATTAAATTTCCTGCTTCATCGCCTTTCCATGCTTTTACAATGGCAAAATCGGCCTTGAAAGCGTGTTCCATAATGTGCATTTTTCCGTTGAATTCTCGAATTTCTTTCCCTTCGGCTACTTCAGTTCCGTAGCCTGCAGGAGTAAAAAAAGCAGGAATTCCGGCCTGAGCAGCACGGCATTTTTCAGCCAAAGTTCCCTGAGGCGTTAATTCAACTTCGAGTTCACCTGAAAGCATCTGACGTTCGAACTCAGCATTTTCTCCAACGTAGGAAGAAATCATTTTTTTGATTTGTCTTTTTTGAAGCAACAAACCTAGACCAAAATCATCAACGCCTGCATTATTAGAGATGCAGATTAAATCAGTAATTGGAGTTTTTACTAAGGATGCAATGGTATTTTCAGGAATTCCGCATAAACCAAATCCTCCAAACATAATGGTCATTCCGGATTCGATACCTGTTATTGCGTCGTGTACACTGTTTACTTTTTTTGTAATCATAACAAACTGTCTTTATTACTGGGTAATTTTGATAAAAATAAGATTTTTAGATTGAATTATAACGATTTCGTAAAAATAAATCTATTGTATATCAAAAAAATATCCTTTTGCATTCATCTTATTTAAGATGGTAACAAAAGGATATTTTTAAATTTAAAAAGCTAAAGCTATAGTTCGAACTCTTCTGTATTTTGTTCTGTCTGAGTAGTATCTTTTACAACGGCAGCAGGTCTGGTGTAACAATCTACTTTGATTGAAAGATTCGCCGGACGCTCAAACTCTGATTTTGAAACCTGAAGTGCAGGATCAGCATAACATTTTTTCATAAAGTAAGCCCAAACCGGCAATGCAGCTGTAGCTCCCTGTCCGTAAGTTAAACTTTTGAATCGTGCCGAACGGTCCTCGCAGCCAACCCAAACTCCTGTAACTAAATTTGGAACCATTCCCATAAACCATCCATCTGACTGATTTTGCGTTGTTCCGGTTTTACCCGCAATAGGGTTCGTAAACATATACGGATAACCTGTCCAACGGTTGTCTCCACTACCCCCTCCTTGCGTACGCAAACGAGCTCCCGAGCCTGTCTCTGTAACACCCTGAAGCAATTTGATCACAGCAAAAGCAATGTCTTTGTTTAAAACGTCGTGTGATTCAGGAATTGGTTCATAAATCACCTCTCCGCTTTTATTCTCAATACGGCTCAAAAACTGAGGTTTCACATATACACCCTGATTCGCAAATGTACTGTATGCGGCAACCATATCTTCAACCGTAATATCAACAGCTCCCAATGCGATAGAAGGCTGTACCGGAATTTCAGTTTTAACGCCTAATTTTCGTGTAAGCTCTACAACAGCCTCAGGACCAGTTCTGTCTATTAATTTTGCAGAAACGGTATTGATGGAACCGGCTAACGCCTGTTTTAAAGTTACCATCCCGCGATAGGTATGGTTTGAGTTTTTTGGTTCCCAGTCCTCTGTTACGTGATGGCGTCCTTTGTGAATCATAAACGGTCCGTCTAAGATTGAATCACAAGGCGACATATTTAATTGTTCAATTGCTGTAGCATAAACAAAAGGCTTAAAAGTAGAACCTACTTGTCTCGCCCCCTGCCCTACGTGATCGTATTGGAAATATTTATAATTAATTCCTCCAACCCATGCTTTGATATTTCCGGTTTGTGGTTCCATTGCCATTAAACCAGATTGTAAAAAGTGCTTGTAATAACGAATGGAATCCATTGGCGTCATAGTCGTATCACGCTCTCCTTTCCAGGTAAAGATTCTCATTTTTGTTTTTACTTTGAATGAAGCAATGATATCATCTTCGCTTTTGTCCATTTCTTTCATCTGGGCCCAACGAACAGAATTTTTCATCGCCTGCATCATGATTCTGTCTGTTTCAGCTTTGGTAATATTTACAAAAGGCGCATTTTTATTGGTTTTCATTTCAATAAAAAACTGCTGTTGCAGATTCTTCATGTGTTCTGCTACAGCTTCTTCTGCATAGCCCTGCATTCTTGAATCGATAGTTGTATATATTTTCAGGCCATCTTTATAAATATCATAATCAGAACCGTCCGTTTTTTTATTTTCTGCCATCCATTTCTTCATGTAATCGCGAAGAAATTCCCGGAAATAAGTTGCCATTCCCTCACGGTGGCTTTCAAGTTTGAATTTTAAAGAAATTGGTAATGCCTTGTATTTTTCTTTTTGAGACTCGGTAATCATCTTTGCTTTCACCATTTGGCCCAGTACTACATCACGACGATTTTTAACACCCTCTGGATTACGAACCGGATTATATAAACCTGAGTTTTTGAACATTCCAACCAAAATGGCCGATTCATCTACTGTTAAGTCTTTGGGATCTTTGGAAAAATAAGTCTGTGCAGCTGAACTTACCCCAACTGAATAATTTCCGAAATCATAAACGTTGCAATACATCGCCAGAATTTCATTTTTGGTATATTGTCTTTCCAGACGGATGGCAATAATCCATTCTTTTATTTTTTGCACTATTCTGAAAGGAAGAAATTTAGATCCTTCTCCATGAAATAATTGTTTTGCCAATTGCTGTGTCAGCGTGCTCGCACCACCATTTGTACCTAACGTAAAAATAGCTCTTAAAGTACCACGCCCGTCAATTCCTGAATGTTCATAAAAACGGGCATCTTCTGTAGCGACCAGAGCTTCTACTAAGTTTTTCGGTAAATCCGAATATTTCAATTGAGACCTGTTTGTTTTAAAATACTTTCCAATAACAACTCCATCTGAAGAGATAATTTCAGTGGCTAAATTAGAATCCGGGTTTTCTAAGTCTTCAAAAGATGGCATAGACCCAAAAATACCCCATGAAGCAAATAAAAAGAAGGCAAGAATACCAACTAATCCATAAGCAAAAAATCTCCAGAATTTTTTTTGATAGTATTTAATATCTTTTATACTATTTGTTTGATTGTTTTTTTTAGTAGCCATAACTATTTTCTAATCTTTTTGTTCTATTCTAAAACCTACATCTGTAATACCTTCTAATTCCTGAACTCCCGGAATTTTTCCTGACTGCCTGACAGCTTGTTTGATATTTACTTTATATTTTCCTCTAAACTTTACATTTTCTTTGTAAAACAATTTACTTTCTTTAATATCCGTAAATCCGTTTCCTAACAGATTACCTTCGGCATCAGCCATATCATATTCTAATGTATCAATTTTTGTAAAGCCATTTGGCATTTCGAGAGAAACAATTAAAAACAGATTTTTAAAAGGATAATTGTTGTTATCTCTCAAATTTACAAACAAATTATATCGTTTTGTAGAGTCTAATACTGGCAAATCGAAGGTTACAATACTGTCTTTGTGCCAGGCACTTCCAACAGATTTGTACTCATCAAATACTCTTTTTTTATCACATGAAAAAAGAAGTACGGCTGCCAAAAGAAGAATTCCGCTATTTTTTATTCTCATTTTTAGTAATAATTATAGGTTTCCTTGGTTCAGCTGGTTTATTATCATTCGATTTGGGTTTATTCGAATGATTGGGTTTATTGTTATTGTTTGATTTATTCTGATTATTGGGTTTATTATTGTTCGGCCTATTATTATTTCCTGCTGCAGGCTTATTATTATTATTTCCCTGTTGAGGTTTGGCAGGAGTCGCTACTATTGCAGGTTCAGCATTCTGCTTGCGTTTGCGGTTTGGCTTTTTCTTCTTTTTAGGCTGGTCAAAACGCGTTAAACTTTCCTGACCCATTGCGTTATTAAAGTCTTTTTCAGGCTCTGAAGTTACTTCAATAGCAAAATCTTCTAATGAAGAAACTTTGTTTTTCTGTTTATTTTCTGCAATAATTTCTTTTACCTGATCAATTTTTAAAACATGCCAGTTTGCAAAATTGTTCGTGTAAGCAAACCACATTAACCCTTTAAAAATATCCTGTTTCTGACAAATAGCATCCCCTTTTTCGGTTACTAATTTAGTATCATAATCCGGAAAATCCTTCAACGCATCCATGTACGTGTCTAATTCATAGTTGAGACAACATTTCAATTTTCCGCATTGTCCGGCTAATTTTTGCGGATTAAGAGACAATTGCTGGTAACGTGCTGCCGATGTGTTGACACTTCTAAAGTCTGTCAGCCAGGTTGAACAGCAAAGTTCACGTCCGCAAGAACCGATTCCGCCCAGGCGTGCCGCTTCCTGACGGAAACCAACCTGTTTCATTTCGACCCTTGTACTGAATTCTTTTGCAAAATCCTTAATCAGCATTCTAAAATCGACACGATCGTTTGCTGTGTAGTAAAATGTTGCCTTTGATCCGTCTCCCTGAAACTCGATATCCGAAATTTTCATTTCCAGTTTGTGCTGAATTGCCAGTTCACGAGCACGAACTTTCATCGGTTCCTCTCGATCACGAGCCACAGACCAAATATCAATATCTTTTTGAGATGCTTTTCTGTAAATTTTAGGAATTTCGTTACTATCAGGATTTACCCCTTTTTTCTTCATTTGAATTTTTACCAATTCGCCTGTCAAAGTAACAATTCCGATATCATGTCCTGGTGAAGCAACAGTTGCTACAATATCACCAATACTTAAAGTTAATTTCTCTGAATTTCTAAAGAATTCCTTGCGTCCGTTTTTAAAACGTACCTCAACACAATCAAAAATTGCCTCTCCATTAGACGGACTCATGTTCGCGAGCCAATCAAAAACCGTTAATTTATTGCAGCTGTCGGTACCGCAAGTCCCATTATTTTTACAACCCTTTGGTGCGCCACCATCAGAGGTTGAACAACTTGTACATGCCATAATTCTATATGTAGTGTTGCAAAAGTGCAACTTAAGTTCATAAACGTTTGATCGGTAAAGATAGTATTTTTTTTAGTTTGCGTTTTATGGATTAAAACTAAAGGGGTGTTAAATATAAAAACCTGATTTAAATGATAGAAAGTAAGTTTTAAAATCTTTTTCCATAATTAAATCAATTTCAAGAATGGCTTTATAAAAAAATCAAAAACTCAGTTTAAATGGTTAGTACATTATCTTACAATTAGATACGAAAAAAAAATAAAAATCAATTCATTTTTGTTAAAAAAAAATAACCAGTATAATTTGCTTTGTTGTAAGGTTCGTAGTATAATTGCAGAAAATTCTCATTAATGGTTTTTAATTTTTATCTCTAAATTTGATTTTATTAAAAAAGAAATCAAAAATGCTTTTTTTATTTGTAGTATATTTCTTAAAAATAAGTGTTGCGAAAAAATATTCTACAATTTAGACCCAATTATAGTAATAGTGGAGACTAGAAACCACTGAAAAAACGGGGAGTAACTGAAAATCCAAAAGAGTAAGAAAATATAAAAAATTATATGAAATTAAAAAAACTACTCCTTATCTTACTGACTACTATTACTTCAACAAATTTTGCACAATCCAATAAGGATGTGATAGATGCAAAATATCGCAGAAGTTCTTTACACACCATTTTAATAGAATCTGAAAATTTCCCAAGAAAAGAAAAAGTTATACAGGCGTATTATAACGCCCCTTTTCCAGATAAATATGACAATCATACTATTGGAGAAAAATCATTTGATTTGAAAAAATACGGAATTGTAAAAGAATCTACAGAAAAAGAAACTATTGCTGCTATAGGACAGTATTTGCAACAAAATAAAATTGCTAACAAATTAGTTGCAAAATGGTTTGACAGAAAAACTGATGGCACATTTGATATTGGATTAATAAGCCAAAGAGGCCTTCTAAATGCATCATTTACTGATATTAAAACTGCTGAAGCATCTGCTGAAGGAAAAGCAATACTGGAATCTGCAGGTTTAGAATTGATCAACAACACCTTTGTTGTGGTATCAAAAATGAAGTTCTACGAAAACGAACCTGTTGCAAGGGTTGCCAGAGAGGTTGCTATACAGACTGCCAACGCAATAACAATATCGCTTTTAAGAAATAAAGCAATTGATGCTGCTGACAAAG
Source organism: Flavobacterium sp. LM4 (assembly GCF_002017935.1). Classification (NCBI taxonomy): domain Bacteria; kingdom Pseudomonadati; phylum Bacteroidota; class Flavobacteriia; order Flavobacteriales; family Flavobacteriaceae; genus Flavobacterium; species Flavobacterium sp. LM4. The sequence goes on along the minus strand of NZ_MUFW01000003.1, from coordinate 103,948 downwards.
CATATGAAAAAGCAAAAGAAGGATATTCTGTTTGGACTACTTCTTATTTATACAAATTAAAATGGGACGATGCTACCAGCAACACTTTTTATCAGGATTTATGGATAGATAAAACGACTCAGGAAAATATTGCACAAAAAAAAGCAGCATTTGATCAATCAGAATTATTTCAACTTGAATTTATAGGATCCGAGAATTCAACTAGTCTTGTAACTTTTTCTTTATCTCAAAAAAGAACCGAAGATCAAATAATTGATTTATCTGTTACTCGAAATATTGACAAAGTATATTCAAAACTTCAAAAAAATTATGATGTTTTCAAAACTAAAGTACCACTATTTACAGGAAACCCAATAACAGCAAAAATAGGATTGAAAGAAGGCCTTGAAGGGGGAGAGAAATTCGAAGTTTTAGAAGCAAACATGGATCCTAAAACAGGAGTTATCGAGTACAAAAAGAAAGGTATTATAAAAGTTGAAAAAAATCAGATATGGGACAACCGATATAATATGGGACTTCCTGTAACAGATGAAAATGGTGCGGAAATTAAATCTATACAATCGACAACTTTCGATGGAGGAAGCAAATATTATCCTGGAATGTTGATTAGACAAATTAATTAATTACAAATATCTTAATATGAACAACCTAAAACTGATTTTGACTTTATTTTTAGTGACAATATTCTACACCAATACTGTTCAATCTCAAAGAAGAGAGAATAAAGACACTCAAGCCTGGCGCTATGAAATTGAAGCTGTACAAACAGGTACTCAGGGAACTTATTTAATTAAGGTTTGGTCTTATTCTAAAAAACCGGAACTAGCTACAGAACAATCCAAGAAAAATGCAATTCACGGTGTAATTTTTAAGGGATTTTCAGGAAAGGCAGGAATTCCTGGCCAAAGTCCATTAGCTAACAATCCGAATTTAGAAGTCGAAAAAGAAGATTTTTTTAAACCTTTTTTTGAAGAAGGTGGTAAATATTTAAAGTTCGTAACCTTATCTAATGCCGGTGCAGTTGCCGCTGAAGACAGAATGAAAATTGGAAAAGAATACAAAATTGGCGTAATCGTTTCTGTAAATGTTGCAGAACTTAGAAAAGATTTAGAAAATGCCGGAGTTATTAAATCTCTTTCTAGTGGTTTCTAAGATTCTGAAAATGAAAAGAAAAGCTGTAATTATTTCCTTTTGTATTTCCATGCCTTTACTTTTTGGATGTAAGCCATTTTCTACGTCTGTAGCAGGAAATTACAATTACAAAACAGAATGTTTAGATAATAAATCAATGGCACAATAGTTCTTAAAGCCTGGAGCAAAGGCGAAAACAAAAATGAAGCTATAAGTCAGGCTAAAAAAAATGCGTTAGAGGCCATATTGTTTCAGGGGATATTAGACGGAAAACCAAATTGCAACACAAAACCGCTGGTGACAGAAGTAAATGCTTACGAAAAAAACAAAGCTTATTTTGATGATTTTTTTTCAGACAAAGGTATTTACCTGAATTTCATTGATGCAGATAAATCAGAAAAAATGCTGTCATTATACCTTCAGCAAATAAAACCACTATTGGAATCGTGATCACGGTTTTACAATCTAATTTAAAAAAAACTGGTTCAGGACCAAATAATTAAATAATCTATACTAATGAAAAGAATTGTTTTAATAGTTGCGCTTTTTATAAATGCAACAATGATGCTTAATGCACAGGCAAAAAAACCAACAATTATGGTGGTACCAAGCGATGTTTGGTGTAATCAAAGAGGTTATATGCTAGAATTTGACAATCAGGGAACTTATGTAAAAGTACCGGATTATAAAACAGCACTTCAGGAAAGTTCAGAACTTATAACTGTAATTAGTAAAATCAATGAGTTGATGGCTGCCAGAGGATTTCCTTTAAAAAACATGGAATCAGCCATAAAATCCTTAGAAAGTGAAGCTGCAGAAAATGCCATGCTAACAAGCAAAACGAGTGGCGCAGGAATTGCTGAAAGTCCGGTTGATAAATTAAAAAAAGTCGCTAAAGCAGACATTATTATGCAGGTAACTTGGAATGTGAACAACATGGGACCTAAACATTCTGTAACATTTACCATTCAGGGACTAGATGCTTATACTGACAAACAAGTTGCAGGAGCTTCAGGAACAGGTAGCGAGTTAATAGGCTCTAATCTTCCGGTTATGTTAGAAACGGCTGTTTTATCGCATATTGATAATTTTAATGTACAATTGATGAGCCACTTTGATGATCTTTTTGCAAATGGAAGAGAGATTACTGTCAGATTGAAAAAATTTGATTCGTTTGCCGGAGATTTTGAAACAGATTACGGCGGAGACGAATTAGGGAATCAAATAGACAATTGGATGAAGAACAATACCGTAAAAGGACGTTTTAGCGCTACTGATGTTACTGAAAACATGATGCTTTTCGAACAAGTCAGAATTCCGCTTTTTGATGCCAACGGAAAAGCAATAGATGCAAGAGGCTGGGCAAAAGGACTTCAGAAATTTTTAAAAGACACTTACAAAATTGAGTCAAAATTGATGACAAAAGGATTAGGACAAGCTTCAATTGTTGTAGGTGAGAAATAAATCATAAACATTTAAAAAAATGAAAAAAATATTTTTAATACTGTTTTTGTTTGCAATAATGATTGCAAAAGCTCAAACGTCCGGCGCATCTCAAGCCGGTTCGCAGATTGAACTTACGGCCTATGTACCGGAACAAGTAGAAGGATTGACTGAAATTGCAAGAAACAATCTCGAAAACAAACTCTCACAAATTGTACTGGCAAATGGTGCAGGAGTTAGTTCTGGTGACTCCAGATTTATCATCACGGCCAATGTAGTGGTTCTAACAAAAGACATTACACCAACTGCACCACCTATGCAGGCGTATACTTTGGGCCTAAATCTATATATTGGTGATGGTATGGAAGGCATTAAATTTTCTTCTTGTTCTTTAACTTTAAAAGGAGTTGGAGAAAATGAAACCAAAGCCTATATGTCGGCCCTGAAAAATATAAAGGTAAATGATCCGCAATATCAAGCTTTTATTAGTAAAGGAAAATCGAAAATTATAGAATATTACAATCTTAAATGTGATTTGATAATTAAAGAGGCGAAGGTATTGGCAAGTCAAAACCAATTTGATTCAGCATTATTTAAATTGTCCACAATTCCCGGAGAATGCAAAGCATGTTATGATAAAAGTGCTCCTGTTGCAAAAACAATCTACAAACAATTCATTGATAATGAATGCAAAATTAGATTAGCTGAGGCAAAAAACAGCTGGAATGGCAGTCAAAACGAATATGGTGCCAGTTCTGCAGGCGAATCCTTAATTCAAATAAGCCCAAATGCCAGTTGCTATAAGGAAGCTCAGGAATTCTCTAATAAAATTGCAGCTAAAATTCTGGCTGATGAAAAAAGAGAATGGAATTTTAGAATGAAGGTCTATCAGGATGAAGTTGCTGCTGAGAAAGCGGCCCTGAAAGCAGAAAGAGATATAGCTGTTGCTTATGCGAAATCAACATCCATAAACTATACTGTTATTGGTTGGTGGTAATTAAAATCATCTTTATTTAGAAATTACAACAAAAAAACACCCAATTTATGAGTGTTTTTTTGATTTAAAGATTTACACACTAAGGTTAGTAAGCCAAAATCTTATATATTTTATCTGACAACCGGATTCTGAACGGAACTTCGAAAGTGACTTTATCGCCAATAGTAGCAGATGAAGTTTCTGCTCCATTTACAATTAACTTTTCTAAAACCAATTCCTGATCCCCTGTTGTGGGACCTGAAATTAAGATTTTATCACCGCTGTTCAATTCGTGGTTTTCAACGGTAAATTGTCCAACTTGTGCTTTTACGTAGTAATGTTCGGCTTTGCCCAGTAATACTTTTTTCACTTTTACCTTTTGACGGATATCAATTGGCTTTTCTGCAGAAGCTAAAGCAGCATCAGGTAACTCTCCTGAATGTTTGAATTTTAAATTCTCTGATTTTCCTTTTCTGAAAACCTTGTTCCCAACCTGTTTTCCTGCTCTTAACCTGACCTGATCTACCAAAGGCATGTTTACCACTTCAAGACATTCTGCAGAACAGCAGTTTTGCATAGCTGCCTTACATTCATCACATTGAATAAACAATAAATGACAGCCGTCGTTCTCGCAATTGGTGTGATTGTCACAAGGTTTTCCGCATTGGTGACATTGTGAGATAATATCATCTGTAATTCTTTCGCCAAGGCGATTATCAAATACAAAGTTTTTCCCGATAAACTTGCTTTCCAAACCTTCTTCTTTAAGCTGTTTAGCATAATTGATGATTCCGCCTTCTAACTGAAAAACATTTTTAAAACCCTGATGTTTAAAATAAGCACTTGCTTTTTCACAACGAATTCCACCTGTGCAGTACATTACGAGGTTTTTATCTTCCTTATGATTTTGAAGCTGTTCGTTGATAATCGGCAGACTCTCTCTGAAAGTCTCCACATCGGGAGTGATAGCGTTTTTAAAATGCCCTACTTCACTTTCGTAATGATTTCTAAAATCAACCACAATTGTATTTGGATCATCAAGAATTTCGTTAAATTCTTTAGCTTTCAGGTGAATACCTATATCGGTTACATCAAATGTTTCGTCGTTTAAACCGTCAGCAACAATTTTATCGCGAACTTTAATAGTCAATTTTAAAAAGGAATGGTCGTCATGTTCTACTGCTTCATTTAAACGGATGCCTTTCATGAAATCGTAAACTTCGAGAGTGGCTCTAAAAGCCTCCAGATTTTCTTCAGGAATACTCATTTGAGCATTTATTCCTTCTGTGGCAACGTAAATTCGGCCTAAAGCATCTAGCTTGTTCCAGGCTATAAATAAATCGTCGCGAAATTTTTTGGGATCTTGAATTTTGGCATACGCATAGAAAGACAACGTTAGTCGTTGTTTACCGGCATGATCGATCATGATGGCTCTTTCTTCTGCGCTTAAGGTGTTGTACAGTTGCATGCTATAAACAGTTTAAGTTTAGAATTATTTTTTGAAAGGTGCAAAGTTAGAAAAAAGCGCTTAAGTTGCAAAGATTCTAAGTTCCTATGTTTTAAAAAGTCGTTGAAAACCTAAAGGTCTTTGAGACTTTGATTTTTAGCCCGGATGGGAGCGGCATCCTTTTGTGCAGGGGTTCGGCACAAAAGATAGAGCGGACAGCCGGAATAGCTTCAAATAAAAAAGACTGCCTAAATAAATAGACAGTCTTCATATAGCTTATTCGTAACTTAATTAACAGAACTCGTTAAACGCGTCTTGCAAATTCTCAGCAATCAATTCTGCCGGACGTCCTTCGATGTGGTGACGCTCTAACATGTGAACCAATTCTCCGTTTTTGAACAAAGCCATAGATGGCGATGATGGAGGAAATGGAAACATATGTTGTCTTGCAGCATCAACCGCTTCTTTGTCAACACCAGCGAAAACCGTAATTAAATGATCTGGTTTTTTAGCACCTTCTAAACTCATTTTTGCTCCCGGACGTGCGTTTCTTGCAGCACAACCACAAACAGAGTTTACAACTACTAAAGTGGTACCTTCAGCTTTGATAGCGTTATCTACGGCGTCAGCACTATGTAAATCTTGAAAACCAGCAGATGTCAATTCAGCTTCCATTGGTTTTACCATTTCTTGTGGATACATATTATTTATCTTTTAAATTTAACTTTTGATTTTGCAAAGTTACAAAGTTTAGTGGCAACAACTTAATTTGAAGTATAAAGTTTTGTTATAGTTCAATTGTTAAAAAGTCGAAAGTTTGAAAGGCATAAAGTTGAAAGTCAAAAGGCATCCTGATATAAGTTCAATCTTGTCATGCTATAGAAATCTAAATTTGTAGCTTACAGACTTTGAGATTCCTATGGAATGACAAAAATTATGTTTAAAATAAATACCGACACAATGCCTTTATAAATGGTATTTTAGGGCATTTTAAAATCACTTTGAGGTCTTCTATTAAATTGGTTTCTTCATCTAAAAACTTAAAAATCAATGCTGGATTATCTTTTTTAAATAAAGATGAAAAAATACGGCTTCCTAATTCGTTATTTCTATACAGAATATCCAAAAGTAATAAATCATAAAACCAGAATTTGCTTTTTTTATGAAACGATGACATTTTAAAATTTTCAGTCTCAAGAAAAGCAATCAATTCAGATGATTTTTTATCTGAATTTTTAAACGTATAACCTGTACTTGCTTTTGTCCAGCCTCCTGCAGTACCAATATTTAATACTCTTTTAGTGTTTTTATTCCAAAATGGAAAACAGGTCATCGGAATGCTGCCTTGTTCTTTTTCGATAATTTCATACTGATCGGCGCCAAAATTCTTAAGATAAATTTGAATTTCCTTTTCATATTCTGCTTTTTCAAGCAGCTTCTCTGAAAACAATGTATATTCGACCAAAGCTTCAGTTTTAGAAGTAGGCAAAACGTACATAAACCTTGTATTTCCTTTTTGTTTTACCGAAAAATCCATAAAAGTTACTTTTTCAGGATTAAAAACTTCGGCTTCTGTTTTCACAAACCAACCTGTAAAATGCTGTTGTAAAACGGGATATTTTTTCTGATTCTGAGTAAAATCCTTAGTATAAATGCTGTTAAATAAGTAATTGGCCGTATATCTGTTTTCTTCTGTACCTACAAAAACATGAGTATCTAGTTCATTGATATCCGTTACTTTTTCAGTCAAAAAAGTGATATTGGAATTATTAGAAATCTCTTTAAAAATAAAATTATAAAAATCTAACCCGTTAATTTTATTGTATTGATAAGGCCTGAGCTCTAAATCTCGCTTGAAATTTTCATTGGCAAACAAAGCCAAATCCCATTTTTTTGAAATAACAGAATCCCACATACTTTCATTCTTATCCCAAAAACACCAGGTTCTGTCGTTTGTTTTTTTTGAATCCTGATCTAACAATAAAATAAGTTTATCCGCGAATTTTCCGGACAAAATCATCTTGTAAACCGTCATCAAAGCAGCCTGACCTGTTCCTGTAAAAATATAATCGAAGTGTTTGATTTCTGAAGAATTCATTCTCAAAAATAGCAATTTTATTCTTCCAATTTTTGTAAAAGAATTTTAAAATCCTTCGGGCTTAAATAACTATTATACTGAAAGATGATTTCATTTTTTTGATTTAAAACACATAAAACCGGATATACAATCTGGTTATTTATCCTTCCCAGCTGTAAAGCCAGTTCATGCACACCCACATTATTTCCTGAAGGTTTATATCTAAACAACTGATTATTAAAAGTTATATCTCTTCTTTCTTCTGCATTCAAATCAATAAAATAAAAATTTGAATTTAATTTTTCAATAATTTCCTGATTTTTGAAAGTCGTCGCTTTCATACGCTGGCAAAACTGACACCAGTCAGTATGGATAAAAACGATTATTTTTCGCTTTTGAATTTGCTGTAAACTATCCATTGCTTCAAATGATCTGTTTTGAAGCTGACTGAATCCTGTTGAGTTGATTCCGAGAAAGAGGAGAATTATAGCTAGCTTTTTCATTTGTTAGTTTTTTAAATCCGATGTCAACCTGAGCGGAGTCGAAGGCTAGTAAATTGGAAAGTGCTTCGACTCCGCTCAGCCGGACAAATGTTTTCCAGACATCTGCATTTACCTGAAAGTATACCGCAACCCAAAAAAACCTCGAATAGTTTGATTCTGCCCATATACATAGGTGGTATCAAAAGGTAAACCATCCGGATTTTTATCAAACGGATCATCAGCACCGGAAATCAAAAACGGGTTATTCTGCATTGGTGTAAAATTTAGCAGATTCTTGATTCCACCGTAAATTTCAAAATCCTTCCAGCCGGAATACGTAAACTGAATATTCTGAATGCTGTACCTGGGCGACTCAGGACTTCTTGGATCGGTTTCGCCCAGCAAAGGCAATTTCATTGGGCTGTATACATTACCTGTATAGTCTATTAACAACTTTAGTGGTTTTACTTTATAGGAAACACTCCAAGTTGCTGTAAAATTCTCTGTCAGAAAAGGCCGTTCCGAAATCACATCCTGTACATTTTTGTTATCTAAAAATGTTGCGCCAAGAATAAATTTTAAGCCCGAAGGAAAATTCAGATCAACATTGGTACTAATTCCCTGACTTAAAGCATAACCATCGATATTGTCGTAAATGATTTTATTGGGATCGGTTTCGTAATCTGAAATGATTTTATTGCTGAAACGAGTATAAAAAGCTGTCGTTTCAATTCCTATAAAAGTTCCATTTCCAAAATTTATCTTCTGAATATAATTTAAATTCACATTTACAGATTTCTCCGGTTTTAAATTATTAGCAATTACAACATCTCTTGAACCTGTAAGTGCAGCGTGATCTTCTGTAAATAAATTTACAACGCGAAATCCGGTTCCGGCATTTAATCTGAAGATGGAGTTTTCATTTGCTTTGAAACGATAAGCAAATCTTGGTGTAAAAATGGAACCATGAATAGAGTTATAATCGTAACGCGCTCCCAACAAAACCTGACTTTTTGGCGAAAACGTAATTTCATCCTGAATAAAAATTCCGGGTAGCCATGTACTTTCGGCATCTTTTGTTCCTGCTGTATTGTCGTCATAATATGTATAGCGATTTGCAATTCCGGCAAGCAAATCATTTTGACCAATCTTTCTATCCCAGGTTAACTGCAAAAAACCAATTTTTTGGTTAGCAATATACGATGTCGTCCCGTAGCGGCTGTCCTGGTAATGTATGTTCCCGGAGAATGAAAGCATCAGTTTTTCTTCAAAAGGCAATTGGTAACTTCCTATTAATTCTCCTCTTTTTGTGTATATGCTTTCACCGTAAATCTCATCACCTCCACGGTATTTCTTCTCCCAGCGTACATCTCCACCCCATCGATCTTCATACATTCCGCGGGCTGCGATAGTAAATAACCGATTATTATTTCGCTGAAAACTCCATTTATTAAAAACCGAAATCCTTTCTGAAAGGGTTACATCTGTAAAATTATCCTTGTCTTTATCTATTATCTGATCATAGTTAAAGTAACTAACCCCTAAAATTGAAGTTGCTTTTTTTCCGGCATTAAACTTCATTCCTAAATCGAGATTACTTTCAAAATAAGTAGTTGTAAAATAGTCTGCAGAAAAAACCGGTGCATTTGTTGGATTTTTAGTGATAATATTAATTAGGCCTCCAACCGCTTCACTTCCATACAGAGAAGAAGCCGGCCCTTTTACAATTTCAATTCGTTCCACCAAAGAATTTGGAATCCCGGATAACCCGTAAACTGTCGATAAACTGCTGACAATGGGCATACCATCAATTAAAACCAATGTATACGGCCCTTCTAATCCGTTAATGTGAATATCTCCTGTATTGCAGACACCACAATTGAGCTGTGGTCGAACACCGTTAATGTTTTGCAGTGCATCATAGATACTTGGAGTTGGATTTTTTTTGAAGAAAACTGAAGAATAAACTTCAACAGGTACAGCACTTTCTAATCGTTTTACCGGTTTTAAAGTTCCGGAAACTACCACTTCATTTAATTGATTATCATTATCAGTCAATTCAAAATTATAGGATTGTACAGCATCTTTAATAACTTGAATTTTCTTTTTCAAGCTCTGAAAACCCATTTGAGAAATTTGAATCGTATAATTTCCAACAGCAACATTTTCGAGCGAATAATATCCTAAACTATCCGTAACTGTTTTTTGTTTTGTACCTAATAAATGAACGTTTGCAGCTTGTATTTTTCTTCCTTCAGCTGAAATAAAACCGGAAACAGAAGTGATTTCCTGTGCATAAGAAAATTGTAAAGTAAACAGAATCAATATTACTATTGAGTTTTTCGTTATCATAAAATTAAATTTAGACAAAACTAAAAATTAAATTTGACAAACAATGATTATAAATCAAAAAAAACAATTCAATTTAAATCAAGATGTTATATTTCTCTTTAAACATAACAATAGCTCAAACAAATGATTCCTCAATAAGTTCTTTGTTAATTGCCGCCCCAGCAAAAGATCCGGACGAAACTGCCAAAGCCACAGAACGCATTTGAGTCGTAGCATCTCCGCTTGCATAAACACCGTAAACAGTTGTCTTTTGCATCAAATCGACTTTTATTAATCCATGATCACTGAGCCCACAGCCTAAAATTTGTGGCAACGAACAATGCTGTTTAAATGCCGGTCTTGCATAAATGTCTTTTACATCAATCTTTTCTCCGTTTTTGAAAACAATATTCGAAATGTATCCGTCATTATGTTCAAAAGACTCTAATTCTTCTTCCAAAATCAAAACAGCATGCTTTTTAAGAATTTGCGTTTGTTCAGAAGTTAATTCTGATTTACCGTTTGTACATAAAATTAAATCTTTAGTCCAGTTCGAAATCAGTTTTGCATATTCAAAACCCATTTCGCCATTGGCAACAATAGCTGTTTTTTGATTTTTGACTTCATAACCATGACAATACGGACAATGTAAAACCGATATCCCCCAACATGCTGCAAAACCTTTAATCTCCGGAAATAAATCTTTAACGCCTGTTGCAAATAATAGCTTTTTAGACGTAAATAGTTCCCCCAATTCTGTTTTTATTTCAAAACCATTTTGTGTTTTAACAACTTCACTGGCAAGTCCATTGTAAAATTGAACTGTCTTGTAAAATTCAACCTGCAATTTAGCTTTCGCCAAAATTTCTGCAGGAGTTTCCCCATCGTGAGTAATAAAATTATGAGAATGTGGTGTTTGCCTATTACAAGGCAAACCACTGTCGATAAGTAAAACCTGACGTAAAGAACGTCCTAAACTCATCGCTGCAGATAAACCGCTGTAACTGCCTCCAATAATAATCACTTCAAAATTCTTTTCCATAAGGGTAATTTTTAATGATTTTGTTTTTTGTGTAATTTATAATTCAATAAATGTCCGATGATCATTCCGATTCCTCCTAAGTAAATTAAGTCAATATGAATTTCAAATATCATTTCACCTAAAATACTAATCCAAATAAGACTCATCGAAACAACCAGAATTGAGGATACTAAAACCGATGATTTTTTTATAATTTTGAAAATAGCAAAAACACCAATTAAAGCAAACAACAAATCAATTACCGGATTATGATTTAGCCCAAAAGGGAGAATAGTTAAAAGTGGAAAAATCAAACAATGCACTAAACAAATAGTAGCTGTTGACAATCCTAAAATATCATAAAAAGGTGTTGCAGTTTTCTTCATTTCACGTACATTTGCTTTAATGCAATTTTGTTGCAAATATATACATAAAAACCAAACTGCAACAATGTTGCGATATTATTTTTTATTCGAAAAAAAATGAAAACAACTAGAAATACCACAGCAAAGACGGCCGTTTTAGAGATTTTTGGGAAATCTAAGACTGCTCTGTCACACACAGAAATTTACAAACAAATTGAAGATGTCTGTGATCGCGTTACTGTTTACAGAATTTTAGACCGTCTGGTTAATGATGATATCGTGCACAAAATAGTTGATCTTGACGGTACTGTAAAATATGCAAAATGTAACCATCATGCACAACGGGTTCACATTCATAATCATGCTCATTTCAGCTGTGAAAAGTGTCTTGAAATAACTTGCCTCGAAAATGTAAAACCAAGTTATATCATACCCCATAATTATAAAGTAAATAATATAAATTTCACTTTATCAGGATTATGCCCTAATTGTTTAAATTCGAACATTTAGTTTTAGACTTGTCTAAAAATTTTGTTGTGCGAATATGATTTTTATATATATTTGTTAAAACAACATTTTTAAAAATGACAAGATCTTTAGACGAAGTAAACCAATCGGTTGCTACAGAGCACAAAAAAACCGGATTCCGTAAAATATTAGCCTTTTTAGGTCCCGCTTATTTGGTAAGCGTTGGATATATGGATCCCGGAAACTGGGCCACAGATATTGCCGGCGGTAGTCAGTTTGGATATTCTTTGCTTTGGGTTTTATTGATGAGCAACTTAATGGCTTTGTTACTTCAAAGTTTAAGTGCAAGACTGGGAATTGTGACTCAGCGTGACCTGGCTCAGGCATCTCGTGAAACGTATTCGAAATTCATCAATTACATATTATACTTTTTAGCCGAAATTGCCATTGCAGCCTGTGATTTAGCAGAAGTTTTGGGAATGGCAATCGGGATTAATTTATTATTTGATATTCCGCTTATTGAAGGGGTTTTGATAACTGTTTTGGATACTTTTCTATTACTGTTTCTAATTAATAAAGGAATCCGAAAAATGGAGGCCTTTATTATAGTTTTAGTTGCTATTATTGGTTTTTCTTTCATCTTTGAAATGATTTTTGCTGAACCGGAGCTTGACAAAGTGATTTACGGACTGGTTCCATCAATGCCAAGTTCAGCAGCTTTATATATCGCAATCGGAATTATTGGTGCAACGGTAATGCCTCACAACTTGTACCTGCACTCTTCATTGGTACAAACCAGAAAATTCGACAGAACACCAGCCGGAATCAAACAGGCTTTGAAATACAACTTTATTGATTCGACAATTGCTTTAAACTTAGCCTTTTTTGTAAATGCAGCCATTCTAATTTTGGCAGCAGCCACATTTTACAAAAACGGAATGTTTGAAGTGGCCGAAATTCAGGATGCACATCAGTTTTTAGAACCTTTACTGGGAACCAAATGGGCCCCAATATTGTTTGCTGTTGCCTTGATTGCCGCTGGACAAAGTTCAACTGTAACCGGAACCTTAGCCGGACAGATTGTGATGGAAGGTTATTTGAATTTAAGGATTCAGCCCTGGGTTCGTCGAATCATAACACGGTTGATTGCGATTGTTCCCGCTGTTGTTGTGATTCTAATTTACGGAGAAAGCGTAACCGGAAAATTATTGATCTTAAGTCAGGTTATTTTGAGTCTACAATTAGGGTTTGCGATTATTCCATTAATACACTTTGTGAGCGATAAAACTAAAATGAAAGGTTTTCATATTTCAAAAACTACTCAAATTGCTGCCTGGATTATTGCTTCTATCATCGTTTCCCTAAATGCCAAATTAGTTTATGACGAAATCACTTCCTGGCTAGAAAACTCCAGTAACCCAGCGATTCTCTGGTTTACGGTTGTCCCTTTAGCATTTGGATTTCTCGGACTTTTACTTTATATCGTTTTTAAACCTTTTATTGCAAGAGCAAAATCAAATATTGAAAATCATTCACCTCATCATTTAAAATTACAATACACTCCAAAAGAAACTTATACTAAGAAAAATATAGCCATCTCCGTCGATTTTTCAAAAGCTGATGAAGCCGCACTAAACAACGCTTTCGAGCTGGGCGGAATCGATGCACAATATACCATAATTCATATTGTTGAAACTGTTGGTGCCTTAATGTATGGCGGCAATGTTGATGATCACGAAACAACAATAGACGAAAAATTATTATTAGAATATAAAGAGCTGCTTTCGAATAAAGGCTTCAAAATAGAAACTGCACTTGGTTTTGGAAAACCTGACAGCGTGATTCCGAAGATAATCAATCAGGGCAATTTTGATATTTTAGTAATGGGAACGCACGGTCACACAGGATTAAAAGATATTCTTTTTGGCACAACAGTAGACAAATTGAGACATAAAATTTCAATACCTTTGTTGATTGTTAAATAAAAAAGGTGCTGAGGCCCTAAGTTGCTAAGGTTTTTCTTTGAATGCTTTTAAACTTAGAACCTTAGTATCTCAGAACCTTAGAACCTCAAAAGAAATGACTTTCTCAGAAGAAAACTACCTTAAAGCGATCTACCATCTTACGGCTTCATTAGAAACTGAAGTCAGCACTAATGCCATAGCCGAAATGATGGAAACCAAAGCATCATCGGTTACTGATATGCTTAAAAAACTGTCCGAAAAGGATTTGGTGAATTATAAAAAATACCAGGGAGTTTCATTGACTGAGAACGGAAAACTATCTGCAAAAATGATTGTTAGAAAACATCGTTTGTGGGAAGTTTTTTTAGTAGAAAAATTAAATTTCAGCTGGGATGAAGTGCATGATATTGCTGAACAGCTTGAACACATCAAATCAGAACAACTAATCAACCGTTTGGATGATTTTCTGGGAAATCCAACAGAGGATCCGCATGGAGACCCCATTCCGGATGCTAACGGACGAATCATTAAAATTGAAAAACACTTACTTTCAGAATTGGCAGAAAAACAAATTGGTGTTTGTGTAGGTGTAAAAGATACTTCGTCTGAGTTTTTAAAATATCTGGATAAACAAGGAATAGCTTTGGGATCTAAAATTATGTTTCAGTCGAAAGAAGCTTTTGATTTATCGGTAAAAATCAAAGTGGATGAAAGAGAATTATCTATTTCAAACAAAATTGCTTCTAATTTATTTGTGAAACTGATCTAAGTTCAACATACTATTTAAAAAAGCCCAAAAAGAAAATTTAGTCTTTTTGGGCTTTTGCAATTTAGTCTTTCAAACTATATAATATCTTTTGAAAATCGATTTTAAACGTATCTTTCTTTTCTTTAGAAGTCCATGACAACACTTTATAAAATGCTTTTTTAGTTTCGACAATCCCAATCAGATAATAAATCTCCATATTGGCATCTTTATCAAAATAAGTAGCATCTGACTCTATAAAATTATTTTCCCCTATTTTTTTAGAAACAGATTTAGAAATCTCTTTCTTGTCTTCATCCGTTAAAAAATCTTTCATAAAATCGTCGTAAAAATCATTTATAGAATTGTAATTTAATTCTAAATACCCTAATTCTTCTTTAGTATCATATATGACAAATCCGTAAACTTCCTTAACCTCGCTTTTATACTGAATAGCCGAAGATGTATTTATTCCTGCCGTTTTATTCATATAATCCGGTAGACTAATATTAAAAACATGTCCGGCTTTATATTCTTTCATTTTAGTCTGAGCAGTAACGCCAGTACCTATAAAAGCCAAAGCAATTATAATAATGATAATTTTTTTGTTCATTGGTTAAATTTTAATTATTGGATTTCTTAAACTTAAATTTTAGTTATAAGCTCTGTTAAACAATACCTTTCTCAATCATTTCCAACATAACCGGCGACGCATTTTTGAAAGTCGGCGGCTGTTCGATAATGCTTCCGGCATTTTTTTTATTCACTTTGAAAGTCAAATCATTTTCTATTGTGAATAAAAGTGCTGTCAAAAATGGATTTTTGATATAAGTGCCTAAAACCAACAAAGCTTCATCGAGAGTATGGATACTTTCCATTTCTTCAGTTTTATAGCGAAAAGTTAACGAAATTGAGAAGGTCTCATCTTCATTTAAAACCAATCTGAAATAAATATTTTTCAGTTCTGTATCGCCAATGGTTTTAGCTAACGTAAGTTTGGCAAAGGTACCGCTTTGAATGCTTTCTTTCACGCGTTCACAAAAAAGAGCAAATATAGGTTCGTATGACATTTTTTAATGTTTTAGTTGCTAAGGTTTCAAGATTCAAAGTGTGTTTTTTAATTACTTTGTGTACCTGTATAAAATCTCTATACAACTTTGTGGTATAATTTTATTTTCCTGTAAACTGCGCTTTTCGTTTTTCTAAAAATGCCGTTGTTCCTTCTTTAAAATCCTGAGTTCCGAAACATTTTCCGAATGATTTTATTTCTGTCTCGAAACCATCTTTTCCATCTTTATAATTTGCATTGATGGCTTTTATTGCTTTATTGATTGCAAACGGGGCATTTTTGATGATTTTTTGGGCAATTACATTTGTAAATGATAAAAGTTCTGCCTGAGGAACAACATGATTTACTAATCCGTATTGTTTTGCTTCATCGGCAGAAATCATGCCTGCCGTCATAATCATTTCCATCGCTCGTCCTTTGCCAATTAATTGCGGTAAACGTTGTGTTCCTCCATAACCCGGAATTAATCCTAAAGAAGCTTCCGGCAAACCCATTTTGGCATTGTCAGAAGCTATTCTGAAATGACAGGCCATTGCCAGTTCTAATCCGCCACCCAATGCAAAACCATTTATAGCTGCAATGACTGGTTTCTTTAGATTTTCGATATAATCAAAAAGCGATTCGTGTCCTTCAGCGGCTAATTGTGTTCCTTCGATAATAGTATAATTTGCAAATTCTGAAATATCGGCTCCGGCTACAAATGCTTTTTCGCCACTTCCGGTAATAATAATTACACGAACTTCTTCATTTTTACCCAATAACTTTACCGCTTTACTCAAATCACTAATGGTCGCTTTATTTAAAGCATTTAGTTTTGCAGGTCTGTTGATTGTTACGGTTGCAATTTTTTCTTCAATGGCTATTAAAAGATTTTCGTAGTTCATGACGCTGTTTTTATGAGTTTGTAATAGGTAAGGAAACTGTAAACGTCGTTCCTTTACCATAAGTTGACTCAAAGGTAATTGTTCCTTTGTAATTTTCGATAATGTTTTTTATAATTCCGAGACCAAGTCCCATTCCGCTGGTTTTGGTGGTAAATTTTGGTTCGAAAATACGGTTGGTATCCAACTTTTGAATTCCGACTCCGTTATCTTTTACTGCAATTTCAACATTATTATTTTTACGTTTTACAGTAACCAGAATTGATTTCTGAAACTGGCTTTCCGGAATCGCCTGTGTAGCATTTTTAACTAAATTTGTAATGACACGAATCAATTGGGTACGATCCATTTTTGAGATGATTTCTTCTTCATCACTTTCAAAAACAATATAATCTTCGTTAAAAATATCCAATGCCAGTTCTACTACCTCAACAACATTTAGGGTTTCATTTTGCTGTGCCGGCATCGAAGCAAAATTTGAAAATGCAGAAGCTACGGCTGTCATTGTATCAATTTGCTGAATTAAAGTTTCAGAGTAATCGTTCATTTTCTGTTTCACATCAGGATCATTAGGATCAAACTTTCTCTGAAAACTCTGGACCGTCAAACGCATAGGTGTCAGCGGATTTTTAATTTCGTGTGCGACTTGCTTCGCCATTTCCCGCCAGGCTTCTTCACGTTCGCTTTGGGCAAGTTTAATGGCACTTGTTTCGAGTTTATCGACCATTCCGTTGTAGGCCTTAATCAAAAAGTTCACTTCTTTACTGTTTGCTTCCAAAACAATTTTTTCGTTTTTCTGATCTAAGTTTGTTTCTTCCAGACGATCAGAAATCGTTTTAAGTGATTTTGTGATGTAAGTCGAAAGAAAATAAGCCAATGCAAAAGCCACAACCAACATAAAAGAATATACCTGACTTAATCGAATTAGAAAAGTATTTAATTCGTTGTCATAATAACCATCGTCCTCCAAATAAGGCAAATTTAATATCCCGAGAGGTTTAAATTTCTCATCTTTAATTAAACTGTAAGAAGACCTGTTTTTGACTCCGTCGATAGTTTTAATATCTACAAAACGTTTTTCAATAGAAGAACGCACTAATTTCAGAATATAATCCGGAACAGGCGGGGCTACTTTATCAACAGCAAAAGATTCTTTGGAAGTTTTAAGCAATATTCCGTTCAGACTGTAGATGTTGATTTCTATTTTATGAATCTGAGCCAGTTCGTGAATTTTATCTTTGAAAATCAGATCTAAATTACCCGTTTTCAATGGATAAGTTGTCGTTGCCAAGACATAATTGATGTGCTCTTTTACGGCATTTTCTTTACGCTCTAATCGTTCCTGATGGTATTCTTTGGCTTCATTTTTAAACTGAATAATCGATATGGAAGCCATTAAAAAAGATGCCACAACAATCAATACAATCATCGACAGAAAAATCCTGATTCGCAGTGAAAGCATTGACATTTTGAAGTTGTTCAGCATTACTTTTGTTTTATTTGTTTCAGGTTTCAGGTTACGTTACATTTTTCAACTTGAAACCTGAAACTAAAAAAACTATTTTTTTTCTCTAATTCGTTTATAAAATTTAAAGCCTAACATAAGTAAAACGGAGAATAAAATGATTCCGACTACGCCGAAGATCCAGTTGAAAGCACTTTTTAAAACTACTAAAAAAACAATAGCAAATAATATAATAGTGGCGCCTTCATTCCATAAACGCATATAATTACTGGAATATTTCACCTCATTATTTTGTAATTGTTTAAAAATCTGATGGCATTTTAAATGATACAGATACAATAGAAAAACGAAACCTAATTTAATGTGCATCCAGGGCATTTTGAGCCACGCATTTCCTAAATCCGTGAAAAACAGCATCCAAAAAGCAAAAATACTGGCTAAAATTGCTGATGGCCATGTGATAATATACCACAGACGATAACTCATTATTTTGAATTGCGCCTGCAAAATTTCTTTTTCGGGAGATGGCTTATCATTTGCTTCTATTTGATATACAAACAAACGCACAATATTAAATAATCCTACGAACCAGGTTAGTACGAAGATAATGTGCAGTGATTTTAGATAATTATAGTATTCCATTAATTATTTGTTTCAAGTTTCAAGTTTAAGGTTTTCTCAAAGTTGAAACTTGAAACCTTAAACCTGAAACAAATATTATTTCGCCCAATCATTAATCCAGTTAGAAACCGTCTCACACCATTCATCATCGTCATTCAAACATGGAACTGCAAGAAACTCTTCTCCTCCATTTGCTTCAAAATCTTCTTTGGCACGCATGGCAATTTCTTCCAGAGTCTCTAAACAATCTGAAACGAATGCCGGTGTTACAACCGCTAATTTCTTGATTCCTTTTGCAGGCATGTTGTCAATTTCAACATCAGTGTAAGGCTCTAGCCATTTATCACCTGCCAAACGAGACTGGAAAGTTAAACTGTATTTATCTTCTGGAAGTCCCAGCAATTTAACGACTTGTTTCGTAGTTTCATAACATTGGTGACGATAACAGAATTCATGTGCCGGAGATGGCGTGTTACAGCAGGAACCATCGATTTTACAATGTGATTTTGTCACATCCGTTTTTCGGATATGACGCTCCGGGATTCCGTGGTACGAAAACAATAAATGATCGTATTCAAATCCAACTAAATGTTTCTGGATTGAATCTGCTAAATTTTTGATGTAATCCGGTTTATTGTAAAATGCCGGAACATCTGTAAATTTCATGTGAGGAAATTTCTTTTTGCGAATTTCTTCGGCTTTAACCAAAATAGTTAAGGTAGAAGCCATTGCATATTGCGGATATAATGGAAAAAGCATTACATCAGTAACTCCTTTATCGTGCAGCTCCTGAAGTCCTTTTTCGATTGTCATGCTTCCATAACGCATTGCCAGAGAAACCGGGACATTTACTAAAGGCTGAACTTTTTTCTGCATTCTTTCAGACAGCACAACTAATGGAGAACCTTCTTCCCACCAGATTTTCGCGTAAGCGTGTGCGGATTCTTCGGGTCTTTTTCTCAGAATAATCCCTCGAACTAATAATGCTCTTAATAAATACGGAACATCGATTACGTATTTATCCATTAAAAATTCATCTAAATACGGTTTTACATCTTTTGGTGTTGGACTTTCCGGGGAACCTAAGTTTACTAATAATACGCCTTTCATATTTTTTGCTTTAGGCTTTAAGCACTAGGCTTTAAGCTTTTTATTTGTTTTTAAAAATTTCGTCAAAAGTAGTACTTGTTACTTCTTCGAAATATGATAATTATTACTTTTCTATTATGGTGTTATTTTTAAAATTGATCGTTAGAACATGTTTTAATTTTTATACTTCTTGTAAGTACTAAATAATTTTCCTAACGATTCATAGTCTCTTTCTGTCCCAAAATCTTCTGTATTAATCTTTTTTTTTAGAACTAACAAAATAAAAATGACCACAAGAAAGACAGATTTTAGCAATCCCCGAAATTTCATTCTCCTTCTTAAAAACTAAAATATCCCGATACTCTGGGGCACAGGCTTTACTCATTTCAAACATTTTCAGAGAAAATTTTTCTACAAAAACATCATTTTTTAAATACTCAACATCTTCTTGAGATAATTCAGATTTAGAAAATCCATCAGAATTAATTTTTTTGTAAAAAACACCATTATTTAGCTTCTCTGGAAATTCAGAATACAGAATATTGTTTAAGATTGAATCTTTAATACCTTTTCTATTATTGTCATTTACTTCTTCATCTTTACTTTTATTCAAGGAATAATATTCAACACTATCAAAATCAAAAAACATTTTATCTTCTTTTAATTTACAAGACAGCATTATGAAAAGCAATAAAACAATTGAATACTTTCTAACCATTAAACATTCGCATTAATTGACATCAAATATTTTTTAGGCGTTGTGCCAAATTTCTTTTTGAATGCCGCTATAAAATGACTTCCTGTGCTATAGCCGATTTTCAATCCAACCTCGTTTACGTTATAAGAACCGCTGTCTAACAATTTTCTGGCGAAATCCATTTTGTAATCAAACAGAAATCCGTAAACCGTGTCGCCATAAATTTGCTTGAAACCCATTTTCAGTTTCTTCAGATTCAAACCAATCTGATCTGCTAATTCTTGTAATCCTGGAGGCTCTGCCATATTAGCAATTACGATTTCTTTTGCTTTTCGGATTTTCAAAACATTATCCTCATCAATCAAAAACGGACATTGTTCTGCGTTTGGGTCTTCGGTTCTGTTGAAATACAAACTCAACAATTCGTATCCTTTTCCTTTATAATACAAGTTTTTTATGGATGGATGAAGATTATAATGAAACAGCTGGCTTAAAACAATTGCCATTGACGGGCTGATATTTCCCTCGTTGTAATATTTTTTATCCTTATTATCAGGACTTAAAAACGTGATATAATTCGCCTCGGCAGAAAATAAAGCGTGAAATTTCTTTATAGAAACAATTACAGAGATTACCCAGGAATTTTGAGCTAATTCTAAATTGAGTGGCAATTCCTTCTGCGGGTTATACAATAGCAAAGATTTTTCTTCTTTTAGTTCCAAAGCATAATTGCCCTGATTGAAAAGAAATTTAGCATTGCCTTTTAGTCCGAAATGAAACTGTATCAGGCCACTGCCTACTTCACGCTGAGCAAAAAATGGTTCTGAGCCGTCGTTTTGAAAACGTATAAGCGTAAAGTCATCCTCAATTTTTATTTCTTCCTCCATTGATTTCTTTATTCAGGTTACTATTCCCGTTTTTGATAAAACGAATAATTGGACATCCAAAATTAAATCTTTTTGATGGTTTATCGATTATCTGCACCTAAATTTATAAAATCTTTATCGTTTTAGTCTTTAACAAATTCAAATCCTTTGGCTGTAATGATTTTTGTATGGCAACGCCTTAAGCTATAGGCTTTGCCACTCCCTTTCAGGATTAAAACCCGCAATAAGTTTACTTTCTAAAAATGAACGATAACGTTTTAGCTATTTATAGCAATTCTAAATTAATACTTTTCTTATAAATAATAAAACCAAGCCAAAAAAGCTCTCGTATGTAATTTCAAAATCTAATCATTTTAAAATTATCGATATGAAAACGAACAAAACAATTAAAAAGATACTTTGGTCAGGACTCATAGTCATTGTATTATTTATCGGCATTTTCCTTTTCCACATTATTACAGCCAAACCGGCAGTTTACGAAAGTCCAAATTTGCAGGTAAGCAGAATCGATTTCAAACAAGATATAGATTCTCTTCAGGCAAAGCAAATATGTTCGGATTTACGATCTATCAAAGGACTAACTTCTGATTCTATTATTGTTAAAAGAAATGTGGTAGTCTATTTCCACAACAATAAAATTACTGACTCTAAAAAAGTATTTGATGAATTAATGACCAAAGGACAATATGATGCCCAGCGTTATATATTACCGGCACACCTGGCCAGTAAGGAAGTTTGCCCGGTAAATCAAAACAGTATGAGTTATAAATTATCTAAAAAAGTAAATCAATTTTTTAATTAAACCTTTAAATATTTTATCATGAAAAATTTCTCAAAAATCACACTTAGTGTATTAGTAGCTGCATCAGCAACTTTAACTTCCTGCAATAATGACGATGACGCTCCAGCACCAGCAAAAGCATCTATATACGAACGTTTAGGCGGAACAAAAATGGTTGCAGATCCTGATAACTCAGGACAGATGATCGAACAGGGCCGTTTAAGTTTTCGTAAAGTAGTGAACTCAACAATAGGATTAATCGTAGCCGATATTCAGTCTAATGCTTCAGGAAACTTACAGGCACATTTTGCTCCGGTTTTAGCAGAAACAGGAAATACTCAGGCTACCAGTATTGCAAAATTATCTGACAATTTAACTGATTTCTTCTCTTACAATACAGGAGGAACAAATGCTGTTAATACTTATTCCGGTTTGAATATGGTTGCTGCACATGATCCGGCAATAAATGCACGTATGGGAACAAAATCCAGCAATGCAGATTATACCAAATTTGAAGGGTATGTTGGCGCTGCTGCCAATGCAAATGGTGTTGCTTCAAACACAGTTCTTTATACGGATATCGTTGCTGTATTAGAGTCTTTGAGAACGCCAATCGTTCAAAAATAATTTATTTCTTTTGAAACCCTGCCTTAATTTAAGGTAGGGTTTTATTTAACGAAGCTGTTTTTATATCTAAACTTTCCAGAATCGTGAAAGTGAATGGGATATAAAACCCAAAAAGCATTTATACGAACTCATAGCGATATTTTTTCGTAGAATATTTAAAACAAAAGCCAGACTGTTATTTAGAACAAATATACATAACGGGTTGTCGAATCCTTGATATCATTATAAATGGCAATAAATACTATTTAGAATAGCCAAAATGTATCAATTTATTCCATAGCGATATAAAAAGTACCTCTAGCGTTGTTTTTATAAATTAGTTAGTAATAATTTTGTTGCACTTTTTAACAAAAGTATAATATGGAAAATTTTAATATGTCCAGAACTACCACTTTTTACGCCTTAGGTTTAAGTTATAAAAAAGCAGATGCCACTATTAGAGGAAAATTTAGTTTAGATGCTAAAGCACAATCTGATTTACTGGCTCAGGCTAAAACCGAAGGAATAGAATCATTAATTGTCACTTCTACCTGCAACAGAACTGAAATTTATGGTTTTGCCAATCATCCATACGAATTAATCAAATTACTTTGCGATAACAGTAATGGTTCCGTTGAGGAATTTCGCGAAGTTGCCTATATCTACAAAAATCAGGAAGCCGTAAACCATATGTTTCGTGTAGGAACAGGTTTAGACAGTCAGATTTTAGGTGATTTTGAAATCATCAGCCAGATTAAAATCGCTTTCAACCTTAGTAAATCAGAAGGTTTAATTAATACTTTTATTGATCGACTTGTCAATAGCGTTATTCAGGCAAGTAAAAAAGTCAAAACAGATACTGAAATTTCTTCTGGTGCAACATCCGTTTCGTTTGCATCGGTTCAATATATCATTAAAAACGTAGAAGAGATTGGAAACAAAAATATTCTACTGTTCGGAACTGGAAAAATAGGCCGAAATACCTGCGAAAATTTGGTAAAACATACTAAAAACGGTCACATTACGCTTATCAACAGAACCAAAAACAAAGCCGAAATCCTGGCTGGCAAACTAAATGTTATCGTAAAAGATTATGCTAACTTACAGGAGGAACTGCAACAAGCTGATGTATTGGTTGTAGCTACAGGAGCAAAAAACCCAACTATTGACAAAACATTACTGAATTTAAAGAAACCTTTATTGATTCTGGATTTATCTATCCCAAGAAATGTAAATCCTGATGTAGAACAAATACCGGGCGTAACTTTAATACATTTAGATTATTTGTCACAGATGACAGATGACACTCTTGAAAGAAGAAAACAGCATATTCCTGCTGCCGAGGCGATAATCGAGGATATGAAATTAGAATTGAATACCTGGATGAATGGCCGTAAATATGCGCCAACTATTCATGCTCTTAAAGCAAAACTAAACGATCTTGTTGCCGGAGAACTGGCCTTTCAAAAAAAGAAAATGCTTAACTTTGATGAAGAACAGGCTGAACTAATAAGTTCCCGAATTATACAAAAAATTACCAGTCAGTTTGCCAGTCACTTAAAAAACGAAAATACATCAATTGATGAAAGTATCGAGTTTATTGAAAAAGTATTTCAGATTGGACAGCTTGCACCAAAAAATATTCCTTCCCCGGTTGAAGAAAAATATAAAATCAACCTCTCATAATAGTTAAACAGAATGTTCCTTACTTTTAAGGATCCAAAAAAATATGGCTCAAAAAGTTATCAGAATAGGAACCCGCGATAGTGAGCTCGCGCTTTGGCAAGCTCATACTGTCGAAAAAAAATTAAACGATTTAGGCTTTAAAACTTCAATTGTTGCCGTAAAATCTCAAGGAGATATTATACTCGACAAACCACTCTATGAACTCGGCATTACGGGAATCTTTACCAAAACTTTAGACATTGCCATGATCAATGGCGATATTGATATTGCGGTACATTCTATGAAGGATGTTCCAACGGCTTTGCCAAAAGGAATTGTTCAGGCAGCAGTTTTGGAAAGAGCAAATGTTCTGGATATTTTAGTTCATAAAGGAAATCCTGATTTTACCAATCCAAGTACCATTGCAACCGGAAGTCTGCGTCGCCAGGCACAATGGTTCAATAAATATCCAAATCATACTGTAGTTGATTTGCGCGGAAACGTAAATACGCGTATGCAGAAACTTCAGGATAACGACTGGGATGGAGCCGTTTTTGCTGCTGCAGGTTTGGAACGCATCAACCTAAAACCGGAAAATGTTATTAATCTGGATTGGATGATTCCAGCGCCCGCACAAGGTGCAATGCTGGTTGTGGCAATGGAAAATGACAATTATACGCTTGATGCACTTTCGCAATTAAATCATATTGAAACTGAGATTTGTACTTATATAGAACGTCAGTTTTTAAGAACACTTGAAGGCGGATGTACAGCACCAATCGGAGCTTTGGTTACCTATAATGAAGACGAAGATACTTTACATTTTCAAGGCGTTTTACTTTCTATTGACGGGAAACAAAAATTGGAAATCGATAAAACAGTTGATATCTCAGAATGGAAAAAATTAGGTTTTAACTCGGCTCAGGAGATTTTGAATAATGGAGGAACTGAATTAATGCAAAAAATCAAAGAATCCTTGAAAAAATAATGGCAAACCAGGTTCAAATACTATCAACTAAAATATTATCGCCTCTTCATAAGCAGGAATTGATGAAATATGGTATTGAAGTAATCGAAGCCGATTTCATCAAAACCGAAAACAAACCTTTCGAATTAAAAGACCTCAACGAAAGCCTGATTTTTACAAGTCAGAATGCCGTTCATAGCGTTTTATCACATCCAAAATCGGAAGAACTCAAAAAGAAAAACGTGTATTGCGTTGGACTTAAAACCAAAACCTTATTGACAGATAACGGATTCAACGTTATTGCCTATACAGGTTACGCTTCAGATTTGGCAGAAATTATCACTTTGATTTACAGTAGTGAGAGTTATACCTTTTTCAGCGGGAATCTTAGAAGAGATACTTTGCCCGAAGCTTTAAAAGAAAACGGAATTAAATTCAATGAAATTCAGGTTTACGACACAACATTGCAGCCGCAAAAAATAAAAGGAAATCCTGAAGCAGTATTGTTTTTCAGTCCTTCTGGTGTTAAGAGTTATCTGAAAGACAATTCCATAAATAAACAAATCTGTTTCTGTATTGGTGATACAACCGCAGACGCTTTATCAAAAATCACCAAAAACATCATCGTCGCAGATCAGCCTACAATTGAAGATGTGATCGAAGATGTAATTCAGGAATATAAATAGCAATAAGCTTTAGGCTCTAAGCCGTAAGCTAAAATTTAAACAACAAACGCTTAAAGCCTAAAGCTTAAAGCCTAAAGCAAAAAACAATGTTAAAAAACGACCTATTTTTAAAAGCATTAAAAGGAGAAACAGTTCAGCGTCCACCAGTTTGGATGATGCGTCAGGCAGGAAGATATTTGCCGGAATTCAGAGCCTTGCGTGATAAATATGATTTCTTTACACGTTGTGAAACTCCGGAATTGGCTGCAGAAATTACCGTTCAGCCTATTCGCAGAATTGCTCCGGATGCTGCGATTTTATTCTCGGATATTTTGGTAGTGCCACGTGCTATGGGAATTCACGTAGAATTGAAAGACAATCTAGGCCCGATTATTCCGGATCCGATTCGTACGATGGAACAGGTAAATCAGGTTTTTGTTCCAGATGTAAATGAAACTTTAGGTTATGTTTTTGACGCTGTGAAATTGACTAAAGAAATGCTGAACGATGAGGTACCATTAATTGGTTTCGCAGGTTCACCATGGACTATTTTCTGCTATGCTGTTGAAGGAAAAGGTTCTAAAAGTTTTGATACTGCAAAAGGATTCTGTTTTTCAAATCCGGTTGCAGCACATACTTTATTACAAAAAATTACGGATACCACTATTTTATATTTAAAAGAAAAAGTAAAATCTGGTGTAAATGCGGTTCAGATTTTTGATTCGTGGGGAGGAATGCTTTCTCCGGTTGACTATCAGGAATTTTCATGGAAATACATCAACCAGATTGTTGAAGCATTGGCCGAGGTTACTCCGGTTATTGTTTTCGGAAAAGGATGCTGGTTTGCTTTGGGCGAAATGGGTAAAAGTAAAGCTTCTGCATTAGGAGTTGACTGGACATGTTCTGCAAGAAATGCACGTTACCTGTCTGGCGGAAATGTTACTTTACAAGGAAATTTCGATCCGTCAAGATTGCTTTCTCCAATTCCGACTATCAAAAAAATGGTTCATGAAATGATCGACGAATTCGGAAAAGATAAATATATCGTAAATTTAGGTCACGGAATTTTACCAAATATCCCTGTAGATCATGCCAAAGCATTTATTGACGCGGTGAAAGAATACGGGAACTAATTTAATAGTAAGATTTGATCTGCTAAAATCCAAACCTGTATGGAACAAAACAATACTGTTTCTGCAACTGAAGAAATTGGTAAAAATTTCATTAGATTTAATACCGTTGTATCGTTTGTATTTATAATTTGGTGGTATAATGTAATCAGTACTTTTGGTTTTGGTCATTTTTATTTATCCGGAGAAAAACAAATGTTTGAAATTATCATTTATAACATTGGTTCATTTGTTTTACCTTTTTTATATACTTTTTATATTTTAGGTCATATTCAATACGCCAAAATAAAAAAACAGTCCTTATATTTTAAACTTATTGGAATTGCGTGGCTTCCAAGCCTGATTCTTTTAGTTATTATTTGCTATACTGCAATGACATTTGACAATCGGGTATATTTCGAATAAAAAACAACTGATAAATGCTCAACAAAGGTTTAAGAGACGAAGAGAAAATCAGAATCGACAATGTTCTAAAAACATTGCGTACTCTTGTTTTTGTACCTCAGCCTTTGAATAATTTAGATAAAACGAATATTGAAAATCAATTAAAAGAATTCGCGCTAAACATTGAAACCTTAGTTGATCATTCCAATGAAGATTTAATCGATTTGTTGATTCGTCTTCATTTTGACTGGGAACAATTAGAACTGTTTGCAGATTTTTTAATGGATTTTTCAAAAGTCAAAAACTATAATTTTGAAAGTAAAGCTTTGGCTCTTTACCAATATATTCAGACAGAAAGCAAGGTTTTTTCTTTTGGGATAAATTATAAAATTGCTTCGCTAAAAAACATTAACACAAAATAAGTTATCTGCTACGGATCATAAAAAGTAAATTAAATGTTTACAGAAAGAGAAAGTATCTTCGATTTAGAGTTTAGTAATTCCTGGACTAAATATTTTTTCTTTGCTTTTGTATTTGGTTTGGGATCCTTTTTTGTTGGTTATAACATTTATAAAGATGCAAATTATGATTATCGAGGAGAATTTTACAAAAACCATATAAAAGATGATTTTCAGGGAATTGTACATCGAAAATGGCTTTATCATCATGTGGTTTATATAAAACTAACAGATTCTACAGAAATAATAGGTTATTATTCTATTTATAAAAAAGTACATAAAGGCGATTCAATTATTAAAAAGAAAAATTCGAAAGAAATAATTCTTAATAAAACAGATAGTATAATTTATAATGATATTTACGATGAGAACAAATTTCATTTTAAATTAAAATAGATTTCAAATCATGAAAGACAAATTTTACGCCTACATACAACAATTACAAGACCAAATCTGTGCAGGATTAGAAGCTGTTGACGGAACTACAAAATTCCGTGAGGATTTATGGAAACGTCCGGAAGGCGGCGGTGGAAGAACACGCGTTATTGAAAACGGAGCTGTTTTCGAAAAAGGCGGTGTAAACATTTCAGCCGTTCACGGAAAACTTCCGGAAACAATGCAAAAGATGTTTGGCGTTGGCGAAGCTGATTTCTTTGCCTGCGGATTAAGTCTGGTGATTCATCCGAAAAACCCAATGGTTCCGACGGTTCATGCCAACTGGCGCTATTTTGAAATGTACGACGAATCAGGAAATGTGATTCAGCAATGGTTTGGCGGCGGACAGGATTTAACCCCATATTATTTGTTTGAAGAAGATGCCAAACACTTTCACCAAACTTGCAAAACGGCCTGCAATAAACACAATCCGGAGTTTTATCCGAAATATAAAAAACAGTGTGATTCATATTTTTGGAATGCACACAGAAACGAAGCCCGCGGTCTTGGCGGTTTATTCTTTGATTATTGCAAAGCAAATGAGTCAATGTCAATGGAAAACTGGTACGATTTCGTAACTGAAGTTGGAAACAGTTTCCTGGAAGCGTATGTACCAATTGTAGAAAGAAGAAAGAATCTTTCTTACACTCCGGAAAACAGAAACTGGCAGGAAATCCGACGTGGCCGTTATGTGGAATTTAACTTGGTTCACGACAAAGGCACATTATTTGGTTTAAAAACCAACGGAAGAATCGAAAGTATTTTGATGAGTTTACCTCCGCACGTGCAATGGGTTTATGATCATCATCCGGAAACGGGAAGTGACGAGGAGAAATTATTAAAAGTGTTGGAAAATCCTGTAGACTGGATTTAATCACTTCAAAACATAAAAAAGCCCTAAAATTGATTTTTTAGGGCTTTTCATTTAGAATTATTTAGTACTTAGTTCGTCAACTAAATCTAAGGTCTGAAGAATAATATTTTTATCTCCTTTGGATGAGTTTAGCTTTAACTCGAATTTCAGTTTGTTATCTGTTAGTTTTTTGGCAGAATATAAAGTAACATCCGTAAACTGCTGAGCCAGTCGATTGAAGCTTTTAATTTCAGATTCCTTGGCTTCACCTGTATTAGAATAGGCTGTTACCAATTTATCCAAACTCACTTTTGCCGAAATATAATGCTGTTTCAGTTCTTTTTTAACTTCTTTCGAAAATGAATTGTCTTTCGGAAAAATTGCATCAATATTATTACCAACAACTACAACATCTTTATCCTTAAAAATAAACAAATTACCGTATTCCTGGGTTCCTTTTATTTCGTAATAATTCCCTTTTTGAACTAATCCTTTTTTGCGAACTCCTAACTGGATGAGTTTATCAGCAAAAGTTGGATGTGTCGAAGTAAAAATCACTGAAAACTGCGGTATTGCTTTTTTTATCGTTTTCACAACTTCTTTTGACTCATAATTCTCATCATATTCGAAAGTTTTTGAAGTCACTTCTCTTTCGACAACATCATAAAGAAATACGCTTATATCACCATCAAAAAGAGTCGCTGTGGCTTCTTCATCAATAATTGTTGAAATAAGATCTGTTGCAACACTAATATCCTCTTTTAAAATATAAGGATTGGAGAAAATCTCGGTACTAAAAGCAGGAAAACTATTGAGTATTTCTTTTGTGTTAAAATGATACGTCATGTAACCCAGCGGTTTTTGAGACGGAAAATAATTAAAGATGTTTTTATTTACTTTCCGATTACTGATTTTGCCCACTATATCAGCCATTGGTTTCGAGTATTCCACAATTTCTTCTACTCTGGCATTATCATTATCAAAATAAAAATCAACATTTATCCCTTTAACGAAATTGCCTAAGTTATTTTGGCCTAGCAAAAATTTATTATAAGTCGTAAACCTTGCCAAAGCCGCATAGGCAGTATTAAAACTCGACATTGCCGCACCATAATCTACCCAGCATGAAATATCAGCATTTTCATGTACCTTTTCAGAAGCTGGAACTGTAAAACCATTTTCAAAAAGCAATTTTACAAATCTGTTTTGACTTATGGCCTGAATGCTGTCAAAAGCAATCTGTTCTTTTTGAAAATTAGCATAATAATTATCCGAATAATCTACATAAGCTGTATCTACAACCGGTACCTCGTTTGTTTCTACAACAACTTCCGAAACTTCTGAAGGATCACCTGTTACTGCAGTTGCTGCTGAGTCTACCTCAACTTCCGGATACGAATAATCTTTATACTCGTGTTTTTTTGTTAATCCAAAAAACACTAAATAGCTGTCATTCCAGGCTACGGTTGTTTTTTTATCTGGAGAATTATATACTGAATACTGACCAAAATCTTCAATAAGAGGTTTTCCAAGTGAATCATTTTCCTTGTTCTTTTGAATCAGAAAGTTTTTAATAGCATTTTTATCTTTTATAGGAATGGTAACCTGATAATACGGAATACTGTCAGAATAATTACCGTGAACAGTTATTTTCTGATCTAATTTTATAAGATCTGCATATTGATTGATGTCCAGATTCATTTTTCCGTCTTTATACTTCTTTAAAAAAGAATGATTTATAACCTCAGCAATACTTACTTTTTTAGAAAGCTGACTGCCGTTAAACTGAACAAAATAATCCTGTTTTGGAGACAGTGTCTGGCTGTGAGCCAAAGTGAATGTAAGCAGAATTAAAAAAATAAAAAATTGTTTCATGTGATGTATAAGGATTATTGATTTAATTGAATAGTATTATTCATAAGTGATGATTTTTTAAGAACGCTGTACATACTTTGCTTTAAAAAAACGGTCTTTTTGTTTGGAGAAATTTTGCAATTGGCATTACTTGCATTTAAAACGTCACGGTCAAAAGTGTAAATAGATACAATATTGGCTTTTTCCAGATCTTCTTTTTTCTTTTCGTCTTTCAGCAGATTTTCAGGAATTGGGTACGATGCGATTCTTTCAAAACTCTTTGAATTTGCTGTAAAATGAATCTGATTTTTTTGCTTATTCAATGTATTAACTACTTCGTTCAGCGCTTTTAAACTTTTATAATCCAATTTGATGATAAAAATATAACGATCAAAATCTGTTTTGGTGGTGACATTTGAAATGTTTTCAATTTTTGAAACTTTGGATTTAAAATCGGTTAACTTTTGTGTGATTTCCTGCTCATTAGGAATTTTCACACCGTCAACTTCTTCCAGCCAGATAGCTGATTTTGTCTTAAGCCATGACTTCGAAAAATCAACCATCAAGGTATATTCGCCACTCTGGTCATCATGATGTTTGATTCTTTCTGTTATTTCGAAACAGCTTGTTAAGAGTAAACAGCAACATAATGCAAATATTTTCTTCATTTGGGAGATTTAAAGTTGAAAAAACATTCCATAAGAAGATTCTTAACAGAAGTTTAAAAAAGCGATACGAATTTAGATAATATTAACGAATTCTACGGCATTACTCACTCTTTATTTGGACGTTTTTTCTTTAACTTTGCGGCACTTATTTTAATTTCACTTTAATAATGAATATGAACTCTTTAGAGAGAATATTCTTTTTAGATTTAATAAAAAAACACTCTATGTTCCCATTACAAAGAAACCGCCGTTTAAGAACTAATGAATCTATTCGTTCTTTAGTTCGTGAAACCAGTTTAAGTCCACAGGATTTTATGCTTCCAATGTTTGTGGCCGAAGGAAAAGATGTAAAAGTCGCCATTCCGTCTATGCCCGGAATTTATCGCCATTCACTGGACAACACTATTAAAGAAGTCAAAGAAGCCTGGGATTTAGGAATCAAAGCAGTGAATATTTATGTAAAAGTAAGCGAGAGCCTTAAAGACAATAAAGGTGTTGAAGCCTGGAACAAAGATGGATTGATGCAGCAAACTATTCGAGCTATTAAAGATGCAGTCCCTGAAATGATTGTCATGCCCGATGTAGCATTAGATCCTTATTCGATTTATGGCCACGACGGAATTATAGAAAACGGCCAATTGATAAACGATGCTACTGTTGATGCTTTAACCCGAATGAGTCTGAGCCATGCTGAAGCCGGAGCCGATTTTGTAGCACCAAGCGACATGATGGACGGAAGAGTTTTGGCCATTAGAAAAGCGCTGGAAGAAAATGGTCACCATAATGTGGGAATCATGAGTTACAGTGCCAAATACGCATCTGCTTTTTACGGGCCTTTTCGTGATGCGTTAGATTCTGCTCCAGTGGATTCTCAAAATATTCCAAAAGACAAGAAAACTTACCAGATGGATTATGCTAACCGAATTGAAGGAATTCGTGAAGCATTATTAGACGTTGAAGAGGGTGCAGATATCGTTATGGTAAAACCAGGAATGGCCTATTTAGACATTGTTCGCGAGGTAAAAAATGCCGTTCATGTACCGGTTGCAGTTTACCAGGTATCTGGTGAGTACGCTATGGTAAAGGCCGCAGCAGAAAAAGGGTGGCTGGATCATGACAAAATTATGATAGAGCAACTTTATTGCATTAAGCGTGCAGGGGCTAGTATCATCTCAACTTATTTTGCTAAAGAAGCTTCGATAATCTTAAATAAATAATATGAAAAAAACTATATTTTTAATAGCTGTTTTAGCATTTATATCCTGCAAAAAAGACAGTCAGGAGCCATTTGGAAAATCTACCGAAAAGACAGAAACATATTCAGAAGGTGAATCAGAAGAAACTAAAACTCCTGAAGAATTAGGTAAATCGATTTTTGAGGGTAAAGGAAATTGTACTTCTTGTCATCAGGTAGATCAAAAAGTAATTGGCCCAAGTATTCAGGAAATCGCCAAAATCTATAAAGACAAAAAAGGAGATATAGTTACTTTTCTCAAAGGAAATGGAGAACCAATTGTAGATCCAAGTCAGTTTGCAGTGATGAAAACCAATTTTCCGGTAACACAGGCAATGTCTGATGAAGAACTAAAAGCAATTGAAACTTATATTTATAGTAATTTGAAATAAAACACTATTTCAAACATACTATAATTAACAAAAAATGGAGCTAAATTTAGCTCCATTTTTTTGTTCTGAATTACCAGATTTTTACTCTCTTCTCCGGATCAACATACATTTTATCTCCTTTTTTGATATCGAAAGCATCATAAAAAGCATCAACATTCTGAATTGGGACATATGCTCTGTACATTCCCGGTGAATGCGGATCTGTTTTTACCTGGTTTTTAATAGCCTCATCTCTTGATTTAGTTCTCCAGACTGTAGCCCATGAAATAAAGAAACGCTGTTCAGGTGTAAATCCGTCAATTAATCCCGGATTTCCATTTGCCTTCAAGTACAATTGCAGACCGTCATACGCAGCATTGATTCCACCCAAATCTCCTATGTTTTCTCCTAAAGTGAATTTTCCGTCCACATGAATTCCTGGCAAAGGTTCCAAAGCGCTATACTGATCAGCAAGAGCAGTTCCTAATTGTGTAAATTGTTTCAAATCTTCTGCAGTCCACCAGTCAACAAGATTCCCATCAGCATTGTATCGTGCACCTGAATCATCAAACCCGTGTGAGATTTCGTGACCAATTACAGCCCCTATTCCACCATAATTTACTGCTTCATCAGCCTGATAATTGTAAAATGGCGGTTGCAAAATAGCAGCAGGGAAAACAATTTCATTATAAGAAGGGTTATAATAAGCATTTACAGTCTGAGGAGACATTCCCCACTCTGACTTATCTACTGGCTTTTTTAATTTTTCCAGACCTTTGTTAAAATTCCATTTAGCCAAATTTCTTGAATTCTCAAAGTAACTGCCTCCATCAGCAACACTTTTGATTTCTAAAGCAGAGTAGTCTTTCCACTTATCAGGATACCCAACTTTTATTGTAATTTTATTCAGTTTTTCGATAGCTTTCACTTTAGTAGCATCAGACATCCATGATAAATTATTAATACGGTTCTGGTAAGCCAGAATTATATTGTGAATCATATCTGTTGCTTTTGCTTTTGCTTCGGCAGGAAATACTTTTTCTACGTATAATTTACCAAGAGCTTCTCCAATACTTCGGTTTACAATTTGCAAAGCAATCTCTTCTCTGGGCAATTGTTTCAGGGCACCTCTCAGGGTTTTACTGTAAAAATCAAAGTTTGCGGCTTCAATATCAGTAGTCAAATGCGATGTTGACCTGTTTAGTAAAGTCCATTTTAAATACTCTTTCCATTGTGAAACTTTGTTTTCAGTATAAACATTTTGAAGTGCTTTCATGTAACGTGTTTCTGAAACCACGACTGTATCTAACTTTGCAAGACCAAGCCCGGTAAAATAAGCATCCCATTTAATAGCTGGAGTTAATTTTTGAAGATCTGCCACAGTCATCGGATTGTATTGTAAACGACTGTCTCTGCTTTCGACACGGTCTAATCTTGGAGTTGATAAAGCTTTTTCTAATGCTACAATTTCTGATGCACTTTGTTTGGCTTTTTCAGCAGATTCTCCAATAAACTGCATCATTCTTGCTACATGAAGTTCATATTTAGCAAGTTTCTCTTTAGAATCTTTATCTTCAGCAGTGTAATAATCTTTATCAGACAAACCTAATCGGCTAACGGCGAGAGTTACAGAATTTTTAGAACTGTTTTTTTCATCAGCTCCTATGTAAATCTTAAAAAAGTCATTTCCTCCCTGAGGTTCCATTTCGACTAAATATTTTTGAAGATCAGCCACATTTTTTATAGCATCAATCTTTTTCAAAAACGGATTCAATGGTTCAATACCTCTTTTGTTTCTGCCAACAGTGTCTAAAACTGTGGCGAACAAGTTCACTGCTTTGCCTTGATCTGTATTCGATTTATACTTTGGATTTTTTGAAGCACTTTTCAAAATTTCCATTGCATCCTTGTCTGTTTTTTTAATTAATTCATTAAAACTTCCCCAGGTTGTACGATCACTCGGGATTTCTGTTTTATCCAGCCATGTACCATTTACATATTGAAAGAAATTTTCTTTAGGGCTAATGTCTTTTTTCATATAAGAAACATTAATCCCCGGTTCCTTTTGAGGTGTGGTTTGTGCTTGTACTGCAGCAAAGGAAAGCATTGCAGAAATAGCATAAAAAGTAGGTTTAGTAAGCACTTTTTTCATTTTTATTTAAGTTTATAGACAATATGCAAACATATTGTTATTATTTGAAAAGTTGTGTTAAAAATCTGATTTTTAACTTTCCTAAAAAGATAACATTTCATGTATTTACTTCCTGAATTCAAATTGTTTTTGGAATATTTGCTTAAAAATAATTTAAGGTGAAAGCAAAAATCCAAAATGCCTTTTCAAAAAGAATAGATGCCATCGGATTACCGATTTTAGCTTTGTGCTGTGTGAGTTTTTTTTGGGGAACTACCTGGCTGGCATCAAAAGAAGGGGTCAAACATATGCCAGCTTTACAACTGGTAACAATAAGACAGTTCATAGGAGGAATGATATATGTTTTGTATTTTATTATCAAGAGAGAACCCTGGCCAAAAGGGAAGCAATGGAGAACAATTTTGGTTCTGGCTTTCCTAAACTTTTGTCTGAGTAATGGTTTGAGCACTTGGGGTGTTAAATATATCAGTAGCGGACTTGGGGCAATTATTGCTGCCATATTTCCGATTTGGATTGTAATCATTTGTTTTTTTAGAGGAGAAAGAGTGTCAAAATTGGCCGTATTAGGACTGTTGATCTGCTTTTGTGGAATTTGTGTTATTTTCATGGACCATTTAGCTGATTTCTTAAAACCTGATTTTCAATTTGGAATTATTTTATCTGTTATCGCAACTATTACCTGGGCATTCGGAACTTTACATATTAAGAAAAAAGCAACAAGTTTCAACCCGTACTTTAGTTTAGGATTACAAATGCTTATATCCAGTTTTATTCTTTTAGGAATTACAGAATCTGCAGGTATTAATATTCCGCTAAACCAAATTCCGGTTACATCCTGGTGGGCAATTGGATATCTGGTAATAATTGGCTCAGTATTAACCTTTATTGCTTTTATCTATTCGCTCCAACATCTTCCAAAAGAAATCAGCAGTATTTATGCTTACATTAATCCAATTGTAGCCATTGTTCTTGGTTTTTTTATTTTTGGAGAAATACTTACAAAGGCTATTGCAATTGGCGTTTTAATAACCTTGGCAGGATTATATCTGGTGAACAGATCCATACCAAAACCAAAAAAGAAAAAGCAATTGCAGTAATTTGGTTAAAATCATGACAATTTAAAGTTTTAAAAAAAGTCCTTTTCGTATTTTTGCATTCAAATTATTTTTATGAAATCGCTTCTTTATAAATACCGAAAATTTTTTATCGTTTTAATTGTATTTTCGGCTATTACCATAACCCTGTTTTACTTCGCTTTAAAACCGCAAAAAATCTTGCCTGTCTACAATCCGGCTGATGTAAATCCTGAATTGGTAGACAGCACGGTACAATACAAAAGTAAATATCATACCATTGCCGATTTTTCTTTTGTGAACCAAAATGGCGCTACCATTACCCAAAAAAATTATGAAGGAAAGATTTATGTTGCCGATTTCTTCTTTACAACCTGTGGATCAATCTGTCCAAAAATGACAACCAACCTGGCTGATGTTCAAAAAGCAGTTTTAAATAATCCAAAGGTTATGCTGCTTTCTCATACCGTTTTTCCTGAAACAGACAGTATTCCGGTTTTAAAAGCCTATGCGATAAAACATGGAGTGGTTGACAGCAAATGGAATCTGGTTACCGGCGATAAAAAAGAGATTTATACCATGGCCAGAAAATCGTATCTGGCCGTAAAACTAGGAAGACCTGATCAGCTTTATGATATGGTTCATACAGAAAATTTTATCCTGGTGGATCAAAAACGACGCGTTCGCGGATTTTATGATGGAACAGACAAAGAAGATATTAAACGTCTTTTAGAAGATATTGATTTCTTGTGTAAAGAATAAAACCCTTATTTTTAGAAACATTTAGCATATTCGGCTGTATTAAATTCCCTTAAATAAAGAATTATTGCCTATTTTTGCAATCTAAATTCAATCTAAATAAGCTTGCAAAATACTATCCACACTCTGAAAAAAGGCGACAAAGCCATTATCAAAGATTTTGATATCGATCTTATTCCTCTAAAATTATTAGAAATGGGTTGTTTGCCTGGCAGCTTGGTTGAATTGCTTCAAATTGCTCCTTTTGGAGATCCTTTATATTTGGATATCAATGGCTCCCATGTTGCAATTCGTATTGAAACAGCTCGTGAAATTGAAGTTGAACTTATCAAAAACAATTTATAATGAGCGTTCAGAATATCAATGTTGCCCTTATTGGGAATCCAAACACAGGAA
The DNA here is from genome assembly GCF_002017935.1 of Flavobacterium sp. LM4. Lineage (NCBI taxonomy): Bacteria > Pseudomonadati > Bacteroidota > Flavobacteriia > Flavobacteriales > Flavobacteriaceae > Flavobacterium > Flavobacterium sp. LM4. The sequence continues at coordinate 66,338 of NZ_MUFW01000003.1, read as the reverse complement.
AAACTTCTGTTTTTAATCAGCTTACGGGTTTAAACCAACAGGTTGGAAATTATCCCGGGATTACTGTTGAGAAAAAAATGGGTTTCTGTAAACTGCCACACAACATTAAAGCCAATATTCTGGATTTACCCGGAACGTACAGCCTGAATGCCAGTTCAATGGATGAAAGTGTGGTGATCGAACTTTTACTGAACAAAAACGATAAATTATATCCGGATGTGGCAGTAGTAGTAACAGATGTTGAAAACCTGAAACGAAATCTGCTGATTTACACTCAGATAAAAGACCTGGAAATTCCAACAATTTTGGTCATCAATATGTCTGATCGTATGGAACGTAAAGGAATTACTCTTGATATTCCGTATTTAGAAGAAAAACTAAAAACAAAAATTGCATTAGTGAGTTCACGCAAAGGTTTAGGAATTGATGCCTTAAAAGAATTAATAGTTTCCTATCGAACTGTTCCGCACGAGCCATGTTTAAATGCTTCGGTTATTGATGCAGCCTATTTTGAAAAATTACAACATGCTTTTCCGAACCAGTTGTTATACAAATTGTGGCTGGTTATTACTCAGGATGTCAATTTTTCGAATTTAGACCGAAATGAAATCCGAAGTACTTTTACAAAATCACACTCTGAATTAAAACGTCTTCAGCAAAAAGAAACTATTAAACGGTATCAGTTTATAAATGATGTTTTGAAAGAAGGTTTAAAAGTCGATCCTTCGATGGCAAAAGACATCCGTGCAAAACTGGATCGTGTATTAACACACAAAATATGGGGATACGCTATTTTCTTTGCCATTTTATTTCTGATCTTTCAATCTATTTTTAGCTGGTCCACGATTCCGATGGATTTCATTGACAGCACTTTTGCCTCTTTAAGCAGCAGGGTTGCCGAAGAACTTCCAAGCGGTATTTTAACCGATTTGCTTTCGCAGGGAATCATTCCGGGAATTGGCGGTGTTATCATTTTCATTCCGCAAATTGCTTTCCTATTCTTGTTCATTTCGATTTTAGAAGAAAGTGGTTATATGAGCCGTGTTGTATTTTTAATGGACAAAATCATGCGCAGATTCGGTTTATCTGGAAAAAGCGTAGTGCCTCTCATTTCAGGAACAGCCTGTGCCATTCCGGCAATTATGGCAACGAGAAATATTGAAAACTGGAAAGAACGTCTGATTACGATTTTGGTTACTCCTTTTACAACTTGTTCAGCAAGGTTACCGGTGTATGCGATTATCATTTCATTGGTAATTCCCAGTAAACGTGTTTTTGGAGTTTTAAATGTGCAGGGACTAACCTTAATGGCGCTTTACGTTTTAGGTTTTTTTGCTGCTATTTTATCGGCATATATTTTAAATAAGGTTTTAAAACTGGAATCCAAAACGTATTTCGTTGTTGAAATGCCAAGTTATAAATTACCCCTTTTTAAGAACGTTGGAATCAATGTTGTAGAAAAAACCAAAGCTTTTATTGTTGGTGCCGGTAAAATCATTCTTGCCATATCTATTATTTTGTGGTTTTTAGCCTCATACGGACCCGGAAAAGATTTTAACGAAGCAGAAACCATCGTAAAAGATAGATTTGCAAATACAACCCTGACAGAAACTCAATTTGAAAACGAAGTAGCTTCTCAAAAATTGGAGAATTCCTATATCGGATTAATGGGTCATGCAATTGAACCGGCGATTGAACCTTTGGGTTACGACTGGAAAATCGGTATTGCCTTAATTAGTTCGTTTGCTGCTCGTGAGGTTTTCGTGGGAACTCTTGCCACAATTTACAGCGTTGGCGATAGTGAGAACGAAGCTACCATAAAAAGCAAAATGCAGGCGGAAGTTCACTCTGACACAGGAGAAAAAGTCTTTAATTTTGCAACCGGAATTTCATTATTACTGTTTTATGCTTTTGCCATGCAGTGTGCGAGCACATTGGCTATTACCAAAAAAGAAACCAATTCGTGGAAATGGCCTGCCATGCAATTGGGCTTCATGAGTGCACTTGCCTATTTAACCGCCTTGATTGCGTACCAAATATTAAAATAATGAGTCATGATTCAGGAAATTATTGCTTTTGCCATATTAGGATTTGCAGTTGCTTTTTTGATTAGAAAATTCTTCTGGAAATCTAAAAAGAAAAAGGACTGTGGTGATGGGAATTGTGGCTGCAGCTGATTTTTTATTCCGCAGAGCTACACAGAGAAAAAACACAAAGATCCGCAAAGAAATGTAAAATAACTTTGCGGATCTTTGCGCTTATTAGTGAATCTTTGCGAAATACAAACTTACTTAATACCTTCCCATTCTGCATAAAACTGTGCAAGGAACGTTTCCATAAAACGATGCCTTTCTTCGGCAAGTTGTTTTCCGGTTTCGGTATTCATTTTATCTTTTAAGAGTAACAGCTTTTCGTAAAAATGATTTATGGTGGGCGCATTATTCTTTTTGTATTCTTCTTTGGTCATGTTGGTTACAGGTGTAATTTCCGGATTATACAAAGCTCTGTTTTTAAATCCCCCATAATTGAATGCCCTTGCTACACCAATTGCACCAATTGCATCCAGACGATCAGCATCCTGAACAATATCCAATTCAAGAGAAGAAAACTTCTTTTCGAAATTTCCGCCTTTATATGAGATATTTTCGATGATATTAACAACATGTACAATAATGTCTTCGGAAACATTTTCTGATTCTAAAAACAAACGTGCTGTTTTGGGACCAATTGTTTCATCTCCGTTATGAAATTTACTATCGGCAATATCATGAAGCAAAGCTCCTAATTGAATTACTGTTAAATCGCAATCTGTATTTTTAGCAATCAATAATGCATTTTTATAAACACGCTCGATATGAAACCAGTCATGACCTCCTTCTGCATCATTAAGTTTTTCTTTTACAAATTGGATTGTTTTATGTATTAAGGCTGTATTATTCATGATATTTTTAATGCTTAACCGTTTGCTTTATTTTTTAATAACAACAGTATTTTTTATAATTTATTTGAAAATTCAAAAACATTTTTATTCAAAAAAGAGACCACGAAATATTAAAAAAATGCTGACTGTCAAAGATTTAAAAACCTCAACAATCAACATCTTTATACTCTTTGTTTTTAAACGCAACGAAATTGCATTTAATAAAATTGATTTAAAATCTAAATATTATAATCTCGCCGGCTCTACCCACTTGAAAATATGAGACTCTTTTGGAATTACGATTCTCTCTGAAATTCTTGCCATACGAGCCGGTAATTTCATCAGATAATCACGTGCTTTTTCAGCTTCATCTGTTAGGTTTGTAATCTTATCAACTTCCCATTTATCGATTAATTTCTGCATGATATCTACATAATCGTTTGCAGTGTAAACTCCGATACGCTGCGCAGAATCTGAAAATTGCTCAAAAGCAGTACTGATTTTTTGACCTGATTCTCTTAAAAAATGCGCCGGCATTACGATTTTTTGTTTCATCATATATTGAAACGCCAACATCATTTCGCTTGGATCAACCTGAAAAATACGGGTAACAAATTCGCTGTACGCATGATGATGGCGCATTTCATCACCAGCAATCATTTTACACATTTTAGACAACTTGTTATCACCAAATTTTTTCGCCATTTGGGCTACTCTGTTATGCGAAACATAAGTTGCTAACTCCTGGAAACTAGTGTATACAAAGTTTTTGTATGGATCGGATCCGGTTCCAATATCAAAACCGTCGTTGATTAAGTGCTGTGTTGTCATTTCGATTTCACGCATGTTTACACGACCAGACAAATACAAGTATTTATTTAGTAAATCTCCGTGTCGGTTTTCTTCTCCCGTCCATTGACGAATCCATTTAGACCAACCGTTTCCACCATTTTCAACCTGATTCACTCCTTCTACATCCATCAGCCAGGATTCATAAGTTGGTAAAGCTTCCTCGGTGATGGTATCACCTACTAAAGTTACCCAGAAATCATACGGTAATTCTTTGGCAATTTCACGTAATTCTTTAACCTCCTCAAAGAAGTTTTCTCCTTGGGAATTAGGTAAAAAATCGGTTGGCTGCCAAATTTTTTCAACAGGAATTAAATACTGTTCTACGAAGCTATCTACATTTTTTTCCAAAAACTGCATTACTTCTAATCTAATGTTTTTTATAGACATTACTTGTTTAATTTGGGATTTAAGTATTAGAATTCTCTCTCTAAATACAAAATCTATTTATATTCATTCACTCCTTCTACAACTGCCTTTTCTGTCAATCTCATTAACTCAGCAAAATCATAATCTTTAACGGCCATTGCTTTATGGGCGGTAAAGGTAAGATGATTTGCTAAACCAACAGGGAAAAACCCATATTTTACCATTTTCCATGAATTGTTAATACTCACTGGAACAACATAAGCTGAAGGCGCATATTTGCAAAGGATTTTTAAACCACTTTGGGCAAATTCTTTAGGCTTTCCTGTTTTACTTCTGGTTCCTTCGGGAAAAATCACAGCAGATCTTGTGTTCTTTTCAATATATTCAGACAAGCCTTTGATTACAGGAATCGCTTGTTTAGGGTCTTTACGGTCAATTAGTACTGAACCTCCATGGCGTAAATTGTATGAAACGCTTGGGATTCCACTACCTAACTCTTTCTTACTTACAAATTTACAATGAAAACGTCTAAAGTACCAAATCATTGCCACGATATCGTACATACTTTGGTGATTCGATACAAAAATCAATGGAACTCCCGTGGGAATTGTCTCTCTGTTTTCAATTGTATATCTGGTTCCCACAAGATTAGTACATCTTAAAAGGAAGAAATTCAAATAATCAACGCTAATTTTGTGAGCCTGATAACCAAAAACATTAAGGCAAAACCATTGTATTGGGTGAAAAATCAGCAAACACAATCCAAAACATAAATAATAAATTACGGAGATTGGATACGAAATTATCTTTTGCATGCTTAAAAAAATTAATTGCCAAAAGTAATAAATAAATTTTTAGCGGTATAAAAATTGAAAACAATAACCGCTTTTCTGGTTTAATTGTACCTTTGCCTCTAAAATTGCAAATTTTTTCTGAATTAAATGAACTTCACATACCCAAAAAATGAACGCTTAAAGAGCAAAACGACAATTGGATTACTTTTTTCTGAAGGAAAATCGGTTTCGAAATATCCGTTACGTTTGGTTTACCGTCAGGCGGAAGCTGATTCAGAAGAAAAAATTAAAATTGGAGTTTCCGTTTCTAAGAAATATTTCAAGAAAGCCGTTGACCGCAATTACTTCAAACGTGTTTTAAGGGAAACCTACCGTTTAAACAAAAATTTGCTTTGGGATAATGTGCAACAGCCTTATTCTTTGATGTTTTTTTATCAGACTAAAGACAAATTATCTTGCGAAGAAATCAATACCAAAACGATTCAGTTGTTTGAGAAATTTCTTCTGCAAATAAATAAAACTACAGATTCTGAAAATAAAACAGAAATGTAATCCATCATTTCAAATACCAATTGAGATTCACCTGAACGAATCGCCTTAATTGGTGATTTATTATTATTTTAGTACTTTATAATTTAAGACAATTCAAAATTATGACTTCTTATTTCAAAAAGAAATTTGTTATACCAGCCGTTGCTATAGGATTTCTATTTATTGGAACCAGTTTCAAAGATGATTTCTTTGAAATAGCCAAACAGATAGAAATCTTTACCACTTTATTCAAAGCCGTTAACACCAATTATGTCGATGAAACTAATCCGGGTGACCTGATGGATAAAGGCATTAAAAGTATGCTGGGGAGTTTGGATCCTTATACCGTTTACTTTAATGAACAGGATGTTGTAAATTTTAAAATCAATAATACCGGCGAATATACCGGAATTGGTGCTATGATTGCACGTAAAAAAGACCGCTTAATTGTTCGTGAGCCTTATAAAAATTATCCTGCGGATAAAGCGGGATTGAAAGCCGGAGACGAAATTATACAAATTGGAGATGTTTTGATTGCCGATTTTAAGGACGATGCATCGCAATTGCTTAAAGGAACAAAAAACACTAAGATCAAAATAAAATACCTGCGTCAGGGAAAAACCTATACTACCGATTTGGTTTTGGATGAAGTTGATATTAAGTCGGTTCCGTTTTATGGAAAAATTGATGATAAAACAGGATATATTGTTTTGGCACATTTTAGTCGAAAAGCGGCAGCTGAAGTAAAAGAGGCTCTTGAAAAACTAAAAACTCAGGGAGCTACTCAAATTGTGCTCGATTTGAGAGGAAATCCCGGCGGTTTATTAAATGAAGCCATTGATATTTGCAATTTGTTTGTTCCCAAAAATGAAGTGATTGTAACTACAAAATCAAGAATTGAAAAACACAATAACACCTATAAAACTACTAAAGAACCTATAGATACTCAGATTCCACTGGCTATTTTGGTAAACGGAAAAAGTGCTTCGGCATCAGAAATTGTTTCCGGAGCTTTGCAGGATTTAGATCGTGCCGTTATTTTAGGAAGCCGTAGTTTTGGAAAAGGTTTGGTACAACGTACCGTAGAATTGACTTACGGAACACAACTAAAAGTAACTATTTCACGTTATTATACTCCTTCAGGACGTTGTATTCAGGCACTGGATTATGCTCATAAAGACAAAAATGGTGTAGCCCAAAAAACTGATTCTAAAAACTTTAATGCTTTTAAAACAAGAAAAGGACGAACAGTTTATGATGGTGGTGGTGTTTTGCCTGATATTGAACTGGATGAAACCAAAATGAGTCCAATTACAAATGCGCTATTAAAAAACGACGGAATTTTTGATTATGCCACAACCTATTATTATAAAAACCCGAATTTAGGAGATAAGATTCCAACGATTACAGATGCTGATTACATTGCTTTCAAACAATATTTAAAAGCCAATAAATTTACTTTCGATACAGAAACCGAACTGGCTTTGAAAAACACTTTGGCAGCGGCCAAAAACGAACAAATTGATGAAGCAATTGTTATTGAATATAAGCAACTATTAAATGCACTTGAAAAAAGTGAAACTACGCTATTAGATAAAAATCAAAAAGAAATTAAAAACCTGATTCTGGAAGAACTTATCAAAAGATACCAATATCAGGAAGGTCTATATCAATATTACATTAAAAACAATTCAGAAATTAAAAAAGCGGTGACAGTCTTAAATAATCAAACTGAGTACAAAACGATTTTAAAAATGTAGAAAAAATGAAACTTTGCAAAGCGTTATTTCTGTTATTCATTTACAATTTATCGGCGCAGCAAAAACCCATCGAAACCATTTATTTTGATTTTGACAAATACGTCCTTACCAGTCAGCAAACCAAAGTCATCACCGATTTTGTAAAAAACTTAGACACCACAAAAATAGAATCCATACAGATTTACGGCTATTGCGATGATCGTGGCAATGACGAATATAACTACCGTTTATCTTATGACAGGGTAAATACTATACAGGAAATATTAGTTTCAAAAGGCTTTAACAAAAGTAAAATAATTATTCTTGAAGGAAAAGGACGGGTTATAATCAGGAGCGATACCGTTGAAGACCTACATGAAACGAGATCAAAAAACCGCAGGGTCGATTTGATTGCCGTTAAAAAAAACAGTTACGAAAAAGGAATTCGTAATTCATTAAAAAGCGAATTAAACGTAGGTGATAAAGTTTTACTGGAAAACATATTGTTTGATCTTGGGAGTTCAAAACTAACGTACCATTCTAAAAAAGAATTAGATAAAATTGTTACCATTCTGCAATCCAAAAAAAACATTCAGTTTGAAATCAGAGGTCATGTGTGCTGTACTCCTGAAATGTACACAGACGGAATAGACCGGGAAAATAACGAAAGAAGACTTTCCTGGAATCGTGCCAAAACAGTGTTTTTCTATTTGGCATCGAAAAAAATATCCAAAAGCCGCATGACATTTCAGGGCTGCGGCAACAAATATCCGCTTGGAAAAGGGGACAATTTAGACCGGAGAGTTGAATTTTATATTACTAAGATTTAGTTTTCCAGCAAATACTTTTGTGCTGCTTCCATCAATTCATCTCTACCTTCCTGAATACCTTTAATTGTAGGATGAACCGTAATATCTATCTTTACACCTGTACGTTGAGTTGGGGTTCCATCCTGATAAAAAACACCAAGTCCGCTCATAACTGCTTTAAACCCTATAAATTCTACTTTCGAAATATCACCGTCTGCCCCGGCTGTTTGACTTCCCAGAGTTGTAACGTTGTTTCCGGATTGTAAGAGCATCGCCATAAATTCACTTGAACTTTGCGTTTGGTCATTCACTATTAAAACCACTTTTCCTGTATAGTATTCATTTTTAATCGGAGTATTTATCAGAGGCTTTTCCCAGATAAATCTTCCCGGATAACTTAAATCCGGTTTTACAATTTTCGCATACTCTTTATTTGTCGTTATTAACCTACTGGCAATTCTAAATGGTATAAAATTCGGATTCCTAACATCTATTATAAGAGCTTTTGTCGAATTTAGTTTCTGCATCATTTCATCCTGATCTTTTATTTCTAAAAGAGCCAGATCTATATATCCAATATTATTTTCGTCTATATAATACTTTTTAGTGTTAGCGTTTATTTTTCCAATGAATTTGTTTCCTTCCAGCAGTTTTACGTTTTTATAAAAAAACTGATCATTTCTTCTTAATTTAAGATTGACAGAATCTGTACTGCTGCTTAAAACCAAATAATCATAATTCCTTGCTTTTGTATTTTGGTTAGAGCCATGAATGTATTTTTTTCTTTCACTGATAGTTTTCAAAACATTATTATTGTCTATTTCTTCGATAATATCACCTGTCTTGAGTCCATCCCATTCTGTTCCTGAATGATATGGAAATCCTGTAATTGCAATTTGATTTTCTACCAGGTTAAAAAATACCGGTAAAGATTTGGTTCCAAAAAAATTTCCAATATGATTGGTGTAAAAATTAGCATGTGTGTCATCTAATTTAATAACTGTTTCTAACATCACTAAATGATACGCAGTTGTATTCTCAGCATTCAAAAACTTAGGGATCATTTCTTCCAAAGCAGAATTCCAGTTTTGATCGGTCATATATTTATAAGGAAAAAAATATTCTACAATATTCCAATATCGGAATAAGCTTACCAAGCGCAGATTTCGCCCCGGAAATTCGAAGTTTTTGTACTCAGGTTCATTAGTTATCTGAATGTTGTCACGTGAAGTCGTTGTAACATAAAAGTTCTTGCCCTGAAACCTGTTTGATTCTATATATCTGAGTTTTTGAGAAAGCTCAGTAGTAAAAGTATTCGAATCATCCATCCATGAAAAATCTAAATTCTTTTCAAAATACTTCTTTTTGACATCGTTTTTACACGATTGGCATTCTTTTAAATCTCCAAGACCAACAATCCAGTCAAGATAGATTTTAGACAATTCCTCCCTTGTTGTAGCTTTTTCAACTTTAGGTAATACTTCCAATAATTGTTCATCCCAGTTAAAACTGCCTTTCACAACATTTGGATGATAATATTTAAGAAATCCCCAAATTTTTGCCAAACTTGCCAGATTTTCAACTTTTTTCTTATCCGTTTTGTCGATCGATTGGTTTTGACCGAAACTTAAAAAACTAAAATAACAAAAAACCAAAACCCACTTTATTTTATCCATTTATTATAAATTTTCTTAATTACAGAAACTAAAATAGACAAGTGAATATTAAATAATGTTATTATAATCATAAAGTTACAGGCAATAAAAAGCCTCCATCTGGTAAGGAGGGCACTGAAAAAGTCCTTTAAAATTAAAAAGGTAATTTTACAAGTAAAATGGAGGCTCTGAGAATCGTCTGTACGAAAGTGTTCTCAATCACCTATCCGAATACATTAAAGAAAAAGAGGTTGTTTTCATATTTGAAAACAACCTCTTTTGATAAATAGCCACTTTTTCAGTGCCCTCCTGGTAAGTTCAAGGCTTTTTATAAAATCTTTTAGAAAAATTAAATTTTTGGTAAAGCTTAATTCCTTACCATCTCAATATGCGGGATATCATCTTCCAGATACATTTCACTGGTTTGTATAAATCCATGACTTTCGTAGAATTTTTTTAGGTATAACTGCGCACCTATTGTAATTTTTTCTTTTCCAAAATTTGACTTTATTCCTGCAATGGCTTCCCGCATTAAATCATGTCCCCATTTACGGTCACGGTAATTGAGATCAACAACTACTCTTCCTATTGAAGCATTATCGAAACTTATTCCCGCATCTAATAATCGCGCATGAGCAACGGTTTTACCATCATACTCTCCTATTAGATGTAAAGCATTCTTATCTTTCCCGTCAAGATCTAAATAAACGCAATTTTGTTCCACTACAAAGATTTCACTTCTTAGTTTCAATAAATCATATAGTTCATGAACCGTTAAGGCCTCAAAAGACTTTATTTTCCATTTTAATTCCATTGCGTATTATTTTATTATTTATTCTAATTCAAAAGAGTAAAATTAATTTAAAAAATGAAAACAGAAAGAATACATCTATGTGTTTCAACAAAAAATCCCGATGATATCTCGCAATCGGGATTTTTTCTATTTTTTCTAATCATTAGGAATGTAGATTATTTTTTCTTCATAATGATTTCCATGCTTTTATATTCCTTCCCTTTTTTTGTATCATACATCTCCATTTTACGGGTTGTTGCATCCACGATCGTGTACACTTCACGATATGGTGTTTTTTTTCCGTTTATTGGGTTTACCATTTCGCCTTTAAGTTCCATACTTTTAGTCTTATCATCATATTTACCTGTAGCAACCATCATGCCCGTCCCCATATTGTCAATAAAAGTAGTGGTGTATTCTTTACTGGCATTATTGTAGGCTAATGTAGATTTTCCTTCAAATGGCTGTCCCATCATCGTTCCCTGATAATTAGCTTCCTGATAACGACCTCCCAGAATCATTTTTATATTTGTCGTAGAACTTGCCTTTTCAGGTTTACCTCCTTCTTCTTCCCAAAAAGTCATGTCACAATTCCATGTTCCGGTTTCATCAGCCATCATTTTATGAGGCGATCCCGGCGTTGCATATTCCATCCATGCCTTGATTTGCGCAGCAGAATCTAAAGGCATTTCAGCAATTGAATCTTCTGTTTTTATACTATCAACAGCTTTAGAACTTTCAATTTCTGTTTTTACTTCTTTTTTACAAGAAGAAAAACACAAAACTAACATCAATAATGTTACAAATAAATTTTTCATAATTTCCTGATTTAATGTTTGTTACAAACAAAAGTATGGAAAATAAATTTACTATCTCTTTTCTATTCTTACCGATTTTATAATCGCTTCCAGTTCTAACATTAAATCACGTTCCTGATTGGAGGGTGAGTAACAGAATCCTTCAATTACCAAAATTCGATTATAAACTTTATCTACTATCGCATAGTTGATAAAAGGCCCTGTCATAAAATCGTTTTTTAACTCCCATGTCCCTTTTGTCTCAAAAGTCTTTTTTCCGTTTAAAGTTGTAATGGAAAAATAAGGTGCATAATCTTCTCCGGTAATCATCTGGGTATTTGTTTCGCGCCCTTTAATATAATGTCCAACCGAATCACGCATTCTAACAATATTACCAACAACATTGGGATTTTTCATCAGTCTGTTTAAGGGAATCTGATAAACAAGCAGACTGGTACTCCCGCTAATAATTTCTTTCTTCAGCCAAATGAAATTGCGTTTATGTAACATGTATTCGTAACCCGTTGGAACTTGCAAATCGATATGAAATTTGTTTTTGATAATTGCCGGATTTAGAAGTGATTTTTGGTTATCCTGCTGCAATTTTCTAATTTCTGTTTGACGAATTGCTTTAATGATTTCCGGCGAGTTCATTTCGATACTGCAAATTAAATCTTCATTTGATTTCCCGTAAATTCGAAAAGTATTATGCGGTAAGGCTTTAGTATTGGTTTTAACCTCAAACTTGTCTGTAGCAGCCTTTTTTATTACAATAATGCTTCGGCTGTCTGTCACAAAACCTTCAAGTAGTTTTGCAGGATATTGATTGATTGTAAATAAAGGCTCTTCTTGTGTTAGGCCTAAAACCGGTGATGCGAATTTATTTCGAATACTGTCACCTACTTCGCCATACCACAACTGATCGTCAATGATTATGGAAATTGTGTTGGTTTTACCAGCATTTGGCTGAGCCTGATGTTCATTTTTTTGAAAACAGGAAACCAGTAAAACAGAAAGTAGCAGAAACAAAAAATGGGTTTTATTCATTTTAAAAATTATATGAAATAAAACCCAAATTTAGGTAAGATATTTTATTTATCCGTTTATTTTAAGCTTCATTCCTGGTTTGATATCCTCATCTTTAATGCCGTTCCATTTTTTAATATCTGAAATGGTCACACCTGGATATTTTTTCGAGATGCTATACAAAGAATCTCCTTTTTTAACGTAATAATCTTCTCCAATACTTTTCGCGGTAGCTGCTTTTTTCTTAAAAGAATCAATTGAATTTGACGCAACAACTGTAGTTGTAGTTTCAACAACAGTATTTTCCTTTTTTGAAACAACTAATGTTTTGCCTAATGCAAGATTGTTTGATGTAAGGCCATTCCATTCTTTTAATTCTGATAAAGTAACTCCGAATTTTTTTGCAATATTACCCAGATTATCTCCATTTTTCACAACATATTCTACTTCAATTTCATTTTTGTTTGAGATCTCAGTAGATGCTACTGCTGTTTCAGTTGGTTTTTTAATTACTTCCTGAGCAGTTTTTGAAATTAAATCCTTAGGTTTTATTTTTAAAGATCTCCCTACTACTACTGAATTGTTCTTAAGGTTGTTCCATTGTTTAATATCTGCTACAGCAACATCATATTTTTCAGCAATCGAACTCAAATTATCTCCTTTCTGAACTATATACGATTCCAAATCTAATGGTTCAGGAACTTTTATAGACTTTGTCTTTATTTTTGGAGTTAATTTCTGTGCAAGACGAGAAGGCATTTTATAGATATTGGAATCATGTTTTACGTAAGCGTAAATTTTATCCTCGTTATTTACAAAAGTTGCGATTTTATCTTTTGGCAGACGTAAAAAGTGTTCTTCGTTTTGGTAATATGGAACGACTTTTAGTTTGTAGGAAGGGTTTAAAAGTTCTAATTGAGATTGCGGCATGTCTAACAAATCGGCAATTTGTTTAAAAGACATTTTTTCTTTGATTCGAATTGTATCTGTTTCAAAGTTTTTCACAACAGCTCTTTGCGGATTAATACCATGTTCTTTATGAAATTCAAAAAGATACATTGTGGCTAAAAATGCAGGTACATACCCCTGTGTTTCTTTTGGAAGATAATTTCGAATATCCCAGTATTTCGTTTTCCCGCCTGAACGACGAATTGCTTTTGTTACATTACCAGGGCCTGAGTTGTATGAAGCCAAAACAAGTTCCCAGTCGCCAAAAACATTAAACATTTTAGTCATATATTCTGATGCTGCTGCAGTTGCTTTAAGCGGATCACTGCGTTCATCAATATAGGAATCAATTTTAAGATCGTATTGTTTTCCGGTACCGTACATGAATTGCCAAAGTCCGGTAGCGCCCATTTTAGAAACTGCTTTAGGATTTAAAGCAGATTCTACAACGGCTAAATATTTAATTTCTAAAGGAACATTTTGCTTCGCAAACGCATCCTCAAAAATTGGGAAATAATATTCTGATAAAGCCATTAATCGGGAAAACGATTTTTTACGATTTTTAAGAAATGACTTTATTATATTTTCTAATCCCTGATTGTATTCTATTTCAAACGGTGATTTTTCATTCATTACCTGAAGACGCTGTTTTAATAGCTCTGTTGGCAATTCCTGATCAATTGTAACGTCTTTATTAATTGTTTGAATATCCTTACACAGATCATCATAGATATCCAGACTTGTTAATTCATTCATCCAGAGACTATCTACACGAATGGCTAAGTCATTTTTTACAAATGAATTTTTTACTGAATCTAAGTACGAAATCTTTACTTCAGGCTTTATTTCGGTATCTGCTTTTACTACATCTTGTGCAAAACCAGTTATTGAAAAAAAGACTGAAACCGCTAAGGAAATTTTTCTTATAATCATATAACATTTTTTTAAAATTCTATAATCCAAATAATTACAGAAATGGTATTTTTACAAACTTAAGCAGAATAACGCTAAAAAACGTAAAAAAAAATGTTAATTGTTATATTTTAGTCTAAAATAGCAGCGATACCAGGTAAAATTCTTCCTTCTAACATCTCCAGCATAGCTCCTCCGCCTGTAGATACATAACTCATTTTATCTTCAAAACCGAATTGTTTTACTGCTGCTACAGAATCACCTCCGCCAACAAGTGAAAAAGCACCATTTGCAGTTGACTCAGCAATATAGTCACCTAAAGCAATAGTTCCTTTTGAGAAAGTTTCCATTTCAAAAACACCAAGAGGACCATTCCATAAAATCGTTTTCGATTCTAAAATTACTTTTTTGAAGTTTTCCAAAGATTTAGGACCTGCATCCAGACCTTGCCATCCATCAGGAATTGCCGTTACATCTACTACCTGAGTATTGGCTGTATTTGAAAAATCATCAGCAGCAATTACATCAACCGGAATGTGAATCTGAACTCCTTTTTCTTTAGCTAGTCTTAAAATTTCAAGTGCTAAATCCTGTTTGTCATCTTCACAGATAGATTCTCCAATTTTTCCGCCTTGCGCTTTCACGAAGGTAAAAGTCATACCGCCACCAATAATCATGTGGTCAACTTTATCAAGGATATTTTCGATAACCGTGATTTTAGAAGAAACTTTAGAACCTCCTAAAATAGCCACAACTGGTTTTTCGCTATTTTTAAGTACTTTATTTAAACTTTCAATTTCTTTTGCCAATAATGTTCCGAAACATTTTTCAGTTGGGAAAAATTGTGCAATAATAGTTGTTGAAGCATGCGCTCTGTGAGCCGTTCCAAAAGCATCATTTACATAAATATCTCCTAGTGAGGCTAATTCTTTTGCAAAAGCAACATCTCCTGCTTCTTCTTCAGCATGAAAACGCAGATTCTCAAGTAATAAAACTTCTCCCGGTTTTAAGTTTTTGGCAGCAGTCTGAGCAGGCTCACCCACACAGTTTTCTGCAAACTGAACATTTACTCCTAAAATTTCAGAAGCCGTTTTTAAAATATGCTTTAATGAATATTTTTCTTCAGCTCCTTTTGGTCTTCCTAAGTGTGACATTAAAATCACGCTTCCGCCCTGAGCCAGTATAGCATCAATAGTTGGTTTTGCAGCTTCAATACGTGTTGCATCTGTTACATTGAAATTTTCATCCAAAGGCACATTAAAATCTACACGGATAATTGCTTTTTTATTTTTAAAATCGAAATCGTTTAGAGTTTTCATTTGATAATTATTTTATGGTTTTTTTGAAAGAAAAACAAATATAGAACTTTTAAGGTTCTTATAAATTCGGATAAACTAAAAAACCGATAATTTAAAGAACGAAATCGTTATAATTTCACAAATAAATTTCTTTATTAAATATTAAACACAAATTTATAAGACGAATAATCAGTCAAAAGATAAAAAAAGCCTTTTCTAATAAAGTATTAAGTTAGAAAAGGCAAAAAATAATAATGTTTTTGTTTAACTATTCCTGCTGAATATAACAGACTGACAAATGGGGCTGTACGGGAAACATAATGGTTTCGTATTCGTTTGTGTTTTCGGTGTTTTTAGAAACGACATAGTTACCTTCTATAATTCCGAAATAAGTTAATAATGGTGAATAAAATGTAATTCCTATTTTATGTTTGGAATGATCTGTAATATCAGTATTGACAATATCGAGCTGATAATTGACAAAAGAAAAATACTGATTACCAAGTACATCTGAAACCCTGTGAAAATTTCCTTTTAATTGTTGCACATACCCGTCTGCCGCAATTCCAACCAAAAAATGCAGCTGAGAGGCCTTTTCATTTTCAGATAATAATTCCCTAAACGTATTTTTAGGATTTTCAGCCGAATTGAATTGCTGGCTTTGCATTTTATATTCCTTAAAAGTATCTTCAAAAACATATTTATCCCAGATTATTCTAGAAGAACTATCAATAATTACGCGATAAGCCAGCTTTATTTTTGATATTTTCATAAGTTCTTATTTTAAAGCAACTTCAAACACCAATAAAACAGCATTTTCTGATAATGCTTCCCATTCAATCATTTCTGTTTTTTCCATACTTAAACCGTCTTTTGGTTCTAAAAGTCTATCTTCGACTTCAAAAGCACCATTAACAACATATACGAAAATACCGTTTTTAGGATTTTTTAAAGTATAAAAGCCTTTCTTTCTTCCGTCAAATATGCCAATACTACCAATTGCTTTATCTATCTCAAACAATTGAATTAATTTGTTTCTGACCGTAAAATTGATTTCAGATTTCTGGAAATAATTTTTAAAATATCGCGTATCCATTTCAAAATGAATGGTAAGAAAACTGACGTTTTCATTTTCATAAGGATTAAAAATTTCTACGGTTATTTCTTCCTCTACACCAATTACCCTAATTTGCTCAACTCTTAAAAATTCAGCATTACCAAGATTGTCTTTATATTCTATACCGCCAAATAAGGGTAAAATAATCACATTTGTATTCGCTTTTATTACTCTGGAAATACAATGTTGGGGAGCAAGTATTTCTTCGTTTAAAATTTGTAACGAACCAAATGGTAATCTGGACAACTCCTGATACTGATCAAAATTAAAAGTGGCAAAACAATTGTATTTTTCTGATTTGAAAACACCTCTTGTTTCTGACTTATAAATCTGAGCTGGAATTTGCTTAATCATTTTTTAGATTTTTTTAACTGGCAACATTTATAGTATGTTTTAATACAAAACCTTCTGCGATACTACCTGTAACTGTTGCCAGCTCGTTTGCCACCGAATCAGAAAAGACATTATCAGATGCATTATAAGTGTAACCGGATAAACCTTTTGTATATCCATTCGCGCTTGATGCATTTACCAAAGCAACAGCACTTCCCGAACCTTCTGGGAATGCAATTTGAGTCACCAGTAGCGAGGTTCCGCTAGCATTGTAAATATGAACATGAATATGTGTGGCACGGCTCGTGTACCAACCCGGAAAAATAGAAGTAAAAGTTACTAAACCGTTATCATCTGTAGTTTGTCTTCCTCTTAGAAAATGGTATGTTGTATAATTGACAGACTGCATTGAAGTTCCACCATACTCAGAATAATATCCATCTTTGTCACAATGCCAAATATCTACAATAGCACCTTTTAAAGCAGCACAACTGGCTTTTGTGTTTTTTATAGTGATATTAATCGTAAAAGCGACGCCTGTTCTGTCCATAACAATATTTGATTTTACCAAAGACGATGGAGAAATGGTAGGAAATGGACCAGCCGTTTCTGAAGAAGTAACCGAACAATCTGCTGAAGAGCCAGAGTTAGCACCAGTATCAGTAGCTGTTTCTGTATCGGTTGAGGATTCTGAAGAATCATCGTCTTTGCTACATGCGTTTAAAATTGGAATAGCCAAAGAGCCTATTCCTACTAAACCCAGACCTCTTAAAAAATCTTTTCTTTTCATAATAACACCATTTACAGTTTATGGTTGTAAAAATATTTAAACTTATAATGAACTTAAAATTTATGAGGTAATGACAGGTTTTTATGAGGTAAAATTGTTAAAATAAAATTTATTCCTTTTAAAATTTAAAACTTTTTATATCTATTTCGCAAATGAATGAGGGTTGATGGGCTATTAAAAATTACCCTGAATTTCTCCAGTTTAATTACTGTTTAGATATTGTCACTAAAAAAGGTGCAATGATTTCAAAGAATTAAAATTTGTAATTTATTCCAACTTTCAGGAAAAAAGGAGTTCCGGGAGTAAAATGAATTTCTTCTACACTTGCAGTTTCATTTTTTAATCTGGATTCTGTAGCAAACTGTGTTTCATTCCATTTCGAATTGAATATATTTTCGATCGTGATACCAAAAGCTATTCTTTTGAAAGTATAGTTTATATTGAAATCTGATATAAAATATCCTCTTGCAACTATCGAATTGTCTTCGTTGGCTGGTCTGTCTTTCATATATCTATAGCGCAAACCGCCTGAAAAGTTTTTCCAGTTTTGAAAACTTAATCCCCCAGTAGATGTAAAATCCGGGGCCAGCGGAATGTAATTTTGCCCTTTAGGATCATTAATGCTTCGTGCATAGGTGTAATTGGCATCCAGATTAAAAAAGAAATAATCACTTAATTGATAGCGAATACCCAAATCAAAACCTGACCTTCCCGTTTTACCGCTTGGTTCTACAACTCCTGCATCGCCTACATATACAAACTCTTGCTGTAAATACAAATACCATAAAGCGGAATTAACAATTAATCTTGGAAACGGTTTCCAAATCGTACCTAAATCTATTCCAGCTGCTGTTGGCAAAATTTCTTTTCCATTATTTGCTACGACAACTCTGGCATCATTGGAATGAAAACCCGTTCCCGTTTTGATGTACAATTGCAAATTATTATTTTGTGAATAAACGAAATTTAGTTTTGGTGATACTTTTGCCTGACTTTCGGTTTGTGTTTTGTAATTAGCGGCCAGCTTATCCTGATACCCGAATTTAAAATAATCCAGTCGAACGGCTGGGTTAATCAGCCATTTCCCCAAACGAATCTCCGAATTTAAATACGTAAATATATTTGACTCATCAATATCTCCTAGTTTGATTTGTTCTAAGGTGGTGCTTCTATTCAATGTATGTGACAATTCAGTATTGGTTGTGGCGTCATTTCTTATACCAAAGCCCAATTGAAATAACAGGTCAACCGATTCTTTCTGAATGTTTTTATTCAGTTCTGCATTAATTCCGTAAAGATTTCTGTCTTCTTTTTGCTTAATCTGATCACCATTTACAGGATCTTCCAGGAAAAAAGTAAAGTTCGAAAACAATTCGAATTTATAATTTGAATAAAAGGTATTGGCTTTCAAAAAAGTATTGTCATCAATTGGTTTAAACAATGAAACATTAAAATTAGATCTGGAAGTTGCCCCGCCTTCGGTATCATCTACTGATCCAAATCTTGAAATCGTTCCTGCATCCACCAATCGCTGCGGTACCTGCCCAGAAGCATCCCACTTACTGGTGAAGCGTGAAGCAGTAACTGAAAAACGGCTATTATCTTCTAACACGAAAGAATATTTTCCAAATAAATTGATTCGGTTAAAATTTTGAGGCGAATCGAATGGTCCGTCAGTAAGAATATATTCAGTAGCAATATAGGCACTTTGCTTTTTGTTATTTCCCAAAAGATCAAACAAACCGACAGTCCTAAAAGTATTAAATTGCCCTAATTCTACGGCAATACTGCTAAAATCCAGTTTTTCTTTTGTGCCAAAATCAACATATCCGGCCGTTGCAAAATTACCTTTGTTTGCATAATAGGTTCCTTTGCCAAAATCTATTTTCTCAACCGTTTCCGGGATAACAAAATGCAAATCGGCATAACCTTGTCCGTGTGCGTGAGAGACCATATTTACAGGCATTCCATCCACATTAATCGCAATATCAGTACCGTGATCGACATCAAAACCCCGTAAAAACATTTGTTCAGCTTTACCTCCGCCGGCATGCTGCCCAATAAATAATCCCGGGACTTTACGTAAAATTTCCTGCGAAGAATTAACCGGAGTGGTTTCCAGATCAATTTTTGAAATCACATTAATGGCAGCTATTTTAGAGGGAATAATCACTTCTTCCAGTTTAAAACTATCACTTTCCATCACAATGCTAATTTCAGAATCGGTAACTGCATAAATCCTCTTCTTGTATCCCAATGCAATTACATTCAGAACATCCCCAATATTGGATTTATCAATATTAAAAACCCCTGTTTCATTAGTATGCGAATGCGTATTTGATTTTGGATTAGTAATAGTCACGTTTTCTATTGGTTTTCCGTTTTCATCAATAACAATTCCTTTTTGAGTCTGAGTGAAAGCGTTTAAACTAAATAATAGCGTGACAATTAATGTATATTCTTTCATTATTCAAATTAATGGTTTTTAAGAACAATTTAGGAAATAGTATATTGACTTGTGTGTTTTTTACGTTTGATCCAGTAATTCACTCCAAAAATAGTTAAGGAAAAAAGTGCCAATATTAAAATTCCCCAAGGGGCATATTCATAATTACTTTGTATTAAAATTGATATCCTATTTGGTTTTTCGGAAACCCTTTCCAAAATCCAGGCAAGGGAAGTAATTCCGGCTAACAGCGCCCATACAATTCTAACCCATTTATATACCGGAGTCTGACTCAACAGAATTAACCATGGAATTATGAGAATAACTACAAATAGCTGCATGATTTCAATTCCAATGTTAAAACCCAAAATACTTAAAACCATAACACCTGCATCCAAATTTAAAACCGAAAGTACAGTAGCAAAAGCCAAACCGTGAACGAGTCCAAAACCAGCCGCCACATAAACTTCTTTGTTTGGAAAAATAGGATAGATGGCATGTATAGCAGAAATTAAAATAGAAACCGCAATTAAGATCTCAACAGGTTTCACAGGCAGATTGATCCAGCCTGATGCGCCTATTAAAAGTGTAATGGAATGTCCAATTGTAAAAGCTGTAACAATTTTCAACAAACGCATGATGCTGTATTTAGTTCCGCCAAAATTTCCCCATCTTTTGCGATTTACAACAAGAGGAGCTGGTAGTAATAAGACAAGTAAAAACAATAAATGATCTGTTCCTTCCTCGATGTGCTCCATTCCCAAGGCAAACATTCCTTTGAAACCCGTCCACCAATTACCGCCTTTTTCTAAATTTACTTCTAATGGATAGATGAGTGTTGATCTGGTGTCTACTCTTATAACACCAACTTTTACAGGTTCTTTGTTTGTTTTTCCTAATTCCCAATCACTACGGATAGAAACCAAAGCGCTATGAGTAACCAATTGATGCATAATTACATCATAGTCAAAAATGAATTTACGGGTACTTTCTCCTGTTGGGGGAATAAGAACAAGCTGTATTGTAATTTCCTGATATGGTCCGCTCTGGGTTTGTTCTGCTTTTCCAACAGTCATATTGGTAACTTCAACTAGCCAGGGTTTATCTTTGGTTGTCATTGGATGAATATGGGCCAATAAATATTCTTTGAGCTGTGACCCAAATTTTTCAATTAAATGGTTCGGATCTTTTGTGATTTCATGCCCAAAAGCAAGTTCTAATTCCCCAAGAGGTAATTGGAGTTCGACAGAAACCGTTTTAGGATTTACATCTAATAACACAATGGTACTTGGCGTTTGATGTGCAAATATTCCTTGCGGAAAGCAAAGTAAGAGCAGAAATAAAAACAACCACCATTTTTTGAAATGGCGGTTGTTTATAATTAATTTGTGAGTCATTGTTGATAACGATTTATGTTTACAATCCGATATAATCACTTGTATGATCTCTATAGACACTGTGATAATGAATTTGATTCGGAACTACTACACCCGTTTGACATATAAATTCTATCCAAACACGAGGACCATCAATACGAACATAATCGGTGTTTTTTGTAAAAAAAGAACTCTCGCTGCCCGAAACTCCGCTGGTATTACTTGCATAAGTTACATACGTATCAGCCAAAGCGTTGGTATAAAGTGTTGTAAATGCTGCCGCTGAAGTAGCATCTAAATCATTAATCCATGGAGCCATTGCTGCTAAAACTTTAGCTTGAGCGGCTGTACTTAATGCGCTCACTTTAATCCCAAGTTTTGTCGTCGGAAATGTATTGGTAGTAGAACCCGGAACCATTGTGACATCAGAGAATGTAGATGAAATCTTTGCACTAGCCAATTCAGCTGTAGTAAAAGAGGCTAACATAGCTGCCATTGCGGCTTTTTCAGCTGCCATTGGTGAATATGTTGTTCCATTATACGTAAAAGTTGTAGGTTCAATTCCTTGATGTGATGGTGTAGTACTAACAACTGCCCCTGAATCATAAGTAATATTTTGAGCGTAGTGGTGACCTCCAAATTGCAATTGCCATTTACCTGTTGTACTTGGTGTACCTAAAAATGCAATTACATAATAACCTGAAGAATAGCCTCCTGAAGAAAGCGTGCCCAAATAATCATCAGCCGTATTAATTCCAATAAATTCATTATACCCTTCCTCTGTGCCTATACCGCTTGCCGCAGCTATAACTGCTTTTGCCGCTGCAAGCTGAACTGCTGTTAGACTGCTAAAAGCTAATCCGTTGCGACAAGATAAACCGCAAGGTAAATTAGACCATCTCTTGGCATTGGAAAGATTTAATGTAAGCACTACTGATGCTTGCTGTGTTGTAGTTAATGTCGCCAAAAAAGCATTCGCCAAACAAACTACCTTTGCAACTCCTGTAGCTGATGAACAATCGGCAGTAGCGACAGAATTTACAGTCAAAGTAATGATTACGGTTTGTCCTCCAAATGTAATTACAAAACTGGCCGTCCCTGAGGATGTAGGCGTACCTGTAATAGTGTAGGTGAGGTTGCCAGCACCGTTGGCCAGTGTTCCTGCTACCAATGTAGCTGTTAAACCCGTAACTCCAGTTGATGAAACCGCTGTTCCTGCTGAATAGGCTACCCCATTACCACCAGTGTAAGGAAGTGTGGCAGTTCCGGTATAAGCAACATTAATGATAGCTGTTGAAGAAAAAACAGCAGAAGCACTTGTAAGTGCCGTAACAGAAGCTGAATTACTGGAAGAAGAATCATCATCGTCACTTTTGCTGCAGGCGAATGCAATTGTCAATAGACAAGCAATAGCTCCTAAAAAAAATAATTGTGGTTTTTTCATAGTTGTTTAAAGATTTATGGTTTTTAAAACTTAAAAACCTCAAAATTAAATGATTATTTCAGCGTAGTCATTTTTTGTGGTTAACAGCACTTTTGTAGTGGTAAACAAATGAAAATCATCTCTTTTTTGTCTTTGTAATTTAAAATATACCCTGAAAAATATGTTTTTGCATCACGGAATTATGATAAACTAATTCTGCCTTTTTTTGTTCATTTAAAATTTGGATAATAGCATACACAACCACATTCTTCGATTTCACCACATTTTTTTTGTTACTGTTTAATATTGCATAATTTTACATCATTATGCAAAAGAAACTAAAATCATATTTGTTTTTAATTATAGGAAGTTTAGTCTTCCTGTTTCTTCCTCTATTTTTTTCTCCTCGTCCTCCTGAAGAAGAAAATTATTTGTTTACAAAAGCTACTCAACGAGATTTTTTAGCCAATTTGTTAATGCTTCTTTTCTTTTTTCTGAATTTTTATCTTTTAATAGAAACACTTTATATAAAGAAGAAGTATGTTTTATATGGTTTTATCATCATCATTTGCCTATTGATAGTTTGTATTGTGCCTTCTGTTATTACCGGACACAATCCTTTTACTCCAAATGATGATTTCCTTCCTGAATTTCATAATCCGATGAAGGGTTTTATGCCAAAAAAACGTCCAAACGGATTCTTTTTTCTTGAGGAAATCAGGCACCATATTTTTCTGTTTACAGCTGTCATTTTTTCTTCAGCGTTTCTTCGGGAAAAAGTTCGTAACAAAATCATAGAGAACGAAAAATTACAAGCGGAGCTTTCACACCTTAAAACACAAATTCATCCGCATTTTTTATTCAATACTTTAAATAGTATTTATGCATTGTCTATTAAAAAAGATGATAAAGCTGCAGATACAATTGTAAAATTATCAGAATTCATGCGGTATTTACTTAAAGATTCGAATCAGAATGAAGTGTTTTTAGAAAAAGAAATCACCTATATTGATAATTATATTGATTTACAGAGATCACGATTGCGAAATTCAATCGATTTGGAATATAAAACTGATGGGGATTTTTCGAAATACAAAATTGCTCCGTTATTATTATTCCCGTTTATAGAAAATGCTTTTAAATATGGTGTAAACCCGGATGAAAATTCTGTTATAAAAATAACAATCGAAGTGTTTCAAGATCATTTAAACATGACGGTTTTTAATCATAAAGTAAGCATTATAAATATAGAGTCTTCAAAAATTGGTCTGCAAAATACATATGATAGATTGCAGCTTTATTATCCAAAAAAACATACTTTAAAAATTGAGGAAGACGAACATGTTTACAATGTAAATCTAAGAATAGAACTAACATGATAACAGCAATTGCATTAGACGATGAATTACCGGCACTGGAAGTTTTAGAAGCTTTTTGCAATCAAAGCAAAGAAGTGAATTTAGTAAAATTCTTTACAAAAACCCAAGATGCACGGTTTTACCTGGAAAAATACCCGGTAGACTTACTTTTTTTGGACATTAATATGCCTTCTGTTTCCGGAATTGATTTTTATAAGTCAATCTCACAGCAAACGACAGTAATATTCACAACAGCCTATTCAGAATATGCTGCGGAAAGCTATGAATTGAATGCTGTAGATTATTTAATGAAACCATTTAGTTATGACCGTTTTTTGAAAGCTGTTGATAAAGTAAAAAAGCTAAATCAAATTCAAAAAGGTGATAAACAAAATTATATTCTTTTCCGTGTTGATTATGGTTTGACGAAAGTGTTGCTGTCGGATATTTTATATATCGAGGGGCTAGATAATTATTTAAAAGTACATATCAAAAATCAAAAGACTTTAGTTGTAAGAATGACAATGAAATCCTTGTCGGAAAAATTGTCTCCAACAGAATTCATAAGAGTACATCGTTCTTATATAATTTCAATACCAAATATGGAATCATATCGCAATAAAATCATTTATTTAAACGATAAGGAAATCCCTTTGGGAACAAGCTATGAAGCTGAATTTTTACAAATTCTGAATAATTAAAAAGATAAAAAATTCTATTTAGCTAAAAATTAAATGGTGTTCAAGAAAATTAAAGACCTACAACTTTATAGACCGAATAGCAGACTCAGCTATTATTATTGAACAACGCAAAAAATGCTGTTTCGTAACTTGCGCTTACAGGAATTTCTGCTTCCTTAATGTATATGGTTTTGTTTCTAACTTTTTCTATTTTAGAAACAGGAACAATGAAAGAGCGATGTACACGAATGAATTCTGGTGAAGGAAGTTTTTCTATCAGTGTTTTTAAAGTCATTCTGGCCACAACAGTTTTTTGATTCTGAATATGAATTTTAATATAATCGTCTAATCCTTCTATGAACAAAATATCTGTAAAAAGTATTTTTATCAAACTATAATCCGCACGAATAAAAAGATATTGCTGTTCTGAATTTTGATTTTGAGTTTTCCATTGTTGAAAAGCTTTTTCGACAGCTTGTTGAAATCGGGAGAACGAAATGGGTTTTAAAAGATAATCCGTTGCGTTCAATGTAAAACCATCAACTGCATATTCAGAATAGGCCGTTGTGAATATTACCATTGTTCTATGTTGCATTTTTTTATAAAAATCCAATCCTGAAATGGATGGCATATCAATATCTAAAAACAACAAGTCGACAGGATATTTTCTGAGATATTTAAAAGCTTCCTCAGATTTAGTAAAGGTTTTTTGCAAATCTATATACGCAATATCTGAACATAAATTTTGTAAAATCTCTAATGCCAAAGGCTCATCATCTAATGCTATTGTTTTGATCATCCTACTTTTATGGATAAATTTACGATATATTTGTCTATAGCATCTTCAATTTTAAGCTGATGCCTGTCTGGATATAATAACGTTAATCTTTCAATTGTATTTTGCAGTCCAATTCCCGTTTCAGACTTAACCGAAAATGTTTTTCTATTAGATACGAACAAAGTCAATTCTTCATCAACAATATCAATATAAATACAAATTACAGAAGTTTGATCGGGATTTACACCATGCTTAAAAGCATTTTCTATGAAAGAAATCAAAATAAGCGGAGTAATTGCTTTACCATAAGAATTTCCGTTTACTTTATAATCAACATTCACAGTTTGACCCAATCGTGTTTTTTGAAGTGAAACAAAATTATTAATATAATTGATCTCTTTGTTTAAATCTATTACCTGATCGTTCGCATTAGTAATAATATAGCGCATTAGTTCGGATAATTGTATCACTGCATCAGGCGTTTTATCATCTTTTTTTAAAGCAAGAGCATAAATACTATTTAACGTATTAAACAAAAAATGCGGATTAATTTGTGCTTTTAAAAAAGCCAGTTCAGATTTCATTTTTTCTCTTTCTACATTTTGTAGTCTGTTGGAAATAGCAAACAATAAACTTGAAATTATTCCCAGCAAATAAACCAAAGCAGTATGTCCATATTGAGTTGGAGGTCCGCCCATCGTATCAAAAGGCATTCGTTTCGGTGGCATATCCTGAAAATGTGGAGGCAGCTTTAGTCCTCTTTCAAAAGGATTCGGATGATTTAAAAAGGGTTCCGGATGGTTTCCAAAATCTAAAAAATTATGATCCGGATGATCTAAGAATCTTGAAATCCAAAGAAAAAACAAAAGAAAACAAGCAATGATTATAAAATATAAAAATTGCTTGTTTAAAAAATAATATTTTGGAATTAAATAATAGTAGTTGAAATAAAAAAAGCAAAGTAAACTAAAATAGATAAAGAGATAAATACGGTCATGATTATTGGAATACAAATTAGGCAATGAAAAGGCACTATTTGTTGACGTAAAGGCATACGGCAAAAATAAAAAAGCAAGGCACAAAAATCCATGTTTCGCATAAAATGAAAATTTTGCTTTCATAAAATTAAATTTAACATCCCTTTTGACAGACAAAATGATATTAGTCAAATTTAACGTATTACTATTCTATTTCAAATTATTGCGGTAAAAACATATAAAATTTGCAACTTGCTTATACTAGCAGCTTATTTGCTCTTAAAATTTCTTTAAAACAAATTAATCATGAACAGGACTATCCGTACAAGGACAGCTACTTAATGCTTGAAGGAAATCAAATCCTAAGGTTACTACGTGTGTTCCGGAGTTATAATATCCTAAATCGTTAAACATAAACTGATAAGAATATGCAAAATAGAATTTAGATTTCATAAAACCTCCCATTGGTCCTAATGATAAGGGCTTTGGGAACTGGTCATTTAACATACGATAAGAAACCCCAACCCAATAATAATCTTCGTATCGATTGTAACGTCTGTACTTGAAGTTGATATCGGTAGACGAACGCTTATCACTGGCAAAATACTGATAAAATACTGATGGTTCATATTCGATACGATTGTTTTCGGCATCTCTAAATGTAAAGCCAGTATATACCTGATAATTAGACAACAAGTCTGGTTCTACACCTCTAAATTTATCTGTATTTTTCTTCAAAACGTTATTCGCATTAAAACTCAAATAAAAGTTTTTATTACGGTATAAAGCACTAATATCAAAGTTATTGTTTGATGTATAACGATTATTGGTAATTGAAGGATCTAAAACAGGATGTTCAATATCTGTATCAAATTCATCTGTATCAATCCTAAAACTATTAAAATTATACGAAATACCAAAAGACATGTATTGTTTAGAATAATAGTCTAGAATGATGTGGTGGGCAAACGAAACCTTGGCACCTGTTTGTCTGGTGTAGCCATTTTTATCGTTGTAAACTGAAATACCTACGCCTGAACGATCAAGAAGCCTAAAATCAATATAGGCAGACTGGTTGTCCGGAGCGTCTTTAATTCCCACCCATTGTGTCAATCCATTAATCCTGATTCTAACATTATCACCAATACCAGCGTAGGCAGGTGAAATTACAAAAGGGTTATCAGCCAAATATTGTGTAAACACTGGTAGGTTTAACTCTTGGCTGTAACCTGATGTTACAGCCAAGAGTACTAAGGATACTATTAATTTTTTCATTCTAATAATTTTTTTAGATAACATCATAGGGGCTATTATTTTGTTATCTGTATAAAGTGAAGTGTCCAACAAACTCTCTATCATCTTTCTTGTCATTTAGTTTAAGAACATACCAGTAATCACCTGTTGGTAATTCCTCGCCATTATATTTACCGTTCCATTTTTGACCGTAGCGATATTTTGCAATCTCACGACCGTATCTGTCGAAGATAGAGAACTCAAGGTTGTTGTAAATATTCGTACAACCAGGACCCCATTCGTCATAAAGACCGTCACCATTTGGAGTGAAGTAATTCGGAATACAAACATCAACATAAGTCATAGGTACTATTAATGTTGCTGTACAGCCATTTTGATCTCTAACTATCACTTCATAATCTCCAGATTTGTAGATTTTGTATTTGTTAGAAGATGTAAAATCCTCACCATTGAAACTATACATATAAGGTTGAGATCCACCTGCTGCTGTAACTGAAATTACATTCATTTCCTGTTGTCCAGCAGATACTGCCAAGGTCAATGGAGCAACAGCCTTAATTACGAATTCCTCTGTTGAAACTTCACAACCATCTTTATGTCTCGCCTTTACAATATATTTTCCTGGAGCAAGATTCGTAAAAATGTTACTTGCCTGATATGTCAATCCGTCAAGAGAATAATCAATATCAGCTAGATTTGTATTACTTTCATCAACAGTAATTGTTACTGAATTAGCAGCTGCATTATTGACACAGTCGTAATTTACTATCGCTTTTGGATCAAGTACTACACCCTCTGGCACATCAACATCAAGTCTCTCTACACATACTGAATTTTTACCATCTTTAATATAAACGATGTGATTACCTCCTGCTATACCTGTAAAAGAATATTGTACTCCGGTAACATTATCATAAGTGCCATTTATAACAACAAAAGGACCATCTTTATTATCTAAACTAAAACTATATGGAGCTATTGCACCTTTTATTTCAATTTTGAATGCACCATTTTTATCTCCTTTACATCCTTCAGGTACTATTTCATCAATAATTGCTACTTGTAAAGCTGTTGGCTCAGTAATTTCAATCTCTTGAGGAAGGTAATAACAGCCTGATTCATCCAGAGCAATTATCTGATACTTACCTGGTTTTAAATTATCAAATACATTACTGCTAAAGAACTGATCTAAATCAGGAGAAATTGCATACATAATTTTCCCGGTTCCACCTGTAGCATTAATTACAATTTTACCATCATTAGTACCATTACAGGTCACGTTTGTAACTTCTGGTGTATATGATAATGGACTGATCGGTTCTTCGATATCACCTGCTACTTCAGAGGCATCACAATCTTCGCTATCTACACGAACAACATAGTTCACACCTACTGGAAGATCAGTAAAGTTACCATTTGATTGAGGCCCCTTAAATAGAGTTCCATTTCTAAATAAAGTATAAACATAGTTTCCTAAACCACCAGTCGCTGTCGCAACAATAACACCAGTTTCATCACCTTTACAATTAACAACAGCATTCCTTACATCCAAATGAATATTAAGATCTTCTATAGGTAAAACTTCAATACCACTTGAAACAAATCCAACACAATTATTCGCATCTCTCACATAATACTGATATTTACCTGGAGCTACATTAGGTATAACAGCAGGAATTGCAGCTGTGAATGAACCAAGTATGGTTCCAAAGTTAGGATCAGCACTATAAGTATACGATCCTGTTCCTCCTGTAGCACTTAAAGTTAAGCTTGCCTGAGTTTTACAAGTTGGATCATATGATTGACGCAAATCTGCCGTTACAATTGTTGGTTCGTTAATAGTAATACTACCTGAAACTTCACTACAACTAAATCCGTCAGTTACCGTAACACTATAAGTACCCGCTCCTAAACCAGTAAAGATTGGTAAAGGTTGTGGTCCTGAAGAAATTGTTTCAGTCGGTGATATTATTGTATTCAAAGTGTATAAATAGTTACTTTCCTGACCACCTGTTGCCACTACAGTAATTGTAGCACTTCTGTCACCATTACAAAGCAACATAGTTGCACTTGGAGTAACATTTATCAAAATTGGTTCTGGATTTTTTAAAACTACAGAAGTACTTACAGGACAACCTTTTGTATCTCTGACACTTACAGTATATGTTTCAGCTGTTAAATTAGCGAATTCATAAGTTGCAGACCAGTCAGAAATAACAACATTAGCACTATTTACCAATTTGTACTCATATCCGCCAGCCCATCCGCCAGTTGCAGTTGCTACAATTCTTCCGTCATTATTACCTGGGATACAAGTAATAGGACTATGATCCTCTGTAATTTTCAATTCTGCATCAGGCTGTCCAATTGTGAATGTAGTAGACACTGGACAGAATGGACTATTGATCAATGTTGCTGTAACAGTATAATTACCCGCCGTTAAACCTGTTAAAGTCAATGGTCCAGCCGTTGCAGAAGTTCCTGAACTTGTTACAGGTCCTGTAACTGTGTAAGTAAAGGTTCCTGCTTCATCAGGATTACCAATATTATCAATTAAGGTAATACTAGCTGTTCCGCTATTTGAACCATAACAAACAACATCTGTTTTAACAGCTTTTAAGTCGAAAGTATTTGGTTCGTTTACATAATGAGGTAACTGAATACTACATTGTGTTGCCGGATTAAATGCTGTAATAATATATTGTCCAACCGGTAAACCTGTAAAGTTCCCTGTTGTGTTAGAAGCGAATGTAATTGCTCCACTCACATCTGTCAACGTATATTGAACACCTGCTATCGCTGTTCCTGCAGCATCAACCGCTGTAGCTGTAATACTTTCAGGATTAGTACATGTAATTGCAGTTTTTACAACATTTATTTTATCTAATTTAATGTATGGATTAATTGTTATAGGATTAGCATAAGTAGCCATACAACGATTACTATCATAAACATTTATTGTGTAACTTCCACCAGATAAATCATATTCAGTGTAAGTATTTGAAGTTCCTGTTTGAACCTGAGTACCGTTTTTAATGAATTCATAAGTATACGTACCTGAACCTCCTGTTACCTGATCAACTGTAATCGTTGTGGAATTAGATAAGTTCGTTCCTGTATTACAAACAAATTGAGAAAAATCAACATTGTTTACTACAATAGGACCTGGTTCACCTACAGTAACTGGAAGAGTTTTTTCACATCCTCTTTCTGATCTTACTGTAACTGTATAATTCCCTCCAGCTAATCCTGTGAATACAGGTGAGTCTTGTGGAGTAGCTCCATTCAAACTATAGGTGTATTTTGGATTATCGTTTATACCATCTGCAGGAGTATCCATACTTGCTGTAATAGTACCATCGCTAACACCGTTACAAGTAACAGGTGTTTGTTCTAATTTAAATCCTGTAATTTGAGTAGCAGGTTTTAATTCTATAGAAGCAGACTTTTCACAATTAGTATTAATATCACGAACATAAATTGTATGTGTACCCGAAGTCACTCCTGTAAATGGTGCAACTGCACCATAAAGACCATTATCTATTTTGTATTCAAAATTTCCTGAACCTCCTGTAGTTGCAACAGCGACAACACCATCACCATCTATACAAGAAGGAGAAGCTGTTACTGTTGGCGTAAGAATTAATGGTTCCATAATAGTAACCTGAGTAACAGCTGAAGAACAACCATTACCATCTTTTACCGTTACATTGTATAAACCAGGAGCATTAACTGTAATAACATTGTTTGAATCAAAACTAACACCGTCTATACTGTACAACAATGCTGTACTGAATCCGGTTGCTGTTACTGTAATTTCATAAGTGCCTGTTAAACTTGGACATTGTGTAGCTACTGCGCTTGCAATAGTTGGATTGGTATCCGGAATTATAGTCAGAGCATTATTTGCATCACAATTATTACTGTCTAATACATAGACAATCCAGTTTACATCAACACCATTATTGGTATCTACAACCAACTGATTATTAGTCACGAAACTTGTTGGAACCGGATCACCAGCTTTTGCTACAGCATATCTGTAAGGTGCAGTTCCTCCGTTTGCAGTTACTGTAATAGTCGCATTATCTTCATTACAATTAATATTTGTTGCAATTGAAGTTGAACTTAAAGCAGCTGCCGGTTCGTTAATTGTTATAGCAACTGGTTTTGTACATCCTGATATACCATCAGTAACCGTAAGAGTATAATTACCCTTCGGTAAATCAGTATAACGAATGACATCACCATTTTGAGTCATTGTTCCCACATTAGGAGATAAAGCAAATGTATAATTACCAGCTGTAATATAGTTTGATACTGTGAAATCTACAGTACCTGTAGTACCTCCATTACAATAAACGTCATTAATTAATTGAGCTGTTACCAATATTTTATCAGCTTCTTCAACAACAATTGTCTTAGTAATGCTACAACCGTTGGCACTTGTCACTTTAATAACATAAACCTCAGGAGATAAGTTAGTAAAACTATTTGTTGTACTTGGAGCAGTAACTGCTGAAGCTGGTGAAATAATTTCGTAAGTATAAGGTGCTATTCCTCCTGAAACTGAATTCACTGTTACTGTCGCAACAGTACCTGCTGTATTACAATAAATAGGAGTAGCTGATAAATCCATACCGGTCAATGGTAAATATCTATTTACCGTAGTGCTTGCGTTAACAATACAGCCATTGGCATCCTTAACAGAGTAAGCAATAATCTGGTCTGTACCGTTATCCGCTACAACCAAAGTATTAACTGAACTATAAACACCAGATCCGTTAAAACTATAAGTATATGGTGCTGTACCTGTACCCACAGTAGCCGTTACCGTAACAACTGCCGGCTGTGCAACATTGCCCGAATTACAACCAAATGGCGTAACAACATCCGTAGCTGCCAATACTGAAGGCTCTGTGATCGTTACCGGAATAGCCGCTGAAGGACATCCTTTGGCATCCGTTACTACAACTGAATAAGTTGTTCCTGCAATCAATCCCGTATAGATTCCTGTAGCATCACCTGTTGTGTTAGCTCCTGTTCCGCTAAGAACATAAGTATAAGGTGCAACTCCGTTTGATGGCGTTACTGTGATTGTTCCATTATTCTCTCCGTTACAGATTACTGCCGTTGGAACTGCATTAGCCGTTGGCGTTGCAGGGGTAGTTACAACTGCTGCGTTTGTTGTTACTGAACAAACTGCCGCATTGCTGTCTGTAATGACAAAAGTATAGCTGCCTGCTGCTGAAACTGAAGCTGTAAAGCCTGTTGCTGTTGGCGTTGCTAATCCTGAAGCAACTCCGTCTACATACATTTGGTAAGTATATGGTGCAACCCCATCTGTAATAACAACATCAATAGTAGCATTAACTGATCCTGCACAATACAAGTCTTTGGTCAATGTAGCTGTAGCCAACAATTGTTTTTCAATTGTATAGTTTACAAATGCCTCACAGCCATTATCATCCTTAATTCCTAAGGTATAAGTACCCGGTGATGTAAATGTAGCTGTTGATGTAGCTATAGCCGATCCGTTTACTGTGTATGATTTAACACCATTATAGCTCGTAGTCAAGGCATCTAAGTCAACTGTCAAGGCTGAACCTGCATAACACTGCGGTGCTGCCGGATTAATAGACGGAGCAGCATTGTTTGTGATGATAACATTCTCCATATGGATACAGCCGTTAGCATCTTTTACATAAACATCCCATGACAGGTCTGCCAGGTTAGTATCTACTGAAAGTACTGAATTAGTACTGTAAGCTGATGCAACAGGAGCGGCTGAACCACCGTTTACAACTGCATAAGTATAAGAGCCTGTTCCCCCTGTTACTGCGCTAACTGTGATATTAGAAATATCCTGTGAACAGAAAACTTTAGTTCCAACTGCGGTGAAAGCAATAGGGTTCGGTTCTGTTATAGTAATAGCGGCACTCTCTGAACAATGAGTCGTATTGTCCTGTACTGTTACTGTATAAGTACCTGCTGATAATCCTGTTAATGTAATAACATCACCAGCTTGTGAAACCTGTGCTGCTGCAACTGCCGGAGAAGTTACAACACTATAATTACCAGATACACTGAATCCTGTAACGGTAAACTGCGCTGAACCGTTATTGGTAGTACCGTCTGCAGCATTACATGAAATATCAGTAAGCATAACTCCTGCAATAGCAATTGGGGTTACCGGAACAATTGTATAATTTCTTTCAATTGAACAGCCATTAGCATCGGTCACCTTGAATAAATAAGTATCTGGAGCCAAGCCGGTAAACAATGGATTAGTTCCATTGTCAACAGTGATTGGTGAAATGATCTCGTATTTAGCCATAGGCACATATCCGCCAGATACTGTCAGAGTAATATCGGCAACATTGGTCGGACAAACAGGTGCTGTAGTCACAGCAAACGTAATACCGGTCAATGGTAAATATCTATTTACCGTAGTGCTTGCGTTAACAATACAGCCATTGGCATCCTTAACAGAGTAAGCAATAATCTGGTCTGTACCGTTATCCGCTACAACCAAAGTATTAACTGAACTATAAACACCAGATCCGTTAAAACTATAAGTATATGGTACTGTACCTGTACCCACAGTAGCCGTTACCGTAACAACTGCCGGCTGTGCAACATTGCCCGAATTACAACCAAATGGCGTAACAACATCCGTAGCTGCCAATACTGAAGGCTCTGTGATCGTTACCGGAATAGCCGCTGAAGGACATCCTTTGGCATCCGTTACTACAACTGAATAAGTTGTTCCTGCAATCAATCCCGTATAGATTCCTGTAGCATCACCTGTTGTGTTAGCTCCTGTTCCGCTAAGAACATAAGTATAAGGTGCAACTCCGTTTGATGGCGTTACTGTGATTGTTCCATTATTCTCTCCGTTACAGATTACTGCCGTTGGAACTGCATTAGCCGTTGGCGTTGCAGGGGTAGTTACAACTGCTGCGTTTGTTGTTACTGAACAAACTGCCGCATTGCTGTCTGTAATGACAAAAGTATAGCTGCCTGCTGCTGAAACTGAAGCTGTAAAGCCTGTTGCTGTTGGCGTTGCTAATCCTGAAGCAACTCCGTCTACATACATTTGGTAAGTATATGGTGCAACCCCATCTGTAATAACAACATCAATAGTAGCATTAACTGATCCTGCACAATACAAGTCTTTGGTCAATGTAGCTGTAGCCAACAATTGTTTTTCAATTGTATAGTTTACAAATGCCTCACAGCCATTATCATCCTTAATTCCTAAGGTATAAGTACCCGGTGATGTAAATGTAGCTGTTGATGTAGCTATAGCCGATCCGTTTACTGTGTATGATTTAACACCATTATAGCTCGTAGTCAAGGCATCTAAGTCAACTGTCAAGGCTGAACCTGCATAACACTGCGGTGCTGCCGGATTAATAGACGGAGCAGCATTGTTTGTGATGATAACATTCTCCATATGGATACAGCCGTTAGCATCTTTTACATAAACATCCCATGACAGGTCTGCCAGGTTAGTATCTACTGAAAGTACTGAATTAGTACTGTAAGCTGATGCAACAGGAGCGGCTGAACCACCGTTTACAACTGCATAAGTATAAGAGCCTGTTCCCCCTGTTACTGCGCTAACTGTGATATTAGAAATATCCTGTGAACAGAAAACTTTAGTTCCAACTGCGGTGAAAGCAATAGGGTTCGGTTCTGTTATAGTAATAGCGGCACTCTCTGAACAATGAGTCGTATTGTCCTGTACTGTTACTGTATAAGTACCTGCTGATAATCCTGTTAATGTAATAACATCACCAGCTTGTGAAACCTGTGCTGCTGCAACTGCCGGAGAAGTTACAACACTATAATTACCAGATACACTGAATCCTGTAACGGTAAACTGCGCTGAACCGTTATTGGTAGTACCGTCTGCAGCATTACATGAAATATCAGTAAGCATAACTCCTGCAATAGCAATTGGGGTTACCGGAACAATTGTATAATTTCTTTCAATTGAACAGCCATTAGCATCGGTCACCTTGAATAAATAAGTATCTGGAGCCAAGCCGGTAAACAATGGATTAGTTCCATTGTCAACAGTGATTGGTGAAATGATCTCGTATTTAGCCATAGGCACATATCCGCCAGATACTGTCAGAGTAATATCGGCAACATTGGTCGGACAAACAGGTGCTGTAGTCACAGCAAACGTAATACCGGTCAATGGTAAATATCTATTTACCGTAGTGCTTGCGTTAACAATACAGCCATTGGCATCCTTAACAGAGTAAGCAATAATCTGGTCTGTACCGTTATCCGCTACAACCAAAGTATTAACTGAACTATAAACACCAGATCCGTTAAAACTATAAGTATATGGTACTGTACCTGTACCCACAGTAGCCGTTACCGTAACAACTGCCGGCTGTGCAACATTGCCCGAATTACAACCAAATGGCGTAACAACATCCGTAGCTGCCAATACTGAAGGCTCTGTGATCGTTACCGGAATAGCCGCTGAAGGACATCCTTTGGCATCCGTTACTACAACTGAATAAGTTGTTCCTGCAATCAATCCCGTATAGATTCCTGTAGCATCACCTGTTGTGTTAGCTCCTGTTCCGCTAAGAACATAAGTATAAGGTGCAACTCCGTTTGATGGCGTTACTGTGATTGTTCCATTATTCTCTCCGTTACAGATTACTGCCGTTGGAACTGCATTAGCCGTTGGCGTTGCAGGGGTAGTTACAACTGCTGCGTTTGTTGTTACTGAACAAACTGCCGCATTGCTGTCTGTAATGACAAAAGTATAGCTGCCTGCTGCTGAAACTGAAGCTGTAAAGCCTGTTGCTGTTGGCGTTGCTAATCCTGAAGCAACTCCGTCTACATACATTTGGTAAGTATATGGTGCAACCCCATCTGTAATAACAACATCAATAGTAGCATTAACTGATCCTGCACAATACAAGTCTTTGGTCAATGTAGCTGTAGCCAACAATTGTTTTTCAATTGTATAGTTTACAAATGCCTCACAGCCATTATCATCCTTAATTCCTAAGGTATAAGTACCCGGTGATGTAAATGTAGCTGTTGATGTAGCTATAGCCGATCCGTTTACTGTGTATGATTTAACACCATTATAGCTCGTAGTCAAGGCATCTAAGTCAACTGTCAAGGCTGAACCTGCATAACACTGCGGTGCTGCCGGATTAATAGACGGAGCAGCATTGTTTGTGATGATAACATTCTCCATATGGATACAGCCGTTAGCATCTTTTACATAAACATCCCATGACAGGTCTGCCAGGTTAGTATCTACTGAAAGTACTGAATTAGTACTGTAAGCTGATGCAACAGGAGCGGCTGAACCACCGTTTACAACTGCATAAGTATAAGAGCCTGTTCCCCCTGTTACTGCGCTAACTGTGATATTAGAAATATCCTGTGAACAGAAAACTTTAGTTCCAACTGCGGTGAAAGCAATAGGGTTCGGTTCTGTTATAGTAATAGCGGCACTCTCTGAACAATGAGTCGTATTGTCCTGTACTGTTACGGTATAAGTACCTGCTGATAATCCTGTTAATGTAATAACATCACCAGCTTGTGAAACCTGTGCTGCTGCAACTGTCGGAGAAGTTACAACACTATAATTACCAGATACACTGAATCCTGTAACGGTAAACTGCGCTGAACCGTTATTGGTAGTACCGTCTGCAGCATTACATGAAATATCAGTAAGCATAACTCCTGCAATAGCAATTGGGGTTACCGGAACAATTGTATAATTTCTTTCAATTGAACAGCCATTAGCATCGGTCACCTTGAATAAATAAGTATCTGGAGCCAAGCCGGTAAACAATGGATTAGTTCCATTGTCAACAGTGATTGGTGAAATGATCTCGTATTTAGCCATAGGCACATATCCGCCAGATACTGTCAGAGTAATATCGGCAACATTGGTCGGACAAACAGGT
The DNA here is from genome assembly GCF_002017935.1 of Flavobacterium sp. LM4. Classification (NCBI taxonomy): domain Bacteria; kingdom Pseudomonadati; phylum Bacteroidota; class Flavobacteriia; order Flavobacteriales; family Flavobacteriaceae; genus Flavobacterium; species Flavobacterium sp. LM4. The sequence goes on along the minus strand of NZ_MUFW01000003.1, from coordinate 28,404 downwards.
GCTGTAGTCACAGCAAACGTAATACCGGTCAATGGTAAATATCTATTTACCGTAGTGCTTGCGTTAACAATACAGCCATTGGCATCCTTAACAGAGTAAGCAATAATCTGGTCTGTACCGTTATCCGCTACAACCAAAGTATTAACTGAACTATAAACACCAGATCCGTTAAAACTATAAGTATATGGTGCTGTACCTGTACCCACAGTAGCCGTTACTGTAACAACTGCCGGCTGTGCAACATTGCCCGAATTACAACCAAATGGCGTAACAACATCCGTAGCTGCCAATACTGAAGGCTCTGTGATCGTTACCGGAATAGCCGCTGAAGGACATCCTTTGGCATCCGTTACTACAACTGAATAAGTTGTTCCTGCAATCAATCCCGTATAGATTCCTGTAGCATCACCTGTTGTGTTAGCTCCTGTTCCGCTAAGAACATAAGTATAAGGTGCAACTCCGTTTGATGGCGTTACTGTGATTGTTCCATTATTCTCTCCGTTACAGATTACTGCCGTTGGAACTGCATTAGCCGTTGGCGTTGCAGGGGTAGTTACAACTGCTGCGTTTGTTGTTACTGAACAAACTGCCGCATTGCTGTCTGTAATGACAAAAGTATAGCTGCCTGCTGCTGAAACTGAAGCTGTAAAGCCTGTTGCTGTTGGCGTTGCTAATCCTGAAGCAACTCCGTCTACATACATTTGGTAAGTATATGGTGCAACCCCATCTGTAATAACAACATCAATAGTAGCATTAACTGATCCTGCACAATACAAGTCTTTGGTCAATGTAGCTGTAGCCAACAATTGTTTTTCAATTGTATAGTTTACAAATGCCTCACAGCCATTATCATCCTTAATTCCTAAGGTATAAGTACCCGGTGATGTAAATGTAGCTGTTGATGTAGCTATAGCCGATCCGTTTACTGTGTATGATTTAACACCATTATAGCTCGTAGTCAAGGCATCTAAGTCAACTGTCAAGGCTGAACCTGCATAACACTGCGGTGCTGCCGGATTAATAGACGGAGCAGCATTGTTTGTGATGATAACATTCTCCATATGGATACAGCCGTTAGCATCTTTTACATAAACATCCCATGACAGGTCTGCCAGGTTAGTATCTACTGAAAGTACTGAATTAGTACTGTAAGCTGATGCAACAGGAGCGGCTGAACCACCGTTTACAACTGCATAAGTATAAGAGCCTGTTCCCCCTGTTACTGCGCTAACTGTGATATTAGAAATATCCTGTGAACAGAAAACTTTAGTTCCAACTGCGGTGAAAGCAATAGGGTTCGGTTCTGTTATAGTAATAGCGGCACTCTCTGAACAATGAGTCGTATTGTCCTGTACTGTTACGGTATAAGTACCTGCTGATAATCCTGTTAATGTAATAACATCACCAGCTTGTGAAACCTGTGCTGCTGCAACTGTCGGAGAAGTTACAACACTATAATTACCAGATACACTGAATCCTGTAACGGTAAACTGCGCTGAACCGTTATTGGTAGTACCGTCTGCAGCATTACATGAAATATCAGTAAGCATAACTCCTGCAATAGCAATTGGGGTTACCGGAACAATTGTATAATTTCTTTCAATTGAACAGCCATTAGCATCGGTCACCTTGAATAAATAAGTATCTGGAGCCAAGCCGGTAAACAATGGATTAGTTCCATTGTCAACAGTGATTGGTGAAATGATCTCGTATTTAGCCATAGGCACATATCCGCCAGATACTGTCAGAGTAATATCGGCAACATTGGTCGGACAAACAGGTGCTGTAGTCACAGCAAACGTAATACCGGTCAATGGTAAATATCTATTTACCGTAGTGCTTGCGTTAACAATACAGCCATTGGCATCCTTAACAGAGTAAGCAATAATCTGGTCTGTACCGTTATCCGCTACAACCAAAGTATTAACTGAACTATAAACACCAGATCCGTTAAAACTATAAGTATATGGTGCTGTACCTGTACCCACAGTAGCCGTTACTGTAACAACTGCCGGCTGTGCAACATTGCCCGAATTACAACCAAATGGCGTAACAACATCCGTAGCTGCCAATACTGAAGGCTCTGTGATCGTTACCGGAATAGCCGCTGAAGGACATCCTTTGGCATCCGTTACTACAACTGAATAAGTTGTTCCTGCAATCAATCCCGTATAGATTCCTGTAGCATCACCTGTTGTGTTAGCTCCTGTTCCGCTAAGAACATAAGTATAAGGTGCAACTCCGTTTGATGGCGTTACTGTGATTGTTCCATTATTCTCTCCGTTACAGATTACTGCCGTTGGAACTGCATTAGCCGTTGGCGTTGCAGGGGTAGTTACAACTGCTGCGTTTGTTGTTACTGAACAAACTGCCGCATTGCTGTCTGTAATGACAAAAGTATAGCTGCCTGCTGCTGAAACTGAAGCTGTAAAGCCTGTTGCTGTTGGCGTTGCTAATCCTGAAGCAACTCCGTCTACATACATTTGGTAAGTATATGGTGCAACCCCATCTGTAATAACAACATCAATAGTAGCATTAACTGATCCTGCACAATACAAGTCTTTGGTCAATGTAGCTGTAGCCAACAATTGTTTTTCAATTGTATAGTTTACAAATGCCTCACAGCCATTATCATCCTTAATTCCTAAGGTATAAGTACCCGGTGATGTAAATGTAGCTGTTGATGTAGCTATAGCCGATCCGTTTACTGTGTATGATTTAACACCATTATAGCTCGTAGTCAAGGCATCTAAGTCAACTGTCAAGGCTGAACCTGCATAACACTGCGGTGCTGCCGGATTAATAGACGGAGCAGCATTGTTTGTGATGATAACATTCTCCATATGGATACAGCCGTTAGCATCTTTTACATAAACATCCCATGACAGGTCTGCCAGGTTAGTATCTACTGAAAGTACTGAATTAGTACTGTAAGCTGATGCAACAGGAGCGGCTGAACCACCGTTTACAACTGCATAAGTATAAGAGCCTGTTCCCCCTGTTACTGCGCTAACTGTGATATTAGAAATATCCTGTGAACAGAAAACTTTAGTTCCAACTGCGGTGAAAGCAATAGGGTTCGGTTCTGTTATAGTAATAGCGGCACTCTCTGAACAATGAGTCGTATTGTCCTGTACTGTTACGGTATAAGTACCTGCTGATAATCCTGTTAATGTAATAACATCACCAGCTTGTGAAACCTGTGCTGCTGCAACTGTCGGAGAAGTTACAACACTATAATTACCAGATACACTGAATCCTGTAACGGTAAACTGCGCTGAACCGTTATTGGTAGTACCGTCTGCAGCATTACATGAAATATCAGTAAGCATAACTCCTGCAATAGCAATTGGGGTTACCGGAACAATTGTATAATTTCTTTCAATTGAACAGCCATTAGCATCGGTCACCTTGAATAAATAAGTATCTGGAGCCAAGCCGGTAAACAATGGATTAGTTCCATTGTCAACAGTGATTGGTGAAATGATCTCGTATTTAGCCATAGGCACATATCCGCCAGATACTGTCAGAGTAATATCGGCAACATTGGTCGGACAAACAGGTGCTGTAGTCACAGCAAACGTAATACCGGTCAATGGTAAATATCTATTTACCGTAGTGCTTGCGTTAACAATACAGCCATTGGCATCCTTAACAGAGTAAGCAATAATCTGGTCTGTACCGTTATCCGCTACAACCAAAGTATTAACTGAACTATAAACACCAGATCCGTTAAAACTATAAGTATATGGTGCTGTACCTGTACCCACAGTAGCCGTTACTGTAACAACTGCCGGTTGTGCAACATTGCCCGAATTACAGCCAAATGGCGTAACAACATCGGTAGCTGCCAATACTGAAGGCTCTGTGATCGTAATTGGAGTTTTTGGATAAAGACATGATTTTGCATCTTTAACCGTAATAGTATAAGTTGTTCCAGCTGCTAATCCTGTGAAGACATTAGAAGCTTGGAAAGCTCCCGCATCCAATCGATATTCGTAAGGACCTACTCCTGAAGTTACATTCACAGTAATAGTACCATCGGCAAAACCATTACAACTTACATTTGTTTCTGTTGTAGTAAATACCGTTGGTGTAATCGGGTCTAAATCAAAACTTGTTGTCGTTTGACATACTGTTGCATTGTTAGCGTCTGTAACTCTAAAAACATAATTTCCTGCTACCGCAGCTAAATATGGATTAGAAGCTGAAACGAATCCTCCGCTATTGAAAGATACTTCATAAGTATAATTAGCAGCAGGTGTTGTATTTCCTCCTGTAGTCGTTAAAGTTATTTCTGCTTCTGGGCTTGGTGTACAATCTAATTCTTTAGTCAATGAAGCAGATAAGTTTAACTTAGGATATACTTCAAAATCAACATCATCCGTACATCCGTTTCCATCTTTAATCACTAAATTATAAGTCCCTGAGGCATTAAATGTAAAACTTGGTGAACTTTGGAAAGCACTTCCGTTAACACTATAAGTAGCTCCTCCTACTAAGTCAGGATCAACTGTTCCTGAAAAAGTAATGGTAAAAGGTGTTCCATCATAACAAACCGAAGTTGCTGGTGGAGTAACTATAGGTGCATCATCTGCATCTAATGTTACAGCTGCAGTTTTAATACAACCATAAGCATCTTTTGCGTAAACAATATAATTTCCTGTTACACTTGTTGCAAAAGTTGTATTTCCATTCCAACCTGCTGTACTTGCTGTTGGTGCTGTAGCTGATGCTAACAAATATTGATAGGTGTAAGGTGCTGTACCATCTTTAGCCTGAGCAGCAATAACACCGTCTTCATTACAATTTACATTTTTAATTTTTGAAACTGCAACTGATAAATCAATAGCAGATTCTGTAATTTCAAATGGTGCTGAAGCAACACTGCAACCTGCATTTGTTGCACCCGCATCTTCAGTAATTAACACAAAGTAATTACCGAATGGCAATGTTCCAAAATTATTTACAGCCAATGATCCACTAGCCGGAATAATTGTACTAACTAATCCACCAACCGGTGTAACATTTTGTGAATTGTAAATTTGGTATGTAACTGGTGTAGCTACTCCATAAGTATGATTCATTGTGAATGTTACATTTCCGTTTGCTGCTCCTTTACAAGTAATATTACTTTCTGTTAAAGGAGTGACCGTAATTGTTGAATTTGTTCCAATTGGAAATTGTGATGTTTCGAAATAATAACATCCTGTTCCTGTACCTCCATGAGTTGCATCTGCATCATATACTACAAAAGTATAAGTCACACCTGCAATCAAATTACTAAATGTAGTTTTTTTACTACCAACTGCATCTTCTGCCAACCATACACCTGATGGATATGAAGGAACAGATCCTGTATATAAACTGAAATAAAATGGTCCGTTACCAATGGTACTTGTCGGAGAAGAACTTACAGCGACAAGTGCAGACCCAGTTCCCGAACAAACTACCGGAGATGGTGAAACAGTAATATCTAAATCATCTGGTGGTGATGCAACCAAAATGTTTTGGTGCAGGTTCTGACAACCATTTGCATCAGTAACAATTAATTCATACAATCCAAAATTAACGATATCAAATACTTGTGATGTACCTGGCTGATTTGTGAACTTCTGATTGTAGCCATTCACTCCCGTAACATGATAAGTAAAATTTGGAGTTCCACCGGTTACTCCATTTACGATAATTCTTCCTAATGAAATCCCTCCGGCGCCACAAGTAATAGGATCAACATCAAAATCAACCACAATAAGATTTGGTTCAACAATTGTAATGTCTTCAGTATCCGTACATCCTCTAGCATCAGTTAGTGTAATTGTATAAACACCAGCAGACAAACCTGAGGTTTGTGTACCGTAATCAACTCCCGTTGTATTATTTCTTATATTGAATATGAAAGGAGCTAGACCTTTCGTATTATCTATTGCAATTGCAATTGCTGCAGTATCATCTCCATTACAATTAATAGATTGTATTTGAGTAACTCCAATGTTTCCTGGTAAAGCAATATCATCAATTACAGGATTAACCGTTGGAGTAACAACAATTGCAGTTGTTGTTGAAGCCGAACATGTATTAGAATCCGTAACTGTAAAAATATAATTTCCTGGCGTATTTGTTGTAAATACATTACCTGCAAAAGTACCGGTATTTGGAGAACTTGTATAAGTAAACGATCCTGCACCACCTGTTGGAGTTAACGTAATTTGTGCAGCAGTTGGTGCCGGATTACAAGTAATATCTTTATTTAAAACTGCACTTAACGTTAATTGCGGAGCTACTGTAACCGGGTTGCTGTCTGCAGTACAACCGTTAGCATCTTTTACACGAATAGTATATGTACCTATCGATGTTATTGTAAAAATATTAGATACCTGATAAGAACCTCCTCCATTAATACTGTAAGATAACGTTCCTGTTCCTCCTGTTGCTGATGCAGTGATAGTATATCCTCCCGGAGTACCCAAACAACCAGCTCCAATAGCTGTAACTGCTGTTGGCGCATTATCTGTTGCAATAGTAACATCTACTTTAAATGTACAGCCATTGGCATCTTTTACCCAAACATCCCAGTTGGTATTTGTAGTCGGGTTTAAATCCGAACTATTGCTGGCAATATAATCTGATGCTACAGGAGCAACACCGTCCTGTTTGTAAGCATACGTATAAACCGGTGTACCGCCGGTAGCAGTTACGGTAACCTTAGAGGTAGCAACATTACAATTGGCATTTACCGATGAAGCTGTAGCTCCTAATAAACTAGGCTGGGTAATAGTGATAGATGTAGATGCTGTACATCCTGTAGTCTCATCTGTGAAAACAACATTATAAGGACCTACTCCAAGGTTTGGCAAGGTAAACGAAGCTCCACTCTGAGCCGTAACTGCAGGATTTGTGTTGACCTTATAACTGTAAGTAGTAGTAAACTGGCTTACATCATATCTGATAGAACCTGTAGAACCTCCATTACAATATACATCGTTCAACTTGGTAGCAATCGCTGCTATTGGGGTAACAACAGGAACTGTATGAGAACCTGTAGTATAACAGCCGCTTGCATCGGTCACTTTAAAGCTATAAGTAACGCCTCCGGACAATCCAGTGAAAATACCCGTATTGTTTGAAGTAACTGAAGCTGCCGGTGCTGTAATTTCATATGTAAAGGTCGTACCAACTCCTGTTCCTGCTGTCTTAGCAACAGTAACGGTACTGGTAGTACGAGAAGCTGGCGTACAGTAAATATCGGTATGGGTAATACCTGAAATTAATGGTGGATTTAATCTGTTGATAACAACTGATCCTGGGAAAGTACAGCCATTGTTGTCTTTTACTATATAGTTTATAGTCTGGTCTGTTCCGTTATCGGAAACCGTGAAAGTTCTGGTTCCTGTAAAAGCACTTCCCTCAAAACTATATGTATATGGAGCAGTTCCTGTAGTTGGTACTGCAACAGTAACAACTGCAGACTGTTTAACATTTGTGGTATTACAGCTAAATGCGGTCGCTGATGCCGTAGTAGTCAAGGCTGTTGGCTGGGTAATGGTTACATTTACCAGACCTGTACAACCCTTGCTGTCCTTAACATAAAAAGTATAAGAACCTGCAGCCAATCCTGTAAAGATAGCCGTGGCAGTAAATCCGCTTGTAGCATTATTACTGTAAGTATAACCACCTGAACCGCCAGCACCTGTCAAGGTAACTGAACCATTGGATGCTCCTCCGTTACAGCTCACATTTACCTGGGTAGCTGTGACTGTAGGATCTGAAATCGTATTTACTGTAGCTGTAGTGGTAACTGTACACCCTGGAGTATTAGAATCTGTAACTCTAAAAGTATAAGTGCCTGCCGTAGCTGTCGTATAAACATTACTTGCCATTGCTGTGTAGCTAGAACCTCCATTACTAGAAACTTCATACGTATAGACTGTTCTGCCTCCTGATGCCGTAACGGTAATTTGTGCCTGAGGTGTTGTAGCTGAACAGCTAAGCTCTCTGGTTACTGCTGCATTTGCTGTCAACTGTGGATAAACAGTTACTGCTGCTGATGGAACGATACAACCGTTGGCATCCTTAACATGAACCGTATAAGTACCTGCCGAAACACTAAAAGTATTGCCTGTCTGGAATGTGCCAGTAGCTCCGCCAATACTATAACTCAATGGGGCCAAACCTGTACCTGTAGCGGTAATGGTAAAGCCACTGCCCGAGCCTGTACATTGGTTGCTTACAGAAGCCGTAACTGTAGGCGCATTATCTGTTGCAATAGTAACATCTACTTTAAATGTACAGCCATTGGCATCTTTTACCCAAACATCCCAGTTGGTATTTGTAGTCGGGTTTAAATCCGAACTATTGCTGGCAATATAATCTGATGCTACAGGAGCAACACCGTCCTGTTTGTAAGCATACGTATAAACCGGTGTACCGCCGGTAGCAGTTACGGTAACCTTAGAGGTAGCAACATTACAATTGGCATTTACCGATGAAGCTGTAGCTCCTAATAAACTAGGCTGGGTAATAGTGATAGATGTAGATGCTGTACATCCTGTAGTCTCATCTGTGAAAACAACATTATAAGAACCTACTCCAAGGTTTGGCAAGGTAAACGAAGCTCCACTCTGAGCCGTAACTGCAGGATTTGTGTTGACCTTATAACTGTAAGTAGTAGTAAACTGGCTTACATCATATCTAATAGAACCTGTAGAACCTCCATTACAATATACATCGTTCAACTTGGTAGCAATCGCTGCTATTGGGGTAACAACAGGAACTGTATGAGAACCTGTAGTATAACAGCCGCTTGCATCGGTCACTTTAAAGCTATAAGTAACGCCTCCGGACAATCCAGTGAAAATACCCGTATTGTTTGAAGTAACTGAAGCTGCCGGTGCTGTAATTTCATATGTAAAGGTCGTACCAACTCCTGTTCCTGCTGTCTTAGCAACAGTAACGGTACTGGTAGTACGAGAAGCTGGCGTACAGTAAATATCGGTATGGGTAATACCTGAAATTAATGGTGGATTTAATCTGTTGATAACAACTGATCCTGGGAAAGTACAGCCATTGTTGTCTTTTACTATATAGTTTATAGTCTGGTCTGTTCCGTTATCGGAAACCGTGAAAGTTCTGGTTCCTGTAAAAGCACTTCCCTCAAAACTATATGTATATGGAGCAGTTCCTGTAGTTGGTACTGCAACAGTAACAACTGCAGACTGTTTAACATTTGTGGTATTACAGCTAAATGCGGTCGCTGATGCCGTAGTAGTCAAGGCTGTTGGCTGGGTAATGGTTACATTTACCAGACCTGTACAACCCTTGCTGTCCTTAACATAAAAAGTATAAGAACCTGCAGCCAATCCTGTAAAGATAGCCGTGGCAGTAAATCCGCTTGTAGCATTATTACTGTAAGTATAACCACCTGAACCGCCAGCACCTGTCAAGGTAACTGAACCATTGGATGCTCCTCCGTTACAGCTCACATTTACCTGGGTAGCTGTGACTGTAGGATCTGAAATCGTATTTACTGTAGCTGTAGTGGTAACTGTACACCCTGGAGTATTAGAATCTGTAACTCTAAAAGTATAAGTGCCTGCCGTAGCTGTCGTATAAACATTACTTGCCATTGCTGTGTAGCTAGAACCTCCATTACTAGAAACTTCATACGTATAGACTGTTCTGCCTCCTGATGCCGTAACGGTAATTTGTGCCTGAGGTGTTGTAGCTGAACAGCTAAGCTCTCTGGTTACTGCTGCATTTGCTGTCAACTGTGGATAAACAGTTACTGCTGCTGATGGAACGATACAACCGTTGGCATCCTTAACATGAACCGTATAAGTACCTGCCGAAACACTAAAAGTATTGCCTGTCTGGAATGTGCCAGTAGCTCCGCCAATACTATAACTCAATGGGGCCAAACCTGTACCTGTAGCGGTAATGGTAAAGCCACTGCCCGAGCCTGTACATTGGTTGCTTACAGAAGCCGTAACTGTAGGCGCATTATCTGTTGCAATAGTAACATCTACTTTAAATGTACAGCCATTGGCATCTTTTACCCAAACATCCCAGTTGGTATTTGTAGTCGGGTTTAAATCCGAACTATTGCTGGCAATATAATCTGATGCTACAGGAGCAACACCGTCCTGTTTGTAAGCATACGTATAAACCGGTGTACCGCCGGTAGCAGTTACGGTAACCTTAGAGGTAGCAACATTACAATTGGCATTTACCGATGAAGCTGTAGCTCCTAATAAACTAGGCTGGGTAATAGTGATAGATGTAGATGCTGTACATCCTGTAGTCTCATCTGTGAAAACAACATTATAAGAACCTACTCCAAGGTTTGGCAAGGTAAACGAAGCTCCACTCTGAGCCGTAACTGCAGGATTTGTGTTGACCTTATAACTGTAAGTAGTAGTAAACTGGCTTACATCATATCTAATAGAACCTGTAGAACCTCCATTACAATATACATCGTTCAACTTGGTAGCAATCGCTGCTATTGGGGTAACAACAGGAACTGTATGAGAACCTGTAGTATAACAGCCGCTTGCATCGGTCACTTTAAAGCTATAAGTAACGCCTCCGGACAATCCAGTGAAAATACCCGTATTGTTTGAAGTAACTGAAGCTGCCGGTGCTGTAATTTCATATGTAAAGGTCGTACCAACTCCTGTTCCTGCTGTCTTAGCAACAGTAACGGTACTGGTAGTACGAGAAGCTGGCGTACAGTAAATATCGGTATGGGTAATACCTGAAATTAATGGTGGATTTAATCTGTTGATAACAACTGATCCTGGGAAAGTACAGCCATTGTTGTCTTTTACTATATAGTTTATAGTCTGGTCTGTTCCGTTATCGGAAACCGTGAAAGTTCTGGTTCCTGTAAAAGCACTTCCCTCAAAACTATATGTATATGGAGCAGTTCCTGTAGTTGGTACTGCAACAGTAACAACTGCAGACTGTTTAACATTTGTGGTATTACAGCTAAATGCGGTCGCTGATGCCGTAGTAGTCAAGGCTGTTGGCTGGGTAATGGTTACATTTACCAGACCTGTACAACCCTTGCTGTCCTTAACATAAAAAGTATAAGAACCTGCAGCCAATCCTGTAAAGATAGCCGTGGCAGTAAATCCGCTTGTAGCATTATTACTGTAAGTATAACCACCTGAACCGCCAGCACCTGTCAAGGTAACTGAACCATTGGATGCTCCTCCGTTACAGCTCACATTTACCTGGGTAGCTGTGACTGTAGGATCTGAAATCGTATTTACTGTAGCTGTAGTGGTAACTGTACACCCTGGAGTATTAGAATCTGTAACTCTAAAAGTATAAGTGCCTGCCGTAGCTGTCGTATAAACATTACTTGCCATTGCTGTGTAGCTAGAACCTCCATTACTAGAAACTTCATACGTATAGACTGTTCTGCCTCCTGATGCCGTAACGGTAATTTGTGCCTGAGGTGTTGTAGCTGAACAGCTAAGCTCTCTGGTTACTGCTGCATTTGCTGTCAACTGTGGATAAACAGTTACTGCTGCTGATGGAACGATACAACCGTTGGCATCCTTAACATGAACCGTATAAGTACCTGCCGAAACACTAAAAGTATTGCCTGTCTGGAATGTGCCAGTAGCTCCGCCAATACTATAACTCAATGGGGCCAAACCTGTACCTGTAGCGGTAATGGTAAAGCCACTGCCCGAGCCTGTACATTGGTTGCTTACAGAAGCCGTAACTGTAGGCGCATTATCTGTTGCAATAGTAACATCTACTTTAAATGTACAGCCATTGGCATCTTTTACCCAAACATCCCAGTTGGTATTTGTAGTCGGGTTTAAATCCGAACTATTGCTGGCAATATAATCTGATGCTACAGGAGCAACACCGTCCTGTTTGTAAGCATACGTATAAACCGGTGTACCGCCGGTAGCAGTTACGGTAACCTTAGAGGTAGCAACATTACAATTGGCATTTACCGATGAAGCTGTAGCTCCTAATAAACTAGGCTGGGTAATAGTGATAGATGTAGATGCTGTACATCCTGTAGTCTCATCTGTGAAAACAACATTATAAGAACCTACTCCAAGGTTTGGCAAGGTAAACGAAGCTCCACTCTGAGCCGTAACTGCAGGATTTGTGTTGACCTTATAACTGTAAGTAGTAGTAAACTGGCTTACATCATATCTAATAGAACCTGTAGAACCTCCATTACAATATACATCGTTCAACTTGGTAGCAATCGCTGCTATTGGGGTAACAACAGGAACTGTATGAGAACCTGTAGTATAACAGCCGCTTGCATCGGTCACTTTAAAGCTATAAGTAACGCCTCCGGACAATCCAGTGAAAATACCCGTATTGTTTGAAGTAACTGAAGCTGCCGGTGCTGTAATTTCATATGTAAAGGTCGTACCAACTCCTGTTCCTGCTGTCTTAGCAACAGTAACGGTACTGGTAGTACGAGAAGCTGGCGTACAGTAAATATCGGTATGGGTAATACCTGAAATTAATGGTGGATTTAATCTGTTGATAACAACTGATCCTGGGAAAGTACAGCCATTGTTGTCTTTTACTATATAGTTTATAGTCTGGTCTGTTCCGTTATCGGAAACCGTGAAAGTTCTGGTTCCTGTAAAAGCACTTCCCTCAAAACTATATGTATATGGAGCAGTTCCTGTAGTTGGTACTGCAACAGTAACAACTGCAGACTGTTTAACATTTGTGGTATTACAGCTAAATGCGGTCGCTGATGCCGTAGTAGTCAAGGCTGTTGGCTGGGTAATGGTTACATTTACCAGACCTGTACAACCCTTGCTGTCCTTAACATAAAAAGTATAAGAACCTGCAGCCAATCCTGTAAAGATAGCCGTGGCAGTAAATCCGCTTGTAGCATTATTACTGTAAGTATAACCACCTGAACCGCCAGCACCTGTCAAGGTAACTGAACCATTGGATGCTCCTCCGTTACAGCTCACATTTACCTGGGTAGCTGTGACTGTAGGATCTGAAATCGTATTTACTGTAGCTGTAGTGGTAACTGTACACCCTGGAGTATTAGAATCTGTAACTCTAAAAGTATAAGTGCCTGCCGTAGCTGTCGTATAAACATTACTTGCCATTGCTGTGTAGCTAGAACCTCCATTACTAGAAACTTCATACGTATAGACTGTTCTGCCTCCTGATGCCGTAACGGTAATTTGTGCCTGAGGTGTTGTAGCTGAACAGCTAAGCTCTCTGGTTACTGCTGCATTTGCTGTCAACTGTGGATAAACAGTTACTGCTGCTGATGGAACGATACAACCGTTGGCATCCTTAACATGAACCGTATAAGTACCTGCCGAAACACTAAAAGTATTGCCTGTCTGGAATGTGCCAGTAGCTCCGCCAATACTATAACTCAATGGGGCCAAACCTGTACCTGTAGCGGTAATGGTAAAGCCACTGCCCGAGCCTGTACATTGGTTGCTTACAGAAGCCGTAACTGTAGGCGTGTTGTCGCTTATAATGTCAACTCTCCTTTTTGCTATACATCCATTGGCATCTTTTACATAAATATCCCAAGCCAAATTCGCTCCTGAATTTGTATCAATCGTGAAAACTGAACCTGAAGCATATGCTGATGTAGGAACTGTAGATGGGTTTATCGCATATGCATAAGTATATGCCGGCGTACCGCCTGTAACAGTTACCGTTATTTGTGAATTGTCATTATTGCAATTTATATTGGTACCAACAGCATTTGTAATAGATAATACTGCTGATGGCTGTGTAAGCGTAACGCTATAATTAGCAGGGCATTTTGTCTTAATATCGGTTACTGTAATGGTATAACTACCCGCAGATAAATTATTCAAATTAACAGTATTTGCCGTTTGATTAGTATTAGAATCTACCGTTGCGTTTGATGGATTTTTAACAACATAATCGTAACCACTTGTACTAACTCCTGAAACTGTAAACTCAATATTACCTGTCCCTCCATAACATGAAATTGGTGCAGTAACAGAACCTCCGGCTGTAATGGCAGGAATTCCGCTGATAGTATGTGTTTTTGTAAATTTACAATCCGTTTGGGTATCTGTAGCCTGGAAAACATAACTTCCAGCAGCTAAGCCTTGGAAAATCCCTGTAGTATTTGCTGTTGCGTTATATCCTGCAGGACCTGATATAATTTGATAACTGAAAGGATTTGGAGCACCTGTTTTTACAGCCGTAATTGTTACTTGACCTCCTACTGGAGTAGCTGAACAATCATAACCATTATCAACAATTGTTATATCTGTAATTGGTTCTAATGCACCAATAATTACAGATAATGGTCCAAATTGACAGTCATTCGCATCCTTAATATATGCCGTAACTGTTCCAGCAACTGAAGTAGAGTAAGTATTTGTATTTGTAAAATTAGATGTTCCATTAAAACTATATTGGTAAGATCCTGATCCTCCTGAAGCAGTAACCGTAACTACTGCAGAAACAGTTCCAGAAGCACTACATTTTAACTGATTAGTGCCAATATTTCCTGTAACGGCCATTGGATTTACTATCGTAACATTACTTACTGCAGATTCACAGCCTTTACTGTCAATTACTTTAATATTATAAGTACCTGCAGACAAACCTGTAAACTGATTTGTTGACTGAGTAGTATAAGCAGCCGCAGAACTTAATTTAATTGCATACGTATAAACAGTAGTGGCACCATTTGAAGCCGTTACTGTAATAGTACCATCATTTGCATTATTACAGGTAATATCTGTTTTATTAGTTGTTAAAGCTGGCGTTGTTTTTGGGGAAACTACGATAGTATTACTTGTTGCATTACAACCTTTGCTGTCTGTAACTGTAAATACATAATTTCCGGCAAGTGCAGCCGTATAAGGAAAAGAAGCAACAGCTGTTGCTGTACCACCATTACGAGAAACGGTATAAGTATAAGGTCCTGCATAACCGCCTGTTACTGCTGTATTAATTGAAGCATCAACCAAACATGTTAAATCTTGTACTAAAGTTGCATTCAATTGTAATTGAGGTTCAATAACAATATTCGTAATTGCAGGCGCAGTACAATTATTACTGTCTGTCACTAAAATAGTATGTGTACCTGGCGCTACATTATTAAAAGTATTTGTAGTAACTGGTGTATTATTGTCTAATTTATAAGTGTAAGGCCCAACACCTCCAGTTGCAGTAACAACTAAACTAGCAGGATTTGATGGCGTATAACACCAGTCGGTAGTTGCTGCTAAAGTTGCAGATGGAGAAGTTAATGTACTTATTGTTATAGGTGCAGAGGCTGGAGATAAACAGTTATTGGCATCTCTTACCAGAACTGTGTATGTTCCTTGTGCTACATTTGTAAACGTCTTGCTTGACTGGAATGGTTTTACAATTCCTGAACCATCGCTTAACTGATATTGATAACTTCCTGTACCCCCTGTAACAGTAGTAACAGTTATAGTTGCTGGTACAGTACAAGTTGGTGCTGTTTTATCTACCTGAACAATAAGAATTGCCTGAGGTGCTTTAATAACTGAATCAAATCTAAATTCACATTTTCCTGCAGGATCTGTAGTATTATGTTTTACAATTACCTTATAAGTACCTTCACCTAATCCAGAAATAGTTACTGGTGAAGTAGTTGAAGTATGCCAATTCAAACCGTTATCTGTAGAATAATAAAATCCTGTCGTGGTATTAAAATTAGTTGCATTAATAGTAATACTTCCATCATTTGAAGTACTACATTTCGCATCCTGAATTCCAGGAGTTGGTACATTAAAAGCGCTGTTTGAATCAATAACAATTGGGAAACTTTTTTCATTACCACATGATTTTGGTATCTGACGAACCCAAATATCATCAAGAAGTACATCATTTCCATTAAAATTAGTATCATATGAACGAATAACAAAACTTAAGTTATTATAAGTTCCCGGGTTTAATGATAGTTCATTATATTCCCATTTGTCAGATTTAGGAACAACCCAAGGAGCGGCTACAGGGGTTGTAGCAACAATGGTCTCTGTACCACCAACACCATTTAAGTTATTAATTAATTGAATCGTTAATTTTGGATCAGCATAACCGGATCCAGCACTACTCTTAATCAAATTCTCTGCCCATAACGAAATAATTACAGGTTGATTAGGTATAACATCCTTGATTGGCTTACTATATAATATACCTCCAACTCCAGCTGAACCTCCAACATTTACACATAAAAATCTTCCTAATGGGTCAGATGGTGTAGTATGATCTTTAGCTACCAGCCAAGTGCCTCCAAAATTAGTTTTAATTGAACTTGCTACTGCATATTTACCATCATTGATTTGATAATCTGTAATACTACCGCATAATGCTGGCCAACTGGCAGGGTGTGGTGTTGTTTCATCTTCAAAACAATATAGAGGACTAATTCCCGGAATAGTTGTATAACCGCCTTTTCCAAAATCTTCCTGCAACAAATTGCTATAAGTAGAAACTGTAGTGATATTGTATTTTACAATTACAGTGTGGTTTCCTGAAGGAACATCAGTAAAGACATTATTTGTTATTGGAGTATTTGGAACAGGAGCTGCTGATCCTGTTTTTAAATAGTACTCATAAGTATAGGTTGTTGATCCAGAAGTTGTTGGAGTATTGACTACAACAGTAGCGGTAGCGGTACCATCACAATTAAATACCGGATTAATATTACTATCAATAACCGGATCCTCAGGTTTAGGATCTAAAATGATATCATAAGGAATTTTATAAATACATCCTTTACTATCTTTTACACGTAAATCATAAGAAGCAGTTGATGATACTACATACTTTTCTGGAGAAGCCTGCCATGTTGCTCCACCATCAAAACTATATTGATAAGGGGATGTTCCACCCTGTGCATTGGTAAATCTGATTAATCCTGTTGGCTGGCCTCCCTGTAAAGGTCCACAACCTGCTAATTCTGCAACACCTGCCGAAGCAGTTACAGCAGAGGTTGGTCCTAAAATGGTAATTTGTTGTGCAGGATCGGTACAATATTTGGTTTGCTGGCCATTCCATTCTGAAGTATACGTAATACCGTATCTTACTACTAAATTGTAAGTTCCTGGTGTTAAATTTAAAAACGTAGGGCTTGACTGAAAAGTACCGCCATTATTGATACTATATTGTATTGAATATCCATTACCTCCGCTAATTAAATTTACATCTATGCGAGCACCATCATTATAACAATTACTATCTGTTTTAGTATAGCTATAAATTGGTTTGGTATTATCAGGAACATTTACAGTAATTGTTTTTGTACAAAGTTTCGAATCACGTACTAAAACTGTATAATTTCCTGGGGTTGGAGCTAAAATTATAATAGCATTAGAGTCTGTATTACCATTTAAAGAAGATGCCTGAGGTTCTGTTGAGCCATTAACAAAAAAGGAGAATCCCCAATTGCCGTCTTGTGCGGAAATTTTAATCTTTCCTTCACTACAACTTGTAAGTGGTTCTATAATAAGTCCTGTAAGTTTTATATCTGAAGCAGTCCCATTGATATATTTACCAACGCGCTGTCTACATTGAACATTATTATTTTCATCTCTGGTAGTTACTTCAACTTCATAATATTTTCCAGGCGTTAAATTTGAAAATTCATGAACACGGCTTGATAATGGACCTACCTGTTGTAACAGTGTCCCACCATCATATAAAGCGAAGTAGTATCCTGAAAGACCATCACTGGCACTTACCTGAATACTTCCTTTCTCTCCATAACAAAGTGGCTGTACGTTAGGATTATCAACTTTAGCATCTAAATTTATTTGACGGATTTCAATGGTATTTGTTTTGTATTCACAAGTTTTTGCAACACCTTTAAGACGATACTTGACAATATAAGTACCTGGATTCCATATATCAAATACATTACTATCCTGATAACCAGTAATATTGTTTCCGCTTGCATTAGCTAAAACATACTCATATCCTGTTAATTTATCTACCGTTATATTACCTTTGTTATTACAAATAATATCTTTGTGAGTTTCATTTATCGTTAAATTACTTTTATAAACATTAAAATAATAACGGTTAAAACAAATTCCTGAACTAATTGTCACTCTATATTGTCCTGCTGTGTTAGCATTAAAAGTAGGTCCATTAGGTCCTGCGGACACCCATTGATTTTCACATGTACTACCTTCATTTGCACAAAGGTCTGACAAAGCCGCAGGAGGAAGACAAGTAGTAGTTTCCCAAACGATACTAGTCGCTCCTGTAATTTTTGTGTCTAATAACCTTGAATCATTTGCTCCACAGAGAAAAATTTTAGGAAGCGGTTTTCCATTATCCGGACAAACAATAATACTTCCGTTTGATTCTTTATTATCAGCATATTCAATTATCGGATTTGTTTTAAACTGATTATAAGGTTCAACCGTTATAATTTCCTGTAAATCTACACAAGGAGGATTCGCTGTATTATAAACATAATAAGTTCCTGGTTGTGTTATTGTCAATGTTTGCGAAGTGCCAATGACTGGGGAACCTGTAGAACTGGTAGACCATGAATAAGATTTGTAGCCTCCAGATGCAGAAATTGTCATACCTGCACCACACAATTCTTGTCTTCTATTTTTACACGCATCTACACCAACTAAGAAATTGGTAGATTGAGGTACAATAGTACAACCCGCAACCGAAGTATAACTTTGGTCATTAAATGTACCCGTGTTATTAGTTCCTAAATAATTAGAATATGCTGTATTCTTTATTAAATTAGAACAAGCATTAGTTAATTTAGAACAATCATCTACTACTTTAACTTTAAAACGAATTTGTGATACTGGATCATTTATTTCTAATAAATTATTTGGTACCGTAAAAGTTAAAACCCTTGTAGTAGCATTATATTGCACATATTGATTACCCGCTGCAGTAGTTGGCATTGTCATCCCGGTAGGCAATGTAAGGATGTCAGTAGGAAAATTAAACTCGGTATTAATAGGTAATTCGTCTGTAATTACATAGTTTCTGGCATTATCATTACCATCATTTTTAAAACCTAACTCATAGGTTAAAACATCACCCAAATTAACAGGCGCGTTACTTGCATCATTGTTACTTGCATCTCTTACTCCTTTGGTTAGAATAACTTTAGGTGCAATAATGTCTACAGAAAATGCTGTAAAATAATAAATAAAAATATCACTACTCGTACCTAAAGTTATTGTCGCAGATGTATCATTATTTTTAATAATATTTGACGAAGGATCTATATCAATAACACCTGTGTCAAAACCTAAAGTATTAGTACTATTTGGAACTCTATTTGTAAAAGATGTATTTAGAGAATTTATCGAACTGTTGAAAAAATTATTTTGACCACCTTGTAAAGGCCTTCTTGCTGGAGTGATTGTAGTTCCGTTTATCTGAAGATAATCCCCTGTATAACCA
Organism: Flavobacterium sp. LM4; assembly: GCF_002017935.1. Lineage (NCBI taxonomy): Bacteria > Pseudomonadati > Bacteroidota > Flavobacteriia > Flavobacteriales > Flavobacteriaceae > Flavobacterium > Flavobacterium sp. LM4. The sequence continues at coordinate 8,967 of NZ_MUFW01000003.1, read as the reverse complement.
TAATCTCCTTCAAGAGCAGCAAATGCAAACCTTGCCTGAACAGGACCAGTAGGTATAGTAGTAAAACCACTAATGACAGTATTATTTGGCCCACCGCCTTGTGCCCTCGCAGTAAATCCATTAAATGTAGAAATTGCCTTTGATGGTAAACTGGAATCTTCATAAACTATAAAAAGCGACCAACCCGCAGAATTACCTGTCCCCCCATTAAATCCCTGACTTGCAACGACATTGGCAACGGTATATGTTCCATTAGGATTTGTAGGACTTAGCAAACTTGTTATTTCAGCAAAGCAAGCATATGCCTGAGTATTATCCGGGTTAATACCCCCAGCACTAGTTGTGATATCGTGAATAATTGTACCTGTTATATCCTGATAAGAATTATTAGCAGTGTTGGGTACCTTAATTTTTACTTTATTAATATTTGATCTGTCAGCAGGAGATTTTAAAGTGCCGGACCAATATAAAGCGGCATAGGCAATTCTATAACATGGATCTGCAGGAGCCTGATTATTTGGTACGGTTAAGTTAGCACTACTCGAACTAAAAATTCCGGAAGTAGCACCATTGTCGATATTAATATAGCGCATATCAAAATCACCATTCAAACCAGTGCCATTATAAGCTGTATTAGGACCGGTAACAGTACCATTATTACTTACAGAACGTCTATTAAGTATGTTATTCCCAATTACAAGAAAATCTCCTTTGAGCTGTTGATTATACTGCCTAACAAAAGGTTTTAAATTCTGGGAAGACCCAACATTGCTTAGTAAAAAGAACAAAAACAATAATGCAATTTTCAGAATCGTAGGTTTTTTCATGGTTTACTTTTTTTGGGGCTGCATTTTATTTTTTAAGGGGCGTTAAAAAATAAAACTTTGGCACTTTAAAAATATTTATTTTTTTGTATCTCTTGAATTTTAAGAAATACTGGCTTTTTATTTCTATTATTAATTTTCAACTTTTACAATAGCCATTCTGCTATTGTAAGGTTTATTTCCTTTTGCTTCTAACGCTTTAGTTGCTTCTGATAAATCTTCATGTTTTTCATAATAAATGTAATATTTACTTGTCGTTACATTGTAAAAGAAATTAACATCTGAACGACCTGCAGCAACTGCTTTTGTTAAAAATTCATCACGTTTTTCAACGCTGTTATGAACAGCAATAATTAGATAATAACCACTTTCAGAATTTTTAATATTCTTAATAATTTGCATGTTTGACTGGTCTTCTCCAAAGTCAAAATCGCTTTCTGTTAATGGCGTGCTACTCAATTTTGTTGTTTCTTTTATACGTTTAAGAGCTGCAAGATCTTGTGCATATCTTCCTTGATCGTTTTCATATGCCGCACGTTTAATTCTACGTTTTTTCTCAATTTCTGTCTCTGTTTTAATACGCTCTAAATTTGCAATCAAAGCGATATTATCTTGTTCAGCTTTTAACTGAGCTGCTTTCAATTGATTTATTTTTTCTAAATAAGCTCTATTTAAAGCATCATCTTTATTAGGAACTTTTTTAAGTCTTTCGTTGTATAAGTTTGTCAAATTAGCAATAGCAGTCTTTTGAGCAAAATTAGCATCTGCTATTTGACCTTTTAATGATTCTATCTGAGCATTTTCAGCACTTACACTCTTAAATGGTTTAGGTTCTTTGTAAATACCTTTTTCACTCAAATCATTTTCTTCCTTCATATCATTCAAGTCTTTTTGCTTATTAGCAACTGTAGAATTGAACTGAGCAATTAAGTCTGACTGTGCTTTCCCTGAATTTTCAACTAATTGTGTTAAGTTGTCTAATTCTTTCGCAGTTTCATCTTTTTGAGCTGCAGCGGCTAATGCTTCTGCATCAGATTTCGCTTTAGCATCTGCCGCAAGTTTGGCCTGAAGGGCTTCTGCATCAGCTTTGGCTTTCGCTTCTGCTGCCAATTTCGCTTTAAGAGCTTCTGCCTCAGCTTTAGCTTTCGCATCTGCTGCAAGTTTGGCCTGAAGGGCTTCTGCATCAGCTTTTGCTTTAGCGTCTGCTGCCAATTTCGCTTTAAGAGCTTCTGCATCAGCTTTTGCTTTAGCATCTGCTGCGAGTTTGGCCTGAAGGGCTTCTGCATCAGCTTTTGCTTTAGCGTCTGCTGCTAATTTCGCTTTAAGAGCTTCTGCATCAGCTTTTGCTTTAGCATCTGCTGCAAGTTTAGCCTGTAACGCTTCTGCATCGGATTTCGCTTTGGCTTCTGCCGCAAGTTTGGCCTGAAGGGCTTCTGCATCAGCTTTAGCTTTAGCGTCTGCTGCTAATTTCGCTTTAAGAGCTTCTGCATCAGCTTTTGCTTTAGCATCTGCTGCAAGTTTAGCCTGTAACGCTTCTGCATCGGATTTCGCTTTAGCGTCTGCAGCAAGTTTGGCCTGAAGGGCTTCTGCATCAGCTTTGGCTTTCGCTTCTGCTGCTAATTTCGCTTTAAGAGCTTCTGCATCAGCTTTAGCTTTCGCATCTGCTGCAAGTTTAGCCTGTAACGCTTCTGCATCAGCTTTTGCTTTAGCGTCTGCTGCTAATTTCGCTTTAAGAGCTTCTGCATCAGCTTTTGCTTTAGCATCTGCTGCAAGTTTAGCCTGTAACACTTCTGCATCGGATTTCGCTTTGGCTTCTGCCGCAAGTTTGGCCTGAAGGGCTTCTGCATCAGCTTTGGCTTTAGCGTCTGCTGCTAATTTCGCTTTAAGAGCTTCTGCCTCAGCTTTTGCTTTAGCATCTGCTGCAAGTTTAGCCTGTAACGCTTCTGCATCGGATTTCGCTTTAGCGTCTGCAGCAAGTTTGGCCTGAAGGGCTTCTGCATCAGCTTTGGCTTTAGCGTCTGCTGTTAATTTCGCTTTAAGAGCTTCTGCATCAGCTTCTGCATCAGCTTTTGCTTTAGCATCTGCTGCAAGTTTAGCCTGTAACGCTTCTGCATCGGATTTCGCTTTAGCGTCTGCAGCAAGTTTGGCCTGAAGGGCTTCTGCATCAGCTTTGGCTTTAGCGTCTGCTGCTAATTTCGCTTTAAGAGCTTCTGCATCAGCTTTAGCTTTCGCATCTGCGGCAAGTTTTGCCTGAAGAGCTTCTGCATCAGCTTTCGCTTTAGCGTCTGCCGCAAGTTTGGCCTGAAGGGCTTCTGCATCAGCTTTTGCTTTAGCGTCTGCTGCTAATTTCGCTTTAAGAGCTTCTGCATCAGCTTTTGCTTTAGCGTCTGCTGCAAGTTTGGCCTGAAGGGCTTCTGCATCAGCTTTCGCTTTAGCTTTTGCTTCCTCAGCTAATTTTAACTGTTTTGCTTCTTGTTCTGCTTTTGCTTTATTAGTTGCTTCTGCATCAGCTTTAACTTTAGCATCAGCAAGTAATTTCGCTTGTAATGCTTCCATATCAGCTTTAACTTTAGCATCAGCAACAAGTTTAGCCTGTAACGCTTCTGCATCGGCTTTCGCTTTAGCATCGGCTGCAAGTTTTATTTTAAGGGCTTCTGCATCAGCTTTTGCTTTAGCATCAGCAACAAGTTTGGCCTGTAACGCTTCTGCATCAGCCTTTGCCTTGGCTTCTGCAGCAATTCTGGCTTGTCTCTCTTCTGCATCTACTTTTAATTTAGCTTCAGCAGCTAATCTTTCCTTTTCTGCTAATAATGCAGCTGTTCTGGCTTTAGCATCAGCAGCAGCCTTAGCTTTGATTGCTGCATCTTTCGCAGCTTTTGTTTTAGCTTCAGCCGCAGCTTTAGCTTTTGATTCTGCAGCTATTCTGGCTTGTAATGCATCTGAATCGGCTTTTGCTTTAGCATCAGCAGCTATGATAGATTGCAAATCTGCAGCTTCTGTTTTTGCCTTGGCTTCTGCTTTACGTTTAGCCTCTTCTGCATCAGCTTTGGCTCTGGCTTCTGCTAATAATTTCGATTTAGTAGCCTCTGCATCGGCTTTAATTTTGTTTTCTGCTGCTAATTTGATTTTTAATGCTTCTGCATCGGCTTTAGCCTTATTATCAGCATCTAATTTTGCTTTTGCTGCTGCTTCTGCATCTGCCTTAACTTTTTCTGCAGCAGCTAATCTAACTTTCTGTGCCTCAGCATCAGCTTTTGCTTTTGCTTCTGCAGCTAATTTTGCTTTTGTAGCACCATCTACTCTTGTAACAGTAGGAGTCGATTTTTTTGCTATTACAGGTTTTGGTTTTGAAGTATCTATTAAAGAACCTTCTTCATCATCTCCATAATAGTATCTTGTATTTTTAAATTTGTACGCAATAACAAATTCATGAGAAGCTCCTAAATTTGTGAAATTACCTAAACCTCTTTCATAATTGTATTCAATTGCGATATTAGCTGTTATGTTAACTCCTAATCCACCGGAAAGACCATATAGAGTATTATAACCTGCTTGTGCCCAAATTCCCTGAGGCATAGTAAGCATGGCAAGTCCAGAAATAATCGTATTGTCTTTTTTAATTTCTGTTTTTACAATTCCTGAAAATTTACTTTGATCAAAAAATCCGTAACTGTCTATGTAGCCTGTGTACATAGCATGCAGTTGAATGGCTTTTTCAGGATCGTCTTTTACCATTCCAGAACCAAAATTATACAGTACCAAATTATTCATGGATAATCCGAAATCAAGAAAAGCAGTTCCGTAATTAATACCTGGATTTATAGCAATTAAAGTATTTGATGGATAATCAGTATCTAATACTACATCATCAGATATTATTTTTCCTTTGTCTAAACCACTTTGATAAGCACCAACGTTTAATCCAAAAGTTAAATTACTGTCTTCCTGTAGAACAATATTATGGGCAAAATTGACAACTCCTCCAAAAACGGTCATTAAACCGTAATTTTGCTGAAACAAACCTATAGCATAACCATCATTTTCTTTTAAACGTCCTGAATAATTAAAAAGGTAAGTATTAGGTGCATCATCAAATTGTACGTATTGTCTTTTATTATAAAAACTTACCATTGGGTTTTGCTCACGAACAAAACTGAATGTTGGGTTGATTAAATATCTATTAAACTTTAATGAATTTCGGACAGGTAATGAAAACGAAACAACTCCATTCTCATTTGTATCCTGAGAATAGAGTAACTGTGATGTACCGCATAATAAAGTTAAGAATAGTAAAAATTTCTTCATATTATTTCAGCACCGTTATTGATCCTTTTTTTTCACCTGCATCGCCTTTAATAACATAGTAATATACCGGATTTACATTTTTAATATCTAATCCTGTCTGTGGCCAATCACCCTGATAATTGACAACGTCCAGAACCTTTTCGCCACTTGAGCTTATAATTATAACCTTTGTGCTTTCATTTCTATAAACATCAGGGATATTCCAATATGGAGAATCACTTAGCTTAATGATATTTGGAATTACTGTAGCATTACCCGCTGGCCCGTTAACTTTAAAACTAAATTCTTTTGTAGAAATACACCCACCTGCCTGAGAAACTTTTACTTTATATTTTCCTCTAAAAGATATTAAATAAGTATCAGTAGTTGCTCCTGCAATAAGATTACCATTCAAATACCATTCATAAGTTGGGTTTGAAGCATCATCTGTTACAGTTACACTTAAAGTTTCACCTTCGTCGATAGATGTTTCATCAGCAACATCAATACTAGCATCGAAACTATTCCGTATCAGATTTATACTTCCTGAACCCGAACAGCCGCCAAAATTAATATCTACTGTATAAACTCCTGATTCAATAGTACTGTATGTCCTGCTAGTTGCTCCTGCAATTACAGAACCATCTTTTTTCCATATATAGCTATTTCCACCACCAGTAGCAGTCAGGATAGTGTTACTTCCGTTTGCACAAAAAGGATTTCCTAAACTGGAGCTAATAGTTGTAGATGAACCTGATCCGGATGCACTCGTTACAGTAACACGATTAGAACTAAAATTAACATCTGAGCATACTCCATAATCCAACTCCGCATAATAGCTTCCAGTAGCATTAACAGTCAAAATTTTATCACTTTGTCCTGAAATTAATACGTCATCTTTATACCATTTGTATTTAAGGTTTGGATAATTTGCCGGAGATGAATTAGTTGTATTTGGTGTCGGATTATCAACAGAAAGAGTAAGGCTTCCTCCTGAACAAAATGTTGCAGAAGTGCCTTGATTATTAATTGTAAATGCTTTTACATAATCTTTGTAGTATACTGCAAAAGAAGTTGCGTTAGCAAAATTTCTAATTCTTGTACTATTTATTCCTTTGTTACTTCTAACTCTTATGCTATAATTATTAGATCCTTTGATTCCGGCAGGAATAGCAAATTTTATTGTTTGCTGAGTTACAGACGGATTACTTACATCTAATTTTGTAGCAAGAATTGGAGCCGAAGTTACAAATACTCCGTTCTCATCACTTAATTCTACATCAAAAACGACATCTGAAGAGAAATCGCTATATGTAAAGGTCACATTATACTCATTAAAGGGTATGCCGCTTACTATATCTCCTGCGCAAATATTTACAAAATCAAACTTACTGGCTGAAATTGTTTGCGCATTAGAATGGTAAACGGTAAATAAAAATACTCCTGAAAAAAGTAATGTTTTTATCAGAGAAAGAGTAGTTTTTTGCATCATATAGTACGAATTCTTGCTAAGTCTATATCTTCAAAAAACAAAATGTCTATAAAAGTTTCAGAAAAGTCATATTTATAATTCTCAATAATATCTTTTGCAAGAACAGAATAAGATGAGATTTTTTTTGATTCTTTTTCTGAATTGACAGCTCTATTTGTTTTGTCAATTCCTTCAGCTTCTACAGCAAAGCTACCCTTGGGGATGGATAGCTCTACTATAAACTGTTTAGAATACTCTAAATCAATTACAGATGTAATTTCCGTTATTTGGTTTAAATTTTTTAACGTATGATCTTGTTGACCAACAGCAACATTTGAATTTATAGGTTTTTCAATTTTGCATTGGGCATATAAACTTAACGATAAAGGGGAAACCAAAAATATTGTATATATAAAATACTTTTTAATACTTGGAGCCATATTCTATTTGATCTTTATTTGGGTCCTGTCTTAAGACATATACATAAATTGTCTGGGGACTTTTATTAATAAAATTTACGCTTTGAAATAAAAATCTAAATCTATTATCTATTACCGCTTGAAGCAGTAATTTTTCCTAATTGAAGTCTGAAATCTGGTTTTTTTGGATTAAAAATATCTATAAAAGTTTCTTTGTTATCACTTTGAGAGTATACGTTAAAAAACACACTGTTACCATACCAACTCTCTAAATCTTCATTGTTAGAATTGAATTCTGTAAATATATTACCTTTACATAGGTTGAAAAACATTTCTTCAAATTTAATTTTCTTGAGATTAGCATCGTTAATCTCTGTTTTACTATCTAATAAAACTGCAGGATTAAAACCTGAAATTACACTACGTTTTATTTCCAATGAAGCATTTTCAGCAATATATACAGCTTCTTTTACTAAACCTGACTGAATATCTGCATTTATATTTTCACTATCATTAAGCATTGTAATGTTTGATGCTACAACTAAAGTTTGTTTTTTAGTAAAATCTGTTTCACTCTTTTTCTCATATGAAGCAACTTCTAAACAACGGGATCCATCTTTGTTACTTGATAAGTAAGAAGATCTTACTGCAAGTGAGTTATGCAAACGACATTGAACTCCTTGAGTAAACTTATAATCATCATTGATAGATTTATAAGAAACTAATTTAGTAGCATTAAGATCTCCTCCAAAAAATCCAAATGAATCTCCTGCAGAATAACTTACCATTACATTTTCTAAGATTGTTTTATTTCCAACACCAGCAAGTGTTAGACCATTGAAAGTTCCTGAACCTTTTACTTTTTTACCGGCAAATTCAATTCTTACAAATCTTAATATCCCTGAGTTTCCTGCAACATTATCACCACCATAAGTAGTTTTTGTAGGATCAAGATCTAAATTATAAGAACCAACATTTCCAAATTTATTAATCGGAGCATCGCCAAGAATCACAATACCTCCCCAGTCACCAGCTTTTTTCTGACTTCTGTTAGAAGTAAATACAATTGGGTCAGTCTCTAAACCGTCTGCAATAATTGATGCACCTTTTGTGACTACCAATGTTCCTTTTGTTTCGAAATCACCGATAATTAATGTTCCCGGCTCAATTGATAAAACAGCATTGTTAGTAATATAAACATTTCCCTGCAAAACATAAATGTTTTTCTTAAGCAGTTTTGTGTTTGTTGAAATGTTTCCAGCTAAAATTTGGTTGGCTTCACCGTATTCAACTTTGTTAGGCTTAAATTCGGTCCAGTTATTCAACCAATTGTTGTAGCCCATAATTCCTTTTTCTTGTTGAGCACTCATACTTGCAACTGTCAAAAGAACGCAGATAATTTGAGTAAATTTTTTCATGATAAGGGGGTATTAGGGTTAATAATAAATTTGGGTATGCGTAAATTATAAAAACTCATCCCGCGTTTTCCAAAAAAATCAGAATACATCGAGAACGAGCTGTTTTTAATACCCTTTTTAAAATGCTAAATGAAATTTAATCCATTTACGTAAACATTTTAAAAAGGGTTTCAAAAATATTTAAAAAATTACATTTCGTTCAATTCGTTGAATTCATGTAAAGATTTCAATGTTCCTTCGTAAAATAAAATTGCTGCTATTAAATTTGCCTTGTCTGAATAAGGCATCATTTTTCTTTGAAAATCTACAGTAGTATCTAAAAATGCACTAGTTCCTAAAGCTTGATTTTCTAAAGATTTTTTGTGTTCATTATCGTCTGGTATACCTAAGTCTGCCATAGTAACACCAGGTTTGGTAACCAAAGCAATGTAAGGAAGTGTTTTTACTAAAACTTTAATACGCTCAATATACAACTCTAATAATTCTCCTTTTTGCATTCCACTCAATTCCTTTTGATCGTGATATTTACGAATAAGAGCTGTAGTACTAAT
>NZ_MUFW01000009.1:0-10614 GCF_002017935.1 Flavobacterium sp. LM4 | reverse complement strand
GCGTTAACGATTGAAGCGGCATCCTTTTTTGGCTTTTTCTGCCAAAAAGATACAGCGGAAAGCGTGTTAAAACGCCCAAAAAAATTATATAAATATAGTAATTAGTCGCTAGTCCATAGTAATTAGCTAATCACTAAGGACTAATCACTAAGGACTTAAAAACTAAAAAAACATGTATTTCAAATCCACATTTTTCGAAGACTATCAACTTAACGATAAAAGAGTTACATTAGGCAGAACAATTACAGAAACTGATTTTGTAGTCCACGCAGGACATACCGGAGATTTTTTCCCGCATCATATGGATGAAGAATGGTGTAAGACACAGCCTTTCGGACAAAGAATTGCACATGGAACAATGGTTTTTAGTATCGGTATAGGTTTGACAGCATCTGAAATAAACCCGGAGGCTTTCTCTAAAGGTTATGACCGAATGCGATTTGTAAAACCCGTTCATATTGGTGATACCATTCATTCAGAAATTACGATTTCTGAAAAAGGAGAAGCTAAAAAACCGGATATGGGAACGGTGACCGAACACGTAGAAATCATCAACCAGAGAGGTGAAGTGGTTTTGGTATGTGACCATCTTTTATTAGTAAAAAAGAAATAACCCTAAAATAAAAATCTAACTATGCAAGTAACTAACCAAACAGGTGACCAACACGAAATCCCAACAGAAGGCGGCAAAACAAATCAATATCTTTTGCCTTTTATTTTAATTACCAGCTTATTTTTCCTTTGGGGAATGGCTCATGGTCTTGACGGTATTTTGATTCCACATCTAAAAAAAGCCTGTCAGCTCAACAACAGAGAATCAACATTGATTGATACGTCTATCTATTTTGCTTATTTTATTATGGCGATTCCCTCTGGAATGCTTATTAAACGATTTGGTTATAAAAACAGTATTATCACTGGATTATTAGTTTTCGCAATTGGAGCTTTTCTTTTTGTACCCGCCGCAAACAGCAGAACTTATGAATTATTTTTGTTTGCCTTATTTGTAATTGGTTGCGGCTTGACTATTTTAGAAACTAGTGCAAATCCTTACGCAGCTATTTTAGGTCCTGCAGAATCTTCTTCATTTAGATTAAATCTGGCTGCCTCATTTAATGGTTTAGCAGCCATGTTAGGCCCCATTTTGGAGGTATTTTTATACTTTCAGGAATTAACTACACCCCAGCAGAGATGGCCGCAATGTCAGATACGGCAAAAACAGCCTACTTATTAGAAGAGGCTTCGGCAGTAAAATTGCCTTATATTATTTTAGGCAGTGTTCTGGTGTTGGTAGCTATAATATTTTATTTTATGCATTTGCCATCAATGAAGTCTAAACAAACAGAAAACGAAGTTAAACCAGGTTTTTTCTCTGTTTTAAAATTTTCTCACTTAAGTTGGGCAGTTGTAGCACAGTTTTTTTATGTTGGAGCCCAAGTATGTGTAACCAGCTTTTTTGTCCGAATAGCTCAAAAAGAAGCTGGATTAGATGAAAAAACAGCTGCTTATTACCTTGGCATATATGGACTTCTGTTTATGATAGGTCGTTTTAGTGGAACATTCTTTTTGAAATTTGTCAAAGACTATGTTTTACTTTCTATCTATTGTATAATTAGTGCTTTGCTTTGCTTAGTAGCGATTTACGGATCAGGTATTACAGTTATTTACGCATTGGGCGGATTAGGTTTTTTTATGTCAATCATGTTCCCAACTATTTTCTCTTTAGGATTGGTGGGTTTAAAATCGAATACCGAAACGGGTTCTTCATGGCTGGTAATGTCTATTGTGGGTGGAGCAATCCTTCCTTATGCAATGGGAACTTTAATTGACATGAAACATGACGATATTCAGTCAGGTTATATAATTCCGTTAGTATGTTTCGTGATTATTCTTTATTTCGGAATATTTGGACATAAAGTAAAAAATATCGTTTCTTAGTTCAATTTCAATTATTTTTATAAATTTCCAAGGTTCAAAATTTGTTCCTTGGAAATTTATTTTTTAACTGCTATCATTCAAATCTAATATGAAAAAAACGCTACTTACTTTTTACTTCTTGCTCATTAGTTTCAACGTGGTTTTATACGCCCAAAAAAACAAAACTGCTTATGATATTGTAGTGGCTGCTGATGGAAGCGGTAATTACACAAAAATTCAGGATGCTTTTAATGCTGTACCTGAGAATAGTTCTAAACGTACCCTCATTTTTGTGAAACCTGGCACTTATAAAGAGAAATTAAAACTAACCTCAGGAAAGAAAAATGTATCCTTAATAGGCGAATCTTACAAAAACACTATTCTTACCTACGATGATTATGCTGAAATTGCCGGTGGCACAAGCAAATCATTCAGTATATCAATTGAAGCAAATGATTTTTTTGCAGAAAACATAACCTTTGAAAACACTATTAGTAGCGAGTTACCTCAGTATAAAAAAGGGGGACAGGCTGTAGCTTTAATGGTAAACGGCGACAGGGCCATATTTCACAATTGCAAAATGAGCGGTTTTCAAGATACATTTTATCTTAAAGCAAATAAGAGAACCTACATCAAAGATTGTATCATTGATGGAACGACAGACTTCATCTTTGGCGCAGGAATAGCCTTGTTTGAAAATTGTTTTATTCAGTCTAGAAAAGACTCTTATATCACTGCAGGAAATCACGAAGCAGGAAAAAGCAAATATGGTTTTGTGTTTAAAGATTGTGTCATAATGAAATATCCTAAAACAACCGTTTCAAAAGTATCTCTTGGAAGACCATGGGGAGCAGGTGCAAATACGGTTTTCATTAATTCTTATGAAGATTCAACTATTATTCCCGAAGGCTGGTCTATATGGTCAAAAGATCCAGAACACAAGGGATATGACAACTGGAAAAACTCATTCTATGCAGAATATAATTGTTATGGCCCAGGTTCCAAATCTGATAATCGAATAGCATGGTCTAAACAGTTAAACAAAACAGAAGCTGCAGAATATACCAAAGAAAAAATATTTGCTGCCAACACAACAACTGCAAGTAATCTTGAAGGTGACTGGAATCCTGTAATTGAAAAAGACAAATGCGATTCTGTCTTACCTTCAAAAAAAGCCAAAAATGCCGATTCAAATTTTGAAAAAGGATTTTAAAATAAACCGCCATTCAAAAGTCTTTAAATCATATTTAAAGGCTTTTTTTATTTCTCAAACTTATACCTTTATTAATCCCATAACAAAAGCTGTTTTTAAAGCTTCGGTTGTATTCGCAACCTGCAGTTTTTGAATTATATTCTGTCTGTGGCGACGAACAGTATAAACCGAAATACTTAACAGACTTGCAATCTGATCACTATTGCTTCATTTTGCAAGATGAGTCAGAATTTCTAACTCTCTTTGAGACAGCAGACTTTCTGTATAAGGTTTATATTTTTCAGATGATATGGTTTCTCCTGTTTTAATATTTACAATTTTACCATCAATCCCCTTTCTAAATTCTGAATTAGTTGATGCTGCATACAAACACAATGCAAATAAAACACTCCCATTTGGCGATCTTTTAAGATACATAGTTCTATGGATAATGTAATACACATTTTTCTTATCAGAAGAACGTAAACGGCTAAAAGTACTGTAATTTCTATATTCTTCTTCAGGAAGATTTTTAAGATATTGAAAAAAATGAAGTTCTAAGGCATGGCGCTCGATTACATCCTCAGAATTTAACTTATCAAATATGCAGTCTTCAAAAGCAGAATCGATAAACAAATCACCTAAGAGTCCGAGCAATTTACCAAAATTACCTGCATAAATATAACTACAGTCAGCCTGAAAATCCGAAAGTACTGCGACACATTGCTCTATAGAAACATAAGCAGCAGCCATTTTTTTATAATCTTCTACGTGTAATGCCTCTTCATTCAAAAAAGTTTGTTTTAATAAAGTAGAAGTTAACTGATCTTCAATGGATATATCTGTAATAGTTGTTCAAATAAAATTGGTTAATTTTACGTATTGTCGTTATTAGAAGTAAAATGTAAATTTGAAAAACTAAGTTAGACTATTTATACTTTTAACAAAAACATTTATAAAATCTAAATCCATTATCTTCTGCAGTCTTTTGCAAATTATTTTATTTACAGGTTGTAACAATATTTCTAAAGAAAATAAAACAGCGAAAAATACTGCAACAAAACCAAAAGACTCAGCGATTGTCCGTGGAGTTCCATGCGATATCAAACTAAGCCAAATACATTTTACAAAATCAATTAATGGAGCTGATACGCTAGCAAAAGTGGATAATAAAGAAAACATACTATTTCATGTGGGAGAGAAAAAAGATTATTTCTCAGATCCAAATAATAAACTATCAAATAATTCGGCACCTATTCTTTTATCTAAAGTTGATAACACAAAACCCTTTACGTTAACAGCAAAAATAAGCCCGAAATTCACTAAAAACGGTTTATACAATGCCGGTGTATTATACCTATATGTAAACGACAGTTTTTATCAAAAATTTTGCTTTGAGCAGGATGAACGCGGTAATCACAGAATTGTCACAGTCCGTACCATAGGAACCTCAGACGATAATAATCATGACATTGTTGATGGCAAAACTGTTTACATGAAAATTTCATCAGATACAGAAACAGTTGCCAGCTATTATTCGCTTGACAATAAAAATTGGCAAATGGTTCGTTTATATAAAAACAATTATCCTGCAGAAATTTGGACAGGAATCAGTGCACAATGCCCGGTAGATATAGGAACAACAAGTTATTTCGAAGATATTTGCTTAGAACAAAAAAGTGTAAAAGATTTTCGTTTAGGAATCTAGAAATACGAAAAGGTGCTATTACAAAAGTGGATCTATATAATTTATCCCCTTTTCTAATAGCACATATTTAAATAATTAAAACTCTTCTTAGATTTTATTTGTTTGAATAAACTACCTCGGGCAGAGCCACCGAGGTATTAGAACAACGAGAGCTGTTGAGAATGTAATTTCTTGTATTCTTTCTCTTTACCTTGTGATTTCACATAAATTTGAATCGTATTTTCATCTACATGACGACCAACTGTATTTACATAATAACCTTTAGACCAAAATTCACCTCCCCATAATTTCTGTTTTACTTCTGGATGAAACTTAAAGATTTCTTTTGCAGTAATACTTTTTACTGTCCTGATAATTTTTGTCGGACTCTCTGTCGGAACACTTTGAATCAGAAAATGAACATGATCTTGGTCAGTGCCAATCTCTATAAACGATATGTCATAACGCTTAGCGATTTCCAAACAAATATCTTTCAACGTCTTGTCTAAAGCTGAACTAAAAACAAAACGCCTATATTTTGCTGGACAAACAAAATGATACAACAAAACAGAAACGTTATGGCTCTTATGGATATACTCACTCACATAACAATAATAAGAAAAAAAACGAAGCAGAGCTTCGGGGAATTAAACCCTTAGAGATTAAAACATTTTATCTTTTTTAAATACTAATTTTATTATGGGGAGTCCCCATTATAAAAAGGGACTTCCAAACTTACCGCTTATAAGCCCCTTTTTATAATGTGGTGGGGCTATCCAGGCTACTTCGGCAGCATCTTCCTATCCCTTTCCCAACTCCGTTTTAATCACAATATTTCAGTTAGCTATAAAGCCATAATCGTTTAGTGTATATCTCATCCTTTTGATTATTTAAAAGCTATCATAAAATAAAATAAAAACTCCAATCAGCCATAGCCAATTGGAGTTTTCAGTACTCAGAGCGGGACTTGAACCCGCACGAACATTTCTGTTCACTGGATTTTAAGTCCAGCGTGTCTACCAATTTCACCATCCGAGCATTTGTGGTACCTCCAGGGATCGAACCAGGGACACATGGATTTTCAGTCCATTGCTCTACCATCTGAGCTAAGGTACCTCATTTTAAAACAAAAAACCCTGTTTCATCAGAAACAGGGTTTTCAAAAGAAAGGCGACGACATACTCTCCCACATAACTGCAGTACCATCTGCGCAGGCGGGCTTAACTACTCTGTTCGGGATGGGAAGAGGTGAGCCCCGCCGCAATAACCACCTTAAGGTTGTTAGTCTAAAGTCTAAGGTCATAAAGTCAAAAGTTTTCACTTTACGACTCTGGACTTTCGTCTTTAAGACTGCCCGCGACGGGCAAATATCTTAACATACTGAGATAAAGAAAAATATTTTTATTTACTATTTTTAGAAAGTTTCTTCCTCCGGGTTGACCCGGAGGAAAAGGGTGTACATAAGCTTACGGATTATTAGTACTACTCGACTATGACATTACTGCCTTTACATCTATAGCCTATCAACGTGGTCATCTTCCACGATCCTTAAAAGAAATCTCATCTTGTGGTGGGTTTCGCGCTTATATGCTTTCAGCGCTTATCCCTTCCCAACGTAGCTACTCTGCGGTGCCCCTGGCGGGACAACAGATACACTAGAGGTTAGTCCAATTCGGTCCTCTCGTACTAGAATCAGATCCACTCAAATTTCTAACGCCCACAGTAGATAGAGACCGAACTGTCTCACGACGTTCTGAACCCAGCTCGCGTGCCACTTTAATGGGCGAACAGCCCAACCCTTGGGACCTTCTCCAGCCCCAGGATGTGACGAGCCGACATCGAGGTGCCAAACCCCCCCGTCGATATGAGCTCTTGGGGGAGATCAGCCTGTTATCCCCGGCGTACCTTTTATCCTTTGAGCGATGGCCCTTCCATGCGGAACCACCGGATCACTATGCTCTACTTTCGTACCTGATCGACCTGTATGTCTCTCAGTCAAGCTCCCTTATGCCATTGCACTCTACGCACGGTTACCAAGCGTACTGAGGGAACCTTTAGAAGCCTCCGTTACTCTTTTGGAGGCGACCACCCCAGTCAAACTACCCACCAAGCACTGTCCCCCACAAAGCGGGGTTAGGCCTCAGATAAACAAAGGGTTGTATTTCAACAATGACTCCACAACGCCTGGCGACGCCGCTTCATAGTCTCCAACCTATCCTACACATCATTTATCCAAGGTCAATACTAAGCTATAGTAAAGGTGCACAGGGTCTTTTCGTCCCACTGCGGGTAAACGGCATCTTCACCGTTACTACAATTTCACCGAGCTCATGGCTGAGACAGTGTCCAGATCGTTACACCATTCGTGCAGGTCGGAACTTACCCGACAAGGAATTTCGCTACCTTAGGACCGTTATAGTTACGGCCGCCGTTTACTGGGGCTTCAATTCAATGCTTCTCCGAAGATAACATCTCCTCTTAACCTTCCAGCACCGGGCAGGTGTCAGGCCCTATACTTCATCTTACGATTTTGCAGAGCCCTGTGTTTTTGATAAACAGTCGCCTGGACCTCTTCACTGCGGCCAGCATTGCTGCTGGCGACCCTTCTCCCGAAGTTACGGGTCTATTTTGCCTAATTCCTTAGCCATGAATCTCTCGAGCACCTTAGGATTCTCTCCTCGACTACCTGTGTCGGTTTGCGGTACGGGTACTAATTACCTGAAGTTTAGAGGTTTTTCTTGGAAGCCCTTAGGCGCACTATCTCTTTGTCCGAAGACTCCGAGTACTATCGTATTTCCCCAAAACCCGTGGATTTGCCTGCGGGTCTTATAGGTAGGTACTTCAACGAACTATTCCGTCAGTTCGCGGCGCTTTCATCACTCCGTCACCCCATCACAGTAATCAGTAGTACGGGAATATTAACCCGTTGGCCATCGACTGTCCCTTTCGGGTTCGCCTTAGGTCCCGACTAACCCACAGCTGATTAGCATAGCTGTGGAAACCTTAGTCTTTCGGTGTGCGGGTTTCTCGCCCGCATTATCGTTACTTATGCCTACATTTTCTTTTCTAACCAGTCCAGAATACCTTACGATACACCTTCAACCCTGTTAGAATGCTCCCCTACCACTTACAATTGCTTGTAAATCCATAGCTTCGGTAATATGTTTATGCCCGATTATTATCCATGCTCGTCCGCTCGACTAGTGAGCTGTTACGCACTCTTTAAATGAATGGCTGCTTCCAAGCCAACATCCTAGCTGTCTGGGCAGACAAACCTCGTTCTTTCAACTTAACATATATTTGGGGACCTTAGCTGATGGTCTGGGTTCTTTCCCTCTCGGACTTGGACCTTAGCACCCAAGCCCTCACTGCTGGGAAACATTATATAGCATTCGGAGTTTGTCAGGAATTGGTAGGCGGTGAAGCCCCCGCATCCAATCAGTAGCTCTACCTCTATATAACTATCGCCAGCGCTGCACCTAAATGCATTTCGGGAGTACGAGCTATTTCCGAGTTTGATTGGCCTTTCACCCCTACCCACAGGTCATCCGAAGACTTTTCAACGTCAACCGGTTTCGGACCTCCACACTGTGTTACCAGCGCTTCATCCTGCCCATGGGTAGATCACACGGTTTCGCGTCTAACACTACTGACTAAAGCGCCCTATTCAGACTCGCTTTCGCTACGGATCCGTGGCTTAACCACTTAACCTTGCCAGCAACGTTAACTCGTAGGCTCATTATGCAAAAGGCACGCCGTCACCCCACGAAAGGGCTCCGACCGCTTGTAAGCGTATGGTTTCAGGATCTATTTCACTCCGTTATTCACGGTTCTTTTCACCTTTCCCTCACGGTACTGGTTCACTATCGGTCTCTCAGGAGTATTTAGCCTTAGCGGATGGTCCCGCCAAATTCAGACAGGGTTTCACGTGCCCCGCCCTACTCAGGATACCACTATCTATTATACTTGTTACCCATACGGGCTATCACCCTCTATGGCCCGACTTTCCAGTCAGTTCCGGTTCCGTGTACATAAAATATCGTGGTCCTACAACCCCAACATTGCCGTAACAACATTGGTTTGGGCTAATCCGCGTTCGCTCGCCACTACTTACGGAATCACTTTTGTTTTCTTCTCCTCCGCCTACTTAGATGTTTCAGTTCAGCGGGTTTGCCCACCTATCGGTGTACTATGTCTTCAACATAGTGGGTTGCCCCATTCGGGTATCTACGGATCAATTCGTGTGTGCCGATCCCCGTAGCTTTCGCAGCTTATCACGCCCTTCATCGCCTCTGAGAGCCTAGGCATCCCCCATACGCCCTTATTTTGCTTATTGTACCAATCATAAATTAATATGACCGTTTTTTTTTGTTTCTTGTTGTTTGTATCTCTACTATAACAAAAAACGCTTTCTACTTTTTATTATTTCTTATCTCAATATGTCAATGAACTTTAACAATTAATAATTATCAATTGATAATTGTCAATTATTTCGTGGAGAATAACGGAGTCGAACCGTTGACCTCCTGCGTGCAAGGCAGGCGCTCTAGCCAGCTGAGCTAATCCCCCATTTTTTAGTTGTCAGTTAACAGTTTTCAGTTAACAGTACTTAAAACGGTTACTCAACCTCTAAATTTCCTTTTAATTAAGCTAATCAGTCTTTTTAATTATCAATTGTCAATTAATAATTGTCAATTTGATTTTAAAAAGTAGTCCCGGGCAGACTCGAACTGCCGACCCCTACATTATCAGTGTAGTACTCTAACCAGCTGAGCTACGAGACTCTGTTTTACTTAATTTTCATTTTTTTTTAAATTAACAGCAAGAGTAATACAATCTTTCAATTCAGAACTTTAAAGATCTTCATCTTTTTTCCTCAGCGTGCACAAATGCTAACACTAAGGCTCTAGAAAGGAGGTGTTCCAGCCGCACCTTCCGGTACGGCTACCTTGTTACGACTTAGCCCTAGTTACCAGTTTTACCCTAGGCAGCTCCTTGCGGTCACCGACTTCAGGCACCCCCAGCTTCCATGGCTTGACGGGCGGTGTGTACAAGGCCCGGGAACGTATTCACCGGATCATGGCTGATATCCGATTACTAGCGATTCCAGCTTCACGGAGTCGAGTTGCAGACTCCGATCCGAACTGTGACCGGTTTTATAGATTCGCTCCTGGTCGCCCAGTGGCTGCTCTCTGTACCGGCCATTGTAGCACGTGTGTAGCCCAAGGCGTAAGGGCCGTGATGATTTGACGTCATCCCACCTTCCTC
Organism: Flavobacterium sp. LM4; assembly: GCF_002017935.1. Classification (NCBI taxonomy): domain Bacteria; kingdom Pseudomonadati; phylum Bacteroidota; class Flavobacteriia; order Flavobacteriales; family Flavobacteriaceae; genus Flavobacterium; species Flavobacterium sp. LM4. The sequence continues at coordinate 550 of NZ_MUFW01000009.1, read as the reverse complement.
ACAGTTTGCACTGGCAGTCTTGTTAGAGTTCCCGACATGACTCGCTGGCAACTAACAACAGGGGTTGCGCTCGTTATAGGACTTAACCTGACACCTCACGGCACGAGCTGACGACAACCATGCAGCACCTTGTAATTTGTCTTGCGAAAGATCTGTTTCCAAATCGGTCAAACTACATTTAAGCCTTGGTAAGGTTCCTCGCGTATCATCGAATTAAACCACATGCTCCACCGCTTGTGCGGGCCCCCGTCAATTCCTTTGAGTTTCATTCTTGCGAACGTACTCCCCAGGTGGGATACTTATCACTTTCGCTTAGCCACTGAAGTTGCCCCCAACAGCTAGTATCCATCGTTTACGGCGTGGACTACCAGGGTATCTAATCCTGTTCGCTACCCACGCTTTCGTCCATCAGCGTCAATCAATTAGTAGTAACCTGCCTTCGCAATTGGTATTCCATGTAATCTCTAAGCATTTCACCGCTACACTACATATTCTAGTTACTTCCTAATAATTCAAGTTCAGCAGTATCAATGGCCGTTTCCACCGTTGA
>NZ_MUFW01000008.1:0-70753 GCF_002017935.1 Flavobacterium sp. LM4 | reverse complement strand
GTTTATTAATGCACTAACAAATTTTGGTGCAATTTCAATTGCTTTGTCATAATCTTTAAGTGCAGATTTCCAAGTGTAAAGTTCGTTTTTGACAATTGCTCTTGAATAATAAGCATTTGGTTCTTTTGAATCTACTTCTATTGCCAAAGTCCAATTAAATATTGAACCGCTTAAATCCCCTTTGTTATAACATTCTAAACCTTTGTCAAAATAATAATCAGTTTTTGTAGGTCCAAAATTGGAAATTTTGCTGTTTTTGAATCAGCAAGTCCACCATAAGCGTCAATTGTAGCGTCAAATTCATAACCTCGCTTGTACATATCTAATGCCCAATATAGTAAATTGTCCGCTGTCATTGGAAACTCATTTGTTTCTCCATTTATTTCCCAAAGTTTATCAAATCTTTTTACCTCTTTAACTGAATATGGATAATGAGCTTTAAGAAATTCACCCAACTTTATTAGATTTTTTTTTTGTCTGAAACAAAAGTAAAATCCATTTTTGTCATTGTGTTGTTTTTAAGTCCATTCTTAGCCATATTATTAAAAACATCTTCGGCAGAAACCATTTCTTTACCAAATCCATCAACGAAGTCGTCCCAAGTAATATATTTATTATCCATTTTTTTCTGTCCGAAAGCTGTTAATGTTGATAGTGAAAATAAAATTATTAATAGTTTGTTTTTCATTCGAGGTTTCTGTTTCAAAATTGCCCATAACGTCAGTCTGTGAAAAAACTTCCGTTTTGTTGTAAACAAATATAGGGAAGTATTGTTTAAAAACAGGATTTTTCGTATTTTTCGTAATGCAACATATACAAGGAATTTCCCGCCAACAAATGCGTTTTTCAAGTTTAGAAGATGCAATATCTGCCGATAATCAGGTTCGTTTTATAGATGCTTTTGTAACCTTTTTAGATTTGGAAAAACTTGGTTTTGCAGTTACTTCTATTAAATCAGAAGGTCGACCGAGCTATAATATCAAAGTGTTTTTGAAAATCTATTTATACGCTATCTCAATGGATTAAGAAGTAGCCGCAAACTGGAAAAAGAATGTTTTAGAAACATTGAAATGCAGTGGTTGTTAGAAGACATTCGACCGAACTACCACAGCATATCTGATTTTAGAAAGAACAATCCTGCAGCATTAAAAACTTGTTCAAACTCTTTGTCGTTTTCTGAAAGATGCCGATTTAATAGCAGGGGAAACCATTGCTATTGATGGAACTAAAAGCCGAGCGCACAATAGCCGTAAAGCTAATTTCAATCAAAAGAAAATAGATAAACATTTAGAGTATATCGAAATCAAAAACCCAGCAATACCTTGATGCTTTGGAAGAAAATGATGCAAAGCATAACCCTGAAAAAATCAAAAACATCAAGCAGAAAATTGAACGTTTAAAACAAAACAAAATCCGCTATGAATTACTGGAAGAAAAACTAGAAGCAAGTGGCGAACCTCAAATAAGCACCACCGATAGTGATGCCAGAGCCCTATTAGTGCAAGGGCAAGTGGTTGAAATCTCATTTAATATGCAGGCTGCAGTCGATGCCAAACACAATCTTGTGGTAGCCACTCATACGATCAACAAGAACGATCGTAGCGCTTTATCTGCCATTGCCATAGAAGCCAAAGAAAATTTAGGAATTGAAACTTATACTGCATTAGTGGACAAAGGCTATCATAATGGCAAACAAATAGAAATCTGCAAAAAAGCGAACATCACTACAATTGTAGCACAGCCCGAACAGGGGAAAAATAAAGAAAGGATAGCTGAGGGTTATTTGATCTCGAAGTTCCAATACGACCAAACCACCGACACCTATACTTGCCCTGAGGGAGAAACGCTTAAAACCACAGGTCACTGGCACAAGAAAACTGATAGCGATAGTTATGAATTCAAGAGATACCGAACATCCAAGTGCAGGGAGTGTCCCGTAAAGCAGTTATGTACCAGCAGAGTGGCTGGACGAGATATAGACCGCAGTCAATATGCTGATGCCGTAGAAGAAAACAACAAACGTTATCACGCAAATCCACAGCTCTACCGCAAGCGTCAGGAAATCAACGAGCATATCTTTGGGACTATCAAACGGCAATGGGGCTATAATCACACTAATTTAACAGGATTGGAAAAAGTAAACGGAGAACACAGCTTAATTATGTTGGTCTATAACATTAAACGCAGTATCAATATACTGGGCGTTCCCGAACTTATTGCAAAACTTCAAAAATGGAACTCACCCTACAAGGCAAAAGTCTTGTTTTTACTAAAAACGAGTTATTTAAAGCTTCATACAACAACTAATTTTTATCCCGAGAAATTAGCAGCCTAAAAAAAGTGATTCAATATAAAGCTTTATTTGAATTACAGTAAAGTAAAATCTAGAGGTTTTAACTGGAAAAGGGGTTTTTCACAGCCTGACGTTCCCGCGCTACAAGTAGTTTGGGACTAAATTAAGCCCATTTTTCGGATTTGCCAAATCATCCAAATACAAAACCAATTTCAAATTAAGCCTAATACCCAAATTGCTTGTAGCGTGTGTTAGCAGGCGTTTTTTTACTTCTTTTTCAAGTAAATTTCTATAACTCCATTTTTCCTTTTTCGCCGTATTTTTGGTTGCGCTTATATCTTTTAAGACATTTATCGATTCTACGTCATCAGGTTTTATTTCGGCGATAATTTCTTCGGTCACTTCTTTACCTTCGACGATATATAAAGGTTTGTTTTTTTGAGTGTTTGTTGAGTTGAATAACAATCAGAAACAATATCAATTCCTTCTATTTGTTGTTCGGAATAATATTTATCATCTATTGGATAACGAGGTTCTTTTTGCTTATTTAATTTTACATAAAAAATAAATTTCTTTGTTTCTATTTATTCCTAAATAATCAGAACAACCACGAGAAGTCCAAATGTCTAAACTATCATATTTTGCGATAAGTTCCCCCGCTTTAATGTTCTTTAAGTCTACATATTTTCCGTCAGGTAAATATCCCTTGAAATCTTTTGTTAAATGAATTTTCCCAATTGAATTTAAATCTTTACGATATTTCTGAAAGATAACACTGGATATTTTTGAAGTATATCCAATTCTATTTTCAAACCTTCCATCTTGTACAAAACCATCTGAACACAAATCCATTTCTTCCAAATTGATTTGTTTTAATTCAACATCATTTTGCTTTAAGTTGTCTAAAGTTAGTTCGCACAATTTTATTTCGGAAAGTTTGATGTCATTTTTCTGTTGGGAAATAGATTTTAGACTAAACAATAAAGCTAGAAATAGAAGTCCTTTTTTCATTTGATTTTTAGTGGTTTTTAGTTTTCTGCGGTAAAATGCCTGCTAACGTTCCGGCGCTTGGCCTTTACTTTGTAAAGCATAAATTTTGTAAATTTCTCAAAGGAAAGCAGAAGTGAACTACGCGCTTGGCCAGACTCATGATCCATACCTCGCATTAGTCTTCTGCTCCTCCTTGAGTTTTGTTGAATGGCTTCAAATAGAATGATAGACAACGGGTCTAATAAAGGCTTTAAAGCAAATTCAACTTTTTATTTCACTTAAAATCAAATGTATGAAAAGTATTTATTTTTTGTAGGGATTGATGTTTCTAAGTCAAAATTAGACGTCACTTTTCTTGAGAAGCCATTAGGAAAGAAAATAGTTCACTTTGTGGTAAGTAACGACAACAAAGGAATTAAAGAGATTGTAAAGCAGCTAAACAATCGAAAAATTGCTTTAGAAGAGGTGTTGATCAGCTTTGAAGATACGGGTGTTTATTCACTTCCTTTGGGATGTTATTTGACACGGTACAAGATCGATTATTGGATGATTCCCGCCATTGAAATCAAACGCAGCAAAGGAATCTCCAGAGGGAAAACTGATAAAAATGACTCTAAAGATATTGCATTTTATACCTTAACACATTTGCACAAGTTGCGATTAACACAGCTTCCAGAGTTATCATTAATGGAACTTAAATTACTTTTTACAGAACGTGAAAAACTACTTAAAAGCTTGCGTATCATTGGAAGTACCAGTGAAGGAATCGGTTATATTCCCAAAGAAGCTATGGGTGATGTTTTAAAAATTAATAAAGTAGTTATTAAACAACTTCAAAAAGCAATCGAAAAAGTAGAAAGGAAAATGAAAGAAATCATTCAATCCAATGAGCAGCTCAAATTGCAGAACGAGCTCATTCAAAGTATTCCAGGGGTTGGGCCACAAACTGCCTTGTATATTATCTTAGTTACCAAATCGTTTCAATCCTTCGAAAACTGGCGACAAGTGGCTTGTTATGCTGGAGTGGCTCCATTTCAATACAGTTCTGGAAGTTCTATAAAAGGAAGGACAAAGGTCAATCATCTAGCAGATAAAAAACTAAAATCGTTACTGAATATGTGTGCTTTAAATAGCAAAAAACACGACGCGGAACTCAAACAATATTATGCACGGAAAGTAGGCGAAGGGAAATCGAAAATGTTGGTTTTAAATAATATAAGATGCAAACTATTGGGGCGAATTTTTGCAACTATTAACCGCGGAACACCTTATGTAAACATTCAAAAATTTGCAGCATAATTTTAGCGTTTTTTACTTGGATTTTGCCATAGAATGCGAGGTTGCGAACTTCGGAACAAATTATTTTCTATCAAAGATAAAATTTCTTGCGAAATGTAAACGTGAATTTACTACAAAATTCGCAATCTTGCCAAACGCCTGTTACCAGCTGGCTTTATTATTAAAAAATCTGTTTAGTTTTTTATGTAATCTTAATTTCGCACCAAAATCCAAAAATCCACCTTTTGGATTACTGTCAATAATTATAGTATTTACTGAGATTAAATTATTTTCAATGAAGAAATAAATTTGATGTGTATAACTCCAGTAACTTTTCTTGTAATCAAATTGAATAAAATTATCTCTATTCACATAGTTTTTACCATTTAGCTTTGTAAATAATTCTTTAATTACATTTTTATTATCATCTTCAGTCATTTCATTTTTCCAGTAACTTGTTTTTATCGGATTCAATAAAATAAATATTCCGTAACAACCTAATGCAAACAGAGACAAAAAAACTACATAAAGAAAGATTACAATCAGAAAATTAATTTCGGAAAGATTTAAGCTAAAAAGACTGAAAAATTTAATTTGAAAAAATGTAGAAAGTATTATGGTTACAATGCAAAAAATTAAATTAATGACTTTGTTAGTCTTGCTTTTTACTCCGATATTTTCAAATTCTGCTTTAGTCATCTTTTTTAGTTTCTGCGGCAAGCTTGCTGGTAACGTCCCGGCGCTTGGAGAGGTTGCGAACTTCGGAACCGATTATTTTCTATCAAAGATAAAATTTCTTGCGAGAAATAAACGTGTATTTACTGCGAAATTCGCAATCTTGCCAAACGCCTGTTAGTGGCAGTTTATTTATGAAAGAATACTGTTCTAAAATTACCGTTAACTACAATTCCAGAACTTTTAGCTGGAGTCCATTTTTTTTCGATAATAAATTTCTTTACAAAATTCTCAAAGTAAGATTTATATTTTTGATTTTCTGTATTTTGGAATTTTGATTCTACTTTTAAATTTGAAATTTTTCCATTTTTTGTTAAAACAAAATCTACATCAGTGTAAGAAAAGTATTTTTCATTTTTAAATTTGTATCCTTTTGGATATGAAAATGATCTTATAAAATCATTTTTTGTTTCGTCAAAAAAATCTTTGAACTTTTTTTTATCAGGATAAATTGAATTTCTATCACAATCATGCATGTCATAAATTTTGTCAATATGATTTAAAACATATTCTTTTTCTACTATTGACTTTAATGAATCAATTAATTTTGAACCGTATTTTTTCAAAATTTCTTTTCGCATAATATCTTGATAACAATATTTTTTGAAACCTTTAGGTCTGCCAAAACAATTGGGAAGAAATGTTGAATCTATTCGGATTCCTTTTTTTAGAAGTAAAGTTTCAATCTTTTTATATTCAATATCTGTTGTATATGATTTTGTAAAATTGATTTCTGAAATATTTGTATAAATTTCCCCGTTTTTTATATCTTCTTTAGCTTTACGTTCTTCATTTAAACATAATGTATCGATTATTCGTGTTTTTTTTCCTTTATTTTTAAACAAATCCTCTTCACTATAAACCGTAACAATTTTATCTTCTTTACATGAAAATAAAGAAAGTATTACACAAATTATTAATAAGATTTTTTCAAATTTCATAAGATTTTATATCGGGTTCGTTTAAATTGCCACTAACGTCAGTCTGTGAAAAAACTTCCGTTTTGTTGTAAACAAATATAGAAAAGTATTGTTTAAAAACAGGATTTTTCGTATTTTTCGTAATGCAACATATACAAGGAATTTCCCGCCAACAAATGCGTTTTTCAAGTTTAGAAGATGCAATATCTGCCGATAATCAAGTACGTTTTATAGATGCTTTTGTAACCTTTTTAGATTTGGAAAAACTTGGTTTTGCAGTTACTTCTATTAAATCAGAAGGTCGACCGAGCTATAATATCAAAGTGTTTTTGAAAATCTATTTATACGGCTATCTCAATGGATTAAGAAGTAGCCGCAAACTGGAAAAAGAATGTTTTAGAAACATTGAAATGCAGTGGTTGTTAGAAGACATTCGACCGAACTACCACAGCATATCTGATTTTAGAAAGAACAATCCTGCAGCATTAAAAAACTTGTTCAAACTCTTTGTCGTTTTCTTGAAAGATGCCGATTTAATAGCAGGGGAAACCATTGCTATTGATGGAACTAAAAGCCGAGCGCACAATAGCCGTAAAGCTAATTTCAATCAAAAGAAAATAGATAAACATTTAGAGTATATCGAAATCAAAACCCAGCAATACCTTGATGCTTTGGAAGAAAATGATGCAAAGCATAACCCTGAAAAAATCAAAAACATCAAGCAGAAAATTGAACGTTTAAAACAAAACAAAATCCGCTATGAATTACTGGAAGAAAAACTACAAGCAAGTGGCGAACCTCAAATAAGCACCACCGATAGCGATGCCAGAGCCCTATTAGTGCAAGGGCAAGTGGTTGAAATCTCATTTAATATGCAGGCTGCAGTCGATGCCAAACACAATCTTGTGGTAGCCACTCATACGATCAACAAGAACGATCGTAGCGCTTTATCTGCCATTGCCATAGAAGCCAAAGAAAATTTAGGAATTGAAACTTATACTGCATTAGTGGACAAAGGCTATCATAATGGCAAACAAATAGAAATCTGCAAAAAAGCGAACATCACTACAATTGTAGCACAGCCCGAACAGGGGAAAAATAAAGAGAGGATAGCTGAGGGTTATTTGATCTCGAAGTTCCAATACGACCAAACCACCGACACCTATACTTGCCCTGAGGGAGAAACGCTTAAAACCACAGGTCACTGGCACAAGAAAACTGATAGCGATAGTTATGAATTCAAGAGATACCGAACATCCAAGTGCAGGGAGTGTCCCGTAAAGCAGTTATGTACCAGCAGAGTGGCTGGACGAGATATAGACCGCAGTCAATATGCTGATGCCGTAGAAGAAAACAACAAACGTTATCACGCAAATCCACAGCTCTACCGCAAGCGTCAGGAAATCAACGAGCATATCTTTGGGACTATCAAACGGCAATGGGGCTATAATCACACTAATTTAACAGGATTGGAAAAAGTAAACGGAGAACACAGCTTAATTATGTTGGTCTATAACATTAAACGCAGTATCAATATACTGGGCGTTCCCGAACTTATTGCAAAACTTCAAAAATGGAACTCACCCTACAAGGCAAAAGTCTTGTTTTTACTAAAAACGAGTTATTTAAAGCTTCATACAACAACTAATTTTTATCCCGAGAAATTAGCAGCCTAAAAAAAGTGATTCAATATAAGGCTTTATTTGAATTACAGTAAAGTAAAATCTAGAGGTTTTAACTGGAAAAGGAGGTTTTTTCACAGCCTGACGTTTTCGCGCCACAAGCAGTTTGCAACTTATGAAACTGAGTATTTTCGGCTAAACGAAAATACAAATTAAAAAGATAATTCCACTAAACTTGCAAATTGCTTGTGACGTGTGTTAGGCGACGTTGCGACACTCAAAGTAGGCGAGTGGCAAAATTCGACAACAGTTCGGTTATGCGATTTCAATATATTTTTTTGGATTCAGATTTCAGATTTCAATTTTCAGTTTGCCAAATACAGCTTTCCACGTTTCTGCTTTTCATATTCCGATTTCAAACTTCTGCTTTTCAAAATTTAGTTTATCAAATCCAACTTTCACGTTTCTGCCTTGTAGATTCCAATATTCTGGTTTCCAATATTCTGGTTTCCAATATTCCAATTCGAATATTCCGGTTTCCAATTTTCCAATTGGTTTTAGTTTTTTAAGTTCCAATTTGGGAGCAATGACGCCTAACGTTTCGCAGCTTGGCCTTTACTTTGTAAAGCATAAATTTTGTAAATTTCTCAAAGGAAAGCAGAAGTGAACTACGCGCTTGGCCAGACTCATGATCCATACCTCGCATTAGTCTTCTGCTCCTCCTTGAGTTTTGTTGAATGGCTTCAAATAGAATGATAGACAACGGGTCTAATAAAGGCTTTAAAGCAAATTCAACTTTTTATTTCACTTAAAATCAAATGTATGAAAAAGTATTTATTTTTTGTAGGGATTGATGTTTCTAAGTCAAAATTAGACGTCACTTTTCTTGAGAAGCCATTAGGAAAGAAAATAGTTCACTTTGTGGTAAGTAACGACAACAAAGGAATTAAAGAGATTGTAAAGCAGCTAAACAATCGAAAAATTGCTTTAGAAGAGGTGTTGATCAGCTTTGAAGATACGGGTGTTTATTCACTTCCTTTGGGATGTTATTTGACACGGTACAAGATCGATTATTGGATGATTCCCGCCATTGAAATCAAACGCAGCAAAGGAATCTCCAGAGGGAAAACTGATAAAAATGACTCTAAAGATATTGCATTTTATACCTTAACACATTTGCACAAGTTGCGATTAACACAGCTTCCAGAGTTATCATTAATGGAACTTAAATTACTTTTTACAGAACGTGAAAAACTACTTAAAAGCTTGCGTATCATTGGAAGTACCAGTGAAGGAATCGGTTATATTCCCAAAGAAGCTATGGGTGATGTTTTAAAAATTAATAAAGTAGTTATTAAACAACTTCAAAAAGCAATCGAAAAAGTAGAAAGGAAAATGAAAGAAATCATTCAATCCAATGAGCAGCTCAAATTGCAGAACGAGCTCATTCAAAGTATTCCAGGGGTTGGGCCACAAACTGCCTTGTATATTATCTTAGTTACCAAATCGTTTCAATCCTTCGAAAACTGGCGACAAGTGGCTTGTTATGCTGGAGTGGCTCCATTTCAATACAGTTCTGGAAGTTCTATAAAAGGAAGGACAAAGGTCAATCATCTAGCAGATAAAAAACTAAAATCGTTACTGAATATGTGTGCTTTAAATAGCAAAAAACACGACGCGGAACTCAAACAATATTATGCACGGAAAGTAGGCGAAGGGAAATCGAAAATGTTGGTTTTAAATAATATAAGATGCAAACTATTGGGGCGAATTTTTGCAACTATTAACCGCGGAACACCTTATGTAAACATTCAAAAATTTGCAGCATAATTTTAGCGTTTTTTACTTGGATTTTGCCATAGAATGCGAAGTGGCGGACTTTGAAGCACTTACTTTCAATTTAGAACTAAACTTCTTTTGAAAACCAAATGTACAATTTAGCACTGAACCCGCCATTTTGCCAAACTGCTGTTACCTGCTGGCATTTTACCATTTTATTAAATCTTCTTCTTCCAATACTTTTCTAATTGCGACTTTATTTAGTTGTAAATTTGAATTTATATTGATTAGTTCAATCGGACATGATAGGAAATTTGAAAAGATATTTTTTAATCCTAATTCATTCTTTCCGTGAAAATCGTAATTTGCAATTTCATTAGTAATATCAATAGAATTACAAGAAATTTTATTTATAACTTGATATTCTATATCATCGCCAACAAAGTTTTTAATATTTTGATTTGTACAAACGACATCAACATCAATTATTTCATCTTCGGCTTTGGGTAGATAAATTAATGGATAATCATTACTTAATATTAGATTATTAATGAATTCAAATGATTTTTTGAATTCTGCGACTTTGCGTAATTTAATAATGTTTTCAAAGAAATGTTTTTTTGTTTTTTCTTTTCTAAAATCTCCATGAGCATTAAAATAAATTTCGAATAAAATACCATTTAGAACATTATTTTCGCCATCAGCTTTTGTGTATTTCTGAAGTTTATTGTGAATATCTTCCATAAACTGACCTGCATTAAATGCGGCACCACTTGTTTGAAGTAGATTTCTTCCAAAAATAAATTCTTGATTTTTATCCAAACTATCTTTTGGCAGATTTAATAGTTTTTCAATAGCTGGATTTTGTTTGTTCCAATTGTAAGATTTTAATTCTTGAATTAATAATCCAAAACTGTCATCACTATTATAGTTTATGTCTTTAACTACATCTTCTGAATAAGGTAGAGCTAGAGAATAAACTAATTGTCCTGTGTTAAAATAAAAATCACCAATTAATGATGTGTGTTCCCAAGTCGTTCGTTTACCACCGCTTAATGCATAAACTGTTTTTCTAACTTTTTTAAACAACTCTTCTACGGATAATCTTTCTCTTCCAACATATTTTAATAGAGAACCTGTGAAAATACTATTTCCTTCATAACCTTCATCGCTCGCACCGTCATTAGGAGAAGTTGAGAAAGCTATAAAAGTTCCTTTTGGAGCACGAAAAGGAGATGTTGCAATTGTAGTTCCTCTCTCAAAACCTCTTCTACAAGCATCTAAAATTAAGATGTTAATTTTATTTGTATTGTAACTGTAAATTTTTAATAAATCTGAAATTTGAATACATGTTTGTCTACAATGATAAGCATTTGGGTCTCCAATTTGGCATTCAGTGAAAGCTAAATAATTTTCCCCATCTTGTTCAAAACCATGACCTGCAAAAAAGAAAATAGTAGCATCATAATCTTTAATTCGAGTTTCAAATTCTGTTAATAATTCAACTATTTTTTGTGAATTTCCATTAGTCACGAATATTACATCATAGCCAAGTTTTTCAAACTCATTTTTAATACTTGTAGCATCATTAACTGCGTTTCCAAGTTTATGACCTTCATAGTATTCATCATTTCCAATTATTAAGGCTAATGTTTTCATTTTTAGGTTTTTGGTTTCTGTTTTTTTTATGCTTGCAGGTAACGTTCCCGCGCTACAAGCAGTTTGGGATTAAATCAGCGTTATCTTTCGGATTTGCCAAATCTTCCAAATACAAACCAATTTTTCCATTAAGCCAAATCCCCAAATTGCTTGTAGCGTGTGTTACCAAACGTTTATTCAATTCAATTCATTTTATTTTTGAAATATAATTGGGTCGTAAAAAGGGAATGTGCATTCAGTTTCTGCGCTAAATACTTTACCTTCTTCTTCTGTTTTAACGATACACACGTATCCATACTCAACGAATGTTTGTTCATTTTCCACTACAAGTTTATATTTCACGGTTCCGCTTTTAATATTATCTCCGCAAAAAGAGTTGGAGTTTTTACCATAATTTTCTGTTGTGAAAAGAATTTTATCATTTAAATCATATATGGTTAAAGAGTTAAATGAATATTTATATAAATTCTCCACGACTAAACAATCGTTAAAACCATCTTCATTTGGAGTAAATACTGAAATAACATTTATTTTTCCAGCTGTTTGGTTAAGATTATTTATGTTCTTAGATTGCAATTGATTTTCTCCACAACATAAAAAAGTTTTTTGTTCAGTATCTGAATCATTGTTATTACAACTATAATTGACTAATAAGATTAAAGAGATAAAAAATACAATTCTGTTTTTCATAAAGTAGGTTTTTAAATGTTTGGTAACTCGTTTATATACGAATAAATTTAACCTCTTTTGTTCTAAATAGGTATGTTATGCGCATGTTTTGGTTCTTATTATTTTTCCAAATATATTGTTTTTTTCTTACAAATGATAAAATAGAAATTCTAAAAAAATCTTTTATTAGTTTGGTTTATGAAACCTCGTGCTATAGCCCTGACAGTAGTGGCATCCTTTTTCTTGCTGCTGCCAGCAAGAAAAATATATGGCGCATAGCAGGAACCAGCTCCTAAATAAAAAAAGTACTGCAAAACATAAGTCTTACAGCACTTTCAAACAAATCAATAATTAATTAAATGCGTACAGGTTATTCGTTTATAACATCGCCTTCCTTAATTTCTTCACTGGCGATTTTTATCAGTCTGTCTTTGCGGTTCAAATCACCGAATATTTCGATTTTATCTTCGATTTCCCTTCCTTTTTTTACATCGACTCTTGTGGCTTTGTGGTTCAGTACTTTGATCACAAACAAACCTTCGGCAGAACTCACCAAAGCCGATTTTGGCACTACAAATGTGCTGTCTTTCGCGTTAAGCGGCAATAGCACTTCGGCTACCATTCCGGGTAATAAATTTCCTTTGGTGTTGTGAACGTCCATTTCGACACGTTCAGAACGCAGTTTCAAATCTAAAGCGCCGGACATTCTGGTGATTGTTGCTTTAAAAGTTTCCGGCAATGATTTTACGTTAAAACTCATTTCGTCGCCATTGTGTAAATATCCGGTGTACAATTCGGGAACTGAAACCGCAAGACGCAATTTGTTTTGCTGCTGAATCGTCAATAATGGCGAACTTGAAGTTGGACCAACAAAGGTTCCTAAATTCACGTTTCTGGATGCCACAACACCATCAAACGGCGCACGGATTTCAAGATAACCTCTCATGATCGAAACTTCTTTATGAGCTGCAACGGCTGCCTGATATTGGGCGTAATCCGAGTTTTTCTTTCCGCTTGCCATTTCCAGATCGTTTTTAGAAATCGTTCCTTCGACCTTGCTCGTTTCGTACAAACGGTTGTAGGTGCTTTTGCTGGTGGCGTAAATCGCTTCCATCGATCTTAATCTCGATTGGGCTGCTGCCAGCTGTGAACTGATTTCAGGAGCTTCCAAAACGATCAAAAGCTGTCCTTTGGTTACTTTCGAGCCAATATCTACTTTTAATGTTTTGACGAAACTGCTCACTTTGGCATACAGATCCACTTGTTGAAAACCGGTTAATTCGGCAGGCAAACGCAATTCGGTAGTCAGTTTTTCTTTTTCTAAAAGAAAGGTTTCTGTTTTAGGTTCGATTGCTGCCGTAACCACTTCCTCCTTTTTGGAATTACAGCTGTTCAGGAAAAGTAGTGCTGCAAAAAACAGCGCGGTTGGTTGTAGTATTTTAGTCTTCATTTTATGATTTTATATAAAATATGATATAATGTCTTTTTTAATAAATAGGCGGAAAGGAAAAAGGTGTGTCGAGATATTTTCAGCACGATGAGACTTTCAACTTTATGACTTTATGACTTTCAAACTTTCGACTTATTTATTGATGAGATATAATGGATGCTTTCTTCGTCTTCGGGATCTAAAGAAACAGATTGTGTTGTTGTTTTTTCCTGCGCCCAGGCAAAAATTAACGGTAAAATTAATAATACGGCAAAGGTCGAAAATAATAGTCCGCCAATAACGGCTCTACCCAACGGAGAAACCTGATCGCCACCTTCGCCGTGACCAATCGCCATAGGTAACATTCCCGCAATCATCGCCACCGAAGTCATGATAATCGGACGAAGACGCAGCGCCGCAGCTTCACGAGCCGACTCTAAGGCGTTTCCGTTTATTTTTCTCAGTTGTTCGGCATTGGTAACCAGTAAAACGGCGTTCGCAATCGAAACCCCAACCGACATGATGATACCCATATACGATTGTAAGTTTAGGGTTGAACCTGTAATGGTCAGCATTAATAACGCTCCTAAAACTACCGCCGGAACCGTGGTTAAAATAACCAGTGAAACCTTGAATGACTGGAAATTAGCGGCCAACATTAAAAAGATTACAAAGATGGCAACCAATAATCCTACTTGTAAACTGCTTAATGTTTCTTCCAATACTTTACTCAGTCCAATTGGTGTGACAAACAAGCCACGTGGTAATTCGCCTAATGAACTGATTGTTGCAGCCACATCTTTAGTCGCCGTCCCCAAATCGGTTTGACTAATGTTTGCTGTAACCGTAATGTATGGCATTGCCCCTAAATTGTCATTTTCACCGCTTACAAAACCGGGTGTAATTTTGGCTACGTCACTTAAAACGGGACGAAGCGAGTTTTTTAATACCGGAATTTCTCCAATATCTGTTTTGCTTTTCATTTGGTTCAGCGGAACCTGCACCTGAACATTCACCGACAGACCAGATTTTTCATCGATCCATGTATTTTTTTCCGTATATCTTGATGATGAGGTCGAAGCAACCAGCGAACGCGAAATATCGTTCATATCCACGCCCAATTCGGCAGCACGGGTTCGGTCAATACCGATATTCATAGCCGGATAATGAATCGGCTGACCAATCTGTACATCTCTGAAATACGCTATTTTCTGAAGTTTTGCTACAATTTGATTGGCATATAATTCATTTCGTTTTTTATCTTTCCCTGCAATTCGAATTTCGATTGGAGTAGGAGAGCCCTGACTCAGAACCTTATCTGTCAATTCGATAGGCTCAAAAGAGATTTTTACATCTGGGAGGATTTTTCTGATTCTGGCCCGAAGGTCATCCTTAAAATCATCCATATCAGTATGGTATTCTTTTAAACTCACCTGAAATACCGCTTCATGCGAACCTGCCATAAACAGATAAATCGGGTTAATCGAGAACAGCGACGGGTGCTGGCCGACATAAACAGACGAAATTCCGATATGTTCTTTGCCCACCATTTTCTCTATTTCTTTCAATACCAAAAGGGCTTTTTCTTCGGTACGTTCCAAACGGGTTCCATCGGGAGCACGCATTCTCAGCTGAAACTGACTTGAATTTACTTTCGGAAAAACATCTTTTCCTATAAAGGTTAAGAAGACCATAGCAAGAACCGTAATTCCAATTAAATACGTTAAACCAGCTATTTTTTTGTATGGAAAAAGTCTGTCCAGCGTTCTCATAAATCGGATTCGGAAGCGCTCGAAAGCACCGATTTTTCCGTTCCCATCAGTATCTGTTCTTTCAACATACTCTTTTTTCTGAGTGATCAGTTGTTTTTCAGATTCCGGTGTTAATCCGCAAACTTTGAATTCGGCTTCATCGTCTGTGATTTCCGGTGTATGTTCGTGTTTTGGATGCGCTTTCATTAACCAGTTCGCCATTACAGGCACAAAAGTCTGCGATAATAAAAACGAAATGACCATCGAGAATCCAATCGCCAAAGCCAACGGCAGGAACAAAGCTCCCGGAATTCCAACCATGGTAAAGGCCGGTGCAAAAACCGCCAGAATACAAAGCAGGATCAATAATTTTGGCAAGGCAATTTCCTGACAGGCATCCCAAATCGCGAGTGCTTTTGGTTTTCCCATATCGAGATGCTGGTGAATATTTTCGATGGTTACCGTACTTTCATCCACTAAAATTCCAATTGCCAAAGCCAGTCCGCTCAACGACATTAAGTTGATTGTTTGTCCGAATAATTTCAGGAATAAAACGCCCGAAATAATCGAAATCGGAATCGTCAGGATTACGATTAACGCCGCACGCCTGTCACCTAAGAATAATAAAACCATTAATCCGGTTAAAACCGCTCCGATAATTCCTTCGGTAATCAAACTTTTAACCGAGTTGATGACATAAACCGACTGGTCAAATTCGTATGATAATTGTACGTCTTCAGGAAGTGTGCTCTGAATTTTAGGCAATTCAGACTTTAATTTCTGAACCACATCCCAGGTCGAAGCATCTCCGGCTTTTGCAATACTGATATAAACCGAACGTTTTCCATTAACCAAAGCATAACCTGCTGTAACATCGGCACCGTCTTTTACCGTCGCAACATCTCCTAATTTCAGGTTTTGAACCCCGCCTTTAAACAACGGAATCTGCTCAAAATCCTTAATTTCCTTAATCGTATTATTGGTTGGCGAAATGTAATTGATATCGCCAATTCTCACGTTTCCGGATGGAGCCGTCTGGTTGTTCACACGAATCGCTTCCACAATCTGATCAGGTGTCAGATTATGTGAGCGCAATAAATCAGGATCTACGTTAACCTCTACCGTTCTTGGGCTTCCGCCAAAGGGAGCCGGAGATAATAAACCGGGAATCGAAGTAAACGACGCACGAACATAAACGTTTGCCAAATCCTGCAATTCGTTGTTGGAACGAATTTTACTGCTTAAAACCAATTGACCAATCGGCAAGGATGAAGCATCAAAACGAATGATAAACGGAGGCTGGGTTCCCGGAGGAAATGCCGCCTGAATCCGGTTAGAAAGCGAACTTAATTCGGCTGCCGCCTGCGCCATATTCGTGTTTTCATAATAGGTTAATTTCATGATCATTAACCCCTGAATATTCTTGGTTTCTACTGATTTTACGCCATTGGCAAAAGGTAAAATATTCACATAGTTTTTGGCAAAATAAGCTTCCATCTGGTCCGGTGTATACCCTCCAAAAGGATGTGCAATATAAATTACCGGCAAATTCATCTTTGGAAGAATATCTACCTTAATGTCTTTGATGGCACCAATTCCGAAGAAAAACAGACCCGCAACCAATACTAATATGGAGATGGGTTTGCGGAGTGCAAAACGTATTAAATTCATTAGGATCTATAATTAAAATTCATTTATAAATAAGTCGAAATTGCCTGTTGCGGCTACTTTTAGCAAATACGATTGCCACACATTATTATTGACGATATCACGGTCGATTTCGGCACGGTTTAAGGTGTATAAGGTTTGTGTGATGTCTGTCAGATCGGTCAGTCCGTTTTTGTATAAAGTCGATTTTTGCAAATACGCTCTTTGTGCCGCATTGACCTGAATGGGAGCTTCGGCATAATTCTCCAACGTGATTTTTATTTTATCTTCGGCGAAATTCAGTTGCGACTTTAATTCTCTGTCTGCCTGATTGTATTCTTCCTGCAAACCTTGGGAAACAAATTTTTGCGCACTTACCTGTTTGCTCATTCGAAACGGTGTGGTCAGATTCCAGGTAATTCCAACTCCTATCAAATAATTGGTACGATCCGGATTTACACCATCCCAGTAATTTCTGTTAAAAGCGGTCTGATCTGTCGCATAAGAAGAGTCGAATCCGGAAGCTCTTGTCTGCAGAATCCCAAAAGCGCTCATGGTCGGATAATAAAATCGCTTGTATAATTTAGTTTGCTGATTGCTGTAATCAATTCGGGTTTTATATAATTGCAATAACGGATGAAGGCTATCAGTTGTTTTTTCGGCTAATAATAATGCTTTCGGAATCTGGTTTACAAAAATCGTATCAGTAACAAAATCCTGAGGCGTAACGCCCATCAAATCGACTAATTTGTTGTTTTGTTCCTTAACGAAATTGCGGGCAAGGTTCAATGCAATTTTAGCTTTTGAAACTTCGGCTGTAGCCAATGTAGAATCGACTCCTGCCAGTAATCCATTTTTAACACGGGCAACGGCTGTCTTTTTGAAAACTTCGGCACGGCTTAAATTCTTTTGCTGTGAAATCAGTAATCTTTGGCTTGCTAATAAATTTAAATAAGCGGCTGAAATTTTAATTTCCTGTTGAAACATTTCCTGCTTCAAATCATTTTCTTTCGCCTGAACATCGACTTTCGCCAGATTGATTTTTTCTTTTGCTTTTCCGAAAGTGAAAAAATCCCAATTCATATTTACTAAATAAAGTGCCCCAAAAGCCGAATTCCAGTTTTGATCCGGAAGCGGAAGTCCTGATGAAGCCACTCCTAATCCTCCAAAACCATACAACGGACCGTTTTGCCCGTTTACCGTTCCATAATCTTGTTGTGCAGACAAGTTTAGATTCGGTAAATAATCGCGTTTGGATTGTTTTAGTGTTTCTCGCGAAGCATTGGTGTAATTGCTTTTTGCCCTGATTGAACCGTAATTTTCCAAGCCTGTTTTTATCGCTTCTTTTAAGGACAAGGTTTGTGAATAACCGATTGAGGCAAAAATCAAGAAAAATAATAAAGTAATTTTTTTGAAATACATAAACTCAAAGTGTGAAATTATAGCCCAAAATTATTTCACTTGCATCGATATTTGCCTTCTTAAATGATGTAATGCAATACTAAATGACCAATTGAATTTGTCATTTTTTGGAAAAAGAAATTAAATATTTGTCCGTACTTTGTAAACTATTTAATTTTAAAAATGAATAAAAAATTTGATAACATATTGGACAACAAATGGTGGCAGGAAATTGCCGTTGTCCTCTTCTCATTTACAATTTATACATTGAAGAATGACTGGATGTTATTTAGTTCTTTTACTTCAATTTTAATGGGCATTTTTTTCTATTTCATTTTATACATGCACGCCCAATTCAACCGCTTTTTTCTTCTTCCGATATTATTCAAGACACAACGTCCTTTAACTTATGTATTTCTAACGCTTTTTGGTGTATTTGTTTTTTCTGTATTGTTGTATGAGATAACGATGCTGAAGATGTTTAGCAATTGTCATCTGTATCAAAATTCGCATCAACGAAGTTATGTGTATCAATTGGCGAGTGTTTTGGGGACTTTGGTTTGTATTTTGAGTCCGATAATTGTGTTTAAATTCTACAGAATCCACAGAAAACAAACAGATGAAACCTTGCTGTTCAACCAAATGCAGTTGAATTCATTAAAAGGACAATTGAATCCGCATTTTTTATTCAACACTTTTAATACACTTTACGGAATAAGCCTTGAATTTCCGGAAAGAACGCCGGATTTGATTATGAAAGTGTCACAATTAATGCGTTATCAATTAGAAAGTAATAACAAACAATGTGTTTCTCTTGAAGATGAACTGGAATTTATAAACAGCTATGTACAGCTCGAAAAAGAGCGCGTAGGCTATCGTTGTGATATTACGTACGATTGCAAAATTGATAATGAAAACGCCTATAAAGTTTCACCAATGTTATTGATCGCATTTATCGAAAACGCCTTTAAACACGGAACCTGTGCCATCGAAAAATGTTATGTACGCATTATTATTACAGTCGAAAACGGATTATTGCACCTGCATGTTGTGAATTCAATTCCGAAAAAAACCGATGTTGTTTCTACTAAAATTGGTTTAAAAAATACGATTGAACGTCTGAATTTAATTTACGGAAAAGACTATAAATTAGATATTCAGGACGATAAAAATACCTACATCGTTGATTTGAAATTACAACTGAAAAAGTTTGTATAATGAAGGAAACCAAAAAATGCATTATTGTTGATGATGAGCCGGCTGCGCATTATGTTTTGGCAAATTATATCAAACAGAATCCACAATTGGAACTCGTTTTTCAGGGATACAATGGTATTGAAGCAATGGATTATCTTCGGGAAAATAAAGTTGATTTGATGTTTTTAGATATTAATATGCCTGAGATTTCCGGAATGGAATTGCTGAAAATCATTCCCACACATCCCAAAACGATTCTAACAACTGCGTATTCTGAATTTGCTTTGGAAAGTTATGATTACGGTGTAATAGATTATCTTTTAAAACCCATTTATTTCCCAAGATTTTTAAAAGCTATTGATCGTTTTTTCGCCACAGAAAATGTCAAAATTAAAGAAGATGAAGTAATCGTAAACACGGTTAGTGTAAAAGTGGATGGCTATTTTAGGGATATCGAATTAGACCAGCTTTTGTTTGCCCAAAGTTTTGGCAATTACGTAAAAATCCACACTGTCAAAAGAACGTATCTGGCTTCTATTACCACAACAGAACTGGAAAAATGCCTTCCTGAAAAGAATTTCATGCGTATTCATAAATCCTATATCGTGGCTTTGGATAAAATCGAAGAAAGCGAAAAAGATTTCGTACTGATAAAAAAAGAAAAACTGCCAATTGGCATTACCTACAGAAGGGAATTGACAGACCGACTGAAAAATAAAGATTTATAAGAGTTCAGAAATAAGTGCTTACTAATTCAATTATTTCAAAAAAGAAGCCTGCTAAGATTCATTTCCTGCAGGCTTTTTTGATTTTGTTTCCAAAATTAATTAACGGCTAACTTTTCTTTCCAAACAGGAAGGTTGACTCCTTTAAAAATAAGCCATAAGCTTAAGGCTAATTCTGCGATAAGGCACGGCATCAATAATAGAATACTGGAGAGCTGCGGAAACAGAATTAAAGCAAAACTGTTTGTTAAATAGCAGAATCCTGCAATTGACATCAGTACTCCAAATATTTTTGGAAAATATCCGGATTTGCAAATTAAATATCCTTCGATAAGACATACAAAACCAAAAAAGATCAATCCAACGCCGAAGCCAAAGTCGTGCAATTTTATAGAAAGATAAGACAACGTATGCAATTGATCCGGACTAAATGATTTTAAATAATCGGCATCTCCCAAAAAGAAAAGCGCTGCCAGTAGATTTAATTTGTTGGCAACCAAAACAGCAGTCTGAATCAAATTGAAAGAAAGATTAAGGAGTGCCAGTTTTTTGTTTACAGGCCTAAGTAAATAATAGAGAATTATCATTACAGGCAGATCACAAATCTGCATAATCAAATCTGCGGTAATGCCAATTTTCCATAAAAATTCAGAATGTATAATGTTGTTTGCAGTAGCGGTTGCATCTCCATAAACAACTAGTTTATTTCGGACAAAGGTTTCAGCAAAAGCACCGGCTATGATGATGAGTAAATAAAATAGCCCTGCGATTCGGGCATAAAGCTGTGGAGAAGTTTCAAATTTTGTTTTGTCTTTCATAGGTGATGATTTGGTTTCAAAATTAGACGGTTAGTACATCAAAAAGTTACTTGTTTTATCAATTAAAAATCAGATTATTTTTAATTTAAACTGAAAATTTCATTGAAACTTCATTTTAAATTCATTTATAAGTAGTAAATTTATTACTGATTTTTTGGACTTATTAATTTTTAATGATAGAAAAAATGAAAAGAATGTCTGTAATTTTCGCTCTGTTCAGCTTTAGTTTTTTAATTGCACAGGAAGGAACGAATATGAAAAAAACAGTAACTCCTACTGAATTGGTTAGAGTTGCTTTTGAAAAAGAATACCCGGGAAAAATACCGGTCTGGTATGAAGAATATGTTGGCGACGACAATGATGAAATTCGTTATGAGGCAAAATTCAATGTAAACAATACTACGAAAGCACTGGCGATTTATGACAACTTAGGAAATATGAAAGCGTATGAGCTACAGATTCCGTTAAGTAAGCTGCCGGTAAAAGCACAGATTTACCTGAAGAAAAATTATCAGGCAAAAGCAATAAAAGAAATTGCAGTAGTGGTTAATGATAAAAACCAAACTACTTATGAAGTTGGAGTCGAAAAAGATTCAAAGTTTTACGATCTCATTTTTGATAAAAACGGAGGATTCGATGTGAGTATCGAAAAAAATTAAATGTGCTTACTTACTAATTCAGATATTTAAACGACAAACCCGATAAGTTTTAGCTTATCGGGTTTTGTTTTTGTAGAAGCATAGTGTTAATTTAAAACACATAGAAGCATAGTTTTTGTAAACGTAAAAGACGTTTCACTTATTTAAAAAACACATAGCTATGTGTTGAGAAATGATTTTCTCTTTTTTAACCTTTTCAAAAAAAAAGCTATGTTTCTATGTGTTGAAAAACAGGTTGAATTTCTAAAATATTATAAAAATATTCCTCCCGAAACCTCAATAAGCTGTCCATTTACCCAACGGGATTCTTCAGAACATAAAAAGGCAACTACACCGCCAATATCATCAGGAAGACCAACTCTTCCTAAAGCAGTTAAACCGGCAATCATTTGGTTTATTTCATCATTGTCACGAACAGCGCCTCCGCCAAAATCAGTTTCAATAGCACCGGGAGCCACTATGTTGGCTCTGATTTTTCTCTCGCCCAGTTCTTTTGCCTGATATTGTGTCAGAGTTTCGATAGCGCCTTTCATCGAAGCATAAGCAGCATAACCCGGGAATGAAAATCTTACCAGACCGCTTGAAATATTTACAATTCCGCCGCCATCGTTTAGTATTGGTAATGCTTTTTGGGTTAAAAAGAAAGGGCCTTTAAAATGAATATTAGTCAGGAGGTCAAATTCATCTTCAGTAGTTTCTGCAAATGAATTATGAATTCCGATTCCGGCATTGTTTACCAAAAAGTCGAATTTATTTGTTTTGAAAGTGTTTTTCAGAAGAGTTGAAACGTTCTCAATAAAGGAATCAAAAGTAGCGGACTCCGCAACATTTAACTGAATTGCAGCTGCCGTCTGACCTAAATTTTCAATCTCTTTGACTACTTCATCAGCTTCGTCTTTTTTACTGTTATAAGTAATAATCACGTCAATTCCTTTTTTTGCAATTGCGATTGCCATATTTTTTCCCAGACCTCTGCTTCCGCCTGTTACCAAGGCGATTTTTGTATTTACTGCCATTTTGTATTTTGTTTTAAATTGATATGACAAAGGTATAAGCAAAGCGGTGTATGCAATTGTAAATATCAAACCGATGTTTGCAAAATTCAAATCAGAATTAAAAATTCAATAGCAATGTCAATGTCAAAATTCAATATCAATTTTAAACCCAAACGTTAAATCTGAAACTGAACTTTCAAAATTAATTCCTGAAAGCTAATGGTGTTAAAGAGGTTTGTTTTTTAAAGAAATTCGAAAAATGTGCCAGTTCTTCAAAACCCAGCGAATAGGCAATTTCAGAAATATTCCAGTCGGTTTGTTTTAAAAGAATTTTGGCTTCGCTTGTTAATCGGGAACTGATTAATTCTGTTGTGGTTTTTCCGGTGTTTTCCTTTAAAACTTTGTTTAGGTGATTAACATGAACTGATAGCCTTTCTGCAAAATCTTTGGCAGTTCTTAATTCTAAACGCTGATGTGGCGATTCTATTGGGAATTGCCTTTCTAGTAATTCAGCAAATAAGGATGAAACCCTTGCTGCCGAATTGTGTTTGGAGTATAAAGCTGTAATGGGCTGTAATTTCTGTCCAAAGTGAATTAATTCAGCGACATAATTCCGAATCAAATCATATTTATAGACATAATCAGAGTTGATTTCTTTTTGTATTTTGTTGAAAATCAATTCTACTTCTGAAACTTCTTCATCCGAAAGCTGGAAAACAGGATAGCCGTCTGAAGCAAAAATAGGTAGTTCGTTTAAATCAATCCCACTTTTATTTTTTGATAAAAATTCACTCGAAAACACACAAAATTGTCCAGCCTGATTGGTTTCCTGAGGGATATAATTGTAAGGGATCCTGGGTGTGGCAAACAAAAGTCCCTGCTTTTCAATTTCGATTATTTTGTCGGCATATTCTGCTCTGTTTTTCCCCCGAATTAAACTTATTTTGTAATAGGCTCGTCGGTCATAAGGCATGGCGGCGCATTTACTGGAAAGCCTTTCTAAAAGATCTTTGATATCAAAAACATTAAAATGTCCAATCTCTTTCTGAATGTCACTTGGCAATAATGACTTTGGTTCTACAGTTGAGCCTTTGGTAATATCCTCGTAAAAAGAGTCTAATGATTTCATAAGTGTGAATTGTAAAATTCAAATATACGAAAACTAATTGTGAGATGTAAAATGTAAAATGTAGAATGTGAAACTTATTCACTTTCTAACTTCTAACATTTTACAAAATCAAAACAAACTTCCCTGAACAAATTCAGGCTGTGCGTTTCCATTAAATATAAAAGCATCAATAACAAAAAACTGCTTTTTAACAGGGTCGAGTTCGCGCAAGACAATTTCTTTACACAAAAAATCAATCTCAATAGTAGTAAAGAGCTGTGAGGCTATTTTGAGATTTTCAGATGTAAGTTTTCTGCCAATCGACAGGTGCGGATCATCACTTTTTTTGAGTTTTAAAGATTTCAAAGTTTCCTGAATCTTTTTCATGACTGGTTTCAGATTGTTTTTCGAAGCTTCATTGGGAGCAATAAAAAAGGCACCGCTGTTTTCATAAAACGAAAAATGATCCAGATAAATAGGGAGAGGTATAAAAGTATCGCAAACTTTAACAAGTTTTTGTTTGAAGATATTAATTTGAGAATCGTCAATTGTGAATTCGCAGATCGTAATATGTGCAGTCGAATTGCAACTGTTATACCAGTTGATTTTGCTTTTTAAATACTCCTTCATTGTTTTAACAGCATCAATAACATCCTGCGAAGGATAAATTGCAACTGAATACTTTTTCTCCATCTTAAAGTTCTCCTTTTTTATACAACCGGTCATAAATTTCAGACTGAAGCAATCCGCTTCCGCCTCCAAAATGCTCTATGATTTCAACTCCGGGATGGGCTTTTAAACAAAATGCTGAAAATTCCTTTTCGACATGATCCTCAATTGCAGAGCTTAATAGAACAAAATCAACATTATGCTGTAAAAAGTGATCCTTGGCTAATTCTTCATCATTAAACCCAACGGCATTCCAGTTTTCATTTGCATTTACTAACCTTAGCAAAATTTCAAGTATGGGTTGATTTTTACCTAATATTAAAAAGTCATATTTTTTCATAATGCTATAGTTTTCATTACAAAAATAGTTTTTAAAAGCTAAAAATGGCTTAATCTACATTAAGAATAACATTCGATTGCGATAAAAAAATAATGTTTTGAGTTAATCTAATTTCTGTTAAAAATGGAAATTTGATGTAACAAACAAAATCAGTATTAACTAAAAAATCAATATTATGTTACGTTGGACAGTCATTTTTATTATCTTGGCTATAGTAGCCGGAATATTTGGTTTCGGAGGAATAGCTGCCGGAGCCGCTAGTATCGCTAAAGTCTTATTCTTTATATTTATTGTATTATTTCTGCTGTCATTAATTAGCGGAAGAAGAAAAATTTAGATAAAACTTCAAAAAAGGAAAGTAAAAAAACGGCACATTTATTTTGGTAAATGTGTCGTTTGTAATTTTAAAATAAAACATAAAATCATGGGAACAAAAAGTGGCGCTTATCAGGATGTTTACATCAAAAGAGAAGATGAAATGGTAAGCTTAAAAAATGATGTGACAGATTTTTGCGAAAAATATATAAAAACTATCCATCCGGATAATTGGGACTGGTCGATCAGGGATTTTGAAAATCCGGATAATGATCCAACCGTTGATGAAGCAAGAGTAATTGGAAGATTGGTTTTTAAAGATTTGAGTAATGAAAAAGAAACCGATGTTGATCTTTCTACTATGAATAATGTCGAATCTATAAAAGCTTACTTAAATCCGGACAGTAAGTATGAAGTATTTAATATGGAAGAATTTGCTTTTGCGCTCAAAGTCGAACTGGAACACGGAAGAATTAAGGATGTCAATGTAACCAACAACCATCCTTTTTTAACTGCGATGATTGCACTTGCTCATATGACAGAAAGCCTGACCTATTATAAAAGATTAAAAGTTATGGAAGCTGAAGGTGAAATTTATGAAATCATTCGTAAAATAGAAAGTTCAGACAGTTTTGAAAAAGACAAATGGTACAAGGAGCTGATTAAAGCCGAAGAAGAACTTAAAGAAGCAAGAGCAGGTCTGGCGGAACGTCTGGAAAAAATGGATGATATTCCGGCTCTGGAAAAAATTGGGGATTGATTAATTTTGATACAAATAAAAAACCGTTAGAAGCTCTAACGGTTTTTTGGGGTATTTTATGGTATTTAAACAAGCTCAGAACTTCCTCGGATCATTTGAAGGATAATTTTCCTCATTTTTTTCTTCCTGAATATCATCTTCCTGATATTCTAAGTCGTCCTCTTCTTCAATCTCTTCGTCGTCCTGATCAATTTCTTCTAAATCTTCTTCGGTTTCATTAAAGGTGTTGTCAAATGAATCAGAAGGATTGTCAAATTCGTCATTAACGATTCTTTCATCGCCATCAAGGTCAATTTCTTCATCAAGGTCGTCTAAGTTGTCATTGCCTTCCATATCTCTGTCTGCATGAAAATCATCGTTTAGGTCGTCTAAATCATCTTCATCATTTGTGATTCGTTCATCCGGATTTGGTTTGTTTGGGTCATGACCATTTCGAACCGCAAACCCCTGTTCGGCGATTTCTCTGTTGGTTTGTTTCTGTTTATTGTTTTGATACAGTTCCTCATTCATAAGGACATTTTTATCTGTATTATTTTGATCTATAGTGTTCATAATAGTAGTTTTTAGTATTATTAATATTTAGCTTATGATTAGTCATTTCGTTGTTCTAACTCGTCATAATCTAAGTTTTCATCGTTTTGTATGCCTTCTTCTTCCTGTTCCGTTTTTTCAGGTTTGTAGTAATTATCATCTTCCTGATGTTTTTTAACATATTCTTCTTCGCTCATACTTCCATCATTTGGAATATTTTCATTTCGAATTATATTATCTTTTTTCAGAAGTTTATCAATTGCGCTTTCAATTAAAATAGCCGCATCAGGATCCAAAAATCCTCCCTGATATTTTTGTTCAAAGTAAAGCTGTGCGTTTTCGTAATGGTTATATTTATTTCTGCTATTTGAGATATGCGTTTTCATGATATTTATTTTTAATAATTCAATATTACAAAGCTATCCACGATTCAAAAGAAACCTCTTACAGAATTTAATAATCTATTTTCATAATCTACAGGTGTTTATCTTGAAACTCTGGATTTGAATAATATAAGTAAAGGGTTGATTAACAATCTAATTTTGAAAACATTAATCAATAAAAATTTATAATTATGAAAACTACAGATAATAAAAAAGAAACAGCCCTTAAACAAGAAGCTAAAAAAAGTGGAGCAGTAAAACCAAAGTCAAATGCTGCAAAAGGTCTGACAGAATTGTTTGAGGATAGTCTTAAAGATATCTATTGGGCAGAAAAAGCCTTGACAAAAGCACTTCCAAAAATGGCTAAAAATGCAACATCGGCTGATTTAATCGAGGCTCTAAATTCTCACTTGACCGAAACGGAAGAACATATAATTCGTTTGGAAAAAGTTTTTGAACTGATAGGCAAAAAAGCTACAGCTAAAAAATGTGATGCCATGGATGGCTTAATCGAAGAAGGAAAAGGAATTCTTGAAGAGACAGAATTAGGTGTGGTACGTGACGCCGGAATAATTGCAGCAAGTCAAAAAATTGAACATTATGAAATTGCAACTTACGGAACACTTAGACAATTTGCAGAAACATTAGGATTCGAAGAAGCAGCTGCTTTATTAGAGCAAACGCTTGACGAAGAAAAAGGAGCAGACAAAAAACTTACCGAAGTAGCAGTAAATGCAGTAAATCTTGAAGCTGCAGAATTAGAGTAATTTTTATGAAATATTAAAAAGCGCAGTTCTATACTGTGCTTTTTTAGTTTATTAAAATAGTGATTTATGCCAGAAGGTCCATCAATAGTGATATTAAAAGAAGCAGTACAGCAATTTTCAGGGCAAAATATCATTGATGTTTCGGGAAATAGCAGTATCGATATTTTGAGGTTAAAAAACAAAACGATACTTGAATTTAAAAGTTGGGGTAAGCATTTTTTAATTTGCTTTGATGACTTTACTGTCAAAATTCACATGCTCATGTTTGGTACTTATCTAATCAATGAAAAAAAGGAAACTATTCCAAGACTGAGATTGGTTTTTACAAATGGAGAAATTAATTTTTATACCTGCTCGATTAAAATTTTAGAAGGCGACATCAATCTTTATTATAATTGGGAAGAAGATGTGATGAGCGAAAATTGGAATCCCGAAAAAGCAAAAAACAGTTTGGATAAGATTCCCAACAAGATGATTTGTGATGCTTTATTAGAACAGGACATATTCTCCGGAGTAGGAAATATTATAAAAAATGAAGTTTTGTACAGATGTAAAATTCATCCGGAATCTTTAGTAGGTAAAATTCCTTTAGAGGACATTCAAAAACTTATTGACGAGAGTGTTATATATAGTTTTCAATTTCTGGACTGGAAAAAAAAGTATGAATTAAAGAAACATTGGCTCGCACATACCAAAAAAAAAATGTGTTCGTTGTAATCTTCCATTAGAAAAAAGGCATACCGGTATAAAAAAACGCCGAAGTTTTTTTTGCACCAATTGTCAAAAAATATACCTATGAAAAATAATGTTTTAAAAGGCTGTTCAAGTTTTAATAATCGTTTTTGGAAAGGTATTTTCTATCCTGAAAATCTCCCTGCTTCTAAATGGTTCGAACATTATTGCCAATATTTTGATACTTATGAATTCAATGGTAGTTTTTATAAATTTCCTACAGTAGAAATATTTCACAATTGGTATAAAAAAGCTCCTGAAAACTTTCTGTTTTCAGTTAAGGTGCATAAAGAGATTACTCATATTAAAAAATTTACAAATTGTAAAACCCTCATTGAAGATTTTTACAGCATTTGTAAAAACGGCTTAAAGGAAAAATTAGGATGTATTTTGTTTCAGTTACCGCCAAGTTATCAGTATAGTAAGGAAAGGCTCCATGAAATTGTAGTGAACTTAGATTATGAATTCAAAAATGTTATTGAATTTAGGCATGAAAGCTGGTGGAATGAAGATGTATGGGAAATTTTTCTTGAAAATAATATTACCTTCTGCAGTGTAAGTTATCCAAATCTTCCACAGACAGTTTTTACTGAATTCCCATTAATTTACATCAGGTTTCACGGTAATTCAGAACTTTTTTATTCGGGTTATTCTACCGTCGAATTAAAGCAGATTAAGAACAAGCTGGAAGACAAAAATGCTTTTGTTTATTTTAATAATACAGCAGGCACACAAGGAATCTTAAATGCCCTTGAATTTTAAAAAATATAAAAATGACAATTAATAATCATTTCGATTGCCATTTTTATATCCTTCTATAGTTCAAGATTGCCTTCAATTCCGTCATCCATTGTTTTTCCGGTTACAAAAGCTACTGTCATTTTTGCAATTGCAACCATTTTACCATTTTTATTATTCCAGTAATAACCATCTTCGGGAACAACTTTTATAATACTCAAATTAGGATCATCAGCACCGCCGGTCATCCAGATTTTGATTATAGGATTCCATAATTCTTTAATCCTTTTTCGATCATACGAAATAGTAGCATTGCCATGCAGGATCATGAATTTGTCGTGAGGCTGGGCAAAAATAATTTCGACTTTTGAATTTGCTGAAATTTCTTCATTTTTGTTACTGTTCTTATCTGATAAGAAAAAAAAATTTCCATATTCGTCGATCTCCTGAAATGACATTGGGCGAGATTGTAATTTTTCGTTTTTATATGTACACAACATACACGTTTTTATATCTTCAGCCAGATCTTTTATTTTTTCAGCTGCTGAAATATTTTTAAGGTCTTTATGATCTCCCATGTTTTTATTTTTAAAATTTATACAAAAAATAAAGATCAGTTTTTTTAGTTTTTTACAGTTATATAATTCATTCTTAGGATTATGATATTTCTATTTTTCCTGTTTTCAGAAATTGTGATGTAATTGGTAATCCTCTTAAATTATTTATCTTTGGCTTAGATTTATTAATTTAAAAATTCTTATGGATGCAATAACTATATTCTACACTGATGATGACGAGGATGATTTGAGTATTTTTGCTGATGCTGTAGAATCATTGCAGAAAGAAATAAAACTTCAGACATACACAGGTGGAGAAAAACTGTTAAATGCAATTTATAATCCCCCACCAGCACCGGATGTTATTTTTTTGGATTTGAACATGCCGGGGAAAAACGGTTTTGATGTTTTGGCAGAACTTTATAATGCCGATAAACTAAATATTCCGATCATTATATTTTCAACATCAAATGAGCCCGGAATTATCGAAAAATGTCGTGCTTTAGGAGCTAGTTTATTTATAACCAAGCCAGTTTTAATGAATGACATTATAAAGTCTATTGAGCATGCCCTGCAAATAGACTGGGAGAATTTTGTTCCAACAGTTAATAATTTTGTTTTTCAAAATAAAGATTAAAAGCACTGTCTTTATCTTTTAGTTTTGATTATTGTAATTTCTTATACTTTTCTGCATTTTACAATTTCCTGAGCCAATCTGGCTCCATTCCTGTTGGCTTTCACAATATTGATAATTCGGAGATGGCATTGTATTTTAATTGCTTTTTTTCGGGTTAAAATCTCAATATTGTTCTATATCGAATTTATAGTTGCGTTTTTTAATTTTTGCACAAATGACTTAATGGGATAAAAAAAATATTTTTTGAGTCAAAAGGTTCTTTTTAAATAAGTGAAATTTGCTTAGAAAGGTTTGAAAAACTTTAATGAATCATATAATTGATATTATCATGAAAAAAGAACTTTCAAAACACGAATTAGAATATATAGAGGAGTATCAAAAAAAAGGGTATTGCTGTAATTTTTTGTTTAAGGATGACTCTCTTTTAGAAACAGAATCTAAATATTCTTATAAACCGGAAGAGATTTTTATTGTAGCCCATCATAGATACGAAGGAATGAGCGATCCGGACGATATGTCAATTTTGTATATTATAGAAACGGCAGACAATAAAAAAGGTACTTATTTATTAGGATATGGCCCATCTGCCGATTTGGAAGCAGCTGAATTTGTTAAAGACATACCCGAAAAAAACTATTCGACTAATGCCGATATTAATAAACTCACTTAAAGCTTAATTAGATTCATAGGTTAGGATTTTTTTATTTTGCTGAAAAAACAGCTGTTCAAACATTAAGTTGGAGCAGCTGTTTTTGTTTTATCAGACATGTTGTTTTTTTATAAACTATTAATTATGAAAGTCCTGCGAAAAATTATATAACAACAAACCTTTGCAGTATATCGAAATTTGAATTGTTCAAAAGAGATAGAATTAATCATAAAAAATTAAAGTTTAAAATTCCGAACTCTTTTTAATTATAAAACTCATTTTTAAAAAACGATCAGATGAAAAAACTTTACTTAAATACAGGCAGAATGAACACTATTTTTAATGACCTTAAAGATAGTTTGAATGGGACATTAACTTCAGAAAATAATCAATACAATTTAACGGTTAAGTCTAAAAATGCAAACGGGTTTATAAGTGGTATCACTTTTAATAAACAAATTTCATATATACAATTTGATATCGTATTTAATTATGATACGTTGCTTAGCATGGAATCCTGCAAACATTCGCCTATTTTATTCGCTTACTGTTCAGAGGGTAGCTTTAGTCATAGTTTTGGAATCAATGGTGCAATAAAAAAAATAAAAACCAATCAAAGCGGTATTATCAGAAACACGTCAAATATTAATAATATTTTTTATTTGGAGGGATATAAACGTGTTCAGATGTCGATTGTGATCTGTACTGCTTCTAAAACAGAAGATGTTGGTCTCTTGTCAGATTTAAATAAGATTTTCTATAATACATCAGGACAATATATCAATATTGAGCCGCAAAATTTTAAAATCGCACAAAAGATTAAAGAAATTGAGGCTATTCCGCAAAGAGGAATTGTAAAAAAATTATTGAGTAAAAGAATTGTAGAAAACATTTTAGAAACAGAACTCGATCAGCATACATATGGATATATGAAAGACATAAAGCCAATTTTAACACTCGCCAATAAACAAATAGAAGAACTTAAAAGAGTTTCTAATTTGAATTTTTTGAATGCGTTTTCAGGAACCGGTCACATGAGCCGAAATTATTTATCAAAAGTATTTAAAGAAAAATATCATCTGGCATTCAGTAAATTATATAATCAAAAATTAGTTAGCTAGCAGAGCCTCACATATTGAAAAAAAACAGCTTTTATGAGGCTGTTTTTTTTTATTTTAGGATTTATTCTTTTTCATAGTAAATAAGAAAATAGACCATTATCAGATTTAAGAATAACGAAATGCTGTTGGTAATAATGATTGGGAAATCGTTTTTTAAAATCCCGTAAACAACCCATATTACAATTCCAAAAGTGAGTACGCTAAAGGTCAGTAGTGAAATTTGTTTTACCTTTTTGGTTTTCCATACTTTTATTATTTGCGGAATAACCGAAACAGTGACACAAAATCCTGCAAACAAACCCATTATGTCAGTAAAATTCATAATTTTAAATTTAATTAACTTCCTATCAGTTCACCACCGTTTATGTGAATAAATTGCCCGGTAATATAACTGCTGTCTTCAGATGCTAGAAAAACATAAGCAGGACCAACTTCTGATGGCTGTCCTGGTCTTCCCATTGGATTGTCTTTTCCAAAATCAGAAATTTTATCGAATGTAGCAACAATCAGAGGTGTCCATATGGGGCCAGGAGCAACGCCGTTAACCCTGATTTGTCTTTTTGCCAGCATGGTTGATAACGATCTGGTAAAACTTAAAATAGCACCTTTTGTACTCGAATAATCAAGAAGATGTTCACTTCCACGATAAGCAGTGACCGAACTTGTGTTTATAATGCTGTCGCCTTTGTTTAAAAAAGGTAAAGCTGCTTTGGTAATATAAAAATAAGGATAAATATTGGTTTCAAAAGTTTTTTGAAGCTGTGCCGCAGTAATTTTTTCAAGCTCATTTTGAGGAAACTGAACAGCAGCATTGTTTACTATCACATTTATTTTGTTAAATGTTTTGATACAGGCTTTTATAGCATTTTTGCAAAATTTTTCATCCTTCAGGTCCCCACTGATTAAGAGGCATTGCTGACCTTCTTTTTCAATTAACTCTTTGGTTGTCTGAGCATCTTTATCTTCTTTAAGGTAAACAATTGCAACATTGGCACCTTCTCTTGCAAAATGGACAGCAACACTCCGGCCTATTCCGCTGTCACCTCCGGTTATAAACGCGACTTTCCCTAAAAGTTTTCCGCTTCCGTCATAATTTTCTTTGATAATCTCAGGCTCGGGTTTCATTAAATATTCATTGCCAGGAAGGCTTTGTTTCTGTTCAGGAAATGTTTTTGTATTTTTCATGATACTTAATATTTAAGATTACCTGCTAAAATAATTCTAATCCTTGGTAATGTTTGACTTGAAAGAATTTAAGATTGTCGCAAAAAGTCTTTGATTGCATAAACAAAGACATGGGAATTATGTAAGAAATATAATTTCTAAATACAAAAGGTTGATTTTTTTTTAAATATATTTGAGAGTTTATAAAAATTTAAATTATAAAGTAAATTTTTAAAATGTACTGTAATCATAATGCTTTAGCTCACAAATAGATGATATTAATTGTAGACGATATAAGGGCAAATATTATAGCCTTAAAAAAAACATTAGAATTACATGATATCGATGTAGATACCGCAGAATCAGGAGAAGAAGCATTAAAGAAAATTTTACAAACAAATTACTGTCTTATTATCATGGATGTTCAGATGCCTGGTCTGGATGGTTTTGAAGTGGTAAAAATTCTCTCGGGCAATAAAAAAACAAAAGACATTCCTGTTATTTTTCTTTCGGCACTTAATATCGAAAAAAAATACATTTTTAAAGGATACGAAACCGGAGCGGTAGAATATATAACAAAGCCGGTTGATACAGACTTACTGATTTTGAAGGTAAAAACTTTTCTGAAGATTTACGAACAGCAGAATCAGTTAAAAGAAATAAAAGACCTGCTTTCAAAAGAAATCAAGATTCGAAAAGAAGCGCAGGATAATCTTGAAATAAAAATCTCAGAAAGAACAAAAGAATTAGTCTTAAAAAATGAAGAGCTGGAGCTTAAAAATCATGAGCTGCAACAGTTTGCATGGGTAGTTTCACATGATTTAAATGAACCTATAAGAAAGATTCAGATTTTTATTAAAATCATCAAAGACCTTTATCTGGCTAAAGATGAAAAAGCGGTTGATTATGTAAACCGTACTATTAAATCGGCTGAAAGGATGCAGACTCTAATTACAGATTTGCTGGCTTATTCGAGATTATCATCAAAAGTACAGCCTGAAAAAACCGATTTAAATGAAGTTCTGCAAGAAGTGTTATCTGATTTTGATTACCTCATTGAACGTAAGAATGCAACAATAAAGACAAATGTGCTTCCAACTATAGACAGCATTCCGAGTCAATTGCGACAGGTTTTTCAAAATTTGATAGGAAACGCGCTTAAGTTTTCAAACAATACAGAAAATCCTTTTGTAGAAATTACATCTGAATTAATCGCAACTAAAGATTTCGGAGGAAAACCTTCAGCTCATGGAAAATATTGCCGCATCATTGTCAAAGACAACGGAATTGGTTTCGACGAAATTTATCTGGATAGGATTTTTATCATTTTTCAAAGTCTCAATGACCGTCAAAGCTACGAAGGAACCGGTATTGGACTCGCAATTGCAAAAAAAATAATAGAAAAACATAACGGTTTGATTACTGCCAAAAGTCAAATTGATCAGGGAGCAAGTTTTATTATGGTTTTACCCTTAGAATATCAGGAAATAAAATAATATATATGAAAAAAAATAACTTTAAGAGAAATTTACTGATCAGTTCTTTTGCCTCATTAATTATATTGATGATTAGTTCTATAGCTTCTTTTTTAAGCATTAGAAACTTATTAGAAAGTAATTATTGGGTCAATCATACTCAGGAAGTTATTTACAATTTAAACGAAGCAGCTTCTGTAATTACAGATGCTCAAACCAGTATGCGCGGATATTTAATATCAGGTGACGAGCAATTTCTGGATCACTATAATAATGCTGAAGAAGTATCAAATAAATTTTTTAACAGACTGGAAGAATTAACAGTTGATAATCCTTCGCAGCAGAAAAGCCTAAAAGAATTAAAAGAACGACGAGATATTTTTTTGAAATATCTCAATAATCAGGTTGTAAAAAAACGTTTGAAAAAAGATGCAGTCACTTTTGACCTTAACGAAGGAAAAAGGATGATGGATGAGATAAGAAGCTATTTTAAGCGTATCGAAAATAGCGAACAGTCCTTATTGAAAGAACGAAATGCAAAATCTGAGAAGTATGGCAATTACAGCTTTATTTTAATTATTGCAGCTTTTATAATCTCGTTTATAATTGCGATTACTTTTTTTATTCGGATCTTAAAAGATTATAACCAACGGTCTTTTCTTCAAAGTGAATTGCAACGAAAAGATAGTGAAACAGCACAGAGGATTGAGGCTATCAGTACTATTGCACAAAATATTTCAAATGGAAATTATGATGTTAAAGTAGACGATAAAAAAGCGGATGCTTTAGGCAGTGTTGGCGAATCACTTAATGCAATGAGTACTTCACTTAAACACTCATTCAGTTTGCTATCTCAAAAAGAATGGATGCAAACGGGGATAGCTAAACTGAATAATGTAATGCTGGGTGAGAAAGAACTCGAAAACATGTCAAAAGATATTATTGAATTTTTATGCCAATATACCAAAAGCAGTGCCGGGGTAATATATGCAATGGAAGGGGATGAGTTGTATGCAACGTCAGGTTACAGTTATCTGCCTAATAAAAATAGAACGCATATTAAAAAAGGACAAGGTTTAATTGGTCAATGTGTTGTGTCTGGAAAAGTTCTGGAATTAAAATCGTTTTCCGAAAATGATGTTCAGATTACATACGCTTTGGGAGAAATAAAACCCAAACATATTGTAGCAGTTCCTTTGATTGATACCAAAATTGAAGGCGCATTTGAGTTAGCGAGTGTTTATGGTTACAGCGATATAGATTTAGAATTTTTAGAAACTGTTTCCAGCAATATTGCCATTGCTTTAAAATCAACTCAAAATCGTAGACGTGTTTTTGAATTGTTAGAAGAAACTCAGGCACAATCTGAGGAACTGCAATTGCAACACACGGAATTAGAATCAATAAATGCTGAATTAGAAGCTCAAACCGAAAAATTACAAGCCTCAGAAGAAGAATTGAGGGTTCAGCAGGAAGAACTGGAACAGACTAATGAAGAACTTTCGGAACGCAGTGTTTTATTAGAGGAAAAGAACACTGAAATTCAGAAAAAATCTGAAGCTTTGGAACTTACAACCCGCTATAAATCTGAGTTTTTAGCCAATATGTCTCATGAGCTGCGAACGCCATTAAACTCTATTTTACTTTTAAGCCGATTGTTGTCTGAAAACAACAATAAAAGCATGAACAAAGAAGAAATTGAGTTCGCAAGAGTAATTATGAGTTCCGGTAACAGTTTGTTGGGACTAATTGATGAAATTCTGGACTTATCTAAAATTGAAGCAGGAAAAATGGAACTCGAGTTTTTGGAGGTCTCGACAAAAGAGATAACCGATAGTTTAGCAAGTTTATTTACTCAGGTCGCAAAAGAAAAAAATATCGGTTTTGAAATAATCTCAAAAGAAGCACCTCTTGTTATTAAAACGGATCGAATGCGCTTAGAACAAATCCTTAAAAATCTGCTTTCGAACGCTATTAAATTTACCGAAAAAGGATCTGTAAGTTTAGAAATAAAAATAAATGATGATGATGATAAAATTATTTGTTTCATTGTAAAAGATACCGGAATCGGAATCCCGTTAGATAAGCAGCCTTTAATTTTTGAAGCTTTTCAACAGGCAGATGGTTCTACAAAACGTAAATACGGAGGTACTGGTTTAGGGTTGTCAATTAGTAGGGAATTAGCAAAATTGCTTAAAGGCGAAATTATTTTGCATAGCAAGGAAAATGAAGGAAGCAGTTTTACATTATGTTTGCCAATTTATGGTTCATCAATAAAAAAAGTTATAGTCGAAAAGACACCGCCAATTCAAATTCAGGAAGAAAATAATCAGGAAACAGAAAGCAAAAAAAAATACATAAGCACTACCATTCCTGAAGAAATTGAAGATGACAGGGATTCGATATCTGAAAATGATAAAGTTATTCTGATAGTAGAAGATGATATGAATTTTGCAAAATCACTGCTTACCTTTACACGCAAAAGCGGTTATAAAGGAATTGTTTCAGTGCGAGGCGATTATGCTTTGAATTTCGCCTTAATGTATAAACCTGTTGGTATTTTACTAGACATAGAATTGCCTGTAAAAAGTGGTTGGGAAGTTATGGAAGAATTGAAAAACAATTTGCAAACCAAACATATACCGGTGCATATTATGTCATCGCATAAATTAAAACAGGAAAGCTTATTAAAAGGAGCCGTTGATTTTCTGGATAAGCCTGTTGCGTTTGAAAAAATTCCTGATATTTTTATGAGAATTGAACACATCATTAGCAAAGAATCTCAAAAGGTTTTAATTATAGAGGACAATCTAAAGCATGCCAAAGCGCTGTCTTATTTTTTAGAAACCTATAATATCAATTCTGAAATTAAAAGTGATGTTTCTGACGGGTTAAAATCCTTGACTAAAAATAATGTCGATTGTGTGATTTTGGATATGGGAATTCCCGATAAACAGGCCTATCAAATTTTGGATGGTGTAAAAAAGAGTCCAGGTTTAGAAAATCTTCCGGTAATTGTATTTACAGGAAAAAGTTTATCATTAAAAGAAGAAGTAAAAATCAAGAAATATGCTGATTCTATTATCGTAAAGACAGCACATTCTTATCAGAGGATGCTGGATGAAGTTTCTCTTTTTTTACATTTGGTTGAAGAAAATAAAAATGAGAGCGGTAAAAAAGAGAGTTATAAAAAACTTAATCTGCTCAATAATATTTTATTTGATAAAACGGTTTTAGTGGTTGATGATGACGTTCGAAATATTTATTCACTGACTAAAGCTTTGGAAGTTTTTAAAATGAATGTTATTACCGCTTTTGACGGTAATGAAGCCATAAAAGTTTTAGAAGAAAATCCAAATACAGATATTGTTTTGCTTGACATGATGATGCCTAATATGGATGGCTATGAAACGGCAGAAAAAATAAGAAGTAATCCTAAGCATTTATCTCTTCCATTAATAGCGGTTACAGCAAAAGCAATGACGGGTGATCGTGAAAAATGTATCAAAGCAGGCGCATCAGATTATATCACGAAACCGGTTGATATTGATCAGTTGCTGTCATTGCTGCGTGTTTGGCTGTATGATAAAGTTTAATTATAAAGTGGTGAAAAATGACTAAAAAACGACTTTTAATTATAGACGATGATTTGAGAAATATCTTTGCTCTCGAAAATACACTTCGCGCTAAATCATTCGATTGTTTATCATGTTTAAGTGCTGAGGAAGCTTTAAAAATGCTGAACTCTGACGAGAATATTGATGCAGTCCTAATAGATATGATGATGCCCGAAATGGATGGTTATGAAGCAATTCCTTTGATAAAAAAAATCCCTTCACACGAATCAACTTTTATTATAGCAGTAACAGCTCAGGCAATGACAGGAGATAAAGAAAAGTGTTTGCAAGCTGGCGCTGATGATTATATTTCTAAACCCGTTGATGTGGATAAATTGCTTTTAATGTTAAGCAAAATTTGAAATTGTTATGATAGAAGATATCGAACTGGAAACCCTTATTAATGAAATATACGAATACTACGGTTTTGACTTTGGTAGTTATTCAAGAGCATCTTTAAAAAGACGTGTAAACAGAGTATATCAATTGGATGGATTTACTCATTTTGATGAATTTTTATCAAAGGTGAGATACGATTCGGACTATTTTAAACACATGGTTGATGAAATTACGGTAAACGTTACTGAAATGTTTCGGGATCCTTTTTTTTATACTGTAATTCGAAATCAAATCCTTCCATTATTAGGAACAAAACCTTTTATACGTATATGGCATGCCGGCTGTTCATCCGGAGAAGAGGTCTATTCAATGGCAATTTTATTAAAAGAAGCTGGAATTTTGAATAAATCCTTAATCTATGCTACAGATATAAATGCAAAGGTTTTGGAAACAGCCAAAAAAGGAATTTTTCCGTTAAGGATGATGAAAGAGTATTCTGAAAACTATAGGTATTCTGGAGGTAAAGAAGACTTTTCGAGTTACTATATCGCAAATTATGGGATTGCAAAATTTAATGATGAACTGGCTCAAAAAATGGTTTTTTCTCAGCATAATTTGGTTTCGGATACTTCATTCAATGAATTTGATTTGATTTTTTGTCGAAATGTTTTAATCTATTTTGATAATGATTTACAAAAAAGAGCCATCAGTTTATTTGATGAAAGTTTGTCTGTTTTAGGTTTTTTAGCTTTGGGAACAAAAGAAACCATAAAGTATTCAATCTCTCCGGGTAAATACAAACAATTAGACAATGAAAAAATATGGAGAAAAATCAAATAAATCCAGATTTTAAAGTTGTAATTATTGGGGGGTCTGCAGGAAGTTTAAGTGTTTTAATGCAAATTTTACCTCAATTACCTGTAATAAAATCGTATGCTCTGGTAATCGTACTGCATAGAAGAAGTACAGATGAACAGACCCTGGAAGAGCTTATAACATTAAAAGTTAGCAGTAATGTTAAAGCCGTAGAAGACAAAGAACCCTTTCTACCCGGATGTGTTTATGTTGCGCCTTCCAACTATCATTTGTTATTTGAGAAAAATAATGTTTTATCGCTCGATACTTCTGAAAAAATAAATTACAGCAGGCCAAGTATTGATGTTTCTTTTGAATCGGCTGCTGAGGTATACAAAAAGCAATTAACAGGAATCTTATTGTCCGGTTCTAATGCTGATGGTACTCAGGGATTAAAAGCGATTCAAAATGCAGGAGGAACCATTATCGTTCAGGATCCGGAATCTGCCGAGATGCCTTTTATGCCAAATAGTGCCATTCAAAACACGACACCTGATTATGTTTTAAATATTCAGGGAATACTTGACTTTATTCTTTCAATAGATAACGAAGTTTAATTATTTTAGTAGTTTGAAAATAACTATATAAAGTATTGATTTGATGAATTCACCTATCTATGTTCTCGGTACCGGACTTTCCCACAACGGTTCAGCAGTTTTATTAAAGGACGGACGTGTTTGTGTCGGTATTGAAAAAGAACGTTTGAGCCGTATTAAACATGACGGAGGCAATGATAATTTAGCAATTCAGTATTGCCTGGATGCAGAAGGAATTGAATTAAAAGATATTTCTCTTGTGGTGCAGTGTGCCAATTTCGAAATTCCGGAGCGTAATCAATATAAAGGGACAAGACTTTTTGCAGAAGCAAAAGATCTGAAGATTGTTGATATTTCACATCATTTGGCTCATGCCTACAGTGCTGTTGGGACCTGTTCTTTTTCTGAATGTGCGGTTATGGTTATTGATGGCTGCGGAAGTCCGCTTGACCAATTCCTAAAATTACATCCCGAACAAAAACAATTTATAAGCCCTGAAATTCTGAATGAAGTTCAGATGGTTTGTGAAAAAGACAGTTTTTACCATTTCGACGGACAAAAACTAACTCCTTTAATGAAGGATTTTAGCGTAATGGCATATAAATCAGATAGTTTATTTTCGCTGCCTACCACCCAGCATTCTATTGGAGGTTTTTATGCGTCGGTTAGCCATTATGTTTTTGGTGATATGGATGATGTGGGTAAATTAATGGGACTCGCACCATTTGGGAAATCGGGAATCTTTAATTTTGAAGCTTTTGAATTCAGATCTGGCAACCTGTTTATAAATGAAGACTGGAAAAATCAATTTGCGAATCCGTCAAAAGGATATGAGTATTTCAAAAGTAATTTTGATTATTATGCCAATGTAGCAAAATGGGCTCAGGAGCAGGTAGAAAAAGCCGTTTTAAAATGCATTCATAACCGATTGGAAAAATTTCCTCACAAAAATTTATGTTATACAGGCGGAGTTGCGCTTAATGCCGTTGCAAATGCCAAACTGCAGGATAGTAAAATAGTTGAAAATATATATTTTGAACCAGCTGCCGCAGATAATGGTTTGGCACTGGGCTGTGCATTTTACGGTTGGTTAGAATATTTAAATATGCAAAAAGTACCTCACGATGGCAGTACCTGTTTTGGTAAAGCATACGCAAGTAATGAAATCGAAAAAGAGATCCATAAAGTTGAAAATAAAAAATACAATCCTGTAAAGTTTTTAGACGAAAATGAGCTCGTAAAGTTTTGTGCCGAAAAATTAAATCAGGGAAAAACAATAGCGTGGTTTCAGTCGGGAGCAGAATTTGGACCTCGTTCTTTGGGACGAAGAAGTATCTTGGCGCATCCCGGAATTGAGGGAATCAAAGATCATATCAATCTGGATATTAAATTCAGGGAAGATTTTCGTCCGTTTGCACCGGCAGTTTTAAAAGAAAAAGCAGACAAATATTTTGTGCAGGGAAGAAATAGTCCTTATATGATTTTAGTAGATAAAACAAAACCGGAATATTTAGAAAAGCTCAAAAACGTAACGCATCGGGATGGTTCAGCACGCGTACAGACTGTTGAAGAAAGCTGGAATCCGAAGTTTGTAAAATTGCTTACGGCATTTTATACACAAAGCGGAATCGCAGTCTTACTGAATACAAGCCTGAACAAAAAAGGGATGCCGATTGTTGAAACCCCACAAGAAGCAATTGATTTATTTGAAATGACAGCTTTGGATATTTTGGTTTTAGAAAATTATGTTTTAGAAAAGTGATTTAATTTACTCCAAATCGTTCAAAATAGCATCTAAATTTGGCGGGTTCATTCGTTTCAGTTCTGCAATCATAAGTTGTTTTTCCTTTTCGGAAATTTTTGTAGCAGGCCGTACAAAATCATTTTGATCGGCTTCCTTAAAAAATAAACGATCAGTCCATTCATTGCGAAGTCCGTCAATAACTAAATGAATACGATCTTCAGACCCTCGGTTAGCTACCGAATGAATAAAGTTTGCATCAATATACCAGCATTCGCCTTCATTCATAATCAGTCGATTACCATCCAAAACAAATTCAACGTCACTATTTGTAATGATAGGAATGTGCAATCTGAAACAGCCGTCCTCATATCCAAGACAATTGTCACGATGAGGTTTGACTGTTGCACCAACATCTAATTTCAGCAAGCGAACAGCCGTTTTTTCGAATAAAAAGCTATTTAATATTTCTTCAAAATAAGTACAGGAATCCAGAATTTCGGTAGCAACGAGTTTATCCTCACCATTTGGCAGTGCAAAAATAGAATTCGATTTTCC
Organism: Flavobacterium sp. LM4; assembly: GCF_002017935.1. Lineage (NCBI taxonomy): Bacteria > Pseudomonadati > Bacteroidota > Flavobacteriia > Flavobacteriales > Flavobacteriaceae > Flavobacterium > Flavobacterium sp. LM4. The sequence continues at coordinate 28,594 of NZ_MUFW01000008.1, read as the reverse complement.
GTTTTGCGACATTAAGGCAATCGAAGTCCATTTTCCGGAATAATCATTTGTATTATAATGATTTATCCAGTTTTTATCGATGATTTTATAAACATCATTTTTAAGTTTTTCTGGATCAAAAAACATCGGGAACTTTATTGAGCGTACAAGTTTATCCATAATTTAATCTCTTAGCCATTTCAGCATTTTTGGAAAAGGTTCTTTATCTTCTTTAGCTGCACGTTCTTTTCCTAAAGCAAGTCCTGCCCATTCCAGAAAGGGTAATCCAATATAATTTTCATTGGTAAAATTTGAAATCAGCCATTTTGATTCATTTTTGTATCCGTTGGGATGAAACACAAATTCAATAGGCAACTCTAAATGTTGTGCTGCAGCAAAAGACCATAAAATAGCCCCTATTTCTTCGCCTTGTGAAGGCCAGTCTGAAGCCATTTTATCCGTTCCTGCAATTTTTCTTTCGGCAGAGGTTGTAACAGCCAGATGCCCAGCCTCGTGAAGGATGTCTCCAGGATATAATAATTTTTCGAAATCAATATAAAGACAGTTTGGCCCTAAACTCAATCCGGGCAAAAAAAAAGTTTCGAGTACTTTCTCAAACACGTCTATCCCGATTTCGTTTAAGAATCTCAGGACTTTTTTTAATTCAAAAGATTGATTTTGTACAGTCATTTTAATAAATTATTTCGCAATTAAATCGGTGTACCAGAATCCATAATCAAATGCATCGGTTGCGTTTGTGTCGCAGGCCGTATTCGAAGAATCCTGATTTTTAGGCTTTTCATATTTACGATAAACGGTTTCACCAATTTCAAAACTAATTGGTTCTGAAAAAACAGGACCATCAAAAGTAAAAGTATGAAATTCTCCGTTTTCACCACAAACATCTACATTTTCCGGTAAATCATTTATAAAATCCTGATCTATAATCCGGCCAACAAAACTTTTATCGAGGTAACGTTCGTTTACACACACAACAATAGTTTTAAACCCTAAGCTGATAAACTCCTGAATTAACTCTTGTGTTGAAATTTTCCATAAAGGAAATTCGGCTTCAAAGCCAATTTCGGCTAATTTATCTTCACGGTATTTTCGTAAATCTTCCAGAAAAATATCTCCAAAAACCGAATGTGTGATGCCTTGTTTTTGCAGTTCAGATAATGTTTCAGTCATGACATTTTCATAAACTTCCATGGTTGGCATCTCTGGAATCTGCATTATTTTTAAAGGTAAACCAATACTTTTTGCCTGAGCTTCGAGCAATGCTACACGTACACCGTGCATCGAAATTCGCTGATATTGCTGGTTGACACTTGTTAATAAACATTCTATTTTAAAATCAGAATTTTGAAGGATTTTGTATAAAGCCAGAGCAGAATCTTTTCCGCTGCTCCAGTTAAATAAAGCTTTTTTAGATGTTGACACGATTGTATAATTTTCTAATGTAAACATACAAATTTCATTCGATTTGTTGATGAAACCTTTGTAACTTTGGATTTTGCCTTCAATTTAATTCAATGAAATACATTCTATTATTTTTCACCGTCTTCGGTTTTGCACAACAAACCCAATTTGTCGATTTTAAATCCGTTTCCGCACAATTAAAAATAAATGCCAATGAAAAATCGGTTTCAGGTTTGGTTGACTATGAATTTGAAGTTTTGAAACCAGTTGATACCATTAAGATTGATGCCAGAAATATGGAATTTTCAAAAGTAGAAATCAACCAAAAACAAGCTGTTTTTATTAATACGGGGAAGCAATTGCAAATCATAGATCATTTTCAGAAAGGTGAGAATCAATTAACTTTTGAATATTCAGTAAAACCAAAACAGGCTTTGTATTTTGTAAACATTGAAAACGTTGAGGTACAAATCTGGACACAGGGGCAGGGAAGATACACAAGTAATTGGTTTCCGAGTTTTGATGATGTAAATGAAAAACTGATTTTCAATTTAGGAATTTTGTACAATAAAGATTATCAGGTTCTTTCGAACGGAATTTTAAAAGAAAAAACAGAGAACAGCAATCAATTTCACTGGCAATACCAAATGAAAAAACCAATGAGCTCCTATTTGTTGATGTTAGCCATTGGAAAGTTTGATAAAAAAGAATTCAGATCAAAGTCTAAAATTCCGCTTGAATATTATCTAGAGCCTAAAGATAAAAACTGTTTTGAACCTACCTACCGATATTCTAAGCGTATTTTTGATTTTTTGGAAAAAGAAATAGGAGTGAAGTATCCCTGGGAAATCAACAGGCAAATTCCGGTTCGGGATTTTTTATATGCCGGAATGGAAAATACTACGACAACACTTTTTGCAACCCGACATGTAGTGGATTCGATTGGTTTTGAAGACCGAAATTATACTAATGTTGATGCACACGAGTTAGCGCATCATTGGTTTGGAGATCTGATTACCGCCGAAAGCAGTACACACCACTGGCTTCAGGAAGGTTTTGCAACTTATTATGCTTTATTGGCCGAAAAAGAAATTTATGGCGAAGACTATTTCTATTCGAAATTATACGATACGGCACAACAACTTAAATTTGCTTCCAGAACCGATACAATTCCGGTTTTGAATGCCAAAGCCAGTTCGTTGACTTTTTATGAAAAAGGGGCCTGGGTATTATTTGTTTTGCATGAATCAATTGGCGACAAAGCATTTAAAAAGGCTGTAAAAAGTTATTTAAAAAAGTATGCCTATGAAACAGTCAATACCCGGAATTTCTTTGATGAGATTAAAAAAACATCCGATTTTGATTTGGAAAAATTTCAGAAAACCTGGCTTGAAACAACTGCTTTTGATACACCAACGGCCAATGCTCTTTTGAGTAAAAATAAAGCAATTCAGGATCGTCTGGAAATTGATAAACTTAAAAAAACACCTTTGGCAGAAAAGCAGGATTACTTTTTAAAAATTTTAAATTCAGATGCGTATCACGCTGTAAAAGTATCTGTTATTGATCAAATTGAATCTGAAAAACACGAAGCTAAAAAAACACTCTTAATAGCTGCTTTAAAGACCAATAATACTAAAGTTCGTCAGGCTGTGGCTGAAAATTTATCGACAATTCCTGAAGATTTTAGAACAGAATACGAAAGTTTACTCGAAGACAAATCCTATCAGACACAGGAAATAGCTCTTTATTTTTTGTGGAAGAATTTTCCGGAACGCAGAACAGAATATCTTGACAAAACTAATACCTGGATTGGATTCAATGATTACAACCTGCGTACTTTATGGCTTTCATTAGCATTGTCCACAACAAATTACAGTAATAATCCCGAAGTTTTGGTTTCAGAATTAATTGCTTTTTCTTCTACAAAATACGAAGCAACCACCAGACAAAATGCTCTGGAAAAGTTAATTGCTTTTAAAATAATTAATGATCAGGTTTTGAGTAATTTAGTCAACGCTACAACCCATCATATGTGGCAATTTTCTAAATTTGGAAGAGAAACGATTCGATTCTTGTTAAAAAATTCTGAAATGCGTGCTTCATTTGAAAGAATTTTGCCTAATTTGACCCCCGATGAACAATTTCAGTTGAATCGTTTATTGAAAGAATAGAAGCAGATGCAAGAACTAGGAATTGGGGTAACATACAATTAAGAATTTATAAAACCTTTGTTTTAATTCTTTTTTCTTTCATCTAAAAACCAAAAACAAAACCTACAGTTAATTTATGAGAGCATTGGTTATTTCCGGTGGCGGCAGTAAAGGCGCATTTGCCGGCGGTGTTGCACAATATTTATTAGAAGTAAAAAGACATAAGTACGATTTATTCCTCGGGACTTCAACAGGAAGTTTATTGATTCCGCATTTGGCACTCGGAAATATTGAACAAATCCATTCGATTTACACCAATGTCAACATGTCTAAAATATTTAATATTTGTCCTTTTGTTGTCAAAGTTAAGGATGGGGTAGATATTGTAACGATTAATCACTTCAATGTAATTCGGCAGTTTTTTAAGGGAAAAAGAACGTTTGGAGAAAGCAAAGGATTAAAGAAATACATTAGAAATAACTTTTCATTGTCTGATTTCAATAAGTTGAAAAAACTAAAAAAAGATGTTGTTATTACTGTAACCAATTTTACAAAAAACGAAGCTGAATATAAATCAATAAAAGAATGCACTTACGAAGAGTTTTGTGACTGGTCCTGGATATCGAGTAATTACGTGCCATTTATGAGTCTGGTCGAAAAAAACAATTGCGAATATGGCGATGGTGGATTTTCAAGTCTGGTACCCATTCGTGAAGCAATCAACCGTGGAGCGACAGAAATTGATGTAATTATTCTGGAAACAGAAGTCAATATGGAGAAAACAGTTATAGGAAAAAACCCTTTTTCTTTGATGATTGATTTATTTCGTATTGCCTTGGATCAGGTTGAAAAACACGACATTGCTATAGGAAAACTAATAGCAAACAATAAAAATGTAAAACTTAATTTATATTACACCCCAACTAAGTTGACTAATAATGCTTTGATTTTTAATAAAGAAGTGATGAAAACCTGGTGGGAGCAAGGATATGAATATGCTCAGAATAAATCTGAGATTATGAGTGATAATAGGTAAAAAACTAAGATTTTAGTATCAAGTATTAAGCTGTAATAAATAGCTATGTGTCTTAATACTTGATATTAAAACCTTATTTCTCCACTACCATAACTCGGCAACCTCATTCTTAATATATCCCAAAGCAGCATTACTAGGAGATTGTTTCTCTAATAAATCGTTCAAGATTACTTCACGTAATTTATCAGCACTGTCAACACGATCGCTCATGGCAGCTTTACGGATCATTTGTATAGTTGAGTTCTTAGCTGTTGTGATGATAGTCCAGCATTCATCAGACATGTAAATCTGCTGAGTCAGATTGTGCTCAAACTCCTGTTCGATCTGGTCAATTACAAAGTTTTCATAATCGTGTTTTTGATTAGAAATCGGTGCAATCCGAATCAATAATTTGGTCAGGTTGATACGTTCTAAAAATAAGGTCATACGCTCGTATGCCTGCAAACGTATTGGCAAAGATTGTTTTTGATATTCTTTGTTTAATAAAAAAGCACGTTTTTTGTCATTGTTTTTAATGTGAAGTTCGAAAAAACTGTAGGCCACAAATCCCGTAACAATCGCAGGCAAAGTATAACTCGCTAATTCTATAATTCTTGTAAAATCCATTTTCAAATATTTTTAGCAAAAATATACTTTTTGCAGAGAAATTCACTTTAAAATTATTTAATAAACTAAATGGAAGCCTTACTTTTGTGCCAATTTTCATAACTTTTTGGAATACAAATTTTTAATGGATTCATATATAATAATTTTACTTTGTTTAGCTGCATTTGCAGCAGGATTTATTGATGCAATTGTGGGCGGCGGCGGATTAATTCAAACTCCCATGGGATTAATTTTATTACCGAATCTTCCAGTTTCGACAGTCGTAGGGACCTTGAAAATTCCAGCGTTCAGCGGCACTGCTTTTGCAGCTTTCCAATATCTTAAAAAAGTTGTAATTCAGTGGAAATTACTTTTAATCATGATGGGTTTGGCAATACCCTCAGCATTTTCGGGTTCAACAATATTAACTTTGGTAAGCAACGATTTTATGAAACCGCTTTTACTGGTGGTTTTGTCATTGTTATTTGTTTACACCTATGCTAAGAAAAATTTCGGACAGCATGTTGCCAAAGATCATTCCTATAAGACACAAATTTTATATGCTGTTTTTATTAGTATAATTGTTGGCTTTTATGACGGATTTATTGGTCCGGGAACAGGAAGCTTTTTTGTTGTTGCTTTTATTGCTTTAATGGGTTTTGATTTTTTGCACGCGTCTGCGAATGCGAAAATGGTAAACCTTGCAACCAATTTCGGATCTATTTGTTTATTTGCAATAAAAGGAAAAATTATCTGGACCATTGCAATACCTATGGCGATAAGTAATGGGCTTGGCGGATGGCTTGGCGCAAAACTGGCGATCAATAAAGGTAATGGTTTTATTAGAATTTTCTTCCTGATTGTGGTAATCGGTACACTTGTCCGGTTTGCTTATGATGTTTTTTATAAAAAGTAATAAAGAAAATTCCTTTCTTTATTTTTCTCTCCTTATTTTGAGTTTATGTCATCGATTACAGTTTGCAGATATTTCTGGTTTTTTCTTACTGTTTTACGAATTTCATAATTACAGATAGTCTTTTTTTAGATGTTAATTTTTACATATTTAAATATATTTTAACATTTTATTAGGTATTGTCTGAAAAAAAATATAAATTCGTGTAATCGATTACATTTGTAAAAGTCAAATGTTTTCGATTTTAATAAATGAGTTTCAGAAATCGAGTATAATTTTTTGAATGAATAATAATTACTAACTATCATAAAACCTTTATTAAAATGAAAAAAAAATTAACCAGTTTATTCGGTGTATTGTGGCTTTTTCCACTTTGCATGTTTTCACAAATTTATGTTTCACCAACAGGTACCGCTGGCAATCCGGGTACTTTGTCAAGTCCTACTACGCTGGCAAATGCCATAGTAACAGTAAGCCCCGGGCAAACCATTTATATGCGGGGCGGTACATATTCAATAGCTTCCACAATTTTGATTGAAAGAGCAAATAGTGGCACATTAGCTAATCTTAAACGTATTGAAGCTTATAATAGTGAAGTTCCAATTCTTGATTTTTCAGCACAAACTGAGAGTTCTTCAAACAGAGGGATTGTTTTAGATGGACTTTATTGGTATTTTAAAGGAATTACTATTAGAAATGCAGGTGATAATGGTATGCTGCTTTCAGGTAATAATAATACTATAGATAATTGTATTTTTGAAAAAAACAGAGATACCGGTCTTCAGTTAAGCAGATATACCACAAGTTATACTTCAATTAGTCAATGGCCTTCCAATAATTTGATTCTCAATTGTGAGTCTTTCGACAATAAAGACTCAGGTTCAGAAAATGCAGATGGTTTTGCAGCAAAACTTACCTGTGGACAGGGCAATATATTTAGAGGATGTATTTCTCATAATAATATTGATGATGGCTGGGACTTGTATACTAAAACAGATACAGGACCAATCGGGATTATTTTATTTGAAAATTGTGTAGCATATAATAATGGTACACTGACAACAAGCGGAACTTCCGGAAGTGGAGATAAAAATGGTTTCAAATTAGGAGGAGAAGGTATTGCTGTAAATCATATTGTGCGACGTTGTATTGCTTATGGTAATGGCCAACATGGTTTTACAGATAATAACAATCTGGGATCTATAGAAATGTCTAATAATACCTCTTATAATAATGCAGAGAGCAATTTCAATTTCCGAACAGGCGGAACCCACCAGTTCAGAAATAATTTGTCGTTTAACTCAGGCAGCAGTGATAAAAAAACAGGAACCGATGTAAGCAATTCTAATGTGTGGTGGATAAACAACGTTAGTACAAATGGAGGCTCACTGGTTGTAAGCAGCGCAGATTTTGTTACTTTAACTGCCCCAACAGTTACTAAAAATGCAGACGGAAGCCCTAATTTAGGTAATTTTTTAACATTAAGTGCCTCCAGCGATTTAATAAATGCGGGTGTTTCTGCTACCGGAATTGCTTTTAACGGCACAGCTCCGGATCTTGGAGCAAGAGAATCAGGAGGAACCCCTGTTACGAACTATACGCTTACAACTACTGCAAATCCAACAGCAGGAGGAAGTATTGCGCGCAGTCCTAATGCTACCTCTTATGCCGCCGGAACTGCTGTAACACTTACAGCAACCCCTGCATCCGGATACACATTTACGAGCTGGAGTAACGGAGCAACAACTGCTACAATAACAGTAACGATGAATGCCAATAACACAATTACAGCAAATTTTACAGCAACAACAACTTCTTATACTTTAACTACAACAGCTACCCCAGCTGCTGGCGGCAGTATCAGTCGTAGTCCAAATGCAGCCAGTTATACAAGCGGAACTGTAGTAACCCTTACTGCAACACCTGCTTCCGGTTACACGTTTGCAAGTTGGAGTAATGGAGCAACAACAGCTTCAACCACGGTAACGATGAATGCCAACACCACAATTACAGCAAATTTTACAGCAACAACAACTTCTTATACTTTAACTACTACAGCCAGCCCAGCTGCTGGTGGCAGTATCAGTCGTAGTCCAAATGCGGCCAGTTATACAAGCGGAACTGTAGTAACCCTTAATGCAACACCTGCTTCCGGTTATACGTTTGCAAGCTGGAGTAATGGAGCAACAACAGCTTCAACCACAGTAACGATGAATGCAAATACAACAATCACTGCAACTTTTAGTCCGGTAACTACAGGTAATACTACCTTAAGAATTGATGATAATACCACCACAACAAATGGGTATTGCGGGGCTGATGGATCTCGTCAAAGCAGTTATACAGGGGCTGATGGAGGTTTTTATATTAATCTGTCTAATTCAGCTGCAAAAGGAATAGATTATTCCATCAATGTACCTTCAGCAGGAACTTATACAATTAAATTTAGATACGCTAATGGTAGTAGTTCTTCGGCCTCGGTAGCCAAAGTAGTTTTAAACGGTGCTACTGCTATCGCCAGTTTAGGATTTCCTAAAACTACAAATTGGAGTACCTGGTCTACTACTGCAGATGCAACAGTTACACTGGTAAGCGGAATAAACAGAATAAGATTAGAAACAACCGTAAGTTCAGAATTTGCTAACATTGACTGGTTAGAAATAACAGGAAATTCTCCAACAGCAGCTAGTTGCAGCAGTTCAGCTAAAATGGCATCATCTAATAATGCTATTGCAGAAACTGTGTCTGTTTCTGAAGCAGTTGTTTCACCAAATCCTGCAGAAAATATTATCAACTTAATAGTTACTGCAACAGAAAGCAAAGAAGCAAATATTACATTGTCTGGTGTGAACGGGCAAATACTTGTTTCAAAAAAACAAATATTAGCAAACGGACAAAATGTAATTGCGGTTAATCAACATTCAATTGCTGCCGGTTTATACATATTAACTGTAGAGGCAGCTGATATTCAAAAATCAATTAAAGTGATTGTGAAATAATAAACACATAACCTTGATCAATAGCCACTTCATATAATTAAGAAGTGGCTATTTTTTTTGATTAATAAATGGATATTCAATCTTTTTTTAATTTTTACAGGGTTAAAAAAATAGCATTAATTTGATTCGACTTACATAATAATTGGTTTTGTATATATACAATTTCTAACGCTTAAATTCTTATTTTTGCATAAAAGGAGAAAAATTTCATGCAAAATTATATTGACCAGCTCAACGAAGCACAAAGAGAACCCGTTTTACAAAAAGACGGGCCAATGATTATTATTGCTGGTGCAGGTTCAGGAAAAACCCGTGTTTTGACAATCAGGATTGCCTATTTAATGTATCAGGGAATTGATGCATTCAATATACTTTCACTCACATTTACCAATAAAGCTGCCCGTGAAATGAAACACAGGATTTCAGCAATTGTTGGGGCAAGTGAAGCAAAGAACTTATGGATGGGGACTTTTCACTCTGTATTTGCACGTATTCTCCGTTCAGAATCTGAGCATTTAGGGTATCCTTCCAATTTCACTATTTATGATTCTCAGGATTCACAACGACTGATTTCTTCCATTATAAAAGAAATGCAGCTTGATCGTGATATTTATAAACCCAAACAAGTTTTGGGAAGGATATCGACCTATAAAAACAGTTTGATTACTGTAAAAGCCTATTTTAATAATCCTGAATTGATGGAAGCCGATGCAATGGCAAAAAAGCCACGTTTAGGCGAAATTTATCAGCAATATGTTGAACGCTGTTTCAAAGCAGGAGCAATGGATTTTGATGATTTGTTGTTGAAAACCAATGAATTATTAACTCGTTTTCCGGAGGTTTTAGCTAAATATCAGAATCGTTTTCGTTATATCCTGGTTGATGAGTACCAGGATACGAATCATTCGCAGTATCTGATTGTAAGAGCTTTGTCAGACAGATTTCAGAATATTTGTGTAGTTGGTGATGATGCCCAGAGTATTTATGCCTTTCGAGGAGCCAACATCAACAACATTCTGAATTTCCAAAAAGATTATGAAGGGGTGAAGATGTTTCGTTTAGAACAAAATTATCGTTCTACCCGAAATATTGTTGAAGCGGCAAATACGGTAATGGAACATAATAAAACCAAACTGGATAAGGTAGTTTGGACAGCTAATGATTATGGGCACAAAATTAAAGTGCATCGAAGTCTGACTGATGCCGAAGAAGGCCGTTTTGTAGCCAGCACTATTTTCGAACAAAAAATGCAAAATCAACTGCACAATGGTGCTTTTGCTATTTTATACCGTACAAATGCCCAATCTCGTGCTATGGAGGATGCATTGAGAAAAAGAGATATTCCGTATCGAATTTATGGAGGACTTTCATTTTATCAGCGTAAGGAAATTAAAGATGTTTTGTGTTATTTACGTTTGGTAATTAATCCAAAAGATGAAGAAGCACTGATTCGTGTGATTAATTATCCGGCACGGGGAATTGGAGATACAACTGTTGAAAAATTGACTATTGCAGCCAATCATTACAAACGCTCAATTTGGGAAGTAATGGTGAATATTGATAAAATCGATTTGAAACTGAATGCCGGAACAAAGAACAAACTGAAGGATTTTGTTACTATGATTCAGAGTTTTCAGATTATTAATGAGAATCAGGACGCTTTCTATATTACTGACCATGTTGCTAAGAAAACGGGTTTGGTACAAGAACTTAAAAAAGATGCTACTCCGGAGGGGATGGCTAAAATCCAGAATATTGAAGAACTTTTAAACGGTATTAAAGATTTTACAGAAGGACAAAAAGAAATAGACGGAGCAAGAGGAGCTTTGTCTGAATTTATGGAAGATGTAGCATTGGCTACAGACTTAGATAAAGACACATCTGATGAAGACCGTGTAGCCTTAATGACTATTCACTTAGCAAAAGGTTTAGAATTTCCACATGTTTTTGTGGTAGGAATGGAAGAAGATTTGTTTCCGAGTGCAATGAGTATGAGTACACGAAGTGAATTGGAAGAAGAACGTCGTTTATTTTATGTAGCTTTAACCCGTGCTGAACATCAGGCATATTTAACCTATGCGCAATCACGTTATCGTTGGGGGAAACTGACAGATAGTGAACCATCACGTTTTATTGAAGAGATAGACGGTCAGTATTTAGAATATTTAACGCCTTCAGAAAGCAATTATCGTTATAAACCCACGATTGATAGTGACATATTTGGTGATGTCGATAAATCGAAACTCAGATTAGCAAAACCAATAGGAGGAACACCTCCAAAACCTATTACGTCTAATGAATCCACTCCCGATTTAAATATTCGAAAACTAAAGCCTGTTGCAGGAACAAATCCAAATGCTGCTGCTAATTTATTTGATAATAAACTAACCGTAGGCAATATTGTAATGCATGAACGTTTCGGCAAAGGAGAAGTTATCAATTTAGAAGGAGTTGGAGCTGATAAAAAGGCCGAAATTAAATTTGAAGTAGGTGGAATTAAAAAACTTTTGCTGAGATTTGCTAAGTTAGATGTTGTAGGATAATAAATGTTTTGATTTTCAAGTTTTCGTAAGGTAACTTTAAATCTGAAACAAAATAAAATTTAAAGAAAAAAAAATGGCTGAATTCATAAAAATATATCCCGACAAACCCAGTGAAGCTGCTATTGCAAAGGTGATCAAAGTACTTCAGAATGGAGGTTTGGTTATTTACCCAACAGATACTGTTTACGGATTAGGTTGTGATATAACTAATTCCCGTGCTTTAGAAAAAATTGCAAAAATTAAAGGTATAAAATTAGAAAAGGCAAATTTCTCTTTTATCTGTCATGATTTAAGTAACTTATCAGATTATGTTCGTCAGATAGATACGGCTACTTTTAAAATATTAAAAAGAGCATTGCCGGGGCCTTATACTTTTATTCTGCCTGGAAATAATAATCTTCCAAAAGAGTTTAAAAAGAAAACAACCGTAGGAATTAGAGTTCCTGATAATAATATTATTTTAGAAATTGTTCGGCAATTGGGAAACCCTGTAGTATCAACTTCTATTCGTGATGAAGATGATGTAATTGAATATACAACTGATCCGGAATTGATTTTTGAGAAATGGCAAAATCTCGTAGATCTTGTCATAGATGGTGGTTATGGGGATAACGTAGGTTCAACAATTATAGACCTTTCAGAACATGAGCCGATTATTATTAGAGAAGGAAAGGGGAATGTTGATGTTTTGTAAAAAAAAACTTAAAACAGCTATTCGTAGAAAAAATATTACTAACTTTATAATTAGTTAAATTTAGTTAGTTAATTAAAAAAGTTTATCCTTGTGGATACTAAAAAAGCAGGTCATTTGACCTGCTTTTTCTGTGTAATTCAATATGTATTGAATTATTTTGCTTGTTTTTTCATTTCTTTTTCAATCATATCATAAAACTGATCAATTTTTGGCATAACAACAATACGGGTTCTTCTGTTTTTTCCTTTGTTTTCCGGAGTATCGTTTGCAACTAAAGGCACATAAGAACTTCTACCGGCTGCAATTAATTTAGCTGGATTTACACCTAAATCGTTTGTTAAAACTCTAACAATTGAAGTAGAACGTTTAACACTCAAATCCCAGTTATCAAGTAAAACTCCGTTACTTCTATAAGGAACATTATCTGTGTGACCTTCAACCATACACTCAAAATCTGGCTTATCATTGACTACTTTTGCAACTTTAGCTAAAACACCTTTTGCAGCATCAGTTACTTCATAACTACCACTTTTAAATAATAATTTGTCAGCGATAGAGATAAATACAACTCCTTTTTCAACATTGATTTCAATATCCGGGTCATTGATTCCAACAGCACCTTTTAAACTTGTAACTAATGCTAATGTTACACTGTCTTTTTTAGTAAGAGCATCTTGAAGTCTGGAAATTTTTAAATCTTTTTCTTTTAAACTTTCCAATGATTTTTCAAGATTTTCTGCACCTTTAGTAGTTAAAACTGTCAAATCTTTTGAGCTGTTTATTAAATCTTGATTGTGTTCTTTATAACTCGCAGCCGTAGCAGCCAATCCTGCTTTTTCTTCCAGACATGCATTCAATTTTACAGTACAAGAATTTAATAAATCCTGAGTCTCTTTGTTTTTAGCTTCCAATTCAGCATATTTCTTTTTTGAAACACACGATGTTAAAGCCATTAATACCGATAGTGCGATTACTATTTTTCTCATAGATGTTAAATTTAATTAGACGTTAATTACAAATTTAGTTTTTAATATTTTGATTAATGTTAAAGATTTCTTTAAAAAAAACCAATTTCTTTATATAATAGATGAAAACGATACTTTTTATAGTGTAGTATTTTTGCATTTGAAAATCTTTTCTCTTTTTTAGATAAATTAATGAAAGACAGTAAAATGAAAAATGGGCATGTAAAATTGCAAGTGTTAGTTTAAATTTTCCTTGTGTTAAAAATCTTACTCCGGCAATTCCATCCAGTACCATTCTGAAGAAAATTATAAAAAACAATCCTTTTTTTGGAAGATTTTTGACCATCATCAGTAATGAATTTCTGAAATTCAAATAAGTCTTTTTCGGATTTCCTTGTTGCAGTGTTGCCCCTCCAACATGGTAAACAATAGACTGTGAATTATATTTGATAGTATGTCCTTCGTTTAAAGCACGCCAGCACAAATCAATTTCTTCCTGATGTGCAAAAAAAGATTCATCAAATCCTTCTAATTCATCATAAATTTCTTTTCGGATAAAAAAACAAGCTCCCGATGCCCAGAATATTTCACAATTATCATCATATTGACCACTGTCTTTTTCTAACGTATCAAAAATTCGGCCCCGACAAAATGGATAACCATACTTATCAATGAATCCTCCGGCTGCTCCGGCATACTCAAAATATTCCTTATTTTTAAAATCAAGAATTTTAGGTTGGATAATAACTGTATTTTTTTCTAAATCAAAGGTTTCAATAATAGGTTTTAACCAATTTTCGGTCACTTCAATATCCGAATTAACTAAGGCATAAATTTCGGCATCAACTTCTTTCAAAGCATCATTGTAGCCTTTGGCAAATCCATGGTTGTCAGTATTTTTAATGATTTTTATCGTTGGAAAATGCTGTTGAACGAAATTTACTGAATCATCTGTTGAAGCATTATCGGCTACATATATAGTAGCATCTGGAGAAAATTTAATTACTGATGGTAAAAATTGTTCTAATAATTTTATTCCATTCCAATTTAAAATGACAATCGCAACTTTATCCAAAAGTAATCTTTTTAATAATTTAATAAATCTCTTTGTAGTCTGGCAGTGATTTCAAAAACTCATATTTCTCGTTTTCAAAATCCATCTGGCAATAATAATGATGCAGACCATTTGTGACTTTCAAAAACCGTGCCTGCATTGTCATATTGTAACGCGCAATTTGATCAAAAGTTGCCTGAGATATTTTTACTTCTGGTGCTTTGCATTCTACTAATATATGTATTGAACCATCCGAATTAAAAACTACAACATCATAACGTTTTCGTAAACCATTGACCGTTAAAACTTTCTCGACGTTAATGAGCGATTTTGGGTATTTTTTTTCATTCATTAAATAATGAACAACATGTTGGCGAACCCATTCTTCAGGGGTAAGAATTATAAATTTTTTTCTGATTTCATCAAAAATGGACACTTTATTTTCGCTATTTTTGAATCGAAAATTATAGATTGGAAAATTTAATCGCTGCATAAAGCAAAAATATAAAATAGTTTGAGGTTTCAGGTTTAAACTTGAAACTTTAAACTTGAAACAAAATTTGGATGGACGAAGTTGTAAAAATTGTTAATGATATCAAAGCAGGAAATATAAAACCAATTTATTTTTTAATGGGTGATGAACCTTATTATATCGATAAATTATCAGAATATATTGAACAGAATATCCTTTCGGAAGAAGAAAAAGGATTCAATCAAACTGTTTTATACGGAAGGGATGTTTCTGTAGAAGATATTGTTTCAACAGCAAAGCGTTATCCGATGATGGCAGACCGTCAGGTTGTTATCGTAAAAGAAGCTCAGGATTTATCAAGAACTATTGATAAAATTGAATCTTATGTAAATAATCCAATGGAAACAACGGTTTTGGTTTTTTGTTATAAATACAAAACACTTGATAAACGTAAAAAAGTGACTAAATTATTAGCACAAAACGGAATCGTTTATGAAAGTAAAAAATTGTATGAAAATCAGGTAGCGGACTGGATTAAGCGCGTTTTGGCAGGAAAGAAATATACAATTGACCCGAAAGCAAATGCCATGCTGGTAGAGTTTTTAGGGACAGATTTGAGTAAAATCAATAATGAATTAGAGAAATTACAGATTATTTTACCACAAGGAACGGTAATTACACCACAACATATCGAAGAAAATATTGGTTTCAGTAAAGATTATAATGTTTTTGAACTTCGAAAAGCGATCGGTGAACGTAATCAGTTAAAAGCGTATAAAATTGCCGAAAATTTCGCTCACAATCCAAAAGAATATCCTTTAGTAATGACAACCGGATTGGTTTTTGGATTTTTTGTTCAGCTTTTAAAATATCATGGGCTTAAAGACAAAAATCCAAAAAACGTAGCAACAGCGATTGGCGTAAATCCTTATTTTTTAAAGGAATATGATCTGGCTATCAAAAATTATCCAATGCGAAAAGTCAGTCAGATTGTTGGGGCATTAAGAGATGTTGATGTAAAAAGTAAAGGCGTTGGAGCCAATGCCTTACCCCAATCAGATTTGCTAAAAGAAATGCTTTACAAAATATTTAATTAAGCGATTAAAATTCACGATATTTGCACTTCTAAAAAAAATACCACTTTAAATTATTACACAATTATGGGAATGAATAAAAATACCGTTTTAGGATGGGCTACTTTTATAATGGTAATCATGGGATTGTTACTTATAGGTCTTGGTGCTTTTAGGTATAGTGAAGTATCAGGTTGGGGATTTGCAGCAACTGGAGTTGGATTTTTAGCAAATGCATGGGTTTTTAATGCCTTAAAAGGTAGGGTTTAGGTTTGTTGTTTATAGTTTGTTGTTATGGCGAGGATAGATAAATTTGAAGATTTAGAAATTTCGCAGAAAGCAAGAGAATTATGTCAATATGTTGAGTTATTAATTCAAACAACAACTTTAAAAACAAATTATTCACTAAAAGATCAAATAGATTAGGAGTTCAGGATCTGTAATGGATAATATTGCAGAAGGTTTTGAAAGAAATGGAAATAGAGAATTTATACAATTTTTAAGTATAGCAAAAGGTTCAGCTGGAGAAGCAAAGTCACAATCTTACAGACCTTTTGATAAAAAATTGATTTCAAAAGAACAACATTTTAAATTAAATGAAATGACTGAAATTGAAAAAAATAAAATAGGAGCAATGATGAATCATTTAAGAAATTGTGAAATCAAGGGACTTAAATTTAAGTAATTTAACAATAAATAATAAACTAAAAACAATAAACATAATATGTCAGACGATAAGAAAGTAATTTTCTCAATGCAGAAATTGAGCAAAACCTATCAGGGAGCAGACAAACCGGTACTTAAAAATATTTATTTAAGTTTCTTTTACGGAGCTAAAATTGGTATTTTAGGTCTTAACGGTTCCGGAAAATCTTCGCTTTTAAAAATTATTGCAGGTGTAGATAAAAACTATCAGGGAGATGTGGTTTTTCAGCCAGGATATACAGTTGGGTATTTGGAGCAGGAGCCAATCCTTGATGATTCTAAAACCGTTATCGAAATTGTCCGTGAAGGAGCTGCTGAAACAATGGCTGTTTTAGAAGAATATAATCAAATCAATGATTTATTTGGTCTTGAAGAAAATTATTCAGATCCAGATAAGATGGACAAACTGATGGATCGTCAGGCAGCTTTACAAGACAAAATTGATGCTCTTGGTGCCTGGGAAATCGATACCAAATTAGAAATCGCAATGGATGCATTGCGTACGCCGGAAGGCGATACACCTATCAAAAACCTTTCAGGAGGTGAGCGTCGTCGTGTAGCTTTATGTCGCTTATTATTGCAGCAGCCGGATGTATTACTTTTGGATGAGCCTACCAACCACCTTGATGCTGAGTCGGTTCTTTGGTTAGAGCAGCATTTAGCACAATATGCAGGAACTGTTATTGCTGTAACGCACGACCGATATTTCCTTGATAATGTTGCAGGTTGGATTCTTGAGTTGGATAGAGGAGAAGGTATTCCATGGAAAGGGAACTATTCTTCATGGTTAGACCAAAAATCAAACCGTATGGCTCAGGAAGAAAAAGTAGCTTCTAAACGCAGAAAAACTTTAGAGCGTGAGTTAGAATGGGTTCGTCAGGGTGCAAAAGGTCGTCAGACAAAACAAAAAGCGCGTTTACAGAACTACGATAAATTATTAAACGAAGATCAAAAGCAATTGGACGAAAACCTGGAAATCTACATTCCAAATGGTCCACGTTTAGGGACAAATGTTATTGAAGCAAAAAATGTTGCCAAAGCTTTTGGAGACAAATTATTGTACGATAACCTGAACTTCACTTTACCACAAGCCGGAATTGTTGGAATTATCGGGCCAAACGGTGCTGGTAAATCTACCATTTTCAAAATGATTATGGGAGAACAGGCAACTGACAGTGGAGAATTTTCAGTTGGTGAAACTGTGAAAATCGCTTATGTAGATCAATCACACTCTAACATCGATCCAAATAAATCGATTTGGGAGAACTTCGCAGACGGTCAGGAATTAATTATGATGGGTGGAAAACAAGTAAACTCAAGAGCTTATTTATCACGTTTCAACTTTGGTGGTGGAGAACAGAATAAAAAAGTTTCAATGCTTTCTGGAGGAGAACGTAACCGTCTTCACTTAGCAATGACATTAAAAGAAGAAGGAAATGTACTTTTACTGGATGAGCCTACGAATGACCTTGATGTAAACACTCTTCGAGCTCTTGAAGAAGGTTTAGAGAATTTTGCAGGTTGTGCCGTTATTATTTCGCACGACAGATGGTTCTTAGATAGAATTTGTACACATATCTTAGCTTTTGAAGGTGACTCTGAAGTATATTTCTTCGAAGGAAGTTTCTCTGATTATGAAGAAAACAAAAAGAAACGTCTTGGCGGTGATTTAACTCCAAAACGTTTGAAATACAGAAAATTGATTAGATAGTTTTCTGAAAATTTTAATTTTAAAATCCCAAATTCCAAATTGTAAAAGATTTGAAATTTGGGATTTTTTGTTTTAATAATTTTTAATGTAGTTTGTCATTTCGACGGAGGAGAAATCTTCGCGAGTAACTCCGTTCCAAATAGATCAATCTTTGTCGAGCTTCTTGTGAAGATTTCTCCTCCGTCGAAATGACAATATTGTATCAAATTGAAATTTACAGAAATTTAGCTTTCAATTCCGGTGTCGGAATCATACAGCTTTCTTTTTTGCCGTACCATTTGTAGCGGTTTTTAGCAATATAATCGTAAATGTAATTCCGTACTTTTTCAGGGAAAATTTTAAAAATTGAAATTAAACTGTAAATCCCGCCTAATTCTTCTGCAATTTCAATAGCTGCAGATGATTTGTAGTAATAAGCGACTCCGGGATTATAGAAAATGATACTGTCAATTTTAGTCTGATCTACACCAATATAACTGCAAATTTCTTTTCCCAAATCAGATTGCAATGCTGTAAAACGAAAAATATCTTTTTTATCGTGCCTGATAATGAATTGAACTGCTCCGTTGCATAAATTACAAACACCGTCGAAGAGGATTATTTTTTTGTTCCCGGCAGTCATTGCGAGGAACGAAGCAATCTCACTATTTACTTCCATTTTTAACTTTTATTATTCAGTCATTATACTTTTTATTTCTTCATACAAATCTTTCCAGGTTGGATTCATTGAACGAATTAAATCATTTTTTGCTTCTCTTGAACCTACTTTGATTTGTTTTTCTCTTGTAATGGCATCTTCAATCCACTGAAATTGCTCATAATAAACTAAAATGTTTACATTATAACGAGCCGAAAATGACTTTGGATATTTTTTGCTTTTGTGTTCTAAAATTCTTTCAGAAAGATTTGAAGTCACACCAGTGTAAACAACAGTTTGATATTTATTGGTGATGATGTAAACAAATCCTGGTTTCATGTTTAAAATTTTTAAGTTTTTTGTAATTGCGAGGAACTAAGCAATCGCCTATTTGAAGGACTTGTTTATTTTAGTGTGATTGCTTAGTTCCTCGCAAAGACTTCTGATTGTGAAAAATAAAATACTATTTCTTCACAGCTTCTACCAATTCCAGTTCATCCAGACTTACTTTCGACGTAAAAATACCGTAATTTACTGTTGCTTTATTTTTTTCGATAGCATCAATACTTCCAACAGATCTTCCGTCGAGCATTCGAACACGGTCACCAACCTTTAAAATAGGTTTTGGTTTTTCAATTACAGGTTTAAGTTTCTTCTCTTTTTTCTCTTTTCGGATTTCTTCAACTTGTACAGCAACTTCAGCAACAACTTCTTTTTTCTTTTCGATTATGGCTTTGGCTTCTTTAGGAGTTGCTTTTTTACGTTTTGAATTTTCAATTTCTATGATTTTCAAAAATTCTCCAATAAGCTCTTTCTTGTTTTTATTGTTGAAATATTTCTCAGAGATATCTTCAATTTTCTGACCAATGTAAATGGTCTTCTGGTTGCTGTCATACAATTCCTGATAGCTTTCCAGTTTCTGTTTGATTTTTACATTGATGTTTTCCATCTTTTTGCTTTCTTCACGTGCTCTGGTTTCTTCCTCTTTTAAATTCAGAGAAGTTTTTTCCAATTTTGAACGCTCTTTTTGTAGTGTTGCAATAGTTTTGTCAAAACGAACTTTTCCAACTTCAATTTTCTTTTTCGCACGATTAATCAGTCCAAACGGAATTCCATTTTTCAGCGCAACTTCAAAAGTAAACGAACTTCCGGCCTGACCTAAAGCCAGTTTGTACATCGGTTCGAGTGATTTTTCATCAAACATCATATTGGCATTCGTTGCATATGGTAATTCGTTAGCCAAAATCTTTAAATTGGAGTAATGCGTAGTGATAATTCCGAACGCTTCACGATGATAAAATTCTTCAAGGAAAATTTCTGCCAGAGCACCACCCAGTTCAGGATCTGAACCTGTACCAAACTCGTCAATCAAAAACATGGTTTTATGATTACATTTCTTCAAGAAATAATTCATGTTTTTTAATCGGTAGCTGTAAGTACTTAAATGGTTTTCAATAGACTGATTATCTCCAATATCAGTTAAGATTCTGTCAAACAAAAAAGTTTCACTTCGCTCATGAACCGGAATCAACATCCCGGATTGCAGCATTAATTGCAATAAACCAACAGTTTTAAGCGAAATGGTTTTTCCTCCCGCATTTGGTCCGGAAATCACAATGATTCGGTTATCTTGTTTTAATTCAATGGTCTGAGGATGCGTAACTTCTTGTTTTTGTTTGTTATTCAGATACAAAATCGGATGATACGCTTCTCTAAAGAACAATCTTCTTTCTTCAGTAATTGTTGGAAGGATTGCGTTAATTCTGTTAGCGTATTTTGCTTTTCCGGCAACGACATCAATATCACTTAAAAAATCCTGATATTCAATTAGTAAAGGGAGATATGGTCGAATCACATTCGATAAATTCTTTAAAATTCTCGTAATTTCTTCTTTCTCTTCGTATTCTAAATTGGCTAATTCACGAGAATATTTTAGTGTAGCTTCAGGTTCGATATAAGCAATACTTCCGGTTTTGGAACTACCTAAAATTGAACCTTTTACTTTACGGCGATACATGGCTAAAACAGCTAAAACTCTGCGATTTTGCACAAAGCTTTCTTTAATATCATCAAGATATCCTAAACCATTGTATTGTGTCAGTGCAACACCAAAACTTTGGTTTACTTTACCGCGAACCAAATTCATATTTTGGCGAATACTTAATAAAGCAGGAGAAGCATTGTCTTTTATTTCTCCGTATTTATCTACAATCGCATCAATTGCAGTGATGATATCTTTGGTCAGTTCTACACGTGATGCTCTTGCATTTAAGTTTGGATAATAATCGTCGAATTTTCGTAAGAAATTCAACAGGACATTTGTCGTTGCAGAAAGATTGGCGATTTTTCTGAAACTTCCCACTTCAAGAAAACTGTCTTCAATTGCCAAAAACTTAATTTCATGCGTGATGGGGTCAAATCCGTGATTCGGAATGGCGTTGTTATTTTCAAAAGACGAAACATATTCAGAGGTCTGCATTAAGGCCTGCATCAAAGTTTCTTTGTCTCTAAATGGTTTTATTTGTAAAGCTTTTTCTTTTCCAATATCGGTATTGCATCCATCTGAAATGGTTTCGAGAACGGTTGGAAATTGTAAATCTTGTAATGTTTTTTCGGTAATACTAATCATTTAATTTCTTTAAGAAAGTGAAGGCAAAAATACAAAAAATAGTAGCATCGAGAACTGTAAAGTTTAGATCTAATTTTATTCGTTGTAAATATGATTTCAATAAAAAAATTCTGAAATTCGCATAAAAAAATTATGGACGTTAAAATACATGATTCCTGGAAGCCGGTTTTGAATGAAGAATTCGAAAAACCGTATTTCAATGAGTTAATTGAATTTGTAAAATCTGAATACACGACAAAAGTCTGTTATCCAAAAGGTAGCCAGATTTTTTCAGCTTTTGATCATTGTCATTTCGATCAGGTAAAGGTGGTGATTATCGGACAAGATCCTTATCATGGTGCCAATCAGGCGAATGGTTTGTGTTTTTCTGTAAATGACGGAATTCCATTTCCACCTTCTTTATATAATATCTTTAGAGAAATAGAAACCGATTTAGCTAAGCCGTTACCCAAAACCGGGAATTTAGAACGTTGGGCAGATCAGGGTGTTTTTCTTTTAAATGCAACTTTGACAGTCAGACAATCTGAAGCCGGAAGCCATCAGGGAAAGGGGTGGGAAAAATTTACTGATGCCGTTATCAAACAAATTTCTGCTGAAAAAGAAAATGTCGTTTTCCTGCTTTGGGGAGGTTTTGCACAAAAAAAAGCGGCTTTGATTGATGCTTCAAAACATCATATTTTAAAATCAGGACACCCTTCACCTTTAAGTGCCAACAGAGGATTTTGGTTTGGAAACAAACATTTTAGCCAGACCAATACTTTCTTGAAAGCAAAGGGATTAAAAGAAATTGAATGGTAATATTTTATGCCTGATTGGTTTTTTTTGTGAATCAAACTTACGAATCATCAAAGAATTAAAAAAAGGGATTATCTTTGCACCACATTCAACACAAACTAAGTTTCATGAGTTCAGATTCTAGCAAAAGGTACGCACAAAGAGGTGTTTCGGCATCAAAAGAAGACGTACACAACGCCATAAAAAATATTGATAAAGGTTTATTCCCGCAGGCATTCTGTAAAATTGTCCCTGATTATTTAACTCAGGACGAAGAACACTGCCTGATTATGCATGCTGACGGAGCCGGTACAAAATCGTCTTTGGCTTATATGTATTGGAAAGAAACCGGAGATATTTCAGTCTGGAAAGGAATCGCTCAGGATGCTTTGATCATGAATATTGATGATTTGTTATGTGTTGGAGCAACCGATAATATTCTGCTTTCTTCCACTATCGGAAGAAACAAAAATTTAATTCCTGCCGAAGTTATTTCTGCAATCATCAACGGAACAGAAGAATTAATAAACGAATTAAAATCTTTCGGCGTAACGATTCATTCAACAGGAGGAGAAACTGCTGATGTTGGGGATGTGGTTCGTACTATTATTGTAGATTCAACCGTTACAGCCCGTATGAAACGAAGTGATGTTGTAGACAATGCAAACATTAAAACCGGAGACGTAATCGTTGGTTTGGCTTCTTTCGGACAGGCAACTTACGAAAAAAGCTATAACGGCGGAATGGGGAGCAACGGATTAACATCTGCACGTCACGATGTTTTCGGAAAATATTTAGCTAAAAAATACCCTGAAAGTTTTGATGCAGCCGTTCCTGAAGAATTGATTTATTCAGGTCAGGTTAATTTGACTGATGCTGTAGAAAACAGTCCAATAAATGCAGGGCAGTTAGTGCTTTCGCCAACCAGAACTTATGCGCCAATCATCAAGAAAATTTTAGACACTTATACGCCAAATGAAATACACGGAATGGTGCATTGCAGTGGAGGAGCGCAGACTAAAATTTTACATTTCGTTCAAAATTTACATATTGTAAAAGACAATTTATTTCCGGTTCCGCCATTGTTCAAACTGATTCAGGAGCAATCAAAAACAGATTGGAAAGAAATGTATCAGGTTTTCAACTGCGGTCATCGTATGGAACTTTATATGCCTGAAAATATTGCTCAGGATATTATTGCGATTTCAAAATCATTCAATGTCGATGCACAAATCGTAGGAAGGGTAGAAGCTGCTGATGTTAAAAAACTGACTATCACCAGCGAATACGGAACTTTCGAATATTAAAATATATAACTATTAGCTTTTTTAGGAGCTAATCCCGCTATTCGTTACAATCTTTTGCTTTTTAAAGAAAAAGCAAAAGGATTTTCACTTCTATCGGGGCTAAAATTATAGTTGCATAAGAATTACAGTGGTTATCCATAATTTTCAAGATCTGAATTTTTTAATCTTTCAATGTTTTAATCTTTTAATTTAAAGATATGTATGAACTGCTTTTTTGGAGATATTTAGACGAAATTTACCTGAATAATCAGGAAGTTTATGAAGCTTTACTTGAAAAGCAGGAAATTGAAGGTCTTGAAATTCTTCCCATACAGATAATCCTTAACCGAATTGGCTCAGTTTTCTCACAATGGGAAAAAGTGGATGAAAACAGCTGGAAAAATAATACTGGAAAAGGTGCTTTTCAAATTATTACTACACCACAAAGCATAAAAATAGACTGTTACGGGACCGAAGGCAAAACTATGAACAAACTGGTAGATTTACTGGAAGAGTTCAAATGTCCTTTATATGATCCACAAGTTCCGGAACGCTATGACGAAATGAGCGAGTAATTTTTCTCTTCTATAATTTTAAAATTCCTTCATGACATCAGATTTAAATTTCACAGATAATATTTTTTTAGAAGATGATTTTGTTTTATTGCGTTCCCTGCAGGAATCAGACGTTGAAAATTTATTAGAAATATCTATCAACGAGCCCGAAACCTGGAAATATTCTTTAGTAGGCGCTGAGGGAAAAGAAAATCTCATCAATTATATTCAGTCTGCTATAAAAGCAAGAGAAGCCAAAAAAGAATTTCCTTTTATAGTTTTTGATAAAAAATCCCAAAAATACGCAGGCTCAACCCGCTTTTACGATATAAACTTAGATTTTAAAACTCTTCAGTTAGGATATACCTGGTACGGTTCTGCATTCAGGGGAACCGGACTTAATAAACATTGTAAATTTTTATTACTTCAATTTGCATTTGAAACTCTCGGACTAGAACGTGTAGAATTCCGTGCTGATAATAATAACGAGCGAAGTATTGCTGCAATGAAAAATATTGGTTGTAAAGTCGAAGGCGTTTTGCGAAGTCATATGCCAACAGCAGAAGATGGAGTTCGACGCGATTCAATCGTTTTAAGTATTCTTAGAAATGAATGGTTTGGCGAAGTCAAGGAAAAACTAAAACAAAAATTGTAGAATTTATAAAAACTTCACGAAATTAGCACTTTAAAATTAATAGCGAAATATGAAAATAAATCTAAAATCAGGAATTGATAAATTGCTTTTCGGAATGAAGCAAAATGATGTAACAGCAGTTTTAGGAAAACCTGATAAGAATTACAAAGATGAAGATGATAATGTAATTTTTGTTTACAATGAACAAAAAATAAGATTAACTTTCTATCAGGAAGAAGATCTGAAATTAGGATATGCAGTTGCTTCCAGTAATGATCTCGAGGTTTTCGGATTTAAGTTAATAGGAAGAAAAATTGCAGATGTAAAAAAAGATTTGGCAACCAAAGGAATTACAAAATACAATCAGGAGACTTTTGATACTTTTGAAAATTATTTCAACGAAGACAATTGGTTCATTCTGCAAACTGAATTTGATGAAGTAGTGAAATTCGAAATAGGAGCAATCATTAATAATAAAGATGAGTTTGATTGGAAATTCCCGGTTAAGAAATAAGAGATAAAAAAAATAGAAAACAGAAAAAACCGATAAGATTAGTCTTGTCGGTTTTTTTTAGTTTTAGAGTAATATATATAAGTATAGTTTTTTTGCTATACTATAAATATAAGTTTGTATCCGACAGGTTTTCAAAACATCTGGTTTTTTTTTTTTGAGTATACATATAATATATATTTATAGAATGTGTCAGGTTGAAGGAAGATGAAGTCTTTTTTAGGTACCGATTGGAATTTAAAAATTGAGAATAGACAATAATAAGTAGCATATTCCTTCTATCTTTTTTGAATACTCTCTATAAAAAGGATTTCGGATGCTTCCAGGGTTAAAAATCCGGTTTTTAGAAGAGGTTAAGTTAGGGATGGAGGTTTTGAAATAATAATAAATTCAGATAAAAAAGGCAATAAATACTAAAAACTCTTCAAAATGGGTAACCTTAGCATAATAGAAAGTATTAAAACTGTATTATTGTTAAGAAAAAACTTATATTAAAATAAAAAAGTTAAATTATAAACAAGCTGTTACCAGACAGTTAAGAAAAAGTTTTAAAAAAGGTTGAAATTTTATAATAAAAAGGCTTGGTAAAGTGGATAAAGGTTGTACTTTTGCACCCGCAACAGCGAAAGCGTTCATCGAAATACTGACAGGCAAACGAATTTAAAGGAAAAGAAATTTTCTAAAAAAAAAGATTCAAAAAAGCTTGTGAGATTTGAAAATGCTTTTTACATTTGCACCCCGCAAAACACGAAAAGTTCATTGAGGTATTGGAAGGAAAATTAGAAAAAGGAAACGAAAAAAAAGTTTCAAAAATTTTTAAATTTTTCTTGCGAGAAACAAAAAGAAGTTTTACTTTTGCACCCGCTTTGAGAGATAAACGATAGGCGAAAAGAATAATAAATATTACGTTCGTAGACATATTGAATTGACAGCCGCTTTAACAGAGATGTTAAGGCAAAAGAATAAGAGTAATAGAATCGGAAGATTCGATAAGAACCGATAGATACTGATTCGAATAACAATACGATTTGATGTAAATTAAATCAACAATATACGATGAAGAGTTTGATCCTGGCTCAGGATGAACGCTAGCGGCAGGCTTAACACATGCAAGTCGAGGGGTATTTATCTTCGGATAGAGAGACCGGCGCACGGGTGCGTAACGCGTATGCAATCTACCTTTTACAGAGGGATAGCCCAGAGAAATTTGGATTAATACCTCATAGTATAATGAGTTGGCATCAACACATTATTAAAGTCACAACGGTAAAAGATGAGCATGCGTCCCATTAGCTAGTTGGTAAGGTAACGGCTTACCAAGGCTACGATGGGTAGGGGTCCTGAGAGGGAGATCCCCACACTGGTACTGAGACACGGACCAGACTCCTACGGGAGGCAGCAGTGAGGAATATTGGACAATGGGCGCAAGCCTGATCCAGCCATGCCGCGTGCAGGATGACGGTCCTATGGATTGTAAACTGCTTTTGTACGAGAAGAAACACTCCTATGTATAGGAGCTTGACGGTATCGTAAGAATAAGGATCGGCTAACTCCGTGCCAGCAGCCGCGGTAATACGGAGGATCCAAGCGTTATCCGGAATCATTGGGTTTAAAGGGTCCGTAGGCGGTTTAGTAAGTCAGTGGTGAAAGCCCATCGCTCAACGGTGGAACGGCCATTGATACTGCTGAACTTGAATTATTAGGAAGTAACTAGAATATGTAGTGTAGCGGTGAAATGCTTAGAGATTACATGGAATACCAATTGCGAAGGCAGGTTACTACTAATTGATTGACGCTGATGGACGAAAGCGTGGGTAGCGAACAGGATTAGATACCCTGGTAGTCCACGCCGTAAACGATGGATACTAGCTGTTGGGGGCAACTTCAGTGGCTAAGCGAAAGTGATAAGTATCCCACCTGGGGAGTACGTTCGCAAGAATGAAACTCAAAGGAATTGACGGGGGCCCGCACAAGCGGTGGAGCATGTGGTTTAATTCGATGATACGCGAGGAACCTTACCAAGGCTTAAATGTAGTTTGACCGATTTGGAAACAGATCTTTCGCAAGACAAATTACAAGGTGCTGCATGGTTGTCGTCAGCTCGTGCCGTGAGGTGTCAGGTTAAGTCCTATAACGAGCGCAACCCCTGTTGTTAGTTGCCAGCGAGTCATGTCGGGAACTCTAACAAGACTGCCAGTGCAAACTGTGAGGAAGGTGGGGATGACGTCAAATCATCACGGCCCTTACGCCTTGGGCTACACACGTGCTACAATGGCCGGTACAGAGAGCAGCCACTGGGCGACCAGGAGCGAATCTATAAAACCGGTCACAGTTCGGATCGGAGTCTGCAACTCGACTCCGTGAAGCTGGAATCGCTAGTAATCGGATATCAGCCATGATCCGGTGAATACGTTCCCGGGCCTTGTACACACCGCCCGTCAAGCCATGGAAGCTGGGGGTGCCTGAAGTCGGTGACCGCAAGGAGCTGCCTAGGGTAAAACTGGTAACTAGGGCTAAGTCGTAACAAGGTAGCCGTACCGGAAGGTGCGGCTGGAACACCTCCTTTCTAGAGCCTTAGTGTTAGCATTTGTGCACGCTGAGGAAAAAAGATGAAGATCTTTAAAGTTCTGAATTGAAAGATTGTATTACTCTTGCTGTTAATTTAAAAAAAAATGAAAATTAAGTAAAACAGAGTCTCGTAGCTCAGCTGGTTAGAGTACTACACTGATAATGTAGGGGTCGGCAGTTCGAGTCTGCCCGGGACTACTTTTTAAAATCAAATTGACAATTATTAATTGACAATTGATAATTAAAAAGACTGATTAGCTTAATTAAAAGGAAATTTTAGAGGTTGAGTAACCGTTTTAAGTACTGTTAACTGAAAACTGTTAACTGACAACTAAAAAATGGGGGATTAGCTCAGCTGGCTAGAGCGCCTGCCTTGCACGCAGGAGGTCAACGGTTCGACTCCGTTATTCTCCACGAAATAATTGACAATTATCAATTGATAATTATTAATTGTTAAAGTTCATTGACATATTGAGATAAGAAATAATAAAAAGTAGAAAGCGTTTTTTGTTATAGTAGAGATACAAACAACAAGAAACAAAAAAAAAACGGTCATATTAATTTATGATTGGTACAATAAGCAAAATAAGGGCGTATGGGGATGCCTAGGCTCTCAGAGGCGATGAAGGGCGTGATAAGCTGCGAAAAGCTACGGGGATCGGCACACACGAATTGATCCGTAGATACCGAATGGGGC
>NZ_MUFW01000007.1:0-82500 GCF_002017935.1 Flavobacterium sp. LM4 | reverse complement strand
TCCTTAGCCATGAATCTCTCGAGCACCTTAGGATTCTCTCCTCAACTACCTGTGTCGGTTTACGGTACTGGTACTAATTACCTGAAGTTTAGAGGTTTTTCTTGGAAGCCCTTAGGCGCACTATCTCTTTGTCCGAAGACTCCGAGTACTATCGTATTTCCCCAAGATCTGTGGATTTGCCTGCAGATCTTATAGGTAGGTACTTCAACGAACTATTCCGTCAGTTCGCGGCGCTTTCATCACTCCGTCACCCCATCACAGTAATCAGTAGTACGGGAATATTAACCCGTTAGCCATCGACTGTCCCTTTCGGGTTCGCCTTAGGACCAGACTAACCCACAGCTGATTAGCATAGCTGTGGAAACCTTAGTTTTTCGGTGTGCGGGTTTCTCGCCCGCATTATCGTTACTTATGCCTACATTTTCTTTTCCAGCCAGTCCAGCATACCTTACGATACACCTTCAACCCTGCTGGAATGCTCCCCTACCACTTAGAGTAAACTCTAAATCCATAGCTTCGGTAATATGTTTATGCCCGATTATTATCCATGCTCGTCCGCTCGACTAGTGAGCTGTTACGCACTCTTTAAATGAATGGCTGCTTCCAAGCCAACATCCTAGCTGTCTGGGCAGACAAACCTCGTTCTTTCAACTTAACATATATTTGGGGACCTTAGCTGATGGTCTGGGTTCTTTCCCTCTCGGACTTGGACCTTAGCACCCAAGCCCTCACTGCTGGGAAACATTATATAGCATTCGGAGTTTGTCAGGAATTGGTAGGCGGTGAAGCCCCCGCATCCAATCAGTAGCTCTACCTCTATATAACTATCGCCAGCGCTGCACCTAAATGCATTTCGGGGAGTACGAGCTATTTCCGAGTTTGATTGGCCTTTCACCCCTACCCACAGGTCATCCGAAGACTTTTCAACGTCAACCGGTTCGGACCTCCACACTGTGTTACCAGCGCTTCATCCTG
Source organism: Flavobacterium sp. LM4 (assembly GCF_002017935.1). Taxonomy (NCBI): domain Bacteria; kingdom Pseudomonadati; phylum Bacteroidota; class Flavobacteriia; order Flavobacteriales; family Flavobacteriaceae; genus Flavobacterium; species Flavobacterium sp. LM4. The sequence goes on along the minus strand of NZ_MUFW01000007.1, from coordinate 81,525 downwards.
CCCATGGGTAGATCACACGGTTTCGCGTCTAACACTACTGACTAAAGCGCCCTATTCAGACTCGCTTTCGCTACGGATCCGTGGCTTAACCACTTAACCTTGCCAGCAACGTTAACTCGTAGGCTCATTATGCAAAAGGCACGCCGTCACCCCACGAAAGGGCTCCGACCGCTTGTAAGCGTATGGTTTCAGGATCTATTTCACTCCGTTATTCACGGTTCTTTTCACCTTTCCCTCACGGTACTGGTTCACTATCGGTCTCTCAGGAGTATTTAGCCTTAGCGGATGGTCCCGCCAAATTCAGACAGGGTTTCACGTGCCCCGCCCTACTCAGGATACCACTATCTATTATACTTGTTACCCATACGGGGCTATCACCCTCTATGGCCCGACTTTCCAGTCAGTTCCGGTTCCGTGTACATAAAATATCGTGGTCCTACAACCCCAACATTGCCGTAACAACATTGGTTTGGGCTAATCCGCGTTCGCTCGCCACTACTTACGGAATCACTTTTGTTTTCTTCTCCTCCGCCTACTTAGATGTTTCAGTTCAGCGGGTTTGCCCACCTATCGGTGTACTATGTCTTCAACATAGTGGGTTGCCCCATTCGGGTATCTACGGATCAATTCGTGTGTGCCGATCCCCGTAGCTTTTCGCAGCTTATCACGCCCTTCATCGCCTCTGAGAGCCTAGGCATCCCCCATACGCCCTTATTTTGCTTATTGTACCAATCATAAATTAATATGACCGTTTTTTTTGTTTCTTGTTGTTTGTATCTCTACTATAACAAAAAACGCTTTCTACTTTTTATTATTTCTTATCTCAATATGTCAATGAACTTTAACAATTAATAATTATCAATTGATAATTGTCAATTATTTCGTGGAGAATAACGGAGTCGAACCGTTGACCTCCTGCGTGCAAGGCAGGCGCTCTAGCCAGCTGAGCTAATCCCCCATTTTTTAGTTGTCAGTTAACAGTTTTCAGTTAACAGTACTTAAAACGGTTACTCAACCTCTAAAATTTCCTTTTAATTAAGCTAATCAGTCTTTTTAATTATCAATTGTCAATTAATAATTGTCAATTTGATTTTAAAAAGTAGTCCCGGGCAGACTCGAACTGCCGACCCCTACATTATCAGTGTAGTACTCTAACCAGCTGAGCTACGAGACTCTGTTTTACTTAATTTTCATTTTTTTTTAAATTAACAGCAAGAGTAATACAATCTTTCAATTCAGAACTTTAAAGATCTTCATCTTTTTTCCTCAGCGTGCACAAATGCTAACACTAAGGCTCTAGAAAGGAGGTGTTCCAGCCGCACCTTCCGGTACGGCTACCTTGTTACGACTTAGCCCTAGTTACCAGTTTTACCCTAGGCAGCTCCTTGCGGTCACCGACTTCAGGCACCCCCAGCTTCCATGGCTTGACGGGCGGTGTGTACAAGGCCCGGGAACGTATTCACCGGATCATGGCTGATATCCGATTACTAGCGATTCCAGCTTCACGGAGTCGAGTTGCAGACTCCGATCCGAACTGTGACCGGTTTTATAGATTCGCTCCTGGTCGCCCAGTGGCTGCTCTCTGTACCGGCCATTGTAGCACGTGTGTAGCCCAAGGCGTAAGGGCCGTGATGATTTGACGTCATCCCCACCTTCCTCACAGTTTGCACTGGCAGTCTTGTTAGAGTTCCCGACATGACTCGCTGGCAACTAACAACAGGGGTTGCGCTCGTTATAGGACTTAACCTGACACCTCACGGCACGAGCTGACGACAACCATGCAGCACCTTGTAATTTGTCTTGCGAAAGATCTGTTTCCAAATCGGTCAAACTACATTTAAGCCTTGGTAAGGTTCCTCGCGTATCATCGAATTAAACCACATGCTCCACCGCTTGTGCGGGCCCCCGTCAATTCCTTTGAGTTTCATTCTTGCGAACGTACTCCCCAGGTGGGATACTTATCACTTTCGCTTAGCCACTGAAGTTGCCCCCAACAGCTAGTATCCATCGTTTACGGCGTGGACTACCAGGGTATCTAATCCTGTTCGCTACCCACGCTTTCGTCCATCAGCGTCAATCAATTAGTAGTAACCTGCCTTCGCAATTGGTATTCCATGTAATCTCTAAGCATTTCACCGCTACACTACATATTCTAGTTACTTCCTAATAATTCAAGTTCAGCAGTATCAATGGCCGTTCCACCGTTGAGCGATGGGCTTTCACCACTGACTTACTAAACCGCCTACGGACCCTTTAAACCCAATGATTCCGGATAACGCTTGGATCCTCCGTATTACCGCGGCTGCTGGCACGGAGTTAGCCGATCCTTATTCTTACGATACCGTCAAGCTCCTATACATAGGAGTGTTTCTTCTCGTACAAAAGCAGTTTACAATCCATAGGACCGTCATCCTGCACGCGGCATGGCTGGATCAGGCTTGCGCCCATTGTCCAATATTCCTCACTGCTGCCTCCCGTAGGAGTCTGGTCCGTGTCTCAGTACCAGTGTGGGGGATCTCCCTCTCAGGACCCCTACCCATCGTAGCCTTGGTAAGCCGTTACCTTACCAACTAGCTAATGGGACGCATGCTCATCTTTTACCGTTGTGACTTTAATTACATCCTGATGCCAGGTCGTAATACTATGAGGTATTAATCCAAATTTCTCTGGGCTATCCCTCTGTAAAAGGTAGATTGCATACGCGTTACGCACCCGTGCGCCGGTCTCTCTATCCGAAGATAAATACCCCTCGACTTGCATGTGTTAAGCCTGCCGCTAGCGTTCATCCTGAGCCAGGATCAAACTCTTCATCGTATATTGTTGATTTAATTTACATCAAATCGTATTGTTATTCGAATCAGTATCTATCGGTTCTTATCGAATCTTCCGATTCTATTACTCTTATTCTTTTGCCTTAACATCTCTGTTAAAGCGGCTGTCAATTCAATATGTCTACGAACGTAATATTTTTTATTCTTTTCGCCTATCGTTTGTCTCTCAAAGCGGGTGCAAAAGTAAAACTTCTTTTTGTTTCTCGCAAGAAAAATTTAAAAATTTTTGAAACTTTTTTTTCGTTTCCTTTTTCTAATTTTCCTTCCAATACCTCAATGAACTTTTCGTGTTTTGCGGGGTGCAAATGTAAAAAGCATTTTCAAATCTCACAAGCTTTTTTGAATCTTTTTTTTTAGAAAATTTCTTTTCCTTTAAATTCGTTTGCCTGTCAGTATTTCGATGAACGCTTTCGCTGTTGCGGGTGCAAAAGTACAACCTTTATCCACTTTACCAAGCCTTTTTATTATAAAATTTCAACCTTTTTTAAAACTTTTTCTTAACTGTCTCATAACGCAAAACTTACGATTTACAGTTTCTTATTTTTGTTAGGAATTTTCTGTATTATTTATATTTACCTCAATTCTTTTATTTCATGATAAGCCGTTTTTATTGACTTCACAACACAAAAGATCCTTTTCCGAGAATCTTGCAATATAGCTCTTCAAGTCTTTTTTACAGATTTTCATCGCTAAACTTGCCTTTTTTTACTTTACTCCCTAGAGGTCTTCAGTCCAAAAGCGGTTTTTAAAGTACTTCATAATTTCGTAAAGACACAAAAAATCCCTTTACGTTATGTATATTAAGAAGAAATTCTGCTAAAAACCGATGCCATAGCCCCGATAGAAACGAAAATCCTTTTGCTTTTTTCTTTAAAAAGCAAAAGATTGAAGTGAATAGCGGGATTAAGCTCCCGAAATTTAAATTATGAAATAACAAATTCAAAAGGACTCCGACTTCGTTTACCCTGACAAAGAACTACTCTTATTATATTATGAGTATAATCCGTCCTTATATATGTATAAAAACGAACCCGACAAGTTTCGAAAAACTGTCGGGTTTGAGATTGCATTATGTATTATGCTTTACTTATTAGTCTCATTAATTGTTTGAACAAAAGTTTCATGAGGCTGTGCTCCAGAAATAGCATATTTTCTATCAAAAACAAAAAAAGGAACACCCTGCACTCCAATTTCCTGTGCTTCGGCAATATCCTTTGTTACATCATTTAAATACATCTTTTCATTTTCTACGACTTCACGAACTTCATTTTCATTTAATCCAACCTGACTACCTAGTTCTATTAAAGTTGAAGCGTCATTTAAATCCTTTCCTTCCGTAAAATATGCCTTAAAGAAAATCTCTTCCATTTCATCGCCCAACTTTTGGGTTTTAGCCAAATGTATAATACGATGAGCTGTTAATGAATTTGAAATAACTGCTTTTTCAAAATGATAGTCTAAACCAACACTTTTAGCACGTTCAACAACACCTTTATGCATTTCTATTGATTGCTCAAGCGAAATACCTTTGCGCTCTGCCAAAAAAGCATAAACATCTTTGCCTGATTGTGGCGTAATAGATGGATCGAGTTGAAAACTTTTCCATTCTATCTCAAATTCATCATTTGGAAATTCAGCCAATGCCTTTTCCAACTGTCTTTTTCCTATATAACAAAACGGACACATGATATCCGACCAAATTTCTATTTTCATATTACAAAAATAATTAAATATTTCAAGAAGTTTTTTCCGTTAAGAAAAGAATAAGAGAAAAACATTCAGTTTTTTTTTCAAAATTTCACCAGGAATGAGATAAATAAAAAACCGCAACTCTTTTTTAAGAATTGCGGTTTTCAGGTATAAAAAATGGTTGGTTAATAGCGATATTTTTTTTTACAATGATATGTCTTTAATTTGAAACTAAAAAAAATCCCTGTAACAAAAAGAACTTTTGATGTTAACTATTTAACATCACAGGCATTACCAACATTGTAACGGTTTCGCCTTCTTCTAAACCATCAACCGGCGTTAGAATCCCAGCTCTGTTAGGCAATGACATCTCTAACATAATCATATCTGATTGTAAATTAGTTAGCATTTCTGTTAAAAAACGTGAATTGAAACCAATTTGAAGATCATCACCCTGATAATCACAAGTTAATCTTTCTTCCGCCTTATTTGAGTAATCAATATCTTCTGCAGAAACATTTAATTCGGCTCCAGCAATTTTTAAACGGATTTGATGTGTTGTTTTGTTTGAGAAAATTGCAACACGACGAACGGAACTTAAAAACAAGGAACGATCGATCATTAATTTGTTTGGATTTTCTTTTGGAATTACAGCTTCATAATTTGGGTATTTTCCATCAATCAAACGACACATTAATATATAGTTGTCAAATGAGAAAGTCGCATTTGAATCGTTATACTCAATTTTTACTTCGGCATCAGAACTTCCTAAAATACTTTTCAAAATATTTAAAGGTTTCTTTGGCATAATAAAATCGGCAACCTGAGATGCTTTTACATCTGTGCGGGCATATTTTACCAATTTATGAGCATCTGTTGCAACAAAAGTCAAACCTTCTGGTGAAAACTGGAAGAAGACTCCAGACATTACCGGACGTAAATCATCGTTTCCTGCCGCAAAAATAGTTTTACTTACCGCAGTTGCCAATACATCTGCAGGAACCAAAGTTACCGATGGATCTTCTAGATTTACTGATTTTGGAAATTCTTCTCCTGCAGCATACGCCAATGCATATTTTCCTGAATTTGAACTAATCTCAACTGTATTATTATCTTCAACTGTAAAAGTTAAAGGTTGTTCCGGAAATGTTTTTAAAATTTCAAGTAAAAGTTTTGCAGGAACCGCTACACTTCCTTTACTTTTAGAATCGATTGATAATGTGGCTGACATTGTGGTTTCAAGATCTGATGCCGAAACTGTCAACTCATTATTATTTAGTTCAAATAAGAAGTTGTCTAAAATAGGCAGCGTATTGTTGCTGTTAATTACACTACCTAAAACTTGTAATTGCTTTAATAAGTACGAACTCGATACTATAAATTTCATCTGTGTGTTTTTAATTTTTGATCCTATTTTAGAAATTTTAACCTAAAATATGGGATTACAAATATATCGTAAACAATCTTAGTTTTACAATTTTTTTATTAACATCTATTTACTGTATTTTCTTTTTCGAATATAGGTAAATGATAGTCCGAAAATCAACAAAATCAGGATTGGAAGTCCGATAGTTAAGAATTGTGTCTGTGTATAGTTTTCATAAACTTTCTCTTTATCTAATAACGGCAAATCTAAATCTTTGCTTCTAATGTTAATAAGTCCGGTATCATCTAATAAATAATTGATACAATTCATTACAAAATCTTTGTTGTCGTACAAGTTTCCGGAGCGTTGGTCGTAACCTAATTCGACAGGCTGCATGTTTTTATCTAATTGGTTTCGGGCTATATCTCCATCCGCTACAACAATCATTTTAGTTGGTTTTCCGCTTGTCGAAAATGAGTTGTCTCTGAAAGGCAAAACGCGGTTTTCAAAAGCGGAATGAAAACTTCCTTCCAATAAAACAGAAAGTACTAAATTACCTTTATTAAGATAATCTTTAGGTGAAGTCTGCTCTGTGACAATCTCTAAATTAATTTCAGCCGGCGCTCCAATTTTTTTAGAATAAGGTGACGACTGTAATAAAACTGTTTTTTTAATTCCGTTTTTAAGAGTATCGATTGGACTAGTAAAATCAAGCTTGATTCCACCTAAATTTTTCACAATAGGATGCTTGCTTTCAGGCGAAACGATTGGAGCAAATTTCCAGATAAAATCCTGGTATTGCGTAGCACTTCCCTGTTCCCCGGTTGCTAATTTTATTGGACTTCCCTGTTCGTCTTTTACTAAATCCGGATTGATTCTGAATCCATATTTGAAAAACATATCATTCAGATTAAGATCTCTTGGGTATGCCAGAGTTGCACCCGCCTGATTGTAAAGACTATCCATATCTGCTACGACCTGATCTATCAGCCATAATGTTTTTCCGCCATTCATTATAAACTGATCTAAAACCTCTTTTTCTTCATCAGAAAAAGTCTCTGTAGGCTTAGCTATAATTGCCAAATCATATTTTTTTAATGCATTTAAGGTTCCGTTAGGATCTTTAGCGACAGAATCCAAGGTGAAAGGTCCAATGTAATAGCTTTCATGGATTTGTCGCAACATTTTGTCAAGATGAATTTCGCGCATTTCTCCATTTCCTTTTAAGATTGCAATCTTCTTTTGTCTTTCTTTAGTAATCTTATTGACAGCATCGGCAATAGAATATTCAAGATGCTGGATGGATCCAATAACTTTTTGAGTTGTAGAAGCCCCCATTCTATTTTTTAACAGAGGGATATTTATCTCCTTATTATTGTAAACTGCAATTGCCCACGGAAAAACCATTGCCTGAGATTGTTTTCCTTTATCGTCAACAGTTATATTTATTGGAGTAAGGCCTTTTTGATACAATGACTTTATTAAATCCATGCTCTCGTCTTCGTTTTCCATAGGATTTACAAATTCGAAAACAATATTAGGATTATAGGCCTGAAATTCTTCCAGTAATTGCTTAGTCTCCTGCTGCAAACGTCTGAAATCTGCAGGAAGTTCTCCCTGCATGTAAATTTTAATCGATAGCGGATTTTTAATCTGTTTTATAATTTGCAACGAAGTTTCAGATAAAGTGTATCGCTTGTCTTTAGTTAAGTCAAATCGGTAAAAAAACAAAGTTGCTAATACATTCAGAACAACCAAAATAAAGATGGTTATACATAATGTTTTAATATTTATTTGAGCAGATGCTTTCATTAGGCTTTAAAAGATTTTAATTTATAAACTGTAAAAGACAAAAACAAAACAGTAATACTTAGAAAGTAAATTACATCGCGAGTGTCAATTACTCCCCTACTCATACTTTTAAAATGATCCTGCATACCCAGTGAAGATACAAAGCCAGAAAAACCAGGGATCAGCGATGCCAAACCTTGAAATCCAAAATAAAAGAAAAAACATAAAAAAACAGAAACGATAAAAGCTACAATTTGATTTTCTGAAAGTGTGGAAGTAAAAATTCCTATCGCTGAATATGAAGCAATCAAAAACAACAATCCAAAATATGAACCAATTGTGCTTCCCATATCAATATTACCTTCCGGAGAGCCTAAGCCCGAAATTACTTTTACATAAATGAATGTTGGAACTATTGCCATGATAATCAAAAAAAGAGCCCCAAGAAACTTACCGTTTACAATTTCCCAAATTGACAATGGTTTTGTCAAAAGCAATTCAAGAGTCCCTTGTTTTTTTTCATCAGAAAAACTTCTCATAGTAACAGCAGGGACCAGGAAAATCAGAATCCATGGTGCTAAAGTAAAAAATGGCGTCAGATCGGCGTAACCCGTATTCAGGATATTGTAGTCCCCTTCAAAAATCCATAAAAAAAGTCCGTTACTGATTAAGAAAACAGCTATCACCAAATAGCCAACCGGAGAGCCAAAAAAGGATTTTATTTCCCGTAAAATAATTGATTTCATGTAAAAACGTTTATTCGTTTATTCGTTTAATCGTTGATTTGTTTATTTATTTTGGCATCAACATCCAAAAGCATTACAAACGCGCAAAAGTACCAAAATTGATTGTTCTTTTTAAGAAAAAAAATAAAATCCAATATTGAAATTCTAAATTCCAAGTTTCCAGTATTCTAAAATTTAAAATTTTACGAAAACTTCACCGTAATGACATCACGATAATTCAACCCAAGTAAACTATTTGCAGAACCCACTTTTGAAGGATTACTTCTAAAAATAGCAATTTCCAAAAACCCGGCTTCATTAAAAATTGCCAGTTTTTCTCCTTCATAAGTCTTAATGGGGTATTTGTCTGATGTTGCAATAGCCGAATAATTTGGCAGAATGGTTTTTATGTTTTTGGGTTTCATTTCAATTTCGTAAGGACGCCCTCGTGAAACTTCCATGAATTGTTTCTTAGAAATATTGGTTACGACATTTCCAAAATGGTCGATATAAATTACATATCCCTTTAGTGAATTTCCATCGGCAGAAATAATGGCCTGTAGTTCTGTTACCTCTTTAATCTCGGGAATTTCTTTTCCGATAACATTCAATAATCCTCCTTTTGCAATATGACAGGCAACCTGAATAAAAATATCCAAATCGCTAAACTCACTTGGGAAACGATCATGTATATTGATTTCTACAATTTTCTGCGGGACAATTTTCTGCGTAAGCATGCTTAAAATTCCGTTATCAGCACAAATAAAGTAATGATCGTTCCATTGCATAGCAATATGCTGATTCTCTTTATTACGCTCAATATCGACTCCAATTAAGTGAACGGTTCCTTTTGGAAAACTTAAATACGACGCACTGATAACGTAACTTGCTTCGGCAGTATTGAATGGATCAATGTCATGCGAAATATCAATTATCTGAGCCTCTGAATATTCAGAAAGAATTTTACCCTTTAAAGAACCAACAAAGTGATCTTTCAAGCCATAATCGGTAGTAAGGGTAATTATTGACATCTTTTTGTTTATAACTATTGATAGTATTTAAATCTAATTTTCATTAAATTTGAGAAATGCAAAGCTAATAATACTTAATGCAAATTGAAAGAAGAAAAGACAAATTGCATTTAAAGATATAAACAGACCCGACAGCCACCTATTTATAAAACAGATTTATTTTTAATTTAAAACTACCTCATTTGAACGAAAGAATAATCGAGCTCATAGACATCGCTCCAAAAGACTTCTGGGGCGCTCAAGACACTCATCTTGAAATCATTAAAAAGTACTACCCAAAGCTTAAAATAGTAGCAAGAGGAACGACTTTGAAAGCATTTGGCGAAAAAGAAGTTTTAGATGAATTCGAAAAGAGATTTCAAAGGCTCATGCTCCATTTTACACGATACAACAACATTGATGATAATGTAATTGAGCGCGTAATAATGAGTGATGGCCAGGATGAAAGAAAATCATTAGACCATGACAAAATACTGGTTCATGGAGTTGGCGGTAAGATTATAAAAGCCATGACACCAAACCAACAGTTGTTGGTGGATACCATTAAAAAAAATGATATGGTATTTGCAGTTGGTCCGGCCGGAACGGGTAAAACCTATACAGGTGTAGCGATGGCCGTAAAAGCACTTAAAGAAAAAGAAGTAAAAAGGATCATACTTACCCGACCAGCGGTAGAAGCAGGAGAAAATCTTGGTTTTTTACCCGGCGATATGAAAGAAAAACTGGATCCATACATGCAGCCTCTTTATGATGCTTTGCGCGATATGCTGCCAAACGAAAAGCTTGAAGACTATATTTTAAAAGGAATTATTCAGATTGCACCGTTGGCCTTTATGCGTGGACGCACTTTAGATAATGCTTTTGTAATTCTGGACGAAGCGCAAAATACAACCCATTCACAAATGAAAATGTTTTTGACACGTATGGGTAAAAATGCAAAATTCATGATTACGGGAGATCCGGGACAGGTCGATTTGCCACGCAGAACTATTTCCGGTCTTAAAGAAGCTATCTTGGTTCTGAAAGATGTGGATGGAATTGGAATTATTTATCTTGATGATAAAGATATCGTACGTCACAGGTTAGTTAAAAAGGTAATTGACGCTTATAAACAAATAGAAAATCACGATTAACTTTTATAAAAATGTCAGATGTAAATCGTGAAAGTGTTTTGACATTTATTAATATTCGTTTTATACTTATCTTTTATGGAAATGTATAAAACGAATATTTTTTTTGAGAAAATTCTAAAATAGCAATTAAATGAAAATTAGAACATTAGCTTTCTTATCAATTATCTGTTTGATTTCATGTAGAAAATCAGAAATCCCAGTTAGTAAATTTGTCGGAACCTGGCATGATACAGAATATATTGTTCCGGGAAAATCAAGTATTATAATAAAGAAAGATAGTTCATTTTATTATAGAAGCGCAGGCTGTGATTGGAGAGTAAAATCTAAAGGTAATTGGAAAATAATTGGGGATTCAATAGAGTTAAACAGTACAACCAGTGATACATGTTATAGAATGTTTCCATTTGTTGAATGTATTTCTTTTGGAAAATACAAAGGGAAAGATTTATTGACAATTCCAAACTGTAATCCTAAAGACGATGCTTCTTTTGCAATTTTCAATAAAGAAATGTTTTATATTAAAAATGATTCTTTAGTTTATAAATTAAAAGCCAGTTCTAATTGTCCTGATACTTTGAAAATAGCTTATGCAAGAACTCAAAAAATTAAAAGGTAAGATTAACGACTAGAGTTTTAATCTATCAACATAAATTTTAAGCAAATCGTTAAATTAATAATAAACTTTACCTCATTTCAGCCTTTCAAACATTTTAAACTTTGGACTTCCAGGCTTAAAGCAGTAAATTTGCATCTCATAAATGTTTGATTATTAATATGACAAAACTTAAAAACATAAAAGTTGTTGTAAGTGACCTTGACGGAACCTTACTCAACCCTCAACACAGAATATCTGATTATACCAAATCAATTTTTCAGGAACTTCACAATCAAAATTATCTTATCGTTGTTGCTACAGGCCGTCATCATCTTGATGCCATGGCAATTATTAAAACACTTGAAGTTCCGGTTTATCTGGTAAGTTCAAACGGAGCCAGAATTCATTCGCCTGAAAAAGAAGAACTTTTTTCGTTCAATTTAGATAGTGATATTGTTAAAGCAGCTTTAAATGTTGATATCGATCCTGAGATTACCGTCGTTTTATTTAAAGAAAATGTTTGGCAGACAAATAAAGTCAGCGAAAAACTAAATGCTTTTCAAGCCGAATTAAAATATCATCCTGAGTTGGTTGATTACAAAACCCTGGATGATTTTGGAGCCATTAAAATTTTCTTTTCTTGTGATGATCATGAAAAATTAGTAAAATTAAAAGATGCTATTCTCGTAAATTCATCAGAACATTTGCATCACGCCTTTAGCCTCCCAACTTGTCTGGAATTTATGGATAAGTCTATTGATAAAGCCGTAGCGATTGAAAGAGTGCTCGAAAAAAAAAGTTTTACTTTAAAGGAAGCTATTTCTTTTGGTGATGGTTTTAACGATGTTCAAATGTTATCAGCGTCAGGAAAAGGTTTAATTATGGGAAATGCTCCTATATTATTAAAAGAAACCCTTCCAGATTTGGAAGTCATAAAAACCAATGCTGAAGACGGAGTCGCAAGATATATTGCTTCAAAAATACTAGACAAAGAACTTATAGGAGGTTAGTTTAAAATATAAGTTTTCATCAAAATACAGAATCCCTGAAATACTTATTCAGGGATTTTTTTATTAAACTGATGTATTACAAAGAATTTCGCAAAAAAAAACATTTTTTAATACTTTCGTAATGTATTTTTGTTTTCTCAAAAAATAATATAATGACAAAAAATATTTTTATCCCTATCTTCTTATTTTTCCTGATTTCTGGACAAAGCCAAAAACTGAAATTGGAAGAAATAATGAAAGGCGAGTCTTTTATTGGAAACCAACCAACAAACGGACGTTGGTCATTGGATGGTAAAAAAGTTTACTTTGAATGGAATCCTAAAGATGAATTGGGAACCAGTACATACTTTTGGCAAAAAGGCATGACAAAGCCAGAAATTGTTACTCCTAAAGAAGCTGCTTTTTCTCAACTTGATTTTAAAACCAAACCTGGCTCAGATATCGTTTATTACCTTGATAAAGGATCTTTGTATTCCTATTCTATTCATTCAAAATCAATTAAAAAACTAATTCAACAATCTGTTCCAATATCTAATTTACAGTTAGGATCTCAGGCAGGGATATTGTTTTTTGAACAAAAAGACAATCTTTTTAAATACAACACCAAAGAAGGAACCCTTTTGCAAATTACAAATTTGAATAAAGGCAATAAAAAAGAAACAAAACCTGAAAAAGAATCTTTTTTAAGTACACAGCAAAAAGAACTGTTTCAGTTTATAAGAGATGCAGCAGCTAAAAAGGAATGGAATCTTGCTAAAGAAAAAACTCTTAAATCGGATTTTGCAAAAGAATACTTTTATGGTAAAGATAATTTATATAGCCTGCAGATTAATCCAAACGGAAACTTTGCTACTTTCATTTTAATTGAAAACTCAGAAACCAAACAAGAAAAAATGGAGGTCTTTATAACTTCTGACGGTTATAACCAAACACCGGAAACAAAAGAAAAAGTTTCAACCAATAATTTTGTAAAAAACAGATTTGCTATTTATTCTGTCGCAAAAGATTCCGTTTATTATGTGAATTTTTCAAGTTTAAGTCATATTCAGGATACTCCAATGTATTATGAATCGTATACTAAATTAAAAAACAAACCAAAAGAAGATAAATTAATTGTTGCCCAGTCTCCAGTTTATAATCAGGATGGATCGTTGGCTGTAGTTGAGATTAGAAGCCAGGATAATAAAGACAGATGGCTAGTGAATTTAAACTTAGATAAAGGAACTTTTGAAGAGATCGAATATCAGCATGACGAAGCATGGATTGCCGGTCCGGGGATTCCATCCTATTCCTTTTCTTCAGGCATATTGGATTTTTTAGCAGATAATGAAACTATTTATTTTCAATCTGAAGTTACTGGATATTCTCATTTATACACCTATAATTTAAAAACAAAAAAGAAAACACAAGTAACAAAAGGTAATTGGGAAGTACGGAATGTAACTTTATCAAAAGATAAAAAAACATTTTATCTAACAACAAATACAACACATCCGGGAAACAGAAACTTCTATAAATTAGCTGTTGCTGATGGTTTGTTACAGCCAATTTTAACAAAAGATGGTGCAAATGAGGTAGTAGTTTCTCCAGACGAAAAATCACTTTTAGTTCGTTATTCGTATAAAAACATACCCTGGGATTTTTACATTGCCGACAATAAAAAGAATACCAGTTTACATCAAATTTCTTCTTCAATCTCTGAGGATTTTAAAAAGTACCAATGGAGAGAGCCTGAAGTTATCACATTTAAAGCACAGGACGGAACTCCGGTCAACGCAAGATTATATACTCCTAAAGCAGAAATTGCCAATAAAGCGGCTATCATTTTCGTTCATGGTGCAGGTTATCTTCAAAATGCGCATAATTTCTGGAGCAATTATTACAGAGAATATATGTTCCATAATCTGTTAACCGATTTGGGGTACACCGTTTTGGATATTGATTATCGCGGAAGTGACGGTTACGGACGTGATTTCAGAACCGGAATTTACCGTTTTATGGGAGGAAAAGACTTATCAGATCATATTGACGGTAAAAAATATTTGGTAGAAAAATACGGTATTGACACTAACAGAGTAGGAATTTATGGAGGATCATATGGTGGCTTTATTACGTTAATGGGAATGCTTACAACACCTGGTGAATTTGTTTCGGGAGCTGCATTACGTTCAGTAACAGACTGGGCACATTATAATCACGGATATACCAGTAATATTTTAAACTTTCCAGAAACGGATCCTGAAGCGTATAAAAAAAGTTCTCCTATTTATTATGCAGACAATTTAAAAGGTAATTTAGTAATGCTTCACGGAATGGTGGATGATAACGTAGAATATAAAGACATCGTTCGTTTGTCTCAACGTTTTATTGAATTGGAGAAAAAGAATTGGAGCCTTGCTTCTTTCCCGGTTGAAGCACACGGATTCAAAGAAACATATTCGTGGATTGATGAATACAGCAGAATCTTAAATTTATTTAATTCGACACTTTTGAAAAAATAGGTTGGTAGTTGATCGTTTGGATTGCAATGCAGTTGACCTAAAAACTATCAACCATTAACAATAAACTATCAACAAATAAACATTTGTTTGCTCTTTTAAATAGTCTTAAATTTGCATTTATAAAAACAACACAACTAAGGATAATGAGCAATACAATCACAACTACAAATTTCAATTTCCCGAATCAAAAATCAGTTTATCGCGGAAAAGTTAGAGAAGTTTATAATATTAACGACGAACTTTTGGTGATGGTTGCAACCGACAGACTTTCGGCTTTTGATGTGGTTTTGCCAAAGGGAATTCCATACAAAGGACAAATACTAAATCAGATTGCCACAAAATTCATGGAATTGACGGAAGACATTGTACCGAATTGGCTGATTGCAACTCCGGATCCAAATGTTGCAGTTGGACATTTGTGTGAGCCTTTTAAAGTTGAAATGGTAATTCGTGGATATCTTTCAGGACATGCTGCTCGTGAATATGCTGCAGGTAAAAGACAAATTTGCGGAGTAACAATGTCAGAAGGTTTAAAAGAAAATGATAAATTCCCTGAACCAATTATAACACCAACTACAAAAGCTGATAATGGCTCTCATGACGAGGATATTTCTCGTGAAGATATTCTAGCAAAAGGAATTGTTACTGAAGAAGACTATATTGTTTTAGAGAAATTTACACGTGATTTATTTCAAAGAGGAACTGAAATTGCTGCAGATCGTGGTTTAATTTTGGTTGACACCAAATACGAATTCGGAAAAACAAAAGAAGGCGTAATTGTACTTATTGATGAAATTCACACACCGGATTCATCTCGTTATTTTTATGCTGACGGATACCAGGAAAGACAAGATAAAGGAGAAGAGCAAAAACAATTATCAAAAGAGTTTGTACGCCGCTGGTTGATAGAAAATGGTTTTCAAGGACAGGAAGGGCAGCAAATTCCGGATATGTCAGATGCTTACATTCAATCTGTTTCTGAAAGATATATTGAATTATATGAGAATATTTTAGGTGAGAAATTCGTAAAGGCTGATATTGATAATATTGACCAACGTATTGATAAAAACGTATTAGATTACCTTACTGCTAAAGAGTAATTTTAGGGTTTAAACTAACTATTTAAACCATGAACATTATTACTAATAAAAAAAATGCCTTGCTGTTCTTATTTATGACAGCAGGGCATTTTCTTTTTGCTCAGATTGATAAAAAGGCGACAGAAGAGACTCGAAATTTATATCAGAATCTTAAAACCATTGCAAAAGAGCATATTCTTTTTGGACATCAGCATGCTTTGGAATACGGACATCGGTGGTCAGGCGAAACTAACAAATCAGATGTAAAATCAGTTACAGGCTCCCATCCTGCTGTTATTGGAATTGATTTTAGTGATTTTTCAGGACAATCAAATGAGAGAATTGAAAATGCGAAAGAAATTTTAAGGCAAAATGTTGTGGACACTTATAAACGTGGCGGGATTACCACTGTTGCCTGGCATTTTAATAATCCGGTATCTGAAGGAGGTTTTTATTGGAAAGACGGAATCTCGACTGCTTCAATTTCCTTAATTAAACCGGAAGGCTCCCATCACGAACAGTATAAAGAAATTTTAAAAACAATTGCTGATTTTGCCCATTCTGTAAAAGCAAAAGACGGTAAACTTGCTCCCATGATTTTTAGACCTTACCATGAATTTGACGGGGATTGGTTTTGGTGGGGGAAAAAATATACCTCTCGTGAAGATTTTATTGCAGTCTGGCAATTTACGGTTTCGTATTTAAGAGATACTTTGGATGTTCATAATTTCATTTATGCTTTTTCACCCGATAACCGATTTAACTGTGAAGAAGAATATTTGGAACGATACCCGGGAGATGATTTTGTAGATTTGTTTGGAATGGATGATTATGGCGATTTTGGACGTGACGACAAATACGATCTTGAGGCTGCAAAAAAGAAATTGAAAATAATCTCAGACGTCGCAATCCAAAAGAAAAAACTGGCCGCTTTTACCGAAACAGGTTTAGAATCAATTCCAAATGCAACATGGTGGACTGATACTTTATTAAAAACATTACAATCTGAGAAGTTAGAACTGGCTTACGTTTTGGTCTGGAGAAACGATGCTGTGAGCCCAACACATTACTACGCTCCTTTTCCCGGACAAATAAGCGTTCCTGATTTTCTACAGTTTTACAAAGACCCTTACACTCTGTTTGAAAAAGATTTAAAGAATGTTTATCGCGGGAGTTTTAAACTGAGATAATTTTTAGCCGCAGATTAAATCAATTAATATGATTTAGAATCTGATCTGTGGCTAAAAATTTAGTTTTCCATTTTCGTTTTCAAATTTACAAGTCCTTTTTGCAGATCATTACCAATCATTTTATCCATTTTCATCATTGGAAGCATAATATTTATTGGATAGGGTATCACAACCACTGATTACCCATTTTACTTTAGTCTGATTACCAGAAACAGTTTCGGTTGACATAAATGCGACGGCAGTATCCTCCATTGGTTTCTTAAAACGCAGTGCAAAATCTATTCATTTCCCTTCGATAATTTTTGTTACCTCCTGTTCGCCAACACCAACATCCTTTACATCGCTTTCCCATGCCGAAATGGCTCCAACTGTTCCGTCTGTTCCTCTATAAGTCAATTTCATTTTCGGATCAATTTTAGACCAGACACTAAATTCGTTTTGATTATTAAAATATCTGATATAATTAAAAACCGAATCAGCTGGTCTATTAATCGTAATTTCTTTTGCAACAGCATATTCTCTTGGCATAAAATAAGCTGTAATTAATACTATTGATACAATTAAAATAAGCACAATTAAAATTCTTTTTATAATGAATATGGCTTTGTAATTTAATGTGGTTAATAAAGTATTTATTAGTTTGAAGAATAGTAAAGATAAAATTAAGATTTACACTATCTGTTTTTTTGATAAGATTTTTTTTCATTTTTTTTAATTATTACTGTAACATATTGGCTTATTCATCGTCTATATAGGAAAGATGTAATTTAACATTTTAAAAAAGTGTACAAGGGCAACTTATTAAATAAATGTTAATAATTAGTTAAAGCATAGTACCTTGTAATGCATAATACAAAAATTAGATTACCTTTACATCAGAATTAAAAATCATCATCATTAATCAATCAACAAACAACAATCGTTATGAAAAAATCAATCGTTTACTTAGGAGTAGCTTTAGTAGCTTTTACAAATGTGTCTTTAGCTTCAGATTTCAAGTCTTTAAATGAAGACAAAAAAGTTATAACTGCAGCATATGATGCATCACCACTAAATGTGGCAATTTTAAAAGGTGATCTTCAAATCGTTTTAAAATTTATTGAATATGGCGCTGATGTAAATCAAATTTCAGAAGATATGACTCCATTAATGACAGCTGCACGTTACAACAAAGTTGAAATCATTAAGATCTTATTGGCACAGGGAGCAAAATCTGGCGTTAAAAATGAAAAAGGATTTACCGCTTTAAAATATGCACAATTATCTAATGCTGCAGAAGCAGTTGCTATTTTGAAAGATTTGAAATAAAAAATCTCTAAAAATTTATAAGAGTTTGAGTTAGTAACTAAAACGACCTTCCTGAGCAGAAGGTCGTTTTTATTTTACTGGTGTTTTAGACTGGGATCCTTTTATGCAGTCACGATAACTATCGGGAGCCATGAAAGGTATAAGGGACAGTTGGATTAGCTCATGAAAATTAATATCCCTTTATTTCAATTTGTAAATAGCACAAAAAGCACCATTAAAAAAATAATGATGCTTTTCTTCTCAAATTAAAATAACCAACTATTACTATTTATTCGATTGGAGCATGTTTTTTACGATTGAATATCCAGAACAGAATCGGGAAAACCAATAACGTCAAAACAGTTGCTGTCATCAGTCCTCCGATAATCACAATGGCTAATGGTTTTTGTGACTCGGAACCAATTCCCGTTGAAATTGCTGCCGGCAACAAGCCAATTGAAGCCATCAAAGCTGTCATTACGACTGCTCTTGTTCTGGCTTTTACCCCCATGAAAATAGAATCTTCGAGAGAAAACTTAGCCTTGAGGTTATGATGAAACTCTGATATCAGGATAACTCCGTTCTGAATACAGATTCCGAGTAAGGCAATAAAACCAACCCCCGCTGAAATTCCAAAATTCATTCTGGTTAAGTGCAATGCTACAATTCCTCCGATTATTGCAAACGGAACATTAGACAAAACGAGCAGTGAATCCTTAATATTTCCGAATAAAATGAAGAGCAATACAAAAATTCCAATTAAACTGATGGGTACGACCTGAGCCAGACGCGCACTGGCACGAACCTGATTTTCGAACTCCCCTGTCCACCCTGTAGTATAACCCGCCGGCATTTTTACTTCGGCTACTTTTTCCTGTGCTTCGGCAATTGTGCTTCCTAGATCACGATCACGAACAGAGAATTTAACCCCAATAAATCGTTTGGTATTATCTCTGTAAATAAAGGCCGGCCCTGTAACGGTTTTAATATCACAGATTTCCTTCAATGGAATTTTCGCGCCGCTGATTGTTGGCACTTTTAATTCGGACAAATCTTCTTCGTCTTTTCGGTATTCTTTGGAGAAACGAACCCTTACATCAAATTTCTTTTCGTCTTCATACTTTTGAGTAGCGGTTTTTCCTCCAAAAGCTAATTCTAAAACAGCCTGAGCATCTCCCAAAGTTACTCCGTAAGCAGCCATTTTTTCTCTGTTGAGAATCACACTGATTTCAGGCTGGCCAACATTTCTCAGAATTCCGACGTCTTTAATACCCGGAATATTTTTGATTTTTGCTAAAACCTCATTTGATAATTCATCCAGTTTATCCAAATCATCTCCATAGATTTTCACTGCATTTGAAGCTTTGAAACCTGCAACAGATTCGGCTACGTTGTCAATAACAGGCTGCGAATAGTTATAGGTAATTCCCTGATGCACTTTTAGTTTCTGGTCCATTTCGTTAATCAGTTGATCCATATTGATTTTACGCGTCCATTCTGATTTAGGTTTTAAATCTACCTGAAGCTGTATAAATCCAAAACCGTTCGGGTCAGTTCCGTCATTGCTTCTTCCGGTTTGTGAAAGTACTTTTTTTACTTCCGGAAAAGTTTCCAGATCTTTTCTGATGAGTGCCGCTGTCTTTACACTCTCCGGAAGCGACGTACTCATTGGCAGTTCTGCTGTTACCCACAAAGCCCCTTCATTTAACTGAGGTAAAAATTCTGTTCCTAAAAACGAAGCCGAAAAGAAAGTTCCCGCAATAATAGAAATTGAAATAATCAATGATTTCACTTTATGTTTAAATGTCCAGGCAAAGCCTTTCCCTACAATTCTGTCCCAAAAATTCACAAAAGGATTATTTTTTTCCTTTACATTTTTGTTTAAAAGAATGTGCGACAAAACCGGTACCAGTGTCAAAGTGAAAAGTAAAGCTCCCATTAAGGCAAAACCTAACGTAAAAGCCAAAGGGGAGAACATTTTTCCTTCAACTTTTTGAAAAGAAAATATCGGCAGCAATGCTGTAATGATTATTAACTTAGAAAAGAAGATGGCTTTACCCATTTCTGTTCCTGTTTTTTTGATCAGGCTTCCTTTTGCAATTTTGTTATAGGCTGTCATTCCTAATTGATGTGCACGGTGATCTAAAACTACAAACAACCCTTCGACCATCACCACCGCACCATCAATAATAATTCCGAAATCGACTGCACCCAGACTCAGCAAGTTGGCACTCATTCCCATCATTTTCAGGCATAAAAATGCAAACAATAAGGAAAGTGGAATGACGATAGAAACTGTAAAAGTAGTTCTCCAGTCGGCCATGAAAAGAAACACAACGCAGGTAACCAGAATAATTCCTTCAAATAAATTGTGCATCACCGTTTCTGTCGTGAAATTCATCAGATTATCACGATCATAAAAGGTTTCAATTTTAATGTCTTTCGGCAGTACATTTTCATTTAAATCTTTGATTTTATCTTTGATTAAAGCCAAAGTTTCCTGTGCATTTTCGCCTTTACGCATCACAACAATCCCTTCAACGGCATCATCATTTTTGCCAATACCCGTCTGTCCTACTCTTGGCATGGAACTTTCGTAAACTGAAGCTACGTTTTTAACTAAAATCGGATTTCCGCCAGCCTGATCAACAATGATGTTTTCAATATCTTTTCGGGATTTTAAAAGTCCGACTCCCCGAACCACAAAAGCCTGTCCGTTTTTTTCGATGATATCACCACCAACGTTTAGATTTCCTGCATCGACAGCATTATAAATCTGAAGCGGTGTAATATTGTATTTCGCTAATTTTACAGGATCAACACCAACTTCATACGTTTTAGTCTGACCTCCGAAAACATTCAAATCGGCAACACCCGGAACAGAGCGAAGCTGTTTATCGATCACCCAGTTTTGATAGGTTAATAATTCACGGCTGTCACGGCTGTCACTTTTTACAATATATCGGAAAATTTCTCCTGTAGGACCATAAGGCGGCTGAACATCCGGTTCGACATCATCAGGCAGCGTAACGTTTTTCAATAAATTATTGACCTGAAAACGTGCGAAAGTATCATCGACTCCATCATCAAAAATGATTTTGATAACCGATAAACCAAACATGGTAATACTGCGGACACTCGTCTTTTTCTGTACCGAGTTCATGGAAATTTCGATAGGAGAAGTCACAAAACGCTCTACTTCCTCAGCACTTTTTCCGTTCCATTGTGTAATGATGATAATCTGGGTGTTGGTTACATCCGGAAAAGCATCAATTGGCATATTTTTGAAGGAAATAAATCCTGCAACGGCCAGTAATCCTACCCAAAAAAAGGTGAATGCTTTGTTCTTGAGCGAAAAAGCAATAATATTTCGTATGAATTTGTTCATGTCTTATTCGTTTAAAGCACGGTAAATAAATAGCTGATTGTTGGTAATGACTTTTTCATTTTCTTTTAAACCGCTTGAGATATAGGTAGTTTTCCCAACCACTCGGTAAACCTCAACTTGTCTGGTTTCGATGTTATTTCGGTCTTTAAAAATCATGACGAAATTTTTACTTTTATCGAAAACAATAGCATCGCTCGGAATTGCAATCATCGATTTATCTTCTTTAAAAGATAATTTGATGTTGGCATTCATATCCGGTTTCAGTAAAAATCCTGGGTTTTGCAGTTTAACTCGCGCCTGCATCGCCTTGGTTTCGGGATCAATCACGTTAAAAATTTTATCTACTTTTCCTTTAAAAACTTTATCAGGATAACTTAAAGTGGTAACATCTGCATCGATTCCTAATTTTACTTTATTGATGTCGATTTCATTAATGTTCGCCATTGCCCAGACTTCGCTTATTTCGGCAATATCAAAAATATTTTCTGAGCGATCGCTTCGCAAAAGCATATCCTGATTAATACTTTTTTGAATCACAAAACCACTGATTGGCGCTGTAACTTCGTAAATAGAACCTGCTTTAATGTTGTAGATTTTATATGTTTCCTGAACTTTGCTTAATTGCGACTGTGCTTTATTCACTTCAGATTTTGCCTGAAGCACATCGCTTTCAGAGTTTAGTTTTCCGTCAAATAATTCCTGGGCCACTTTCAAATTGTTTTTCGCAACCAGTAAATCACTTTTGGCATCGAGCGATTGTTTTTCAAAATCGGCAATATCGGTACTTTTTATAGTCGCCAGTACCTGCCCTTTTTTTACATAATCGCCAAGCTCCACATTTACCTTGATTACGTTTCCGCCTACAAGCGGGTAAACATCGATCATTTTATTGTTGTCGGCCGTAATTTTTCCATAAAAATTTAATTCGTTTGTTACGGGCTGTAGTTGTGAAACTGCTGTGGTTGTCGTTTTCAGCATGTTATCACTCAATGCAAAAGAAGTATTGATTTGCGGATTTTCTAATTCTTTTTTACAGCCTGTTATCGATAAACTCACAATTGCAATTCCGATAATTAGTTTATGTTTCATTTTATTTGGTTTTAAAATAAGTCTTTATTGATTGTACTGTTTAATTCTTCGGCAGACAGCGCCAGTTTTTTCTTTAGCTCGTTTACCTGAATATTTGCCTGATTGTAGCTTTCCATAAAATCAGTAAATTCTAATAAGCTGATGTTTCGTTTCTGGAAATTGGTTAAGATCCCATTATAAACGGCTTCAAAATCTGAGTTTACAGTTGGTTTTATCACTACATAGTTTTTACGGGATTCCTCCCATTTATTCCAGGCAGATGTAATTTCGGTCTGAAGCTGTAGTTCAAAATTTTGCTTTTCAATTTTTGATTGTTCCAGAATGGTCTTTGCGTACTTAATATTTCCTTTATTTTGATTCCAAAGCGGCAAGGGAATTCCAACGGTTAAATTCACCTCATTATTAAAAGCACCGCTTCGCTGATCGTATTTGGCTCCTAAGGTTATATCCGGAACAGAAAGCGATTTTTGCCACTTTACATTCAGTTCATTAGCATCGATTTCCTTTTGTCTCGCCAGATAATCAGGTCTATTGGTAATGGCTTCATTTTCGAAGGATTTTAAATCGAAATCAATCGTTTTTAAGTATTTGCTGAATTCATCTTTTGAAACATTCGGAACAATTTCTTCGGTAGAATTCATAAGCAATTTTAAATTTGCCTGTTCTTCTATATTGTTATTTACTACTTCCATTCGCTCGTTTTTAAAATTCAGATAAAGCGACTGCAGACGAACAACATCTTTCAAAGGAATATTCCCTTTTTGCGCCTGAACTGAATAGGAATTGATTAAATCTTCAATGTGAGCCAATTGTTTATCTGTGGTTTCCAGACTTTTTGAATTGTAATAAACCGTATAAAAACTTTTACGTAATTGTAGTTTCAGTGTTCTGAGCAAATCATTGAATTGCAGTTCTGCCAGCTGTTCATTAGTTTTCGCTAATTTTACTTCATTACGTTTTTTTCCGCCCAGATAAATCAGCTGTTCGATGCCAAATACTTTCTGACCTTGTTTTCCGATATCAAAATATTTATCACGATCAGGATTGTAGGCGTTCAGTTCTGCGGAAATCACTGGGTTGTCCCAGATACCCGCCTGAATCGTCAGCGCTTTTGAGGCATCGATATTGTAATGCGAAGCCAGCAGGAAGAGGTTGTTTTTTAAAAACTGACTTTCACAATCTTCTAAAGTGACTGTTTTTTGAGCCAGAACCATCTGATTCATGGCAATCAGCAGGAATAATGCAAATAACTTTTTCATTGTATCATTTTTATTTGATACAAATATGCTATTGAGAGACTTTAAGACACCTTAAGAAAGACCTTAAAAAGTGCTTAAAAATTTATAAGGAGATTTGATTAATGAAAAATCAATTCGAATAAATTGGTCTTTTCTGCAGGTACGCTATAATTGATTTTTGCATTATGAAGCATTAAGATTCGGTTTACAATACGCAAGCCCAGTCCAAAACCGGAAGTTCCTTTTGAATTTTCGCCACGCATAAAAGGCTGAAAAAGATTTTTCTGTTCGTTTTCGCTGAGTGTTTTTCCGGTGTTTAAAACTGAAATCACCAAATGATCTTCTTTAGTACTTATTTTGACTTTTGCCTGTTTGTTATCCGAGTAAACACAGGCATTTTTTAGAACATTACTCACAGCAATTTCCAAAAGGTTTTTATTCCCTTTGATTTCTAAGGCCGTATCGAGATTCTCGCTTTCTTCTATCTCGAAAAGAATAACAAAATCAGGAAAGGTTTTATTTAAATTTTCAATGGCCGAAAATAGCATTTCATCCATTCTGTGAATTTCATTATTTCCAGAACTATTGGTATCTATTTTTGATAATATCAATAATGAATTTATCAGTTCTGACAAATGATTAACATCTGATAAAATGGTGTTTAAAAAAATTTTTCCTTTAAGAGATGTTTCCGAATCGGCAATTGTATTTTCAATTTGTGCCGTTATTCTCGATAAAGGAGTTCTGAGTTCGTGTGAGGCGTGAGCCGTAAATTCTTTTTGTTTTTGATACGAAACCTCAATTCTGTCCATCATAAAATTAAACTCATTGGCAATCAGGTCGATTTCGTTTTTATTGCTTTTGGATTCCACACGGGTGTCCAGATTGTTCTCGTTTATATTTTTAATTTTTTGATGAAAAATACTTAAAGGGTTCATGGCTTTTTTTATCATCAAAGAGGTCAACACCCAGCAAATACAGGTAAAAAAAATGTAGGATATAATTAATGTGTATCTTAAAAAAAGTAATTTTCGTTTGCCATAATCATCTGTCGCCGATATTAAGGCATAAAAATCCCTGTCTTTGGTATCATAAAAAACGCCGTAAACTTCGTAATCGCCCTGCTGCTTAAAAAATGTTTTATGCTTTTTAAGGTATTTTAAATCGTCAACAGACCAGTTAATTTTGGCATCATCAATACTGCTGTAAATCAGTTTAAAATGAGAATCGAAGACCAGCGTTTTTTCATCATACAATTTATTGATTGAATTCTGATCGATCATTTTTAAAAGCTGATCATCAACTTCTTTTACATTTACGAGAAGTTTTATATTTGAAAGTGCTTTTATCTCCAAGCGGTCACGAAACTCTTCTTTTCGAAAATTAGAATACAATACAAAAATCACAGTAGAAGCCAGCCCAAAAAGAATTGTAAAGAGCAGACTTACTAAAAGTGATATCCTGTTTTTTAATGTCATTCCTGGTCGCTTAGATAATATCCGTAACCAATTTTAGTTCGGATTAGTTTTGTTTCGTGGTCTTTATCGATTTTTTTTCGAAGAAAATTAATGTAAACTTCAATGGTATTCTGATTGGTTTCAATATGATAATCCCACAGTTTTTCGGCTATGAATTGTTTTGAAAGCACTTTCCCTTTGGCCTGAGCCAAAATCAGAATCAGTTTAAATTCTTTAGGCGTAAGTTTGATTTCTTCGCCTGCGCGGAATACTTTCATTTCTGATTCTAAAATTTCCAAATCCTGAATTATAATCTTTTCTTCCGTCTGCTGCGGAATTTCCTTTCGTCTTAAAAGAGAAGAAATCCTGGCGTACAACTCTTCAAAATGGAAAGGTTTTACCAGATAATCATCTGCACCGCTATCAAAAGAAGCCAGCTTGTCTTCGATTTCACTAAAAGCGGTCAGCATGATTATGGGCGTTTTTTTATCAACTTCACGAATCTTTTTACAAACTTCGATTCCGTTTATACCGGGAACATTGATATCTAGAATAATCAAATCATAATCATTCGAAAAATATTTCCGGAGCAAAAATCCACCATCATAGTAAGGAACGCACTCGAATTCTTTTGAAGCAAAGAACACAGCTATTTCTTTGGATAAAGTAAAATCGTCTTCGAGCAGTAAAATTTTCATGCTTATTTTTATTAGTTAATCTGACTGTCAAGTCTCTGCCATATGAAGATTTCAGGTTTTACAATGATCCAAGTTCAAAACTTAAAAACAAATCTCAAACCTTCTTCATATAGCCAGCCTTTATGCTCTGATTTTATGTGTTTAAAATCTATATCCAAGCCTGCAACCAAGTCCAAAATTGAACATATCTCCTGAATTACTTTCCAAATCGCTACCTAGAAAAAAAGCATGATTCATATTCAAAGAATGTTTACTTTCATCATACTCAAGATCGCTATTGATTGTTTTTCTATTCATATAACCAAATACTACAAATGGCTCTAAAATAAATCTTGCAAATGAAAATTGATTACCTACAGTTAAATTAATTCCTTTAGCGGTTTTCTTAACTCCAAAATCATCCAAATATTCATCAATATACTCATCTTCATTTATTGGATCAATCGGAACATATTCTATAAAACTATTTCTCTGATTCTCTCTATAAAATACCTGAATACCTGCGTACAACTCACTTCGTTTAGATTTAACTCTTGAGTTAAACAGTTTTTGCAAATAAATTCGTCCTTCGATATTGGTTTTAAATCCTTTTGGCTTTAAAAAAATGGTATCCGTATTTGTAAAATCATAAAGTTGATAGCCAACTTCAATATTCAAACTTGAATAATAATTTATTTTTCTTTCAACAGATAATTGTAAAGTTGGAAATGAAGCAATATCAATTAATTGAACTGGATTAATTTTTATGCCCCAATTTCTTTCTTTTGATTCTTGTGAATAAACACAAGCTGAGAGCATCACAATTAAAATTACTATAGTTCTTTTCATTAATTCTTTTTAATAAATTTCTTTTAAAGTTCAAAAATCAATACAACCAAGTTAACATTACAAATTATCTCTTATTTGAAATAAGAAAAAGTTTCGTTGTTTTCGATTTTCAATAATGATTCATAAATCAGCTGAATCACATTTTCAACATCTTCCTTGTGAACCATTTCAACAGTCGTATGCATATAACGAAGCGGCAACGAAATCAATGCTGAAGCTACGCCTCCATTGCTGTAAGCAAAAGCATCAGTATCCGTGCCAGTAGCTCTGGAAGTCGCATGGCGCTGAAAAGGTATGTTTTTCTCCTCGGCTGTATCGACGATTAATTCTCTCAGATTATTTTGTACCGCCGGAGCGTAAGCAATAACAGGTCCTTTGCCTATTTTAAGATCGCCTTCAACTTTTTTATCAATCATTGGTGTTGTAGTATCATGACAAACATCCGTCACAATAGCAACATTTGGTTTGATTCGCTGCGAAATCATTTCGGCACCGCGAAGACCAATTTCCTCCTGCACAGAATTCACAATATATAAACCAAACGGAAGCGTTTTATTGTTCTCTTTCAATAAACGTGCTACTTCGGCAATCATAAAACCGCCCATTCTATTATCGATGGCACGACAAACAAATTTATTTTCGTTTAAAATCATGAATTCATCTGGATAAGTTATCACGCAACCAACGTGAACACCCATTTCCAGAACCTGCTCTTTTGTTTCACAACCTAAATCAATAAAAATATTGCTTAGTTTCGGAATTTCCTCTTTATCTCGTAAACGTGTATGAATTGCCGGCCATCCGAAAATTCCTTTTACAATTCCTTTTTTGGTATGGATATTTACTCGTTTTGAAGGTGCAATCTGGTGATCAGATCCTCCGTTTCTGATTACATATATCAAACCATCATCTGTGATATAATTTACATACCACGAAATTTCATCAGCATGCCCTTCAATCACTACTTTGAATGGGGCATCCGGATTGATAACACCAACGGCAGTTCCGTAAGTATCCGTAATAAAAGTATCAACATAAGGTTCCAGATAATTCATCCAGATTTTTTGTCCTTCGCTTTCATAACCTGTCGGCGAAGCGTTATTTAGGTAGCTTTCCAGAAAAGCAATTGAGGTATCTTTTAAGATAGATTGTGTGCTCATAAAAATATTTTTTTGCTAATTTATAAATTTGGTATTACAGTTGTGTATATAATGTATAATTTTACACTTAAATATATATTCCATGAGATTTACAACTTATATTTTATGTTTTCTTTTAATTTCTTTTGCTGCGAAAGCACAGATTACGCCTAAAGAGAGTGAAATGGGCTACACGCTTAGAGAGAATGATTCAATTTTGGGTGATACTATTGAGTTGCCTGAAATTATCATTTCAAAAGAGAAGCTGGATCCCGAAGCACAAAAACAATTCCTGATTCTTCAAAACAGAGTTTACAAAGTCTATCCGTATGCAAGATTGGCAGCAGACCGACTAACAGCGCTAAACAATGGAATGGCACGTTTAAAAACCAGCCGTGAGAAGAAAAAATATTTTAAAATCGTTGAAGATTACCTCAATAATGAGTTTGAGGCGAGGTTAAAAAAACTTTCGCGAAAACAAGGGCAAATTTTAGTAAAACTTATCAATCGACAGACTGGAATAACAACATACGAATTGGTAAAAACTTTGAAAAGCGGTTTCAAGGCATTTGTATCAAATGCTACGGCCAATATGTTTGACATTAGTTTAAAAAGAGAATATAAACCCTTTGAAGTCAGCGAAGATTACCTGATAGAGACCATTCTTGTCAGGGCATTTGAATCGGGCAGGTTAGCCAATCAAAAACCTGCAAATCCAATTGATTACGGTGCCCTTGAAACACATTGGGAACAAAAAGTAGAAGAGCTTAATAAGAAATAAGTATTTCGGAAAAATATAAAACCCCGACAGATTTAAAATCTGTCGGGGTTTTGGATTTAAAAACTAAGTTTGTTTATTACTTCAAACCAGCCAGACTCTGCTCTATTGTAGCAATTTTTGCCAAAGCATCGGCCTGTTTTTGTTTTTCTATATTTAAAACTTTTTCTGGAGCTCCATTTACGAATTTCTCGTTAGAAAGTTTTGCTTCAACAGATTTCAGAAATCCTTTGGTATAATTCAATTCTTCTGTCAGTTTTGCTATTTCAGCTTCAACATCGATATTTCCAGTAATCGGAATGAAATATTCATTTGATTTTACACGGAAAGACAATGCACCGTCTACTTTTTCAGAAACATATTCGAAAGCAGAAACGTTTCCTAATTTCGTGATAATTGAATCGAAATAAGTTGAAACATTTTCGCTGTTGATTCCTTTTAATTCGATTGCATCTTTAAACGGAATATTTTTGTCTTTTCTGATTGTTCTAATTCCTGAAATCACTTCAATAGAATTTTCAAAATCGGTAATTAATTTTGTATCGAAAGATTTTAATTCCGGCCAGGTTGAAACAATTAAAGCTTCTTCCGGAGTTCTTTCTGCAATTAACTGCCAAATTTCCTCTGTTAAGAAAGGCATGAAAGGATGTAACAATTTCAAGTTACTTTCTAACATTTCGATCGCTTTAGCGAAAGTTACGCTGTCAATTGGCTGTTGGTAAGCAGGTTTGATCATTTCTAAGAACCAAGAACAGAAATCATCCCAAACTAATTTATAAATAGCCATTAATGAATCTGAAATTCTGTATTTTTCAAAATTGTCTTCAATATCAACTAAAGTCTGCTGTAATTTTGCTTCATACCATTCTATGGCAACTTTTGAAGATTCCGGCTGTGCGATAGTTTCTGAAACTTCCCAGCCTTTAATCAGTTTAAAAGCATTCCAGATTTTGTTTGAAAACCCTTTTCCCTGATTACACAATTCTTCATCAAACATAATATCGTTTCCTGCAGAAGCACTTAAAAGCAATCCTACACGAACTCCATCGGCACCAAAAGCATCAATTAAATCTAAAGGATCAGGAGAATTCCCTAATGATTTAGACATTTTACGACGCTGCTTATCCCGAACTAAACCAGTTAAATATACGTTTGTAAATGGTTTTTCGCCTGCATATTCGTAACCTGCAATGATCATTCTGGCAACCCAGAAAAATAAAATATCCGGACCTGTAACCAAATCATTTGTTGGATAATAATATTTAAAGTCTTCACTTTCAGGATCCATTATTCCGCCAAAAACAGACATCGGCCAAAGCCAAGATGAAAACCAGGTATCTAATGCATCAGAATCCTGACGTAATTCGTCAAAATCTGTAATGATAATTCCTTTTGTTTCTTCTAATATTGCAGCTGCCTCATGTTTGTCATTAGCAACTACAAAATCTTCTTTTCCATCTCCGTAATAATACGCCGGAATTTGTTGTCCCCACCATAACTGACGGGAAATATTCCAATCACGAATGTTGTTTAACCAGTGTGCATATGTATTTTCGAAACGTTTTGGATGCAATTTAATTTCTCCTGTTTCTAAAACCGATTTAATTGCTGGTTTAACCAATTCTTCCATTTTCAGGAACCATTGATCCGATAATCTTGGTTCGATTACGGCTTTGGTTCTTTCTGAAGTTCCCACTTTATTTAAATGGATTTCGGTTTTAGCCAAAGCTCCGCTTTCTTCCAGTTCTTTTGCAATTTCTGTACGAACTACAAAACGGTCTTTTCCCTGATAATGTAATCCGAAGCTGTTTAAAGTCGCATCTTCATTAAATATATCAACGATTTCAAGGTTGTGTTTTTCACCCAACGTTTTATCGTTCATGTCGTGCGCAGGCGTTACTTTCAAACATCCTGTTCCGAATTCTACATCTACATATTCGTCTTCGATAATCGGGATTACTCTTCCGCAAATTGGAACGATCGCTTTTTTACCTTTTAAATGTGTAAAACGCTCATCGTTCGGATTGATACAGATGGCAGTATCTCCAAAAATAGTTTCAGGACGTGTTGTCGCGATGGTCAGGAAATCTTCTGAACCTTCGATTTTATATTTTAAGAAAAATAATTTTCCTTGTTGTTCTTCGTAAATAACTTCTTCGTCAGAAAGAGTTGTTTTCGCTTCCGGATCCCAGTTTACCATTCGGTATCCTCTGTAAATTAATCCTTTGTTGTATAAATCTACAAACGATTTAATTACAGAAGCAGACATATCCGGATCCATAGTGAATTTGGTACGTTCCCAATCGCATGAAGCACCTAATTTCTTAAGCTGTTCTAAGATTGTTCCGCCATATTTATCTGTCCATTCCCAGGCGTGTTTTAGGAATTCTTCGCGGGTCAAATCGTTTTTATTGATTCCTTCTGCTTTTAATTTCGCTACTACTTTTGCTTCAGTTGCAATAGAAGCGTGATCTGTTCCCGGAACCCAGCAGGCGTTGAAACCTTTTAAACGTGCTCTACGAATTAAAACATCCTGAATTGTATTATTCAACATATGTCCCATGTGAAGGACTCCAGTGACGTTTGGCGGCGGGATTACAATGGTGTACGGTGTTCTATGATCTGGTTCTGAATGAAAATAGTTATTTTTCATCCAGTAATCATACCATTTATTCTCAATCGTCTTAGTGTCAAATTGTGCTGGAATTGTCATTTACTAGGGTTGTTTAATCGTTAATTTGTTTAACCGTTTAATCGGTTTTGATCATCGAATTTCAAATTGATTTGTTTTCTTATTTTCTGTTTTAAAAAATCATTTATAAATCAATCTCAACGATTAAACAAATAAACGATTAAACAGTTAAACAAAAAAACTGGTTCAATTTTTGTAATTATAACCGACAGCAAAAGTAAATAATTAAGTACACTATAAAAAGCGAAATAATAATTTGTGTATTAATTAAAAGAAAGTATATTTACTCCTATCTTAAAAACAATTTCAAAATGAAAAATGTTATTAAATTTATTGTAATCGTACTGTTTAGCGTAACGGGTTATTCTCAAAACGGTCCTAAAATTGAATTTTCAGCTCAGGACAACACTATTGATTACGGAAAAATTTCAAAAAGCGATAATCCTGTCAGATCTTTTGAATTTACAAATACCGGAGATGCTCCCTTAACAATAATTTCTGCTCAGTCAACACTAAGCACGATAGTCGTTACAAAACCAAGCGCAGCTATTTTACCTGGCAAAAAAGGGAAAATTGACGTAAAATACAACATGACTGCAGGACCAATCCGTAAAACGATTACCGTTGAAACCAATGCTGTAAATTACCCTGACGGAAGAGTAGCTCTTAAAATTAAAGGTGAAGTTTTATAAAAATAATTTCAACGAAAAATAGTAAAACCGTTTCATTAGTTTGAAACGGTTTTTTTTATGGATTTTTGTTCTCTTAATTTTTTATTTATCAACGCAGTCAATGCTAACAAATTTATATTTCACACGTTCAAAGTCAATTGGTTTGTCTTTTACCAGATACGTTACGCCCATTGTAGTCTGCATTGTTCCGTTTCCTAAAATAAGCTGTTTATCCTTTTTTAAAAATGCCATTGGGTTTTTGAATTTATTATTTTTATTTGTGGCATCATGAAAAGTGTAATCTGCAAATAAAGTATCTCCATGAAATTCACCTGTAATTTCTCCCGTTCTTTCCGGAGTATCCACAACTTTCATTATCATATTACCATTAATTTTTCCGTTTTTTAAAGTATTCAGTTTTAGATCAATGATATCATTTTCATAAGTTGCCTGATAGCATTGTGTACTTACAATCTTTTCTCCATCGGCTTTTGCTGCTTCAGCTGCTTTTTGTTTTTCATCGTTTTTACAGCTTTGTAATGCAATTAAAGGCAAAATCAGGCAAGATAAAACTAGGTTTCTCATAATTGAATATTTTTAATTTCATGATTATCCTCATAAAAATAATAAAAAAGAAGCCAATGAAAAGGCTTCTTAGTTAATTTATTATTCAAAATCTATAAATTTTTAATTACAAATTCAGATCTTCGGTTCAATTCGTGTTCTTCTTCTGAACAGGCATCCTCGGTTTTACACTTTATAATGGGCACAGATTCCCCATACCCTTTTGCTGTAACCCTCTTAGAATCAATACCGGATTGTATGATAAATTCTCTGGTAGAGGTTGCTCTTTTTTGAGATAAATCTTCATTGAATTTAGCATTTCCTCTCGAATCGGTGTGTGATCCAATTTCGATTATCATTCCCGGATATTTTTTCATTAATTCTACTACCCTTCCTAAAACCACTTTTGATTCTTTTCGGATATACCACATATTGTAATCAAAATAGATAGGATCCGTTTTTATAATCAGCCTGTCTTTGTCTTTCACGACATCTTTTTCCTGAGCCAGGATCTGATCAACTTTCTCTTTTTTCTTAACTTCTGCAGCAGCAATTTTATCCTCTTTAGCTTTTTTGTCTGCTTCTTTTAAAGCGATAACAGCCAAAGCCTCTTTTTTCTTATTTTCTTCTTCTATAATAAGTTCCTGTTTTCTTTTATTCTCTGCAATCTGTTTTTCTTCCTGCTTGATAATTTCTAAAGATTTCAATGTCATAGAAGCATCATTATTTGTATTTCTGGTCTTCCCTGAAGTTAACGATTTTGAGTTGTTAGTATAATTTTCCTTAGAAGACAGCACAGTAAAAGAAGTTTCACAAGGCACAGTAAAACTAAATTTCCCGTCGACAGTTGTTGTCACTACATTCAATTGTTTTTTATTTGAATCCTGAAGTTCTACGGTGACATTTTCTAAAGCTAATTTAGTATCAGCATCTGTTATTACTCCTGTAATAAACTGTTTGCAATCTTCAACAATTAACTCCTTAATTTCTTTTAACACATAAATATCATCACTGCCTTTTCCTCCTTTTCTATTGGATGCAAAATAACCTTCCTTTGTATCTGAATCAAAATAGAATGAAAAATCATCTAAATTGGAATTAACAGGCAAACCGACATTTACGGGCTTTTCGTATTCTTTTACTTTAATTTCAGAAACAAAAATATCAAGCGAACCATATCCTAAATGACCTTCAGACGAAAAATAAAGTTTATTGTCTTTTGAAACAAACGGAAACTGTTCTCTTTTATCTGTATTAATAATTGATCCCAAGTTTTTAGGAATATCAAAAGCGCCCTGGTTTATATTTACTGAAAAAATATCAAAAGAACCCACTGTTCCCGGCATATCAGAAGAAAAATACAATACTTTTTCATCAGCACTTAATGCAGGATGCTCTACCGAATAATTCTCACTGTTAAAAGGAAGCGAAATTATATTGGTCCATTTTCCGTTAACCAATTCGGCTTTGAAAATTTGAAGATTTGAAATTTTCTCCACATTTTTTCTTTTACTGCCGTTTTTAGAATTATTACGGGTAAAATAAGTTGTTTTGCCATCTTTTGTAAAAACAGCATTCGACTCATGCATTCCGGTTTTTAATTCATTCGAAAAATAATGCGTAATCTGATCTGGTGAATTGCTATTTTTGATTGGTACAGCTACAAGATTCAAATAGGTCGCATTATCCCATTTATACTTTTTATCAAATAATCCCGGTTTTAGTTTAACTCCCGCAAAAACCAGACTGTCATTATATTTTACTGCTCCAAACTCGGAATTTGGTGTATTTATAGCTAAGTTTTTAATTTCGAAACGATTTCCAATTGCAGAAACATTTTCTAAAGTTTTAGCTTCCTTTTCAAAATTGGCCAAATCTTCACTATTTTCAAATTTTGAGAAATATGTTTTTAAAGCTTCGGTTGCTTCTTCCGCATTTTCTGTCGCTTTGAGGGTTTGAGCATATTTAAAATAATAATTCCTGTCTAAATCTTTATCGTAATTTTTAATTAAAAGTCTGTAATAACGCTGGGCTTTTATCAGATCATTGGTATAATAATACGAATCTGCCAGGTTTTTGATAACCTCCTGAGAAGGTTTTTCTTTAGCTAATTTTTCATATAATGTAATCGCTTCAACGTAATATGTTCTGTCAAAAAAACGTTTGGCTCTTGCCAAATCCTGATCCTGAGCGTTTATAAACTGTATAGAAAATACGAATATAATAACAAATAATCTTTTCATATTTTTCATTTTAAAAGAATCTTGGTGATTTATCGTATCCTTTTCTTAATAAATCTAAATCAAAAAATAGCATAATTTCATGAGTTCCAGAATTGAACTGTCCTAAATTTGATGTCGTATAATCATAAGCGTATCCAATTCTAAGTGAAGGTGTAACATTGATATTCATTAAAGCACTTACGGCGTCATTTACCCTGTACGCAGCCCCGAGTTCAAACTTGTCATCATACAAAACATTGGCTGTGATATCAACTGACACCGGTGCTCCGGAAACAAATCGGGACATAAATGCCGGTTTTAATTTAAATGCATCATTAATATAAAAAACATAACCGGCGGTTAAAAAAGTGTGTATTTGCTCGGATCCGAAAGCGTTTATTCCTGATTTTTCTTCGATGTGTTTTGAACTCAATAAATTTGGGACAGATAATCCGATATAATACTTATCGGTAAAGTAATAAGCTCCTGCTCCAATATTTGGCTTGGTCACATTGATATTTTCGGCGAAAGCCAAATCTGTTGCCGGATCCGTAAAACGAAATCCATTAAAATTAGTCTGTAAAGAAGTAAATCCAGCTTTTAGTCCTAAAGAAAGTTTGTTTTTGCCTTCTAATTGCAGCACATAGGCAAAATCTGCATAGAAATTGTTTTCTTTTTTCGCACCTTCACCAATATCATCCGAAATTAATGAAGCACCAACTTCGATCTTTTCGCTTAAAGCAGTATGTCCAAAAAAAGTAAATGTTTTTGGTGCTCCAACCGCTCCTACCCATTGTGTTCTGTATAAACCTCCTAAATTCAGCATTGCTGATGTACCGCTAGCGTAAGCTGGATTTACTACACTCATATTGCACATATAATGTGTGTACTCAGGATCTTGCTGAGCTGAAGCTGATGTGATATAAAAAAGGAAACTTATAAGAAGTATTATTTTTTTCATTTGAAATATATTAAATGTAAATGAAGATTATCTATTTAAATAAAGACGGCCCTGTTGAGGCGGTTTATTCTCTTTATTAAAATGGATAACATAAAAATAGACTCCGTTTGGTGCTATTCCATCACCCATACCTCCACTTTCAGAATTTCTTCCATCCCAATCCGGCTTATTTTTATTTCCTTTGAATAAGACATTTCCGTATCGGTTATAAATTTCAATTTTGTAATCCGGATATAAAAAATCAATTTTAAGAATTTTAAAAGTATCATTTACATTATCACCGTTTGGCGAAAAACCATCCGGAATAAAAAATGTTTCATATTCAGTATCATCACAATGACTCAGAGAAACTTTCACTTCTAAATGATCTTCAGAATGACAATCTGTTACTGAAGAAAAATCGAAGCCGTAATAAATTGTATTATCTGTCAGAGGTGTTGTAGAAGACAGCAGATTACCATTATTTATGGCATCATACCAGACTATCGTAGACGAAGCATTTGTATTATTAGACAAATCTGAAATCGTAGGATTTTCTAAACCACAAAAATTTTGACCGTCTGTATCTAAAACCGGCGCAGGCAAATTGCTTACTGTTACCGTAATCATCGTAGCTGGTGAAGTACATCCGGCTGCAGAAGTTTCGGTTACCCAATAATCCTCTGATTTTAAAACATAATTAGAAGCCAAAGGCGTAGTAAGTGTTACCGAATTATACCATTTATACCGAGATCCATTAGGAACCAAACTTGCAATAGTTGCTCCATCGGCTTTACAAAAAGGCTGATCAACAGAAGCAGGTGCTATCGGAATAGGATTTATTGCAAAAGCGTCTGAAACTGTTGTTAAATTCACATCACAAGTTGTATCATTATTTACCAGATTTATTATCGAAATCGCGGTTGAGCCTGTATTTGGTAATAAAATAGCCGGAATTACAAAATCTGCTTTTCCATTAGCCACCACTAAAGTAACCGTTTGTGAGGTGGCAATATTACTACCAGATAATACATATGAAACTGTAACATTCGTAAGTAATCCTAAACCGGTTACTGAAGCTGTAAAAGGTTTGTTAAAACAATTATCCAAAACTTCAACTTTTAGATTCGGGACTTCCGGAAGTTTATTTATGATTAAATTTCCACTCAAATTAGCAGTATTTGTACAATAAGGAGTAGCTGCATTGGTAACATTAGTAATTGTAATAACTGAATTGCCACTATTGGAATTTAAGTTGGAAGGAATCGTAAAACTTGCATTTCCCCCTATTACATTAATGGCAGCGACTTGTGCTGTTGCTGTGTTTGATCCGGCAACATTATACAAAATAGTATACGCTCCATCTTCTAATCCGGAAGCATTTGATATTAATGCCTGAGAACTTTTATTCTGACAGGTCACAGCCGGTGTTAAATTCGCCCCGTTTAAAAACGGTGTTTTATAAACATTCAAAACATCTGATAAATTATGAATGATGTTTACACAGCCGCCTTCACTGCTAAATTCATTTATTTTTGTGATGGTTACGGTAAAACTGCCCGACTGCCGAAAATAATTCCGGCTTAAAGGAAAAATTAAAACTCCATTATTAAATGTTGACAATACTGTATGTGAACCTCCATTTGGTCCTGAAACTGTATAATCTATATAGTATTGACCATTTGGAATATTCTGAATTCCCTGGTTTAATATGACCGAATAAGTTGCAGTTTGAATGTCAGACTCGCAAATATCTTTTCTCACTTCTATAGTCGCCCCCGTAAAATCGTATTTCTTTTCAATTTTAATCCTTACAACAGCAGTTTCTATTTTACACACCGGACTTGTTGGTAAAACTGTATAAGTAAAGTTATATTCTCCTATACCATAATTATTAAATATTTGCTGAACATTTATATTATGATCTTTTATAAAAGTAATCTGCCCTGTACCTTTATTATCGGTCCAGGTTCCCCCTGAATCTTCACCAGCAACCCAGTCATTTAAGTCCAGATTAGAATATATTGAAAAATCACTGTCCTCACATAATATTAATTGTGAAGGCTTTCCCGGCTCCGGGGATCTAAAAACAGTTACAAATCCTGTTGAAGAAACAGCCGGGCAATTTCCAATAGCGGCAATAGAATATGTAAATTAATGATTTCCAACACCTAAAACTTCTGCATCAACAATACTATTCACAGGAGTTCCATTTTTATCATACCAATTTCCACGAGATTGCGGACTCAAATAACTATTCGCATTGAATATCTGAAAAAGATTAAATGAATGATCATCACTACAGGCCGAAGCTCTTTCTGCAAAACCTGCATATCCGCCAATAATAACTTCGATAGTTGCTAAATTATCTGTACATCCATTGATTCCTGTAACTGTATAAGTATAGTGATAAATACCACTAACAGCAATCACCTGCGCATTTAAAACTCCTGTGGTTTCATTTAAACCTCCTGAATTATCATCATCTGACCATGTACCGCCGGGAACTGCAGTAACCCCTAATAAAGGAAACAAATCTATTGTCTGACTACTAACATTGGGTATTTCACAAACTTCAAAAGGAGTCAATGAGTCCAGACCCGCACATTGTGCAAAACTTTTAGTAGGAAGTAAAAGAAAAATAAAAAGATAAGAGCTAAAAGCAATTAGAGAAAAGTAGTTTTTAATCATATACTAATTAAATTTTGTTAAAAATACTTAAATTATTCAACAAAACTATCTTATGTAAAAAAAAACAAAATGATAACTATCTAATTATCAAACGAAAAAATAAAATAAATCAAGTAAAAAACTACAATTCATCTTCTAATCGAAACCGAAACTTTAACAATATACTATTTCGTTCAATTTCTAAATTAATCCAAATATCATCTTCTGATTTTAAAAGATTATTAATCTGTTGTAAGGTATACTTATAAGGTTTGTTTCCATTTATACTGATAATTATATCTCCTTTTAACAAACCACATTTTTCGGCAGCTGACTTTTTACGCACATTTACAATTTCATAAATAGGCTTTAATTGAAATTTATATCTAAAATCATTTTTATTATTGCCATTATAATTTTCATCATTTGAAGTACTTACCCTAACCGTTTCTAAGTGTACCGTTTCCTGAACCCATTGCAGACCATTATGCTGGATTGAAATTCCGCTTTTATTGTAGGTGAAAGGCTCATTAAATTTGCTGTTTTTTCGCAGATACATTTTTTTATCTGCATAATCCATAACAATTGTAAACCGTTTTAAGACTTCACCACCAACAGAACCTATTCGATTGACAACCATTTTTACATTTTTTATGGAACTAGAGTCGGGAAAAGAAACAATAGGATTTTTAAAATCAAAATCAGCCAGTGAAAATTCATCTATTTTTGCCCTGTGCCCCTCAATATCACCGCTAAATCCTTTTCCTAAAAAATCCGGAAAATTCTTTTCAGGTAACTTTATTTTATCATTTTCAAAAACCCAGAATGAATCACTGTTTCCAATATCTACAAGTAATTTTGCGGGAATATTTACATTTTTCACTATTGCAGATGCCGTCAAATAAGGCTTTGATCTTTCAACGGTAATAGGGATTGCTTTAAATTTTTTATTTAAAGCAATCCTTATTTTTTCATTATTTTGGTGAACAAAAATTCTTTTCTTTTGATAATTAACCTCTACAATATTATTTTTAAAAAACTTGTACCCAATTATTCCGTTAACCGGAATTCCAATATGGGAAGACAAATTAAATCCCTGATCTAGAATAATATAAACCAAATGATTTGCAGATTTTAAACCATGTGTTTCCAGAATATTGTTAGTTGATTTTAACCCCTCTATTTCCTCCTCACTGCCAAGGCCCCGAAGTTTAATTTTTTCAATATTTTTAAAACTAACCTCTTTTTTATCATCCATGCTGAATAAAATGGTTTCATCTACACCCGAATCTAATAAAAAATTCAGTTCAATACCATTAACTTTTATTGGGATAAAAACCAGGTTATTAATCAGTTTAAAAGGAATTACAACTTTATTTTTGTGCTTGTCCATTAAAAAATCATCCTGAGCTTTTAGTGCAAAAGATGCCAAAAAACCAAAAAATAATAGAATATATTTTTTCATTGACATTTTTTTATTATAAAATTACTAAAAATATTGATTATTGTTACATTTTTATAAGTACCTGTATTGTTGACGTTAAATTCGAAAAAAAAATGCAAATTTGCACTTCAATAATAAAACTCATGCCAACAATTTCACACAAAGGCAAAAACATGCCCGAATCACCGATACGCAAGCTTGCTCCTTATGCAGATAGTGCTAAAAAGCAAGGTAAAAAAGTGTATCATTTAAACATTGGTCAACCGGATATCAAGACACCCGAAGTGGCCATCGAGGCGGTAAAAAATATTGATTTAACTCTTATTGAATACAGCCCTTCAGCGGGATATGAAAGTTATAGAAAAAAATTAGCGAAATTTTACCAACGCCAAAATGTAAATGTTAACACAGAAGACATCATTATAACTACTGGTGGTTCTGAAGCCTTACTTTTTGCACTGGCCACAATTACAGATCCTGGTGATGAAATCATTATCCCAGAACCTTTTTATGCTAATTACCATGCCTTTGCATCTTCTACAAGCGCAACTGTAGTGCCTCTTGTTTCTACAATCGAGAGCGCTTTTGCATTGCCTAGTATAGATGAAGTTGAAAAACTGATTACAACAAAAACAAAAGCGATCTTAATTTGCAATCCCGGAAATCCAACCGGTTATTTATATACTGAAGCAGAAATTAAACAATTAGCAGGCTTAATAAAAAAGCATGATTTGTATCTAATTGCTGATGAAGTTTATCGTGAGTTTTTATATGATGGAGATGATGAACATTTTTCAGTAATGAATTTGGATGATGTCCAGCAAAATGTAATCATGGTCGATTCTGTTTCAAAACGTTACAGCATGTGTGGTGCCAGAATTGGCTGTTTAGTAACAAAAAACAAGCAGGTTTTAGCAACGGTAATGAAATTTGCTCAGGCACGTTTGAGTCCACCCACAATTGAACAAATTGCTTGTGAAGCTGCTATAGATACTCCTCAAAGTTACTTTGATGAAGTAATTTCAGAATATAAAAGCCGCCGTGATACTTTGATTACTGAACTAAACAAAATTGATGGCGTAATCGTAACCAAACCTAAAGGAGCATTTTATTGCATTGCACAATTACCAATACAAAATTCTGAAGATTTTGCCCAATGGCTTTTGGAAAGTTATGATTTAAACGGACAAACTGTAATGGTTGCCCCAGCTGCCGGTTTTTATTCAACCCCGGGAATGGGATTAAATCAGGTTCGAATTGCTTATGTCTTAAACAAAGAAGATTTAATTACTGCAGTTAACATATTAAAAGAAGCACTTATCGTTTACAATAAAAAATAATAAGAGCTAATTATAAACTTGCAAAAGACAATAACTGATTAAGTTATTGTCTTTTGTGTTTTTAATAAACATACATTTGGTTTAAATTTAGATTATATCCAAAAAGGAGCAATTAAATAGTAAAAACGATAGAAAAGGTTTCCTTTTTATTAATTATCTTTACCGCCTTAAAAAGATATACCACATTATAATAGTAGTTTTTAATGATAAATAACGAAGATTTTTTAGACGAAATAGGTGACAATCACTTCAGCAGCAATGCAAAAAACCCATTAAGAGAGGATGCTTTTGATATCACTGATGAAGAAAAAATAGAAAAAATAAAAAAAGATGTTGAAAACATTCTGCAGACACTTGGAATGGATTTGACAGATGACAGCATAAAAGGTACCCCAAACCGAGTTGCAAAAATGTTTGTAAAAGAAATTTTTGGAGGTTTAAATCCTGCAAAACAACCAAAAGCCTCTACTTTTGACAATAATTACAAATACGGTGAAATGTTAGTAGAAAAAAACATTACTGTTTATTCTACCTGCGAACACCACTTATTACCAATTATCGGACGTGCTCACGTTGCTTATATATCCAGCGGAAGAGTTATTGGTCTTTCTAAAATGAACCGTATCGTAGAATATTATGCAAAAAGACCTCAGGTTCAGGAGCGTTTAACGATGCAGATTGTTCAGGAACTTCAAAATGCTTTAGGTACTGAAGATGTTGCCTGCGTTATTGATGCAAAACACCTTTGCGTAAACTCAAGAGGAATTAAAGATATCGAAAGCAGTACAGTAACATCTGAATTCGGTGGAAAATTCAAAGATCCGCAAACGAAAAGAGAATTTTTAGATTATATTAAGTTAGATACGCAATTTTAAGTTTAATCGGTAAAACGTTAATTTGTTTAATCGCTTCATTACAAGTCTAATTTTTAGATTAAACAAATTAACAATTAAATAAAAAACATGTATCTCTTTTCTTTTGAAAAATTAGAAGTCTGGCAAAATTCTCGAGTTTTTATTTTAGAAATTTATAGATTGACAATTGCATTTCCTTCTCACGAATTATTTGGAATAACCTCTCAGATAAAGAGAAGCTCTTCTTCGATTGCTACGAATATTGCTGAAGGAACATCAAGAAACACAAATAAAGACCAGGCTCATTTTTTAACAATTTCATATTCTTCAGCAATGGAAACATTAAATCATTTAATTCTTTCAAAAGATTTAAACTACATTTCAGAACAAGAATACATTCAATGTCGCGAAAAACTTGAAAAATTTGTAATCAAATAAACAATCTAAAAAAATATTATCTTTCACAAGAACAAATCCGATAATCACAATTAAACAAATTAACGATTAAACGATTAAACAGTAAAAATATGTCATTATATACATCACAACCATTAAAAATATACAACTCACTTTCGGGTGAAAAAGAAAATTTCAAACCAATCCATGAAGGAAATGTTGGAATGTATGTTTGCGGACCTACTGTTTACAGCAATGTACACTTAGGAAATGTGAGGACTTTTATGTCATTCGACGTAATTTTCAGGTATTTTCTACATTTGGATTATAAAGTACGTTATGTCCGAAACATTACAGATGTAGGACATATCGTTGATGATGTTGATGAAGGCGAGGATAAAATTGCAAAAAAAGCACGTTTAGAACAATTAGAACCAATGGAAGTCGTTCAGCGTTACACCGTTGATTTTCATGACATTCTTAAAGCTTTCAATTTTTTACCGCCAAGTATCGAACCAACTGCAACTGGACATATTATTGAACAAATTGAAATTATTAAAAAAATAATTGATACCGGAATTGGTTATGTAGCCAACGGATCAGTTTATTTTGATGTTGTCAAATATAACGAAACCAACAATTACGGAATTTTAAGCGGTAGAAATATCGAAGATATGCTAGCCAACACCCGTGATCTTGATGGGCAGTCCGACAAAAGAAATCCACAGGATTTTGCACTTTGGAAAAAAGCAGAACCAGAGCATATCATGAGATGGCCATCTCCATGGAGTGATGGTTTCCCGGGTTGGCACCTTGAATGTACTGCAATGAGCACAAAATATCTTGGAAATCATTTTGACATTCACGGTGGCGGAATGGATTTAAAATTCCCACACCACGAATGCGAAATTGCCCAAAATGAAGCCTGTACAGGTCAGTCTCCGGTAAATTACTGGATGCATGCCAACATGCTTACACTAAACGGTAAAAAAATGGCTAAATCTACCGGAAATAATATCTTACCGGGAGAAATTTTAAGTGGAGAAAATACGGTTTTAAGCAAACCGTTTTCTGCATCTGTAACGAGATTTTTTATGCTTCAGGCACATTACCGTAGTATTTTAGACTTTTCTGATGATGCCATAACTGCTGCCGAAAAAGGATACAAAAGATTAATGGAAGCACTTGATGCTTTACCTGCAATTTCTACAGGCAATTTAAGTTCTATTGATTTCAATAAATGGAAACAATTATGCTACGATGCAATGAATGATGACTTCAATACTCCTATTTTAATTGCACAATTATTTGAAGGAGTTCGTTATATTAATTTACTCAAAGAAGACAAAGAGACCATTTCTGCCGAAGATTTAAAATCATTTTCAACGGCAATCAATGCTTTCGTTTTTGATGTTTTAGGATTAAGTGATGAAAAGGCTGCCGACAGTAATAATGACAAATTAGAAGGTGTTGTAAACATGCTTATCGGAATGAGAA
Source organism: Flavobacterium sp. LM4 (assembly GCF_002017935.1). Taxonomy (NCBI): domain Bacteria; kingdom Pseudomonadati; phylum Bacteroidota; class Flavobacteriia; order Flavobacteriales; family Flavobacteriaceae; genus Flavobacterium; species Flavobacterium sp. LM4. The sequence goes on along the minus strand of NZ_MUFW01000007.1, from coordinate 37,392 downwards.
ATCAGGCAAGAGCTGATAAAAACTTCGCTCTTTCTGATCAAATCAGAGATCAGTTAATTACTTTAGGCATTCAATTAAAAGATGGGAAAGAGGGCACCAGCTTTTCGATATAAACCAATTCATTCCTAATAAATCATGAAAGTCATAACTCCATTTGTTTTATTAGTACGCTTTTATCAAAATGCTATTTCGCCATTTACACCCTCGTCATGTCGATTTGAACCAACATGTTCAAGCTATATGATTGAAGCCTTGCAAAAACACGGATTATTTTATGGCGGATACTTAGGAATAAAGCGTATTTTGAGTTGCCATCCTTGGGGAAGAACAGGCTACGATCCTGTTCCGGAAAAGAAATGTTCGCACAAACATTAACTTTTAATAAAGACTTACTCTGCTTTAAATATTTATTTTTACTGTATCTAAAAATTATAATACTACATGACACACGCTTTAAACATCGTTTGGAATCCTTCAGAAGGAATCGATTTAGGATTTTTTATGATTCGCTACTACAGCTTAATGTTCGTAATTGCTTTTGTTTTAGGTTGGTTCCTGATGAAAAAGATTTTCGAACGCGAAAACGAATCAATTGACAAACTGGATTCATTATTTGTCTGGACCGTTTTAGCAACTTTGATTGGCGCCCGCTTGGGACAAGTTCTTTTTTACGATGAAGATAATTATTTCAGAAACCATCCTTTAGAGATGTTTTTACCAATTAGGGAAAATAACGGATCTACACTTTTCGGTTTCATCAATGGCTGGGAGTTTGTAGGTTTTCAAGGTTTAGCTAGTCATGGTGCAGCAATTGCAATTATTATTGCCATGTACCTTTACAATAAAAAAATATTACACCGCTCTGTTTTATGGATTTTAGACAGAATTGTTATTCCTGTTGCCAGTGGTGCAGTATTAGTACGTATCGGAAACTTTATGAATTCTGAAATCATAGGTAACGAAACTACTTCCTCGTTCGGAATTCGTTTTCTTCACGATAAAATCAGCAAAGCGAAAGCTGTAAAAGCTACTGGAATTGCAAATCCAAAAGACGCATATACGACCATTGCAACTGATCCAAAATTTGCTGATTTATTAGCTGAGGTTCCTGCAAAGCATCCAACACAATTGTATGAAGCGTTTTGTTACATTTTTGTATTTGCTACCTTATACTTTCTATATTGGAAAACAAATGCGAGACTTAAATCAGGCTACTTATTCGGATTATTTTTAGTTCTTTTATTTGTGGTAAGGTTCATAGTAGAATTTGTAAAAGAAAGCCAAGGAGGTTTTGAAAGTACATTAGGTTATTTCTCAACCGGACAATGGCTAAGTATTCCATTTATAATTATTGGACTTTTCTTCATCATTAGAGCACAAAGAAACCCTATAGCAACATCTTAAACAAATAATTCAATATAAAAAATGCTCAATACGTTTTAGTGTATTGGGCATTTTTTTGTTTCATACCTAACGTAACATTCTCCAATATCTAATTAATTATTAGTAACCCTCTTAATTCTTATCTTTAAAAGCAGAAATTATCGCATATAATAACTTTCTGTCCTGCTGTTCGCTATATCTTTTTCCGGTTAAAGAAAACCAAAAAAAGGATACCGCTCCCATCAGGGCTAAATTAGAAATTTCCTTTTCAAAAAACCTGACTGTAAGTATGTACAAAGCATCAAACCTTTTAAAAAATCTTTTGATACAAATAAACTCGAACGCAAATACATAAACAAGTAGTTACTAACTTCTTTACTAAGAAATCAGAATTATTGATTCTTATTTTTTTTAGTACAATCCATTTTTTCTCTTATAAAAAAATTACGAAAAAAAAAAAAAAATCCAACGAAAGTTGGATCTTTTTATAATTTAAAACTTGTAATTATTCTTTAGTATTATGTTTGTCTTCGATTGTATGTTTCTCATCTTTAGAAATTGTATCAACCAATACTGGTGTAGCGATAAATAACGAAGAGTAAGTTCCTACCACAATACCTACTAACATTGCAAAGATAAATCCTCTAATTGACTCTCCACCAAAGATAAACATCGTTAACAACACAATAATCATCATTAATGAAGTATTCAATGTTCTTGATAATGTAGTATTAATAGAAGCGTTTACGATATCTTCAAAGCTACCTTTACGGTTTCCAACAATAAACTCTCTAACTCTGTCAAATACAATTACAGTATCATTCATAGAGTAACCAATAACGGTAAGAATCGCAGCGATAAAGTGTTGATCCATTTCCATGTGGAAAGGCATGAACTTATAACATAAAGAGTAGATCCCTAATACAAAGATTACGTCATGCGCTACAGCTGCAATCGCACCTAATGAATATTGCCATTTACGGAAAGAAACCATTAAGTAAAGGAAAATTGCTGCCATCGCTCCAAGAACCGCCCAATATGAGTTTGTTTTAATATCTTCAGAGATAGAAGCTCCAACTTTAGAAGATTGTAAAACTCCAACTTTTTTACCGTCAAAAGTATTGGTAAATTTATCATAAGTCACATTAGGAAAATATTTCGCTAATGATTTATACAATATCTGATTCACTTCTTCATCAATAGCTACTCCATCTTCTTTAATTTTATATTTAGTTGTGATTTTCAATTGATCATCATCACCTAAAATTTTAGCTTCAACCGGAGTTCCAAAAGCTGCAGACAATTCATCTGAAACAACTGTAGCATCTACAGGTTTCTCAAATTTTACCTGAAAAGTTCTTCCTCCAACAAAGTCAACCCCTTCATCTAATCCATTCACGAAGAAGATCGAAATTAAACTTACTACCACTACAATTGAAGAGAAAATATAAGTGAATTTTTTGATTTTAATAAAATCAAAGTGGAAATTAGTAAACCAGTTTTTAGTAATATTTGTAGAGAAAGTTAAATCACCTTTTCCGGCAATGTTTCTGTCAATAAAAATTCTTGCAATAAAGATTGACGTAAACAATGACGTTACAATACCAATAAGTAATGTTAAAGCAAAACCTTTGATTGGTCCTGTTCCAAAAATAAACAAAATTGCTCCGGTTAAAACGTGCGTAACGTTTGCATCAATAATAGAACGCATTGCTCCATGCCATCCGTAAGAGGCAGTAACTGCTTCAGATAATGATTTACCTTCACGTAATTCTTCTTTTGCTCTTTCAAATATAATAATGTTCGCATCTACCGCAGTACCCAATGTCAATACGATACCTGCAATACCTGGTAATGTTAATACAAAACCAAAACTTGCCATAATTCCGAACAAGAAAAGTAAATTTAACAATAACGCAAGGTTAGCATACCAACCCGCTTTACCATAATAAAATACCATCCATAAACAAACTAATAAGAATCCTAATATAGATGAAATTGTTCCCGCATCAATTGCTGCCTGTCCTAAAGATGGCCCAACAACAGTCGATTGAATAATATCTGCAGAAGCTGGTAATTTACCTGCATTTAATACGTTTGCTAAATCTTTAGTTTCAGCTACATCAAAAGAACCTGTAATTTCAGATCTTCCTCCAGCAATTGGTCCGCTTGTAACTCCTGGTGCAGAATAAACTACATTATCCAAAACAATAGCAATATAGCTTTTTTGAGAAAAAGCTCTTCCTGTCAATTCTTCCCAAATTTTAGCTCCCTGACTGTTCATTTGCATAGAAACAGCTGGTTTTCCTAATTGGTCAAAAGTATCTTTTGCATCCGTAACTACACCTCCGCTCATAGCAGGAGCATTATCTCTGTTTCCTTTTAAAGCATATAATTCTACAGCTTCAATATCTTTTCCTTTAGCATCTTTTGTAGTAGTTGGTTTGCTCCACACAAATTTTGCATTGTGTTGGTCAGCAGCCAATAAAACTCTAATTTCCGGCCTTTTAAAATACTCGTTAACAATTGCAGTATCTTTTGGCGCAAAATAACCTAAAACCGGTCCACCACCCTGGCCAATCATTTTGTCAAATAATGGATTGTTTCCTTTTTTAGTATCAACTGAATCTTTAGCATCAGTCAATAAAGCATTCAATGAATCTTTAACAACAGCTTTAGTTTCTGTTTTTTTGATTTCAGTCTTTTTTAATGCTTCGTTAGAAGCTACTAAAAAGTTTCCGATTTCTTCAATTTTAAAAGTTTCCCAAAACTCTAATTGAGCTTTTCCTCCTAATAATTTTTTAATTCTGTCAACATCCTTTGCACCTGGAAGTTCAACTAAGATTCTTCCTGTTTCTCCTAATTTCTGAACATTTGGCTGAGTAACCCCAAATTTATCGATACGCTCTCTTAGTACTTTAAAAGCACTTTCAACAGACTCATCAACTTTTCTTTTAATTACTTTTTGAGCCTGAGCATCAGACATTTGAAAATCGATACCACCTTCACCCTGTAAACTTCTGTTTGCAAAAATATCTGGCGAGGCTAATTTTGTAGTTCCGTTTGAATTCGCTTCAAAAGCTTCAAAAAACTTATTTAAATAGGTTTTGTTTCCTTCTAAATTTGCACTTGCATCAGCTAATGATTTATTAAATACAGGGTTTTTAGAATTATTAGCCAATCCTTTCAAAACATCTTTTATAGAAATTTGAAGAATCACATTGATTCCTCCTTCTAAGTCAAGACCTTTATTTAATTGTTTATTTTTTACTTCATTATAAGTAAAATCAGTAAAACCAAGATTCAATACTTTTTCTTTACCAATAGAATCCAAATATTTTAATTCTTTATCAGGATTGTTTCCTGCTAAAACCTTAGCTTCACTTTTGACATTATTAGCCACAAAAGTGAAAGAAAGTTGGTAAATACTTACCAATGCAAATAGAATTGCGAAAAATTTAATAAGTCCTTTATTCTGCATTATTACTAAAAATTAATTATGTTTTATTGTTTATTTTGTTTTAAAGTCCCATAAAATAAGCCCTGACATGATTTTTAAAAACTAAAAAACTAAATCACGAATTACCACATTTTTTTTAAACCGAGCAAATATATAATTCTCGAAAAGATTAACCAATTTATTTATTAATTAATCTCAAAAAAAAGACTGCAAAAGTGCAGCCTTTTTCTTTTTTTTCGAAAATCTTTATATTAAAATCGACTTTAAGGCATCATTCATACTCCTAACCGCATCTGCACTCTTCGCAAACAGCGCTCTTTCATTCTCATTTAATTGAATGTCTAAAATTTCTTCAACTCCATTTTTACCAATTATACACGGTACTCCAATACATATATCTTTTTGCCCGTACTCTCCATCTACAAAAACAGAGCATGCTATCATTTTCTTTTGATCATTCAAAATACTATCTACCAAAAAAGCAACTGAAGCACCAGGAGCATACCAAGCTGATGTCCCTAAAAGTCCTGTAAGCGTAGCTCCTCCTACCATCGTATCGGCCGCAACTTTTTGCAATACTTCTTCTGAAAGGAATTCCGTTACCGGTATTCCATTATAAGAAGCGAGACGAGTTAACGGAATCATAGTGGTGTCACCATGGCCTCCAATTACCATTGCTGAAATATCATTTGCAGGCTTATCTAAAGCTAAAGAAAGATAGGTTCTGAAACGTGAACTGTCTAATGCTCCGCCCATACCAATTATTCTATTCTTAGGCAATCCGGTTGACTTTAAAGCTAAATAGGTCATAGTATCCATTGGATTAGAAACTACAACTATTATGGTATTAGGTGAATGCTTTAATAAATTCTCGGCAACTGTTTTTACAATTCCTGCATTAATACCAATTAATTCCTCACGAGTCATTCCCGGTTTTCTTGGAATTCCTGATGTGATTACGACTACATCACTTCCGGCAGTTTTAGAATAATCATTGGTTACACCTGATACTTTGGTATCAAAACCTGTATTAGTTGCACATTGCATAATATCCAATGCTTTACCTTCGGCAAAACCTTCTTTAATATCCAACAATACAACTTCGCTTGCTATTCCTCTATAAGAAATAACATCCGCACAAGTGGCTCCAACATTTCCTGCTCCTACAATGGTAACTTTCATATTTTATACTTTATTGGTTATTAATTAATTTGTTTATTTATAATCAAAAAATTCGTTTAATCGTTTAGTAAATTTAAACAATTAAACGAATTTACAACTAAATTTTATTAGGCATCAATGTTAGCATAAACTGCATTTTTTTCTATAAATTCTCTACGCGGCGGTACTTCATCCCCCATTAACATAGAAAAAACCCTGTCAGCTTCAGCTAAACTATCAATATTAACCTGGCGAAGAGTTCTGAAATCAGGATCCATTGTAGTTTCCCATAATTGTTCTGCATTCATCTCTCCAAGACCTTTATAACGCTGAATAGCTGCACTACCTCCCATTCTTTCATTCGCCTGATCACGCTGAACATCATTCCATGCATATTCTTTTTTATTTCCTTTTTTAACTAAATACAAAGGTGGAGCTGCAATGTAAACATGACCTTCTTCAATCAATTCTTTCATAAAACGGAAAAAGAACGTTAATATTAAGGTAGAAATGTGACTACCATCGACATCGGCATCACACATGATAATTACTTTATGGTAACGCAGTTTTGAAAGGTTCAATGCTTTACTATCCTCTTCTGTTCCCACAGTAACACCAAGCGCAGTAAAAATATTTCTAATCTCTTCGTTTTCGAACACTTTATGGTGCATTGCTTTTTCAACATTCAAAATCTTACCTCGCAAAGGTAAAATAGCCTGAAAAGCACGATCACGACCTTGCTTGGCCGTCCCACCTGCCGAGTCTCCCTCGACAAGATAAACTTCACATCTTGCAGGATCCTGCTCAGAACAATCTGAAAGTTTTCCTGGCAATCCACCACCACCCATAACGGTTTTACGTTGTACCATTTCACGTGCTTTTTTCGCAGCGTGACGGGCTTGGGCAGCCAAAATTACTTTCTGGATAATGATACGGGCATCATTTGGATTTTCTTCCAAATAATTTTCCAGCATTTCTCCTACAGCCTGAGAAACCGGAGAAACTACTTCTCTATTTCCTAACTTAGTTTTTGTTTGCCCTTCAAATTGTGGCTCGGCAACTTTTACAGAAATAATAGCTGTTAATCCTTCACGGAAGTCATCTCCCGCAATCTCGAATTTCAATTTATCCAACATCCCGGAAGCATCGGCATATTTTTTAAGGGTTCTTGTTAAACCACTTCTAAAACCTTGTAAATGCGTTCCTCCTTCGTGTGTATTAATATTATTTACGTAAGAGAAAATATTCTCTGTATAACTTGTATTATAAATCAAGGCAACTTCAACCGGAATTTCGCCTTTTTCATTATCCATACTGATAACGTGAGAAATAATTGGTTCACGGTTACCATCTAAATAACGGATATATTCTTTTAAACCCTCATCAGAATGGAAAACTTCAACTTTGAATTCGCCCTTATCATCAACTTCTCTTTTATCTGTAAAAGTGATTGTGATTCCTTTATTCAGGAAAGAAAGCTCACGCATACGTGCTGATAGAGTATCATAAGAAAACTCCGTTGTTTGAGTAAAAATAGTATTATCAGGGTAAAATGTCTGACGTGTACCTCTTTTATCTGTTTCTCCGATTTGTTTTACCGGATATAATGATTTTCCTCTTTCGTATTCCTGCTCGTAAATTTTACCGTCTCTAAAAACAGTAGACTTCATATGAACAGAAAGTGCATTTACAACTGAAACCCCAACTCCGTGCAAACCTCCGGAAACTTTATAAGAATCTTTATCGAATTTACCTCCGGCACCAATTTTAGTCATTACTACCTCAAGTGCAGAAACGCCTTCTTTTTTATGTAAATCAACCGGGATACCACGACCGTTGTCTTCAACAGTTACCGAACCGTCTTCGTTTATTGCAACACCAATAGTATCGCAATGTCCTCCCATCGCCTCATCAATAGAGTTATCCACAACTTCATAAACCAAATGGTGCAGCCCTCGAACACCCACATCTCCAATATACATCGATGGACGCATTCTTACGTGCTCCATTCCTTCTAATGCCTGAATACTATCTGCTGAATAATTGTTCTTCTTGATTTCTTCGCTCATATAATTTATTCTAAAAAAATGTAATTATTGTCTTAACACGCAAATATATAAAAACGCAATTTATATACCTCTTAAAAATACCATTTAAAGCCCTAAGTTATTAACACAATTGTCTGAAAAATCAAAATATAAATCTAAAAGCTAACTTTAAATTACAATTTCTTAAATTACAGATTCTAAAATAAGAATAGCACAAAAAACCAAAATAAGCATTAAATGTTATTTCAGTTTTTTAAATTAATTTTCAAATTCAAATTTGAAATATAAAAATAAGTTTAATTCTTAAACATTCACACCGGCTTTTGCGATTTCAGTATCTGCATTTAGATGTGCCGCATTAGCTCTCCCGCTTGGATCAAGGTTATCCTGCCATTTCGGAATCCATTTCCTTACTGTTTGTGCTGCACTGACCTGTGGATAATATTTATGAAAAATAGACCTGTACAAATATGCCTCTTTTGTTGTTGGCGAATTATACGGAAATTCTATACTCGCACCAGCCAATTGTTCATCTGAAACCTGAGAAGCACAATATTCAATTAACTGATCTACCCAATTATAACCCACTCCGTCTGAAAATTGTTCTTTTTGTCTCCATAAAATTTCTGATGGCAAGTAGGGATCTTCTGGTGTATCAAAAGCTTTTCTTAAAATATATTTTTCAACAGCTTCATATGTTTTTGGCTGTTTTTCCTCTGTTTTAATTCGGATTGCAACATCCAGGAAATCTTTATCTAAAAATGGAACTCTGAGTTCTAAACTATGCGCCATTGTCGATTTATCAGCTCTTAATATATCAGCAGTAAACAGCTTTTGAACCCTTTCGATCGTTTCCTTTTGAAACTCTTCTGAAGATGGCGCATTTCTAAAATACAAATGTCCTCCAAAAACTTCATCAGCTCCTTCTCCCGAAAGTATCACTTTTATACCTTTTTCTTTTACTGCTTTAGCGAGCAAATACATTGGCACTCCAGAACGCACTGAAATAATATCATAGGTTTCAATGTGATAAATTAATTTCTCTAGAATTTCAACTCCCTGCTCAACAGTAAAATGAATTTCATGGTGCTCTGTTCCAAGAAATTCCGCTGCTTTTCTTGCCGCAATATTATCCGGAGAATCAGCATCTAAACCTATAGAGAATGAATGTAATTTTTCTTTGCTTCCAGCTAATAATCGCGATGCAATAGCCGAAGTCAAAGATGAGTCTAAACCTCCTGAAAGCAATACTCCAACATTCACATTACCCATTAAACGTTTACGGGTAGATTCAATCAAGGATTCTCTTATCAAATCTAAATCAAGGGGTTGATTTGCATTTTCGTATTCCTCATATTCAGGTTCATAATATTTCACAAAACCCGTTTTTGCTGTATAATAATGACCTGGAGGAAATGTAGAAAACGACTTGCACTGATCCGCAATTGATTTCATTTCGGAAGAAAAATAAATTCTTCCTCTTTCGTCTAGTCCATAATACAAAGGCTTGACCCCTACAGGATCTCTTCCGGCAATATAATCATCACCATCAACAACTACAAATGCGAAATCCCCATCCAGTAAATTACAAAAATCATAACCAAATTCTTCGTATAAATGAACTATTACTTCCGAATCTGATTTTGTTTTAAATGTATGATGTTTTAAAATTCCTTCTCTTAATTCCTGATGGTTATAAATTTCTCCATTATGAACCATCCATGCACTTTTTGACCCCTGAATTGGCTGTTTACCTGAATGCAAATCCATAATAGACATCCGTTCACTAGCCAGAATGCTTCCATTTCCCATAATATGCAAATCACTATCATCAACCCCTCGATGCGACATTCTTTTAGAAAGTTCTTTTACGAGTTGCGGGTCTTTTCCTTTACCTATAACGGCTAATATCCCACCCATACTATTCTGTTTTAATTATGTATTTATTCCTGACTTGATTCTGCAAAATTTCTTCTTTCGGCGAAAGCCAAATATAAAAAATTCAAATAAACATTTAACCTGCAAATAATTAAACTCACAAAAAAACGTTTTAAACAAGTTTTATAAACCAAGAAAACGCCCTCAGAGAGAACGTTTTCTGTACTATTAAGTTCTAAATTAAACTTTATTATTTTTGATAAGCATCATCGTGTACACTTGCAACCGCTCTTCCAGATGGGTCATTCATGTTTTTGAAAGCCTCATCCCACTCCAAAGCAATTTTTGTACTACAAGCGACACTTGCTTCCTGAGGCACGCATAATGCCGCTGCATCACTTGGAAAATGTTCTGTAAAAATGGAACGATAGTAGTATTCTTCTTTTGAAGTTGGTGTTTGTAATGGAAATTTAAATCTCGCATTTGCTAATTGCTCGTCTGAAACTGCTTCTGCTACCACTTCTTTCAAAGTATCAATCCAGCTGTAACCTACTCCATCAGAAAATTGTTCTTTTTGTCTCCATGCTACACTTTCCGGCAACATATCTTCGAAAGCTTTACGAACAACCCATTTTTCCATTGGATGTTCTTTGTTGATCATTTTATCCTGAGGGTTGATGCGCATGGCAACATCCATAAATTCTTTGTCTAAGAAAGGTACACGACCTTCGATTCCCCAGGCAGCTAAACTTTTGTTCGCTCTTAAACAATCGTACATGTGTAATTTACCTAGTTTACGAACGTTTTCTTCGTGGAATTCTCTTGCGTTTGGCGCTTTGTGGAAGTATAAATACCCTCCAAACAACTCATCTGCTCCTTCTCCAGAAAGTACCATCTTGATTCCCATTGACTTAATAACTCTTGCCATTAACCACATTGGAGTCGAAGCTCTTACCGTAGTCACATCATACGTTTCAAGGTTGTAAATCACATCACGAACAGCATCTAAACCTTCCTGAATTGTAAATTTAATTTCGTGGTGAATTGTCCCGATATGTTTTGCGACAACCTGAGCAGCTGCTAAATCAGGAGAACCTTCAAGTCCAACAGAAAAAGAGTGCAATTGCGGATACCACGCATCAGTAGTGTCATCAGACTCAATACGTTTTTGTGCATATTTTTTGGCTACAGCCGAAGTAATAGAGGAATCCAAACCTCCTGAAAGCAATACTCCGTAAGGAACGTCACTCATTAATTGTCTGTGAACTGCTGCTTCTAAAGCTTCCTTAATAGCAGGAATACTCGTTTCGTTATCTTTTACAGCATCATACTCTGTCCAGTCTCTTTTGTACCATTGTACAAATTCACCGTCTTTGCTTGTCATATAATGTCCCGGAGGGAATAATTCAATTTTTGTACAATATCCTTCTAAAGCTTTCAATTCTGAAGCTACATAGAAAGTTCCATCTTGATCCCAACCGATGTACAATGGAATAATTCCCATGTGGTCACGAGCAATAAAGTATTCGTCTTTCTCAACATCATAAATTGCAAATCCGAAGATACCATTCATTTCATCCACAAAATGAGGTCCTTTTTCTTTGTAAAGAGCCAGAATAACTTCGCAGTCACTTTCAGTCTGAAAGTTATATTTTCCTTCAAATTGTTTACGCAATTCTCTGTGGTTGTAGATTTCGCCATTTGCAGCCAAAACCAATTTTTTATCTTCAGTAAATAACGGTTGTTTTCCAGAAGCAGGATCAACAATTGCCAAACGCTCATGCGAAAGAATGGCTTTATCATTGCTATATATCCCGCTCCAGTCCGGTCCGCGGTGACGAATGATTTTAGACATTTCTAATACTTGAGGTCTTAAGGTTTCGGCTTTTTGCTTTAAGTCAAAGGCACATACAATTCCACACATAATTTTATATTTTTTTTCTTTTAATTTTATTTTGATAGGGCAAAGATGAAGTATTAGTTGCAATTGAAAAACACAAATAGCAATATCAATTACAAATAACAATCAAAACAATCAATTTACATACTAAATGTAAAATTTTAATATATAAAAAAGCTCTGAACTTGAAATTTTTAATTTTAAACTTAAATTAAGACACAAAACACAGGGTTTCGAAAATGTTCTTGAATTAAATTTAGTCATTTAAAAAAAACATTAAAATATCCCAAAAGAGAATAATCAAAAATACCTAAAGAATGCTTTTATAACATTTAAATCATTCGAATTATTATGGAAGTGATTTAAAAAAGTAAACAATTCCAATGATTATTAACATTATTATCATCATCCAGTTTTTAAAATTCCCTGCTTGTATCTGAAACTTATACAGCTTATTGTTTTCAGTAACATCTTTGTGCCAAAGTTTATGAAGTTTATAAAAAGCAAAAGCAGCTACAAATAAAGAAAAGCTACATATTAAAAAAAGATAGTCCATTTAATTAATTTCTTCAATCAAATACTTTGTTCCGTTAATCTCAAAAGTAAACCCAACTTTATTGCCCATTAAATGATTCCCTAAAGGCGATTGCGGAGAAAGCGCAATAACGTTTATTCCGTCAATTGTAATTTTAGGTAACGCTACACTTACATACAAATAGATTCCATTTGCTTTTACCAAACTTCCTGAAACAATATTTTCTGTTGTTTTCGTGGAATCAATTTTATCTAAAACTGCTTTCTGGGCTATTGCTTCTTTTAATTTATTAGTTAGTTTTTCCTGCTCGATATGCATCATCGACAAAGCTGTTTCATGTTTGTCTCCGGCAGAACCTTTGGCATCATTTTTAGAATCTTCGGTCAGGCTTGAAATCATATCCCTGAAAACATCTATCCTGTCCTGAACCATTTGTAAATAGTGAGAATGTATTTTTTTCTTGAAAGTCATTTTTTTTAAAGATACTGAGGTTTTAATTCACAAAGATGCAAAGCTTTTTTACAGCCGCAAAACATGTTTCATTTATTTTTCAGTCTCAGATTATACCGACCTTCTTCAGGGGATAAAAAAATTAACACGATGTTTTTTATTTTCTGACAAACAATCTATAATTTTAACACTCATTAATTTTAAATATCAATATGAAAAAATCAACACTTATCACGACAATTGCTTTTGCAGTTACAATGCTTTTATCATCAAATGTGAATGCTCAAAAATTTCCTGATTTAGACAAAAGCCCGATGGATGCGGCATCTTATCCAAATGACTATAAAGTAAGTGCTAAAATTGCTAAAATTACCTACAGCAGACCTCAGTTAAAAGGGAGAAGTGTAAGTGAATTGGCTCCAAATGGAAAAGTTTGGAGAACAGGAGCAAATGAAGCTGCAGAAATTACATTTTACAAAGATGTAAAATTAGGTGACACTAAAATCAAAGCAGGAACATATACCTTCTTTACTATTCCTGAAAAAGATTCTTATACTGTTATTCTCAACAAAGATCTGAATGCTTGGGGTTCTTATACCTACAAAGCCGAAAATGATGTAGCAAGATTAAAAGTACCGGTAACTGAAGGAACTGACTCTTTGGAAGCTTTCTCAATGGTTTTTACAAAAGCAGACAAAGGAATTGTTTTAAACCTAGGCTGGGATAAAGTAAGAGTAGCGGTTCCTTTTACAGAATAACAACTACTGGAATTCAAAAAAAATAGCTTCCTGATTTGGAAGCTATTTTTTTTATATAATGAATTCTCTTAAAAATCAAATTTGTAATTCGCACCGCCCAATACCTGAAATCCTTGTACCGGATAATTCAGCCATTTTTCATAAGCCTGATTTCCAATGTTATTTAATTTTAAAAAGAAAGTCAGACGTTCACTGAATTTATATCCTAAATGGGCATTGGCATCAAAATAGCTTTTTAAAGTAACCAATTCCGGATCAGTCGTCAAATCTAAATTAGCCTGCATGTCTTTACGTTCACCCACATAAAAAACATTCAATCCAGCATACCATTGTTTGGTAATATTTACATCCAGATTAGAACTTAATTTTATTGTTGGCAAGTTCCAGGCTTCTGCTGGCGCATCAGTTTTATAACTATTAAAAGTTCCGTTGATTCCAAAAGTAACATTTTCAGAGAAATCTGCTTTTAATTCTGCATAGAAACGAAATGTTCTGATGTCTTCATAAACCACTCCAAAAGAGTTTCCGTAAGCGTAACTCTCGTTTGAAAAATCTTCTGTGTAATCATTGCTTTTAAACAAAGCCTTGTTTTTTTCATTCAGATAAGAACCTGTCAGATTATAGCTTACATTGTTCGCTAATTTCCCTTTCAAACCTGCAAAAACATTGTATTGAGTACTTGATGGCGTCATATTTAATGTTGGTGATAAAAACGGATTTTCGTTTACAAAATCAGCGTATGAATTCTGATTTAAAGTTCCATTTACTCCCGTGTAGAAAATCATTAAATCTCCAACCAATTTATACGAAGCATTTACTTTTGGGTAGATATAAAACTTGTTTCCACTATTTTCAGAATCCAATGCATAATATAATCCTGCTCCTAATTCTAAAGTCCAGTCGTTTTCATTTACCACAAAACTTGGCTCAATTCCAAAATTGGTCAAACTATATTTTACAGCATCAGTATTGGTTTTGAAATAATTATTTTCGAAACTTCCGCTTACGTGGTCTATAACTACATTCGTATTAATTGAATGATCCATTACATCAACTTTAAAAGTAGGTTTCAGGTAAAAACGATTTTCTGAAGAAGAAAAACTATCTGAAAAGTGTGTGAATTTTGTTGCTATTTTGCTAAAAACACTTTCATTGAATTCAAAATTCCCGCCGACTGAAATTGTGTTATATGTATGTCCCGGGTTTATTTTGTTTATTAAATCAAAACGATCCTGAGGAAGCAAAGACGCACCAAAATCTTTTGGAAGACCGTACCAGTTGTAAATTTGATTTTGATATCCTAACTCCACATTCCATGACATATCTCTGTTGTTTTGACCATAACCAACATTTAATGCCGTGTCATAAAATTCATCATTCAAAAGCACATCTTTAATTCCGCCTTGTGACGAATGATGACGTAACATTCCAGATACAAAATCGTTATTTCCCAAATCCTGATTCACAAATAATTCAGCGTTCAGTGTGCTGTAATTCCCTAATCCAACAGTTGCATAATTATTAAACAGACGCTCCTGTTTTGATTTCTCAACATTTACCGCTTTCCCTTTTGAAGGCGTAAAAGTAGAAGCTACAGGAACTGATAAAATACTATATTTAATAGTTTCTTTTGGCTGATTCCCTTCATCGTCCAGCGAAGGAGTTTCCTTTACTTTATTAGCATCTGATATCGTTGGTGAATACGGTTTTACCACGTTTACCGTTTCTGTTCCAATGTTTTCATTTTTCTTTTGGGCAAATGAAAGCTGAAAAACAAACAGCAAAATCAAAATGATGGTTTTATTCTGGAAATTAATTTTCATATTTTATACTTTTTTGTAAAATGTATTCTGTGAAGTGTAAAATGTAAACTTTAAAAATAGTTCTCAGGTAACATTTCACTTTTCACTTTCACAATTATCTAATTTTATAATTCTTAAATTTTCTAAATTATCAGGCTTCCCATTCACCTTTAGCTACAAACTGGGCTTTTCCTCCTATTTTAATATCAAAATCATTTTCGGTTAATTTCCCTTTAAAATGAATTTGAGAAGGACGGCCGATATAATCTCCCTGATAATTGATTAATTCTAATTCTAGTTTATGATTTTTTAAGAGATAAGCCTGTAAACAGGTACTTGCACTTCCTGTAGCCGCATCTTCAACTAACTGATTGTGTTCGATATACAACATTCTGCTAAATAGTTCTGAACCTTCCAAATAATAAAAATACAACCCTTGGTGAGCTGTTTTACAATTGTTTTTCAGCCATTTATCGGTTTTGTCTTTATCTAAAACCAAATTTCCCAGGGCTCTTTTGCTGCTTAATCCAACCATAATAAAAGCACTTCCGGTTGTCACTTCCTGAATTGGAAATTGATTCTCAAAATCGCTGACTTTTAAATTACTGAACAATGTAAAATCTTCTTTCGAAAAAACATCCCAAAATTTCGGCTGCGCAGCTTTTAACCAAATCAAATCCTGAGATTGGTTAATAGCTATTGGCCCAATCGGTACATTTAACTTTATATTTTCAGGCGAATTTTCAAATATTTTATTCATCAAAACCCACGAAGTTCCAATTATTGGATGACCCGCGAACTGCATTTCATGAGCAGGTGTAAATATTTTAATTTCTGCTTTATTATTTTCTTTATCAAGCTTTGTAACAAAAGTGCTTTCTGCAAAATTAATTTCGCGGGCAATCTTTTGCATTTCTTCTGAACTTAAATTTCCGGCATCTAAAAAAACAGCCAATTGATTCCCGGCATATTTTTTATCTGTAAAAACATCAACTATATAAAAGGGTAAACTCATTTTTTTTCTTTTTTAGAATCAAGAGTAAAGAACAAAGAATATAGACTTCCAATCTTTGCTTCTATCTATATTCTATTCTCTTTGTTCTTGACTCTTATTTGGTGATAGACGAATTGGTTTTAGACTCTTCCAATTTGATTGCGGTTAACTCTCTTTTTGCTTCTTCAACAACATCCGGATAATCTGTAAAATTGTTGATTACGTTATCCAAAATATACGTTGCCTGATAACTGTCTTTTAAACCGTAGAAATTTTTCGCCATTAAAACTAAACCCTTCGCACCATAATATTTATAAGCTGAATAATTTTTTGCCAGTTTTTGAACTGCTGCATTCGATACGTCGAATTTGCCTTCTTTTGTTTTAAAATAAGCATCATAATACAAAGCCTCTGCTGCCAGTTCTCCTTTTGATGTTGCTGACAATTTTGCGTAAGCGGCTTTTGCTTTGTCTTCGTCACCTGTTTGCATTGCTGCTCTTGCTACAATAATTTGTGCATCAGCTTTTACGTTTGCATCTGCTTTAGAATTTTGCAGTACCTTATCGGCATATGTAACTGAGTTACTATAATCTTTTTTATCGTAGTAACATTTCATCAAATTAGCCTGAGCAAAGTTTTGATTCTGAGCCGAATCAGATTCTTCGCTTAAGCGAACTAAAACCGGAATTGCCTTATCACAATCTTTTGCTTTCAGAAAAATCTGAGCCAGTTTATTTAGTGACTGCTCAGTAAATTCATTTCTTGGCTGCGCGGTTACATATTGATAGTTTGCAACCGACTTCGTTTCTGAACCTTCTGTATAAAGTAATTGTGCCAGATAAAAATTAGCTTCCAAAGAATGTAAGCCTGATGGAAATTTACTCACATACCCTGTAAAACCAATGATTGCCTGTTTATTGTTACTTTGACTGTATTGTTTGAAAGCAGCATCATAAGTATCATTATCCAATTCTGCATCTGTTACCGAAACAAAATCCAGCGTTCGAACCCAGGTAGCATATTCATCTACTTTTCCGGAATCGACATAAATCAATCGGGCTGTAGAAACTGCTTCGAGAGCTTCAGGAGTTTTTGGGAACTCAGCAGCTACTTTTTTGAATTTTGTCAAAGCTTGTTCGTCGCGATCTGAATTGTAATAAATCAAACCTTGTCTCAAAATTGATTTTGAAGTAAACAAACCATTATTATATTCTGAAATAAGCTGATCGTAGGTTTTAATAGCCTGGTCATTCTTTTTGTCTGCTACATACGTATTTGCTAATTCGAACAAAACATCATCACGATATTCTGATTTTTTATACATCTGAAGGAAATTATTGAGCTCATCAATTTTCTTGTCGTTTCTGGACATGAACCCATATGAAATCGCTTTTTGAAATTGTGCATAATCGGCATCCACACCTTTTGCACTGATTGCTTTTCCGTATGCTTCCATTGCCTGGGCATATTTAGAAGTTACAAATCGGCAATCTCCCAAACGCAAATATGAATCGTTCAGACGAACTTTATCACCCGGAGCATTATCAATTTGAGCCTGAAATGAATTTCCTGCCTGATCATATTCTTTCAGTTTAAAATACGTGTATCCAATGTTATAATTGATATTTTTATATTCGTCAGTTGTTTTTGCAGCAGCTAAACCTGCGAATTGTTTGTAACTCAATAATGCATTTCTAAAATCATCCGTTACGTATTCAGATTCTGCTTTCCAGAAAGTCGCACGGGCAGTAAATTCTGGGTTCTTTTGTTCTTTAACAGCACCATTGAGCATTTTTAAAGCCTCAGCATAATTAGATTCGTTGTATAATTCTAAACCTCTGTAAAAAAGCACTTTTTGATAGGCCAATTTATTTTCCGGAGTTCTGTTTTTCTCCAGTAACACCAAAGCTTCTTTGTAATTTTTAGTCGAAATATAAGAATCAACCAATAGTTTTTCTACTTCAGAACGGCTAGAATTGTTTGGATATTTTTTTAAGAAATCAAGCAAAATACCAGGAACAGTTTGATACGCATTCCCAATTTCGTAACTTAATTTTGCATAATTTAAAGCAGCATCTTCCTGAATTTGGGCATTAAAATCCATTTCAGAAGCATTTTTAAACGCATTCAAAGCTTCTTGTTTTTTACCTGTGTTAAGATAAGCCAAGCCCAAATGATAATAGGCATTCTGCGCAACAAAATCTTTTCCTTCGATTATTTTATTGAACTGGGAAATTGCCTTTTCATAGTCTTTTTGTTCGTAATAAGCATAGCCTAATTGGTAGAAATCGGTATTATTCCATTTTCCTTTTCGTCCTGCATATTGCTCTAAAAACGGAGTCGCTATGCCGTATTGTTTTAAATTGAAATAACTTTCTCCGATAATTTTATTTAATTCTGATTTTTCAACAGCATTTGATTTAGCCATTGCAGCTTGTCCTAATTCAATTGCTTTTTGAAAATCCCCCAGTTTAAAATTCATATCAGCCTGAAAATACGAAAGCTTTTCCTTGTATTTTTCTTCGCCGGAAACCTCGTCAAAATACTTGGTAGCTTCTTTGTAATCATCGCCTTCATAAGCCATAAAACCTAAATAATATTTGGCTTGCGAACCAAACTCTTCTGAATTTACTACTTTGTTAAAATACGTTGTGGCTTCTTTTTTCTTTTTGGCATTGAAATAACTATACCCTTTTTGGAAATTAAACTTATCCAAATCAGATTTACTCATGTAACTTTCGTCAACCTTGTCAAACCATTGTAATGCTTGTGGATAATCTGCCTGTTCGAAGAAATAATGAGCAACCTCAATATAAGCCTTATTTTGTTTGGTACTTGTTGGATAATCTTCAACAAATTTTTCCATTAATTCGTCAGCATTTGACTGATTGGTTCTTATGGCACAATTGGCAATATAATAAGCACAATCTGATTTAATTTCTTCTGTCGTGGCCTGATTTTTTACATATTCAAAAATATGTTGAGCCGAGGCATATTGTTTGTCATTATATAAAGTCAGTGCTTTATCAAAATCCTTTAAGTCGTAGGTATATATAGCTGATTTTTGTGCCGAAACCATAGCCGAAAAAAGGACTAATGGTATTAAAAAGAACCAGGAAAGTTTACGCATTTTTATTATGTTTAGTATTCAAATGTATCATTTTATACCGTTTATAACGAAACGTTTTGCGCTTTTATTATCAACAAAAATTCTAACTGATGTGATTTAACAGCTTCTTAAGACTTAAAATATTGGTTCTCAAAATTCTTTAAAAACAGAAACTGTATGATTCCCTTAAGGTTATTTATTACAATCCGATCTTTGAAAAACAAAATACGATGATTACCGGAGATCGCATTAAGGATGGAAGCGGCATCCTTTTTGCGGCTCCTTTAGCCGGAAAAAGATATAGCGGACAGCCTGACCCGCTTTTTCTGCGGGGAATGCCCAAAAATTCCAATAAGTTATCTTACCTTACATTTTCTAAGAAATGATTAAAATTTATTTTGAATCCAATCCTTAACTTATTACTTTTACATTCAAATCAATTATTATGTCACAAACCGTACTATCTCTTAAAGATGTCACTATATTTCAGGAAGGAAGAAAAATTTTATCACATATCAATTTAGAAGTTGAACATGGAGAATTTATCTACATAATTGGAAAAACCGGTTCCGGGAAAAGTAGTTTCATGAAAACTTTGTATGGTGATTTACCCCTTTCTGAAGGTGAAGGACATATTGTTGAATTTGATTTGTCTGCTTTAAAGGAAAGTGAGATTCCGTATTTGAGACGTAAAATAGGAATCGTGTTTCAGGATTTCAAATTACTTCCGGACAGAACTGTAAAAGACAACATGCTATTTGTACTTAAAGCAACAGGCTGGGTAGAAAAAGAAGCTATGCAGCATAAAATCGACGAAGTTCTGGATAAGGTTGGCATGAAAGATTTCCTGAACAAAATGCCACATCAGCTTTCCGGAGGTGAACAACAAAGAGTTGCCATTGCAAGAGCTTTGTTAAACGATCCTGAATTTATCCTTGCCGATGAACCAACAGGAAACCTTGATCCTCAAACAAGTTCTGAAGTTTTAGAAGTATTGAAAAAAATCAACTCCAACGGAAAAACCATTATCATGGCTACCCACGATTATGCATTACTGATGAAATTCCCATCTAAAACACTGAAATGTGAGGATGAGCGAATTTTTGAAGTTGTACAACGATCTGTTTAAATTATTTCTTGTAAACATGTGGATTTTCTTTAATACCTTTTTTGAATATTTTCCTAATATTCATTCTTAAAAAAGTATCCATTTTCAAAAGTATATCGGTAAACTTGTGTTCAGGTCTTGCTCTAAAAGAAGTTACGTGAAATTTATCCGTTGCTAAAACCGGGTTTTTTGAAAAATAATAATTCGAAATGCAGCATCTAAATCCGTCATAAACAACCGGTGCAACTGAATGTAACGATTTATTATGAGTAACCATTACTGCCAATCTGTTGAATTTACTATGAATTGTAATTTGATTTTTTTGCAAACCATTAGGCCACAATTCAAGATTACCTCCATATTCTTCTTTCCAGTTGGGAGTTACATAATATAGTAAATTCAATACACGCCAGCGTTCACGGTCTTTATCATGTGAATTATCCAAATGCGGGTTCAGGAATTGTTTGTTTCCCATCATAGAAAGCCCTCCTGCATAAAGAAATTCATCCGGAATTGGATCTTTAATTTGACAAATTTCACCTATTAGCTCTACAATTCTTCTATCCTGAAAAGCATAAATAATTTCTTCTAAAACAGGATTATATAAATTCATTTGAACCGCAACAAATTTATCTTCCTTAATGCTCTTTTTCAGAACCATTTGGTCCTGTTTAGGAAAAACTTTATGCAAGTCAGCTGCCATTTCTTCAGGAAGCAAATTATCCAGAAAAAAATAGCCTATCGCTTCTTTTGATTCTGCAAACTGCTTTGAAAGATGAACTTTTTCATCATTAACTCTTTTATAAATAATTTCAGCAAGCTCAATTCTATTTATAAATTCCATATTTTTGAATGTTTTATTGCGTTACAAATATATCACTAAATAGTTTTCATTAATGCTGTCTATTCTTATTCCGACCTATAATTACAATGTTTATAATCTGGTTTTAGAATTACACAAACAATGTATGGAATTAGGGATTACTTTTGAAATTATTGTAATTGATGACGGGTCAAATACAAGTATTTTAGAAAATGAAAAAATAAATACTTTACAATATTCTCGCTACGAAATGTTACACTCTAATATTGGGAGAAGTAAAATCCGGAATTTATTGGCTCAAAAAGGAAATTATCAATGGTTACTTTTTCTCGATGCAGATGTATTTCCTAAAAACAAAAACTTTATCTCAGCTTACATTCAATGTATAAATAATGAAGAGAAAACAGTTAATGGAGGTTTATTATATCCTGAAAAAAAACCAGAAAGAAACAAACTTTTTCGTTGGATCTATGGAAAGAGAAGAGAAGCATTACCCTTCGAAAAAAGAAAAAAAAATCCTTATTTAAGTTTCTTAACACTCAATTTTTTAATAAATAAATCTGTTTTTGAAAAGGTTTCGTTTAATGAAACAATACCCAATCTTAGACATGAAGACACTTTGTTTTCGTATAACCTGATGCAAAAAAACATTACAATTGAACATATTGGCAACCCTGTATACCATTATGGAATGGATGATTTTGAAATTGCCATCAGAAAGGAAAATGAATCCTTAACCGCTTTAAAATACTTAATCGATAATAAGCTGATATCAAAAGATTACGTTCGGATTTCTAAATTATTTTCGAAGATTAAGAAATTAAATCTAATTCCTATTCTTGTATTATTTCATAAATTGACCAAATACCTTTTTCTAAAAAACCTGGCCGGCAAAAATCCATCATTATATATTTTTGATTTATATCGTTTGGGATATATGTCTAAGCTTGAAAAAAAATTATGATGTTTTCTTTAAATCTTCAAAAAGAGCAATCCAGGTATTCATTATCAACCGAATTTCATATTGTTCTGTAGTTTTTTTTGCGTTTTTACCAAGTTCTAAACGCAGGTCTTTATCTTTCATTAAAAGCTCCAATTTTTCTACAAATAAACCAATATTATCATCTTCAATTAGAAAGCCGTTTTGGTTATTTTCGATAATTTCTCCAGGACCAGAACTACAATCATAAGCTACAGATGGTAAACCACAATTCATGGCTTCTAAAAGAACCATAGGAAAGGCTTCTGAACGGGAAGTCATTAAAAAAACGGAGGACTGATTGTAGCAATCTTCAATATCTGCAACAGGAGAAATGAAATTTATCTTTTTAGCAATTTTCATCTTCTCAGCATTTTTTTGATACTTTAAATCCGCATCCCACTGCCCATATACATCAAGAATCCAGTCTGGATAATTTTTCAGTACTTCTTTCCAGATCAACAATAATCTGTCTAAGCCCTTTTCATAACTATGTCTGCAAACAGCTATTGCCTTTTTGTTTTTTAGACTTGCCTGACTTTCAGAAATAAAACTGACCGGATTTGGAATTACTTTAGAATTGTTAATCTTCCATTCCTTAGCTCCTTTTTCTGTTAGTACAATAAATTTGTCAAATTTTCTGGAGGTAATTCTTTTTAAGAATAAAATAATTTCAGATCTTACCTTATTTAAGAATCCTTTTTTCTGTATTTTTTTCAGATTAACAGAAACATGTGTTTCGAAAACTAATGGTGTTTTAGACTTTATTAGCCAAGGTATAAAAATCCACAAAACAGCATCACAAACAATCACGATATCGGGTTTTTGATCATAAATTATTTTTTTGATTAACTGTAAATATCTCCACAAAAACAAGGCTTTATTTTTACTTTTATCAATCGTAAACCATTGTATTTTAGAGTCAAATGGATAAAAAAAATCCCCATTACAGTCATTTACAGTTAGAATATCAACCTTATAATTCAAAACTGAAACTAAATAATTCGCTTTTAAAGCTACAACCCTCGCAATTCCACCAGAGTTTTTGATATCTGGTGTTATATATAGAATTTTCATTTTTTAGACATTCGGAATTCATCAAAATCCCTTATATAATCATCTTCTTCATAAACCGCAGATGCTAAAACCAAACATACTGCACCCGAAGAAAAATTTTCTAACTCTCTCCATATATTATCTTTTATGAGAAGTCCTTTATCCGGTTTATTTAAAGTAACCGTTTTTATATCATTTCCATCTTTAAGTACCACATCAAAGCTTCCGGAAATAGCAATAAGTACTTGTTGCAGTTTTTTATGCGAATGACCTCCGCGTATGGATGAACTTGGAATATCATACAGATAATAAACTCTTTTTATATCAAACGGAATAACTTCATTTTCAACGACAGCTATATTACCCAATCGGTTTTCTATTTTTGGAATATCTATAATTTCTATTTTCATTATTGGGTATTCGTTTTATTATAAATATCTATTTTCATCAAATCTAACCATTGTTTTCCAATATTGTCTAAAGAAAATTGCTGAATACTGTCGAAAGCATTCTTTTTACAATAGCTGTATAATTCTTTATCTTCTACGAACAAATTCATGGCTTCTGTTAATTTTTCAAGATTTTGATTTTCAACTAAGAGCCCATTTTTTTTGTGTTCAATAATTATGCTCGGACCACAAGAACAATCAAAAGAAATAACTGGTGTATTACTGGCTAAAGATTCTAATAGCACATTGGGAAAACCTTCATTCTTACTGCTAAGCACTAAGAATTTAGCCTTTCTTAAATATTTAAAAGGATTATTTTTAAATCCTAACAAATGAACAAAATTTTGGATATTATTATCTCTAATGACTTTTGTTAAAACATCTTTGTTACCGCTACCAATAATCACTAAATGTATGTCTTTTTGATGTAAAATTGAATCAGCATAACTTAAAATTAATTTATCAAACTGTTTTATGTTATCAGCATATTGACCAATTGCTATTATATAATCATAGTCTGTTTGGATGTTTATATTGCCTTTTTTATTTATTTCATCCAGGTTTACAGAATTGTAAATTGAAGTTATATTTTGTAAATTATATTTATATTCTACAAGCTCTTTAATTTCAGGAACAATTGCTATAGTTGCATAATTTTTCTTATATATTAGTTGTGTCAGCCAAACACTTTTGGGCATATAATAGTCAATCAAAAAACTATGAATCGTTAAAATTGTTTTAGTTTTGTAAATAAATCTGGAAATTACAAATTCCTGAATTACCTTGGTTCTTGGACGAAAATCTATAATAAAATCAAAATTATTTGCTTTCAAATATCTTCGTAAATGAATCAGCCTTTTTAATTTATTTGCAAAATTATTACTTTCGTTTTTAAGCAAGCCCATATTAAAATGTTTTCCTGAATACGGGAATACTACTCCATCCAATACAGTAATAATATGAACCTCGATTCCTTTTTTTTCTAAAAAAATAGACAAATTAGCCATTACTTTTTCACCTCCACCTTTGCTTAAACTAAATCCTACCAATGCAATTTTATATTTTTTCTCAGGCATTGTCCTTCTATTTATTATTTTTGTCTCAAATATAAACATTTATAAAAATTAATGTCAAACAATCCACTTGTAACTGTTATCTGTTTATGTTATAATCACGAAGCTTACGTAACTGAGAGTTTAGACTCTGTTATAAATCAGTCCTACTTACCTATCCAACTTATTATAGTTGATGATTTTAGTACGGATAATTCAAAAGTAGTAATTGAAAATTGGATTCAAAATCATCCTAAAATAAAATTCATTACTAATGAAACCAACTTAGGAAACACCAAATCCTTTAACAAAGCATTGCAAGAAGCTAAAGGAGAATACATAATTGATTTAGCTACCGATGATATTTTATTACCTAATTGTGTAATGACACAAATCAATGCTTTTAAAAATAGTACTTTTAAAAATCTTGGTGTTGTTTATGGAAATGCTGAACTAATTTCAGAAAAAGGTCTATTTAATTCCTTCTACTTTCCTGTTAACGCTCAAAAAAAAGTCATCGAAAAAAGAATTACAGGTGATATTTACCAAAATGTACTTTCCGATTTTTATAGTATTTGTTCTGTCTCTGCAATGATAAAAAAAAGCGTCATAGACCATCTAGAAGGATATGATGAATCCCTAGCCTATGAAGATTTAGATTTCTGGATGCGAGCTTCTCGAATTTATGATTTTGATTTTATAGATGAAGTGATCATGCAGAAACGAATTGTCTCTAATTCTTTAGCAACTAACTTCTATAAAAAAAATGATCCACAAACTAAAAAAATAGATTATTCTACTTACTTAATTTTAAAAAAAGGTATCCAATTAAATCAAAGCATACAAGAAGACCTTGCTATTCAAAAAAGAGTACACAACAGCATTATCAATTGCCTCGAAAATAAAAATTATTGGTTAGTTTTGAAAAATTTTAAACTTAGAATTATTTTAGCATGGAGAAAAAAATTTAAAAAATATATTGTCTAAATTTCTTTAAGGTCAATTACATCCTACGATTTTCAAATTCAATATGAAACTTTAAAATAAATTAGGTATATAAAACAATACTTAAAAAGCCTGATTGTTTGGATTGTCACAAAAGTTTATATTTGTAATGAAATATTTGAAACTCGGCTTATCATAATGAAAATAAATAAATACAAGATTCTTTTTGGAATAATTATTCTTTTCTACAGTTTGATTTTAAGTCAATTTGGTTTTGAAAATTTCGATTCGGGCTATATGTCTAGTTTTTCATGGAGAATAATAAATGGCCAAGATGCATATTCTGATTTTATTTATAAATTCCCCCCAGTTGTAATCTATTTTCATGCTTTGTTTATGAAAATATTACCCGAAACAGGCCAGTTTTTCATGTTCAGAATTCTTAGCTACATATTTTTTGCACTCCAAGTTTTTTTTACCGTATCTGGCTTTAATAATATTTATGATCTAAAAAAATATAGCATTGACAAATGGGCAGTAATGTCTTTTTGCTATATTGTTTCAATACATAATTTCATTTCCTGCCCATGGCCGACGACTGATGGCCTTTTATTTTTTTCAGTTGCTTTTTGGTTATTTTCCATTAACGCCAAACAAAGTTTCAGTTATTTTTTTGCAATTGCTTTTTTTTGCGTTTTATCAGCGTTATCAAAACAATCTTTTTATTTAGTACCACTATTTTTTTTAACTTGGATATTGGTAAAATATGATTACAAAAAAACTCTTTTATTTTTCACTCAGATTGTAATTATCTTAATTATTTTCTTTGTGCTGGTTTACCATTATTTATCACTTGATAATTTCATCAAACAAACAACCGGAGAAACGACACTACATCAACTTTTTTACACAGGAATTCATAATTACATTTATATTCCAATTACTTTATTTTTGATTCTGCTTATCCTTTCCACTGTTTTTATTTTTGGATATAAATACTTTTTTAAACTAAAAGTCCAATCATTGCTTTCTTACTTAAAATGGATTTCAATTACATTATTTATAATTTCAATATCAACCTTTTTTATCCATAAAATAGAGATTGGCAGCAGAATAGCTTTTATAGCCTGTATTATTGCATTATTGTATGTTCTTCTTTATAAAAAAAAAACAATATCATTTGTTTTCCCAATATTGATTTTACTGGCAATAGCCTGGTCAACCTCTATTAGCTGGGGATATCCTTTTCCAATTTTATTTGCAACAGGTATAATTTTAAGTTTTATAGTCTTAATAAAAGATGAATTATTAATACAGCCTAAATATTATTTTTGGATTTGTTTGCCTTTATGTACTGCTGCATTTGCATACAATATAAAACCTTATCGTGAAACTAATATTTTTGAACTTAAATATTCTTTAGAGTCGGTTTCTCCTAAATTGAAATTTATAAAAACAAATAAGAAAAACTTTGAAAAGCATATGGAATTAAAATTATTAATTTCAAAATATGGACAAAACTATATTGTAGCCCCAAGTTTACCATTGGCCAATTATTTATTCAACAATCAAAGTAAACTACCTGGCGATTGGATTATTAATACCGAAATTAACAGACAATTTGGTTTATTTATAAAATTAGCTTCCAATAAAAAAAATTATATTTTTTTAGAAAAATCATTTTTAAATCACGAAGAATGTGTAGGGCCCAAATTAAATGATTTTAGCAGCATAGGAGTTTATATTTACAAAAATTTTAATCAAATAGAAAACACAAAATATTTTATAGTCTACAATTCAGAAAAGAAAAAATGAAAAATTATCTGCAATTAATCCGAGTTGAACAGTATGTGAAAAATCTATTTGTTTTTGCACCACTTTTTTTTTCTGGCGCTTTTTTAGAACGTGAAAAAACAATAATTGTAATTTTTACTTTTTTGTGTTTTTGTATAACAGCAAGCAGTATTTATATTCTCAATGATTATTTTGATGTTAGACAAGATAAATTACATCCTGAGAAATCAAAAAGACCATTAGCTTCCGGAAAGATTACCACAAAAAAAGCTTTCTTATTAATGTTTATTTTAATGTTCATATCCTTGGGAAGTTCCTACTTGATAAGTTTGGAATTATTCAAAGTAATTTTGTTTTATATAATCATGAATATTTTATATTCTAAATGGTTTAAACATATTGCCATTTTAGATATAAACATAATTGCTTTGGGATTTGTATTGCGTTTGTTTGCTGGAGCAGCTGTTTCAAATGTAATTCCTTCTGTCTGGATTTTATTGATCACCTATCTGTTAGCACTTTTCTTAGCTATTGCGAAAAGAAGAACAGATGTTGTTTTAGCACAAAACGGCCAACAAGTCCGCAAAAATATAGAAGGATATAATCTTATTTTTATTGATATAACGCTCGGTATTTTAGCATCTGTACTCATTGTTTGTTATATTTTCTATTGTATTGCTCCCGAGAACCAAATTCATTATAAGTCAAAATTATTATATGTTTCTATAATTTTGGTCATGAATGGTATCTTCAGATATTTGAAATTAAGCTTAGTGGATCAAAGTACTTATTCACCAACTAAAATTGTACTAAATGACACTTTTATACAATTCACAATCTTATCCTGGTCATTATTAATGGGTTACTTATTATATTTTAACCATTGAAAGCAGATACTACTTTGGCTCTTTTTGATTTTGACAAAACACTTTATATAAAAGATAGTTTGGTTGAATTTACGAAATTTTCACAAGGAAATTTACGTTTTTATTTAGGACTGTTATACCTCTCTCCCTATTTAATTTTAATGAAATCAGGAATATTGTCTAATAAAAATGTTAAACAGAAATACATTACATTTTTTTTTAAATCAATAGAGTATGACTGTTTTAAAAAAATGGCAACTGATTTTGCTGTTCAGGAAATTGAAAGAAATTTAAATCCTGAAATATATGAAAAATTTCTAATGCATATAAATGCAAAACATCAAGTATTCATAGTAACTGCCTCTATTCCAGAATGGATAGAACCCTGGAGTCAGAAATTCGGGGTAAAAGTAATTGGCAGTAATTGGGAAATTGCGGACAATAAGATTACCGGAAAATTAGCTACTGAAAATTGTTACGGCAAAGAAAAAGTAAACCGAATAAATGAAACTCTTGATTTGGAAAAATTTGATAAAAATTTATGTTTATGGCTCTGGAAAAGGTGATTCAGAAATGCTACAACTTTTTAAAGAATAACTTATTCTAAAACTTTCACAACTGGTTTTCTAAAATAATTATCGTGATTAATATTATAACTCCCATCATTTTCCAGATTATCTAATAATGATTTATCTTCACTTAAATAAGAAAATAATATCCTGAATATATTAACATTCGTTTTCAGTTTTTCATCATATTGATTATGCATCTCATCATTCCATTTTATAGCAATTAAGTTACTGTAAATTGATTTAATCAATGATTTATCTTTTTCAACAAACATTTGGGGATCACTTACAAGACCAACAAATCCTCCATGATCAGAGGCAATCAAAATTATAGCATGAGGATCCTTCTTATTTATCAAATCAACCATTTCTTTTATCCAGATATTAGCCTGTTCAATATGCTTCAGGTATAAATTACGTTCAGCTTTTTTTCCAGTTCCATCAAAATGTATATGTCCCGGAGTCAGTTTTTGAATAAAATAAAATTTAGGTTGTTTGTTATTCTCATTGATTCTTAAACATTTTTTAAAATCAGAAGAGACATCTTTATGAATAATAAATCCATTATCAAAAAAAGGAATTTCTGAGTTACTGATATTATAAAAGTCATAATTTTGTTTTGTCCAGTTTTGTTGAAAATAACTAACTTCGGTAATAAAAAAAGTTTTATAATTATTATTTTTCAATATAGAAATTACAGGATTATTTCCAACAATTATATTCCTCGAATTTTCAACTTCATATTCACCAAATAAATTATTTCCAAAATAATGATGTTTCATACTGAACATCGATGCATTTGAGACTAAGGTAATAGGATAATTACTCCTGGTATTTGTGTAAACTACAAATGATTTTTCCTTTAACCAATCATACAACACATTTTTATAATTATATGGCGGTAATGACATTACTTCTTCTCCGCTATAGCCATCAGGTTCAATGAAATAAATATTTGGCTTCTTTTTAAATTTAATGCTTTCAATAGCATCAGCTTGGTTCATCCAACTTGTAGTATTAGTCAGATTTTTATAAATTATGATATACCCACACTTAAAAAATGGTATTACTGATAAAAAAACAATAAATAATAGTACTTTTTTATAGTGCTTATAACCTTTTAACGATAAAAGGCATAAAATTATAAGCAATGCAAATAATACTTTTTTCTTTATTGTTAAATAATAAACTTGCGATAAAAAAACACACATTATTTCAATCATCAAAATAAACAACACATGTTTTTTATAAGGTTTCCATTTTTCAAAGCTATTAAATACTTTATAAAAAACATAAGTAGTAACAGTTGGAACCAGCAAAAACAAAAAGCTAAAAAAAAGAAAATGTTGATATGAATTTATAGATTCGTAATTATTGGAATAATAAAAAAACATTGGATAAAAACCGGAAACAAACCCCGCCAGCAAAGGATAATCCTTTTCTCCTTTGATAAAATTGTCAAATTGTGTTTTGATACCAGAATTCATTTTTATGGATTAAGACGTTTCAAACTATATAAAATTCTTTCAGAAGACGCAATTTTCTCTTTCTTTATGATTTCAAAATAAACAGTATATTCTTTTTCGAAATTTTCTTCGTTGTAAAAGTCAAAATGACCTGCGAATTCTCTTTTACTGTCCAATAAAAACTGAACCCACGAATCTGTTCTTGTAGGGAATTCAATCAAAAGGTTCGAAGCCATTTTTGAGAAAAACTGAGCCGAAAATGAAAATGGAATATTTCCGGATAAAGTAATATGATGAATTACGGCCAAAGCGAGGCAAGCATCAAGATTTTGCGCTTTCACTCTATCAACAAAAGAAAAACGCTCTTCGTTATTGAAACCATAATTTGCAGCCGGATTTAATACATCTGCAACGAGCGGTAATATGTTTTTTTCTTTATTTTTTAGTACCTGCCTGTAATTTTGTTCTACTGCATTAGCGTCAACGTCTGCTACAATTAATAACTCTGCCTGCTCTTTTAACTCGCGCGAAAAGGTACCATCATTGCCTCCAATATCAATTAAAGATTTTCCTTTTATGGATAAAAACCAATCCTTAACAAACTCTTTCTTAAATTGATACGCAATATCATTATAATTAATCTGATTGTAATAATGATCCCATTCTGTTTTTTCGTTAACCGATAAATTTAGAATGTAATCATACAAACCGTCAATTAGTTTAATTTGAGAAGCTTTAGATAGATCATTGTTAACTGTTTTCTTGTCAGATTCGTATTTCTTGTCATATTTGGCTAACAAGTGAATATTCATCAATAATGTAGGACTAAAATAGCTTTTGACAGGCAGTAACAGTGACAGTTTTTGTAACGAAAGACCGTCAAGGTTTTGAGACAGCATTTTTAAATGCTCCTGCCCAAAATATTTTGCCAGGACTAAAGGACCTAAAAAGTGCATTATAAACTGTTTGTAAGCCAGCCAGGGATTGTTTTCTTTATAAAAATCAAAAGACAGGGTGTCTATAAAAACAGGTTTCCCTTCATGAAAAGTGATGTTAAACGCTGAAGCATCTTTTAACGTAAAATTATTTTGCAGAGACAGCTTTTGGATTTTCAAAGTCAGCAAAGCCGCATGTTTATATTGTAAAAAACTCCATTCGTAAGGATAAGTTACAAAGGAAATTTTTTGTGCTTCTATAATGATCTGATCTTGGTTTTCCTGAACTGTTTTGTGCGGAATTAAATATTTTTTTTCAAAAAGAGTATCATAGAAACCACTTTCTGTTAAAGATTTGTATTGACTGAAATAAAGCGGTTTTATTACTCTTTTAATGTTTCCGTCTTCTACAAAAACATATCCGGACGGATCCCTAAATGAAGAAGTCGTTCTTGTGTTTTCCATTTATTGCTGATCTTCCTTAGTATCGGTATCATCCATTAAATCATCTTCTGCTTTGTTTTTGATTCCAAAAACAGATTTTATTTTATGTACAACTGTTCTGTAAAACAATAATACTCCTGCTACAGCAGCCGCTAAAAACTGAACAATCAAAGCGCCAGTTCCCGGATCAAAATATAATGGAATCATATTTACGTATTTTTTTTCAAAAATACCTAAATTTAAGTAAATTCATAATGTATATGCCTACAAATTAACTTATACTATTCTTTTTATTTTTTATATTTAATTAAAGCTAATTATTATTGGCATCTTATTTTTTCCTGCCACTACCTGATAAATCTTCTTAGTATCAGAATTATAAAAAAGTTAATCTGCTAAAAAAGAAAATGTAGTTTTCATGCACTATCTATGCTTTATCCATAAAGCTGTCTTGTCATAAAAGTGTGTTTTACTATTTACCGGCAAAGTTCTAATTTTAAAATTATGATCTATAATATCTGATAAAAAACATGTTTTACCTGACATTTTTTTATCTTTGAAACTAAAAGGCTTTATCTTTGGGCCATTAGAAAATCGATACTCGTTATGGAACAGAAAATACATCAGGGAAGAAACGTAAAACGTTTTAGAGAAATGCTAGGCATCAAACAGGAAGCACTGGCTTATGATCTGGGAGATGACTGGAACCAGAAGAAAATTTCTAT
Organism: Flavobacterium sp. LM4; assembly: GCF_002017935.1. NCBI lineage: Bacteria > Pseudomonadati > Bacteroidota > Flavobacteriia > Flavobacteriales > Flavobacteriaceae > Flavobacterium > Flavobacterium sp. LM4. The sequence goes on along the minus strand of NZ_MUFW01000007.1, from coordinate 4,703 downwards.
CCTGGAGCAGAAAGATGTTATTGAAGACAGTCTGCTTAAACAAATATCAAATTCGTTAAGAATCCCTGTTGAGGCATTTCAAAATTTTGATGAGGAGCAGGCAATAAATATTATTTCTAATACATTTCATGACACTCAAGGCTTAATAAATTACAGCCCAACTTTCAATAATAATCCAATCGACAAATTGATTTCACTTCATGAAGAAAAGATCGCACTATATGAGCGTATGCTGAAAGAGAAAGATGAAATGATGGCAAGGCTTGAAAAGCTAATCAATAAATAATCCCTTGTTTTTCGAAGTATTCTTTACTAACGTTGTTCATGTTTGTCAAGTGCTTGGTGTCTACTTACAACAGTTAACCATTTTATAAAGTATACTAAAATAAGTTTAATATAAAAGTAAACCCTCGCAATTTGCGAGGGTTTACTTTTATATACTTTACAGAGTACCCGTTCCTATATGCCACTAAAATGTTTTTTGGCAGTTGCATACTCACCGATACCCCTTGAAACGCATACAATTATCAAGACATTCACGGAAAAAGTCGGGAGACTTTTTTCCTATTTTAACGTGAGTTCGATGTAAACAATAATTAAGCTACAAGCCTGTTGTTTTCAAAATCAATATTTATAGAAGGCTTTTTAGGGAAGAAAGAATAGGCTATTAGTGCTGATAATAAATTAGTTATAAAGTTATCAAAACTTCTGTGTCTTGTATGTTCTATTTGACAAATATTTTTCAATTGATCATAAACAGTTTCAATTAATGAGCGCTTTCTTAGCATAATTTTATCTTGTAAAAGCATCATACTATTTTTCATGTTCTTTTTGATTTTAGTAATCAAATGCACACCATCTATAAAAAGCTGTTCAAACAAATCTTTTCCAATATATCCTTTGTCACCAAAAAGTTTTCCAAAAATTCTTTTGTGAAAGTTATTGCTTTTTAAAGGTTCTCTATCATCAACATTGGCTTGAGTAAAGATAAAATCAAGAATTTCTCCCTTATCATTTATAATTAAGTGTAATTTAAACCCAAAGAACCATCCCGTTGAAGTATGCCCTTTTGTAGCTAAATCTTTGAATGTTTTATGCTGTTTTTCCCGTCTAATATGGCATGCTCTCAAAGGGGTAGAGTCAATTATAGAAATTCCTGTGCATTGACCTAAACAGCAGGTTTTCAAAAATAGGGCCATTGGTACAGCGGTTCTTTTTTGAAGTTCCACAAATCTATTGTAAGACACAAGGTTTGGAAATTCGTTATTCAAATGTTTTCCTATATAAAACAAGTAAAAATGTTTTAAGTTTTTGAAACCCATAGTGTGAAATAGCACTAAAATGGTTATAACTTCACTATCTGACATAATAAATTTTCGGTTTCTTTTCTTTGGAGCCTCTTTTTCTTTTAAGCTATGAGCAGCTATAGTTTTATCAAATTCTTTACAGAATTCGTCTATAAGAAAGTAAATTTCAGTAATTTTATTCGCATCTAACATAGAGGTGGTTTTAAATGTAATTAATTGTTTGTCAGGATTTAATATACATAAACCATCTCTATTTTTCAAATATATCCTTCCTTTTTTATGTCGAACTCACGTTATTTTATGGCTTTCAAGAACTTTTAAAAACCTGCAAAAGTCATGAGACTTTGCTGAGCGGGGATATTTATCGCTTAACCCTTAAAAATACTTTTTTATTATTAGAATGATATTCTAAACAAGGAATTGGAAGATTTAAATTTTCTTTGTCTATTTCATCATAATTACCGCTTGCTAAAATTTTAATTTTTGTTATTCCAATATTTTTTCTAATAAACTCATTGGCTAACATTCTATTATTTAACCCTACATCAAATGTATCTCCATAATAATTAGCATAGAGTAAACCTGTTTTAGTTTCTATTTCAAAAAGCACCTGATATAATCCAGATATTTCAAAAAAGAAATTATTATCCTTATTGTAAATAATTTTATTATAATAGCTTGTATAATTTTCTGGATAAGCACTAAATTTTTGAATATATTCTCGATTATATGTATATGAATCTACTGTATTTCCGAGTCCAGGATTCCTAATTCTTTGCCTTTCAAATATAGGGTTTGGAATAGGAATTTCACATAATATCTCATTTTTAAACCTTATTAAAGTTAATTGAAATTTATTATACTCTTCAAATGCAATATAATTCTCTATGTTACTTTCACAATTAAACTCTTCAGAGGCATCTTCAAATAATCTAAATATTGGTATTGAATAATAATACAAATCTTCTAACTTGTAATTTAGTGATATTGCTGTTTCTTTAACATAAGGAAAAATATCTGCTTCGTTATATTTAATAATCTGCTTATTATATAATACTTTAACACTATCTTCAGCAATTTTATTATAAAAACTTCTATCATAACGAAAAACTATTGTATCAAACAAATCTTGCTTTTTATTTGTTTGAGCGAAAGTACAAATCGTAAAAAAGAATAAAATAATTTTTGTTTTTATGGATGCCATACACTAAATATTTGTTTTACAATTTTCCCACTAATTCCTTGCAATGGTCTATAGTTGTTTAATTGTATTAAATTATGACTAAAATCAAGCATATATGCAGCCCTACTAACAGAAACATTATGACCATTTAATATCCTAAATTAAATTGGACTATCCTACCATTTCCCATTTCGTTTGCAATCCAAGGCATTACACTTTCATTATTCATAGGTCCTACATACTGATTAACGGTATAACCAGCGGCTTCATAATGAGGAATTACCTGATCTAGCATTAATCCTGCTGAGCGAAGTCTCCCGACTTCGTACCCGTTCCTACATATACCGCTACAACGTTTTTTGGCAGTTGTACTCACCGATAACCCTTGAAACGCATACAATGATCAAGACATTCATGGAAAAGTTGGGAGACTTTTATCATATTTTATGGCTTTCAAGAACTTTTAAAAATCCGCAAAGTCTCACGACTTTGCGGAGCGGGTTTGTTGTTTTAACCGCGTTACAAACGCTACGATTTATCTTTTAATTAAGTAGGCACTCGCTATAAGCAAGCGCCAGAGTTGTCGACAAACGAGTGCCAGTGGGTTCAATCGAACTTAACAAGACCGCCACACGAAAGGATTCGTGCGGTAGCTGGGGAAGTAATTTAAACTTTCACTTATGACATTACCATTTTCATCTTTGGCATATCTTCTGGAATATAATAAGTTTTCTGAATTTTCCCCGCCATGTGCTACATGATTTAAAGCACTAACAAAAAAAACCACTTATTGCACCTTGCCAGAAATTTCCTTTTGTTAGGATTGCACCACCACCGCCACTTATTGTAACCAAAAGCAATAGTCCCAAATCCATTAGTCATACGTAATTCTCCACTTAATCCGTAATGCATTGTTTCTTTTGTAACATTCCCTACTGTTTCAGAACTCATACCTCCACTCCAGGGAAGTCTCGCGACTTCGTACCCGTTCCTACATATACCGCTACAACGTTTTTTGGCAGTTGTACTCACCGATAACCCTTGAAACGCATACAATGATCAAGACATTCATGGAAAAGTTGGGAGACTTTTATCATATTTTATGGCTTTCAAGAACTTTTAAAAATCCGCAAAGTCGTGATACTTTGCGGAGCAGGACGATGTATTTTTTTCTACTCTTTGTAGACTCTCTTTGCGGGCACGGAAAAAATTTCCGCCTATCGTTGTCTACATATTTGCGCAATCAGGTATAACCACGGTCGAGCATCATAAGCCATGCTCCTGTACTATTTGTGTGCAGGGTTGATCGCAACACCTTTTTTTTTTTGTAACTTGACCAGATTTCTTTGTAGGCACGAGACTGAGGCATCGCGCTAGCCGTTACTTAATTCTGCTTACGCCAGCCTCATTCACATTTCCCAACTATATCCTCCTATTTCCGAGTTTATATAAAAATTTTCACTTAATTAAAATTACTTTATTAGATTCCATACTTTTATCATAAAGTCTGTAGCCTTTTTGTTTCAAAGCTTAATTGTATTTAAAGTTATAAAGTCAGATATAGTATGTAAGCTTTTATCAGGATATCTAAAAGATATCAACAACTTATCCTCTTCTTTATAATTTTCTATCTCCCAAAAGCAATATTTCGAAATATCTAGATGTAATTTAAACAGGGATTTCAATCGTTATTGTTTCTCCGGCTGGTATCAAGATTAAGTCTGTAATTCCAATATTTTTCTTCTTCTGTTCCATAAAGCATTGAGTTTATTCGATTCTTCATCTAATAAATGTTCATTAAAACAATTAGGTGTATACCAATTTATTGGTGCTTCTTCTGCATTATATGTACACATATAAAGGAAAAAAAACTATTCTCTTTGGCGGACAACATAAATTTCCATTTTTCACTTCGGGAGAATTTAAAATTGGTAAATAATAGTTACACTGAGTATTGTTGATTATCAACATGGTAAGCATTCCATTATTTCTAACAATTTCATTCTGTATTTTTAACTCTATATCATTACTTACTTCTTTTTTTGAAATACAAGAATTCATCATCAAAGAAAAAAATATTAAAGTGATTATTCTCATTTCCATACACTTTGTTAATTTACTAAATTTAAAAAATGATTATATTTATCCTTATTTAAATTAGAAGATCCCATACATTCTTCCCATCCATATGCCTTTGTTTCAGAATAAGCTGG
>NZ_MUFW01000006.1:0-203956 GCF_002017935.1 Flavobacterium sp. LM4 | reverse complement strand
AATCCCCATCCCCATGCATCACGAACACCTTGAGTATTAGAATATCCTTGAATTCCACGAGTTGGTACTGCCCCATTACCGTTTATTTCAAAAATAGATTCCCCATCATTTTCTCCTTCAAGTCTGAACATTTTAGCATAATCAGGAGATATGCTATATCCTGTAACCAGATTACAGTTATCTACGACGTCTTGCCATTTTTTCTGATACAGACTTACTTTTGCCAATAAAGCATAAGCTGCTCCTTTTGAAGCTCTGGCTTTTTCAGAATCAGCATATTCAGATTTATTTGGTAAAACCACTACAGCCTCAGTTAAATCTTTTTCAATAAAAGCATACACTTCAGCAGCTGTTTTACGAGTTAACTGCATTGCTTTATCTTCTGCTGATAATGGAATACTGGAAACGTGATCTACAATTGGCACTCCTCCGTAACATTTTACTAAAGTAAAGTACATGAAAGCTCTTAAATTTTGCCTCAGCCATTAACCTTTCTCTTAATGCAGGATCCGCTTTGTCTAATTTAGGAAGAATCGCTAATGCCTGGTTACATCTATTGATTCCATCATAGTTTGCATTAAAAGTACTTTCAGCAGATGGATTTGATGCATTATAAGTTAAGGCGTCCAAAACATCTTTATCAGTACCTGTATCACTTGGAGTGGAACCTTTATCAGCATCATCAGATGTAATACTTGCCAAGCCAATCCATCCGAATGAACTCATGTCCCAATCTAAAAACTTACTGTAAATTGAGGTAACAAAGGTTTTTGCTCCGCTGTCGTTGTTAAATAACTCAATATCATCTGTAGAAATAGTCTCAGTTTGTTTAACATCCAGGTAATCATCTGCACATCCTGTAAAGTTAATGCCGATAACAAGAAGATTGATATATATATTTTTTTCATAATATTAAAATTTTAAATTAGCACCAATTACAAATGATCTTAATGTTGGGTAAGCGTCCAGTTCAACACCTTGTGTTCCATAAGGATTACCATCTCCATTTAACTCAGGAGAAAAACCAGAATACTTCTGTGTAATAAACGGGTTAATTGCATTAAAATAAATTCTGCAAGAACTAATAAATTGATCTTCTTTAAGAGGAAGTTTGTACCCTACAGTGATATTGTTGATTCTGAAGAAATCTGCAGATTCCATATAATAAGTTGAAGCAACCGGAACAATATTAAATGGTGCTGGATTCTGAGATGTTGTATTTGTTGCCGTCCAATAATCATTTGTCATAGAAGCTTCGATGTTTTCACCTCCAAAACGCTGTGCTTTTTTACCATTGTACACTTTTGCTCCGCCAGTCCCATATCCGTCAACTGAAAAATCAATGTTTTTGTAAACAAGCCCTAAAGAAACTCCGTAATTTGCTTTTGGTAAAATTGAACCAGCGTATTTTTTATCAGTTGTTGCAGATAAAGCATCCTGAGTTACTTTAGCACCAGTAAAATCGTAATAAAGCATGTTTCCATTTGCCGGGTCTACACCTGCATATTCATAAAGATAAAAACTACCTAATGGCTGACCAATTGAGTTGTTGTATAATAATTTGGTGTCCTGACCATTTCCTAAATTACCTCCAATAACCTGAGATAATGAAACATCTTTTAAGCTTGTAAGCTCATTTTTGTTGTGTGAGAAGTTACCACCAACCCAATAGCTTAAATTGTCATTAATTTTATCATCCCAACGTAAAGCAATTTCAAAACCTTTGTTTGAAACTTCACCAACATGAGAAGGAGAAGCCGTTGTAATTCCAGAAGTTGGATAAGGTTTTACATATAAAATTACATTATCTGTATTTTTGTCATAAACATCGAAAGATCCTTTTAATCTGTTGCCTAAAAGTTCGAAATCTACACCTGCAGAAGCCTCTTCAGTAATTTCCCATGTTAAAGACGGGTCAATTTGAGAAGTTATACTTGATCCTTCATATAAAATTGAACCTCCTAAATAACTGTTTAAACCCGAATTATAACTTTGACTGTTTAATGGTACATTTTGGTTACCCAATTTACCCCAGCTACCTCTTAATTTGATTAAGTCAACTCCTTTAACATCTGTCAGAAAACTTTCTTTAGTCATAATCCATCCAAGACCTACAGATGGGAAAGTTCCCCAACGGTAATCTTTTGCAAAATTTGAAGATCCGTCACGTCTAATAGTTCCGGTTACTAAGTATCTGTCCATTAATTTGTATTGGAAACGTCCAAAATAAGATGCTAATTTACTTTCATTGAAAACAATATCCTGTAAATTTGTAACAGTACCTGAGTAATCAACACCTTCTGCATCTGTCGCATTATATAAAGACCAATAGTTAGAATCAGGACTCACATTTTTTCTGGTGATTACTAATTTTTCTCTTGGACCTTTTACAGAAGTTTCAATACCTGCTGTTAATTCTACATCGTGAACATTAGCAAATACTTTATTATAAGTAAAATAGTTAGACAGGTTCCAGTTAAAATACTGTTCTCTGCCTCTCGTTAATAAATTAATAGGATCAGTACTTGAATAATCAGCATCTTTACGGGTTGGATTAGCCGCTAACCAAACATTTTTAGTATCCTCGAAATTATAATTTTTCCAGGTATAGTATTCCCCATTAAATTGTGAAGTAAACTTTAAGCCTTTTAAGATTTCATAATCCAGTTTCAAACCACCCTGAAGGGTAATACTTCTTTGTTCTTCATTATAAAAATCTAATTGTGATACAGGATTTCCAACATTATTAAATGAAGTACCTGTTGAGCTTGCCACTCCGCTTGCATCTGCAAAAGGAGCACCATATTGACCATTCGCAAAACGCACCGGCACAATTGATGACTGTTTGTAAGCATTTGTAAATGCGCTTAATGGTTTTGGTGTAGAATTAGCCGATGTAAAGCTAAAGTTCTGATTTAAAGTGATTTTTTTAGAAAGTTTAAATTCATTATTATTTCTAAAATTTGTACGGCTGTAATCTAAGCCGTTAAGAATCGCCTTTTCCTGATAGTTACCTGCGCTGAAAAAGTATTTAACACTTTCTGAACCTCCGGAAATAGAAATATTATTTTGAGTATAAGTACCCGTTCTTGTAATTTCATCAAACCAATCTGTATTAACAGGCTGATTGGTAGAGAATCTGTTTGTGCCTAAAGAGGCGTTAGAATAGCTTGCATATTGATTAGAATCTGCCATCTTTACTTTCTTAAGGGGTGTTCTGATACCGCCAAAACTTTCAATTTCTACAGAAACTTTATCTCCTTTACCTTTTTTAGTAGTAATAATGATAACCCCATTTGCTGCTCTTGTGCCATAAATAGCAAGGGACGAAGCATCTTTTAGGATTTCATAAGAAGTAATATCATTTGTATTGATATTATTGATATTTTCTGTTGGCATACCATCAACAATATATAAAGGATTTCTGCCTCCTAATGCAGTACCCAAACCTCTAATGACTACAGAAGGTGTACTCCCTGGTGCATCTGAAGAAGTTACCTGAACCCCTGCTGCTTTCCCCTGAATAGCCTGAGAAGCATTTAATACCTTTGTTCTTGTAACATCTTCTGCTTTTAATGAAGTAATGGCAGACGTATTGTCAATTTTCTTTCTGGTACCATATCCAATTACTACTACTTCTTTTAAAGCAGTATCGCCAGCTTCTTTTAAAGTAATTGTCATTAAACCGGAAGTTGCTGCTACAGAAACAGCATCGAAGCCCAGCATCGAAATCTTTAGAATTTCACCTGGTTTGGCATTAATTGTAAAATTTCCGTCGAAATCAGCATCGGCGGTAGTTTTGGATTGGGGGGCACTAATAATTGCTCCGGGGATTCCCATTCCGCTATTATCTATTACTTTTCCTTTAATTGCCTGACCCGACATATAAGCCGGTAAAAGCAAAAGAGCCAGAAAGCTAAAAATAAAATTTTTCATACAGTTTAAATCGTTTAAGTTAGTAGAGCCAAATTAAACAATTACAACGTTTGAGTACATCATATAGTACTACTACACAACCACATCACACACACTTAAAATACAATTAAAACCTTTTAAAACAACAACTTAATTATTAAATAAATTTCATCAACATAATGTTATGATGTAGTAATGATGTATTGTAATAATGTAAAAAAAGGATTGAAAAAATAGTATTTGTATAAAAAATAAAACAAAATCTTACAGACTTAATAAAAACTTAGAAAGATTATCCTCCTGAGACAGATTTAACTTCTTTCTTAGACGATATCTGTGTAGTTCAACACCTCTGAATGATATGTTCATTAGCGGTGCAATTTCTTTAGAAGAAAGATTCATTTTTAGATAAATACATAACTTAATATCCTTAGGAGTCAGGTTTGGGAATTTCTTCGAAAGATTAATGATAAATTCATTATGGATCTGATTCAAATTGGTTTCAAAGATTTCCCATTCATGTTTATTGACTTCATTGATCTTAATTGCTTTTTTAATTTCACTTTTCAGTTTATTAAAATCTTTTTCAGAATCCAGAATACTCTGAATATTTTCAATCATTTCACTTTGTTTGGCAATAGATAATGATTTTCCGGCAACTTCAGATGATTTAGTTTGCAGTTCGAGTTCCAGAATGTGTTTTTCGTATTCCTGAATATTGAGTTCGTTTTCGGCCTTTAATTCCATTTCCAGAATTTTCCTTTGATGTCTTTCTTCTTCTGCCTGCAATTCCAGTTTTTGCATATAGCGAAATTTATTCCACTTATAATAAAAAAACAAAACTGTCCCTACTAATAAGAGATATAATAAAATCATCCAAACAGAAAAATACCAGGGCTCGGCTACTTTAAAATCGAAATTACAGACCTTATCATAATTGGCTCCGTCATGTTTATAAACGACAATGGTATGATTACCACTACTTAGATTATTCAGTACAATTAAGCCATCGGAAATGGGTACAAAATCATTACTTTTATTGATTTTATAAAATAAATTAGGCTTACTGGCTCCGTAAATTCCTGATATTACATTGATTCTTAATTCGGTATTGTATTTAATTTTAGAATCATCGGGAAGCAGTATTCCGTTATTAAATGCTTCAATTTTAACATGTGTATTTTGCTTATTTTCATATTTAAGCTGAAGAGAAATAAATCCGTCATCCAGATTCAGTAAATAGTGATTCTGAGTTTTAAAAATCCTTAAATTGTCATTTATGAGTTTTCCTTTGTAATATTTTTCCTGAATAATATTCCAGACAAATTTATTTTCGACAGCATAAATATGGTACAAAATACCTTCCTGAAGTACCATAAAATGATTTTCATCAATTGCTACTACATCTGTTATATTTTTAAAATTAGTATTAAACAATTCATTTTCTTCCAATTTATTGGTAATTGAATTATAGGTAAACCATGAATTATCAATTAGAAACAAAATTTCATTTCTAAATTCAAAAATCTTAACCCCAAAATCATTTTGTATTTTACTCTGCTGGGTGATATTTTCAACCTTTTTAGTCTGATAATCATCACTATACACAACACGATATAAACCACGATAATTATCTGCAGCAAAAATTTCATTTTTTTTATTTTGAGCTACATATTTTATAGGCTTTGAAATATCTTTAATTTTTTTATAATCACTTAATTTTGAAATATCATCATATGCCAAAATCCCACTATAAGTAGATTGAAAACAAGTATTGTTAATACTGCTTTTTGATAAATTCCAGCCACCGCTAATATTATTTGTTTTAACTAAAGAACCATTTTCATAGCAAAAAGTTCCGTCATTATGTCCAATGATGTATTTATTTTCAATTTTAGTAATATTCCAGGCCTGTCCTTGTGTATTGGGCATCATTTTGAATTTACCTGAATCAAATTCAAAAACACCATGATTTGAAGCAATTAAATATCCTTTATTGGTGGTTGCAACGGAATATACCGAACCTAAAATTCCTGAATTGTCATAAAAAATAGATATGGGTGAATTCACTTCAACGTGTGCTATACCGTTATCCAGACCAAGCCATAAATCATTTTCTTTATCAAAGCCAATACAGAGAACTGAGTTGTTCATCAACACATTATTTCGGTCTATATTTTTGTATGTCTCTGAATTAAAATCATAAATATAAACTCCTTTGTTTCCGGTTCCGATAACTAATTTGTTATTTTTAATAAACCTCGCGACATTGATTCCGTTTACTTTTAATGTTTCGTTTAAAGGATTATTCCAGGCAATCAAACCTGATTTTTCTACAATAAAAATCCCTTTCTTTTGGGTAAAAATATAAGTTTTGCCTTTGTGTTTTTCGATTGCATGAACGACTGTGTTCTTTAAAATATTCCAGCCTTTTGGATTTGCAATTCGGGAACCATCCATTCTAAAAAGTCCTTTATCGACAGAAGCAACAAAAAGCTCTTTATCCACCACAAAACAGTACGATATTAAAAATGGAAATTTGATTTTTTTAATATGTTTTCCATCATAAATAAAAACATCATTAAAGGATTGAAAATATAACGAACCATTATATCTGAATATTTTCCAAATTTCCTCATTGTCTTTTTCAGCAAATAAGCGTAGTTTTTTGGTAATTGAAACATAATGCATTTTACCTTCTTTTCTGTACCAATAACCAAATTCCTTATAAGAACCTGAATAGATTTTATCTCCATCAATCATAATGGAACGGATGATTGTTTTGTTTGGTAAAGTATATTTTTCCCATATTACGCCATCATATCGTAGTAAGTAATGATTGTTGGCAAAATACATGGCGTTATCTTTTCCCTGAACGACATTCCAGATCTGATTGTCACCCTGATAATTGGACTTACTATAATTTTCTACAAAGGGAAGTAATTCTTGCGATTGAATTTGAGAGGTAATGAAAAAGAAGAAAAATAATTTTAAGAGTATCGATTTCAAAGTATTCGGATTTAAACTCAAATATACTGACAAATATTTAATTTAGAAAGATGATACTTTTTACGACAAGTATTAATATAAAAAGTTTAAAGGATCAAACTTTTTGAGATTTGGCAAAGGTGTAATTTTTTCTATTGTTGTATTATTCTCAATTATTTTATCTGTTTCATACGCTTTTTTTATTTCTATCATTTTTCCCGTTGAAAGATTATAATCAACAGTTAGAAAGTATCCGGGATTGGCACTATTAAAATGTATACCTATCAACTCAAATTGATTTTTCTGAAATCTAAATTTATGTGTAAATGTTCCTCGTATTAAACTTTGATTAAAAATTAATATTCCTTTTTTTATTTCAATACTTTCTAACAAACATATAGTTATGTTATCTTCTCCGGGAAATTTAGCAACTACTGCCGTTTCTGAACTTAAGACAGTACGATAGCTTTTATCTTTTCCCTGAAATTTAATTTCTAACAAAAATGGATTATGCTTGTCTTTATTATCTTCTTTTACAAGTACTAAATCATCTAAACCATCTTTATTTAAATCTCCATATACCTCAAAAACTACGTGATTATAGTTTTGACAAAAAGAATTACTTGATAAAAATCCAAAAATAAATAAAATATAAATTTTGAATAATTGATTCATAAAATTAGAATTTAATTCTCCAATAAATGATAAACCTGATTGGCAATTTCAAATTCCTCATCAGTTGGAACTACCAAAATTTTCACTTTAGAATCCGGACTGTTTATAGCCCTGTTTTCTTTAGAACGCATTTGGTTTTTATCTTCATCCAGCTTGAGTCCAAAATAGCTCATATCAGTACAAACCAGTTTTCGCATGTAGGATGAGTTTTCACCAATTCCGGCTGTAAAAACAATCGCATCTAAACCATTTAGAGCAGCCGTATAGGATCCAATAAATTTTTTGATGCGATAGGCATTCATATACAAAGCCAGTTCACATTCCTTATTTCCTTTTTCAGCCTGTGCTTCAATATCACGAAGGTCACTATAACCGGTAAGTCCAAGCATTCCGCTTTGTTTTTGCAGAATGTTATTTATTTCTTCCAAAGAATATCCTAATGAATTTTGCATATAAAAAATAACCGACTGATCAACATCACCTGCTCTGGTACCCATTATCAGACCATTTGTAGGACCAAATCCAAAAGAATGGTCAATACTTTTACCATCTTTAACAGCCGTCATACTACAGCCGTTTCCTAAATGAATCGTAATTATATTTTGAAATGGTTTATTATGTTCTCTTAAAAATTCAATTGCTTTTTCAGATACATATTTATGGCTTGTACCATGAAAACCATAAACGCGAATCCTGCTTTCTGTTAACAATTTATTCGGAATTGCAAATTTATACGCTACTTCGGGTATGGTTTGATGAAAAGCAGTATCGAAAACAGCAATTTGAACAGCAGAATTAAAAATTTCTTCAGCTACATTAATTCCTTCTAAATTTGCAGGATTGTGCAATGGAGCCAGGTCAAAAAGCTGTTTGATTTTTGCTTTTACTTTTTCGTCGATTTTTACGGTTTCTGTAAAAGTACTTCCGCCATGAACCACACGGTGTCCTACAGCATCGATTTCAGAAGTCGATTTAATAACTCCTTTTTGATCATCCAACAGCATATTGGCTACTTTTTGCAGACCTATTTTGTGAGTCGCAATCGGTATGGTTTCTTCATATGAATTTGATGAAGCCTTAAAAGTAACATTCGAACTTTCTAAACCAATTCTGTCAATCATTCCGGTACAAATTACTTCGTTTTCCGGCATAACCATTAATTGATACTTTATTGATGAACTTCCTGAGTTTATTATTAATATTTTCATTTTTTTAATTCTATTTCTATTTGTTGCTAAACGAAAAAACCGAATAACATTTTACTTCTAACTTTTAACTTCAATTACAATCCCTGTGCCTGAATCGCCGTAATAACAACCGTATTTATAATATCATCAACGGTACAGCCACGGCTCAAATCGTTTACAGGTTTGTTTAAACCTTGTAACATTGGTCCGATTGCCAAAGCTCCGGTTTCACGCTGAACGGCTTTGTAGGTATTATTACCTGTATTTAAATCCGGAAAAATAAGCACACTCGCCTGCCCTGCAACTTCAGAATCCGGCATTTTACTTTTTCCTACGGCACGATCTACAGCAGCATCGTACTGAATTGGCCCTTCTATCTTTAAATCCGGTCGTTTTTGTTTTACGATTTCGGTCGCAGTACGAACTTTTTCCACTTCATCCCCTTTTCCTGATGAACCGGAAGAATAGGAAAGCATCGCTATTTTTGGTTCAATCCCGAAAGCTGAACTTGAATCTGCTGATGAAATAGCAATTTCCGCCAATTGTTCCGCAGTTGGATTTGGGTTAATCGCACAATCTCCAAAAACAGAAACACGATCTTCTAAGCACATAAAAAATACCGACGAAACTACAGATGAATTCGGTTTAGTTTTAATGAATTGTAATGCCGGTAAAATCGTATGCTGTGTCGTATGTGCGGCTCCTGAAACCATTCCGTCAGCGTGACCTTTATAAACCATCATTGTTCCGAAATACGAAACATCCTCCATTAAATCCCTTGCCATTGTGATGCTTACATTTTTCGCCTTTCGAAGCTCATAATAGGTATTGGCATACTCTTCATAAAACTCAGATTCTATTGGATTGATAATATTAACTTTAGAAAAATCAAACGAAATTCCGAGTTCTGTCACTTTATTTTCAATTTGTCTTTTATCTCCAATAATCGAAATATCGACTACATCCATATCTAATAATCTTGAAGCAGCAATGATAATCCTATCATCATTTCCTTCAGGTAAAACAACATGTTTGCGATGCTGTTTAGCTCTTTTAACCATATTGTACTGAAACATTTTCGGAGTCATTCCTTCAGGAACAAAAGTGATTAATCTCTCAGATAAGGCATCATTATCAACATATTTTTCGAATGTTGTAATTGAGGTTTCAATTTTGTGGGTGTTATTGGCATAAATTTCAGATCGAATTGCACCTATTTTATTTGTAATATGATACGTTCCGCCGTCAACAGCAATAATCGGAACAATGGCAGAGAGTCCTTCAATCAACTTTAAAATACTTTCTTCCGGAAGAATATTCCCAGTCAGGATAATACCTGAAACAGTTGGATAATTAGCCGATTCATTTGCCTGCAAAGCACCTAAAATAATATCCGAACGATCTCCCGGAGTAATTACCAAAGCATTATCATGAAGGTGAACAAGATAATTGTGCAGCTGCATGGCTCCAACACTAAAATGTCCAATTTCATTATTGAGGTAATTTTCTCCAAATAAAACCTTTGCATCAAGTTCATTAACGATTTCCTGCATGGTCGGATTATTTAAACTCGAAATTAGCGGAATCGTATTGATCAGAACATTGTCTGGTAAGGTTTTCTTAAGACTTTTAGTTACCAGTTCAATATTTTCCGGCTGGACTTTGTTGGCAAAAACAGATAAGACTTCGACTTCTTTTACTTTGAAAGAATCATAAACCAGATACAGACTATCCAATAGTTCCTCTAATGTTTTACCAACTCCTGAACCAATAATTATAGTTGGAATTCCGAGGTTTTTAGCAATCAAAACATTCAGATCCAATTCAATTGAAGTTCCTTCGCCCGTGAAACTCGTTCCTTCTACCAAAACAAAATCAAAACGTTCTTCAAGTTTTTTATACTTTTCTATAATTAAATCTAAAACCTCCCCTATTTTGCCTTTATTTTTCTTCTTGATTAATTTACTCTTGGTAATGGCGTAAGCATCTTCAAACTTAATCTCAAGATTAAAATACGAAAGAACCGTTTCGATATGATTGTCTAATTCTCCATCTATAAAATCTTCTACAATTGGCCTGAAATAACCCACCTTGGCTGTTTTACCTATCAGAATGCTCATTAAACCGAGTGTAATAATAGATTTTCCGCTGTTCTGATCGCTTGTGGCAATATATATCGCTTTACTCATAATTTATATTTTGAAACTAAATACTATATTCTAAATCGTAATTTAAAAAACTAAAACCACCGTCTTTTTTTGAAATAAATAATAAGGGCTATAACCAATAGAAACATGACTATCATAACAATAAAGTAGCCGTTTCTGGTATGTAATTCGGGCATATTATCAAAGTTCATTCCGTATACTCCAACAATAAAAGTAAGCGGAATAAAAACTGCCGAAATAATTGTCAGCGTTTTCATTATTTCATTCATTTTCCTGCTTTGTTCTGAAAAATAAAAATTTGAAGCACTTTCTAAAGAACTCATATCTGAATCGATTTGCTCCAAAAGTTCCAGACTTTTTTGATGCAGCCTCACAAAGAAATTAAATGTCTCTTTTTGAATAAGGGAGTTTGTATCATCGTCTTTGATCGTTTTCAAATAATACAAAGAATCCCGAAGCGGCACAATTGCACGCTTTAAAAAGTTAAAATTATCACGGTGATTTTCAATCTTTTCCAGAATAATCGGATCAGCTCCTTTTTTGGTCAAATCAATTAATTCCTCAATATTATCTTCTTCATCTTCAATTGTAATATAAAAGTTTTCCATTACCGCATCCAACAATAAATAAAGCAGATAATCTACTTTTTTAGTCCTTACAATTCCAGCATGTGTGCGAATGCGTTCCCGGATATGTGTAAAGAAGTCACTTCGCTTTTCCTGAAACGAAATCAGGATTCCGTCTTTTAAAATAAAACTAAGCTGCTCTACTTTAAGTCCGTCTGAATATTCTGAAGGTAAAAGTGATTTAATATTGAAAAATAAAACATCCTGCTGTTCTTCCAGCTTTGTTCTTTTAGTTGTGTTTAAAATATCAGCAAGTAAAAAGTCGTCCAGCTTAAAATGATCCCCGATTGTTTTAATGAGATCAATATTGTTTAATCCGTGAATGTTGAGCCAATTATTTTTGGTATAATCAAAACAGGAATTTAACGCCAACACAGTAAACTTTTCATATTCAACAACATCAGCATCATTATATACAAAAAGCTGCATTTCTGATTCGTGATCTTTATGAGCCCCTGTATACTCTAAGGTGGTATGCTGTAGCTTGCGGCCTTCTTTGTATTTTATCTTACGCATCAAAAAAAAATTATTATAGTAATATTACAAAAAAGAATTCGAAAAGGAAATGACAATTATCATTTTGTAACTACTTTAAGACATGAAAAAACCGAGTATTACTGACTCGGTTTACTTTGGAATGTATTTATGTTCCCTACTTTTAATTTCTAAAAGCCTTCCATATTTTTTTGCAAAAGCTTGTTTTAAATTATTTGTTTCTGTACTTGACAGAGGGTTTCTAGAACTAATAATAAAACCATATCGCTTATCTTTAGGAGTTTTAATAAAATTTGATTCGAAAATATTTATTGTACTAATAATTTGATTCAAGGCAATTTTAACATCTTTCCCTTTTAATTCTACAAAATAAAAATCATCATTAGAATGTCTGACAAAACCAAAATCACATTTTTGAATCTGCATAGAAGTAATCAAACAATCATCAATTCGAATTCTTTTAAAATCTTCATTTGAAACAATCTCAAATCTCTTTCCGTTTTCAGAAGCTACTTTACTATTTGAACAACAATTTTGATTTGAAGCAATAAGTTCATTAAAATTATTGTGCATATCTCAACTCTGTTAATTTATCAAATTCTTCTGAAATAATATCTGAGACTCCATCAATTGCATTTGTATCAATACTACGGAATTCTTCGTTTTTGATTGAATATACTTTTCCATCATTTCTTACTTCGTAAACAGAAATATCTTCATAATCCAACCATCGCAAATAAAAAACAATATCGTTAATTTCTTTCTTTAAAACTTCGCGTTCATTAAAAGTGTTTTTAGCCAAAATTAGCGTATCTAATGCGGAAAGCACATATGGACTATGCGTCGTAATTATTAATTTATGTTTTGTACCATTTATATTTTGTATCAAATAATCAATTAACTTTTTTTGCTTTATAGGAAATAAATTTAATTCTGGTTCTTCTATTAAAAAATTTAACTCTGGTTTAAAAACTTCTAGTCTCAACTCATAATTTAAAACCAAAAGAAGTGGCAATAATGACTGAATTCCACTTGAAGCTTTATTCAATTGGAAATCTTTTCCACTAGGATTAGAAATTAACTCCTCATTATTAACAAAAGCATAACTGAAACCAAAATCTTCAAATAACATATTTTGATTTTCTTTTCTCGCAACCTCATATTTAGCAGCAAAATTTTTAAAACAAACAGGAAGTGCTACATTATTTGCCCATAAACCAGAAATAGAAGAGCCTATCAAAGAAGTTAGCATCCTTTCAGGAGGAAAGTATACTGATTTTCTTGTGTCATAAATAATTGAAAACGCTTTTTTAATTTCTTCTGCTGAAAAACTATCTGATAAATTGGTAATATTTCTAAATCTAGTACGCTCTTTATAATCATCTGTAATTTGATCTATTTTATTGTTCTTAATCTTCAATTCCAATTTAGAATTATAATATTCAAAAACAGAATCTTCGAAGCTATAATCAATATTATAATTTTTCAATTGATTATTAAAATCAAACGCTTTTTCATAATCAAAAAGATCAATTGGCTTATTCTTATTTTTTAAAACAACAAAAAAATCCCTAAATATAGAAATCAACTTCGCTAAAACACTTTTTCCTGTAGAAGTATCTCCAATAAACACAACATATTTTGTTAAGTCTATTTCAGCTTCTTTTATAGGACCAAAATTCTTAACTATTAACTTTTCCATTTCTTAATTTTGTAATTTCAATGTAAATATAAATAAAAAAACCGAGTCATTTCTGACCCGGTTTCTATCTTAATACTTACTACTAATTACTTAGTACAAAAGAATTATTTTACTTATTAAAAAATAACAATAACTGATTATCAATACATTACAATACAATGGTACAAATATGGAACAAAGTAATTATTTTATTTCACAAAAAAGCATATTTCTTTCTGAAAGCCAATCATTTTTAAACTTTATTAGAGACAGAGTTATTTCAGCACTTCACATAGCAGCACTGGTAAAAGCAGGAAAACCCGAACTGGCCAGAGAAAAATTGTTCCTGCTTACCGACCTGATTAAAAAATCAAGAAACAAAAACCTCGATTATGGCTTTAATGAATGGTACAAAGCCCAGGATGGTGATCCCATGGGACAGGACTGGCAGAGCTGGTCTGCTGCCCTTTACCTCTACGCGGCAGAATGTGTAAGGACCAACACCACGCCCTTTTTTGAATTCTGATTTTTAACTTAGAAAAATTTATGATACCTATCACGATACAGATTATCTGGCTTTTTATTTTGGCAATGCCCATTGCATGCGTTGCCTGGACGGTAACCCATGAGGAAGTATTCCGGGAGCCCAGGGACTATTGCACCCGGCGCAGTAAAACAGGCAGCTCTATAGCAGAGCGAAAATTCTTTTATCTCTTTACCTGTGAATATTGTTTTAGCCATTACGTTACTATCGTTGTACTTATTGCTACGGAATATAAACTTCTCATGCAAAATTGGACAGGTTATCTCATTGGAGGCTTCTCCCTGGTCTGGATCGCTAACTTTTATATGGGTCTATTCGGTCTGCTGCGTCAGGATATTAAAAAGGAGAAAACCCAGATCAGCGAAATAGAAAAAAGCATCTCCTCTAAAGAAAATCTTCATTAATAATCCAATAGATTTTTTTCAATTAACAGGTAAATGGTCAATAAAGTGTTTGAAGTCACTTCCAAAAGTGCTGAACATCATTTGCTGCCCGCTTAACTGAACACATCTTTGCAATACTAAAATTACTTAAAAAACTTAATCCAGCTAATCATGAAATCAACTATAGGAACCCTTGCAGTGTGCATCTTCCTGATGCTTTGCAGCTGTAATACGGCCTCAAACAGAGACCTTAGTGATGCGAAAGACAATCTTAATAAAGCCAATCGCGAGCTGCAGCAGGCAGCAAAAGATTCCAGGGAGGCAGCAAAGGAAACAGCGATAAGCCAGTGGAAAACTTTTAATGATAAATCCGAAAAAGATGTTAAGGCCTTAAATGAGAAGATCAGGCAATTTGAAAAAAAAATACGCGCAGCGGATCAAAAAGAAAATTTGAGATTAAAAAACGAGCTGAGCCAGAATCGCGAAAAGCTCAAAGCAATGAGGGAAAAGCTGCGGGAACGTAACGCGGAATTTGAAAATGGCATGCTCAAATTTAATGATTCCGTTGCATCCAAAAATGAATCATTCCAGAGAGAATTCAATTATGATATGGATGAACTGGATAAAGCCGTCAAAGACCTTTTTAAAAATAATGTAAAATAATTCTAAAAAACATATAATATGTCCATACAAACCACTGATCCCAACACCAATGCCCTTATCAAAAGTTTTGAAGAAATGACCGATGCAGCGCTGGAAACAGCCGTTGCCAATGCAGAAAAAACTTTTCAGGACTGGAGAAAAACATCCTTTACCCAGCGAATTGACTTAATGCATAAAGTAGCGTCTCTCATGCGTAAAAAAAAACAGGAACTTGCCAGAATCATAACACTGGAAATGGGAAAGCTGATCTCGCAGGCAGAAGCCGAAATTGACCTTAGCGCCAATATTATCGATTACTACGCCGATCATGGAGAAGAATTCCTGTCTGACAAACACCTGAACCCTGAGTACGGTAAAGCCTTTATACGCTATATGCCCCTGGGTGTCGTGTTTGCCGTTGAGCCATGGAACTTCCCTTTTTATCAGGTTGCCCGTTTTGCGGGTCCTAATATCATCGCAGGAAATACCATTCTTATAAAACACGCCTCGATTGTTCCTCAATGTGCCATAGCCATCGAAGAACTCTTCCATGAAGCCGGAGCCCCAAAAGGATTGTACACCAATCTTCTAATCTCCGGAAAAAGGGCTTCAGGGCTTGTTTCGGATCAGAGAATCAAAGGCGTTTCCTTAACAGGAAGCGAAGCCGCCGGGGCAAGTCTGGCTGCAGAGGCTGGACGAAGCCTAAAGAAATCGGTTTTGGAACTTGGCGGAAACGATGCCTTTATAGTACTGGAAGATGCCGATATTGAAAAAACAGTGGATTGGGCCATAGTAGGAAGAATCAATAATAACGGACAATGCTGTGTGGCCTCAAAAAGATTTATAGTCGTTGAGGCTGTTGCCGATGAATTCCTTGCCAAATTCACCCAAAAGATGGCCAGCCTAAAAGTAGGTGACCCGATGGACAGAACAACCCAGCTAGGTCCTTTATGCAATGAAGAAGCTGCTGTATTATTGGCCGATCAGGTCATGCGATCTGTAGATGCAGGAGCAAAAGTGGTACTGGGAGGCAGTCGCTTAAACCGTCCGGGAGCCTTTATGGAACCCACCATACTGACTGGCCTGAAGCCGGGAATGGCAGCTTATCATGAAGAACTCTTTGGCCCGGTGGCTTCTTTTTACCGGGTAAAAGATGAGCAGGCAGCCATTGATCTTGCCAATGACAGCCCCTTCGGACTCGGAGGTTCCGTATTTACAAATGATATAGAGCGCGGCAAGCGCGTGGCTGACCAGATTGATACCGGAATGGTATTTATCAACCATCCCACCTGGACACAGGCCGATCTGCCTTTTGGAGGTACCAAAAGATCCGGCTACGGAAGGGAACTCTCAGAACTAGGAATTAATGAATTTGTTAATAAGAAACTCATCCGCGTAAGCGCGCTCTCTGATCCTTTTTAAATGAATTATGCCATTAGGATCCTTGGGTAAGAGTAGTATTGAAATGGCATAATGCAGTAGATATGAAAGTAAAAGACAAACACGCTTTTTCGCAGGATGTAAAAATACACCTGGAAAAACTTCATGAGATTGTCCGCAATTCCATTGAAGCCGAAGAGCTAATCGTGCACCAGCTCTCTCATCCCCAGATCGAGAACCTGACCAGGGGCGAAAGAATTTCTGATAAAGTGGCGCAATTTGGAGGAAGCTGGAAATTTATAATTTCCTTCTTTGTAATCCTCATACTTTGGATCTCCTTTAATATTCTTGCTATAGGGATCTATGAATTTGATCCTTCTCCCTTTATTCTGCTGAACCTGATTCTTTCGTGTCTTGCGGCACTGCAGGCGCCCATTATTATGATGAGCCAGAACAGGCTTGAGCAAAAAGACCGCATACGAAGTGAAAATGATTATATGATCAACCTAAAGGCCGAAATGCAGATCCGAAGCCTTAACAAGAAAGTAGATTTATTGCTGGAAGAGGAAATAAAAACACTGTTTGATATGCAGCAAAAACAATTCGATCTGCTTGGATCCATCCATTCAAAACTGACCGCAAAAAAGAGCAAATAAGATGGCCTCCTTTAAGCATAACTAATAAATTTTAAAATATACCTTATGAAAACGAATGAAGAATTACAAAAAGACGTACAGGAAGCCATTAAATGGGAACCGCTTTTGCATGCCGCCGAAATTGGCGTAATTGTTAAAGACGGCATTGTAACCCTTACGGGAATTGTAGATAATTATTATAAAAAAACCGAAGCCGAAAATGCAGCCAAAAAAGTAGGCGGTGTCAAGGCTGTAGTGGAAAAAATTGAGATACAGGATGCACGCCACTTTATAAAAAATGATACTGATATCGCTTCAGATCTGGTAAAGTCCTTCTCAGAGAACCTAATCCTTGCTCATAATAACCTGACAGTTAAAGTTGAGAACGGATGGGTTACCCTGGAGGGTCAGCTGGGATGGAACTATCAAAAAGAGCTGGCCAGAAAATCTGCCACCGAACTTCGCGGTGTTAAAGGTGTTATAAACAACATAAGCGTTCAGTCAGAATCCAACAGTGCCATTGAAAAAAAACATGTGGAGAATGCCTTAGCGCTTCACTGGGCGATAAATGCCAAGGATATTACAGTATCCGTATCTGGAACTTCAATAACGCTTTCCGGAGATGTTACATCACTTTACCAAAAAGAGGAAGCAGCCAGAATTACCTGGAATACACCCGGAGTTGCCTTTGTAAAAAATGAATTGACAGTAGATTATAACTATGCCTTTACCGAGTAAAAACCGGAGCTATTGTCAAGCATAAGTGATGAAATACAAAATACCCTCCCTGAATACATCACAGTATTCAGGGATTTTTTTTATAAAATTCACAATAAAATGTAATAAGGGTCACTTCTGACAATGATGTCCATCATTTCTAAAGGCAGTATCATGCAGCACCTTTGTCTTATAAATAATACAAATTTTAAAACTAAACAAATGAAAAATTATACAATTTTAATGATCATTGCTACCATTGCAACAGGACTGAATGCGACCGCCCAAATTCAGAAGGGTAACATTCTAATCGGCGGAAATCTCGCTAACGTTAATCTTGGATTAAACGGTTCAAAGATAATAAGCGCTGAGATTACACCTAAAATAGCCTGGTTTATACAAGACAATATTGCCCTTGGAGGTTATATTGACCTGGGGATTGAAACAGCAAAAAATTCAGGAACTACTACTAGTTACGGTATTGGAGCCTTAGGGCGTTATTATGCCGGAAAAGAAAAAGAGGTGATAAAGCACAGCCGCTTTTTCGCAGAAGCCACTGTAGGTCTTGGAGGGGTTAATGTCAGTGATGCGGATAATACCAACGGGCTTAACATCAGTGCCGGTCCTGGGTTTGCCTACTTTATAACCCCAAATATCGGACTAGAAGTCCTTTTAAAATACAATGCTTTGGTTGGACTAGGAAGTGCGCCCTACCAGGGAAACCTAAATGCATCGTTTGGTTTTCAAATCTATCTGCCGGGCAAAAGCACTGCCAGAAGAGTCCAGAATGATATGCAGTAAAAGCATCATAAACTCAATTTTATAGCGGTCAAGAGAAGAAAATTCACCTGTTGGGAAATCAGGTCCTAACCTATAAAATTGTTTTTTAACTCTAATCTAAATCAAATCCCACTATAATGATAGCCATCGTAAAAGAGCAGCTTACACAGGCAGGAAATTTTTCATTGTTCATCGGACGTTTTTTTAAAGAAATTTTTGTCCCTCCTTTTCAAATCAATGAGTTCCTGCGCCAATGTTACACCATCGGATGCAAATCACTTCCCCTTGTAAGTATTACGGGTTTTATCATGGGCTTGGTACTGACCATTCAGTCCCGGCCGACCATGACAAAATTTGGGGCCGAGTCCTGGCTGCCGAGCATGGTTTCACTTTCCCTTATCAGGGAAATAGTCCCTGTGGTTACAGCCCTTATCTGCGCGGGGAAAATTGCCTCTGGCATTGGAGCCGAACTGGGTTCGATGAAAGTATCCTCACAGATTGATGCTATGGAAGTCTCTGCCGTTAATCCTTATAAGTATCTGGTGGTTACCCGAATATTAGCCACAACGCTAATGGTGCCCATGCTTGTTATTTTTGCTGATCTAGTTGGCATTTATGGAGGTTACATCGGTTATAATGTGCACAGTACTATTACACTGAGCAGGTATTTTTCAGAAGTAATCGAACATCTGGATTATCTGGATCTTATACCCGCCACGATAAAAACATTCTTCTTTGGATTCTTTATCGGGGTCATTGGCTGCTATAAAGGTTTTAATGCCTCTAGCGGCACGGCAAGCGTGGGACTTGCAGCCAATTCAGCAGTAGTGACAGCATCACTTTCTATTTTTATTGTCGATATGCTGGCGGTGCAAATCACCGATTTATTTTTCTAAGCCATGAAAGAAGAGCCCATCATAAATATCAAAAACCTTTACAAGGCTTTTGGAAAAAATAAAGTTCTTAGAGGAATCAGCCTTACGGTAAAAAAAGGGGAAGATCTGGTTATTCTTGGGCGTTCCGGCTCGGGGAAATCAGTAGCTATAAAATGCCTGGTTGGGCTTTTGGAAGCAGACAAAGGGAAGTTAGAAATCTTTGATACAGACATCACCAAGCTTAATTATAAGCAGCTTAATGAAATAAGGCTCAAAATAGGTTTTATGTTCCAGAATGGGGCCTTGTACGATTCGATGTCGGTTCGTGAAAACCTGACTTTTACCTTAAAACATCATACACGCCATTTGACAGAAAAAGACATCCAGGAGCAGATTCTTGATGCGCTGGACAGCGTTGGACTCAAAGAGGCTATTGACAAAATGCCTTCCGAATTGTCAGGCGGAATGGTCAAACGCATCAGCCTGGCAAGAACGATCATCATCAAGCCTGAAATCATATTTTATGATGAACCCACTGCGGGGCTAGACACGATTACGGCTCAGGAGATCAGTGAACTGATCTTATCGGTACAGAAAAAATACAAAACCACATCCATCATCATTACCCACGATATGATCTGCGCTAAAATGACCGGCAACCGCATCATCATTATCAAAGACGGTCTGATCCATGCCCAGGGTACGTATCAGGAACTCGAAAACAGTTCGGATCAGTGGGTCAAATCATTCTTTTTTGCAGCCAATCAATACCAGGCGGCCTCTGGCCTTCCTGTTTAAATAATACTATCATGAAGAAAAAATCAGATTATATCTGGAAATTAGGATTGTTTGTAATTGCCGCGCTGACTATTTTTCTTGTTGCGGTTTATTTCATTGGCAAAAGCCAAAACCTTTTTGGAGACACGTTCCATTTAAAAGCAAAATTCAAAAATGTAAGCGGGCTAAAAAACGGCAACAACGTACTGTTATCGGGAATCACTATCGGAACCATAAAAGACATTTCTTTTATTTCCGACTCTACAGTAGTGGTTAATATGGTAATCCGGGAAGAAGTACATCAATACATTAAAACCGATGCCTGGGCCAGTATTGGCTCCGATGGACTTATGGGCGATAAAGTACTGACCATCTCCCCTAAAAACAGCTTTGCGCAAATGGTAAAAGACGGCGATATGATTGCATCGAGTGAAGCTGTCGGAATGGAAGACCTGATCGCAGGACTCAAAAAAAGTATCGACAATGCCGAGATTATTACCAAGGAGCTATCCCAATTCAGCTATAAGATCAATAATGGAAAAGGGGCCCTCTCCAAAGTACTAACCGATGAGAATTTTGCAAAGAGCATCGATGTTACCATGAAAAACCTAAAGGACAGTTCCAACGAATTTGCTGTTTTCACCAAAAAGATCAACGATAAGGACGGGACGTTATCAAAACTTATGACGGATCCTTATTATGCCAACAGCATAAAAAAAACACTCTCCGGTTTTGAGAACAGTGTGACTGATTTAAATGTTTTTACAAAAAAACTAAATAGTGGAAAAGGTATCCTGCCCAAACTGATCAGTGATGAGAGATTGGCCAACTCATTAGATTCAACACTGGTAAATTTACAAACAGGCTCCAAAAATCTAATTGAAATTGAGCAGGCTGCCAAACAGAATTTCCTTTTGAGAGGTTATTTCAAGAAAAAGAAAAAACAGGAAGCAAAAAAAGAACTGGAACTCCAAAAAGCAGTCAGTACTAATTAATTAATTCAAGTTGCTAGTTAATTGATTTGTTTAATTGTAGTGCGAATACAAAGAGTGTAAGCTTTATAATAAACCCATCGAGTGTCACCGCGTGTATTGTTCTTGGGAAAAGTTTTTTGATATCGCTAATTGTTGTTTCTACTCTTTTTCTCATTTTTAATTTTTCCCTTTTTTGTTCTAAAGTATCATTTCTTTTAGAATTCGACTTTCTTTGAATTTTCAATAAAATTGCTTTTCGTTCCAAAGCTTTATCTTCTAAACTATAATCTAAATAAGCACTATCGCCATATATTGAAGCTTCGGCAGGTAATTTGTCAATCATTCTTCCTAATGATTTTACATCAGCTGTTTTTCCTGGTGTAAAATGAAATGCTATTGGAATACCTGATTTTGTTGTTACTAATTGTACTTTGACACCGTAAAAGTAATTGCGCATACTTGCCGTGTAACCTCTCCACTTTTTATCTTTAAGAATTTTGCATTTTGAAATTCTCATATTATGGTATACCGCTACTGGAAAAGAATCAATTATATAATGCATTTCGCAACAAAAGTCTTTAAAATAAGAACTTATAATTTCAAATAATTCATAAAGAAGCTTACCTATTTTATGAAGCCGCCTATTGAATCTGCTTTTCTCAAGCATATTAGGGATATACCCATATTGCTTCATAAATTGAATTGCAGAACAATGATTACCATAAAAACTTGTCGAGGAAACTATGGCTGTTATTATTATTTCACTGTCACTTACTTGTCTTCTAATATCGTCTTTGTGCTCAATTCCTTGTAAAATATCATCCATTAAACAAAAAATTGAAATAATTTTGTCTTTTGTAAGCATCATATCTGTGAGTCTTTAGTTGTCGTAAACCAAATTTCTCACTTTTGATGCTTACTTTTTATATTTTATAACTAGCAACTTGAATTAATTATCTAAATAAAACTAAAATGAGAAGGCTTCAGGATAAAGTAGTATTTATTACCGGAGGCAATTCCGGAATAGGAAAAGCCTCCGCTCTGGAAGCGGCGCGAGAAGGCGCTACAGTTGTAATTGCCGATCTTTCCGTGAAAGATCATCAACAGACAATTCTGGATATTGAAGCGCTGGGCGCTCCCTGTATGTTCGTCCCAATTGACGTCAGTGATGTTGAAAGTGTTAAAAAGGCTATTACAGACACCGTTGAAAAATACGGCAGGCTGGATGTGGCGTTCAATAATGCAGGAATTGGAGGGGTATATTCCGGAATTCATGATATGTCTGAAGTGGTATGGAACACTTTAATCGCCGTGAACCTTACCGGTCAGTTCTATTGCGTTAAATACGAACTGCAGCAGTTTCTCAAACAAGGGGGCGGCGTTATTGTCAATATGTCTTCTCTGGGCGGATTAAAAGCCGAGCACGGTTTAGTCCCGTACACGGTTGCCAAACATGGTGTATTGGGATTAACAAAAAACATCGCCGTTCAATATGGCGCGCAAAATATACGCGGGAATGCCATCTGTCCCTATTATGTAGAAACGCCTTTACTGGATGCAGCGCCCGAAACAGTCCATCAGGCCTGGATCAAGGGCACTCCGGCAAAAAGGTTATGTACGCCCCAGGAAGTCGCCAAAACATTTATTTTTCTGACCTGTGATGATTCGAGTTACTGCAATGGTACCCAAATTATTTTAGATGGCGGCGTACTGGCTTAAAATTCCCGAATATTTTACCTACGGTGCAAGTTATGATGATATTGCCCTTTCCAATAAGTAACAACCATCACTTATTGCTTCGCTTTCTGTCATTTTGGTTTGGCTCTAATAGCTTCAACTTTGCCCTTAAAAAGCAGCAACTCCAAAAAAGCGAAAATGAAAACCACTACGTCAAAAAGAGCCCATATAAAAAGACTTACCAGCAAACTCTCAAGTATTCTTTGTGATGAGTACATCCTTTTGACCAAAACCAAAAGCATAGATAACGGTTTACAGTCTGTTGATTTTCAGGATGAATATCTTTTTTTCAATGCCCAGTCCAGCGAAATTGATAGTATAATTGAGCGCGTTGAGAAACGTGTTCATGACTCGGGCCATTATGCAGATGCCATGCTCAAGGCTTTTTTAAAGGTCACGCGATTCAATAAAAAAAGAAAAAAAACAAATGACCGTAAAGGATATATAAGTGAATTGCTCGGTGATCATGAAAACCTCATTATGATACTAAAAAAAAATACATCCCTACTTGAAACAGCTTCTAAAGACAGTAAAACAGATGATTTTGTAACTACACTAACCGAAAGCCATGAGAAAATGGCCTGGTTCCTTCGCTCCTACTTAAAATAATGCCTTTAACAAATTAAGAACAATCATGAAAACTAAAATAAAATTCACGCTGCTGCTCCTGACCGTAATCTGCTCAGGACTGAGCCAGACGCTTATGGCACAATCCCATTTCAAAATTGGTACATCCAAAATTAATGAAATGAAAATATCGGGAACCTCCACCTTTCATGACTGGACGATGAAAACGGCTGTTTTTTCAGGAAAAGCAACATTTAATACGGGTGCTGAAAATCAAATTACAAAACTCAGCGCCATTGCGTTTAACCTGCCCGTGCTCACCCTTAAAAGCGGTCAGAAAAAATTAGACAAAAATGCATACAAAGCCCTGAGAACCGATCAGTTTAAAGAAATCCTGTACAAACAGGTTTCTGCTGAGGTAATGAGTGTAAATAATTCCAAATTCCATATCAAAACAGCCGGAAAACTTACCATTGCCGGGGTTACCAAAGATGCTGTTATTGATTTGTACTGTTTTATAAATAAAGACGGAAGCATCAGTTGTGACGGTAATTATCCCATAAACATGAGCGACTACAATGTTACTGCTCCAATATTTATGGGCGGAGTCATGAAAACCGGTGATGCAATCAAGCTTGAATTCTCTTTCCTTTTTGAAAAATCTTAATTTAAATGAAAAATATAGTAATACTATGTCTTTGCCTAACAACGGCCCAGGCACAAAAGAAACCCATGCAGTATTTTAGGTACAACGATCAAAGGGGACTCAATGTTTTCGAAACCACCAAGAAAGATACCGCATCCTTCGGAGGGCTTAAAGTAAAAATAGGTGGTAATTTTACCTTGGATTTTCAGGGACTCAACCATCAAAATACACCAAGTCCAGTTCTGGTTGACGGTATAAACAGCAACGAGCTTATCGAAATTGACAATGCATTTAATCTGGCCATGGCCAACCTGAATCTCGATGCGCAGCTCGATGATGGAATACGAATGAACCTTACTGTTTATTTGTCCTCCAGACATCATGAGGAAACCTGGGTAAAGGGCGGTTATATACAATTCGATAAACTGCTATTCCTGAAAAGTGATTTCATGGACAAGGTAATGAAATACGTAACGCTCAAAGCAGGTGCTTACGATGTGGATTATGGTGATCAGCACTTTAGAAGGACTGACGGGGGAAACGCCATTTACAACCCTTTTACAGAAAACTATATCCTGGATGAATTTGCCACTGAAATTGGAGGAGAGGTATACTTTCATCACGATTCAGGCTGGATGGCTTTATTTGGAACAACCAATGGCGCCTTAAACCCAACGGTTGTTGTTTCAACTAAAACAGATGACGCAACCGGAGAACTCAACAAACCCACGGCGGCCTATCATGCTAAAATTGGCTATGACAAACAAATAAATAAGGATCTCAGATTCAGGCTGACAGGATCTTTTTACAATGTAAAAAGAGCAGAAAACAACACCCTGTTTGCAGGAGACCGAACTGGATCGCATTATTTTTATGTCATGGAAAATACTACGGCAACAGCGGTTAACAATTTCCGCTCAGGACGTTACAATCCCGAATTTAGTCAGCAGGTAACCGCTTTTATGATCAATCCTTTTGTGAAGTTTAAAGGTTTTGAACTCTTCGCAACCTATGAAGTTGCAAAAGGCCGAAAAATTACCCAGGCCGATACGCATCAGGTCATTCAGTCTGCCGTTGACCTTATTTACAGGTTTCCGGCCGGCAAAGAAAACTTTTGGATTGCAGGGAGGTACAATACACTAAAGGATAGCCCGTTAAACCAAAATGACCAAACCATAAACCGTGTGGTAGGTTCTGCAGGATGGTTCCTGACAAAAAACATCCTGATGAAAGCCGAATACGTAAATCAGAAATATAAAAATTTTCAGCCTGCCGATATCAGGCACGGCGGGCAATTCGACGGCTTTATGTTGGAAGCTACGGTGGGATTTTAAATCCATTCAAAACATACTTCGCAAAAAGTGTTTAACATCAATAATGAAAATGAGCAGTGTCATTTCGTATGGCAAAACTTCTGTTCAATTTTGTATTCATATAACACGCCGGGTTTATTTCGATAAATCAGGTTTAAACATAACATCTATAAAATTTAAAATTATGAAAGCAAATTCAAAAAAAATGGTAGCTGAAATAACAACAGCAATTACCACTGCAATAACAGCAAAATCAAACAGTAAAAAGATTCTCAAAACAATTGACAATACAGCCAAAAAGATGGCTAAAAAAATCAACAAAAGAATTATGAAAACTACTGCAAACCTTACAGGAAAGAAACTAAAAAAAGCGCCAAAAACTAAAAAAAGCGAAAATGGAATGCTGCCTGAGGTAAAAAAAAACAAATTACTAACACAGATGGCGGCCGACGAAATTAAAGCCAATTAAAACATCCTGCAATTCAATAAAACCTGAACATAACAGTATCTATTGTTATGTTCATTTTAATTAAAGACTTATCCCTTACCAATTCCATTGTCAGAGAATTCCAAGCTAATACCTCCCCGATGAAATATAAATGTATCTTGATTTTTTTACTGTACAGTACCTGGTTAATATCGCGGGCATCTTCTATGGACCATGTGCAAAAACAGTTTCAGCAAAATCCTGCTGTGCAAATCGACACCACCAAAATTCCGGCTTTTTTTGAGACCTATCCTGAATTTAAACCCTATAAGGCTCAGGTAAAACTGCTCTACAAAAAGCACGGTGATTACATCTGGTACGACCAAAAAGGACTTGTTGAATTTGCCTATGTACTACACAAACAGGTAGGGCAAATGAGAGAAGAAGGTCTTCCTATTCCAATTCCGTATGAAATGGAATTTACTAAAATCTTTGAACAAAATGCCGGTACAATCCCAAGTTTGGAATCGGAGCTACTGATCAGCTGCATGTATTTTTTCTATACTAACAAAGTTTTCAGCGGATTTACCATAGGAAAAAGCGAAGAAACAGGCTGGTACCTTCCAAGAGAGGATGCTTCCAATGCGGCATATCTCGATACCCTTGCACAGGGAATTGCTTCTAAAAAGGAATTCAAACAGGAGTATTTCAATCAATATTATCCCCTTAAAAAGGCTTTAAAAAAATATCTTGAAATTGAAAAAAAGGTGGATGGAGATCAGTAAAGCTTGACAAAGGAATTAAATCACTTCAGTTGGGTGATTCTTCCACTACGGTACAAGAGGTAAGAAACAGGATGTTTTTAGAGGGTTTTATCACAGAGGATAACGCATCTAATGTTTTTGATCAAACCATAACTAATGGTATAGCGGCTTATGGAACCAGTAAAAATCATGATTTTGAAAACATGATCACGCCCAGTCTTATTGAAATGCTTAACGTTCCTGTAGAAAGCAGGATCAAAACCATTTCTGTTAATATGGAAAGATGCCGCTGGATCAGTGCTAAAATAAATTCGGCACAGGAATATATCGCGGTGAATATACCTTCTTTCAGATTGCTGTATTACCGTGAGGGAAAGCCATTTCTTGTTTCTAAAGTTGTTGTGGGAAAAGAATTTCATAAAACCATTGTATTTAGTGGCAGTATGAGTTATTTGGCCTTTAGCCCGTACTGGAATGTACCTGCAAGTATCCTTAGAAAAGAAATACTCCCCAAGATAAAAAAGAACCCTAATTACCTTGAAAACCAGAATATGGAATGGCATGAAGGACACGTAAGACAGAAACCCGGAGGCAGCAACGCTTTAGGTTATGTGAAATTTATGTTTCCGAATTCCCATAACATTTACCTTCATGATTCGCCATCCAAATCCTTTTTCAATAAAGACAAAAGAGCTTTTAGCCATGGATGCGTGCGGGTTGAAAAAGCCCGTGAGCTCGCACTGGCCATTATGGCAAAAGACGCCAACTGGAGCAGCAAAAAAGTAGATCAAGCCATGCACTTGGGAAAAGAAAATACCTATGTGCTTCAGGATAAAATCCCGGTATACATTGCCTACTTTACCGCCTGGGCAGACGGCAGCGGAAATGTTGCCTTTTACGACGACCTTTACAAGAGGGACAATGCCCTGGCCAAAGTGCTTTTCGAAAATTAAGTTTTATGTCCTCCTAATTAAAAAAAGTCCTAATGGAAGACTATCGGGATTTTAGCTTTTCTATTAATTTTTCATCTTGCTTATTTTCATGTAATCCAGAATTTTAAGCTGGCTGCCTTTTTTTTCTATTAATCCTTCATTTCTAAACTCGGTCAGGGTTCTGCTTACTGTTTCAGAAGCGGTCCCGGACATGGCAGCCAAATCATCACGGGTTACATTGATACTATCTTCTTTTGTTGCTTCTTGCTGACGAAAGAGTCTCAGCAATGATTCTGCAATACGTTTTCTGACTGACTGATAGGCCAATTGCAGCAAATGTGTATCCTTTGCCTTTATTTCATTAGACAGGATTTTAATGAATTTCTCTGCCACTTCAGGATATAATTTTAGTAATTCTTCGAGCTGTTCCTTTGGAAAAAAACACAATTGACTATCTTCCAGCGCCGTTGCAGTATCGGTATAGGTTTCATCTGAAAGAATCGTGTGAACCCCTAAAAAATCATTGGTGTGGTACATACCGGTCATCAGTTCCCTGCCATCTTCAGAGAGTTTGACCGTTTTGATTTTACCTGAGATTACCAAATAAATGCCTATGGCACGATCGCCTTCATAATGGATAATCTGGTTTTTCTTAAATGGTCTGTGAATATGCTCTTCTATCATTTTTTTCAGCTCAGAGAGCCCTTCTTTATCTCCCACTAAACTTTCAAGCCGCCCGAGCGAGTGACTGTAAAAATTCATTTCAGAATTCTTCTTGTTGATTCTGCTTTCAATGGCATGTAAAAGTTCCATAGCATCAAAAGGTTTGGTCAGATAATCATCCGCTCCCATTTCCATAGCTTTTCGCAAATCCGGCCTTTCTGATTTTGCGGTAATAAAAATAAAAGGGATTGTACTTGTTTTTGGATTTTTATTAAGCATATACAATACACCGTAACCGTCGAGCTCCGGCATCATAATATCACATAAAATGATATTGGGCAGGTTTAGAACAGCAGATTCAACACCTGCCTTGCCATTATTGGACTGATAAACAGTGTATCCGGCTAAATTAAGGATTTCTACAATATTTTCCCTAATGTCATTATTATCGTCAATAATCAGTACTTTGCTCATGATATGGGAAATGTTAAGGTGAATAATGTTCCGTCTTGTTCATTACTTTTAAAATCTGCCGTTCCCTTCATCAGGGATACATAACGGCTCACTATATTTAAACCAAGCCCGGTACCTGGGATACTGCCGGTGTTGTTGGCCCTGAAAAAAGCCTGAAACAAATGTTTTTGCTCCTCCAGAGGAATACCGATACCATCATCATGAACTGAAATGATATAATCTAATGCGTTAATCTCTGTTGTAAAATCAATAGTGGAGTTGTCACCGGAATATTTGATTGCATTTGTAATGAGGTTAATGGCACAGTTCTTTAACAAATTAGCATCGAGGTACATCATCGTTTGGTCTCCCGTATGTTTATAAACAATATTTTGATTGGGTTTGGCCAGCAGCTGCATTTCTTCGGTTATTATCTCACAAAATTTAACCATATCAAAACAAGTAAAACTAGCCTTGATCTTGCCAATTTCTAATTTTTCAACATAAAGAAAATCATTAAGTATAGCCGTTAAACTCATCACTGAATTTTTAATTTTCCCAACATGCTTATTTATAGGCTCACTTTGAAAAGACTCGGCATATTTTTCAATTAGTGAAGCGGATAACTGCACCGTACTTAATGGGGTACGAAACTCGTGGGAAGCCATCGATAAAAAGCGATTCTTCAATTTATTAAGCTCTTTTTCTTTCTCCAGGGAAATACTTATTTTTTCTTTCGCCTTTTCCAAAGCAAAAATTGTATCGTTGAGCGACTTTGTCCTTTCCTCTACAAGTTCTTCCAGATGAGATGCATAATCCTTATACCGTTCCTCTTCTACTTTCTGCTGGGACAGGTCATGAATAAAACCGGCATAAATAGTCCTTCCTGAATATTTCACCTCACTAACTCCAAGTTTCATTGGAAAGAGGTCACCGCCTTTACGCATTCCTGTGAGTTCACGGCCCATGCCAATTATACTGGCTTTTCTTGTTGTTTTGTACGTACTCAAATAGTTATTATGCCTTTCCCTGTCAGGCGACGGCATGAGCATTGAAATGTTTCTGCCTACCACTTCCTCTTGCTGATAACCAAAAAGTACACAACCGGCAGGATTGATCGTTTCAATAGTACCAATGTCGTCTATGGTAATGATTCCATCCAGGGCATTTTGTACAAGAGCGTATAACAGTGCGGCATTATCCATCATCTAAATTGATCAAATTATGATGATCCCTATAAAGGTCGGCTATTTAAAAATGGGAAGTTACATTCTACGGTAATTTCACAATATAATTAACACATTATCATTGATTTAACACCAAAAAGAATTTATCAATCTAGTTTTGACTGCTTTATGGGTTATTATGGAATTTCAATTATCGCAGTGAATGAAAAAAATGATTGACATCATTCTTTGCACTGCTTTAACTCATTTCTGTTTAAGTCTTTATATCGCTTCTTTGCCATGAAAACCTAAAAACAAATATGATGTCATACAATCCAAGACCAATTAGCATGCTGCTTATAAAGAAGGAATCGAAAACAACAGATGTATTTCAGACCACTTTGACTAATTTAGAATCCAAAAAATCCATTACCACATTTAAAAACAGTAAGTTATGCATGGAATATTTAAAAAAAGGATCGAGCCTGGCCACTCCAATGGTATTTTTCAATTTAAATGATAACCGATACAAATGTCTAAGCGAAATAGTGTCTATCAGAAATGACCAACAAAATAAAAATCTATTAATAGTGGTATACGATCCCAAGGCTGCACTGCTTGATGAAGATACATTCGTTGCGGGTGCAAATATTTATATTAAGAAATCAAGTGATGCCGCAGCACTGAAAAAAGTGCTTAAAAAAATAATCAATATCGATTGGTATTATGAGTCAGGCAAATTTAATCGTGAAACCTTTTTTGTATCGGTTTAATTGCAGTTTATTTTTCATTGTAAAAGTGCCCTACATCATTTTTATAGCTGATGCCTGTCATTTTAGATTCCCTGCTGTTAGCTCAACTTTGTAAAGCAACGAAGAAGTATAATAAGGTCTTCTGACAGGCTAAAAATTTATAAGGAATGATGCTGAAAGAAAATGAAATTTCCCAAAGAAATGTTCCGGATGCGATAAAATGGGAATCCCAATTAATTCACTAAAAACTATTACTATGAAAAACACAAATACAATAGCGGCCTTTTATGACACTCATCTTAAAGCTGAAAAGGCTGTTAAAAAACTCGAAAAAAGCGGTTATGATATGACCAGACTATCAATTATAGGAACAGATTACCATAGTGAGCAAACCGTAACAGGCTACTACACTGTTGGAGACCGCATGAAAAAATGGGGAAGTTTCGGCGCATTTTGGGGAGGTTTCTGGGGATTACTGTTTGGATCCGCTTTCTTTTTTATTCCCGGTCTTGGTCCCTTACTTGTTGCCGGGCCTCTTGTTTCGGCCATTGTAGGGGCACTTGAAGGTGCAGCCTTACTGGGTGGCAGCAGTGTTATTGCGGCCGCATTAATTAGTCTGGGCATATCAAATCATGACGTTTTAAAATACGAAACAGAGATAAAAGCAGGCAAATTCATGCTCCTGGTGCATGGCAGCAATATCCAAACTGAAAATGCCCGAAAAGTGCTTGGAATCCATATTGCAAAAGAAAACGGTGTGAAAGACCAAGAATCTATTTCTGCTGAAGAAATTGAAGCCGCTGCAATGCAATAAGAAAAGGAAAAATAGTAAAACTTATACCTTAAAAAAATGAAAACTATACATCAATTAGGCATTTACCTAGATCATGCCTCGGCAAATTTAATCGATTTTACCGATAATGATAAAGAAACTGAGACTGTAATCTCTGAATTTGATATTCAGGACAAACATGAAACCCTGCAAAGAAGCGAGAGTGAAATGCACCATAAAGAGCGGGATAAACAAAGAGCATATTTTAAGAAAATTGCAACTCTAGCCATTGGCTATAATGAACTGGTCTTATTTGGTCCCACTAAGGCAAAAACTGAATTACTGCACTTTTTGCAAAAAGATAACAGTTTTGGCAAAATCAAAATAGAAACTGAAGATACCGCTAAAATGAACCTTCAGCAACAAAAGGTCTTTGTTCACGGGCATTTTGAAAAGTTTGCCTTTAAAAATAGTTGAGATGCAAAATATACTTTTTAAAATAAACTGCTATACCTCGCAAAATGGAATTGTCATCAAAGCCATCGCCCTTTATCAAAGTGTTCAGTACTATCTGGGAATTGTATTTACAATCTGATCAATAGGCCTTAGCATTTCCCAATGATTTTTTTTCAATAGGCATTGACTAAATGAATTATAAATTTTTAAATACATACATTATGAAAACCAACGAAGAATTACAAAAAGACGTTCAAAATGCCATCAAATGGGAACCTCTTTTACATGCCGCAGAAATTGGAGTAACCGTAAAAGATGGTGTAGTAACCCTAACGGGCATTGTCGACGGATATTATAAAAAAAAGGAAGCTGAAACCGCAGCCAAAAATGTATCGGGAGTGAAAGCCGTTGTTGAGGAAATAGAAATCAAATACTCCAATACCTTTACCAAAACAGACAATGATATCGCCAATGAAGTCTTAAAAGCCTTAAAGGACAATTGGGCTGTGGCAGAAGATCATGTTAAGGTAAAAGTAGAAGATGGCTGGGTTACACTTGAGGGTGAACTGACCTGGAATTTTCAGAGACAAGATGCCAAAACTGCCATCAGCTTCCTGCCGGGAGTAAAAGGGGTGACCAATGAGATCAAAATCAAATCGGACATCAAAGATGCTATCGAAAAAAAGGATGTCGAAAAAGCACTGGCAAGAAGCTGGTCACTGAACGCTAAAAATATCACGGTGACTGTAAATGGTACCAATGTAAAATTAACAGGTTTTGTTGATTCGATTTATCAAAAAGATCAAGCCGAAAAAATCGTCTGGAAAACTCCAGGGATATGGTCCATTGACAATGATCTTGTTGTGGAATATGATTATGCCATTTTATAAATGCAGAACAAAACAGAGGGCAATGTCCTCTGTTTTTATTTACAAACCTCGGCTCATTGATCTCTAAATTAAAAGTATTACAAGATTGCCAAAACACTTAAAATAAGCTTATGATATCGATAAAAAGAGAAGGGATTATACTGGAGAAAACCGAACTTGTATTTGAAGACGAAGGGGTAATGAATCCGGCTGTTATCAAAAAAGGAGATGCTGTTCATCTTTTTTACCGGGCCGTACGCCATGGTAATTATTCAACTATAGGCTATTGTAAACTAAAGGGACCATTGAATATTGTTCAACGAAACACTGTGCCTCTTATTATTGCTGAATTTGACTACGAAAGTCACGGAATAGAAGACCCCAGAATAGTAAAAATTGAAGGCGTTTATTACCTGACCTATACCGCATTTGATGGTGTAAATGCTTTAGGATGTCTGGCAGTTTCGACAGATTTAATTCATTTTGAAAAAAAAGGGATAATAGTACCCACTATTACTTATAGCCAGTTTAATGAATTGACAAATGCTGAAAATTTAAACAACAGCAAATATTTCAGATACAACCAGCACAACGGAATGGTCGAACAAGATGGCAAAAAAATACTCCTATGGGATAAAAACGTTATTTTCTTTCCCCGAAAAATAAAAGGTAAATTCTGTTTTATGCACCGCATTAAACCCGAAATCCAGATCATTGTTGCTGTTAGTTCACTTACAGATCTAACAAATGCATTCTACGAGGATTACTTCATGAATTTTAATGACCATATTTTACTCTCACCAAAATACGATCATGAATGCAGTTATGTTGGTGGAGGATGTCCGCCGATAGAAACGCCCAAGGGATGGCTTATTATTTATCATGGGGTCAAGGACAGCATTGATGGATATGTATATTCGGCCTGCGCTGCTTTATTGGATCTTGATCATCCGCAGATTGAAATAGCACGCCTGCCCTATCCTCTTTTCAGTCCAAAAAGGGATTGGGAACTGGAAGGAGAGGTCAATAATGTGTGTTTCCCCACAGGAACAGTTGTCTTTGAGGATACTTTATATATCTATTATGGTGCCGCAGATGAACAAATAGCCTGCGTATCGGTTAGCTTATCAGGTTTAATTAATGAATTAATACTTAATACTAAAAAAAATGACAATTAAGACTCCGCTTCTAAACAGTATCAGCCTA
This sequence comes from Flavobacterium sp. LM4, assembly GCF_002017935.1. Taxonomy (NCBI): domain Bacteria; kingdom Pseudomonadati; phylum Bacteroidota; class Flavobacteriia; order Flavobacteriales; family Flavobacteriaceae; genus Flavobacterium; species Flavobacterium sp. LM4. Next base: position 169,791 of record NZ_MUFW01000006.1, on the reverse strand, counting down.
TGGGCATCAAAAAAAAACACAGCTATTTCAGAGGATAAAAAAGAACATAAAATACCTGAAATTTTATTTATCACCTCATTTCCTGCCCGCGAATGCGGTATTGCAACCTATTCTGAGGACTTAATTGCTGCTTTAAATAATAAGTTTGAGAGTTCTTTTAATATAAAGGTCGCTGCTCTGGAATCCATAAATGACAGCTATAGTTATGGTGATGCTGTGGATCAAATTCTTAAAACGGATTCTGCTGATTCCTACCTGAAGCTCTCTGAATACTGCAATAGCGATGAGGGAACTAAGCTACTTTTAATACAACATGAGTTCGGACTCTTTAAAAATAATGAGACCGATTTGATTAAATTCTTAAGCGCTTCGATAAAACCTGTTTTAATTGTCCTTCATACTGTTTTGCCTCTGCCCAATCAGGAGATGAAACGAAATATTATCGAAATGGATACCTTTATCGACGGTTTTATTGTCATGACTCAAAGATCCGCTGCATTGCTGCAGAACGTTTATGGCATTGACAGGGGAAAAATTTCGGTTATTGCCCATGGAACCCATTTGGTAAAACATGGGGATAAAGAAATATTAAAAGAAAAATACGGACTTGCTGGTAAAAAAGTAATCTCCACTTTCGGACTCTTAAGTTCTGGTAAATCAATTGAAACCACTTTAGATGCATTACCGGTTATCGCGAGCCAAAACCCTTCTATTTTATTTTTGATCATTGGGAAAACTCACCCGTCAGTAGTTAAAGAGGAAGGAGAAAAATATCGGGATTTTCTAAAAAAAAGAGTCGAAATCTTAGGACTGCAAGAGAACGTAAAATTTATTAATGTCTATTTACCATTAGAGGAATTACTCGAATATTTGCAGCTTACAGATATCTATCTTTTTACCTCCAATGACCCGCATCAGGCTGTAAGCGGCACTTTTTCCTATGCGATAAGCTGTGGCTGTCCCATTATATCTACCCCAATTCCACATGCACTTGAAGTACTTCAGGATGGAACCGGAGTTATCATTGAGTTTGGAGATACGATACAATTGGCTGAAGAAGTTCTAAGGCTTTTAAAAAATTTACAGTTTCGTAAAGCTATTTCGGCCAACGGCATCCACAAAATGGCTCCTACGGCATGGGAGAATTCCGCAATTGCACATGCCGGATTATTTAAAAAAATCATAGCCGAAAAAATAGATTTGCATTATAAAATTCCGGAAATAAATCTGAGCCATTTCAAAAATTTAACCACTTCATTTGCCATGATCCAATTTTCAGTAATCAACCATCCTGATATCAATACGGGCTATACTTTAGATGACAACGCACGTGCATTGGTGGCTATCTGCCAGCACTATGAATTGAAAAGGGAGCCTGAGGATTTAGAACTCATTGAAAAATATTATAGTTTTATCAAATTTTGTCTGCAGGAAAATAGGAGTTTTTTGAACTATGTCAACATAGATGAAGAATTTACCAAACAAAACAGTGAAAATCTGGAGGATTCCAACGGAAGAGCAATCTGGTCTCTGGGTTTTATGCTTTCCCTTTCCAGTATTTTTCCTGTCGGATTTACATCAGATGCCGCAAAGACCATGAAGAGAGCTTTACGAAAAGTACATACAATTTATTCCACAAGAGCAATGGCATTTGTCATTAAAGGAGTTTATTATCGTAACAAAAATGCGGTAGATTTTGAAAATATTGCACTTATAAAACTGCTTTCGAATCGATTGGTAAAAATGTACAGACATGAATGCAAATCTAACTGGAAATGGTTTGAAAGCTACCTGACTTATGGCAACAGTATACTGCCCGAAGCGCTTCTTTGTGGCTACTTAGCCACAGGTGAATATCAATATAAGGAAATTGCCAAAGAATCTTTTGATTTTCTTTTATCTCATATTTTTACAGACAATAAGATCAAAGTAATATCCAATAAGGGATGGCTTGACTCAAACAGGCATAAAAAAGAAACCGTAGGCGGAGAACAGCCCATTGATGTTGCCTATACGATTCTTGCCCTTGAGCGATTCAATGGTGTTTTTAAAAATTCATCCTATCTGGAAAAAATGGAAACTGCCTTTAGCTGGTTTTTGGGCAACAATCATTTGGAGAAGATAATCTATAATCCATGCACTGGAGGGTGTTATGATGGTTTGGAAGAAAATTACATTAATCTGAATCAGGGTGCAGAATCCACAGTAAGCTATTTAATGGCCCGTTTAACGATGGAAAAATATGCTGCTAAAAAAGAGGTCCTTCATGAAAATACAAACAAAATCAAGCTTTCAAAGACTATTGCCGTAAACATATAAATCATTATCCAAAAATAGTGGCAGGAAAACAAATCTGATCACTCCGATGATTTAAAGATACTTCACTCCCGAGAGCTCTAATTTTGTATTAAATTCATATACTCGGGGCTTGCCTGTGGGGATATTTACCTTTACAATGTCAAGCGGGTTGATGTTTTCAAGGTACATCATCAGGGATCTTAAACTGTTGCCATGGGCTACGATTAAAACATTTTGACCCATTTTTAATTTTGGTTCTATTTGTGTTTTATAATAAGGAACTACACGGTTGTAAGTATCCAGCAGGCTTTCTCCTCCGGGAGGACATATATCATAACTTCTTCTCCAGATATCCACCTGGGCCAAACCATACTTTAGCGCTGTTTCATCTTTGTTTAGTCCTTGCAAAGTGCCGTACATCCGTTCATTAAAAGCTTTATTTTTCACAATAGGAATCGTCACGTGCATTTCACGCAGGATAATCTGCAGGCTCTCCTGTGCCCTTACAAGCATGGAAGTATAGGCGATATCAAAAACATAACCAATCAGTTTTTGCCCTGCCTGTTTTGCTTGTTCTCTTCCAAGGTCAGTGAGCGGAATATCGAGGATTCCTGTAAAACGGTTCTCTAAATTATAAAGAGATTGTCCATGTCTGACAAAGATTAATAGCGCCATTTTTTTTCTTTAAAACCAGTATCAAAGCTAACGGATAAATAGCCTAAAAAAGTGTTCCAGATCACTTATTACAATGTTGATGATCATTTCTATATTGGCTGCTATAGGTCAAATTTGCTGAACAGATTTAAAAACTAAATCCTCTAAATCCAATCTCTAAAAATTATAATTATGAAAACATTATTTGCACTTATCGCACTGGCTGCTTTAACAGCCACTATTCTTATGGATACTGTAGGGAGAAGAGTCACACCAACTAAAACCAAGTCATAAACCTAACCTATTATTTTATGTGTTTTTCTGCTACAGCAAGTTTTAGTGCCGCAATTGTACTTACAGTTATTGGAGCTGGCGCCATAAAGAAAGTACAGCATCGCTCACAAACTATGTTTGCCTTAATCCCTTTCATATTTGCTATACAGCAATTCTCTGAAGGATTACTATGGTTGTCTATTCCCAATGAAAAGTGGTCTTACCTGCAAACCAGCATCACCTATTTTTATCTGATTATCGCACAAATTATCTGGCCCGTCTGGGTTCCTGTTGCCATACTGCTGTTGGAAAAAGAGCAAACAAGGAAAAACACACAAAGAATACTTGTGGCAATTGGTATGCTTGTTTCGATGTACCTTACTTACTGTTTGTTCCATTTTAATATTAGATCCGAAATTGATTGCTACCATATCGCCTATATCCAGACTTATCCAGAGGAATTTCGGGTAATGGGTGGATTGCTTTATATCATTGCAACAATACTCCCGCCTTTCTTTTCACATATCAGACGCATGTGGTGGTTAGGGGTAATGGTTTTGATATCCTATGTCGTAACAACTGTTTTTTATGAAAGCTATCTGGTATCGGTATGGTGCTTTTTTGCTTCTGTGATCAGTTTATCTGTATACCTGATCATGTCAGAAATAAGAACAAGTCATCGCGAAGAAACATACCACAGAAAAACCATGAAACAGATTTTAAAGAAATCATATGAAAGTAGCCGTATTTAGTACCAAATATTACGAAAGGGAGTTTCTCAACAACTATAATAAAGATAATAAACACCAGCTGACGTTTTTCGAAATGGCGCTAAACACTCAAACCGTGCATCTTGCTACTGATTTTGATGCTGTTTCTATACAACTTAATGATAAAGTAGATGCGGCTGTTATTGCACAATTGTCTAAGTCTAAAATAAGACTTATAGATCTTCGAAGCGCGGGATACGACAATGTTGATGTCAAAGCCGCTTTAAAGAATAAAATTACCATAATGCGGGTTCCTGCTTATTCTCCAGAGGCTATAGCCGAGCATGCCGTAGCCCTTATTTTAACGCTGGACCGTAAAACACACAAGGCCTACAACAGGGTAAGGGAAAATAATTTCTCTTTACAAAATTTAATGGGTTTTAACCTTAATGGAAAAACTATAGGTGTGGTGGGTACTGGGAAAATTGGGGCCGTATTTTGCAATATTATGCTGGGTTTTGGATGTAAAATAGTAGCCTTTGATTTAATCGAATCAAAAGTCCTGATCCGCAAAGGGGTACGTTATATGGCATTTGACAAACTACTTGAAACCTCTGATATCATTTCCATACATTGCCCTCTTACTCCAAAAACAAGGCATCTTTTAGATAAAAAAGCATTCGCAAAAATGAAACCAGGTGTAATGCTCATTAACACCAGCCGTGGTGCATTAATTAAGACTTCAGATGCCATTACCGCTCTTAAAAAAGGCATTCTTGGCTATATGGGAATTGATGTCTATGAGGGCGAGCAAAAAATATTCTTTAAGGACTTATCGGCTGCTGTTATTAAGGATGATTTAATTGAAAGGCTTATGTCATTTAACAATGTGATCATTACACCCCATCAGGCTTTTTTCACGCAGGAAGCCCTGAATGAAATTGCGCGCATAACAATTGGAAATTTCACGGATTTTGAAAATGGCGTTCACTCAGAGAATGAGGTCAAATAATACATTTTGTATTAATAAGTAACTACAATCAGTTTTTAGAATGTCGAAGGTCATTTCTAAAAACGTTGCTTCTGCCCACCTTTACTCCCATAAATCTATTCACAAATGAAAACCAACGATGAACTACAAAGAAAAGTTATAGAAGCCATTAATTGGGAACCCCTTTTATCAGCTGCAGAGATTGGAGTTGAAGCTTTTGACGGAATTGTTACACTGACGGGATCGGTAAACAGCTACGCAAAAAAAGAAGAAGCCGAAGCAGCAGCTAAAAATGTATCGGGCGTAAAAGTCGTAGTAGAAAAAATTGAAGTTGTGCTAAACGAAAAAAATCAAAAATCAGATTTTGAAATTGCTGCCGAAATTATAAACGCTTTCAAATGGCATTGGGATATTCCACATGACAGAGTCCAGGTAAAAGTCGAAAACGGCTGGGTTACACTTACAGGTTCTCTGGAATGGCATTACCAGAAAGAAGAGGCTAAAAAAGCAGTAAGCGTGCTCATTGGCGTCAAGGGGATTATCAATAACATTATGATTATCTCTTTATCCAAAGACCGCATCAACAAAAAAGATATCGAGGATGCTATCGAGCGAAACAAAATTATAGGAAATATAGCTATTACAGTTGAGGTTTTAGACAATTCTGTTACCTTAAAAGGGAATGTAGAATCCTGGTTCCAAAAAAACGAAGCAAGCCGTCTGGCCTGGAAAGCACGTGGTGTACTGGAGGTTAAAAACAACTTACATGTAGAACATGAACAACAGCCCTGAAACATTCCCTTCAAAAAAATTATAAATTATGGAAAAAGTAAATATGGATAGTCTGGTCACCGTACTGGCTGAAATAGAAAATTTGGGATTTACATCTCAATTTGAGGTTAATGGGAAAAGTCTGGTTTCACTCAAAACAGATAAGCATTATTTGCCCGATCAAATACAAATAGCCCACTTCTATCGTTTTGAGGGAGAATCAAATCCTGAGGACAGTTCGATCATGTATGCTATTGAGACCTGTGATGAAGAAAAAGGAACCCTTGTTGACGGTTACGGAACTGCCTCAGATCCTGCAACAGCAGATTTTATTCGTAAAGTAAGTAACATTCATAAATAATAAACCCTACACTAAAGATGAAAAAACTGAACCCATCCATTACGGTCATTTTTGTAATCTCGGTAATTATAATTCTACTGAACCGATACACCCAGTTTCATATTAATGATTATAGGGCACATTTTTTCTTTCTCTTCTTTGCGGTATCCTCAATGGTAATTCTGATTGGACAGTTTTTCAAAAAAATGCAAAGCAATTGGTCTATTATTTCTGTTTTCCTAATCATTGGAATCCTATGCGGGCTCAAAGCATTTTTTACATGGGGCGGAGACTGGAAAACACAAACCATACTTTACAGAAATATCCAAAACAAAGGCAAAACGATCAATTATCAATTACGTGGAGACCGATTTGCATTTGGGTACAAAAAACGAATCGTAGGGATTTATCACCTGGCGCCTTTTATGGAGTGGACAACAGATGTAGACACGCTTTATCTGGATAAAACAAAATGGGAAGAGATAAATCTGCAGGTCAATGAAATGAAACTCAAATAGAAAAATAGTAACCTAAAACTGCTGTAATGGAATTTATAGATTATTATAAAGTTCTCGAGATATCCAAAACGGCAAGCAAAGCCGATATTAAGAAGGCCTACCGAAAACTGGCCAGGAAATACCATCCAGACCTGAATCCGAATGACAAGCAGGCTGAAAAGAAATTTAAAGAAATCAACGAGGCCAATGAGGTGCTGGGTAACGAGGAAAACCGTAAAAAATATGATAACTACGGGAAAGACTGGAAGCAGGCCGAAGAGTTTGAAAAATCAGGTTATAATCCAAATGATCGGCAAAGTTCTGCAAGACAATATCAGGAGGATAATTCCGAAGGAGATTTTTCACAGTTCTTTCAATCGATGTACGGCAATGGCAATTCGCAGCGAAGAAACACGTCTAAATTTAGGGGAGAAGATCTAAATGCAGAAATGCAGCTAACCTTAAAAGAGGCTTATTCTACCCATAAACAGACCATCACTGTCAACCATAAAAATATACGAATTACCATTCCTGCCGGAGTTGAGAATGGACAGACCATAAGAATTCCAGGACATGGAAGCACGGGTTTTAATGCAGGCCCAAATGGTGATTTATTTATTACTTTTTCCATAAATGATAATGCTGATTTTAAGCGGGAAGGCAATAATTTGTATACCAATACCGAATTAGATCTTTTTACCGCTGTTCTGGGAGGTGAAATTACTATCAATACCTTCGATACAAAAGTAAAACTCAAAGTACCCGCGGGAACACAAACCGGGACAAGGATAAAATTAAAAGGGAAAGGTTTTCCTATGTATAAAAATGAAAATCATTTTGGAGATTTATACATCACTTATATTCTCAAAATACCTGTAAACCTTACAGAGAAACAAAAAGAACTCTTTCTTGAACTTTCTAAATTAAGTACCTTTGAATGAGCCAAAATAAATATTGTAGTTTTAAAAATAAATTACCATGAAAAAATTACTCGTTACCACAGACTTCTCCAATATATCAAGAGCAGGGATAAGATTTGCCATCCAATTTGCTTCTCAGACTCCCTGTGAACTCCTATTCTATAGCGTAAATACAAAACAGCTTGAAGATAATATTGACAATTATTATAAAAAAACTACGCAAACATATAAACTAAAAAAATTCATACTATCCATTTACAAAACAACCAAAAAAGAAGTTGGAAAGGCAGAATTTGTAACCGAGAACCATAACCACGTGGAAAAGGCCATTATAGCTTATGCACAAAAATGGAATGCTGATTATATTTGCATCAATACATCAGGTCCCGGGATATTTAATCAATTGATAGGCACTACCGCTTCAAAATTGATTACCACTTCCCCTACTCCAATTATTGTGGTACCCTACACGTATCGCATGAAACCCATCAATCTTTTATTGTATGCCTCAGATCTTGCTAAACTAGGTGTTGAACTGCCCTTTGTTAAAAAATTCGCAGCTCTGTTTGCTGCAGCTATTGCAGTGTATCATTACGATGAGTTATTAGATCAGGGTGATTTCAAGGAAGATTTTAATAAAATAGCCCAAAACTACAAGTCGGATAAAGTCTCTTTTAATTTTAAAAAATTAAATATTGAATATTCCTTACTCAACCATTTGGAAATAGATATCAGAACAATAAGACCCTCAATCGTTGTCATGTTTACCAAACAAAACCGTGACTGGTTTGAACGTCACTTTCTTTCGAGTAAAACCAAGGAATTTGGTTTTGACACTCATACTCCTATACTTGTTTTTAGAAAGTAAAAAAACACTTTAATAATGAATACAAACAAATTCAATACAGCTGGATTAACCACTGCACAAGTACTTACGGCTAGGAAAAAACATGGACAGAACATATCTTCCTATAAAAAAAAGAACCGTTATACCGCTGCGATGATCCGAATGATCAAGGAACCGATGATGATTCTTTTGTTCGTTGCATCAAGTATTTATTTTATTAGCGGAAAAACGGCTGATGGTTTCTTTTTAACCTCAGCAATAGTTTTGATTGCAGCAATTTCGTCTTACCAGAATGCCCGAAGCCGAAATGCTTTGGAACTTTTAAAAAACTTTACCAAACCCAAATGCAAAGTCATAAGAAATGGCGATGCTGTAGAAATAAAAACAGAGGAAATTGTTATTGGTGACAGTCTTTTGGTAGAAGAGGGCGTTTTAATTGCTGCCGATGGAATCATTTTAAAGTCTAATGATTTTTCTGTAAATGAATCGATCCTTACCGGAGAATCCATGGCTGTCAATAAAGACAAAGAAGCGAAAGAAAATGTTATTTATCAAGGAACGACTGTTGTAGGCGGCCTCGCCATTGCAACGGTCACTGCCATTGGCAGCGAAACCAAACTGGGTAAAATAGGCAAAAGCCTTGAGGGAATAAAAGAAGAGAAAACACCTCTGGAGGTTCAGATTGGTAATTTTGTAAAAAAAATGGCTATTGCCGGAGCCATCGTTTTTTTGATTGTATGGGGAATCAACTATTTTCATTCCTTCAAGATATTCGACAGTTTACTAAAAGCCCTTACCCTGGCTATGAGCATCCTGCCGGAAGAAATCCCGATCGCTTTTACCACCTTTATGGCCATTGGCGCCTGGCGGATGATGAAAGAAGGGATCATTGTCAAACAAATGAAAACCGTCGAAACATTAGGGAGTGCCACTGTGATTTGTATTGACAAGACAGGCACTATTACCGAAAACAAAATGAACCTGGCTAAGATTTTTTCTTTAAAATCAGAGAAAATTACCGATTTGGAGGGCACTTTATCTGAGGATGAAAAAAAGTTAATTACCCTATCCATGTGGGCAAGCGAACCCATTGCGTTTGACCCGATGGAAATTGCCCTTCATGAAACGTATACAAAAATTACTGAAAAAGATCAGAGACCTGATTTCAAACTGGTACATGAGTATCCTTTGTCAGGAAAACCGCCCATGATGACGCACGTTTTTGAAAATAAATCAGGTAAAAAAATCATTGCCGCTAAGGGAGGCGCAGAAGCATTAATGGAAATATCTGCACTTACTGCCGATCAGAAAAAAATAATTATAAAAGCAATTCAGGAACTATCACACGAAGGTTACCGTGTTCTGGCAGTGGGTGAAACACATGAGACTTCTGAGCATTATCCTAAAACGCAACAGGAATTTAAATTCGAATTTATTGGACTATTAGCCTTTTATGATCCTCCAAAAAAGAATATCAAACTCGTTTTACAGCATTTTTATAAAGCAGGAATAGACGTAAAGATTATTACCGGTGACAATACCCTGACTACTTCATCCATCGCAAAGCAGATCGGTTTTAAGGGATATGATAAAAGCATTTCCGGAGATGAACTTATGAAACTTACCAAGAAAGAACTCAAAAAATGCGTAAGGGATACTACTTTATTTACCCGAATGTTTCCTGAGGCTAAACTCAAAATAATAGATGCCCTGAAATCAAATAAGGAAATTGTGGCCATGACCGGTGATGGCGTAAATGACGGGCCGGCCCTAAAAGCCGCTCATATCGGAATTGCAATGGGCAAAAAAGGAACTGAAATTGCCAAGCAGGCAGCTTCACTTATCCTCATCAATGATGATCTCTCAAAAATGGTGCACGCCATAGCGATGGGAAGAAAGATTTATGCCAACATCAAAAAATCAATTCAGTTTATTATTTCGATTCATATACCGATCATATTTACGGTTTTTATACCACTGGCACTGGGCTGGCGATATCCAAATATATTTTCTCCTATTCATATTATTTTTTTAGAATTGGTGATGGGGCCCACCTGCTCGATTGTGTATGAAAATGAGCCAATGGAAAAAAATACCATGGCACAGCAGCCACGACCTTTCACTTCAACATTTTTCAATTGGAGGGAACTCTCCACCAGCATTATTCAGGGATTGGTAATCACTATTGGTACATTATTTACTTATCAATACTCTATCTATAACGGTTATGACGAACAGCATACGCGTACTATGGTTTTTATTGTACTGGTAACGGCTAATATCTTTTTAACATTAATGAACCGCTCTTTTTATTATTCCATTTTTACCACTTTGCGCTACAAAAATAATTTGGTTCCATTAATTATAAGTATTACTATTTTCATCACCGGAATGCTTCTTTACATTAAACCTTTTGCAGCATTCTTTTCATTTGAACGTCTTGATCTACTTTCACTGTGCATGGCGATTGGAGTAGGTTTTCTGTCTGTTATCTGGTATGAATTAGTAAAAGTATGGAAACGAAATTTTAAAGAATTTAAACCATGACCCTGTCACTCAATTCAATTATAAAAAAGCTGCTTGTACTATTTTTAATTTTTACAGGACTCTATTTTGCTAAAGATCTGCTGATGCCTCTTTGCATCGGTGGTATTTTAGCTACCTTATTTCTGCCTTTGTGCAAATGGTTGGAAAGCAAAAAAATGACCAGAAGTATTGCCATATTCCTTTGTCTTCTAACCTTCATATCGGTAATTTTTATTCTGATTGCTGTTTTAGGCTTAAAAATTTCGGAACTTTTAGCAGATTTAGCTATTATTAAGCAACAGGCCATTGAATCGGGAACTCATCTGCAGAAATACATTTTCAATCATTTAAACATTTCAATTGACGAGCAATTTGAAATCCTAAAAAATGAACAACCCTCCTACTCTAATATCCTGCAGGCTATTTTCGGGTCTTTCGCTTATTGTTTCACGACCTTTATTCTGGTGATGGCCTATTTTGTTTTTTTACTGCTTTACAGAGATCATATCAAAAGTTTTCTATTGAAAATTACACCCGAAGCGCAAAAGTCAGAAATGAAAAATATACTCTACAGCGCTGCACATATTTCCTATCAATATTTAATAGGCCTCTCCAAGATGATTGGTCTTCTTTGGATTATGTATGGCATTGCCTTTAGCATCATAGGAATTGAAAATGCGATTTTCTTTGCGGTATTATGTGGTTTGCTTGAAATCATTCCCTATATAGGCAATATTACAGGAACTGCTCTGACCGTTATTTTTGCTGCCATAAGTGGTGTACACCCTCTAATGCTTGCCGGAATTGTATTGAGTTATGGGATCATACAACTTGTTCAAACCTGGTTCTTTGAACCTTTGATTATGGGACCGCAAGTAAAAATAAATCCTCTTTTTACTATTATTACATTGGTGCTTGGAGAATTGCTCTGGGGAATACCTGGACTTGTTTTGGCAATTCCACTTACGGCACTGCTCAAGATTATCTGTGATCATATACCCACCTTAAAACCATACGGATTTTTAATTGGTACCATAAAGCCTGTAGTTCCATGATAAAATTATTTGCTTTTAAATTTTATCAGGTGCCTGTACTTCCTTTCGAGTAAAACAGCATTAAAGCGAATGCTATCATACAAAAGTCCTAAAAGCAAAGCAAAAACCCCTATGAGTAAAACATGCAATCCCATATTGGAATAAAAAATGCCGCCAATAATGCCGCCAAAAAAGAAAAAACTAATAATGGTCATTCGCAATTTTATCGATACATACAGTTTTTTTCGAAAGAGTTCTTCGGGATAAAAAAACAATTGCGATAACTCGATTCCAAGATCTGTAAAAAGCCCTGTTAAGTGTGTTGTTCGCACTGTGGCGCTGGAAATTTTTGTTACCAGAGAATTTTGCAGCCCCATGGCAAAGAGTAATGTATAGGCTATAAAATCAGGGTTATGTATAATTAAATTGCCTCCAAAAACTGCGATACCAAATAAAATAGCACTTTCAATTGCTGTTGGAATTACATAACTGTATTTTTCATTTCTTCGCAAAAGAAACTCTACAAGCAGACTGGAGAAGAAAGAGCCCAGGAAAAAGAAAAAAATATATAAAAAGTATATAAAGCCCTGTCTAAAATTAAGTTTGAAAATCTCATCTACAAAAAAAGCAAAATGTCCTGTAACATTGGTCGTGAGTTTTTGAACCGCCAGAAAACCAGCGACATTTACAAGTCCGGCCACAAACGATAGTAAAGAAGCTATTTTAAGATTATGCCTTATGTTTCTTTTATTTCCCTGATGTTTGAACATTGTTATTGGTATTCTGTAATTATTGATCTATAATATTCTTTTAGGAATGTTTTGGTTGTATTGTATTGCTGTGACTTTAAACTTTGCATAACTGAAATCTCCTGTTTTCAATTTCCAGACTGCTTCTGCTGAAAAAGGAATTTTCACACCATTTATCTCTTTATAATTGGCCATTCTGCAAAGCCATGGTTCTCTCTTTTGATCGGTCATGAACCGAAGGGTTTCAATGGAAAGAATTTCACCCAAAACATTGAATGTAACGATAAAATCAAATGAGATTTCTTTGTATCGGAATGATAATTTCGCAGAATTTTCATCTATTTCGGTCCATGTTATATTCTCTGAAGGAAGTAAATTTGTTGGAAACCAAACGCTTTCGGCTATCCAGCGCTGCATTTCGCCTTCATTAATTTCGCTGCCTTTGCCGTCAACCACTGTAAAAAGATTGAATAATGAAACTTTTAAATTTCCTTTGCCGTCGATGAAACTATCCCTTGCTGTAAAGATCAGCGTTGAGCCCTTCCATATAAATTGCGGTTTTTGAACAGAAAAATATTGCTTGCCCGTGATATTGATGAACCCACTTTTAAAGTTGGTTTTGAATAAACCCTTATGCCTTAATCTAACTGAACTTATATACGGCATTCCGTCTTTTAATACATATTTAAAATAACGCTGTACTGGTATGGACAAGCCATCTAACTGACTCGAGGTATAAATTTTATCAGATACATTCAATGCATTTGCATATAATGCTTTCACCTGTTTTTTAAATTTTAAATACATTGTTATTTTTCCCAGAAGTATCACCAGCAGTAATACACCAATAATGATTAGTAAAAGTATCATTGTTTGCAATTTTTGTTAGGTTGGCAGGTGAAGGTTTTTGCGTAATTATTTCTTGTATGCGGCAATAACGCAACAATAAGCATCACAATGGCATAGAGCATATAAAACATCTGCAGCCAACCAACACCCTGTACAAAAAAGGTTTCCACCTGTATCCAAATAATGAGCGCAAAAGCGATATAAATACTATAAGTCCAGGCCCAGTACATGTCTTTAAAAAGATTGAAATGTTCTGCAAACGCGATAAAAGGTCTCTTAATTAAAGCCACTGCAATGAGAAGTGGTAAAAAACCTAAAACGACAAACAGAATAATACCGGGAATCAGAAAATCAGGGAATGGTGAGTTTTCTAAAATAGATAACGGCAATCCTCCAAGTAGTTTTCCCGATGGTGAAATAATTAATGCACCACCTCCAATCATAGCGGTAATTCCCAAAAATGAGAGAAGTGCATGATGTATTTTTTGACCTTCTTTTTTCATCACGCTATTGGGTTTAACGGTTTATTATAATTACTGCTATTATGAGCCAAACAGAGCTAAATTGGCAATATGATATGAAATTCCGCGCCAATATTTTCTTGGGCTTTAGAAAAAATAATTCCCTTATGATTTTCTACAATTTTTTTTCCTATCGACAGCCCAATCCCTGTGCCAATATATACTTCATTATTGTGAAGCCTTTGAAAAATAGTAAAAATCTTATTTTCATATTGCTGATTAAAGCCTATGCCGTTATCTTTAATAATGATTTCGCAATAAGCTAAACCTGCATCCAGATCGCTATAAGTTTTAACTTGTTTTAAAGTCAGATTTTTGGAACTTATCTCTATTTTAGAAATTGAATCGTCTTTTTTGTAAAACTTAACAGCGTTACTGATTAAATTATAAAAAAGCTGATTCATTTGCAGCGGAATAGCTTTGATAACGGGCAAATGACCGACTTTTATTTTAAAATTGCGTTCCTGAATCAGCAGCTCAAAATCAATTAAAATATTGTCGATAACTACATTCAAATCAGTTGCTGTAAATTGCGTGTCTGGATTAGCCAGATAGGAATACGCCAGCAAATCTTTAATAAGTGTATTCATCCTAATGGATGATTGGCTTATTTTTTCCAGCAGTAAAAGAGCCGGATCAGAAATTTTTTCCTCCATTCCTAAGAGCCTGCTGATAAACATTAATATTTTACGAAGCGGTTCCTGCAGGTCATGACTGGCCACATAAGCATATTCCTGTAATTGATCATTGGCAGTATGAAGATTTTTAACAAATTCCTGCAGTTCTTTATTGGCTGTGAGCAGATCTACCGTTCGCTCCTGAACTTTAACCTCTAAGCCCTCAGTTAATATCTTCAAGCTCTTTTCAATGTTCCTGCGTTCTGTAATATCTTCAATAGCGAGCAGGATTAATTGTTTTTTACTGTCTTCGTAAGTGACTTGTCTGGCATTTAGAAGCAGGATACTTTCCCCGTATGGCAAAAGATTGGCTAACATCTCGTAATCATCAAGCTGCGTTTTTTGCTGAAGTACTTTTTCCAGCATGGAGCGCATTTGAATATCATCGAAAAGATGATTTTGGATTTCATATATAGGCCTGCCTGACGCTTCTTCTTTAGTGATATTATATTTTTTAGAAAATGCCCTGTTGATGTTTTTTATAATAAGTCTGTTATCCAGAACCACGATCGGCTCCCTTAGTGTGGCTACAATAGCTTCGGTATAATTTTTTGCTGTACTAATTTCCTGTTGTTTACGTAAAAGCTCCTGATTGATCTGCGATAGTTCCTCATTGCTGGACTGCAGTTCTTCTTTGGAAGTTTCCAGTTCTTCATTCAGGCTTTGCAGTTCCTCGCTTCCGCTCAGTAATTCTTCATTGGCGCTCTGCAGTTCTTCGTTGGATGCTTCCTGTTCTTCACTGATGGCATTTACATCATTATGTATTTTTTCCAATTCTTTTTCAAGCTGTGCAATCCTTTTTAAATTGATATCATTTCGGATTTCTTCAGCCGTCATATTGTTTGGGAATATTTCTGACTGGATCGTGTTGCTTTTATAAAACACTATTAGAAAGTGGGGCTCTGAAGTATCAGGCAGTGGCTGTACCTCAATTGTAACTTCGTTTATAATTTCTTTATTTTTAACCTGTATACCTTCTTTTTTTACAAGAGATCCAGTTTCTTTAGATTTGTGCAGGGTATTCCGTAGTTCAAAAGCCAATCCTTCGCGAACCATTTTGAGTAAACTAAAGGTGGGTTTGCCCTGAGAAAATTTGATAAATTCAGTAATATCTCCAATAATATGTAAAATATCCACCTGTTCATTTACGATGACACTAGCTGGTCTGTAATTGGAAAGCAAAATTGATTCTGCGCTTTTTATAAAATCCTCTTTTACGATTTCTTTTTTTGGAAGTTGTGATTTAAAACTTTTCAATTTGTCGGCGCCTCCAGTTCCCCAGCGAGAATACGCTGATCTTGCTGAAACCTCTTTTCTTGTATAAATTTTTCCCCCTTTATCAAAGGACTGAAAAAGTTCATCGGCGGGAATGGCAGTTTCTGATTTTCCTAAAAGTAAAAAACCATTTTCTTTTAAGGCATAATGAAAAGTACTCAAAGATTTTTTCTGTAAAAATGCATCCATATAAATAAAAACATTGCGGCAGGTAATTAAATCCATTCTGGCAAAAGGAGGATCTGTTAGAAAATTATGAACGGCAAAAACACATAAATCCCTAATTTGTCTCTTAATAGTATAACCGTTGGTATTGGATGTAAAATATTTGGAAAGCATAGCATCAGAAACATTACGCATTTGAGATTTTCTGTAAAAACCAGCCCTTGCCTTTGCAATAGCAACTTCTGAAATATCCGAGGCAAAAATCTGGATTTCTTTTCCCTGGAGATTTTCTCCCAAAAATTCATGAAGTGCAATCCCCAGAGTGTACGCTTCTTCACCGGTAGAACATCCTGCAATCCAAATACGTACTGCATTACCTTCCGGCACCCTGCCTACTATTAAAGGAAAAACTTTTTCCTTCATGATCTGAAAAATTTTAACATCCCTGAAAAACTCCGTTACCGGTATAAGCAGATCATTAAATAAATCTTCAGAGGCCAGTTTATCACCTCTCAAAACTTTAAGGTAATCCCTAAGATTAATGATTTTCTTTAATGCCATCCTTCTGGCAATACGTCGGCGTATGGTCGTTTGTTTGTAATAGGCAAAATCTACCCCGCTGTGATGATGCAGAATTTTAATAATTTCATGAAATATTGCTTCATCATTAAGCCCATTATCTTCGCCATTAATCGCTTTTGCTTTACAAAGCTCAATTAATTTCTCAACAATTTTTACTGGTGATAAAACATAATCGACAACTCCGGCATTAATTGCATTTTGCGGCATTTCATTGTAAGACGCATCAATATCCTGGGCAAAAGTCAGTCCTCCATGTTCTTTGATCGATCTCAGGCCAATAGTCCCGTCAGATCCATTTCCAGAGAGCAGTACACCGCAGGCCAGATTAAGATGAACCTCGGCCAATGAATTAAAAAATATATCTATTGCCTGATTTTTTGTGTCCTTAACTCGCGGACTCAGTTTTAGTACTCCATCAAAAGAGGTAAGTATTTTGTTTTGCGGAATAACATAAATAGTATTGGGAGCCAAATGTATATCATCAGTAATTTCAATAATCGGTATTCTGGCTACACGGGAAAGCAGCTCAGTAAGTATACTGTCATGCGATGGGTGTAAGTGCTGTACAATGACATAGGCCATCTGAGAGTCATCTGGAATAGCATCTATAAACTGGGTAAAAGCCTCAAGCCCTCCTGCCGAAGCTCCAATGCCGACAATGGGAAAGTCCTGGCGTGTAGCCTTGGGCAGAATATTTTTTTTATGATGCATGACTTGTAATTTAATTTTGTTGTAAAGATTTTGCCCTCAAAGAATAGGCATTTAAGTACAGAATTATTTCAATCCTAAAGCGCAATAATAAAGGATTCAAATTTCGAATGTTTCAACCTTTCTTTCCAATCCATTTGAATTACCTTTTTTACTAATTTCTTCAAATCATTAAAATCAGTTGGTTTAACGACATAGGCATTGGCACCCAGTCCAAAGGTCTTTTTAACCCCGTCTTCAGAGATACTGAAGTGGAATATATGGCGATTACCGGAATATGCTTAAATAAAATATCATCCCTAATTTGCTGCAAGGTTTCGAAACCTGACATTACGGGCATATTTAGATCTAAAAAAATGATATCAGGGATAAAAGAGTGCTGTCATAAAGACGCTTTAAAAGCTCCAAACCATTTTTACAAAATTCAACCGGAAAATTAAGATCAATATCCTGAACTGCATCAGCAAAAAATCCCTGTCATCCTGATCGTCATCAGTGAGTAAAACACGTGTATTAGCTTTTTGATCCATTAATTCTATAAATGTACGCTTTAATAAACGTTAAGTGCTTTATTATTATTTAAACATTAAAAATCAGTCTAGTTCTACAAAAAGTTCATTATTGACTTGCCATACTCCCTTTGTATCCCAGGCAATCCTTTCTGCTTCTTCCTTCTGAAAAATAGAACTGACAATGCCACTGAGAAATATCGTTTTGCCATCAACCCTGACTTTAATATTACCGATATCAAGTATCCAGCTGCGCTTAAGGGCATTCTCTATAATCTCTTTCTCTATCTCATTGTCTATTTCAGCTTGAATCTTAATCTTATCAATCACTCCCCTTACACCATCGAGATAACGAATGGCTTTATCTGCAGTCTGCCTCTGGAAATTCCAATGCAAAACACCCTCAAGGGTAACCCATCCCTCTTTGACTGTCACTTTTAATGTGTGATTAGGTATAACCCATTTTTCGCTTAGTGCTTTTATAACTGAACTGGTTAGATCTTTGTCATTTCTAATTGCCGAATCAGAAAGATCTACTACTACATCATCTACAACTGTCTTAATCCCTGATATGTTCTTAATAGCGTGTTCAGCTTCTTTTTTTTGATTATAATTATCTACAGTTCCTGCCAGAGTTACAATCCCATCCTGCACACTAACCTGTATCTTACTAGATTGTAAAATAGGTTCCCATTTTATAGCTTCCATGACTTCTTTGCATAAAACATCATTACTTTTTTTCATTAGATTTTTCATTAGTGTTTTTCAAGATTAAGCATCTGTATACTAATTTTTAAAAGTATACTAATGACTATATCAATAAGCAAAATTGAGACAAACAGGACCATAAAAAAATGATTCCTGTCAATACAAAAAGTGACAAGAAACATTTAATATATTGAAGTGATATCCAAATTATACTATTATGATCAATAAGTTTAAATTGGAATTTATGATTAAATATTATTGCAATTATGAACTGAAATCATTACTTAGTTGTATTTATAACTTGTACCTTGGTAGGTGCTTTTTCCATAGAAATAAATGAATTTATTAAAAGAAGAATAATAGCGATAAGAATGGCAAAAGTTGTTAAGCCCACGCCCTGCATGTACCTTTTACTAGCTTTTAACGTCGCCCGATTATTTTTGATGTAAGAGACCTTGTTTGCTTCAATCTCATAAAGCAGGATCTCCTCATATGACTTCTTTAGTAACGCCTCATACTTTGTTACAGATAAAGCCTGATCCAATGTTTTGCTTCTGAAAATACTAAGCATTAAAAGTATAGAACTGATAAAACAGACAATTGGGATAATCGTAATTAACTGGATACTTTCATTGGCTCCTTCTAAACTATTTAAAAAAAAAGGAATAAACAATACTGTAAAACCAATAATGGTACCTGCATATGAATGCTGCTGACGATACGAATCGACTTGTTTTTCAATAACTTCTTTAGAATTTAGGGCAAGAAATTCTAAATATCTGAGGTCTTTTTCCATTATAAAGTAATCTAAAGTTTTTAAAGTCTGCAAAAAATCCTGTTCGAAAGTTATTTTTCTAACAGGATTTTAATCTGGTGCTTAATGTTTGTTCCAGTATCTCTTTCTTTTCATTAAATTCCTTTATATCAATCTTTCCGCTGGCATAACTTTTTTTCAAAATATCAAGTAGTGTATCTTTTAAATTTCTCTGTCCAGGTATATTATAAGGAACAGCAAATATCCAAAACAAAAGTACTAACTATATAATCTAGCATATAAAATTCATTCCCCAAGAATAGTTTTCGTAGTGCATAATGTATTTGTTTTATAAATTATAGATTAATTACATTTTTTTTATAGAATCTCTTTTCTTTGAGTAATTCATACGTTACTATTTTTTAGTTTTACACATCCAAATTTCAACATGGTCCTTAGTAAGATAAAGTTTCAGACTTATTACAAATAATTTAAATTATTACACAAATCTCATTGATAAGTATGGCTTTAGAAATGACTGCTGTCACTGCTTAAAATGATTCTTATCACTATTCATTTATCTGCGCCTTATAGATGCTGACCCGGTTCTGAAAAAAAGTATACCTTTCGTGTTTTATTCTACCGCAGCAACGCAAAATACAATTGAAGAAGCTTACACGACACTTAGTATTCAAGGTTTTTTCAGAAAAGAAGATGGTTATCATAAAACAAAATCAATGATTAATACTATACTTGAGTACTGGAAAAGCTGCGTTCACCCAAGTACCTAAATATTAATTTATTTTCAGTTCTTTCACTTGTTTATAAATTTCAATTTTCCCTATTACATCAAAATCCAAATTATAGTCAATAATAAATTCATAATTTTCATCCATTAGCGTAATGTTCATCGCTTGATAAATTTGATTATTGAGTTCTTTATTTTTTGATAAAATAAGATAGGACGGCAAGGAGTTTTGAGAAAAATCATTTGTGCCAAGGAGATCAAACCCTTCTTTTTTAGTTTCCTCAACAAAATAATAACCCGGAAAATTAAGCCTTTTTTGATTAATAAACTCTTTAAATTCCTCAAGATCAGATATATTAAAAGAAAGTCCTGCAAATTTAAATTAGTGAATTTGTGAAGTTTGAACCATTTAATATTTACAATTAATTTCTTAGAATCAAGGTCGTATTTAAAATAAGTCAGCTGCGTATTTATCGTATACATGATTTGACTTTATAAAATAAAATTATTTATCATTTTCAATACTTAAATTATTTGACCTGATTTCACTGTGTCTGATTTCTCCACCAGTCACACCTGTCTGCGCTGCAAAATATAAAACTACCAAACTCAAGATAATTGCAAGATATAAAGTAAATGGCGCATATGTTTTTTTCTTCCAATTACTCCACAAAGCCAATATAGAAACGACACCTAAAACATAAGATAATATTGCAAAAACTTCTGCCTTTTCTTCATGTTCATGTATCAAACTTTTGGAGATACCCTCAATATGTTCCATTACTTTTTCAGCACCTTCACCAGTAGACAGGGCAGGAATTGTAAAAAGTGCTCCTAATATGAAAATACAGTAAGCAGCTCTTTTTAAAATTTCAGATTTGAGAATAAATCCTCCGATTATAATCAATAAACCAATAAATGGAACAATAATCGGAAAGTGATTGAGCAGTAAGTGATAGTGTGCCTGATTCATAATAGATGTTTATTTAAAAATTTTACATTAATAGTGATAACTTACTTTAATTTAATACTTAAAAAAATCTTCAACGACATTTAGAATCATGCTATTAACTATCCTTTGAAAACTTAAAGTATTTTAAAGTAATTTTCTTTGGAATTATAAACTATCAAAATGAATGTTATTGATTAAAGAGATGCTGTCGGATACTCTTAAAAACATAGATAAAAAAAATGACCGGTTAAACAATCAAAAAATTAAAACCCAGAGTTCAAAATAAATATAGTAGATAGTAACCGTAATCATCAACTGTTGCTTTTAACTTCATTACATCTTTATATATTATCAGATTTTTTTTAATGCATCTTCTAACTTATATTTCTCCTGAAAATAATCTTCTTTTAATGAGTCAATTGTATGCTGTAGAGCTGGATCATATTTTTCAATATGAATTGCAAACCCTCTAATATATTTTACTTTTTTCTTCAATTCATCAAGATGCTGTTGAGCTTCACCAATACATGAATTAATGTACTCGCGCTCATCTGGTGGATGAGATTCCACTTCCGTTCTCTTCTGCTGAATAGTCTGTTGTGCCAAAGCCATTATACTGTCTGATTCCCTATTCATTAAAAACCACTTTCTAACCATCCTGTCACTGATACCAGAGATTTCAGATGAATCTGTCTCGATACCATTTTCATTTGAACCTGTCCAATCCTTTTGCTGGCAAGAGTATAAAAGTATAGCCGTGACAACAAGCATACTTAACTTTTTTTTCATTTGTTTATTTGTTTAGTTATTTCTGTAAACATAGTGTTGAAATGCTATTTATAGCCGAAGATTTTAGGTTCATCATAAAATTAATTATAAGGCCCAAACCTTGCAAAGACTTGAAAACATACAGGATTATTTCCTAAATAAAATTAGATTAAAAAGACGTCTACGAAAATGATATTTATCAAATTAATATGTGATATACAACATATAATCCCCAACAGGAAATCCAAACCAAATTTACAAAGCCAATGAAAGACAGATACTAGATATAGTACGCCAATCTTTTCAAATCCTCCATAAAATTTATAGAAATTTGTCCTGGTCCTGTCACTATAAAAAGTAAAATCCTGAAAAATTTAGATTTTTCAGGATTTTTTTTGCTCAAATTCATTTACAGATAACATATCGCTTTGTATTAAATGCTTTTTGATGATCTACTAGAGTGATATAAGTATTCCTGCTGGCTGTTATCCCTCTATTTATTTCGATTATGATTATACTTCAATACTTCTGATTCGATTTCCTGTATTGTTTTCTTTTTCCCTTTAGAAATCCAGTCTAAAAGTTCTTCTTCAAAAAAATACAGCTTTTTACCATATTTATAGCACGGAATTTTTCTCTGCCTTACAAGAGCGTAAATTGTAGGCTTTGCTTTCCCTATTAGCCGGCTTGCTTCTTCAATGCCAATAGGAATACTTTTTTCTTTCGATTCATACACCTGTACATTCTGAATCATAAGTTTAATCTCGGCAATTTCTTTCACTAAGTGTGCTACTGCTTTGGGCAGGTTCTCAAAAGAGATTTCGTTTGTGTCCATAGCTATCGTTTTTAACAGTTATGATGCAAATGAAAAAAGTGTTTCTGCTGTGTCCTTCTTCACAGCAAAAACACTTGAAAAACACAGTGCTTTATAGTTATTGGCATTTAAAAATCGGTAAAATCTTCCATAATCTTTATAAGCCCTTTCTGTTCATCATCTTTGAGATGCGTTTTAATGCTTTTCTCTTCAACATCTTTTAAAGCGTCAGCAAAAGTCAGCTTTAAAAATCGTGCGGCTCCGTCCTGTCTGGTGACTTTAAAACAATTCCAGATATTCCAGCCAAAATGATACAGATCGAGATTGGACAGATCTTTAACTTTTACCGGTTTAATCTTTTCAAAATTTATGCCTTCAGCATATATGATTATATTCCTGCCCAATTGCTTCAAATCATCATCCGGCAAGTACAGTGCGAACTCCTGCTGTGCATAACGGATGGCAGTATCAATTCTGGCCTGTTTTTGATTTTTGATTGTATTTTGCTGCTGCTCCCTTAACTGCTGAATATCGATGGCTGCATTTTTATTTTCAGGCATTTCGGGCTTAATTAAAGCATCCTGTGGCTCCTTTTCTATTTTTTCAAGGTCTTCACCTGGAATCCGGCTTTCAGGTGATTCATTTTTTTTGCCTTCAAAAAACGATTCAGTAATCTCTCAGCCAAATCGTTAAGAAATAAACTTAGAATTGCAAACATTAAAATTCCAAATCCAGTACTAATCCAGAAAAAAAACCCGGCTGTATATTCATCAGCACCTTTTTCCAGCAGCACCATTCTTCCGATTATGCCAACAAAAACGCAGACTAAAAAAACAGACAGGTAAACTGTGATATATTCAAAGTATTTAATTTTCATTGCGCTTATTTCTTTAAAGATTCCAATTGTATTGCCTGCGAAGCTCTGTTTTTCTTCTCATCTATTACTTTAGCGTAGATTTCAGTAGTTTTTACGTTGGTATGCCCCAGCATTTTGCTGACCGTATAAATGTCTGTCCCGCTCAACAGCTGCAGTGTTGCAAATGTATGGCGGAAGCAGTGGAAGGTAATATTTTTTTTAATCCCTGCCGATTCAACCCATTTTTTCAGAGGGCGTGAAATCCACGACGGGTCAGGCAGATCCTCAAAGACAAGCTGTCCGGGAAGCCTCGGTTCTCCGCAGAGATCTAAAGCCTGCTGGGAAATAGGCATGTATTCCACACCCTTTGTCTTTTTCTGCGTGAAATGCAGCTTAGCCCTGCCGTCTTCCAGACTTATCTCTTTCCAGCGGAGTTTCTGAATGTCGGAATGCCTCAGACCTGTAAGCGCCGAGAAAAGCGCGGCTCTTTTAAGGACATCTTTTTCGCAGGGCGTTTGGGCCAATGCATTCAATTCTTCAATGGTAAGATATTCGCGTCTTGATTCCTGCTCAGGTATGCCTCTTATTTTTGAAGATAAATCAACGGTTAAATATCCATCAATAAAAGCCTGTTTCAAAGCGGCTTTAAATATGGAAAAATACGTTCCCGCAGTGTTGCGGGAAATGGTTCCTTTTTTGCCTCCTCCGAGCGGCGCAGCCAGCAGAAACAGTTTAAAATCTTCAGCCATTCTGCTGTCAATCTGGGAAAATATAAGACTGCCTTTGGAATAGCTTTTTAAAAATTCTCTGGTCCGCTGCCAATTGATCTGAATAGATTTTGAACTTCGGGCGTGTCTTTTAGCCGCCGTAGCAGCAATGTATTTAATAAAATCCTCTTTCCCTTTTTCTTTCTGCTGAGCCAATAGGTTCTCAGCATCACTGTACAGATCTGTATTATCGTATTCTTTCTGCCGGATTTTACGCACTGCGTCAGCATAGAGCATTATTTCACGGTCGCTCTCGCTTCTGCACATTATAATTCCGTTATCGCTGCGTCTGGGTTTGTAGGATTTTATGCCCTCTGCATCTGTGCGGGCAGTTCTTTTCTTGTCCCACTCCACTGTTGTTATGGATCTGTTTAAATATTCTCGGATTCTTTGGGGCGTTTTCTTTCCGGAAACCTCAACAGGATAGCTTTCTATGTAGACATACCATTCCTTTCGGTCTTCTGCTTTTCGAAGACGCACGGTCACCTTGGTTTTTGCTAATTGTTTCATATAAAATCATTTCCGTTATACAAATTATCAATTTCCGTTTTGGGGGCATATACATGCTTTCCGATCTGTCTGGTTGGGATTGAATATTTCCTGATATGATTGTAGACAGAACCTTCTGATATCTGAAATCTCTGAGCTATTTCACCGATGGAATAGCAGTCTTCTTTTTCAAGGCTGTATAATTTTTTTTTCGGTGCGCTTTCAGGCTGCGGCAGGCTGCGGGCAGGGCCGAACATCCCTTCCATGACGCTGCGGTCTATCCTTACAAGGCGGGTTCCGAGATTAACCGACGGAATTTTTCCTTGTTCGACAAGTCTGTAGAGGGTTCTTTTGGCAATGCCAAAAAGCATGCAAGCTTCAGGAACAGAAATAAAAGCCCTGCTCTGGGGTATTTTATCTGCCAGCGCCTTGACCTGATCTTCAATTTTAAGCCGCCTCATCTTCTGTTTGTATGCTTTTTTACTGCATATATGTGAGCAGTAAACAGAAGCTACGGTTTTAGGAAGAAATTCCTCCCCGCAGTTAAGACATTGTTTATTTATTCGTTTCATCATCTTTGTCTCCCATTAAGGTAACATAAGAAGACATAAGTGCCACTTTGTCTCCTTTTAAGTGCCGGTACAAATATGGTACATATATATGGCAAAAAATGATTAAAAAACAGCAGAAATTAAAAATAATAAAAAAGAAAAACCGCTGTAAACGAAATGTTTACAGCGGTTTAACACTTATTATTAACTGATATTAATCAGTACTTATTTGACTTCTTCGAATTCAACGTCTTCAACATTATCTCCTTGAGACTGATCTTGTTGTGGAGCAGCTTGTTGACCTTCACCACCTTGAGCGTACATTGCTTCTGTAGCTGTTTTCCAGGCTGCATTTACATTGTCTAATCCTTTTTGGATTGCGTCAAGATCCTGAGACTGGTGAGCCATTCTCAATTCAGTTAAAGCATATTCGATAGCTGTTTTTTGCTCGTCTGTCAATTTATCTGCTAACTCTTTCAATTGAGATTCAGTTTGGAAGATAGTACTGTCAGCTTCGTTTAATTTCTCAGCTCTTTCTTTTGCAATTCTGTCAGCGTCAGCGTTAGCTTCAGCATCTTTTTTCATTTTTTCGATTTCTTCAGCTGTTAGTCCAGAAGAAGCTTCGATACGGATATCATGAGATTTTCCAGTTCCTTTATCAGTTGCAGAAACTTTGATGATACCATTAGCATCAATATCGAAAGTTACTTCGATTTGAGGAACTCCTCTTGGTGCTGGTGGAATACCATCTAAGTGGAAACGACCGATAGTTTTGTTATCAACTGCCATTGCTCTTTCTCCTTGTAATACGTGGATTTCAACAGATGGTTGAGAATCAGCAGCAGTAGAGAATACTTGAGATTTTTTAGTTGGGATAGTTGTGTTAGACTCGATTAATTTAGTCAATACACCACCCATAGTTTCGATACCTAAAGATAAAGGAGTAACGTCAAGTAACAATACATCTTTTACATCTCCAGATAAAACTCCACCTTGAATAGCAGCTCCAATAGCAACAACCTCATCAGGGTTAACACCTTTAGATGCTTTTTTACCGAAGAATTTTTCAACTTCATCAGCGATTCTTGGCATACGAGTAGAACCTCCTACAAGGATTACTTCGTCAATATCAGATGTAGATAAACCTGCATCTTTTAATGCTTTAGCAACTGGCTCCATAGAACGTTTTACTAAAGTATCAGATAATTGCTCAAATTTAGCTCTAGATAATTTTTTCACTAAGTGTTTTGGTCCAGAAGCAGTAGCAGTTACATATGGTAAGTTGATTTCTGTTTCAGCAGAAGATGATAATTCAATCTTAGCTTTCTCAGCAGCTTCTTTTAAACGTTGTAATGACATTGGATCTAAACGTAAATCAATACCTTCTTCAGATTTGAATTCGTCAGCTAACCAGTCAATAATAACCTGGTCAAAATCATCACCACCTAAGTGAGTATCACCATTTGTAGATAATACTTCAAATACACCGTCACCTAATTCAAGAACAGAGATATCAAAAGTACCTCCACCTAAATCGTAAACAGCAATTTTTTGATCAGTTCCTTTTTTATCTAATCCGTAAGCAAGTGCAGCAGCAGTTGGCTCGTTGATGATACGCATAACTTTAAGACCAGCAATTTCTCCAGCTTCTTTAGTAGCCTGACGTTGTGCATCATTAAAGTAAGCAGGAACAGTAATAACCGCTTCAGTTACAGTTTGACCTAAATAGTCTTCAGCAGTTTTTTTCATTTTTTGAAGTGTCATTGCAGACAACTCCTGAGCAGTGTATAAACGTCCATCAATATCCACACGTGGCGTATTGTTGTCACCTTTTACAACACTGTAAGGAACTCTTTTTGCCTCTTCCTGAGTTTCAGCAAAAGTGTGTCCCATAAAACGTTTAATAGAAGCAATCGTTTTTGTAGGATTCGTTACTGCTTGTCTTTTTGCAGGATCACCTACCTTAATTTCTCCACCTTCAACAAAAGCGATGATAGATGGTGTAGTTCTTTTTCCTTCTGCGTTAGGAATAACAACTGCTTCGTTACCTTCCATTACAGAAACACAAGAGTTCGTCGTACCTAAGTCAATTCCGATTATTTTACCCATTTTTTATATATTTAATTTTGATATACATTTTAATAACTCAGGTGGCATAAGTCAATCTTTGTGCCAATATAAAAAACCAAAGTAAATTGTCAGTTTACTATTGACACGCAAAAAAAAATCTGACAACATGGCATTTTCAAAACCTGACAAGTCTGGCACACGTCTATATTTCATGTCAATATTAAGGAGCCAAGTAGCTGATTCCTGCTATACTCTGTATTTTTTTATAATGAACCCCATCACAATAAAGAATGCTACTTCGAACGAAGTGCACTGAACTTCAATTAAAATAAAATTTAGGTTTAGAATTACTTGATGATCGAAATATAACGAATCCGAACAGGTCAGATAAATATAAAGCTAAGAATCTTGGAGTTTATTTTAACTTCCCTTAATTAATATAGAATCAATTCTTCAAAAAAACAATTCCAAAAATTAGCCTTTTTAAGACAAACTTTTTTTCTTTTATTCGTAATTTCGATTTTTCAAATTATTTAAATTACAATTAAAAATGGCTTCATTTATAAAAGAAATATCCTTTCGCTGGTCCGATCTTGATCCTAATTTTCATGTCCGTCACAGTGCTTATTACGATTTTGGTGCTCAGCATCGTATCGAAATCCTAAACGAATTAGGTTTAACTTTAAGAGTAATGCAGGAACAAAGTTTTGGACCTGTTTTATTTAGGGAAGAATGTGTTTTTAGAAAAGAATTAAAACTTTCGGATAAAATTTTCATCCATACCAAAACGTCCAAAATGAAGGCTGATGCTTCACGCTGGTCTATCATCCACGAATTCCGAAGAGAAGATGATACACTTTGTACTACTATTACTGTTGATGGTGCCTGGATGGATACAAAACTTAGAAAATTAGCTTCTCCAACACCTGAAATTGCTGTCGAAGCATTGAGTATTTTCCCAAAAAGTGATGATTTTGTCGGGTTGTAAATAAACCGGATTCCTTAAAATTATAAAACCGTTACAAATTAATGTAACGGTTTTATTTTATAACAAATATTCTGTTTTTATTCTGCTACAATTTTGTAATTGCCATTTAAATTTTCTCCTGAAACGTTTAGGATATAAAGTCCTGCTACTTTTTTATTGGATATATTCAAAATAAAAGTTCCATTCCCGTCTGACGCAATCTTTTCTTTAAGAATGATTTTCCCGTTCACATCACTTAAAGTTGCAGTTACAAAAGACAAATTACTATCCGGAATATGGATAAAAATCTTCTCTTTTACCGGATTAGGATATACAACAACATTACTTTTACTTTGATTGAATTTATTGGTATTCAAAAATGTTTGATTGAATAAAGCTGTAACTTCTGCAGCAGTTAAAGCATAATTAAACATTTTAAGTTCATCAAATAATCCTTTGTACGGTGCCGGAGTAGTATTGGCATACAATTCAAGTGCCCCAATATTACCAATTACCAAATCTGTTGCTTCTCCAATACCCACTGCTGTTCCTGTTGCATCGGTTTTTTCATTTGTAAAAACTCCATTGGTGTATATCTTTAATTTTGATGTGGCAACATCTCTCATAATAATCACATTGACCCAATTTCCAGTAAAATAGCTCGTAGCTGCCAATGATGATACAAGTTCTGTTTTTGTTTTATCATCATCTATGGCAAAACGCAATTGATTGCTCTTAATTTCTACATTAAATCTTCTGCCTGTCGCACCTGTTGTTGTATTTTTTGTCATTGAACCTTTGCATAATATATAAGAACTTAATGTTGAACCAGCAGGTATTAAACTAGCATCGGCCTTCATCCAAAATGAAACCGTAAAAGAATTTTTATCAAATAATATCTGATCCTGATTTGGGATACTTACCATAAGTTTATTTGGCAACAATGTTGCAAAATCTATAGCTTTGTTCTCTTTTCCTGCTACACGAACAGTCCCATTATCGAAAGCTGCGTCTAACTGACCATCATTTGCATAGTTTGTAATATCAGTAATTTGCTGACCTTCTCCTGCAGTTTCCTTAAACGGCCAATGACCAACAAGTTCTGGTGTGAGGGCACGGAAATTCCATACATCGCCAGTTATTGTTCCTTTAGCATTAGAAGCATCAATTCTCCAATAGTACGTTATTGCCGGACTTAATCCTGTGAGTTGATATACTGGAGCAGTAACATAAGATACATCGCCCAATTTTATTAAGTTTAAAGGATCTGTACCAAAGTAAACACCATAAGTTGTTGTGTTTGTACTTCCGCTCCATTTCAACGTTAAATTACCGCCTGACAACTGAATGTTAGTAAGTCCTGTACCCGGATTAGGTGCTGAGGCTTTTGTCGGTGCCGACGGAATAGGTGGTGTCGTTACCGTTCCTGTTTCGTATACAGATGATTCTGTAGTATTTTTTGCTTTAACGCGATAATAATATTGGGTATTTGGATCCAAACCAGTGTCATTATAACTTGTAACGTTTGCTCCAAGGGTAGCGATAACATTATAATCTGTACCATTCACTGAACGCTCCACGATATAATTATCCTCATTAGTAGCTGCATCAATCCAATTTATTTTTAAAGAACTTGATGGTGGAACTTCAGTAGAAACCACATTAGTAAAATTCACATTTGACGGTGGAAGAACAAAATCTGCAGGTGTTGTGTTTGTTAATCCGTTAATATACACTTCAATATTCAGATAAGGAGCGTTTGTTGTACTTACTAATAAGGCATCAGCCGTATTTTTGTCTAATCCGTTAGCATCTTCCCAGGTATCAGGCATTCCATCATTATCGGTGTCCAAAGGAGCAGGAGCGCCATAAACATGTCCTGCTCCACCGTTGATGAAACCAAACTTACTTGTCAAATCGCTTTGTACATACACATAAGTAGCCGTTGTCCCTTTAGACACTAAATCTGAAATCATTAAATTCTCCACCTGATCACGTCTTGGATACGAAGCACCAACATTCGCTACAATTTTATTATAAGCATCCACAGCAGACAATGTTGGGTTTTTCATCGGGTAATCATACGGTGCTGACAAAAGAGTGGCTAAATCTCCCGTAGGATATCCTGTTAAGTCGTAAGGAACTAACGTACCATTTAGCACCCCATCCTTATTATTGTCAAAATAATTTCCTGCACCATATAAAGAGAAATTATCATTCCCTCGGTTAAAAGGTGATGAAACCGTATTACTTGTATTTGGTCCACCAATAAAATAGTTATTGATAATATTAACATCTGACCCCCCGGCAGAATCTCCGCCCATAATGTAGGCATCACCGGATTCAGTATGTCCATAAGTATTTCCGTAGTTCCCCCAGTTGTAGACAACGTTGTTTACAAACTCATTGATCCCTTTTACTTTATTGTTCCGGGTTTTGTTACATATATATAAATTACCTATTAAACTTATTTTACCCCCAGCCGGAGGCTGCATCAATCCTCCCGCTGAATGATTGTGACGGTGCATTCCCTGTCCAATAATAGAATTCTGAATCGTTATGTTATCCGGGCTTACACCTTTGCTATCCCAGTTAACAGAAAACACTTCGTCTGTACCCCAGGTAAAACTCATATGGTCCAAAATTATATTTGCCCCATTTGAGATACCCGATGCATCCTGATTTTGAGTAGTCGCCCCAAAACGAATACGAACATAACGGGCAATCGTATTACTTGCTCCGGTAAATGACACCTTAGCCCCCAACAACACAATTCCCTCTCCTGTAGCTGTTTGTCCGGCAATAGTTGTGTTTTTTGCTATTGCAATCGAAGAGGCTACGTTAATAATACCTCCTACTTTAAAAATTACAAATCTTCCTTCCTGACTAACGGCATCACGAAATGATCCCGGTCCGCTGTCATTTAAATTCGTTACTAAATAAATCTGTGGATTTGCAGCTCCTCTCGCTCCTGTGGTAAATCGTCCAAAACCGGTAGCTTCCGGAAATGCTAATGTCTGGGCATTCAAATCACCATAAAAAGTGATTAACCCGCAAATCATAAAAACTTTAAGCATATGCCTAAATGTTAAAGTACTTTTTTTGGTCATAATTGGTTAAAATTGGTTAAATAGTTATAACCAATTTAGTTATAAGCTAATAAGATACTGTCCTGCCCCATCCTGCATCCTTTTAACGTTTCATTAATAGCCGTGAGGTAATTCCTTTAATATTATGAAACTATTTTTGATAGCTGTAAAACTTCGTAAATTAGCTTTTTAATGTCTAATTCAGAATTAAATCGTATGATCGACTTCACAAAAGACTTCAGAATAGCTGTCTTCATAGCTATAATAGCCATCACAACCATTATTTTAGGTGCGATAACAGAAAAAGTACTACGCTACTTTTTATATCAAAAGTTGAACAATAAAGAATACGATCCAACGGGTTTTAAATTTTTGAAACATTTAATTATTACGGTGATTTACATTTTAGGATTTGCTTTTGCTTTAATCTAAATTCCCGAATTTAAGATTATAGGACATTCTTTTTTGGCAGGTGCCTGCGTTATTTCTTTAGTAGCAGGTCTTGCTTCTCAACAGGCTTTAAGTAATATTGTAAGCGGTATTTTTCTGGTCATTTTCAAACCCTTTAAAATTAATGACAAAATCACTATTGATAAATTTGTCGATACGGTCGAAGATATCAATTTAAGGCAGGTTGTTCTGAAAGATGCAGAGAACAATCGAATCATCATTCCGAATTCCGTCATTAGTAATCAGATTATCATAAATACCAATATGCACGACACCAAATGCTGTAAAATAATCGAAATTGGGATTGGATATGAATCTGATATTGACAAAGCATTACAAATAATGAAAGATGAAATTGCCAAACATCCTCTTTTTATTGACACCAGAATTCCAGAGAATAAAAAGCAGAAACAACTTTTAGTAATTGCAAGAGTTGTGGCTTTGGCTGATTCAAGCGTAACCCTGAAAGCATGGGGCTGGGCAAAAAATTCTACAGATGGTTTTGTAATGTAGTGTAATTTATTGCAAAGCATAAAAAAACGTTTTGACCAAGCTGAAATAGATATTCCTTATCCACAAAGAGTCGTTACAATAAAAACAGATCAAAGTCAGCCTCATTCCTAAAGCAGCATTAAATATCGTATCTCTAATAGGCTCATTTTATATTATTCCCACTTTCTGATAATTTTAAGATTATAATTTTTGCCTTTCAAATGCATAGCGGTAAATTTATAATTCTCAAATAAATTCGCTTTCAAATGAAAACCATAAAACTTTTATTATTGCTGCTCCCTCTTATTTGCTTTTCGCAGGAAGAAAAGATAAAACAGCTGGATATTAATTTAACAAATTACGAATATCCTTTTCCTGTAAAGTTTTTTGAACTGAACAATCAGCGTCAGTTTTTAAAAATGGCTTATATGGACATAACCCCTTCCAACTACAACCATAAAAATATTGTTTTACTGCACGGAAAAAATTTCAACGGAGCGTATTGGGAAACCACTATCAAAGCCCTTACAAAAGAAGGTTTCAGGGTTATCGTTCCTGATCAGATTGGTTTTGGAAAATCATCAAAACCGAATAATTTTCAATACACATTTCAGCAGTTTGCTGAGAATACCAAAAAACTTTTAGAACATTTAGGAATTGAAAAAACAGCTGTTTTAGGACATTCTATGGGCGGAATGCTGGCTACAAGGTTTGCACTGATGTATCCTGAAACTGAAGAAAAATTAATCCTTGAAAATCCAATCGGTTTAGAAGACTGGAAATTAGTTGTTCCATACAAACCTGTCGATTGGTGGTACGAAAGCGAATTAAAACAAAATTACGAAGCCATCAAAAAATACCAAATGGAAAATTATTATGATGGAAAATGGAATACTGATTTTCAAAAATGGGCTGAACTCGGCGCCGGCTGGACAACAGCATCCAATTATAGTATTGTAGCATGGAATTC
Source organism: Flavobacterium sp. LM4 (assembly GCF_002017935.1). Classification (NCBI taxonomy): domain Bacteria; kingdom Pseudomonadati; phylum Bacteroidota; class Flavobacteriia; order Flavobacteriales; family Flavobacteriaceae; genus Flavobacterium; species Flavobacterium sp. LM4. Next base: position 136,450 of record NZ_MUFW01000006.1, on the reverse strand, counting down.
GGCATTGATGTACGATATGATTTTTACCCAGCCTGTTTTATACGAATTTAAAAATATCAAAAGTCCAACACTATTAATCATTGGAACAAGGGATAAAACCGCTTTAGGAAAACCACTTGTTTCGGAAGAAGTAAGAAAAACAATGGGCAATTATGCCGAATTGGGCAAAAAAACACAAAAAGCAATTCCCAATTGTAAACTTGTAGAAATTGCAGATACCGGACATTTGCCACATATTGAATCTTTTGATGCATTTATAAAACCATTAATCGTATTTTTGAAGCAATAAAAGTTAACCTTAAATCAAATTTTATGTTTACAATAGAACAAATAAAAGAGGTGCATGCCAAAGTAAAAAGCGGTGCCGATTTTCCAAATTATATACAGGATTTAATTATTTTGGGCGTAAAAGGATATGATACCTTTGTAAACGACGGCCATGTGGAATATTATGGTGTAAATAATTATTCTGTAATTTCAGAAGAAAAATACCCTGAAATAAAAGTTGAAGATACAGCCAGCAAAGAGCGTTTTATAGAATTTCTGGTAGCACATCAAGACGGTCAGACCGATTATATTACATTTTGCAATCACTCCGGACAGTGCGGAATCGCAAAATGGCGTGTTGATATTATTGAGATGACCTGCACTTATTTTGACAAATCAGGTGCTGAAATTTTAATTGAAAAAATTCCGGGTTAATTTTTAGAACGAAATCAGATGCCGCAAAATTGGTCTCCTATAATCAGTCCCGAAATATTACTTCAGCTAAAAAATTCATCCGTAATTATTTTGGTTGATGCAAGAGCCGGACTAAATGCTGAAGAAAATTACAAAAACGAACATCTAAAAGGTGCCCGTTACGTCGATTTAAACAAAGATTTAGCTACTGCCGACTGCAATCCTGCAAATGGTGGGAGACATCCTTTACCTACATTGGATAAATTTGTAGAAGTACTTTCAAAACTTGGCATTACATCGCAAAGTCACGTTATTATTTATGATGATAAAAACGGTTCAAACGCTGCTTCCAGATTTTGGTGGATGCTAAAAGCTGTTGGCCATGAAAAAGTACAGGTTTTAAACGGAGGTTTACTGGCTGCAATACAAGCAGGTTTTCCTGTAAGTTCAGAAACAGAAAGTTTTGAGAAAGCTGAAAAATATCCGGTTACAAACTGGGAGCTCTCTTTAAGCAACATCAAAGAGGTAGATAAAGCCCGCAACAATCCTGAAAATATCGTTATTGATGTAAGAGACAAAAACCGTTTTGAAGGTCTTACAGAACCACTTGATTTGATTGCAGGTCATATTCCGGGTGCGGTTAATGTTCCATTTAGCGAAAACTTAGACGAAAATGGTTTTTATCTTTCTGCTGAAAAACTGGCAAAAAAATACACTGAAATTTTAGGAAATGTAAAACCCGAAAATGTAATCGTTCATTGCGGTTCAGGGGTTACAGCCTGCCACACTCTGCTAGCTATGGATTATGCCGGAATTCCAATTCCACAGCTTTACGTAGGTTCCTGGAGCGAATGGTCACGAAATAATCTGCCAATGAACACTAAAAAATAATATCCTTTCAAGAAATACATAATGCATCAAAAACAACATTGGGACATTCTTTTAACCAATCAGGTAAATAAAAAAAAGTTCATAGACTCCCTCCTATCCGGCGAAGCCAAAGAAGAATTAGCCGTTTTTAACAACCAAAAAGGGATTTTATTCTCTGATATTTCAATTGAAAAATTTATTGAAAGAGAATACCAATACGAATCTGTTGAAGCTTCACCTGAATCTCACAGGCAATTGAGGACTTTTTCTTCGGGCGAACGCAAAAAGGAGTTCTTAAAATACTGTATCAGCCAAAATCCGGATTTTATCATTTTCGATAATCCTTTCGACCATTTAGATCAGGCTTCGCGTCTGGCTTTGGCTCTTTCTTTAGAAAAACTTACGGATACCATATCTATTATTCAGCTTGTAAATCGTACGGTTGATCTAATGGATTTTGTGGTGAATAAAGTCCAGATCAAAGACAATTCGTTTACTTTATACCCTATTTCAAAAACCGAAAACCATTTTAAAACCTTAAATACAGCTGCAATTCCAAAGGCTCATGATCCGGGTACTTTTCACGAAAGTGAATTAATAAAAATGGATCATGTTTCAGTAAGTTATGAAGATCGAAAAATTCTGGACAACATTTCATGGACCATCAAACAAGGCGAATTCTGGCAGTTAATTGGCCCGAACGGTTCCGGAAAAAGCACTATCTTATCCTTAATTACAGGTGATAACCCGAAAGGATATGGTCAGGATTTATTTTTATTCGGAAGAAAAAAAGGAAGTGGTGAAAGCGTTTGGGAAATCAAAAAGCAAATCGGTATTTATACCACCGCCATGATGGATCTGTTTCAGAAAAGTCACACCCTGGAAGAAATGATCCTATCCGGTTTTTTCGATTCTATAGGATTGTATATTCAACCGACAACTTTACAAAAACAAATCGTTGCACAATGGCTGGAAGTAATTGAAATGAGTCATTTAAAAAAGAAACGTTTTATAGATCTTTCAATCGGACAGCAAAGAGTAGCACTAATTGTTCGTGCTGTTTTAAAACATCCGCCTTTATTAATTCTGGACGAACCTGTGGAAGGTCTGGACGACGAAAACGTAGATTTGGTGATTCAGTTAATCAATACTATCAAACAGCAAACCAATGTAGCTATTTTGTACGTTTCACACAGAATCGAATCAGGTCTTGCTCCTACTTCAGTTTTTGAACTTTTTCCTTCAGAAACGGGATCGGTTGGAAGAATTAAATAGCATTTTAAAAACAAAGAAACTTAAACTTTTATATGGTTACAAGGCTCTGCTTTTTTACAACCTGGCAGCTACTTTTGGAAGTTCGAAAAAACAAAACAACCTTTTTTAAATCGCTTTAAAAAAGGTTGTTTTTATTCTTAAATAGTTTATAGTGCAACTACTTTTAGCTGTCGCTTTTTTTCTCTTTTATTTTGATTTTCAATTCTTTTGTAATCTGTTTTACAAATTTCTCTTTGTCTTTCATGGCTTCTTTAATTGTTGCTTTTAGGTCAACTGGCATTTCGTAATATTTATCCGCCCAAATATAAACTTCCATAATTATAGGTAATAAGTCAATTCCTTTTGGGGTCAGTTTGTACAAAAATTTTGCTTTACTGTCCGGGTGAGCTGATTTTTCAATAATACCATTTTCTTCAAGCCCTTTCAGTCTTGATGCTAAAATATTGGTAGCAATACCCTCAGCCGATTTTAAGAAATCATTATAAGTGCACTTATTTCCAAACATCAAATCTCTGATAATGAGCAAAGACCACTTATCTCCAAACACGTCAAGTGAGCAGCTCAATGGGCATTCTGATCTTTTTTTATTCAATTCCATAAAATATTTTTAAATTTTAACTTGCATTTTAAAAGTTGTTTATATATTTGCACTTGCATTTAGCAAGCAAATTTACGGATAAAATTAAAATAAATAATAATGAAAAAAAATATTTTAGTAACGGGTGCAAGTTCAGGCTTTGGTTTACTTATCGCAAACGAGTTACACAAAAACGGTTATAATGTAATTGGTACAAGTCGGAATCCTGAAAAGTATATAGGTAAGGTTCCTTTTCAAATGATAGCATTAGACCTTGATTCAGAACAATCGATAAATAGTTTTTCGGAAAGAATTTTTAAGAAAATAGGTCAATTGGATATTCTTATCAATAATGCCGGCTTTTTAGTCTCAGGTATTGCAGAAGAAACACCTGTTGAGTTGGGCAGGCAGCAATTGGAAACTAACTTTTGGGGAACTATTAAAGTAACTAATGCTGTATTACCCCATTTTAGAAAACAAAAATTCGGTAAAATAATTACTGTTGGTTCAATTATAGGGCTTGTTTCATTTCCTAATGCAGCATACTATGCGGCTTCAAAACACGCATTGGAAGGTTATTTCAAATCATTAAGATACGAATTGAACGAGTTTAATATTAGTGTTGCCATGATTGAACCGGCTGCTTTTAAAACAAGCATTTTAGATAATTCCACAACAACATTAAATAAAATTGAAGATTACAATACGTTAAGAAATAAGATTGAAAAATTCACAGAAAACTTGGTAGATCAGGCCGAAGATCCTGCGATGGTTGCAGAAAAAGTACTCAAAGTTGTTCAAACAGACAAGCCGAAATTTAGAAATATTGTGGGCAAAGGGACTTCTTCCCTAATAAACCTGCAACATTTTGCTTATGGAGTTTTAGAAAAAAATGTTCTCAAACAATTAAACAAAGCCTAAAAAGAAAAAAAAATGAAAGCATTCATAGTAAAAAAATACGGCAAAAAAGAAAAATTACATTTGTCAGATTGGGCAGTACCAAGTGTAAATGAAAATGATGTATTGGTACAAGTTCATTCTGCAGGTGTTAATTTATTAGATTCACTTATTAGAAATGGTGATTTTAAACTGTTCTTACCCTACAAGCCACCCTTTATCAATGGTCACGATGTAGCTGGTGTTGTAACCAAAATAGGTTCCAGAGTCAGCAAGTTTAAGGTTGGCGACGAAATATATTCTCGTCCGTCAGATTATAGGGTTGGTACTTTCGCTGAATACATTTCTATTAATGAAAATGATGTTGCCTTAAAACCCAAAAACCTTTCAATGGAGGAAGCAGGTTCTATTCCTCTGGTTGGTTTAACTGCCTGGCAGTCTCTAGTTGAAATAGGAAAAATACAAAAAGGGCAAAAAGTTTTCATTCAGGCTGGTTCGGGTGGTGTTGGCACATTTGCTATTCAGTTAGCAAAGCATTTAGGGGCTTTTGTTGCCACAACTACAAGCGCAAAAAATATTGAATTAGTAAAATCTCTTGGTGCCGATCTTATTATTGATTACAAAACGGAAGATTTTGAAACAAAACTGAAAGATTATGATCTTGTTTTACACAGTAACAGAGATTCAAAAATTTTAGAAAAATCATTACGAATTTTAAAGTCTGGCGGACAGCTTGTTTCACTAGTAGGCCCTCCAACGCCTGAATTTGCCACAACAATTGGTTTGCCCTGGTATTTAAAATTAGTAACGAAACTGATTAGTCTGGGAGTAAAGAAAAAAGCAAAAAAATTAAACACCAATTTTGTATTTCTGTTTATGAGAGCAGAAGGCAGACAGTTAAGCGAAATAACAAAACTGATTGAAACTGGGATTATAAAACCTGTTATTGATAAAGTCTTTTCATTCGAACAGACTAACGAAGCATTGTCTTATGTTGAAACAGGGAGATCCAGAGGAAAAGTAGTAATTAAGGTTAAGTAATTTTTGTATGTACAGCTCGGTAAAATTTCAGCTACAATATTATAACTATTGTAAAAACTAATTCTCTAAGACCTTAAAACATTTTATTTATTAATCCCAAATAAAAATGCCCCATAAATATTAAATTATTTTGAGGCATTTTTTCTAATTTTTATCTTCTAATAAAGGTACAAATCTAAACTCTCCAAATTCATGTTTTTCGAATTGGGTTTCATTTTTTCGAATCAGCAAAGTCATAATCTGAACGTCTTCACCAAGCGGAATTACCAGTCTTCCTCCTATTTTTAATTGTGCCATTAAAGGTTGTGGAATAAACGGGGCACCTGCTGTAACAATAATGCTGTCAAACGGAGCATAATTTGGAAGACCTTTGTAACCATCTCCAAACGAAAGATGTTTAGGTCTGATATTTAATTTAGGAAATAAATTGGAGGTACTTTTAAACAGCTCTTTCTGTCTTTCAACACTGTACACTTTTGCACCCAGCATAAACAAAACAGCAGTCTGATAGCCCGAGCCAGTACCAATTTCGAGAATTTTATGATCTTTTTTTACTTCCAGCAGCTGCGATTGAAAAGCAACCGTGTAGGGCTGCGAAATAGTCTGCCCTGCTCCTATAGGAAAAGCCTTATCCTGATAAGCATAATCTTCAAAACTCGAATTTAAAAAAAGGTGTCTCGGGATTTTTTTTATCGCATCTAAAACCGCTCTGTCAGTAATCCCTTTTTGTTCTAAAGTGCTTACTAATTGATTGCGAAGTCCTTGATGTTTGGCAGTATCTTTCAAAATGGGTAGGTTTTATTTTTGCAAAAATAAGAAACTAAAAAGGAAATCAAATATTGATTTTTAATTATTAAATTAATAAAGTTGAAGGTCAAAAGTCGGAAGCCGTTACTCATAAATTTACAATTCACAATTCACAATTAGCTAAATTCATTTTCACTTTCGACAAATAAATTCTATTTTTGTTTAAAATACATTCTCATGTTAAAAGTAGGAGTTTTAGGTGCGGGTCACTTAGGTAAAATACATTTACGCTTATTACAACAATCTGACAAATACGAATTAGTTGGATTTTACGATGAAAATCAGGAAAATGCCGAAAGAATTTCAAAAGAATTTGGCTATAAAAACTTCAATACAATTGCAAAATTAATCCACGCCGTGGATGTAATCGATATTGTAACTCCAACCCTTTCGCACTATAAATGTGCCAAAGTAGCCATCAAATCAGGAAAACACATCTTCATAGAAAAACCAATTGCCAACACTGTTGATGAGGCCGAAGAAATTATCGCTTTGGCAAAAGAATACTATGTAAAAGGACAGGTTGGTCACGTAGAGCGATTTAACCCTGCGTTTATCGCTACCAAAAACATGATCGAAAATCCGATGTTCATTGAAACGCATCGTTTGGCCGAATTTAATCCTCGTGGTACGGATGTACCTGTAGTTTTGGATTTAATGATACATGATATTGATGCGATTTTGAGTGTGGTTAATTCAAAAGTTAAAAATATCAATGCCAGTGGTGTTTCGGTAATCAGTGAAACTCCGGACATTGCCAATGCACGAATTGAATTCGAAAATGGCTGTGTTGCTAATTTAACTGCAAGCCGAATTTCGATGAAAAACATGCGTAAAACACGTTTTTTTCAAAAAGACGCCTATATTTCAGTAGACTTTTTAGAGAAAAAATGTGAAGTTGTCCGTATGAAAGACGCTCCTGAAGTTCCGGGAGATTTTGATATGATTCTTCAAAATGCCGAAGGAGTAAAAAAACAAATTTATTTTACAAATCCGGACGTAGAACAAAACAACGCCATTTTAGACGAATTAAATTCGTTTGCCGATGCCATCAATACTGATACAACTCCGGTTGTAACATTAGAACAGGCTACAGATGCATTAAGAGTTGCCTATCAGATTATTGATTGTTTCGATAAATAATAAAAAAACAAACTTATTATCTATAAGGTTTAAAGCAGGCTTCAAAGCCGCTTTAAACCTTAACTTTTAAAATTCAAATACCAGATTAGATGAAAACTATAGCTGTAATTGGTGCAGGAACAATGGGTAACGGAATTGCACATACTTTTGCGCAAAGCGGTTTTATTGTAAAACTGATTGATGTTTCTGAAAAATCATTAGACAAAGGAATGGCAACAATTGCGGCAAACCTTGAGCGTATGTTATCTAAAGGAACAATCACGCAGGAAGATGTTGCCAGAACCATTACGAATATCATTACGTATACTGATATTAAGGACGGTGTTGTCGGAGTTGATTTAGTAGTCGAAGCAGCAACTGAAAATGTAGAATTAAAACTGAATATTTTCAAACAATTAAACGAAGCCTGTTCGCATAACACTATTTTAGCAACAAACACCTCTTCGATTTCAATTACGCAAATTGGTGCTGTTGTTGCACATCCTGAACGTGTTATCGGAATGCATTTTATGAATCCGGTACCGATTATGAAATTGGTCGAAATTATTCGCGGATACAATACCAGCGATGAAGTCACCAAAATAATCATGAATTTATCTGAAAAACTGGGGAAAGTTCCAGTCGAAGTAAACGATTATCCGGGATTTGTTGCCAACAGAATTTTAATGCCTATGCTAAACGAGGCAATTGAAACGTTATACAACAAAGTAGCCGGAGTTTATGAAATCGATACCGTGATGAAATTAGGAATGGGAAATCCAATGGGACCGCTTCAATTAGCTGATTTTATTGGTCTTGATGTTTGTCTTGCCATTTTAAATGTAATGTACGACGGCTTCAAAAACCCCAAATATGCTCCTTGCCCGTTATTAGTGAATATGGTTAGAGCCGGGAAACTGGGAGTAAAATCCGGAGAAGGTTTTTATGATTACAGCGAAAGTAAAAAGGCAGAGAAGATTTCGAAGCAGTTTATATAAGTAATGAAAAATCTATTTTTATTTATCGTTCATTTTGCAACAATGGTTTGTTTTTCTCAAAACGTAAAAATAGATTCAATTAAACAATTTACAACAAATGAAATTGATAGTATTTGTAAAAAAAATGGTAGAGATATCATTTCAGAAGGGAGAATAAGCACATCAATTGAAAGTAAAATCAAAAGGAATCAAACAAAGATTCTAAATGGAAGCGGAGGATTCTCATATAAACTTTATGTAAATCATTTTAATAAAGAAAACTATGATAAATTATCAAAGATTGAAAAAAGGAAATATGATTTTGATAAATATAGCGATTTAATAAAAGGAGATTATCACCAGGCTATTCATTATGAAAATTCATATTCAGAAAATATTTACGGCGAGTTTTACTATTTTAAAACCTCGCTTTTTTATGTAAAAATTAAAGTAATCAGAACTGAAAATAATAAAGAAGATATTTCAGAAACATTTAACCTTAGCCTTTCTGAATTAAATGATGCAAAAGTTTTAAAAAACATATTTTTAATGGACCTTAAAGGTTTTGTAAATGAAAAAAATAATGAACTAATCAAGATTTATAATCGAAAATGAATTCAATAAAGCAAAATCTGCTAGAAATAAAGTCGACGCTTCCTGAGCACGTAACTCTGGTTGCGGTTTCAAAAACAAAACCTGTTTCAGATTTAATGCAGGCTTACGAAGCCGGTCAGCGTATTTTTGGAGAAAACAAAATTCAGGAAATGGCCGATAAATATGAACAAATGCCAAAAGACATTCAATGGCATATGATTGGCCATGTGCAAACCAATAAGGTGAAATTTATGGCGCCTTTTGTAAGTTTGATTCATGGCGTTGACAGTTTGAAATTATTACAGGAAATCAACAAACAGGCTTTAAAAAACAATCGGGTTATTGATTGCCTGCTTCAGATATATATTGCCGAAGAAGAAACAAAATTTGGTCTTGACAAAAAAGAACTGACCGCATTATTGTCTTCTTCTGAATTTAAAGAAATGAAAAACATTCGAATTCTCGGATTAATGGGAATGGCTACTTTTACAAAAAACCAAAACCAAATCAAAAAAGAATTCCTTCATTTAAAATCGATTTTTGATTCGCTTCAAAACAAAGATGCACAATGCCGGGACACACAGCAATGTATTTCAACAGCAGCACATTTTTCAACAATTTCAATGGGAATGTCAGGCGATTACCAACTTGCTATTGAATGCGGAAGCACAATGGTTAGAATTGGCAGTAGTATTTTTGGAGGACGCTAAAGCTTCAATATCAAAAATCAATGGCAAAAATCAATTACAATTAAAATGGCAATTTTAAAATATAAAATGTAGAAAATATTCAATTTTGATGATCGACTGATTCGTTTTGCAAGAGAATGTATTTTCTTTACGAGACAATTAGAAAGAATCTTTGAAAATGAATATTATAAAAACCAGTTAATCAGATCATCCGGAAGTGCTTCTTTAAATTTTGGAGAAGCCCAGGGAACCATAACAGATAAAGATTTTATTTTTAAAGTTTCATTAGTTGTAAAAGAGTTTAAAGAATCCAGAAATTCTTTAAAAATATTAGACTATATAAAAGAAGGTGATAACGACAAAAGAAATAAACTTCTAAAAGAAGTAGAACAACTTATTGCAATTTCATCAAAAATGATAATAAATAAAAAGTAATTTTTTCAATAACAATAACAATGGCAATGACAATTTCAATAAAGAATTTCAATTTTAAAACATTGATTTTTGACATTGAAATTGATATTGATTTTTGATATTGCCATTGATTTTTGACATTTGAAAATGTACGCAATACTAGACATAGAAACCACCGGAGGCCAATTCAATGAAGAGGGAATTACCGAAATCGCCATTTATAAATTTGATGGCCATGAAGTCGTTGACCAATTCATTAGCCTTGTCAATCCCGAAATTCCGATTCAGCCTTTTGTGGCTAAATTAACCGGAATCAATAATGCTATGCTGAGTTCTGCACCTAAATTTTTTGAAGTCGCGAAACGAATCATCGAAATTACTTCTGATTGTATTATTGTAGCACACAACGCCTCTTTTGACTATCGAATCCTCCGTACCGAATTCAGACGTTTAGGCTATAATTTTGAATCTAAAACACTTTGTACTGTTGAACTTGCTAAAAAATTAATTCCGGAACAGCCTTCTTACAGTTTAGGAAAATTAGTCCGTTCTCTCGGAATTCCAATAGCCGACAGACATCGTGCAAGCGGAGATGCTATTGCCACGACCAAGTTATTCAAAATATTACTGGAAAAAGATCTGGAAAAAACTATCCTCAAAGATTTTGTAAAATTTGAAATCGAAAAAGGAATTTCACCAAAACTTCAGGATTTAGTAAACCAGATGCCTTCTAAAACAGGCGTTTATTACGTTCATAACGAAGGTGGACATTTAATTTATATCGGTAAGAGTCTCAATATCCGAAAAAGAGTCAATCAGCATTTTACCGGAGTTACAACCAAAAGTAAACGAATACAAGCAGAAGTTTTTACTATAACTTATGAGGAAACAGGAAGTGAATTAATTGCTTTGCTAAAAGAAAGCGAAGAAGTAAAAATAAACCGTCCAAGACACAATCGCTCACAAAAAAAGAGTTTTTTTCCATTCGCCATTTATGTTGAAAAAGATTCAAACGGCTATCTGAATATAAACCTCGGAAAAGCCGACGGCCGCAAAAAAGAAATCACATCATTTGCTTCTTTGCAGGAAGGTAAAAATGCACTTTTCAAGTTCACCGCGAAATATCATTTGTGCCAAAAACTGACCGGTTTATATCAGACCAAGAAAGAATGTTTTCAATACAAAATCAAAGAATGTGATGGTGCCTGTATTGGCGAAATCACTACTGAAATTTACAATTTAAGGGTTCAGCAGTTTATTTCTGAAAATAGTTTTGAAAACAAAAGCATGATTTTAATAGACAGAGGCCGAAATGTAAACGAAAGAAGTGCTATTTTAGTCGAAAACGGAATCTATAAAGGCTACGCTTATTACGATTTGAATTATCAGATTACCAATATCGAAATCCTGAACAAAATCCTGATTCCGATGCAGCACAATCGCGACGTAAAAAACATTATTCAGCAATACATCCGAAAAAGCAAATCGTTGAAAATACTTCATTTTTAGTAAAACAAAACTTTCATTATCTTTAAGGATATGAAAAACAAAAAATCACAATACGAAATCTTCAGGGAAAAAGTCAAAATCATTCTGTATGGTACTAATACCATTTTAGGAAGAATGTTCGATTTAGTTCTTTTAGGTTTGATTTTATTGAGCGTTCTGCTAATAATGCTCGACACAGTTCAGGGCATCAGTTCCAAATATCATTACCAATTATGGATCTGCGAATGGATAATCACCATCTTTTTCACAATTGAATATGCTCTAAGGATCATTTCCATTCAAAAACCCATCAAATACATTTTCAGTTTCTACGGAATCATCGATTTACTCGCTGTTTTACCTATGTATTTATCGATATTTTTCCCCGGTGCAAGCATTTTATCAATCGTAAGAGCTTTACGCTTCCTTCGATTATTCAAAATTCTCCAGCTCCCTCAAATTTCACATCAGTCATTTCAGTTGAAAGAAGCAATTGAAGCCAGTAAGGAAAAGATTCTGGTTTTTATCTATTTTGTCCTTATCAGCACAGTAATAATTGGTACCATAATGTATCTTGTCGAAGGAAAAGATTCCGGGTTTACGAGTATTCCAATGGGGATCTACTGGACAATTGTAACACTGACAACCGTTGGTTACGGAGATATTTCTCCTCAAACTCCATTAGGACAGTTTATAGCGGCGCTGGTCATGATTTTGGGTTACGGAATCATAGCAGTTCCAACCGGAATCGTAACTGCCGAATTTGCTAAAAAAAGTCTCAGAAACAATACCGTCTCTACAAAAACCTCTTGTCAGATCTGCGGTTCACAGCTTCATTTTGACAATGCTAAATTCTGTCACGAGTGCGGAACCGAATTACATCATTAATTTATGAAGCTATTCCGGCTGTACATTGCAACTCCTCCTTATCTTTGTTGTTTTTTAAGTCATAAAAGCAGCTTCTAAAGTCGCTTCTTTTACGCCGCAAAAACTAACAAATATAAGTCCGGGGTTTCCATTTCCATCCGGGCTAAAAAACATATGAAATACCTAATTACCATTGTCGGACCAACAGCCATAGGCAAAACAGCCTTAAGCATTGCATTGGCAAAACATTTTAATTGCGAAATAATATCCTGTGACAGCCGTCAGTTTTTTAAAGAAATGAGCATCGGTACAGCCGTTCCAAATCAGGATGAACTTGCAGCAGCAACACATCACTTCATTCAAAATAAATCGATATTAGAGAATTATACTGTTGGTGATTACGAAAAAGAAGCTTTAGCAAAAATCGAAGAATTGTTTCAAAATAATGATTTCGCAATTCTGATCGGCGGTTCCGGATTGTATGTTGATGCCATATTAAAAGGCTTTGACGAGTTTCCCGAAATCAACCCCGAAGTACGCTCAGAAGTCAATTCAAACTACGAAAAACTCGGAATCGAATATCTTCAGGAACAATTGAAAAACCTGGATCCTGATTATTTTCAAAAAATTACTTTAGAAAATCCACAGACACTTCAAAACCCTCAAAGAATGATGCGTTTCACAGAAGTTTGCATAGGAACTCAAAAACCATATTCATCCTTTTTGAACCAGAAGAAAAACAACCGAAACTTCACTCCCATCCTAATTGGTTTAGAAGCGGACAGAGAAATAATTTATAACCGGATCAACCAGCGTGTTGCTATTATGATGAACGAAGGTTTACTTGAAGAAGCAAAAGCCTTATATCCTAATAAAGCGTTAAATGCGCTTCAAACGGTCGGTTATAGAGAATTATTCAGTTATTTTGACGGAGAATTCACTTTGCCGTTTGCCATTGAGGAAATTAAAAAAAATACCCGAAGATTTTCCAAAAGACAATTAACGTGGTTCAAACGAAATGAAAACACGAAATGGTTCGATTATGCTGCGCCAAAAAGCGAAATCATAACATATATTGAATCTAAGATCTAAAATTCTAATAATCTAAGAAGTCTAAATTAATGCCAATATCACCAAACTTCACATCCATTCTAAGCAAAGACTGGGAAATCAATTTCACACAATGTACCCCAAACGGCTCTTTAAAATATACAGATCTCTGTAATATTTTACAATTGACAGCGGCGGCACATTCTGAAGTTGGCGGTATCAGCTTTTCTGATATGCAGGAGTTTCATCAGGCATGGGTTTTGAGCAGAATGCGCGTTGAGATTTCAGATTTGCCAAAATCCGGAGATATTGTAACTGTAACGACCTGGATTAACAGCCTGGAAAACTCACGATCTGTACGTGGGCTGGAAATGTACGTCAACGGAAAAAAAATAGTGGGCTGCGAAACGTATTGGGCCGTTTTTAACACACAATTACGCCGTCCTGAGGCCTTGGCATTACCTTATGAACATTTTAAATTATTCCCTGAAAAAAGAGCCACAACAGAAGGTTTTTCAAAAATTAATATCAATCACGAAAAAGAAGCCATATTCGAAAAAATAGTTTATTTATCGGATCTCGATATTGTAAACCACGTTAATAACGTAAAATATCTGGAATGGTGTCTCGACCATGTGAATCCCAAAAGAATTCTGAAGCAGGAAGTAAAAAGCTTTGAAATGAATTTCATGAAAGAGCTATCATTAAAAGATACTGTAATAATTCACGAAAGCGATATTGAAGAGAGCTCGGCTACTACTTTTAGTATCACCAAAGGAGAAAAAACATGTTATGCCTTACAGTTAAACTGGAAAAAATAAGCCTTTTTAACATCCACAAAAAAACAAAAAGCTGGTTTCAATTAAGAAACCAGCTTTTTTATATGTATCAAAATGTGATTTTACATCTCACATTTCACAAAAATCATTTTACCCATTTAGATAAAAACACTCAACACAAAGTAAACCAATCCTGCTAAAAGAGCCGAAATAGGAATCGTTAATACCCATGCCCAGATCAAACTTACGGTTACTCCCCATCTAACAGCAGATACACGTTTCGTTAATCCAACCCCGATAATAGATCCTGTAATGGTATGCGTTGTACTTACCGGAATTTTTAAATGCTCTGTAAAGTAAAGTGTCAAAGCACCTGCAGTTTCAGCAGCCACACCTTCAAACGAACTTACTTTTGTGATTTTAGATCCCATCGTTTTTACAATTTTCCAGCCACCGCTCAAAGTTCCTGCAGCAATTGCAGAATAACACGCCAGCGGAATCCAGCCTGGCATTACACCTTTTATTCCCTTGTCATCATTAGGCAAAACAACATCTAACCATGAATCCATGTGAACTCCCGGATTTGTATTGATATAAACTGCAACAGCAGCTGCAATAATACCCATAACTTTTTGAGAATCGTTTCCTCCGTGACCTAAACTGAATGCCGCTGAAGAAAGTAATTGCATCTTTTTCAAAGCTGCATCAGCCTGATGAAGATTTAAACTGCTAAATATCAAACAAAAAGCACTTACCGTTAAGATGATAAAAGCAACTAAAAACCATTTAATATTATGCCCATCAAAGACTACACTCCAGAAATGTGATTCAAAACGAGGCTTTCCTTCTGCTTTTATAACTTCATAGGGAACCATTTGAGCATAAACAAACCAAATTGTTGCAATCATTAAAGCTATAGTAAATATTTTAGGACCAATATTTTTACGGGAAGCGTTTAACAACCAAATTGATATTAAATAAGAGGCTAACGCTCCTAATAAAGGTGCTAATACAATAAAAGCAATAATAATGATAACACCCGAAGGCATTCCGCCATCCTTTCCAGCCTTATACCAGCTTACGATTTCGTACCAGTAATGTGTTGTTCCGTCTTCTCCGGCATAACCTGAAAAACCATGAACTGCAATTGCATGCGCTATAGCTGCTCCTGCAAAACCTCCAATCAAAGTATGGGATGAACTGGAAGGAATTCCTAACCACCAGGTCAATAAGTTCCAACAGATTGCCGCAATAACACCTGCTAAAATAACTACCAGGTTAATTTCCATCGTGTGCGCTGTCTTGGCAACAGTATCCGCAACTCCAAATCCGAAAACCCAGTACGCCAGAAAGTTAAAAAATGCTGCCCAAAGAACGGCCTGAAAAGGCGTCAAAACCTTTGTTGCAACAACAGTCGCTATAGCATTTGCCGCATCATGAAAACCGTTGATGTAATCAAAAATTAAAGCTAATACTATAATAATTATAAGTAGCGTCATAAATTATAACTTCAGAATGAAAAATTGAATTAAGAATGTTTTACAGAAATAGATTCCAGTATGTTGGCAACACTCTTACATTTGTCTGTTGCTGATTCTAAAACAGATAACACTTCTTTATATTTAATAATATTTTTAGCGTCTGTTTCGTTTTCAAAAATTTCAAAAACTGCTTTGTTATATACGTTATCCGACTTGTTTTCCAGTTTATTGATTCTGACACAAGCATCTTTAATTACTTTGAAATTCTTTAAGTTTCTCAACTCTTTTACCGCACTGTCAATGTTTTGACATGCTTCAAGGTTGATTTCTGTCATTTTTCTGATAGATTTTGTAATCTTATCAACCTGATACAATCTCATTCTGCTGGCTGCACCGTGCAAATAATCGGCAACGTTATCAATCGAAGTGATCAATGTGTGAATATCCTCTCTGTCAAACGGAGTAATGAAGTTTCTACTCAATTCAAGATTGGTTTGACGTGTAATGTCTTCTCCTTTTTGCTCTAATTCATCAATTTTCTGAAAAAGAACTTCTCTTTCTTTCAATGGAAGATTTACAGCTTCGTGTAAGTTAGAAGCTAATTCAATTAAATTGCTTGAAGCCTCTTCAAAAAGTGGAAAGAATTTTTTGTCTTTCGGCACTAAAAATTGGAAAATACTGTTTATTGACATTTTTATATTTTTGATAGTGCAAAATTACTTCATTATCGCTCTGTAATGTTAAGCCATTGTTAACAAATCATTTTCAATTTGAAAACTATTCAGGAACGAAACTGTCTTTTCAATATCATAATGTAAAATCCTGTCTTCCTTAACCAAAGGCACAATTTCTCTGTAACTGCTTAAGAACATTTCGATAAAATCGCTTGATTTTAATGGTTCTCTGTATGCAATAGCCTGCGAAGCATTTAACAATTCTATTGCCAGAATACGTTCTAAATTATCCATAACTTTTAACGCTTTTGTAGCTCCGTTTGCTCCCATACTTACATGATCTTCCTGCCCGTTGCTCGAAACAATACTATCAACACTTGAAGGTGTTGCCAGCTGTTTGTTCTGACTTGCAATACTTGCTGCTGTGTATTGTGGAATCATCAATCCTGAATTCAGGCCCGGATTATCAACCAAAAATGCCGGAAGATTGCGTAAACCCGAAATTAACTGATACGTTCTTCTTTCAGAAATGCTTCCCAATTCTGCCAAAGCAATTGCTATAAAATCCAATGCCAATGCCAAAGGCTGTCCGTGGAAATTTCCTCCTGAAATGATCTGATCGGATTCTATAAATATATTTGGATTATCTGTAACAGAGTTAATTTCAGTTTTGAATACTTTTCGAACATAATCAATCGCATCTTTTGAAGCTCCATGAACCTGAGGCATACAACGGAAAGAATATGGATCCTGGACGTGCTTTTTCTGCTGTGTGATAATTTCGCTTCCTTCTAAAAATTCATTAACTCGCTGTGCCGTTACAATCTGACCTTTATGAGGACGTATAAAATGTATCAGTTCATTAAAAGGTTCTATCCTTCCATCAAAAGCTTCCAGAGAAATCGTTCCAATCAAATCTGCCAGATACGAATATTTATAGGCTTTAATCAAAATATGAACTCCGTAAGCCCCCATAAACTGTGTTCCGTTCAATAAAGCCAGCCCTTCTTTGGATTGTAAAATAATCGGTTCCCAGTTAAAATGTTTCAAAACTTCGGCAGAAATCCTTCTTTTTCCTTCAAAATAAACTTCACCCTCTCCTATCAAAGGCAAAGATAAATGCGCCAAAGGAGCTAAATCTCCTGAAGCTCCGAGTGAACCCTGTGTATAGATAACCGGAAGAATATCATTATTATAAAAATCAACCAGACGATTTAATGTCTGCAGCTGAATCCCTGAATGTCCGTAGCTCAAGGACTGAATTTTAAGAAGCAGCATTAATTTTACAATTTCAGCCGGCACTTCTTCTCCGGTTCCGCAAGCATGTGATTTTACAAGGTTTTCCTGAAGTTTGGACAAGTTTTCATTCGAAATTTTCACACTGTAAAGCGATCCAAAACCAGTATTAATACCATAAATAGGTTCAGAATGGGAAGCCATTTTTTTATCCAGATAATCACGGCATTTCTGCACATTTACTTTTGCTTCTTCAGATAATTCTAATGCCTTATCGTGACTTAAAATTTCCTGCAAAGTCTCTAAAGTTATGGTTTCAGTACTAATATAATGGATTTCCCTCATGGTGATTTCAAATTAAAACATCAAAATTCAACAAATCAACATTAAAAAGCAACAATTTATCACAATAATTAAAATTTCTAATCAAGTGATTTTTAAAATTATTTATTTCACAATCCTAACTTATAAATACAAATACCGCTTTTAGTGCAAATCCAGTTAAAAACAAATTCTTTGATCAGATGAATTTTAATCTTAAATATATCAAAAACCCAACTTAGAGCGTGTAATTTTAACAAATACTCAATATTGATTTTTTATCATTTGTTTTATTAAAATATTCGCAAAAAAACAATTTAGCTTTTTAACTTTTATAAAAAACTGTACTTTTGAAAAATCAAAAATGAAACGTAACAGCACAAAATATCAATCTACAATGACAACTCAATCAGAAGTTGCAATTGCTGCTACTATTATTTCTACTACAACAACTACAACCCCTTAGGGGTATACATTTTTACATATAATCCTGTTTATCTATACTTTTTTCCTGAAAGAAGAAAGACTTTGGATACATAAAAATATTTGCATAAAAGAAAAAAACATCAAAATGAAAGTATTAAAATTTGGCGGAACTTCGGTTGCCAATGCACAAAATATAAAACTCGTTCTCGAAATTGTTAAACAAAAAGCTGAAAAGGACAAACTCGTTGTTGTTGTTTCGGCATTAAGCAAAGTAACCGATTTGCTACATCTGGCAGCAGCAAAAGCAGCTGAAAATGATGAAACCTTCAGGGATATCGTTGCTGAAATCGAGAAAAAACACTTAGATACTTTAAAAGAACTGATTCCGGTAAGCGAACAAAGCAGTTTGCTGAGCCACGTAAAAAGAATCATCAATCATTTAGAAACTTTACTGGATGGCTGTTTCCTTTTGGGCGAATTATCCCCAAGAACTGCAGATACTATTTTGAGTTTTGGCGAATTACTTTCTTCATATATCATTGCTCAGGCCTATCAGCAAATTAGCAAAGATGCAGTTTATAAAGACAGCCGTGAATTAATCAAAACGAATAATGACTTTAGCAAAGCGGTTGTAAATTTTGAAGTTTCAAATGTTTTGATTCAGGAATATTTTGCAGAGAATCAATCCCGAATTACTATTTTGCCTGGCTTTATTGCTCAGACTCTTAATGGCATCACATCAACTTTAGGACGTGGCGGTTCTGATTATACTGCTGCTATCATTGCCGGAGCAATCAATGCTGAACAGCTTGAAATCTGGACAGACGTAAACGGAATGTTTACTGCCAATCCAAAAATTGTAAAACAGGCACAGCCAATTGCAAATATTTCGTATCAGGAAGCGATGGAATTGTCTCATTTTGGTGCCAAAGTATTATATCCGCCAACAATTCAGCCGGTTTTAAGAAAAAACATTCCAATTCTTATCAAAAATACATTTGAACCGGAAGCAGAGGGTACTTTGATTTCTAATCAGATTTCAGAACAAACTACTCCTGTAAAAGGAATCAGCCATATTGACCATATTTCGTTACTGACGCTTGAAGGCCCGGGAATGATTGGGGTTTCAGGTTCATCAAAACGTTTGTTTGAAGTATTGTCACACGAAAAAATCAACGTTATATTTATTACTCAGGCTTCTTCTGAGCACTCTATATGTATCGGAATCCTGAATTCGGATGCTGAAAATGCCGAAGAAGCGATCAACAAAGCTTTTGAAGTTGAGATTTTACAAAACAAAATCGACCCTTGCATTGTCGAAAAAGACCTTTGCATTATTGCTTTAGTGGGCGAAAACATGAAAAATCATCAAGGTCTGAGCGGAAGAATGTTCAGTACTTTAGGAAAAAATAACGTAAATATCCGTGCTATTGCTCAGGGAGCTTCTGAAAGAAATATTTCTGCCGTAATCAACGAAAGAGATGTTAAGAAAGCACTGAACACCTTACACGAAAACTTCTTTGAAGAGAACACCAAGCAGTTGAATTTATTCGTAATGGGTGTTGGAAATGTGGGTGAGAAATTCATCGAGCAGATTCACTCTCAAAAGAAATTCTTAAAAGAGGTTCTAAAAATCAATGTTCGCGTAATTGCTTTGTCGAACTCCAGGAAAATGTTTTTTGACGAAGACGGAATTTCTTTAAAAGACTGGCAGTCAACTTTAGATAAAGGTGAAGCTGCTATTCCGACAGAATTCATCGCACGTGCCAAAGAACTGAATTTAAGAAACAGCATTTTCGTAGATATTACAGCAAATGCAAGCGTTTCTGAGATGTATGAGAAATTCTTAAAAGAAAGCATTGCCGTTGTAACCTGTAACAAAATTGCCTGTTCATCTGCTTACGACAATTATAAAAAACTGAAAAGTTTATCTCGCCAGTATAACGCTCCGTTTTTATTTGAAACGAATGTTGGTGCGGGATTACCAATTATCGATACTGTTAAAAACTTAATCGCTTCAGGTGATAAAGTGCATAAAATTCAGGCTGTTTTATCCGGAAGTCTGAACTTTATTTTCAACAATTTTGATGAGAATAATTCTTTTCATGATGTTGTTAAAGAAGCCGGTGTTCAGGGATTCACAGAACCGGATCCAAAAATCGACTTAAGCGGAATCGACGTAGCGCGTAAAATCCTGATTTTAATTCGCGAAAGCGGTTACGAAATGGATATTGACGCTATTGCAAATGAATCGTTTTTACCAGCTGAATGCTTAGCAACAACAAACAACGATGACTTTTTTGCATCGTTAATCAAACACGCTTCTCATTTTGAAAATATTTATAAAGAAGCTTTAGCTAAAGATTCAAGACTGAAATACGTAGCGCAGTTCGAAAACGGAAAAGCAAGCGTTGGTCTTCAGTTCATTCCAAAAGATCATCCTTTCTATAATTTGGAAGGAAAAGACAATATCGTGCTTTTCTACACAGATCGTTACGTAGACCAGCCTTTATTAATCAAAGGAGCCGGTGCCGGTGCAGCCGTAACCGCTTCAGGAATTTTTGCAGATGTAATTCGCATAGGAAACGTGTAAAAGATGCTAAGATACTGAGTCGCTAAGATTCTAAGTTTTTTTTTCTTAACTAAACTTAAAATCTCAGAAACTTAGCCACTTAGAAACTTAAAAATAAAAAGTTGCAAAAGAAACTTAGAGACTCAGAATCTTAGCAACTTAGAAACTTAAAAAAAATGGAAATAAAACTATTTTGCCCGGCAACTATCGCAAACCTCTCCTGCGGATTTGACGTATTGGGACTTTGCTTAGACAATGCAGGCGATGAAATGATTGTTCGAAAATCAGATCAAAAAGGAGTTCGGATTACTAAAATTATTGGTGCCGATCTGCCTCTTGAAACCGAGAAAAACGTTTCGGGTGTGGCGGCTTTGGCAATGTTGGCAACTTTACCCGAACTGGATTTTGGATTTGAAATCGAAATTTATAAAAACATCAAAGCCGGAAGCGGAATCGGAAGCAGTGCTGCCAGTTCTGCGGGAGCGGTTTTCGGAATTAATGAATTATTAGGAAGACCTTATTCCCGTAAAGATCTGGTTCAGTTTGCGATGCAGGGCGAAAAATTAGCCAGCGGAAACGCACATGCTGATAACGTTGCCCCTGCCCTTTTAGGCGGATTTACTTTGGTAAGAAGTTATGCTCCACTTGATATTATCAGAATTGACAGTCCTGAAGAATTATACGCAACCGTGGTTCACCCACAAATCGAATTAAAAACATCTGATGCCCGTTCGGTTTTAAAACAGAATGTTTCCCTAAAAAGCGCCATCATGCAATGGGGAAATGTGGGCGGATTGGTAGCAGGGCTTTACACCAAAGATTACGAGTTGATTGGAAGATCGCTTCATGACGAAATCGTAGAACCTTTAAGAAGTGTTTTAATCCCGGGATTTGACCAGATCAAACAAACAGCTTACGAAAACGGCGCTTTAGGTTCCGGAATTTCTGGTTCCGGTCCGTCGATTTTTGCTTTAAGCCGAGGAAAAGAAACCGCTGAAAAAATCGCAAAAGCCATGAGCGAGGTTTACGAAAAAATGAATTTACCGTATGAAATTCATGTTTCGAAGATTAATCCGGATGGAGTAAGAATTTTGTAGAACAGTATTAAGTACGAAGAATTAAGTATTAAGAGTTATACGAGGCGTTTGTCAGGCTGAGCGAAGTTGAAGCCTACGCCAAGTACAGACACAAAACATAACCGTTCAGTTTGTCATTTCGACGGAGGAGACCCGAGCGATAGCGAATAGGCGAAGCAAATCTCCGCTAGAAGCTCGACAAAGTACAGACGCAAAGCATAACCATAAAGTTTGTCATTTCGAGGAACGAGAAATCTTCGCAAGAAGCTCGACAAAGATTGGACTTTCGTTGCGGAGTTACTTGCGAAGATTTCTCCTCCGTCGAAATGACAAAAAAGCGATTAAAATAGTAAAACATAATTTATTGGAATTTAGAATTTTAGTATTGGAATTTACTTTCTAAAAATCTAAAAATCTAAAGTCTAAAAATCTAAAATAAAAATGAAATACTACAGTTTAAACCATAATGCCCCAAAAGTTTCTTTTCAGGAAGCTGTTATACAAGGATTAGCGAGTGACAAAGGATTATATTTCCCTGAAAATATTACTGCTTTAGATCCGTCATTTTTTGATAAAATCGAAAGTTTGAGCCACGAGGAAATTGCTTTTGAAGCGATCAAACAATTCGTTGGCGACGAAATACCGGCAGAAAAACTAAAAGAAATCATTGCTGATACTTTGGTTTTTGATTTTCCGGTAGTGAAAGTGGAAGACGGAATCTATTCATTAGAGTTATTCCACGGGCCGACAATGGCGTTTAAAGACGTTGGAGCGCGATTTATGTCACGTTGTCTGGGCTATTTTAATAAAGATAAAAAAGACGCTAAAAACACCGTTTTAGTAGCCACTTCCGGAGATACAGGCGGAGCCGTTGCCAGTGGATTTTTAGGCGTTGACGGCGTAGATGTTGTGATTTTATATCCGTCAGGAAAAGTGAGCGATATTCAGGAAAAACAATTGACTACTTTAGGACAAAATATTAAAGCTTTGGAAGTTGACGGTGTTTTTGACGATTGCCAGGATATGGTAAAAAAAGCGTTTTTAGATGAAACTTTAGCGCATAAAAACCTGACTTCGGCAAACTCGATTAATATTGCGCGTTGGTTACCGCAAATGTTCTATTTCTTCTTTGCTTACAAAGCGTTGAAAAGCCAAAACAAACCGTTGATTTTCTCTTGCCCAAGCGGAAACTTCGGAAATATCTGCGCCGGAATTATGGCAAAGAAATTAGGTTTGCCAATTGAGCATTTTGTTGCTTCGACAAACGTAAACGACACCGTACCAAGATTCTTAGAAAACGGAAAATACGACCCGAAACCTTCTAAAGCCACCATCTCTAACGCAATGGACGTTGGAAACCCAAGCAACTTTATCAGGATTCAGGAATTGTACAATAATGACTTAAAAGCTTTCGAAAAAGACTTCTCTTCTTATAGTTATACTGATGAAGAAACTTTAGTTGCTCTAAAAAATATTTATAACACAGACGGTTATATCGCAGAACCGCACGGCGCTGTTGGTTATTTAGGTTTGAAAAAAGAACTTGAAAAACACCCAAATGCAATTGGTATTTTCTTAGAAACAGCGCATCCTATTAAATTCTTAGATGTTGTTGAACCTGCTTTGGGGATTAAACTTCCTATTCCTGCTCAAATTGAGAGTGTTATTAATGAGGAAAAAGTTAGTGTGAAGATTGGGACTTATGAGGAGTTGAAGGATTTCTTGGGGTAATAATTTTATTTATTATAAAAGAAAACCACAGATTAATACTAAAATAATTAGTATTAATCTGTGGTTTTCTTTTTAATTGGAATTAGTTTTTTGTAAGATAAATTATTATGTTTGAAATGACCAAAAAACTAAAAATATCTAATCAAAATAATACAAATTAATGGCTAATATAAAATTACCTGAAAGATTTAAAAATGCACTCGAAAAAAATCAAGAATTAGATGGAATTATAAAAACAACACTTGCTACTTTTGGCGAAATATTAGAAGAAAATAAACTATTCTTTTTTTATGAATATACTAATCATGGGATTAAACACATTGAAGATGTTTTAGCTTCATCCGACAATTTAATTACAGATGAAACTTTTACAAATGTATTAAGCGTAAATGATATTGGCTATTATATTTTATCTGTCATACTTCATGATATTGGGATGCATTTAGATTTGGAAGGTTTTAAATGCCTTATAAATGGTGACCATGATGACATTTTGATAACAGAATTAGACTCACAAAAATGGTCAGATTTATGGTTGGACTACGTGAATGAAGCTCGAAAGTTTAGCGGTAAACAACTAATTTCAATTTTTGGAGATGACGATACTATTATACGCCTGCCTCCCTTTTCAAAACCCGGTGAAATCACTGAAAATGATAAAAGACTTATTGGAGAATTTATTAGAAGGCACCATGCAAGAATTGCACATGAAATTGCTATCAAAGGTTTTCCTGCAAAACCTAACTCGATTAATTTTGCAAATTCGTTAAACTTAAAAACACGATCAATTATTGGCTTAATTGCAAGAAGTCATGGGATGAATCTTCGAAAATGTTTAGATTACATAGAAAATACGTTTGGAAGGGAAAGCAAAAGATTTCCAAATGGAATTCACGCAACATATCTTATGATTCTTTTAAGAATTGCCGATTATATTCAAATAGATAGTTCACGTATCTCAAAAGTTCTTCTAAAGTCTAAAACTTTTTCCAGTCCGATTTCTAAAATGGAAAATTATGCGCATTATTCTATAGACAATGTTGATGATAAATGGCACGATGATCCTGAAAGAATCTTTGTAACTGCATCTCCTGAAGACAGTAAAATGTTTATAAAATTGAAAAAACTTTTTAAGGATATTCAATATGAATTTGACATTTCCTGGGCGGTACTTGGTGAACTATATGGAAATTCAGAAGGAAGAGATAAGCCAAAGATAAAATTTAGAAGAATTACTTCAAATTTAGAAACAAATTCATTTATCGATAAACAAAGCTATGTTGCTGATAGTTTTTTATTCAAAACAAATGACGAAATAATTAAATTATTAGTTGCTCCTCTTTATGGAGATAATATTACGTATGGAGTTAGAGAACTATTACAAAATTCAATAGATGCATGCAAAGAAAGGGAGTTTGTAGAGAAAAAAAAAGGTGTAAATAATTATGAATCCTTAATTAATATCAATATTGAAAAAGAAGAGGATGGTTTCACATATTTTAAAATAAGAGACAATGGCTTGGGAATGGATATAGAAATAATAAAAAACTATTTCTTAAGTGCTGGTGCATCCTATAGGAAAAGTCTTGAATGGCGTAAAGAATTTCTAGACGAAAAGGGAAAAGCAAAAGTAAGAAGAAGTGGTAGATTTGGTGTTGGCATTCTTTCAGCTTTTTTAATTGGTAAAGAAATACACGTAGAAACAAAAAAAAATAAAGGCCATCAAGGATATAAATTCAGTGCCAATCTTAATACTGAACTAATTAATGTTTTGAAAGACTCTAACGTAAATGAAGGTACATATATAAAAATAAAAATCGACAAAAATAAATTAAAAGAATTTGAAAAGACAGATTTTGAATGGACTAAATGGTATACACTGTCTAGACCAATAATTAAATATTCATTACATAAAAAGGTATTAATTCCCTACAAAATCACTAATCCTGAAAATAGTGATCCATTACCAATTGAATGGAATTCAATAGATTCCGTAGGCTATGATAAAATACTTTGGACATATAGTAATGATTTCGCTAATGTGCCATTTACTTGTAATGGAATTTTAATTCCTTCAAAATCGTATAATTTTCCTGGATTATATGTTAATTTAATGTATAGAATTCCTCAAGTAAGTGTTTTTGACAATAATGCGGTCTTACCATTAACTCTTGATAGAAATTCAATTTCGGAAAGATTGAGTTTTAATTATGACTTGCTAGTGGATGTGTATAAAGATTTTATTGCCTATTTGTTAGTTTTTAATAAAAATAGTTCTATAGATGATGATAAAATTTTTCTAAATAGCTCAAAATTGAACCACCCAAGTGTTAATGATTATAGCGGAGTAGCTTCATATGAATTCTTATATGGGATTAATAGATATTCCAATAATAATTTTAATTTAAAAGAATTTTTAAACACAATTCTTATTTCAAAAAAAGGTTTTATAATTAATTATAATTATTTTATTCAAAAACTAAAAAAAATTAATGTTGCATTAATTCAACTTAATACCTATCCAGAAGAGGGACTAATATTAGATATTGATGATCGATTTATTTTATTCTCAGAAATAAAAGCAAACTCAATTCCCGATTATTTATCTGCAATTGAGCCTAATACTCCATGGAATGAAAAAACTCAACAAATAGATCCTTATGATTCAAGAATTTTTATTAAAACAGAAAAATATAATTATTTATTTAATTCAAAAATAAAAAGAGCATCAACTTGGTTAAAAAATAAATGTAAAGTACAATATGAACAAGATGGTTTTACATGTTTACATTTAGACAGTCCTCCATCAAGTATAATTAAAGAAGAATTTTTAAGCAAAAATTCTAATAACATTCATTTTATAAGAGAATATGAAATAACATGTTCTGATGAAGGAGATGAAATATTAAACACTCTTTTGCAAAAGTATATTGGAGATGATATTGTCATACCATTTTCTTTAGAGGAAAGAAAGAAAAAATACCCATTAGCCTTTGTAGAATTGGCAAGATATATGGAAAAATACTCTAATAAAAAAAATGATATTGGAGAAGAAGTTTAAAATTATTTTTTTTTTATATAACAAATCTCAATTAAAAAAATAATTGTAGCATTCGCATACTATGATTGAAAAAGAAATTCAATAAATTGGAACATGCAAAAGCGAGACGCTCTCGCTAGCAATTGAAATAAATAAAAAAAGAGACCTTAATTTAAGATCTCTTTTTTATTTTATATATTTCTAAAAACGCTTACTTCCCACTTAATAACTTCTCCAAATACTCAACCTTATCTTTTTCAGCTTGCACCAAACGTTCGTAAAGTTCAACAACCTTATCTAAAGGATTAAAAGTGCAATTTGTGGCAAAAATACTGCCTGTTGTAACAACATTATCATGAAAACTATTAAAGTAATTAATAACGCCTTCATCTGAAAAGCTTTTAATTGCTTCAACAGAAACTTCAAGAGCTTTTGCCACTTCAATTAGTTTTTGTTCGTCTACAGTTTCGCTGTTTTCAATAGCAGAAACTGCCTGCTGACTTATTCCTAAAGCCTGTGCCAGTGCTTCCTGTTTCATATCTTTAAGCTCTCTGATACGGCTTATATTTCTGCCGATATGTTTTGGTTTTGTTGCTGTACTCATAATTCAAAGATATTTAAAATTCTTAAACGAAACTCAATTTTGGTAAAAAACAAAGCTGTTTTTGTAAGATACTATTTTCGTATTTTATGTCAATTATTGTTTATCAAGTTTACAATTAAACAAATCTAAAAATTATTTCCACGTCCCAAACAAAAAATTGAATGTGTTATTAATAAACAAAAAGTAAGTCCGAAGATTAGGACTTCATTAGTTAAATATTTAATACATTTAAAAAAAAAATTGTCCCCTTCCAATTGATTATAAAATGAAAAAAACTGCTTTATTATTTTTAGCCACGGTCTTATTCTCCTGTTCTGAGAAAAATAATAATTATAAGAAAGTCGATTTAGAAACATATTCAGAATATAAAACTATCGATACTTTATTGAGTAAAGAAAATTTATTAATTACAATGGGGCAAAATTCGAGATATCCGCAGATCAGTCAAATATTGTGCAAGAAAGATAAATCCTATTTTGTTTTTGATACAAATTGTTATTTAGAAAATGATTCTGTAATCATTGCTTACGCGCCACCATTAAAATCAGATTCAGATACTGGCAGCTTTCAGAAAAATGGTATTTGGTTTTATTCTGAACATTATGAAGATAATAAAAAAGGGAATTCTGTGTATTCAGTTTCTGATGTAGGGGCAAAACTTAGTGTTGATTCTGTACCCAAAAACTTAAAAATAAAACAACTTCCAAAATCTGAAGGTATTTACTTTTTTGAAAACAATACGCTTAAGCAAATTTCTTCTATTCAGTCTGAAGATGCTTTCTACAAACTCAATAAAAATGGATTCTACTTTTTACCCAATACAGGAAGGTTATTTGAGCATATAAAAATCAGCTCGATTGAGTAATATTCATTTTGTCCGATATAAATTTGATGTTTTTCTATAAATTTAAAACCACCATTACACCGATTATCTTAGTGTAGTTTATGGTTTTTATTTAGGAATAGTTTCTTATGTTTGACCCTAATTGCTTTAATCAAAAAATAAAACATTAAACCAAATTATGAACATAAAAATTCTCGTTCTTATAGCCGTAATACTCATTTTAATTTTAAATTATAAAAAAATCCTATCGTACATTGAATATATTAAAGAGCAAAGAGTAATCGAGTTTAAGAAGAGAACCAATCTTAATTTAGATGAACTTTACAGACTCTCTGCTCCTCCTGCACTTTTTTTATTTGGTTTAGAAAAACGTTTATTTCCAAAACCGGTTCTTTACTTTGATGCAAATAATCTGTATAGCATTACATTAAATTTACCCGTAGTTCAACATCCATTATCATCTATTACTGAGGTTCAAAGAACTGCTGTAATGATAAACGAAAAAAGGGTTTGGAAAATATTTGTAAAAGATAATGATAAGCAAAGGGTTTATAAATTTAGAACTTATCGTAATCTGAACCTCTTTTTAGAAAAAGTAAAAGAGAATCCAAATGCAATTGTAGACGATAGGTATATTTTGGGGATATTTGAGTAACACACTATATAAAAACCTAAATAAATAATTTAAAAAAAATATAATATGAGATTATCCCGAATAACATTATTGATATACACTATTTCATTATTATTGTTTTCATGCGATAGAAAAGACCCAAATAAACAAGTTGACGAAGGAACTTTAAAAGGAGAAATATATAAAAGTAGAGAAATTGGCTGGGAGATTCGAGTTCCAACTGGTTGGTCAATTGTTTCAAAAGATATCACAGAGCAACAGGAAGAAAAAGGGCAAAAAGCAATAGAAAAATCATCAGGACAAAAGATGGATTTGAAGTCTTTAAAACACTTAATTAGTTTCCAAAAAAATCAATTTAATTTGTTTGCTTCAACATCAGAGCCATTCAAAGAGGATTTTTCCGGGCAATATGAACAAACTAATAAAGATTTAAATGCATTAATTTATCAAACCTATGTTGATCAGGGTATAAAAGTAGATTCTTCATCAGGAAAAGAAATAATCCAAGGAATTAAATTCAGTACTTTTTACACTACAATTTATGCTCCGGACGGAAAAGTAATTCTTAATCAAATTTTATACAGCAAACTGATAAATGGTTATGATTTTGGTGTGAATATTAATTATAATAATGAGGAAGATAAGAAAACAATGATTGATGCCTGGAAAAAATCAAAATTTGAGAACAGATTAAAGAAACAGTAGTTTCAATTTTACTTCATCGTCCCCAACTTTTGTATAAAATCGAACTCGACATCTGACATTTCACAATTTACATTTCACAAAAAAATGATTACAAAAGCATCACTAGAAGATATTCCGGCATTAGTATCTCTAATCAACTCCGCTTACAGAGGCGAAACTTCCAAAAAAGGCTGGACAACCGAAGCCCATTTACTCGAAGGAAAAAGAACCGATGAACAAGAAATGACCGAAATTTTTCTGGATCCAAAAAATACTATTTTGAAGTTTACAGAGAATAATACGATTATCGGTTCGGTTTTATTAGTCGAAAAAGGATATCAATTGTATTTAGGAATGCTGACCGTATCGCCAGAACTTCAAAACAGCGGCATCGGGAAAAAGCTTTTGGCAGAAGCCGAAAATCAGGCGAAAGCTTTGGGATTATCGAGTATTATTATGACCGTTATTTCGGTTCGTGAGGAACTTATTGCCTGGTACAAACGCCATGGTTATGTGGATACTGGTGAGCGTGAGGCATTTCCTGAAAGTAAAATTCATGTTACGGTTTCTGATGAACCATTGGAGTTTATATTTTTAGAGAAGAAACTTTAGAGTTTTACCGCAGAGATTCGCAAAGGGTTACTCAGAGATTCGCAAATTTTTTTTTAATCTCGCAAAGGCGCAAAGTTTTTTCACGCAGATTTAAAAAAGATTTAAGCAGATTATCTTTTTTAAATCTGCTCAAATCTGCAGAATCTGCGTGAAATAAAACTTTGTGACTTCGCGGGATTTTTTTATATATAAAAACTTAAACTAATCTGTATATCAAAAACTTAGCATCTTTTCTTAATCTTTGATAAAAACTCATGAGAGACTCCAAGATACGAAGACAAATTTTTATTATTTATTTTCTGCACCTTGTGAGGATAACGCTCCTTAAAATCAAGATAACGCTGTTTGGAAGTTTTATTTAAAACATCAAGAAGGCGCTCCTGAATAGCTACATTGGCACTTTCGATCATTAGTACATGAAACTGAAAGAGTTTAGGTACTTTTGCAAATAACTGTGCTTTTTCTTCTTTATTGATGACTACTATTTCGCTATCTTCAATAGCTTTAATATTATACGTGGTGGGCTTTTGATGATAAAAACTCTGCAGGTCACACATCCATTCGTTTTCAAACGAAAAGAAAATAACACTTTCTGTTCCATTTTCGTTTAACGCGTACGTTTTAAACAGTCCTTTTAAAATAAATCCCTGATAACTGTTGTAGGAATTTTGAATTTGAAGAAATTGATTCTTTTTTAGTTTAATAAGTTGTGTTTTTGAGACAATAATGTCCCATTCCTGATCAGTGAGCGGAATTTTTCGCTCAATGCTTTTTCTTAGTAGGTTGTACATGTTTATATTTTTTTAAGTAAACGTGGTTTTTCGATGACTGTCAGATTCGGGGGAAAAAACAGTGTAATCGATTACGCAAAAGTATATTATTTGTTCTTTTTTGTAAATCAAAAATTGTTAAAAAAACCATTTAGCTTATTTTTTTTACAAAAGTTTGAACTTATTCATTTTTTTTACAAAACAATATATAGAGATTTGTACTGTTAAATATTTATAAACCCCCAAATTTACATTATGAAATTTAAATCAACATTATCCATTTTTTTAACTGCAGTAGTTTTCTGTTTTACAGCGTGTAATTCTGAAGAAATTGCTTCATCAAATGAAGCAGCAACTATTGAAGGAAACATTGAAACAGGTAGTATTTCGACATCAAAAATCGGAAATTGCTCAGAAGTACCTGGCTGGGCTTCACAAAACGGAAACACAACCGGAGGAGGTTCTGCAGCTGAAACAACTGTAACAACTTATGCACAGTTAAAATCTGCTATTGAAAGCAGTTCTGTAAAAGTTGTTAAAGTTTCCGGAACTATTACCGTTACAACACGATTATCATTACAGGATCAAACCGGAAAAACTATTTACGGAGCAAGCGGAGCAAAATTGGTTTCTAATAATCAAACTAAAGACGGTTCCGGTATTATTAACATTAAAAGATGTAAAAATCTAATTATCAGAAACTTAATTTTTGAAGGTCCTGGTGCTTATGATACAGATGGCTGGGACAATGCCATCTTAGACGACTGCCAAAACGTATGGGTTGACCACTGCGAATTTAGAGATGGTGTTGACGGAAACTTCGACATCAAAAACAAATCTGATTATATTTCGGTTACATATTCTAAATTTCATTATCTAAAAGCGCCAAAAGCTGGTGGATCAGGAGGTTCTGATGATCACAGATATTCAAATTTAATTGGTTCAAGCGATGGTGCAACAGCCGATCGTGGAAAATTAAGAATCACTTTTGCAAGATGCTGGTGGGCTCCGGGATGTAAAGAAAGAATGCCTAGAGTTCGTTTTGGAAAAGTGCATTTGGTTAACAATTTCTTCAATAGTACTGTAAGCAACAAATGTATTGCTGCCGGTGTTGAAGCTGATATTCGTATAGAAAGTAACGTTTTTGAAGGTGTAAAAACGCCAATCGATTTAATGAGTGGTTATACTGCTGTTACTGAAACCGACAATGTTTTCACGAATACAACAGGAAATAAAGCAGGTAACAAAACAGCTTTTACACCTCCTTATACTATTGTAAAACTTAATAAAACAGCTGTCAAAGCAGATATTTCTTCTAATGCAGGAGCTACTTTAGGCGGTAACATTTGCGGTTCATTCTAAGAAACCAAAATAGAAAAAATTTAGTTTCGTTTTTAACCACGGATTGCAGTTGTGCAGTTCGTGGTTTTTTTGTTTAGCTGGAAATCAAATAAGTTTCTTATGTTTATTTTACAGTTTATAGTATTTTAAGTGCTTTTTTGTTTAACGCAGGATTTTAAAAAGATTTAATCTGATGAAATAAAGCCATTTTTATCCATTAATATGTAGATAAAAAACTTTGCACGATTTTAAAATATTGTATCAGACGGAAAATACCTCTTTGAAGAAAACGTTTGAACCTTTTAATCTCAAAAGCTAAAGAACCAAATCCTCGAACAAACGCTGAATCGTTTTTTCCAGATCCTCACACATTC
Source organism: Flavobacterium sp. LM4 (assembly GCF_002017935.1). Lineage (NCBI taxonomy): Bacteria > Pseudomonadati > Bacteroidota > Flavobacteriia > Flavobacteriales > Flavobacteriaceae > Flavobacterium > Flavobacterium sp. LM4. Next base: position 103,902 of record NZ_MUFW01000006.1, on the reverse strand, counting down.
CGGGATGTGGCCTTGAGGTTTGAATGGCAGAACTTCGAATCGCTGTCAGCCATCTAAAACGTGACGGAATATCCATTTCTCCAATGGGTCCGCCGTCTTTGTCACCTGTTGCAATTTTCTTAAGTGCTGTTATATTGCAGTGCAATTGTTCTACATCAAAATCATTCGAAAGGGCTTGTATTTTGGCATCATCAATATGTGACAATACTTTTATAAATTTGGCTTTTTTGCAAAACAAAATGATTCCAATATTCAGGAACTCTTCGCGCTCTACCCTTGGCACCACACGAATTACGGCGTACTCATATAAGTGACTATCTTGCATTTTGAGCCTGATTTACAAAGATTTCTGAATGATTTAATCGGGTCTGCAAAAATTGTAAATACACATTTCGCAAGGCTTCAGGTGTTTCATCTGTGTCTTCCCATTGCAGCCATTCCAGCGGAATCGTATTGACTATTTCTTCAACTATTTGCGGAGTTAAAAGTGCTCTGAATTCGGCATCAACTTCTTTTAAAAGTGAAGCCTGAGGCAATAATACATGATCCTTAATTAATGCAAACGGACTTTTGGCATGCTGTTCCCAGTTATTCCAGGAATGATGAAAATACAAACACGCACCGTGATCGATCAGCCATAGTTCTTTATGCCAGATCAGCATATTGGTATTTTTAAAAGTACGGTCGACATTGGTAATATAAGCGTCCAGCCAAACAATTTGCGAAGCCAGCTTATCGTCAACGGTTGTTACGACCGGATCAAAAGTAATGGCGCCTGATAAAAAGTGAAGTGCCAGATTTAATCCCTGACTTCCCTGCAGTAAATCCTGAATCTCCTCATCGGCTTCGGTACGTCCAAAAGCTTCGTCGAGATTCGCGAAAACCAATTCCGGGAGCTGTAGTTTTAAGGCTTTTGCAATCTGCCCACCAATCAATTCGGCAATCAAAGCTTTTACACCGTGACCTGCCCCTTTAAATTTCAGGACATATTTAAAATCGTCATTAGCTTCTGCCAAAGCAGGCAAAGAACCTCCCTCGCGCAAAGGCGTGATATAACGCGTAACATTTACCGTTCTGAGATCGAAATTGTTTTTCATATAAGTACAATATATTTCATAAGCAGTATTTCCTATTCTACAAACTTAGTCTTTTAGATCATTAGATTTTTTATACTTAATCAAATTTTCGATTTCAAAATTCCCACAAAACGAATGAAAAGCATTAAAAAGCAAAAGCTCCATCAGGAGCTTTTAAAATATTAGAGTAAATTATCAAATTGACAAATTGCCACATTATCTAATTATTCCTCCACATCCTCAACATGATGTGATTTCGAATAATTACGCCATTTTTCAAGGCAATCCTGAAAGTCCTGCGGCAATTCGGTATCAAAACGCATCAGTTCTTTTGTATTCGGATGCACAAAACCAAGCGTTTTCGCATGTAAAGCCTGGCGTGGCAAAGCTTTAAAACAGTTTTCGATAAACTGTTTGTATTTGGTAAAAGTAGTTCCTTTTAAAATTAAATGACCTCCGTAACGTTCATCATTAAATAACGGATGCCCAATGTGCTTCATGTGCGCACGAATCTGATGCGTTCTACCTGTTTCCAGTTTACATGAAATCAAAGTCACATAACCAAAACGCTCCAGAACTTTATAATGTGTTATGGCAGGTTTTCCAATTTCAGGATCAGCAAAAACCGCCATTTGCATACGGTCTTTTAAATGTCTGGCCAAATTTCCTTCAATGGTTCCGCTTTCTTCAGCAACATTTCCCCAAACAAGAGCGACATATTCACGTTCCGTCGTTTTAGCTTCAAACTGTTTGGCCAAATGTGTCATGGCTGCTTCCGTTTTGGCTATAATCAAAAGTCCTGATGTATCCTTGTCAATTCTGTGAACCAGACCAGGGCGTTCACTGCTGTTCATTGGTAAATTTTCAAAATGAAATGCCAAAGCATTCACCAAAGTTCCTGTATAATTTCCATGTCCAGGATGCACTACCAATCCGGGTGGTTTATTGATAAGCAAAAGCGCCTCATCCTCATAAACGATATCCAACGGAATATCCTCCGGATCTACTCTGTTTTCAAACGGAGGATGCGATAACATCACCGTAATGATATCAAAAGGTTTTACTTTATAATTTGATTTTACCGGAATCTCATTAACAAAAACACTTCCTTCACTGGCAGCATTCTGAATTTTATTCCGGGTTGCATTCGGAATCATATTCATCAAATATTTGTCAATACGCAACAGCGCCTGACCTTTAGGCACATCAAACCTGAAATGTTCGAATAACTCGTCTTCCAGATCTAAATTTTCTTCACTATTATTGTTCATCAGCTGGGGTTTCTTCAATTGGCGCAGCAGTACTGTCTACAGCCTCACTTTCATCTACATAAGTTGCTTTTCCGTCACCTAAAACCAAATCAATTTTAGACGCTTTTAGTACACGATCACCTGCTTTCAGGTTTCTACCTTTATAACGAAGTTCCAAAACCATATCTTTTCCAAGGTTCGGGATATACGTAATCGTTCCTTCCTGAAGTCCTAACGCTTTCAGTGTTGGAACTGCTTCACGATACGTTTTATCAATTAAATCAGGAATTCGAACAGACGAAAATCCCGATGCATTAATTTTTATATATATTTTTCTTCCTACTTTTACCATCGTTCCCGGCAATGGATCCTGCTCTACTACGCTAAATTTAGGAAACTCGCTTCTATAATCAACACTATCCAAAAGCACATAATCCAGATCCAGCTCATCCAGTTTTTCTTCTACTTGTTCTTCCGTTAGTTTAGCTAAATTCGGAACTGTAATTTCATGTCCATGATCTGTTGTAAACGTTAGCCAATGCATAAACAAATAACCCAGAACCGCAATAATAGCAGCTGCACCCAACACTTGTAAAAAAAACACACGGCTCGTTAAATACTTACGTAAACTCATAAATTTATTTTTAGATGAACGCAAAGATAAAGCTATTTCGTTTGAAAAAAAATGATAATTTTGTTTTAAGCAAGAAAGTAACACGATGTTATTAATGTTGAAAACAAAGATTATTGGAATTTCAATTTTCAGAAGCTGTTTCCTGCTGTCCGCTGTATCTTTTGCGCCGAACCCCGGCACAAAAGGATGCCGCTACCATCAGGGCTAGGGCTTTTGGTTTCATAAGAGCATTTTCGTCACTATTATTGACAAAAAAGAAATTGTAAAACATGACACGAGGCTTTAGCCGAATTGGCGTAGCAAACAAAGAAAACCTGAAACCTCAAACAAAGAAAATTAACGATTAAACACATAAACACCAAAAAATGAAAAACATAGCCATCATCATGGGCGGATATTCAAGCGAATATAAAATCTCTCTAATCAGCGGAAACGTAGTAAAACAATACCTTGACAAAACAAAATACAACGGATTCCGAATTCATATTTTCAAAGAAAAATGGGTTTATGTAGACGAAAATGATGCTGAATTCCAAATTGACAGAAACGATTTTTCCGTAACTGTAAACGGCAAGAAAATCAAATTTGACTGTGTTTTCAATGCTATTCACGGTTCTCCGGGCGAAGACGGACTCATGCAGGCATATTTCGAATTGTTAGGAATTCCACAAACTTCCTGCGATTATTATCAGGCAGCTGTAACCTTCAATAAACGTGATTTATTATCCGTTCTAAAACCATACGGAATCAAAACAGCCATCTCTTATTACCTAAATAAAGGAGACGAAATCAATACAGCCGAAATCGTAAAAAAAGTAGGTTTGCCTTGCTTCGTAAAACCAAACAAAGCAGGTTCAAGTTTCGGAATTTCAAAAGTAAAAACCGAAGCTGAATTGCCAATCGCTATTGAAGTAGCCTACAAAGAAGACAACGAAATCATCATCGAAAGTTTCCTTGACGGAACTGAGGTTTCTGTTGGCGTTATCAATTACAAAGGAGAAATCATCGTTTTGCCAATTACCGAAATCGTATCAGACAATGATTTCTTTGATTACGAAGCCAAATACGAAGGAAAATCTCAGGAAATCACACCAGCGAGAATTTCAGATGAACTAACACAAAAAATAGGCGAAACCGCCAAACGAGCTTACGAAGTGTTGAAAATGAAAGGATTCTCACGAAGCGAATTCATTATCGTAAACAACGAACCGCACATGCTGGAAATGAACACCATTCCGGGATTAACAACAGAAAGCTTAATTCCGCAGCAAGCCAAAGCAGCCGGAATTTCTTTGGAGGATTTGTTTACGAATGCTATTGAGCTGGCTTTAGCGTAAGCTTGTCAAGATATTAGAGGTGCTGAAATTTTAGAATCTCAGCACCTCATTTTTTTAATAAAATGTCACACATTAATTTATGATGATTTTAGTTGGAACACGGGATTCAAACATAAAAAATGGAACAATTTTAAACGAAAAATGTCCAAAATGTAACGAAGAAAACACATTACATTTTAGTATTTACAGAAAATATATTTCTCTTACCTTAGTTCCTTTGTTTCCGGTTGGTAAAACGGTCTTTATTAATTGTAATCATTGCGATGAAAATTTAGATTACGAAGATTTAACTGAAAGTATTCAACTAAAACTGAGAAATGAAAAATTAGATGCTACACCCTGGATGTTTTTGGGTTCCATTATTTTAATTGCATTCATTATTTTTTCAATCAGTAATTATTTTGAAGAAAAGGACGAGACCAGTATTCTAATAAAAAATCCAATTGAGGGAGACGTTTATAATTTAAAGTTCTCTAACGGTTATTATTCGAACATGAGAATTGACAAAGTAACCAAAGACAGCATTTATACTACCCATAATGATTTTGAGGCCTATATGCCATACGAAATCGATGATTTGGATAAACCAGAAAATTTTTCAGATCAAAAAGTGTATTATTCCAGAAAAGATATTTTAAAACTTTATCAGGAAGATGAAATAATAAAAATAAGGCGAAAATAATAGTTTAATTTTCCAATAAAAACTCAGTAACTTAGTTCATCATAACCTTAGCACCTCAACAAATGAAAGAAATCTTTGAATGGAACAGAGTCTTATTTAACGAACTGCCGGGAGTTTTCCTTCTGGAAGTAATCTTTCGTTCAGCCGTAATGTTTACGGTTTTATTACTGACTTTAAAACTAGCCGGAAAAAGAGGCGTAAAACAATTGTCGATTTTCGAAACCGTAATTGTAATTGCTTTAGGCTCTGCAGCGGGAGATCCGATGTTTTATGAAGATGTCGGGATTGTACCGGCTATTATTGTTTTTGCCGTTATTATGATTTTGTATCGGACTGTAACCTGGCTGACCGGAAAAAGCAAAAAATTTGAAGAATTTATTGAAGGTAAAACTGAGTGCCTTATTAATGATGGGAAATTTTCTGTAACCAGTTTTAGAAAAGAGACATTGGCCCAGGATGAATTTTTCTCTGAACTTCGTGTGAAATCAATTGAACATCTGGGACAGGTTAAACACGCTTTTATAGAACCCAGCGGTGAAATAAGTGTCTTTTTTTACGAAGATAAAGAAGTAGGATACGGATTGCCGATCTTACCCGCTTTATTTACTGAAAAAAACAAAATTATTCCAAAAGAAGGAACTTACTCCTGCAGTTTCTGTGGACATACTGAAAAACAAAAACCAGGAACTGCAAAATGCAAAATCTGTCAAAAGGACGAATGGGTTGCTTCAATAAATACGTTGCGAATAACCTAGATTCAATATCAATTTCAAATATCAATTTCAATATCAAACTCAAAATTCAATAAAAAAATTGGGCTCTGTTTGCCGAAACCTGAATTTCAAAAATAAAAAAATGAGAAAAGCTATATTTCCGGGATCGTTTGATCCTATTACTCTTGGACACGAAGACATTATTAAAAGAGGAATTCCATTGTTTGATGAAATTGTAATTGCAATTGGTGTGAATGCCGAAAAAAAATATATGTTTTCACTTGAAGAAAGAAAACGTTTCATTGAAGAAACTTTCAAAGATGAGCCAAAGATTTCTGTAATTACTTACGAAGGTTTAACAATAGATTTATGTCATAAACTAAAAGCAAATTTTATTTTAAGAGGATTGCGGAACCCGGCCGATTTCGAATTCGAGAAAGCAATCGCCCACACCAACAGACGTTTATCTAAAATTGAAACCATCTTTTTACTGACCGCTGCACAAACTTCCTTTATCAGTTCAAGTATTGTTCGTGATGTATTGCGAAATAACGGTAAATATGAAATGCTGGTTCCGGATGCAGTCAGGATTAAGAAATAATTTCAATATGCAGTAAGTTTACTTTTGTTAGTGTTATTGCTTCGTTCCTGGCAATGACAAACAAAATATAAATTTGTAAACCATACAAATTAAAACTAATTTCGCCTTCTCAAACAAACACCAAACAATGAGCATCGAAAGAGAATTAAATAAACGCAGCGGATCTAAATGTGAACTTTGCGGAGCCCAAGAAAACTTAAAAGTATATACCGTTTTACCCACTCAAAAAGGCGGTATTGATGAAGCTGTATTAGCCTGTAGCACTTGTATTGACCAAATAGAAAATCCGGATAATGTCGATTTAAATCACTGGAGGTGTTTAAACGACAGCATGTGGAATGAAAATATTGCTGTTCAAGTCGTAGCTTGGAGAATGTTAAGCCGTATGCGTTCAGCTGGCTGGCCACAGGAACTGCTTGATATGATGTATTTAGACGAAGATACACTTGCATGGGCAAAAGCAACCGGTGAAGGCGAAGATGACGAAAACAAGATTATTCACCGTGACAGCAACGGTGTTATTTTAGAACATGGAGATTCTGTAGTTTTAATCAAAGATTTAAAAGTAAAAGGATCAAGTATGGTGGCCAAACAAGGAACTGCTGTTCGTAACATTCGTTTAGACCATGAAAATGCAGAATATATCGAAGGAAAAGTCGATGGTCAGCAAATTGTAATCATTACCCAATACGTTAAAAAGATATAACTAAAAAAAGTCACCCTTTTATTGTATTAACAAAAGGGTGATTTAAAAATTTGTAAAAAATCTATTTAATTAACCTTATTATAGTTTTTACATTTTTGGCAACAATACAGTATCTACTACATGTATTACACCATTTGACTGATTAACATCTGCAATGGTAACTTTCGATTTATTTCCGCTTTCATCAGAAATATACAAATCTTTCCCGTCCATCCAGGCAGTTAAAGTTCCGCCGCTAACTGTTTTAAGAGTTGCTTTTCCTTTACCCATTTTTATTGCTTTTGCAATATCCGAAGCATTCATTTTTCCTGCTACAACATGATACGTCAGGATAGTTTGTAATGTTTTGATGTTTTCAGGTTTCAATAATGTTTGAACAGTTCCTTCAGGCAGTTTGTCAAAGGCTTTGTTTGTAGGCGCAAAAACGGTAAAAGAACCTTTGCTTTGTAATGTTTCTACTAATCCCGCTGCTTTTACTGCAGCAACCAAAGTAGTGTGATCTTTTGAGTTCATCGCATTTTCAATAATATTTTTATTTGGATACATTGCTGCTCCGCCTACCATTACTGTTTTTTGAGCATTTGATGTAAATGCAAATCCTAAAGCTAAAACTGCTGTTGCTAAAAATTTTCTAGTTTTCATAATGAATGTTTTAAGTTATAAGGTCATTTACGGAGATAAACCCATTTTGGTTTTCAAAAGAAAAATACCTGATAACAAAAAATGCAAAAAACCAGCAGTAAGCCTTGTAAACAAGGCATTAATAAATTATTTTGTTTTTTATTAAATTTCTAAAGATGCATCATTTTTATATTCATTTTATTATTAACTTTAGAATCAAAACATATCATTTATGGAAAATATGCCTAAAAAAGTCAGAAGCCGAAAACTAAATACCAAAGTTGATTTAACCGCTATGGTTAGTATTTCTTTTTTACTGATTATATTTTTTATGGTTGCAGCTGAATTAAGGAAACCAAAAATAATGGATTTAGGTTTGCCTGATTATGATGCAGATATATCCAGATTTGGTTGTGGTGCCGGTTTACCAAATCGCACTTTAACTGTTTTACTTGATGATAAAAATAAAATTATATCCTATTTTGGTCTGCTAGGTTTTTCTCATGAACCACCAAAAAAAATAAACTATGGCAAAGAAGGTATTCGAAAAGAGTTAGTAACTAAAACTAAACAAATTCAGGAATACACTGGAGACTACAGAAAAAGCATCATAGTAATCATAAAGCCCAGTAAAAAATCTAATTACGGAAACTTAGTAGATATTTTGGATGAAATGGCAATAACGAAAATTGATACTTATGTAATCGTAAATGATTACACTCCGGAAGAAACAAAACTATTAGCATCCAACTAAATTCTTAAAAATATGGAAATTAATAGAAAAGTCAGAAGCAAAAAACTAAATACAAGAGTTGATTTAACAGCAATGGTCAGCGTTTCATTTTTACTAATTGTATTCTTTATGGTTACAACTGAATTGGCCAAACCGAAAATTATGGACTTAGATTTTCCTGATCACGGATGTTGTGACTGTCGACCTTATAGGGATCATGGAGAAAATAGATCTCTAACTATTTTATTAGGTGAAAATAACAAGCTAATATATTTTGTAGGTCTTTTAGATAACCCAATAAAGAAGCCTCAAAAAATTGCATATGGAAAAGAAGGAATACGTAAAGAGTTATTAATTAGAAATAAATTTCTATTAGACCATTCTGCAAAAGCAGGTAAATTAGGAAGAGGAATCACAGTAATAATAAAACCCAGCAAAAAATCTAATTACGGGAATCTGGTTGATATCCTTGACGAAATGAATATTACCGGAATAAATAATTATTCGATTATTGATGATTTTATGCCAAAAGAAACTGAATTATTAGCTGCTAATTAATTAATTTATTTATTCTAAAAAAAATTATCTAAAATTAAAACAATAAAAAAGTCCTACACTGCGTAGGACTTTCTATTTAATGAAATATTCTTTTATTTCTTTATAAACTTCATACTCGAACTTCCTTTATCTGATTTAACTTTTATAAAGTAATTCCCCGTTCTAAGCTTAGAAACATCAATATTAGAAACTGATTTTGCATTTGGAACAGCAATTACCAATTGCCCCAAAATATCGTAAATCTCTAATGATTGTAGTTCTATATCCTGTTTAGCATTAATATTCAAAACATCATTTACAGGATTTGGATATAAGGAAAAGTAATTAGAAAATTCAAAATCAGGATTACTTAAAGTCGTTTGAAATTTTGATGTGGCTTTATTGGTCAGTATCGGGAAATTATAATCAAAATAAATATTAGCCTCGTTAGCAAATGTATCTCCAACTTTTAACGTTGGCTTAGTTTTGATTTTAAAAGCAACATAACCGTCATTATTAGCATCATCAAAAGGAAGATTGATGTTTTCGAATATAAATTCTACTTTATTACCTTCTGAAATTTTAGTTACAAAAGAATGGTTTGAACTGGTTGGAATTAAACTTGAAATATCAAATTTTGATAAATCAATCATATCTTTTACGACGATATTTTGTGCAGCATACGTTCCTGTATTCTCAAAGCGGATCATGTAATGTACATACTCACCTATTAAACTTGGCGTAATAACCGAACCTTCTAAACAGGTTTTGTCATTTGGATCGTAAGAACCAACTACTGTTTGGTTCAAAGTAAATGTATTGTCATTTGGGGTTTCGTCCGTTTCTTGTGAGGCAATCGTTGTTTTTAATTTTAAAATATCCCCATTATTCGCAGCTGGATTATCAGTTGGTTTATTCACTTTTAATGTAAATATAATTTCTCTGAGTTCAAATGGTTTTAAATCACTAAAATTCCATGATAAATTACTTAATGTTTGAGTTGTAATTACTGAAGTGGAAGAAATAAAATCTAAAAGGTCATCATTAAAATTTACATTTATATTTCCTGATTCAGTTGTATTTCCTTTATTTTTATAGACAATTTTATACTTCGATTCAAACCCTGGTCTTGCTGGATGTAGTGGAATTAAAGTAACTTCTAAATCTGAATGAATACCATTGGGAGTAAAACAAAAATCTTGAATAAAGGGGCTGGTTTGTGTTGGAAATGTAACTGAAGCATTTGTTGGGGAAACTAAAAAATAGCTAGGATTTTCTAAAACAGGAGTTATAATATAAGTATTTTCCTTTAAAGGAATACTCAATGATCCCGTACCGTCAGAAACTACACTTCCTGTATTATTAACTTCTTTAATATCATATTTCATGTTGCGATAAACATTATCGAGTAAATCACATCCATTTTTATCACTATCAATCTTAGCAATACATTTAATTTCATAACTTGTTCCACCCGGCTTAAAACTACAATAGGAATTAATTTCAACAGAAGACAAAGGCAATTCACTACCCTGAACTCTAGATTTGAAAAAATCATATTGATCATTTTCAACACAAATGTATTTTAAATTAGGATTAAGGTGAAAAAAAATATCTGGTGATTTCCATTCATAGCCATTTTTTACTATTAAACTAGTCAAATTGTTGCTCCAACAATGTAATAATGTTAAGTATTTCTTGTCCGATACATCTAAAACTCCACTTAATTTATTACGAGAACAACTAAGTTTTTTAAGTTTAGTACAGCTAGATAAATCTAAACTAGTAATTTCATTATAGGAACAATTCAATTCTTCCAGATTATTTAATCCTGATAACTCAAGTTTTGATATGTAATAAGGTGTAGTTTGATATACATCTGAACCACAATTTAATACCTTTAACGATGGTAGGTTTTTCAACGACAGATTCTTTAATATAGTTCCTTTAATTAAAAAATTTTCCAATTTATTCAAGCCTGCTACGGATAAGCTTTTCAGACCGGTTCCATCTAATATAAAATCTTTTAGATTAATGCATGGTGATAAATCCAAAGCAGATTTAATTCCTAGGCTACAATTCAAATATTCTAAGTTTGTTAAACCTGTAAGGTCAATGGAATCAAAATTAGTTCTTTGACAGCTTAGTTTCTTAAGATTTTTCAATCCTGCAACATTTAAACTCTCCATGTAGTTCTCATCACAATTCAACTCTTGAAGATTTTCTAATTGCGTAACATCAAGATACCTAACATTACAATCCCTACAATTTAAATAGGTTAAATTCGTAAAAGCTTCAATACCATTCATTCTACCATATGTAAAAAAAACTTCTCCTTTATACAAATCATCGATATTGAGTTGATAAACATTTAGTGCCTCGGTAACCTGTATCTCTCCATCACCATTTATATCAACCTTGATATTTTTTCCATTTTTATCTTTTGCTATACTTGAATTTGTAGATGTTTTATATACCAATATATCCTTAAACTCCTGACTATAACTAAAAAAAACATTTTGAGCATTTCCATTAAAACACATTAATAATATCAAAACCAAAAAGTAAATTTTCTTCATATATATAAATTTTCACACAAAAGTAACTTTTCAAAACAATAACACAACTTTATTTGTTAAAAAAAGAAATTATAAAAACAAAAAAAGTCCCACATCACTGTGGGACCTTCTATTTATAAAAATCTAAGAATTATTTTTTCTCAGTTTTTTCCATTTTAGCTTTCAATGCAGCTAATACATCATTGTTATCTCCTAAAGTTGCAGCTGGTGCATTTGTAGTAGAGTTAGATGAAGTATTTTCAGTTGCAGCTTTCACATTTTTCTCTTCTTCTTCACGGAAGATAGCAGTGTGAGAAGCAACTACTCTTTTGAATTCTTTATTGAATTCGATTACTTTGAAATCAGCAGTATCACCTTTTTTCAATTTCTTTCCGTCTTCTTTTTCAAGGTGACGAGTAGGAATGAAAGCAACGATATCATCTCCGAATTCTACAGTAGCTCCTTTGTCAACGATTTCAGAAATCTCACCATTGTGGATAGTTCCTACAGCGAAAGAATCTTCGTATTGATCCCAAGGATTAGCAGTAGTTTGTTTGTGACCTAAAGATAATTTACGTCCGTCAACATCTAATTCTAATACAACTACATCCAATTTCTCACCAACATTTACAAATTCAGATGGGTGTTTGATTTTCTTAGTCCAAGATAAGTCAGAGATGTAAATTAATCCATCAATTCCTTCTTCTAATTCTACGAAAATACCAAAGTTTGTAAAGTTTCTAACGATACCTGTATGTTTAGAACCTACTGGGTATTTAGAAGTAATGTCAGTCCATGGATCCTGAGTCAATTGTTTGATACCTAATGACATCTTACGATCATCTCTGTCTAAAGTTAAGATAACTGCCTCAACAACATCTCCAACTTTCACGAAGTCCTGAGCAGAACGTAAGTGAGTAGACCATGACATTTCAGAAACGTGGATTAAACCTTCAACACCTTCAGCAACTTCGATAAATGCACCGTAATCAGCGATTACAACTACTTTACCTTTTACTTTATCACCAATAGTTAAATTAGCATCTAAAGCATCCCATGGGTGAGCGTTTAATTGTTTCAATCCTAATTGAATTCTTGTTTTCTCATCATCGAAATCAAGGATTACAACGTTTAATTTTTGGTCTAATTCAAGAACTTCACTTGGGTGGTTGATTCTGCTCCAAGAAAGGTCAGTAATGTGAATTAATCCGTCAACACCACCTAAGTCAATAAACACACCATAAGAAGTAATGTTTTTAACAACACCTTCTAATACTTGTCCTTTTTGTAATTGACCGATGATTTCTTTTTTCTGTACTTCGATATCAGCTTCGATAAGCGCTTTATGAGATACAACAACGTTTTTGAATTCGTGGTTAATTTTTACCACTTTGAATTCCATCATTTTGTTTACATATACATCGTAGTCTCTAATTGGCTTAACGTCAATTTGAGATCCTGGTAAGAAAGCTTCAATTCCGAAAACGTCAACGATCATACCACCTTTAGTTCTGCATTTAACAAAACCGTTAACGATTTCTCCAGTTTCATTAGCTGCAATAACTCTATCCCAAGATTTGATAGTACGTGCTTTTCTGTGAGATAATACTAACTGACCTGTTTTGTCCTCACGGATATCAATTAATACTTCTACTTTGTCACCTACTTTTAAGTTTGGGTTGTAACGGAATTCATTTAAAGAAATAACACCTTCAGATTTAGCATTGATATCAACGATAACGTCTCTATCTGTAATTCTAACAACAACACCTTCAACTACTTCTTCCTGATCTGTAGCGATGAAAGTTTTTGATACTAGTTCTTCAAACTCTTGTAAGTTTTTCTCATCTACTGCGTCGATTCCTTCTTGGAAGTTATGCCAGTTAAAATTTGCTAAAAACTCTTCTTGTGATTTTAATTGTTCAGACATGCTGATAAAAAATTTGTATTCTGTTTCCCTCGAGTTTCATAAAGCAGTAGAAAAAACAGAAGTTGTTTTACATAAATAGTTGATTCCTAATGGAAACTCTTCTCTGCCAAAAGGACTGCAAAAATAATACATTTATTTGTAACAGCCAACTAAAACCCGCATGATTATCAGTTAATGGGTCAGAAGCAGACGTTTTTAGGGTTTTCAAGACCAAAAGTCCCGCTTTCGCTCTTATCTTTTATGGCGAACCCCGCCATAAAAGGATAACCGCTCTATCGGGGCTAGGTTAGAAATTTATCATTTCATAACAACAACAAACCCGACAGATTAAAAACCTGTCGGGTTTGTATAAAATTTTATTTTTCAGACTTAAGACCTAAACCAGCCAGCCACTAATTCATCCTCAAAAGAATTAGCATTTTTGTGGATAAACTCATTTGTATTTTTATCATACAAATAATCTAGTTTCCAGTTTTCATGGTTTTTAGCCAAGTCTTTGATGCTTTCACAAACAAAAGCAATTTCTTCATTCGTTGTCGTTGGGTGAATCGACATTCTGATCCATCCCGGTTTTTTGATTAAATCACCAATCGTAATTTCATCAACCAGTTTATTGGAAGTTTCCTGATCAACATGCAGTAAAAAATGCCCGTAGGTTCCTGCACAGCTGCATCCCCCTCTGGTTTGAATTCCGAATTTATCATTCAGTAATTTTACACCTAAATTAAAATGCAAATCATCTATAAAAAACGAAATAACGCCCAAACGCTCCTGATGATGTCCTGCCAGAATTTTAATATTCGAAACAGGATTCAATTCGTTAAAAACAAAATCTACAATCTCATGCTCACGTTTCAGGATGTTTTCAATTCCCATTTCTTCCTTCAGCTGAATCGCAAGCGCCGTTTTAATCACTTGTAGAAACCCTGGAGTTCCACCATCTTCACGGTCTTCAATATTATCGATATATTTATGTTCTCCCCACGGATTTGTCCAGCTAACAGTTCCTCCGCCTGGACAATCCGGAATCATATTATTGTATAATTTTTTATTAAAAATCAAAACTCCTGAAGTCCCGGGACCTCCCAAAAATTTATGTGGCGAAAAGAAAATCGCATCCAGATAGGCTTCCGGATCTTCAGGATGCATGTCAATCTGCACATATGGTCCTGAACAGGCAAAATCGACAAAACAAACCCCATTGTACTGATGCATTAATTTTGCCACTTCATGAAAAGGGGTCTTTAATCCGGTTACGTTTGAACATGCCGTAATTGAGGCAATTTTGATTGTTCTGTCTTTATATTTTTCTAATAATTCTTTTAAATTATCCAGACTAAAAAGCCCTTTTTCAGTTTCAGAACACGGAATAATTTCAACATCTGCAATCGTTTCCAGCCAAGAAGTCTGATTAGAATGGTGCTCCATATGCGAAATAAAAACAATTGGCTTTTTCTCAGCCGGAATGACGGTAAAAGCTTTCAGGTTTTCAGGAATCTTTAACCCTAAAATTCGTTGAAACTTATTGATAACACCTGTCATTCCGGTACCATCTGTAATCAAAACATCATCAGGACTGGCATTTGTATGACGCTTGATAATATGTCTGGCATGATGATATGCTTTTGTCATGGCAGTACCTGACACAGTCGTTTCTGTGTGAGTATTAGCCACAAAAGGCCCAAATTCGTTTAGAAGTTTCTCTTCAATAGGGCGATAAAGCCTTCCGCTGGCCGTCCAATCTGTATAAATAATTTGTTTTTTCCCGTATGGAGAAGTAAACTCCTGATTAATTCCAATAATATTTTTTCGAAAATTATTAAAATACGCTTCTAAAGTCATGGTATTATTTTTGCGGTACTTGGATGTACTTTTTATTTGACAGCAAATATATTGTTTTTTACCAAAATTGCAGATTTATCAATAATAAACTTCAAATCAAAATTATATCTTTAATATTTTTAATAAAATCGCCTTTTTACAAACAATTTATTAATTTACCCTACATAACTAATAGGTTAAATCGATAACTAAAAAATAATAAATGAAAAATTTATCCGTAGCAACCTTTGGTGGTGGCTGTTTTTGGTGTATTGAAGCTGTAATCCAGCGTTTAAAAGGAATTGAAACCTTAAAATCCGGTTATTCTGATGGTCAGATTAAAAATCCGGCATACAGAGAAGTCTGTACCGGCAGAACCGGACATGCAGAAGTGATACAGGTTGTTTTTAATCCTGACATAATTTCATATCATGACTTAATTACCATTTTCATGACAAGTCATGATCCCACAACTCTTAATCGTCAGGGTGCCGATCAGGGAACACAATATCGTTCTATTATTTTATATCATGATGAAACACAAAAAGCGATTGCTGAACAGGTTTTCAATGAATTAAAATCTGTTTTTCCGGACCCAATCGTAACACAGCTAAAACCTTTTCAGGTGTTTTATGAAGCCGAAGAAGATCATCAGAATTATTATAATGACAACCCGAAGCAGGTTATTGCCGAATGGTTATCGATCCTAAAGTGTACAAATTAAAAAAAATGTACGCTGATAAATTAAAAGATTGAAAAATTAAAATGAAAAATTTAAAAATACATAATCGTTTTACAACTGAATTACCGGCTGACCCTAATGAAAACAACGAAATCCGCCAAGTTTCACAAGCCGTTTTTTCTTATGTAAGCCCAACAAAACCCTCGAATCCTAAACTGATTCATGCTTCAGAAGAAGTTGCGGAATTGGTTGGAATCTCAAAAGATGAAATTCAGTCAGAACAATTTGTAACTATTTTTTCCGGTAAAGAAATTCTGCCGGAAACGAAACCTTATGCTATGTGTTATGCGGGACATCAATTTGGAAACTGGGCCGGACAATTAGGCGATGGCCGGGCGATTAATTTAACCGAAGTTGAACATAATAATCAATATTTTACTTTACAACTAAAAGGAGCAGGAAAAACACCGTATTCCAGAACAGCAGATGGTTTAGCGGTTTTACGCTCTTCAATCCGTGAATATTTATGTGCCGAAGCGATGCATTATTTAGGCGTTCCCACTACCCGATCACTTTCTTTAATACTTTCAGGCGATCAGGTACTTCGGGATATTTTGTACAACGGAAATCCTGCTTACGAAAAAGGAGCTATTGTATGCCGTGTCGCACCATCATTCATACGTTTTGGAAGTTTTGAAATGCTTACTGCCCGAAATGAACTAAAAAACCTGAAACAATTTGTAGAATATAACATCAAACATTATTTCCCTGAAATTACAGGCGAACCAAAAGAACAATATTTACAGTTTTTTAAAACCGTAGCTGATACAACCAGAGAAATGATTCTGCATTGGCAGCGTGTAGGCTTTGTTCATGGTGTGATGAACACCGATAATATGTCGATTCACGGAATAACAATTGATTACGGGCCTTATGGCTGGCTGGAAAATTACGATCCAAACTGGACACCTAATACAACCGACAGCCAAAACAGAAGATATCGTTTTGGAAACCAGCCTCAGATTGCTCAATGGAATTTATTTCAATTAGCGAATGCGCTTTATCCTTTAATCAATGAAGCCGAGCCTTTGGAAAAAATATTAGAATCATTTATAACCGATTTTGATTCCGATTATAAAAAAATGATTTTAGGAAAATTAGGCATCATTTCCCAAGCGGATAACGATGATGAATTTATAGCCTATCTGGAGTCAAATCTGCTATTATCTGAAACGGATATGACTATTTTTTATCGTAATCTGAATAAAATTAGAAAAAGTGATTCGGCAGAAAAAGCATTGCAGTCTATTGAAGATGCCTTTTACAAACCAGAAGAAATAAAAGAAACCATTAAAAACAACTGGCTATTATGGTTTACCGATTATCTGGAACACCTCAATCAGGAAAACACTTCAGATGACGAACGAATTACACTTCAAAATTCAGTCAACCCTAAATATGTATTACGAAATTATATGGCGCAATTAGCGATTGATGCTGCTAATAAAGAAGATTATTCCCTAATTACGGAATTATATGAATTACTTAAAAATCCTTATGATGAGCAGCCTGAATACGAAAAATGGTTTGCAAAACGACCAGACTGGGCGAGGTCAAAGGTAGGATGTTCTATGCTTTCGTGCAGTTCTTAGTTATTAGCAATATTATCGCAGAAATAGGGAATTAAAAAAATTAAAGAAATTTTGATGAAGTCAAAACTTAGTATAACTGAATTTAGAAACAGATTAAAAGACAATACAAAAATTGGCAGATCTGATATACAATTATCACTTGGAATATTCTCAGTCTTTTTTTTAAGTACAAAAAAATTTTATGGAACGTTTGACGATTCAACTTTTCGACTCACAATAAATTATAATTTTACTTCAGGTTTTTACATCCTAAAGGGTAAATATCAAAACATTGACAACAAACTAAAGCTAAATTATATTATTGAACCTATGAGCAGAATAGGAATTATTTGGATAAAATGTTTTCCATTTGTTGCTCTGATTGGTTTTAATTGCTTTTACTTTTTTAATTTAAAAAACGTACCAAATGAAATAAACATACTTTTTAATTCATTCATCGCGTTTATCATATTCTTTTCGCGATGGGACATGAAAAGGAAAAAGAAAAATTTGGAACAAAAATTCATTGAAATATTCGAAATAAATGAATAATAAAAACACAACTACCAACAATCGTTTTTTAAAACCCTAAATGTCAGTTTGAGCGGAGTCGAGAACCTTTAATCTTTAAAGCATTTCGACTCCGCTCAATGTGACAATTGTAATTAAAACTTTTATTTTGAAGTAATATAATCCACAATCATAGTGGCATGGATACGTGAATTTTCTATAAACCATTTATGCGTCTGCATGCCGCCGCAAACCACACCTGCCAAAAATAATCCTTCAACATTCGTTTCCATCGTTTCAGCATTATAAGTTGGTATTTTCAATTCATCTTTGGATAACTCAATGCCCATTTTTTCAAGGAAAGACAAATCAGGTTTATAGCCCGTTAATGCTAAAACAAAGTCATTATTAATCGTTATTTTACCATTTGGAGTTTCTACTTCTACTTCGTTCTCCCTGATTTCAGTAATATTCGATTCAAAATACGCTTTAATACTTCCTTCATCGATTCGGTTTTCAATATCAGGCTTTACCCAGTATTTTACTCTATTATTGATTTCGGTTTTGCGAATTACCATCGTTACATTCGCTCCTTTTCGCCAGCATTCCAAAGCGGCATCCACAGAGGAATTATTTGCTCCCACAACAAGAATATCCCTAAAAGCATATTCATGCGCTTCTTTGTAATAATGACGAACTTTAGGTAACTCTTCACCTTTTACATTCATTTCGATTGGAATATCATAAAACCCTGTTGCGATAACTAAATTTTTGGTTTCGTAAAGACTTTTATCTGTTGTGATTTTAAAAATATGATTTTCAAGTCTCTGAACTTCTGTGACCTTTTCGAATAAATTAATATTGAAATTAAAATAACGGTGAATATTTCTATAATATTCCAAAGCCTCCTGACGACCCGGTTTGGGAGCCAGACAGTTGAAAGGAATATTGCCTATTTCAAGCCTTTCCGCAGTAGAAAAAAACGTCATATACAAAGGATAATTGAAAATACTTTTTACAATTGCCCCTTTCTCGATAATCAGGTAATTCAGGTTTTTCTTTTGAGCTTCAATTGCACATGCAAGCCCGATTGGACCTCCTCCCACAATAATCAGATCGTATGGATATGTCATAAAATTGTTATTTTTGCCAGTCTTTAAAAGGATTTTTGCTTAAATAAGCATTGTAGTATCTTTCATCATTTGTAACCTCATCACCCAGCCAATCCGGTTTTTCAAAAGTTTCCGTTTCAGATTCCAATTCTACTTCTGCCATTACCAAACCTTTATTTTCTCCATAAAATTCATCCACTTCAAAAACATGTTTGCCTGATTGTATTTCAAAACGTGTTTTTTCAATCTTTCCCTTCTCACATAATTTAAGCAATTCCTGTGCTTCGTCTAACGGAATTTCATTCTCCCACTCAAAACGCGTCATTCCGCCATGCTGACCGATTCCTTTTATCGTAATGAATCCTTTTTCGCCTTTAATTCGAACGCGGACAGTTCTTTCAGGAAGCGAACTCAAATAGCCCTGAGCGATTTTGTTTTGGGCGAAAGCCTGTGCCTTAAATTTGTCTGATTTTACAAGAAACTTTCTTTCAATCTCAACCATTAGTTCTGCAAATTAAATTTTATGCAAGTTACTTAATTTAACGCTAAACTGAATTCGTTGGGTCGGATTTTGAGAATTAAAAAAAGTGATTTCATCAGGCCTTTTCTAAAAAAGCCGAATCCCAGTTTTTAGTTTTACTGTACCACAATTGTCCGTTCAAAACTTCCAATGGGCAATCAATATTATTCGTATAAAGTGCTCCGGTACCCAATCCCTGAGGCATGTTAGAATTTAGTAAAAATGTCCATTGTGCGATGGCATTTAAACCAATATTGCTTTCCAGTGCTGAGGTAATCCACCAGCCAATAGTATATTTTTCTGCTAATGTAATCCACTCCTGAGTCCCTCTGAATCCACCAACAAAACTTGGCTTCAAAATGATATATTGTGGCTTGATTGTTTGCAAAAGTGCTTCTTTTTCTTCAAATGAAAATACACCAATCAGTTCCTCATCCAAAGCAATAGGAAAAGGGGTGTTTTTACATAACCCTGCCATACTGTCAGTATTGTTTTTTTGAATAGGCTGCTCTACACTATGTAATTCAAAACCAGATAATTGATTTAATTTATCTAAAGCTTCATTTAAAGGGAAAGCACCGTTCGCATCTACCCTGATTTCTATTTGATCGGAAGTAAAATGAGTCCTGATAAAGCGTAATAACTCAAGCTCTTTTTGAAAATCTATGGCTCCGATCTTGAGTTTTATACAAGTAAAACCCTGTTGCAGTTTTTCTTTGATCTGCTCTTTCATGAAGGTTTCTTCTCCCATCCAGACCAAACCATTTATGACAATTGATTTTGAATTATTCGTGAAATCTGAAGGAAATAATAAATACGGATTTTCACTTTTCAGAGATAAAAAAGCCATTTCGATTCCGAATTGAATGGAAGGAAATTCGAGTAATTTTTCCCAAAGAACATCCTCACCTAAATCAATATTTTGGCAAGCCCAATTTAATTTGGCCTCATAATCTTCCCTGTCGTCAGCACTTAGTCCTCTTAAAATACCACACTCTCCTATTCCTTTTTTACCGTTTTCTTCCAGAATTATAAACCAGGTTTCTTTTTCGGTCATAATACCTCTGGACGTTCCAGAAGGACGTTTGAATTCGAGCATGTATTTATGGTAAGTAGCTTTCATAGGTGATGCTTTTTTAAACCATATAAGTGATTATAAGAAAATTTAAGTTAGCTTTTTGGGCAAATTTAAATAAACCTGTAATCACTTATATGGTGAAAATATTTTTAATTATATAATTTCAAGATCCTCTCAAAGTCGGATGAAGGCAATCCTGCTTTTTGAAAAAGAGCAAAATCCTGTTTAGTTTTGTCTGTCCAGCTTAAACTATCAGTAACGTTTTGGGACTGGTACTTTTTGTAAATTGCTTTTGCATCACCGTAATTATCACTAACCAAATAGGCATGCGCTAAATTTAATTTTACAAGTAATTCAGTATCATCCAGTTTTTCACCTTCTTTTAAAAACTTTATCGCTTTTGCGTATTGTTTGGTCAAAATATAACTGTAACCAATAGAACTGTAATCAAGTGCTGTGGCTTTTCCTGCGGTGATTATTGTATTTAATTTAGGAATCGCTTCGTTGTATTTTTGAAGTCTAATTAGAGTATTTGCCTGAGTACGCAAATCATTATAAACGTTTTTAGAAATAGAAGCGTCATTATAACAGGAATTTCCAAAATCCTTATAAACCTTAGTTTTCTCTATGGCAAGCAATTTTTGAAACTCGCCATAACGGTATTGCTTCATGATTTTATCTAAGATACAGACGCAAAAATCGTCAGAATTTGCCATTTTTTGTGCCATTGTAGAGGTTTTGCACAAGCTGACAATTTCGTTTTTATTATCCTGATTCCATCCACGGTTTAGTTTTGTATCAACCCAGGGCACAACTTCTAAAACTATTTTTTGTTTCAATAGCCAGTTTTTGCTTTCGAAGCCAAACCAAATTGTAGTGGTGTTTGCATTAAGGCAAGAAGATTTGTCTATTGACAAACGTTTAGCATCTTTACTTACTGGTTCTGTCTGGGCATAACAGGCATCATTTACTTTTCCGTTATCAATGTATTTTTTTGCATTTGTATCTGAGGTAAAAACTGCATAAATACATTTATCATCACCTGAAATTTTTGACATTATTAATACTGCTCCTGCAGAACCCTGGCCTATTCCGTAAGGATCAGGAATAGCTTTTAGTACAGAAACCAGACTATTTGCCATTTGCTGATTCTCATCCAAAAGTGTTATTCTGTAAACAATTTCAGTTGTACCAATAGGTAAATCTTCAGTTTTAACATTGATTCTGTCACCTGCAGACACGAGTATTTCTTTTGTAGTGGCACGCTCTTTATCCCAATATCCATCTTTTTGAGCGGAAACATTATAAAAAAAACTAATTAAAAATAAAACTAAAATTTTCTTCAAATTCATCTTTTTCAATATCAAATTCAATAACAAAAATCAATTTCAATGCCTGCAAATGTCAACAATCAATTTCAATTTCAATGCAAAAATCAATTTCAATATAAAACTGCAATACGCTTCGTTTTTGCTTGACATTTTTAACTTCGAACATTAAACCTGAAACTAAAAATTTTATCAATCCGGTTCGTTCATGATTTTTTCACGATACTTTTTGCCAATAAGCAAGATCATGTTTTTCTTGTAATCTTCAACCAGCCATTCGCGGTAATTTTTACTGCATTGACTCAAACATTTCGCATAACGTTTAATTCGGCATTCGATATCATCATCCAGCTCTTTGCCTAATGCTTTTGCTTCCTGAAGTGTTTCGGTATTATCAACGCACATTCCCGCGTGCTGTTCCAGCGATTTATCCAAAACAATCTTAGAACGTAAATTTTGCTTAATGGCTAATTTATGTTCTTCATCAACATCAAAAGTTACATCAGCAGTTTTACTGAATTTTGCACGCAACTCTGGTGGCATATTGTACTTGAAATACAATTCGATTTCGGTATCATCGCGCAAATTCTCCAAATAAAATTCGGGTGATTTAAAGATGTGCTGCCAGTTTACAGGCTCACTCCACAAACCAAAACGGGCTGCATTATTACCTAAATCGATAACTGTAAACTCATCTTTGCCTGGCAATTTACGAGACCCGCGACCAATCATCTGGTAATACAATGTCAGTGATTTTGTGGCTCTGTTAAGGATAATAGTTTCAACTGTTGGCTCATCGAAACCTGTGGTTAAGATTCCGACAGAAGTTAAAATAGCATCAGGCGTTTTTTTGAACCAGGCCAAAATATCCTTACGTTCTTCGGCACTGCTTGTATTATCAAGGTGTCTGATGTCGTAACCGGCTTCTCTAAAGGTTTCATAAACATATAACGAAGTATGAATACCGTTATTGAAAATCAGGGTTTTTTTACCCAATGAGCGCTCTGTGTATGCATGCAAAAGTTTTTCCTGCATGATAGTATTAGTATACAAATCATCAGATGATTTTACGGTATAATCTCCGTTGATCCCCACTTTTAGAGAGGTCAAACCTACATCATAGCTGTAAGTTGTAGCACGTGCCAAAAATCCTTTATCGATTAATGAACTAATAGTATCTCCCACAATAAGTTCATCATAACTCTGGTGCATTGGTAATTTTATATTCGAACTCAAAGGTGTTGCCGTTACTCCAAGAATAAAAGCGTTTTTGAATGAGTTTAATAGCTTTCTGAATGAATTGTAATGGGCTTCATCAATAATCACCAAACCAATATTATCAAGATGTAATTTCTCGTCATTAATACGGTTTTTTAAAGTTTCAACCATCGCTACAAAACATGAGTAATCATTTTGATCCGGTAGTTCTTTTACTTTACTATTGATAATTTTATTGGAAACCCCAAACCCTTTCAGCATTTTCGAAGTCTGCTTACAAAGTTCAATACGATGTGTCAGAACTACCACTTTTTTATCGTTATTAGCTAAATAACGACGAACTATTTCGGAAAAAATCACCGTTTTTCCACCACCTGTAGGAAGCTGGTATAATAAATGATGTTTTGAGGGAGCATTGTCTAAACGTTCAAAAATGGCGTCAATATCACCTTTTTGGTATGCATAAAGTTCTTTTTTTCCTTCTCTTTCTATTTCTAAAGTGTTTTGAAGCATTGTAATTTTTGGATTTTTGCAAAAGTACACCTAAAAAACAGTTATTCATTGTATTTTAACGTAAAATAAATTACGCTTTTTAATAAGATTTTTTATGGGAAGTGTTTTTATATGTCGATTTTGTCTAAAATTGTCTCAAATTCATATCTGATTTTCCACTTTTGTTGAATAGTTTCTTGTTGAATCGCTACAATTCTTGCTTTAAATTCATTTAAAATCCCGTTGGAAATCACAAAATTTACTGCCTGTTCAAAAGAATTAAGCATGCTTTTATAAAATAGCTCCTGTTTTATAAAATTTCCTGACGAATATGTTTGTGCAATTTCAATATTATAGAACATAATATCTGCAATTACAAACGGGTCAACTCCCAATAAAATAAAATGCTTGATAATTTTTTGAGCCACAGAACGGCGCATTTTTGCTTTTGGACGCCATTTTGCCCCAGGTTTTTTTACGGGGAAATATTCGTGTGAAATCTTCGTCTTGCTTTCCTGTAAAAGTTTATCTTCTTTCGGATTAAAAACAAAATCATAAAAGACTTTTACGGGACTAAATTTCTCATATAACTCAATAATTTGTTCTTCGAGCTGTTCCTTATTTAATTCTCCTAAATATTTTTTTAAATCCCGCTTACTCATACTCAAAGTTTAAGATTACAAAAGTAAATTACTTTTATTATAAATACTTCAATAATCAGCTATAATACTTAATTTTGCTGCTATAATCTCAAAAAATATATACATGCTTAAGATTTTTAAAGTTACAGCTATTTTAGAAGGAATCTCTTATTTAGTATTAATTGCTAATATGCTTATTCTTAAATCAAACAACCCCGAGCTTTATCATACAATTGTACGTCCTTTTGGAATGGGACACGGAATTTTATTTATTGGCTATATTGTATTGGCTGCTTTATTAAAAAAATCTCAGAACTGGAATTTAAAAACTTTCGGAATTATTCT
Organism: Flavobacterium sp. LM4; assembly: GCF_002017935.1. Taxonomy (NCBI): domain Bacteria; kingdom Pseudomonadati; phylum Bacteroidota; class Flavobacteriia; order Flavobacteriales; family Flavobacteriaceae; genus Flavobacterium; species Flavobacterium sp. LM4. Next base: position 79,146 of record NZ_MUFW01000006.1, on the reverse strand, counting down.
TGTTGCTTCGCTTATACCGTTTGGAACTTTTTATGTTGAGAGAAAATATTTAGAAAACAATGCATAAGTTTTTGGATAAAATATTCAATTTTTTATATCCGCTTTTCAGAGATTGGGGAATGAGCCGCAGCTTTGCGTCTTACATCAGCCTTGTCTTTAATATTGCTATTATGATAGCACTGGCTTTTGCCATTTATTATATAGCGAAGTTTGTTCTGGTAACACTGACAGCCATTTTTGCTCAGCGAACCAAAACCAAATTTGACGATTATTTAATTCACAATAAGACCACAAAATATACGGCTTATTTAATTCCGTTCTTCTTTATCTACAAGGCAGTGCCAATTATTTTGGACAGATATGAGTATTGGGAATTGCTTTTTGGAAAAATAGTTGGAATTTATATCGTTTTGATCAGTTTGTGGATTATCAGAACAATTTTTAATGCATTACGTGATTATTTAAAAAACAAACCTGAATACAGCGATAAACCTATTGACAGCTTCGTTCAGGTAATTATGATTGTGCTTTGGATTTTCGGAGTTGCCATGATTATTTCGACTTTATTCGGAATCAAGAAAGGAGAACTACTAACGATTCTGGGAACACTTTCGGCTATCATTATCTTAATTTTCAGAGATACCATTTTAGGATTTGTTTCGAGCGTTCAGGTAGCAATTAACGATATGGTTCGTATTGGTGACTGGATTACAATGGATAAATTTGGTGCCGATGGAGATGTAATCGAAATTAACCTGACAACTGTAAAAGTCCGGAATTTTGATAATACCATTACCACGATTCCAACCTATGCTTTAAGTTCAGATTCTTTTCAGAACTGGCGTGGCATGCAAAAATCAGAAGGAAGACGTATAAAGAGACACGTTTTGATCAAGAGCAGCTGCGTTCGTTTTTTAAATGATGATGATTTGAATGAGATGAAAAAGGTGCAGCTGATAAGTTCTTACATTGAAACCAGACAAGCAGAAATTGAGAAGTACAATCACTTGCGCGGTATCGATAAATCTCTGGCCCTTAATGGCCGAAATATGACCAATCTGGGACTGTTTAGAAAATATATTATACAGTATTTAGTTAATTATCCGGGATTGAATAAAAATATGCATATTATCTGCCGTCAGCTACAATCTACAGAACATGGAGTTCCTTTAGAAATTTATGCCTTTTCGAGTGATAAACGCTGGGCCAATTATGAATATATTATGGCAGATATTTTTGACCATATTATGGCTTCTGTAGTATACTTTGATTTGGAAATTTTTGAATTACCTTCTGCAATTGGTCATTTGGACAGGTAAATAAGTTTCAGGTTTCAGGCTGAACATCTTTAAAAAATCTGAAACCTGAAACTATTTTTTTGCTTCTTTAAAAACATACTCCGGGTTTTTATAATTAAGAGTTCCCGGCAAAAAGCACGGAAGACTCATATAAGTTCCCATTACACCGTTTCCTAAAAACAGTTTATTTTCTTTTTTTAATAAAGCCAATGGCTCCCTTTTCCAACTACCTCCATTTGATATATAATGAAAATCCCCTCTTAAAGTATCCCCTCTAACTTCTCCCCTTACATCTCCGGAATCTTTACCATTTCTGTAATATGATCGTTCATAACGCCCGTAAAAACGTTTTTCGTTTATTTGAATAGCCAAAATTGCGCTGTCTTTATTATTTACAGCCAGATAGACAATATGATTGTATTTGTCTTTTTCTTCCTTAGAATTGCAGGACATTAAAAAAGCAAATAATAGAGAAACAGTTACAAAATTTTTCAGCATTTTCTAAGAGTTTTTTTTTACCATATAAATGATATAAGTTCATGTAACTTTAAGCAAAGTTTATATTTACTTACTTAACTTATATGGTGGGAAATTTATTTTACAAACGATCCTTTACGAATTCAATTTTGGTTTTTCCATGTGGTTTTGGCTTTCCGTCCTCGCCTAAGTTAACCATAGTGGTGTGATCAATTGTAATGATAATTTCACGTGTCATCATATTTCTTACGGCACATTTAAGAACTAAAGAAGTTGTACCAAATTTCACCACATCGATTCCAATTTCTACAATATCACCTTGTCTGGCAGAACTTTTAAAATTGATTTCGGACATGTGCTTAGTTACCACCCGTGGATTCTCTAATTGTACAATTGAATATAAAGCCAGCTCTTCGTCAATCCAGGCTAATAGCTGACCGCCGAATAAAGTTCCGTTTGGATTTAAATCCTGGGGCTTAACCCATTTTCTGGTATGGAATCTCATATTTTTATTTTATACGGGTAAAAATAGTTTTTTACTCCCATAATCGAATTATGTTTTTTTATTAATCTTTAAGATTTCAATAATTCGAAAATTTGCTGCTGAATTATTTCAAAAATCATTTTTAAAAGTCCAAAATATTAAAATTACAGTCAACGAAATATTTTAATTTATGAACTTATTTTTTGTAGATTTTGTCAGTAACTAAATCCGGGGAAGATATTTTTATAAGAGATATTTTTATAATTTTAAAGAAAAACCATGGCAGACAGAAACACTTTTTTAAAAGAATTCAGAGGCGAAACTTTAGGAACTATCAGCGCTCAGTCATCTGCTGATGAGTTATTTCAAAATCAAACCATTAGACCCATTTTAAAACTTCAGAACGATTTGTTTATTGCGGTTTTTATTAATTATGTCAATAAAAATAAGGCTGATTTTTATTCTTATACTGTCGAAAAAAAACTGCAGGTCATCGAAAATTCCATTCAGAAAGATATTAAGTTCAGAAATTCTTTAAAAGGAATCGTAATGGCACTTTTTACAATTGAAGAATATGATACTTACATTCAAAACTCTTCAAGCTTAAACAAAAGGATGATGAATTTATTGACTGACAGATTGAAAAGTCAGGTGCAGTTGTTTGAAATTGAAACCACATAATTAAATACCAAACTGCAGCTTTTTTTGCAGAAAAAACAACTTGGAAAAATTAAATAAATTAAAAAAAAGATAGATTTGTCCGGAATCATTGCGGTCTAATAATATGAAAAACATCTCAACATTAAAAAAAGCCATTATAATAATATATGTTTTTGTCTTTATTTTTTTTTCATTAGTTGCCAGAAGTATGCTTTATGTTTGTCTGCCAAATGAATACACATTAATAAAAAATATTAAAATTGATTCGATCAGCACTAATATGAAGAAACACGGTACCTCTTTTATCCTGACATTTAAAGATGGTAATAAAACCGATTATGTTACTCTTGCCGATGATACTGAAATGAATATACGAACCTTTAGAGCTATTATGACTTATGGTAGAGGGACTATTGATTTAGTAAGAATGGAAAATTGCAAAATTTTAGGAAAATGTCCTGAAGAGTACCTATTATATGACGAAAGATTTTTATGCGACTCAAAAAATCAATGCAATTATAAGGATGAACATGTAAAAAAATATATTTTCCTTCTATTAATTACACTATTTATTTTTTTTATGATCAGCTACGGCTTTTATAAACTTTTTAATAGCAGGTTCGTAAATGAAAACCCCAAATCTGATATTCAGAAGTAAACTACTTATATCAGTTATTTATTTAGAAAACAAACAAAACCAATGTTTAATCAATTCCAAAATAAATTCCTCATTGATGATTCAAAATGGAATGAATATACAAGCTATTTCAAACGCCTTGAAGTTCCTGCAAAAACAATACTTTTAGAAGAAGGCGAAATCTCAAAAAGACTTTTTATAATCGAAAAAGGCTGTATCCGGGTTTGGTTCAACAATAACGGCAAGGATCTTACTACCCAGTTTTTTTTCGAAAACCAAAGCGTAGCTTCCATCGAAAGTTTTATTAAAAAACTCCCAAGCCCTGTATTTATTGAAACCATTGAACCTTCTGTTTTATGGTGGATCCATAAAAGTGATGTTGATATAATACTGGAAGAAATTAAGGAAATTCCCGAATTAAGAGATCAGTTTATTGACAAGATTTTTCAGCGCACTTTCGATTATATACACCATTTTGTTTCTTTTATAAAAGATTCCCCTTCTCAGCGATATTTAAATTTAACTGAGGAAAATCCTCAAATTATTCAACGTGTTCCACAGCATTATATTGCTTCTTATCTTGGTGTAAGTACAGTTCATTTAAGCCGGATAAAAAGCAAATTACTTCAGAAAAAATAATCGGGTCAATTTGATAACAAATGTTATCGCCTGTCTTTAAACTGCTATTTAGCTTTGTATCATAAAATTTAAACTTATGAAATGAGCATAACCTTAAATTGTTCGTAAGCACCAATAAAGATATGCGAATTACATATGACCGATAAAAATCAATAAATATCAACATATGAAAGCAGCAGTAATTTACAAAAAAGGCGAAATGCCAAAATATGCAGAATTTGCAGATCCAATTCCACAAAATGAAAACGAAATCTTAATTTCGGTCAAAGCAGTAGCTATTACCAATCTGGATAAAGCAAAAGCCAGCGGCAAACATTATTCATCTGAAAATGAAAATCAAAACGGGACCGTAATAGGAAGTGACGGTGTTGGTTTATTAGAAGATGGCACAAGGGTTTACGCAAGAGGAATTACGGGAACAATTGCTGAGAAGGCAATTGTTGAAAAAAACAGAATGGTGGCGTTACCGGAAGGAATTAATAATACAACAGCAGCGGCAATGCCTAATGCAATTGCAGGATCAGCTATGGCATTACGCTTTCGGGCCGGAATGAGACAGGGAGAAACTGTTTTAATAAACGGAGCTACGGGCTTTACAGGCCAAATGGCTATTCAGCTTGCAAAACATTACGGAGCAAAAAAAATAATCGTAACCGGACGAAATGAAAAGACACTTGAAAATCTTTTAAAATTAGGTGCTGATGAAATCATTTCTTTTAAACAGGATGATGAATCGATACTCAGTCAACTTAAAGAAATCCATCAAAATACGCCAATTGATATTATTCTTGATTATTTATGGGGACATTCTGCTGAATTGATTTTATCAGCATTAAAAGGAAACGGGGGCTTTACAAATAAAGTTAGATATGTTTCAATTGGTTCCATCTCAGGCGACACTATTCAATTATCATCGGGAATTTTAAGAAGTGTGGATCTTCATTTATCAGGTTCCGGATTAGGAAGCTGGACTAGAGAAGAAGTGAAATTACTTTTTTCAGAAATACTTCCGGAAATGTTTCTTCTTGCAGCTCAAAATAAATTGAAAATAAATATTGAAGAAGTTAGTTTGATCGATATTGAAAAAATATGGACTAAAGATGTCTCTGATGGTAAACGTCTGGTTGTAACTATCTAAAAAAAAAGGTTTGATAAGATAATTTAATCTCGTCAAACCCTTTTAAAGGATCTATCTATTCTTTAGACAACATCAATTCTTTAATATATTTTACCGGTGCGCTTCCAAAGCTCAGGAATTTTTCGTGAAATTGTTTCAAATTAAATTTATCACCTTGCTCTTTTTTAAGTTCTTCTCTTAAGTTATAAATTTCAGTATAGCCTGTAAAATAAGAACATAATTGTACTTGCGATAAAGTAACACGTTTCCATTTTCCTTCAGCTTCCGCCTTTTGCTGAAAAGCTTCGTTGATAAGCAAATCCAAAGCAGCCTCTTTAGACATATTTTTAGTATGAACACTAATATCCAAAATTGTATTGCAGGTTGCTCTTAAATTCCATTTATAATACATCAACCACATTTCATCAGAATTTTTATAACCGCTTTCCAACATCATTTTCTCTGCATATACAGCCCAGCCTTCAATCATGGCACCATTTCCTAAAATAGATTTGATAATACTTGGCGACTGATTACTGTAAACCAATTGTGTATAATGTCCCGGAACAGCTTCGTGAATATTTAAAATCTGTAAAATATAATCATTGTATTCACGCAGATAACTCTCGGCATTTTCGGCTGTCCAGCCAGACATGCTGCCTACATTATAATAGGTATTTGCATTTTTATCATAAGGTCCTGGTGCTGATATTGATGCTCCTGCAACTCCGGCCATATATGCTGGTTCTTTACGAACTACTAATGGTTTTGACGGATCAATGTATAATAAATCTTTGGCTTTAACATAGGCCGTTAACTCCGGAATTTGTTTTTCTATTTCAGACTGAAATTTCTCAGGAGTTGTATGTTTTAGCGAAATCTGATCAATTACCTGTTTAATTACTGACAGTTTATCAATTGGCTTAGGAGTGTTCCCTTTGTATTTTGACCAAAGCTTATCGGCAAGGGCAAACATTTTATCATGCAGGTCTTTTTTATGATCAATAGCAATTTTATAAATTTCATCAGCTGAATAACCGGATTGAATATCAAGATTGAATTTTTTAGCATATAAAGCTTCCCCTAATCTAAAAGAACGTGGCGTTTTATTAGGCAATGCTTTTAACCAGTCTGTATAATCTTTAATTGCTTTTACAGCAACTTTAGCCTTGTCAAGCATTTCCTTTTTTTCGGCATCACTTAATTTGCTCTTTTCTAAAGCTGATCTTAAATCGGCTTCAAAAACAGAAGAACCACCTAAATTTTGAGCAATAGCCAGTTCAGTATGTTCAATAGTTGGATTTTTAATATTCTTTTTGGCAGCCTCATAATAAGTCGGAATAGTATTCATTTTGGTATTAAAAGCACGGAGGCGAATTTCTAAACTGTCATAATTGCCATTTAAAATTTCGGCAAATAAACCACAAACATTATATTCTGATGGATCCCATTCTGATGATTTCAATTCTTTAATATTAAATATTGTGCTTTCCAGTTGATTTTTTATCATATGGAAATCTGTTTTATTCTTATCCGATAAGTCTTCAATATTATATTGTTTTAAAGAATCTAATTGTGCATTTACAAAATCAAGTTGTTTTTTATCAGCCTCCGCATTTGGAGTTACCAAAAGACTGTCTAATTTATGATATCCCACAGCAGATGCCCATTCTGGATTAATTTGCCATAAAGCAGTAACAAAACCATCTTTATAGTTGTCAAATTTTTTATCTGCATCCTCATTGGATTTAGTGCTTTTATTACAGGAAAAAAGCAGAGTAAGTGTAATAATTGAAATAAATATTTTTTTCATGTTTATTAGTTTGTAAAGTATAAATGCAAAATCATCATGGTTTAATATGCCAATAGATCAATAAGTTCTTTTTCGAATTTGTCTTTTGGTAAAAATTGATCTTCCAAAGCTTTTGTAAACGGAATTGGAGAATCTAAACTGGCAACTCTCTTTACCGGTCCATCTAGATATTCAAAACATTGTTCCATTATTAAGGCCGAAATATCACTTGCTATACCGCCAAACAAGGTATCTTCCTGATAAATAATGACTTTTCCTGTTTTTTTAACCGATGCAAAAATAGTTTCGGTATCCAAAGGCTGCAGAGTTCTTAAATCGATTAAATCAGCCTCTATATCAGGATTTTTTTCTAACGTTTCCAATGCCCAATGTACCGTTGCGCCAAAAGCAATAATAGTTATCTTTTTTCCTTCTTTTATCAAGGCTGCTTTTCCTAACGGAATCGTATAATAATCATTTGGAACATCCTGATAAATGCTTCTGTACAACTGTTTATGCTCAAAAAACAAAACAGGATTCGGGTCGTTTATTGAAGTATTTAACAGTCCCTTGGCATCATACGGAAAAGCCGGATAAACTACTTTTAACCCTGGAGTTTTGGTAAACCAGGCTTCATTTGTCTGCGAATGAAATGGTCCTGCCTGAGTTCCACCACCACAAGGCATTCGTACAACAACATCGGCTTTTTCGCCCCAGCGGTAATGGGATTTTGCCAGTAGATTAACAATGGGATTAAAACCTGTTGAAACAAAATCAGCAAACTGCATTTCAACAATCGCTTTATAACCGTTAATTGATAAACCCATTCCGGTTGAAACAACTGCACTTTCACAAATAGGAGTATTGCGAACCCGGGCTTTTCCAAAAAACTCAACAAAACCATCCGTTATTTTAAAGGCACCACCATATTCTGCTATATCCTGCCCCATAATAACAAGGTTTTCATGTCGTTTCATAGATTGCTCTAAACTATTTCTAATGGCATCCAGAAAACGAATATTTTTAGAATCTGATGAATGGTTAATTTCTTCATGCTCATAAGGTTTGTAAACATCATCTAATTCTCCTTCAAGAGTTGGCACAATTTCAGGCTCTGCATTTGCTATCGCTAAATTATCCTCAATTTCCTGTTTGATTTCGTTATGAAGCTGTTCATCAAATTCGGCTGTCAAAATACCCGTTTCTGTCAAAAACTTTCGATAATTTGTAACGGGATCTTTTGCAGCCCATTCATCCATTAATTCCTGAGGAACATATTTTACACCGCTCGCCTCTTCATGACCGCGCATTCTAAAAGTTTTAAATTCTAATAATATAGGATGAGGATTTTCCTGCATTGAAGCTTTTAGTTCAGATAATTTAGTATAAACTTCCAGAATGTTATTTCCGTCAATAACATGGCTTTCCATACCATAACCTAGTCCTTTATCAGCCAGATTTTCACACAAATACTGTTCATTCGTAGGGGTCGAAAGCCCGTAACCGTTATTTTCAATAATAAACATAACAGGCAGTCTCCAGACTGCGGCAATATTTAAAGCTTCATGAAAATCACCTTCGCTGGTTGCGCCTTCACCGGTAAATACAGCTGTTATCTTTTTATTATTTTGAAGTTTATTGGCTAAGGCAATTCCGTCTGCAATGCCTAACTGTGGACCAAGATGCGAAATCATTCCGATAATTTTGTATTCCTGTGTTCCAAAGTGAAAACTCCGATCTCTCCCTTTTGTAAAACCATTCGCTTTTCCCTGCCATTGCGAAAACAGTCGATGCAGCGGAATATTTCTTGAAGTAAAAACGCCCAGATTTCTATGCATTGGCAATACATATTCAGATTCATCCAAAACAGCTGTAACACCAACTGCAATAGCCTCCTGACCAATTCCGGAAAACCATTTTGATACTTTTCCCTGCCGGATCAAAATGAGCATTTTCTCTTCGATTAAACGAGGCTTTAGTATTTTTTTATATAAATCTAATAATTGAGCGTCAGTAAGGTCTTGTCTGTAAAAGATCATTGTAGTTATTTTTATTTCAAATATATAAAAATACAACAATCCTAATTGCATTTGTTAAACAATTAATCATTGAAAGATCATTAATAAATGAAACTTTATGGTACTATCTTTAAATCATTAAGGTAAAATTCATTCATCGTAATTTCTTAAGGCTTTTTTAAACTGCAAAATACGGAGTGAGAATATCTTCAAAATTAAACAACCCTTCTTTTTTATCCCTTAGATTTTCGGCAACGAAGATTACACCGCTTCCAAAAGCCTCACGTGAAATACTTTCGTGTACCAGCCTTACGGTCTGAAACGGAAATCCGAAAACAACTTCATGCTTACCAACAATTCCGCCAGCTCTAACAGAATTTATCTCATCTTTTTCTACCTCCAGTGCTTCTGCGATCTTTAAGGCTGTTCCGGAGATTCCGTCTTTTCCTTTAAAATGTTCTTCAATAATTTCAATATCCACCCATGGAGCGATTTTCTTTAAAAATTTGGAAGCAAACAGTAAATAATTTACACCTAAAGTTATATTTGGGCTCCAGAATACGGTTGTCATTTTAGAAAGTGATTCTATAAAATCTTTTTCTTTTTTTGTATAATGTGAGATTGCAGAAATTATCTTGATTTTTCGCTTACTTGCTGCTTCACCATAAGTGTAAATGCCGGTACCAGATGAAAAGTCAATTATTACATCAACTGGCTGACTGTCTAATAATTCTGCAATTGGAGTTGTTTCGCTGGAATATATTCTTCCTGTCTCGTCAGAATCGATTCCCAGATATTCCGCTGTATTACGATTCTCTAAAGTATGGTTTCTTTTCATTACCCATTTAAGAGAAAAATTTTTTTGATTATCCGTAATTACTCATAATTGAATAAAAAGCCTTATTTTTGATAAAAAAAAGCGATGAATATATTCAATTTTACTGCAAATTTTGGAAGCGAAGAATCTTGCCGACTTCATTTTAAAGAAGAAAGAGATAAGATCGGAGTTCAATGTAAATGCGGAAGCACAGAACATTTTTGGATAAAAAGCAGATGGAGCTATGAATGTAAAAAATGTAGAAGTCGAATTTCATTACGTAGTGGAACGATAATGCAAAGTTCGAATTTATCATTTTTGGTTTGGTACAAAACTATATTTTTATTAACGGCAACAAAAAAAGGATTTTCGAGTAAAGAAATTCAAAAACAATTGGGATTGAAACGTTACGAGCCAGTTTGGTCTATGGTTCATAAACTTCGAAAAGCAATGGGAAATAGAGATGCACGCTATACTTTGGAAGGAATGATTGAATTTGACGAGGGTTATTTTACAATTGAATCTACTGAAATAGAACAAGAAAAAGGAATTCGTGGACGTGGTGCTGTTGGGAAATCTAACGTTGCAATTATGGCAGAATCTACCGTTTTAGAAGATATAGAAACGGGTGAAAAATCAAATCAGTGCAGGTATTTTAAAGCAAAGGTTTTAACGGATCATACATCGGAGCAAATAAATCAAACTATACAGGAATCTATTTCTGAAAAAAGTATCCTTTTTACAGACAAGAGTACTTCATATATAGACATTGCAGAATATGTAGAAATTCATATAACTGAAAAATCCAATAAAGAAACAACCACAGAAACTTTAAGATGGGTTCATATTGCAATTAGTAATGCAAAAAGAAATTTCCTAGGAAATTTCCATAAAATTAAAGGAAAATATCTTCAATTATACCTAAATGAGTTCGTTTACAAGCTTAATAGGAGGTATTTTGAGGAAAAATTATTCGACAGGCTAGTAATAGCAAGCATCACAGGGTTATGACTAAAAACGGATAATCAAAAAATTTTTGTTTTGCAATAAAACCGAAGCCACTGCTTTTCCTGTTTTTCCAAATCCGATTAGTCCTATTTTCATAATGTTCTTTTTCATAAAAATAGAGTTTTCTATTTAAAAATTCATGTTTTTCAGAATTATTAACATGTTTTTAATGCAAAATAAGTCTGAAATTAAATTTTAATCAAAATTGTTTTTCTTTCTTTATGTTAAATTATTGCAGGAAAAATCCAATTTTATGCTATTTTTTAAAATTCAAAACTAAAATATTCTATACCTTTGTTATGAAAAGGCCTGAGACCTTTTTTTCTTAAATAAAAATGTAAAGTATGCAAAACATTCCTAGTGTAGACTTACGTGATTTCCTTTCGGACAACCCGGAACGTAAACAAAAATTTGTAAATGAAATCGGCAGTGCATTTGAAAACATTGGCTTCGTAGCCCTAAAAGGTCATTTTTTGGATGACAAACTGGTAGACGAACTGTATGGCGAAATTCGAAAATTTTTCGCCTTGCCAGTAGAAACCAAACACAATTATGAAATTCCCGGAATAGGCGGGCAAAGAGGGTATGTTTCTTTTGGAAAAGAACATGCCAAAGGACGTAAAGAGGGAGATTTGAAAGAGTTCTGGCATTTTGGTCAATACGTTGACAAAGATTCAAAATACGCTGCAGAATATCCGGATAATGTTGAAGTAAAAGAATTACCCCGTTTTAATATTATAGGAAAAGAAGCCTATCAAATGTTGGAAAAAACAGGTGTTTATGTACTAAGAGCACTTGCTTTGCATTTAGGTCTGGATGAATTTTATTTTGATCAATATGCTAAAGAAGGTAACTCCATTTTAAGACCAATACATTATCCTCCAATCACTTCTGAGCCAGAGAATGCTATTCGTGCAGCTGCTCACGGCGACATTAACCTTATTACCTTATTAATGGGGGCGCAAGGAAAAGGATTACAGGTTCAAAATCATGATGGAGAATGGATTGATGCCATAGCAGAAGATGATGAATTAGTAATTAATGTGGGTGATATGTTGTCAAGACATACCAATAATAAACTAAAATCAACTATACATCAGGTAGTTAATCCACCTAGAGAATTATGGGGAACATCCCGATATTCGATTCCGTTTTTTATGCATCCGGTAAGCGATATGCGTCTGGATTGCCTGGAAAACTGTATTGATGCTGAAAATCCGAAGAAATTCGAAGACATTACAGCAGGAGATTATTTATACGAACGTTTGGTAGATTTAGGTTTAATAAAAAAATAATCTTTAAATTTACGATAAGTAATAAAAAGACATTGAGTTCATGCTTAATGTCTTTTTAATTTTAAAAAATGACACAATGGACTTTAAAGACCAACTCAAAAATTTATTTCCCGATCACATAGAATCAAACGAACCCGAAGAAGTTCAGGAACAGGAACATGTACTTTATGTTCAAAAAGAGCCCATGATTTGTAAATTTGAAAAACGAAAAGGAAAAGCTACAACTATTATTGAAGGTTACGAAGGAAGCGATGAAGACTTTAAAATTCTGGCTAAAGAAATTAAAACAAAATTAAGTGTTGGCGGTACTTTCAAAGATGCCTCTATCATCATTCAAGGTGATTACCGTGATAAAATTATGGCAATTTTAAAAGAAAAAGGATTTAAAACAAAAAGGGTCGGCGGTTAAACAATTGTTGATTTATGAAATTTGGAATTTCTTAGACAATAGCATAAAAACAGACACTGTGTACCTCTCCACAAAAAACTTAGAAACTTAGAACCTCAAAAAAAATGATACAAGCATCAGAATTAATACTCAACCCAGATGGAAGTGTATATCACTTAAACCTTCGTCCTGAACATATAGCTCACGATATAATTTTTGTTGGAGATCAAAACAGAGTTGAAAAAATTACCCAGTTTTTTGACTCAATTGAATATTCTACCCAAAAAAGAGAATTTAAAACCCAAACCGGAATTTACAAAGGCAAAAGAATCACTGTAATGTCAACGGGAATTGGACCTGACAATATTGATATTGTTCTAAACGAATTAGATGCTTTGGTTAATATTGATTTAGAAACCCGTCTGCCAAAAAAAGAACTGACATCTTTAAATATTATCCGAATTGGAACATCAGGTTCCCTACAGTCTGATATACCTGTAGATAGTTTTGTGATGTCTAAATTTGGTTTAGGATTGGATAATATGCTTCGCTCCTATTTGGTTGATGGCGTCTCAGAAAATGCACTGGAAGATGCTTTCATAATGCATACTAATTGGGATATTAGAAAAGGAAGGCCATACGCAATCCCGTGTTCTGAAACATTAGAAAAGATCATTGAATCCGATAAGATATTTAAAGGAATAACAGCTACAGCCGGAGGCTTTTACGGTCCACAAGGAAGAATTTTACGTTTGAATATTCAGGACGAAGAATTAAACAATAAAATGGATAATTTTGATTTTAATCATAACCGTATCACAAATTTAGAAATGGAAACTGCGGCTATTTATGGGCTTTCAGCATTATTAGGACATAATGCTTTGTCATTGAATGCGATTATTGCCAATCGTGCTTCAGGAACTTTTAGCGAAGATCCATATAAAGCTGTCGATGAATTAATTTCGTATACATTGAATAAATTGGCAGCTATATAATGTTTGGTTTTTTAATTGATCATATAATTTTTCAACCAATAAGAAGATTTACTTTAGGCATGGGAGGTTTATTTAGATGGAGTTTTTTTCAACTTCTAAATGTTTCTATTGAGGAAAAATATCCTAAAAATCTAGAATATTATTGGGATAACCAGAGTGACAATATTGATAAAAATGGTTTTACAACAGCTCAGAAAAATTTATTTGTCGGTTTTATGCTTTTCATTTGTTTTATAATTTTAATTGAAAAAATAGAAGGATGACTTTAAGAGTTGCACGGCATACAAATGATCTAAAGAAAATTGAAGACTTTTATATCAATATTTTAGGGTTTCAAAAACTCGGTGGTTTTCAAAAACATAATAATTATGATGGTATTTTTATTGGAAAGCCCGATTTAGACTGGCAATTTGAATTTACACAATCTCAAACAAAAGCAAATCATATTTTTGATGAAGATGATATAATAGTACTTTATCCGGATACAATTGCAAAATATAATAGTTTACTTGAAAATCTTTTAAAAAATAATATTCAAAAGATAACTGCAATGAACCCATATTGGAATGAAAACGGGCAAATGTATCTCGATCCGGATGGTTATCGTATTGTAGTATCGCCTTTAAAAGCACAAAATTAAATTACAGAATGGCAGAAACACACAAAAAAATCCTATTTAGATATTATAGTGATTTATTAGAAGATACAGTTGTAGAAACTATGTGGGCAGAAATTATTGATTTAGAAAAAGGATATTTCAAATTGGATAATATTCCTTTTTTTGGGCCTTTGATTGCCACAGAGGATATTTTCTTTGCAGAATATGATGAAGATGAAGAACGTCTGGTTTACAGAAAAACAATTGAAAGCTTTGGCAATTCAATTCTTCAGGTAGTAATTTTAGAGAAAGGATTTGATAAAGAAATAATCAGAGAAGAATTAAAATTAATTAATTGTGCATCAGAAAGTCTAAACGAAACCTTATTTGCAGTAGAAGTTGCAAAAGATACAGATTATTCTATTGTAAAAGACCTTTTAAGCCAATACGAGTTACAGGAAATAATAGAATTTGCAGAACCTTGTCTTTCTGAAAAGCACAGGACTGATTTGTTAAAAAATTAAACAAACAAACAAACAAACAAACATAGAATACGCATACCCAAACAACTTAACTTAAACTTAAAACTAGAATGAAAACTGTAAAAATTGTAGGTGTTCCTGAACACTTCAATTTGCCATGGCATCTTTGCATTGAAAATGGCGAATTTGAAGCTGAAAATATAGATTTGCAATGGAAAAATATTCCTGAGGGTACTGGCAAAATGTGTCAGATGCTTCGTGATGGTGAAGCTGACATTGCTGTTATTTTAACCGAAGGCATTATAAAAGATATCGTTGCCGGAAATCCAAGCAAAATTGTACAGATCTATGTACAATCACCTTTAATCTGGGGAATTCACGTAGCCGCTAAATCTGATTTCAAGACAATAAAAGACCTTAAAAATAAAAAAGCTGCGATTTCCAGATTGGGATCGGGATCACAATTAATGGCATACGTAAATGCAAATGAACAAGGCTGGGAAACAGATAATTTAGAATTTGAAATCATCAATACAATTGATGGCGCTGTCGAAGCTCTGACAAACAAAACTGCTGATTATTTTATGTGGGAACGTTTTATGACCAAACCGCTTGTTGATCAGGGTATTTTCAGACGTGTTGGTGACTGTCCTACTCCATGGCCTTCATTTGTAATTGCAGTTCGGGAAGAGTTTTTGAAAAAAAATCCTAAAATAGTAGAAAAAATCCTTGAAACGATTAATAGTACAACACATGATTTTACTCTAATTCCAGATATCGATAAGACATTAGCCGATATATTTAATCAAAAACTCGAAGATATTCAGGAATGGTTAAAGTTAACACAATGGTCACAAAAAAATTTAACCGAAAAAGCCTTTATTAAGATTCAAAATCAGTTATTTGATCTGGGAATTATTGATAAAAAAATTACTTTTGTTGAAATCGTAAAAGCTTTGTAAAGCACTGCTTTTAATTATTATGATAAAAATCCCAAAAATTGACTTTCCGCAATTAAAATCCAAATTACAGGTGAAATCTCCCTGGGATAAGATTATTATTATGGTATTAAGTCTTTTGATTACCATTCCGGTTTTTATCATATTGCACCAAAACCTGATTGATTTAAAATGGCCTTTAAATTTAGACCGCATCTTTATTTTTTTATTTGTTTTTGCTGCAATTTTCTTTCTTTTGATGTTGTTACGTACCATCATTATAATCTGTATTGCTCTATACATATTAGTGTTAGTTTACGGTAGTGTTATTGGAAATTATGGTTTCAACGAAATTTCCGAAGATTATAATTCAATGATTTACACGATGTCTGATAATCCTTTTCCGCAGGATATTATTGTGGCAAAACTATTGCCTTTTCCAAATAAATCAAAAATCATTAATGCCATAGAATATCAGAATCCAAAGGTTCGAAACTTCGCTATTATGGCAACTACAAAGCATTTTAAAGGTATAAAAGGATACTCAGATTACAGAACTATAATTCAGTGTTTTGCCGTTTTTAAGGAAATCAATGATCGATGGAATTACGTTAACGATCCAAAAGAAGGCGATTACATTGCCACAGCCAGTGAATCATTAGAATATTTTTCCGGAGATTGTGACGATCATTCTATTTTGATGGCTGCTGCGGTTCGTTCCATTGGCGGAACACCACGATTAATTCACACCAAAGGGCATATTTATCCCGAAATACTGATTGGGTCTTTAATCGATCTGGAGAAAGTCAATTATTTAATTAAGAATGTCCTTTTTGTAAAAGAAAGTAAAGGAAAAATAATTCATTATCATATCGACGAACGCGGTCAGGTCTGGATGAATCTGGATTACACTGCCAAATATCCTGGCGGTCCCTTTATGTACGAAGAAATTTTAGGGGCTTTAACCCTTAATTAAAAAATAAAAAGCCTGTCAGGAATTTAAATTTCTGACAGGCTTTTTTTAATCGATTTACTAAAAACTACTTCTGACGTTTCTTCAAAACTTCAATTACATCATTTAACTGATATCCTTTTGCCTGTAATAAAATCAGGTAATGAAAAAGCAAATCAGCGCTTTCGCTGAGGAATAAATCATCGTTATCGTCTTTGGCTTCAATAACTACTTCTACTGCTTCTTCTCCTACTTTTTGAGCAATTTTATTGATTCCTTTTTCGAATAGTGAAGCTACATAACTTTTCTCCGAATCAGCATTTTCTCTGCGGGTTTTGATTGTATTTTCTAACTGGGAAATAAAACCATAATTAGCCTCATTTGGTTCCTGCCAGCAAGTATCCGCACCAGTATGGCAAGTTGGTCCAACAGGTTTTGCCTGAATTAAAAGCGTGTCACCATCGCAGTCATTTTTTATACTTACCAGATTCAAAAAATTTCCGCTCTCCTCGCCTTTTGTCCAAAGCCTTTGTTTGGATCGGCTGAAAAAAGTCACTTTTTGGGTTTTGATTGTTTTTTGAATTGATTCTTCATTCATGTAACCCATCATTAGGACATTTTTCGTTTCTGAATCCTGAATAATCGCCGGAATCAATCCGTGGGAGCTTTTTATATCGATGTTCATTTTTATTTTAGATTTTTGAGTTTAGATTTTAGATTCTTGACCCTTATATTAATTTTTTCTAGTTTTTACCTGCTTGAGTTTCTTCAAATTTTTGCATTAATATATCTTTCAAATCATTAAAAGATATTTTGAGTCCATTAACTGAAATACTAGCAGGAGAGCCTGATTGCTTTAAATTCATTTTCATCATATTTCTTTTAATCACATTAGTTTCTTTACTTATATAATCTTCAGGATTTTTAAGATAAATCTTAATGAATTTTTGATTTACAACTGTAATCTCTTTAATTGCATCAATGTCTTCCCATAAAATTCTTCCAAGCGATACTGCTGATGAATTATCTACAATTCCAATAGCATCAATAACAACGACTGGTTTTTTATCAAATAACTTTTTTGTAGTGAAATAGATTCCAAACAATCCCATGAATAGACCTAAAATTGAAGCAACATTTTTTATTATAAAATTATTAACGATTACATTGCGAACAGTAGGTTGATATACTAATATCCAAAGGCTGACAATTAAAAATAAGATAGAAAAAAACAATAGTTTTATTAATTTACCCGTACTTCCAAAAATTTGTATACTTTCTTTATCTTTCATAAACAATTATTATCTGATTATCTAAAGTCTAACTTCAATACCATTATTCCTAAGTTCTTGTTTCAAAGCTTTTATCTCAATTTCTTTAAAGTGAAAAACACTCGCTGCCAAAGCCGCATCTGCTTTTCCTTCTTTAAAGGAATCTACGAAATGCTGAATATTTCCAGCACCTCCCGAAGCAATAATTGGAATATTGATTAACGTTGATAGTTTTGCCAAAGCCTCGTTTGCAAAACCATTTTTGGTCCCGTCATTATCCATCGAGGTGAATAAAATTTCACCGGCACCACGCTGAGCTACCTCAACAGCCCAGTCAAATAAATTCAATTCTGTTGGTACTTTTCCGCCCACCAAATGTACGATCCATTGTCCGTCTATTTGTTTAGCATCAATTGCTACTACAATGCACTGACTTCCAAATTTCTGTGCCAGATCATTAATCAATTGTGGATTTTTTACTGCCGATGAATTAATCGAAACTTTATCAGCTCCGTTATTCAAAAGGATTTCAACATCTTCAACAGATGAAATTCCCCCGCCAACTGTAAACGGGATGTTGATTTTCTCCGCAACACTTCGCACCATGTTTACCAACGTTTTACGTCTTTCTTCTGTAGCCGAAATATCCAGAAAAACCAATTCATCCGCACCTTCAGCTGAGTATATTTCAGCGAGCTCGACAGGATCACCCGCATCACGCAAGTCAACAAAGTTAACCCCTTTTACAGTTCTTCCGTTTTTTATATCTAAGCAGGGTATAATTCTTTTTGCTAACATTTATCTAATGTGTTAATTAGATAATTAGATAATTAGATAATTTTTACATTGTATTTAAATTATCTAATTATCTAATTATCTCATTTTCTAATTATAAAATCTTCGAGTTGCTTTAATGTAATTCTTCCCTCGTAAATTGCTTTCCCGATTATCGTTCCTTCGCAGCCTAATTCAGCCAATTTTGGTAACTCGTCGAAAGTTGAAATACCTCCCGAAGCGATAAGTTTTACAACTTTGGCTTCTGCTAAAATTTTGCCATACAAGTCAAAACTTGGTCCTTCCAGCATCCCGTCTTTTGCAATATCAGTGCAAATAACGTACTGGATTCCTTTGGTTTGATAATCCTGAATAAACGGAATCAAATCTTCATCAGAATCTTCCAACCAGCCTGAAACTGCAATTTTCTCGTCTTTGGCATCAGCACCTAAAATGATTTTATCGGAACCATATTCAGCAATCCATTTTTCGAAAATAGCTCTGTTTTTTACTGCAATACTTCCTCCGGTAATTTGGCTTGCACCGCTTTCAAAAGCAATTCTCAAATCATCATCCGATTTTAAACCGCCTCCAAAATCAATTTTCAAACCGGTTTGCGTTGCAATTTGTTCTAAAATTTTATAATTGACAATTTTACTCGATTTAGCACCATCAAGATCTACTAAATGCAGGTATTCAATTCCGTGAGCTTCGAATGATTTCGCTACTTCAAGCGGATTTTCATTATAAATTATTTTGGTATCATAATCCCCTTTGGACAAACGAACGCATTTTCCGTCAATGATATCTATGGCTGGTATTATTCTCATTTATTTTTAAGTCTTAAAGTTTGAAAGTGTTGATTTTTGATTGTCGATTAACGATTTTTGATTTCAGATTTTCTAAATTGATATTGTAATTGATTTTTGAAATTGCTATTGAAATTTAAACCTTTACATTTTCAGGAAGTTTCCCAAAATTTTCTCCCCAACATCACCGCTTTTTTCAGGGTGAAATTGTGTTCCGTAAAAATTATTTTTTTGCAATGCCGATGCATATTCTACATCATAATTTGTTGTAGCGATGGCTTCAGCGCAATTTGGAGCGTAAAAACTATGAACCAGATACATAAATTCATTCTCTGAAATTCCATTGAACAAATCCGATTTTAAATCATAAATCTGGTTCCAGCCCATTTGGGGTACTTTTACTTTGTTTGAAAATTTGATTACATCGACATCGAAAATCCCTAAACCTTCAGTATTTCCTTCTTCTGTTGAATTACACATCAACTGCATTCCTAGACAAATTCCGAAAACAGGCTGTTTCAAGTTCGGAATTAAGGTATCTAAACCGCTTTCTTTCAGTTTTTTCATGGCGTAGCTTGCTTCTCCCACACCCGGAAAAATCACTTTATCTGCCGTCTGAATTTCTTCCGGATTATTGCTCAGAACGGCTTTAAAACCCAGTCTTTCAATAGCAAACATAATGCTCTGAATATTTCCTGCTCCGTAATTTATAATTACTATTTTCATTCTCTTTTGTTTCAGGTTTCAGGTTTCAAGTTTCTCAGCAGCACTTAAAATCTGAAACAATTTTTATTTTTTTACAAATCAGTATAATGAGCGATCATTTTATTTACCAATCCGTTTTCATCAAAAAACATAACTTCGATTGCCATTTTATTCATAACCGACTTATAGTAAAGCGCCACAGAATCAATCCCTGATGTAACTTCTATCAGTTCAAAATGCAAATCCGGAATTTTAGTCAAAGCTTTCTGCCAATATGCCCTTACCTGCTGTTTTCCCTGCAGCGAACCGCTCTCAATTCCGGCAGCCAATTTTAACATTGGTGTTGTAATTTCAATTTCTTCTGAATAATGCTTCATGATATCATCTAAATCATGAGAATTCCAGGAATCAATCCATTCTTTGGCAAACTTTTTCGCTTCCATTTCATTTTTTGTTTCAGGTTTCAGGTTTAAAATTACACGTTACTCAACAGAACTTGAAACTTTAAACCTGAAACAACCTCTTTTTACAACATTCCCTTTGTACTTGGCAGAATCATTTTTTCGGTATCTCTTTTAACGGCCACTTTTATGGCTTTAGCGAAAGCTTTAAAAATTGCTTCAATCTTGTGGTGCTCGTTATCACCTTCAGCTTTGATGTTGATATTTGCTTTTGCACCGTCAGAGAATGATTTAAAAAAGTGAAAGAACATTTCTGTTGGCATTTTGCCTACCATTTCACGTTTGAATTCGGTTTCCCAAATCAGCCAGTTTCTTCCTCCAAAATCAATGGCAACCTGAGCTAAACAATCGTCCATTGGCAAGCAGAAACCGTAACGTTCAATACCTAATTTATTTCCTAATGCTTTTGCAAAAACTTCTCCAAGCGCAATTGCTGTATCTTCAATCGTATGGTGTTCATCAACTTCTAAATCGCCTTTTACCAAAATTTCCAAATCCATTTGACCGTGACGTGAAATTTGATCCAGCATATGGTCGAAAAAAGCAATTCCGGTATCTATTTTACTTTTTCCGGTTCCGTCCAGATTCAAATCTATAAAAATGTCAGTTTCATGTGTTTTACGTGTAATCGAAGCAGAACGTGCCTCTAATTTCAAAAACTCATAAATTGTTTTCCAGTCCGTTGTCTGCAGAATAATCGTTTCATCTAATTCTTCACGTTTTGATGAAATTTCGGCACTTCCAGCTCCGTCAGTCAAATTCATAAAAATAGCTTTTGCACCCAGGTTTTTAGCCAGCTCAACATCAGTCAGACGATCTCCCAGTACAAAAGAGTTTCCTAAATCGTAATTCGGATTGTCAATGTATTTTGTCAGCATTCCTGTTCTTGGCTTGCGTGTTGGCGCATTATCTTCCGGAAACGATCTGTCTACAAAAATATCATCAAACAAAACGCCTTCGTTTTCAAAAGCTCTCAGAATAAAATTCTGTGTTGGCCAAAATGTATCTTCCGGAAAACTATCCGTTCCTAATCCGTCCTGATTGGTTACCATTGCCAGTTCGTAATCCAGTTCATTGGCAATTTTAGCAAGATACTGAAACGCTTTCGGATAAAACTCCAGTTTATCTAAACTGTCTAATTGATATCCTTCCGGTTCTAAAACAATCGTTCCGTCACGATCGATAAAAAGTACTTTTTTCATATTTTAATTCTATTTTGGGCGTGTCCCTCCGGGTCGGGCTTTCGGCTATATCTTTTGTTTCGTTTCTCTTCACAAAAGGATACCGCCTATATCCCTCACGCAAAACGGTTTTCGAGATATTTATAATTTCTAATTTCATCACTAATGAATTTGTGACAAAACTTTTTTACAGTGCCTTCAATTCCCTAATCAAAACAGCATTTTCTTCAGGAATACCAATCGTAAAACGAAGGCAGTTTTCGCATAAAGGCTGCGTTGTTCTGTTTCTGATAACAATTCCCTTTTCAATCAACTGATTGTATCTTTTATTGGCATCGTCAACTTTTACCAACACAAAATTAGCTTCTGTTGGATATACTTTTTCAACAAAAGCAACCTCTGCCAAAACTTTAAGCAATACTGACCTTTGTTCGATGATAGCAGCAATTTCCTGCTTTATTTTTTCACCATCCTTCAAACGCTCAATAGCTCTTTGCTGCGTTAGTTCATTTACATTATAAGGAGGTTTAATTTTATTTAAAACTGAAATTACAGCTTCGGAGGCATAACAAATTCCTAAACGAATTCCGGCTAAGCCATAGGCTTTTGAAAGTGTCTGTGTGATGACCAAATTTGGGTATTCCTCAATTTCAATCAGCCAGCTTTCTTTATCCGAAAAATCAATGTAAGCCTCATCAATTACCACCAAGCCCTTAAAGTTTTGAAGCAGTTTCACCACACTTTCATCCGAAAATGAATTTCCGGTTGGATTGTTTGGCGAGCATAAGAAGATAATTTTAGTATTATCGTCAACCGCTTCTAAAATTTTCTCAACCTGTGGCTGAAAATCTGTCGAAAGCAAAACTTCTCTGTTTTCTACGGCATTAATATTCGCCAGAACGCTGTACATTCCGTACGTTGGCGGCAATGAAATAATATTGTCTGTTTTTGGTTCGCAAAAAGCCCTGAAAAGCAAGTCCAAAACCTCATCGCTTCCGTTTCCTAATAAAATCTGACTTTGTTTTACCTTATTATTTTTAGCTAAAATTGCCTTAACCGAATTCTGCTGTGGATCCGGATAGCGGTTCACACCATTTTGAAACGGGTTTTCATTCGCATCCAGAAAAATCATTTCGGCTGTATCAAAATCTTCAAATTCATCACGTGCGGACGAATACGGTTTCAAAGATTTTACGTTTTCACGTGTTATTGTATTTATATCGAAGGTACTCATTGGTTTATTTTTTTAATTAGAAGAAAGAATCAAGAGGAAAGACTTTTGCCTAAAATACTCTGCTATTTACTATTCTTGCTTCTTTACTTATCTAGTTCATTCAATCGAAGTGTCACTGCATTTTTATGCGCCTGTAATCCTTCTGCTTCAGCCATAAGTTCAATTGCTGGCCCAATATTCTGAATTCCTTTTTCTGAAATTTTCTGAAAAGTCATGGATTTCATAAAACTATCCAGATTTACTCCGCTGTAATTTTTCGCATAACCATTTGTCGGCAAAGTGTGATTTGTTCCAGAAGCATAATCTCCGGCGCTTTCGGGAGTATAATTTCCAATAAAAACAGAACCTGCATTTACTATTCCGTTGCAATAGAAATCATCATATTCTGAGCAGATGATAAAGTGTTCCGGACCGTATTCATTGATTAAGTCTAAAGCAATTTTATCATTTTCAACAAAAATTAATTTAGAATTGGCAATGGCTTTTTGGGCAATCTCTTTTCTTGGAAGTGCTTCAAGTTGAATTTCTATTTCTTTTTCAACAGCATCAATCAGTTTTTTCGAAGTCGAAACCAAAATTACCTGACTGTCAGCTCCATGTTCTGCCTGTGACAGTAAATCTGACGCAACAAAAGCAGGAACGGCTGTATCATCAGCTACCACCAATAATTCTGATGGCCCTGCAGGCATGTCAATCGCCACACCAAATTGTGTTGCCAATTGTTTAGCCACCGTTACAAACTGATTTCCGGGACCGAAAATTTTATACACTTTAGGGATTGACTGTGTTC
This sequence comes from Flavobacterium sp. LM4, assembly GCF_002017935.1. Lineage (NCBI taxonomy): Bacteria > Pseudomonadati > Bacteroidota > Flavobacteriia > Flavobacteriales > Flavobacteriaceae > Flavobacterium > Flavobacterium sp. LM4. Next base: position 55,326 of record NZ_MUFW01000006.1, on the reverse strand, counting down.
CAAACGTCATTCCGGCAATGGCCTGGATTCCGCCTACTTTTAATATTTTGGTTACCCCGCATAAATTGGCGGCATATAAAATTGCAGGATTTATTTTTCCATTTTTATCCGGAGGCGAGCATAAAACAATTTCTTTACTTCCGGCAATTTCAGCAGGAACAGCCAGCATTAAAACCGTTGAAAACAAAGGAGCTGTTCCGCCTGGGATATACAAACCAATTTTTTGGATTGGCCTTTTTTCCTGCCAGCAGTTAACACCTTCAATCGTTTCAATTGAGATTCTTTCTGTTTTTTGTGCTGAGTGGAATTTATAAATATTGTTTTTAGCCAGCTGAATCGCTTCTTTCAATTCGGATGAAACTAAATTAATTGCTTCCTGAATTTCTTCTGAAGTAACTTCATAACTGTCTAAAGCAATTCCGTCGAAAATAGAAGTATATTTTGCAACAGCTTCATCTCCTTTTTTCTGTACTTCCTTAAATATTTCTTTAACCGTAACTTCGATATCATCGATGGTTTTCGTAGGTCTTTTTAATATTTCTGACCAGGTATCCGGTTTTGGGCTATTTATTTTATTCATTTTTTTTATGCTTTAAGCTTTAAGCTATACGCAATAAGCTTTATTAACTTTATGTTTTTTTGGCTTAAAGCATATTGCCTAAAGCCTAAAGCGGACGAAGTCCTAAAGAACCATTTTCTCAATTGGGCAAACCAAAATTCCTTCGGCTCCGGCTTCTTTCAACTGATCGATTACGTCCCAAAAAGTATCTTTATCGATTACGGAGTGTACGCTGCTCCATCCTTCCTGAGCCAATGGCAAAACAGTAAGACTACGTAAAACCGGTAAAATTCTGCCAATTTCATCAATCTTGTCGTTTGGTACGTTCATCAAAATGTATTTTGAATTTCGGGCTCTCAAAACTGACTGAATTCTGAATTTTAAGGTATCAATGTGCTTTTGAATTTCAGGAGAAACTTTTGGTGAAACCGCTAAAACTGCTTCACTTTTCAAAATTACCTCAACTTCTTTCAAATTATTTTTAAACAAAGTACTTCCACTGGAAACAATATCAACAATGGCATCAGCAAGACCAATATTAGGCGCAATTTCTACCGATCCTGAAATCTGGTGAATATCAACCGTTAATCCGAATGAACCAAAATATTCATTAACTGTATTTGGATAAGAAGTTGCAACTCTCAAACCTGCCAGATCCTGAACCGAATTATATTCAAAAGTTTTAGGAACTGCTACAGAAACTTTGCATTTTGAGAATCCTAATTTCTGAACTACTTCAATACCTTTTCCTTTTTCTACCAAAAGATTGTCACCAACAATTGCCAAATCTACCACTCCATCAACTAAATATTGAGGAATATCAGAATTTCTTAAATATAAAACTTCAAGAGGAAAGTTGGAAGCTTCAGCTTTTAACTGGTCGATTCCGTTGTTGATTGAAATACCACAGTCTTTTAAGATCTGAATGCTGTCTTCGTTTAAACGACCTGATTTTTGAATTGCAATTTTTAAAGTACTCATTTTTCTTTTTTTGTTTAATTAATAGTTTTGAGTACAAAGAATAGGTAATAAAAAACCCGTTTGATGTACTCAAACGGGTTTTAAAATATGATGATTTACATCCATACATTAACACATCGCCTGAGAGCAATTATGAAAATGATGATGATGTAATTTATTTATAAACATTGTTGGTTGTTTTTATTCTTTGATTCGGTTGCAAATATACAGGTTAATTTCATAAAAAAGCAATTTTTATTTTAACTTAACTGTAGTTTATTGTTAAAAAAAAGCTTTAGTCCTTATTTTTAATAGATTTTATAAGTACAATACTATTTCATTTCTTCGTTAAATTCTAAAAGCACTACAGTTCCGGTATTAATTTTACTTTCCATTTGAAATGTAATATGAAGCAATTCCGTAAAGCGTTTCACAATAGATAATCCTAATCCCGTTCCTTTAATTTCAGGGTGTAGAGATGAATTTGATCTAAAAAAAGGATTAAAAACGGTCTCTAAATCTTCCTTAGCAATTCCTATTCCGTTATCTGAAATTTTACAAATTATTTTCCCGGTACGTTTAGAAAGAGAAACAGATACCTCACCGCCCTCGTTTGTATATTTGACAGCATTCGAAATAATATTTCTAAGAATGGTTACTACCAGATAATTGTCTGAATTGATATAAAAATCTTCATCAGCATTAAATTTCATATTGATTTTCTTGTTGTTTATTTTCTCTGAATTTAAGGTTATAACATCCAAAATCAATGCATTCAAATAAACAGATTCCCGTAAAATATTTTGTTTTTGATTCTCGAAACGGGCAAGCATGAGAAGCTCATCAACTAATATATTTAAATGATCTACTTCATTAATACAGTAATTTATTTTTTCTTCATATTCCTTGTGGTCCCGTGGTTTTCTAATTAGTACTTCGAGAGTTCCTTTTATGACTGTTAACGGTGTTCTTAGTTCATGAGAGGCATCCGAAGTAAACTGTTTTTCACGTTCAATCGCATCTTCAATTCGATTTAATAAGCTATTTATGGTTTCTGAAAGTGTGTGCAATTCGTCATGTTTTTTAGGCAACGGAATCCTTGATTTTAAATTATCTTTTGTAATCATTCCTGATATACTGGTAATTGCATTTATAGGTTTTATGCTTCTGCCTGCAAAAAAACGTGCAATAAAAAACAGTACTAATAAAATTATAGGAAAAGCCATTATCATAATATCGAATAATCTATCCAAGACTAATATTGAATCATTTAACGACATTGCTATTATTAAGTACCCTATTTTCTTAGATCGAACAATCAGGGGTGCCTGAACCTGGCGAATTGTATTGGCTCCAATTTTTGTATCAAATATTTTAAAATTTTCGACATTTTCATGAAATACAAGTCTTTTATTCTTAAGATTTGGTGATTTTTCAGAGATCTTTTTGTCTAAGTCTAAAAATTCAACAAAAACCGGATTAATATCTACCGTATTATGTTCACGTTCCTCCCATTCTTCTTCATCAACCAGGATTACAGCATTATTTACAACTTTGATTTCGTTAAAATGATTCTGAAGCTCAACCTTAATACCAGTATCAATATGACTGTAAACAGCATGTTTCACTATATAATACAGCGTAAAAAAAACAACCAAGATCAACAAACCGGTTGTAATAATGTAATTTAAGGCAATTCTGTTTTTAAAAGAAAGCTGTATCATTCTTTAATCATTTGCTATATATCCAACACCGCGGATTGTTTTGATGTAATCTTCCTCAATTTTTAATTTCAGTTTTTTTCGGATGGCGTTCATAAAAACATCAATAACACCGGTATCATATTCAAAATTTATATCCCAGACATCTTTTAAAATCTGGTTTCGGGTACATACTTTTCCTTTATTTTTAATCAAATAAACCAACAATTCAAATTCTCTTTGTGTAAGTGAAATTTCATGATCGTTTTTTAAAACCGTATACTTCGATAAATCAATTTTAATAGTTCCTAAAGTCAATATTTCTGAATCTTTTTGAACTCTGAAATGAACTTTTATACGTTCTACTAATTCTTCAAAACTAAACGGTTTTTTGATATAATCATTAGCTCCTGCTTTTAGACCTTCTATAGTTTCCTGAACTGTATCTTTTGCTGTCAAAAAAATAATTGGGGTATTACGATTTTTAATTCTGATGGATTTACATAAATCTAAACCACTAATTTTAGGCAGCATCCAGTCTAACAAAATCAAATCAAACTGCTGGTTTTGAATCAATTCAAAACCTATTAAACCATCACTGGCGGTAGTTATCTCATATCCTTCTTCCTCCAGACCCTGTTTCAAAAACTGAACAATACCCAGCTCATCTTCAACTATTAAAATATGCATTTCATTTTTTTTTATTAAGATTTTATTTATATATCTATAATTGATTTTTATCAAAGATAAAAAAAATTATATGGTATAAATGTTCAAAAACATCACAATAAAAAAATGCAGTCATCTTAAGTAAACTTTAAGACTGCACTAAGGAAGGAAATAGTTTTTCTTAATCTGGAATTAATCAATCGAAATTAATTTTACAAAAAAAATACATGATATTTTACAAGAAACTTTCCCCATTTTACAATCTTGCTTTATTCTATTTTATTGTCAGTTTCATACTGCGGATTGTTTTGCTTTTACATCCCATAACACAGAGCTCATTCAGTTTTACTGAAAGCCTTAAAATCTTTGGTTTAGGATTATTATCTGATTTTTTTGTCTTTGTAATTGCCAGTGTTTTTTTATGGCTTTATTTAATATTTATCTCAAATTCCAAATATAATAAACCGTCCGGATATATTATTCTGGGTGCTTTTATCATTTTATTTTTATATGTTGCTTCAGGTAAAAGTATTTTAGACGAGTACGGAGGTGGATTACCCAGGATTGCACTTATTTTCATCGGAATCAAAACTGCTTTATTTGTCGTACTATTATTTGTTCCAAAATTGAGAAACAAAATCAGGTTTTGGCTGTTTGCCTTTGTTATCTTCCTTTATGTTTTATTGATTCTCCAAAACGGAATAAGTGAATATTTCTTCTGGAATGAATTTGGTGTAAAATACAACTTCATCGCTGTAAATTATCTGATTTACACCAATGAAGTTATCGGAAACATTATGCAGTCTTATCCTGTTGTTCCAATATTTTCGGGGGTGTTTTTGATAACCGGTATTGTTACTTATTTTATTCTGAAAAAGTCAAGAATTTATATTGATGAGATTCCGTCCTTCAGCCAGAAAATAAAAATTTCGGTACTTTATATCGTTTTGTTCTTAGTTTCCTTATTTGTAATTCCAACTCTGGCTAAAACAGAAAATTCCAGAAATGTTTTCGTTAATGAATTACAGTCTAACGGGTTATACAAATTTTACTTAGCATTTAAAAACAGTGATCTGGATTATTTCAAGTTTTACAAAACGATGCCAAATACAAAAGCTTTTGCAATTTTAAAACAGCAGTTTCCAGCTATTTCAGGAGAAACTACTATCCGAAAAATAGAAAGTGATTCTGCAGAAAATCATAAAAATGTAGTTCTCATTACTATTGAAAGTTACAGCGCCGAATTCATGAAAATGTATGGCAACGAAAAGAACATAACTCCCTTTTTGGATAGTTTAGCACAAAAAAGCCTGCAGTTTACCAATTTATATGCTGCAGGAAACCGAACTGTACGCGGACTTGAGGCCGTAACTTTATGCCTTCCTCCAACTGCTGGTGAGAGCGTGGTAAAAAGAGAAGACAATAAGAATAAATTCTCAACCGGTGCTATTTTTAAACAAAAAGGATATAATGTAAAATTCATGTATGGCGGCGATGCTTTTTTTGATAATATGCAGGATTTTTATTCAGGAAATGGATATGAAATTGTTGACAAATCAAGCTTTACATCCGGGGAAATCACATTTTCTAATGTTTGGGGTGTATGTGATGAAGATATGTACAATAAAGCTATAAAGGTTATGAATGCTGAAGCTAAAGAAAATAAACCTTTTTTTAACCATATCATGACAGTGAGCAATCACAGGCCTTTTACTTATCCTAATAATAAGATTGATATTCCCGGCGATATAAAATCACGTGACGGAGGGGTAAAATATACTGATTATTCGCTAAGAAAATTCTTTGAAATGGCCAGCAAACAATACTGGTTTACCAATACTGTTTTTGTAATTGTTGCAGATCATTGTGCATCAAGCGCAGGGAAAACGGAATTACCAATGGATAAATACAGAATTCCGGCTTTTATTTACACTCCGGGAATCAAACCTGAAAAATGTACAAAGCTAATGTCGCAAATTGATCTTATGCCAACGCTTTTCGGATTATTGCATTTCGATTATCAAAGCAAGTTTTTTGGTCAGGATGTTTTAAAATCAGATTATAAACCAAGGGCATTTATTGCTACCTATCAGGATTTAGGATTCATAAAAGACAATGTTTTAACTATTTTATCGCCTAAACAACGAGTAAGACAATTTGAATTGCATTTGAATCAGAAAAAAGGTATTGCTCCGGAATATCAAATTTATTATGATGAAAAGCCATTAAAAACAGAAAGAACTGATTTGGTAAATGAAACAATTTCATTTTATCAAACAGCTTCCGATATGCTGAAACAAAAAAAATATCAGAAATAAAACTTCTATTTAATGAATTATAATCCGTAAAAATAATAATCGCTTTTATTTTTCATAACTAATAAAAAAGATGTTTTATAAAACTATTTTCCTTGTATTTTTATTGAGTGTTCCAGATGCAAATGCACAGCAAACAGACAGCATTGCAAAAATTGACACTACCGCTAACCATCATTTAAAATTTAATTATAAACAATTAATCATTCCGGGTGCGTTAATTGGTTATGGTGTAATTGGTCTTGAAAGCGACCAATTGCTGAGTTTCAATTCGCAAATTAAAAAAGAGGTGACCGAAGATATTGATCAAAAAGTCACCATTGATGACTTCTCTCGATATACTCCTGCAGCTTCTGTTTATGCGCTAAATGCTTTTGGTGTAAAAGGTAAAAATAATTTCAGAGATCGCTCAGTTATATTTGTTACATCATATGTGATAATGGCGACAACGGTCTTGAGTTTAAAATCAATTGTAAAAGAAGAGCGCCCCGACGGAAGTTCTAATAACTCTTTCCCATCAGGGCATACCGCAACCGCTTTTGCCGGGGCCGAATTTTTATGGCAGGAATACAAAGATAAATCGATTTGGTATGGAATTGCAGGTTATGCAGTAGCAACAGGAACAGGCCTTTTCAGGATTTATAACAATCGCCACTGGTTAACCGATGTAGCTGCCGGAGCCGGAATTGGTATTTTGAGTACCAAACTGGCTTATTGGATGAATCCATATATAACAAAAAAGATATTTAAATCTTCTTCTGAAACTAACTCAACATCTATGATTATGCCTTTCTATAACGGTCATCAATATGGGTTGTCTTTTGTAAAGGTATTTTAGGTTTAAACTGAAACAATTCATATTTATAAGATATCAGCTGAGTCCATTCCGGCTTCACTCAGAATAAACTTAGTCTAAACCTGTTCCAATTGACAAACCTTCGACTCCGCTCAGGATGACACTTGATTTAAAGAGATATTTAGTAATGACATTTGTCAGGCTGAACGGAGTCGAAGCCCTTTCAAAGTAAAAAACCTTCAACTAAATCCTAAGCGAAGCCAAATGACTCGCCTAACACCTATGTTGAATTATACCCGTAAATCAATACTCAGGGGTAAACTGATTTTCTAATAATTTTTCCCTGAATGCCGATTTAAAAGTATAAGCAAAAGTAACCATCAAAGCACGTGTATCTGATTTTGAAGTTCTGTTGTTTGTAAAATTGTAAGTGTTGTTTATATAACCGCTTTTTAACGTATTAAAAATATCAGTGACAACTAAGCCTAAACGTGCATTTCCGGAACCCAGTTTTTGCTGAAAACCCATATCAACATTATAAAGAGCAATTCTTTCTCCTTGTGGAGTTGCCAGTGCTGAATTATAATTTCCAATTATTTGAATTTTCCCTCCTGACCACGGTACAAAATTATTTATGATTTTTCCATACCAGTTAAAGGCCTTGCTTGCCAGATCCTCTGCTACATTTGATCCGTCAATATTTTGTTGAAAAGCTGTTAAACTAATATTTGCATCATAAAAGCCATCTGTCTTAAGACTAAAAATAGATTCTAATCCATAAGTAATTGTTTTTCCAAAATTCTTTGGTGATAACAACACAGAGCCATCATCCTGAAGTTCTGAATACTGTTTGATTGTATTTGTTGCATTTCTATAAAAAGCATTCATAGAAAAAGAATATTTAGACCATTCTTTATTATAATTTGCCTCTGCGATATTGATTATTTCAGGTTTAAGAAAGGGATTTCCAGTATGAGGATTCAGCGCATCAGTAATATCTACGAATGGATTAAGCTGACCTAATTGAGGGCGATTAATACGCTTGCTATAGGCGAATTTAATAAATTCATCCGTTTTCAAATTATACTGTAAGGATGCTGATGGAAACAATTTTAGATAATTATTTGAAAAACTATTACTATTCTTTTGTATTTTACCATCATTTGAAGCCTGTTCTGCGCGAATGCCTAAGTTATATTTCCATTGTGAAACTTCAGCATTGCCAATAACAGAATTAAACATTCCATAAACAGCATTTATTTGTTCATGAAATTTAAAAATATTGCTCGATGCCGGATTAACAATATATTCGCCATTGCTATTATCTGCACTTTCAAAATCAGAATTAAAAAACCGGAAAGTTCCTTTGTATCCCGTTTCAATAATTGATTTTTCAAAAACCGGGAAAGAATAATCGAAAATAACATTTGACACATTTCCGTTTTCATAATTGTGTGTTCTTTGTAAAAAAACATCACCTGTCTGATCCTTACTTTCATTATAATTATAAGTATCAATAGCTGTATTTTCGTGATCTCTGTTAAGGGATGAAGTGATACTGGCAGTAAGACTTTTTCTTTCATCTGAAAATTTTCGATCATAATTAAGTGCAAATTCTGCCACTTTTGATCGTTCGAGTTCCAGAGAATGTCTGGTATTATTTGAAAAAAAGTTGTTATTTTCTCTTTTCATCAAAGTCTTTAACGTCTCATCATTATTCTGACCTTCCATATTCCCTATAGCCTCAAAAGAAAAATTATTTTTTTCGTTGGGTGAGAAATCAATATTGAATTTTAGGTTCTGTAACTGTTCCGTTCGCTTATCATTCCTGTTTTGTTCAATATTATGTTCATCTTCAATAAAATAATTGGTCCTGCTTCCTTTTATTTCTTTAGTTCTACCTGCAAAACGATTATCATAGCTCAAACCAAAATTCCATTTATCAGTTTTATGATTCAAAATTGCCGAACTATTAAATCTGCCTTTAGCTCCAAAACCACCCCCCAGAGCTACAGCACCGTTAATACCGCTTTGATTGTTTTTTTTAAGCTTAATATTAATGACACCGCTTTCAGCATTGGCATCATATTTTGCAGTAGGGTTATTAATTACTTCAATGCTTTCAATACTTGTTGCCGCAATTTGATCCATATTTGTAATAGTCGAATTTTTCCCATTAATCAGGATCAGAGGCATTTTTCCTCTCATAGAAATTGCTCCATCTGCATCTACAACTATAGTTGGAATGCTTTTCAGCATATCAATTGCTGTTCCGCCAGTTTGAGAAATATTAGAGGCTGCGTTAAAAACAAACCCCACGGCTGTTTTTTGAATAAGTTTTTTTTGAGATGTAACCACAACACTATTCAATAAATTTGTGTCACTATGTAAAACAATAGTACCTAATGATATAAAATTATTGGATTCAGAAATCATTACTTTTTGACAAACTGTTTTATAGCCAATTAAGTTAAACTGCAATCCATAATTCCCGGCAGCAATTGATTCCATCATAAAATTTCCTAAGCTATCAGTTACTTTATGATTTATAACTTTTGTTGAATCATTTAAATTTTTCAAAATGACATCAACATAACCTAAGGGTGTTTTTTCATCTGAAATTGTTCCTTTTATCATTCCGGTTTTTTGGCAAAAAGATATTTGGCTAATAGTTAATAATAGAAAGGCTAAAGCTGTTTTCTGTATAGTAATTTTCATGACACAAATATATTTATATCAATAAATAGGCTTATGGAAGCTCCCTTAAGATATTATTAAATTATTCTTAGAAGTTGTTAAGCTAATTTTTTAATCAATCAAGATTCCCACTGTATTACTTTTATTTGTCTAATAAATCATTTAGCTCTTATGAAAGTGACATCCTTTTTTTGTACTGGTTTTTGAGACGAGTGTGCAAAAAATACAACGAACAGCAGGAAAATCTGCTTAAAAAAAATGTCTTATATATTCTAAATTACTGTATTCTAAAACCTTATCTTTATGTATCTTTTTAGATAACAGCTACACATTAATCATTATCATTATTTATAATGAAGAACGTTTTAAAGAAATACAGCAACAAGGCAAAAGCCGCTTTTATTTTACTGATTGTAATGCTGATTATTGTATTAAGTAACTTTAATACGCTGCGAAATTCTAAAAATATCAACGAAAATATCAACACTATTTATAATGACAGACTCGTTGTGGCTTATTATATCTTTCAATATGCAAATGAGCTCCACTATATAAAAGCGGAAGCACAGAAAGAGAATTTAAATGATATAACGAAAAATGACGAAATAAAAAATGCCCTGAAAATAATACATACAATTGATGATTTGTACTTTAAAACGGTTTTGACCCCGAAGGAAAAAATTCATTTTGACAATTTTCTGGCTTCCTGTTCTGCAATTAGTAGAGATGTGCAAAATAAAAACTGGAATCATATTGTACCTCTATGCGACAAGGCTTTAAACACACTGAATCAGCTTTCGGAAATTCAGGTAAAGGAAGGAAAAGTCAAACTCGCAAGTGCAAATGCGATGCATAGCGGTAACAATACACTTGGGCAGCTGGAAATTGCTTTGCTGATTGTTTTGGGTGGAATTACTTTTTACTTATTGATTATAAAAAAGCATAAAAGAAATATTAAAATTCCGGGATCACCGAGTCTTAATTAAAAACAGAAAGCCTGTGAAATAGAACTTCACAGGCTTTCTGTTTTATTGAATTATAATAAAATCCTTAATCATTTTGATTCTGCATTCCGAAAAGATTTCCTTTCTGAAATAACTTTAAATCCTGCTTTAAAGCTTTGCTGTTACGTTTTGTAAGTTCCTTTGAATCTAAGTCGTTTAAATCCGGTTTTCCTGCATTTACCCACGCTGTGTACCAAAAACTGGCTGTTGCTGTGATGGCCTTTTTCATCTGGCTTTCCACCATTCCGTTTAATTCCGTGTGCAATTTGGCAGCATATTCGTCTGAGAATTTAGCCGAATTGTATTTGCTCTTTACAATTTTGCCTTTAGCATCTACAACAAAAATCTGGTTTTCTGGAGTTGAAGTTCTTAACTTTTTGTCAACTGCCAATAGTGGCTCAACCAAGTTGTGTGTATCTCTGATCATGTCCCAGGTTGCTTTGTGAACATCATCATAATACTGCGCTTCAGGAACATTTAATTTATAATTTTTAACGAACAGCTCAGGCAGCCTGCTTTCCCAAAGTGAATGGATTCCTTTTTGATCCGTTAACTGACCATCATGATTGGCAGAAGTATGTAATGGCATGTGCGCATCTCCGATGTAATGACCTAAATCTGCAGCAAGAAATAAGATTTCGGCTCTGTTTTTTTCTTTGAAAGCTTTGGTTAATTTGGTCATCATGTCTTCAATGTACCAAGGTAAAATTCCGTTGTCGTTCAGGAATTTTGTATCGTACTTTTTAGTTGCTTCGTCCAGTGTTTTAGGTAAACTGTCAATTGGTACTTTAAAGTTCTCAAGATCAACATAATGTCTTGGGTTTTCATCTTTATACTTTAAGGCATATTTACGAATATCCGGAACAGAAGCTTCCTGTGTAATAAAATCAATATGATTATAAAAAAAGACTTGTAATTGTTGAGGCAGTGCCATTACAGCAGCTTTATTGATGCGTTCATGTCCCACAATTCCCCAGGATAAGGTCAAAAATCCAATTCCAATGGCAAAAAAAGCAATTAGTTTTGGTTTCATTTTAAAATTTTTCATTTGAAGTTTTATTTGAACTGCAAATTTATTTCTTTTAAAGATAATTTAAAAAAATACTAATTAATATTGTGTTAATTTAATTTTTATGATTTTTAAAACCTTTTAAATAATATAAATTTACATTTAACTCACGATGAAGTTTTTTCATAATTTTGTACTATTTTTACTTAAAAATTGCTGTATGCGCCTAATTCACTCTATTCTTTTTTCACTGATATTCATTTCAATTAGTTCTGCACAAGATGATATTGTGCAATTAAAAAATGTTAGTGATACGATTCTAAATCCTAAAAGAATATTAAAAATATCCGATTCTATGAATGGAATAAAAACCATGCAGCAGTTATTTCCCGGAAGATTATACAAGAAGTCTTCATACAACACTTTTATAAGCTGGAAATGCAATACCTGCAAACCCATAACCTACACAGATGTTAATGGCGTTGAAGAAGATCCATTATTTCCTTACAAAGAAGGAGTTGCAACACGACTTGATACCACAATTAATTATACAGATTCAAAAGGAAATCAATTCAAAATGTTGGTTTTTAATCATTCTGTTTATGATGCCGATGGATCACAAACCGGGCGCTTTAGCGGAGGACTTTTAGGATTAGCCAAATTTGCAAAAAATGAAAATGTCTGGGAAATGAAGTCGTATCAACCAGCAATTGCTGCCTTTGGTGCTTTCTCTCATATACCTGCTTTGAAACTTGTTGAAGTTGGTGAAGATCAATATGCTTTTTCGCTTATACATGCCAACGGAGGTGCTGGCGGACCTTACAACGCATACTTGTATCTAATTGTAGGTTTTAACGGCAAATACCAAACATTGATGGAACTGGGAGATTACAGACTTTCTAATAATGCCGAAGGCAGTACAGAGTGGTCAAGTACATACAAAGTTGTGAATGATGGCAAGAAAAAGTTTTTTAGGGATTTTGCCATTACAACCACCGGATTCTACAAAAAAGCAAAAGGAACTGAAGAAGACTTTGAAGTAGAAATGCCAAAGGAGTTAAGCGAAATGGTTAAAACGAAAAAACAATTTAATTTCACAATCGAAAAACGCTTTTCATTTGATGGTAAATGGTACACTATTGTTGGTAAACCTGTTGTCAAATATTATAATATTAAGTAATACTCCATTAAACCCTAACTTTAAAAGTTTAATTTAAACACATAGAATCATAGATTTTGTAAACGTAAGAAGGCGTTTCACTTGCTTTAAAACACATCGCTATGTGTCTTTTAAATTAGTGAAACGCCTTTTTAAGCTATGAAAAACTATGATTCTATGTGTTTAAACAATTTTAAGTAAGTAAATGAATAAAAATCATTTAAGATATAAAATCGACATCAAACCTAAACCTGCAATAAATATCCAAAGAAACACACCCTGCAATAATGGCTTTACTCCTACTGATTTTAAAGCATTACTATTTAAAGTTGCCCCGATTAGAAACAAAGTAATGGTTAAACCGATTTTTGCAATTCCAACGACATTTGGTGTAAAAATGGCTATTTGCGGCACATAAGAATTTAGAAGCATTGCCAAAACAAACAATCCGATAAAATACGGAATCTTAATTTTTGAGTTTTTATTTTTAAAAATAATTGCTGTCAAAATCGAAATAGGAATAATCCATAAAGCTCTTGCGAGTTTTACAGTAGTCGCAATCTGCAAGGCTTGGGCTCCATATTTATTGGCCGCCCCTACTACAGAACTGGTGTCATGAATGGCAATGGCACACCATAATCCAAAATCTTTCTGGGATAAATCAAGCTGATGCCCAATGAACGGAAACACAAACAGGGCAACCGAATTCAGAATAAAAATCACCCCCAATGCAATAGAAGTCTGATTTTCATTTGATTTGATTGTTGGAGAAATCGCCGCAATGGCACTTCCGCCACAGATTGCAGTTCCACACGAAATTAAGTGAGAAGTTTTTTTATCGGTTTTAAGCCATTTCCCTAAAAGTGTACCGAAAATTAATGTGCTGAAAATAGACAGGACTGTCAGCAAAAAACCTTCTTTACCAGCTGAAATTGCTGATGAAGTGTTCATTCCGAAACCTAAGCCTACTACAGAAAACTGCAATAAAAAAGTGATTGCTTTATGATTGAATTCTAAAAACGGGTTTCCAAAAACATTTACAATCAAAACCCCTAACAGCAAAGCAATTGGCGGTGAAATAATTGAAAACACACATAACAGGATTACTGCACCAAAAATAATTTGCTGAAGAAAAAGATTAACATCTATTAAATGCGACGCTGTATTTTGTTGTGTTTTCAAAATAGGGTACTTGATATTTACCCTGCAAAGTTCTGCCCTTTATTTTGAAAACACCAATCGTAAAATACAATCGACTATAACTTCAGGTTATAGTAAGAAGAAATATTCTGAATAAACAGTTCAGATAGAGCATTCGATTTTCCGAGTAATGTAATGATGTAAAAGTATCTTTCGATCGTTAAATTTTCTACATCTAAAACTATCAATTCATTATTTTTAAGCTCCTTGCCTACTGCGTGTATTGACATGAAAGCAAAACAATCTGAATTTAGTAAATAAGACTTGATACTTTCTGTATTTCCTAACTGCATTTCGATTTGAAGATTGGATAATTTTACACCTACTTGTTTCAAAGCATATTCAATAACTTCTAGTGTTCCTGAACCACGCTCGCGGGTGATAAATTTCATTGCTTTTAAATCCTCCAATGAAATTTCATTTTGCTTCACAAAAGGATTTTGAGTACTGCAGACCAAAACCAGTTCGTCTTTTATAAACGGAACATATTTAATCGACTGATTTTTAGATTGTCCTTCTACAATTCCAATTTCGATTTCTTTATTAATTAAGGCATTTTCAATCTGTTCGGTATTTCCGTTCAGTAGATTGACTTTAATTTCCTGCTGTTTTTGGTGAAATCTTGCTAAAACCGGCGAAATAATATATTGTGAAATGGTGGTACTTGAACCTAATCGCAGCAACCCCTGACGCTCGTTGCGAAACGAACTCATCTCAAAGTCGATGTCGCGATAAATTTCGAAGATATTTTTGGTATGTTCTAAAAGAATTTTTCCTGCAGGTGTTAAGGCTATTTTAGAACCGTTACGTTCAAAAAGCTTGGTTTTATAAGTTTCTTCGAGTTCCTGAATGTGTTTTGAAACTGCTGGCTGGGTAATGTACAATTCTGTTGCCGCTTTAGTAAAATTAAGGCGGAGTGCAACAGTGTAGAAAACTTTTAGCCTGAAGTCCATTATTACTTATTTTTAAATTCTTTGCGAATCTCTGTGAAATCTTTGAGAAACTTTGTGTTATAATTATTTCACTGAGATTCACAGAGCTTTCGAAAAGTTTCACTGAGATAAAATAAATATAAACTACAACATCCCATTATACTTCCTAATAAACCATTCCGTTGTCAATAAAACAGCAATTAAAACCAGTAGCCAAACCCAGTCAATTATTGGTGTTTTGGTTGAGATATTCTTTTCTATTGATTTGTATTCCTTATTTTCTAAAAGTGTCTGAATCAAATCATCTGCCTGATTTTCGAAAAAGGCTTTTCCATTAGTTTGTAACGCCAGTTGCTTCAGTTTTTGAACATCCGGATTTACAAATTGCTTTTCGATATCAAAATCCAAAATCTCAAAATGACTTGCATACGAAGTATTTGAATTTAATTCTTTTACTGTAAAATTATATTTTCCGGCAGCCAGACCGTCTAAGTTGACCGAGAAAGAATTGTTTCCCTTTAATAAATCGTAATTTTTGCTTTGCTTCGTTTTGGCATTTGTAACCGTGATGGTTAATCTGGCTTTTTCATCAAACTCATAGTTTTTATTGAAATACTGCGCATTGATTACAATAGCCTCTCCCGAATTGTAAAAACTTTCGTGCGTTACAACCAATGATTTTTTTGAAGCCGATGTTGCCAAATACTGAATGATCTTGTCTACAAAAACATCATATTTCTCAAACGACTGATTGTCAATATGACTTTGCAAACGCCATTTCCAGCTGTTTTCTCCTAAAAGAAAAGCAGTTCTTTTGCCTTGATTTTCGGCGAAAGCCAATAAAGGCGCATTGGTCGAAACATTCCTAATTTTAGACGAAAGCAAAACCGATACATTTCCACTGGTTGAAATACTCCCAAATAGATTTTGTAATGGCGGAAAGTTCTCAAAAGCAATATTTTCAATCGCAAACAAATTAAACTGCGACTGAAATTCGCTTAAATAATCTTCTCTTTGACCGCTCATTTTAAAAACCAGATTATTCTGTTTTTGGTTTAGGAAATTAAAGTCGGTATTGTTTCCGGTAATGATAAAACTATTTGTTCCGGCCAGTTTATTGTTGTCAAAAATAGGTTTGAAGGATCCATTTGGCTGATATAAAACCAAAACCGAGACATCGTTTAATTTATCAATTTCATTTGGTTTTGCCAGAATGACTTTTCGCTGTGCATTTGTTTCAATCGAACGTTTCAAAGCTCCGACGTCCGGATGGTTTATAGTGGAAACGATCGCGATAGTTGACTTTTGATCGATTACTTCAACTGCAAAGTTCTTGATATTGTTGTAACTGTTTTTCTCTTTTACATTCGATGAAATATTGGCTCTGAAAATTTGCAGCCCAACTTTATCAGCCGGTAACAATACATTTAAAGATGCTGTTTTTTTAGAGGGAGAAAAAGAAACTTTCTCTCTTGCTACAACAGAATTTCCCTGCGAAATTGTAAAATCGGCATTTACTGCTTTAGTACCTGCATATTGCAGAAAAACTTCAACCGGGAATTTATTTTTATGAAAAGCGTATTTGTTTACGTTTAACTGATTGATTTTTAAATCAAAAAAAGTGGTTGTATCTCCCACAACTAAAGGATACACTTTATTGACAGGATCAAAACGATATACGTAATCGTTTCCTGTAGTCTGATTTCCGTCGGTGATTATAACCGTTGGAAAAATCAGGTTTTTATTGATGCTTTTTAAATTCTTTGCAACCTCATCCAGATTGGTCTGTTTTCCTTTAAAATCAAAGTTGTCCGAAGGCCTAAAATCGGCATCAAACTGATAGGACTGGATTTCAAATTTATCCTGAAGGGCTGGATCCGAAATCAGTTTCTGATACAATTCAGTAACTTTTTTATCAGATTTCAAAGCGGTAATAGAACTCGAATTATCTACCGCAATTGCCAAAGGGGTTTTGGTTACTTCCAGCGAATTCTTAGTCATTACAGGATTAATTAGTAAAATCAATAATCCAAAAATGACTGAAAAACGCAAAAAAGCCAAAAGCATATTCACATTCGAATAACTTTTGGCTTTATAAAAATATTGAAAGTACGACAATCCACCAGCTATTACTAAAGAAAGTAATACTAATAGAATCGTGTTTGTAGTCATATAATTAATTTAAAGATTGAAAAATTAGAAGATTGAAAAATCAAAGTAGCTACGAATATAAGAATCTTTTAATTTTTAAATCATTAAATCTTTTTAATTATCTAAGTAAGCATTCCTCCGCAAACATTAAGCACTTGTCCGGTAACATAAGCACTCATATCAGATGCTAAGAAAAGACATGCATTAGCAACATCTTCAGTAGTTCCGCCACGTTTCAACGGAATTCCGTCTCTCCATCCTTTTACTACATCTTCAGGTAATTTTGCCGTCATTTCGGTTTCAATGAATCCCGGAGCAATTGCGTTACAGCGAATATTACGCGAACCCAGTTCTAAAGCTACTGATTTTGTAAAACCAATCGCACCAGCTTTTGAAGCTGCGTAGTTCGTTTGTCCCGCATTTCCTGAAACTCCAACTACAGAACTAATGTTAACAATAGAACCTGCACGTTGTTTTAAGAAAGTTTTCTGAATTGCTTTTGTCATATTAAAAACCGATTTCAAATTGACATCAATCACCTGATCAAAATCAGCTTCAGACATACGCATCAATAGGTTATCTTTTGTAATACCGGCATTGTTAATCAAGATATCAACTGTTCCAAAATCTGCCAGAACAGCATCAACAAAAGTCTGCGCTTCATTAAAATCCGCTGCATTCGACTGGTATCCTTTTGCTTTAATTCCCAAACCGTTCAATTCTGCTTCCAAAGCCTGAGCAGATTCTACAGATGAGCTGTATGTAAAAGCTACATTAGCACCATGTTTAGCAAAAACTACGGCAATTCCTCTACCTATTCCACGGCTTGCGCCTGTAATGATGGCTACTTTTCCTTCTAGTAATTTCATATTAAAAATTAATTTTATAATTATTTGTAGCTAATCCTGCTATCCGCTATATCTTTATTATCCGCAAAAAAGCGGCTAAAAAAGGATACCGCTTCTATCAGGGCTAAAAACGACTCGTCAAATATAGAAAAATTCCTTTTTTTAAAAAAATAACAATTACAATAACATTTTAATATCATAAAAAAACAAATCTTCCTAAATCTGATACAAATCAAAAAAGCAGTCCAAAATGAACTGCTTTTCCTATATAAAAATTAAACTATATTTTTAATTTAATGCATATGTAGTAATTCTAAAATTACTATTAGCACTGGTAAATGTCCAAATAACATTGCTGTAAGTAATTTTAAAATTTTCTCTTTTAACATATAAACCTTTAGAATTTGTTAATTCATCATCAATTTTTTTCAATAAGGCTGGTGCCGGAATTAATGCTGTTGCAGTCTGCCATGAATCATGAGTTAACACTATTGTTTTATCTACAGCATTTTCGCTCGTAGTCACATTGTGGTAAAGTGTTGGTCTTCCTCCTGAGAATCTGTATTCAATGTAATTCCATCCTCCATCATTAAAATAAAGCTGTACCCTTGTTAATTGCTGATTAGCAGGCAAGTTTGCATTAATCTCATTTAACAAAGACTTACATAAAGTAGATGTTGTAGGAGCATTTGTTAAAAAAGGAGAAATATATCCATAGACCTTGAAAGGATTTCCGTCTAATAATACCTTATAATCATCTGTCAGGATGAGTGGCTTATTTGTATATTTAATAGTTGCGCTCACTCCGCCAGTTCCAGTCGCAGTAAAACTTCCATCGGATTCATTATAAGCAAAATTAGTTAAGTTTTGACCTTTAACAACCACTGCCGGACTAACAGTGATTCCTGTTGGCGTGTAAGCAATCCCCATGTTATAGCTCATATTGTAGCCTGTTTCTACAGAATTTGCTGTTGCGAATCGAGGCGCTTCATCAAAAACAAAATCTAATTGGTGTTTTGTTGTACCATCATTCGTTTCTAACATTCTAAACAATGGACGATCATCTCCTCCTACAACATTTTCTGCCATAATAATGTTCTCAGATAAATTATTCCAGTCATCAGCGGTTGCTTTTACGAATCTTAATTCCTGAAAACTTCTATTGGTTTTAAAAATGATATCCCCGTTTTCCTGGCCGTAATACAAAAACTGAAAATCACCTTTGTATCCCTTACCTTCTAATGCTGCAGTTGGAAAATTATTTGAGTCCGATAAAAGATGAATTCTGTTTTTTGTAGAAAACAATAAACTTACCGTACTGCTAAGCTCTACACTGTAATCACTTACATACGAATCTGTATCTTCATCAAAATCAGAAGCCATTTCTACTTTTCCATCATTAGAGAATTTGAATAAATGAGTAAATCCTCCCAATTGCGTATTATCTGTAAAATATACTGCTTTCCAGCCATACTGTGATGTCAGCAATAAATCACTCAATTCTTTTTTCTGAGCATTTAATCTTTCAGTTGGTGTCTGATCAAACTTTTGTTCTGCATCTGTATTGGTACAAGAACCTAATTGTATTGCAATAAAAGCAAAAATTAGAAACTTAAATGTATTTTTTATTTTCATGATGTTTCTTGTTAAATTAATTTTTTAACTAATTTTAATTGCCATTAACAACCGCTGTGGTATTTTTTTCAGCTTCATCTCTTAAAGCATAAAAATCTAGATTAAAGGCTTCCTTGAAATATTTAACTACAATAGCTTCCTTAGCTCTAATTGCTGCCACTGCTTCATCACTATCAATTCCTGCTAAAATTGCATCATATTCAGCTTTAGAATTAATAAGCATAATAGAGGCCATTTCTGCAAAATCTTCATTAATGTTGGATCTTGCATAAGCAGTTATAAAGCCTTCTTCATTTGCTACGGCATCATTAGATGCGTACCAGTTTGCCGTATATCCGGAAGGTGTAATTTTAGACAGTGCTTTTTCGTCGTAAGGCTTAGTCTGATTTAAAATATGAATATATTCGTGCTGTATGGTATGAATAAACCTTTTTACATTTTCTCTATCTGTTTTATCTACATAATCTGTTTCAAAAAGTGTAACTCTTTGTCCACCTTCTGCCAAACCTAAAGTAATCGTTCCGGTTGAATTTAGGTTCACACCACCCACCAATACAATTTCTCGGGGTGCTATTTTTTTAACAAAATCCGGTCCTGCAATGGTTTTATAACTCTCTAACCAAATTTTTTGAATGATTTCCAGTACCGGTTTTACCTTGTCTTCTTGAGGTGGATATAAATAACGATTAAAATCAACTGTATTTTGATTCCACTTATACTGAACCTTCATATTGTAAGGATTCAAATAAGCTGTTGTAATCCATTTATCTAAATCAGTTTGAACAGGGTTACTTAAATCTAACTGACTCTCTTTTAGCAAATCTTCATGAGAACATCCGCTAAAGGCAATAAAAGCTAATGCTAAAATTGCAATTCTATATTTTTTGATGATTTTCATATTTTATATTTTATATTTTATATTACCTTGGATTTTTTTCAACACCATTTGATGATGCATGTAATGGAATTTGTAACGCTCTGCGTTTATCATTCTTGGTCAAGATATTTGTTGGATTATTATAGATTTCATGTCTAACTTCTAAATTAAAACGTTTAATATCAAACCATCTGATTCCCTCATGAATAAAATCTACTCTGCGAATCTGCGCAATTGCTTTTATATATGATTTTTGCTCATCTGAAGTATTATAAAACGGTGTATATTCATTTTGAATTACAGGATATGTATCAACAACTAACTCGTTTGTTACAATATCTGTTGCAGGATTGAATCCTTCAGTGATTGTCGATAAGTAATATTGTAATTCAATATTTGCTTCGGCAAAATTATTTTGCATAACAAGAGCTTCAATTCTGTTTAGATAAAACTCATTGTTGCTTATTAATACTTGCGAAACAAAACCATTTCCAATACCTGCATTCGGATTCGTATATTTAAAATATTCATCAAATTTTGGCACAAAAACTGTAATCTGGCCATTATACGATAAAATATCGAAAAGCCAATTTTTATTAAAAAGATTAGTCGAAGCCCCTACAATTTCATCTTGTCTGGCTCCTGTAAGCTGAAATCTATTTTGGTAAAAAGATCTTTTATACCAGGATTGCGCAGAGGTTACTAATAAATTGGTTTCTTCAGTTGCTTCACCATAAACCCTAAGACGTGTATTAAAGTCAAATGCTAAATAGGACTCATAATTTCTCAGCTTTCCATCAGGGTTAGCTGCTAATTGATCTGAAAGCGAAACGACTTTGGCCCAATTTCCTTTAATTAAGTAAAAACGGGATGCAAAAGCTTTCGCTGCTTCTACATTAAAATGAAATTTAGGTTGTTTATATTCATTTGTCACATATTTTAAACCTTCTTCAATATCTTGCTCCAGATATGAAAAAACTTCTGCCATAGAATTTCTTTTATACTTTTTAATCAGTACATCTTCGGGTTCTGTTACATATGGAATTCCTAAATCTGTATCAGCAGTAGCCGGATTATAACGATTAGCCCAAAAAGTAACCAACATAAAATGTGCATACGCCCTTGCCAATAATGCCTCCCCTTTTTGTGGATTAAGGCTAGCCGGACTGCCTAATTCTTCAATAGCCTGTAAGGCTTTATTTGCATGTGCGATGGCATTATAACAAGCATCCCAATAATTTGCCTGAGTATCTGTATCCACTGCCTCATTCATTTCCCAATTATAATTTTGCGTGTTATTGGGCTCAAACAAACCTGGATCAGCACTATCAAAAACATTATCCGACATCGTTTCAGCAAACTCCATATAAGAACCTTTTGGATAAGCATTAACAAGCAATTCAGTTATTTTTTCTGGTGTATCTATTTGTGTTCTATTATCCGGAGTTTCTGATAAGAATTCATCACAACTACTGATACTTATAAGTAACAATAGTGATAGTGTTATTTTTATTTTTTTCATAATACTATAAATTATAATGAAATGTTTAATGTAAATGTATATTGTGTTGTAACCGGTAATGCCACACCTCCTGTATTACGAAATTCAGGATCCTGACCATTTAGTCTTTTATCTGAATAAATCAATAATGGGTTAACCGCAGAACCTTTTAACGTAAAAGTCGATAATCCTAATTTTTTCTTGAAATCTTTAGGAAATTCCCAACTTAGGGATACATTTTTTAATCTGACAAAATCTCCGTCTGCGATACGTGCATCCGAAAAATTATAGGTATTATAAGCAATTTCAAGATCTCTTGACTGTTCATCATAATTAGCAATTAATCTTTTATCGGCTATTACAGGTATATTAGTAACATTTTCATCGCCAGGATTTATCCAACGGTTTGTATAATCTTTTGTAAATACTGTTAAGTCATCATATTCACTATCAAATATCGGGTTTAAACGGACTTTATTTCCGGAAGATGCTACTACAAAAACATATAATGACCAGTTTTTATAAGTAAAAGTGTTTGAAAGACCGAAAGATTTATTTGGCTCAATTGATCCTTCATATTTTAAATAGTCCGTAACATTTTCGGTGTCCTGAAAATTAGCACCTGCAATATTATCAGTTTCTCCTTCTTTCATTTGAAATGTTGGTAAACCCTGATTATTTAAACCTGTAAAATGATACGAAAAAAGTGAGTTTCTTGGGCGTCCTAATGCATTTCCTCCGGTTCCTTCAATCAAATCAAAAGCAGTAGGCTGATTTCCTAACTTTGTAACTTCCTGGTTGTAAACTGAGAAATTAAAATTAGTTGACCATTTAAAATCTTTAGCGTTGATATTAGTAGTTGTTAAACTAATCTCAAGACCTTTTGTTTCCATATCGGCATTGTTTCCTTGTTTTATTTTTTGTCCTCCTATTCCGGATGTCACTACATAATCTACCAGGTCAAATGCTTTTCGGCTGTAAATATCTGTTGTTAATTGTATCCTGTTATTAAACATTCCAAGATCAAAACCTAAATTGGTTTCAAATTGTTTTTCCCAAGTCAAGTCTCCATTCTGAAGTTCATCTATTTCAATACCAGATTCTCTGTCATCTAAGTTTAAACGGTCAGTAATAAAACTTTTATAAATAGCTAATGAATTTGTAGCAGGCCCCGCTGTAGCAGTAAGTCCATAAGATGCTCTTAAAGCAAGATTATTTATTACAGAAACGTTTTGCATAAAATCTTCCTCCTTCACATTCCATTTTCCACTAAAAGTATAAGTAGGAAGCCATCTTGAAGAATCACTATTACCTTGTCTGTTTGATCCGTCATAACGCCCGGTAAGAGATCCTGTATAACGACGATCATAAGTGTATCCTACTTTTCCAAAAAATCCCATTGTTCTTTCTCTTTCTTCATTAAAACCAAAATAAGAGCCCCCTTCCGTAATGATTTTTTCTAATAGTCTTGGGTCTGTAAAACCGGTAAGACCTTTATCATACTGCACACCAAAAGCAGTGAAATTATCGCTGTTTCTGTCTAAAGACCTTAATTCGGTACCAAATAAACCTTCTAATTCATGTGTATCATTTAAAGTACGTCTGTAATTAACACTATTTCTAATATTATAAGATGTTAAATCATTTGTAAATTTTCTAAGCATTCCCCCATTTGGCAGAACTGAAACTTTTGGTGCAGTCAGATCATCAGGATCTTGATATAAAAAAATATTTTCATCTCTGACAACTGTTGTTTCGGCAGCATTATAAGCACCTACTATATTCGAATTTTCAAGAATTTTGTGTTCTCTGCTTGTATTAGCATATCGGGCAGCTGCAGTCAGATTATAGGTCAAATAAGGATTTATTTTATAATCTAAATCCATTTGAAAACGTATATCTTTTACCTTAATCTCCATGAAATTATTCTCTAATTCATTTAAGATATTTATTGGTGCCCAATTGTTTCTGTAATATTCTAAATTGCCGTTATCATCATAAGGTCTTAAAGTTCTGCTTGTATTTAACACATAATTGAACGGATTAATATCAAAAGCTCTGGTAGTTGTTCCAAAGTATTCATCCTTTTCACTATCATAACTTCCAGGAGCTCCCTGATCTCTAATAGAAGCTTGTGTTGTTAGTGTAACATTCAATCTGTCATTAACATAAAAAGTTCCCTTTAAATTGGATGAAAGTTGTTTAACATTATCCGCAATACTCCAACCCGGATCAGTATAATAGGCTAATGATCCATAAAATGTATTGTTTTTTCCTCCTCCTGAAAAACTTAATGAATGATTTTGGGTAATTGAAGGTCTGAACAACGTTTTAAACCAATCTGTGTTTGCTAATTCATATTTTTTTAAAAAAGCATTACGACTAGCCGGATCATTATTTACTAAATAACTATCTGTTTCAGGTATATAGGTAGAAACAGCTCTTTCAAGAATATTATAAACTCCGCCATAACGTCCTTGTGTTGTTAATGGTCTTTCTAAGAATCCTTTTGCTTCAACCTCTTTTAAAATACTCATTGTTTCCTGAGAATTCAAAATATCATATTGATTATAATTTGGCACAGTTCTTACTGAATTTTCAACTGAATAAGTAACCTTTAATGGCGAATCTCTTCGTCCTTGTTTTGTAGTCACAACAATAACACCGTTTAATGATCTTGACCCATATATAGAAGTTGCCGATGCATCTTTCAAAATTTCGATACTTTGTATGTCATTCGAATTTAAACCCGCAACCGAAGAACTTAATAATGTTTCGGAATTTCCAGAGGCCAAGTCTGCTACAGAAACATTAATAATATCTTCCTGAACAACTCCGTCAATAACCCATAATGGTTTAGTATCTCCAAAAATAGATGATGATCCACGTACTGTAATTTTTGGTGCTGTTCCAAAAGTACCTGTAATATTCTGAACAGTTACCCCCGCTGCTTTACCTTCAATCATTCTACTGATATCCACTACACCGTCTACTTTAAGTTCAGAACCCGAAATTTTACTTATAGCTCCTGTAAAAGTTCTTTTAGAAGTTTTTTCATAACCTGTAGTAATGACCACTTCTTTTAAGTTTTGTCCTTCTTCTGTTAAGGCAATTGTTGGAGAAGTATTTTCTATCCCAATTTCTTTAGTTTCGAAACCTACATAAGAAATTAGTAACCTATTGCTGTTCGTTGGCATTTCAATAGAAAAATTTCCATCAAAATCAGTCAGCACCGATATCTTTGATCCTTTTGCAAGTACAGTAGCTCCAGGTAATGGACTACCACTTAAATCTGTTACTTTACCTCTGATAATAGGACCAGCCGATAAAATTTCGAATAATGGATTACGAGACTCATCGCTACTAAAACCATCTAATTTTGTTTTTTTTTGTAAAATAATCTGATTACTTATTTCTGCATAAGTAATATTGAATGGTTTTAAAATTCGGCTAAGTATACTTTCTAAAGTTTCCTGATTAGCTTCAAGACTAACTTTTTGATTTAGCTGTGGTAATCTGGAATTGTATGAAAATTTTACGTGTGCAGACTTTTCAAGTTTAGACAATGTATTATCCAAACTTAAATTTTCAACTGCAATGGTAACTTTCGTATCTAATTTTCTTTGTCCATTCACACTGTTTGCCATGGTAACACTTGAAAACACAAGTGCTAAGGCGAACTGAAATAGCGTTATTTTCATGATTCGATGGAGTAATCGTTGTTTAACAACTGGTTTTTTCATAATTTTGGTTTGTTTTGATTAATACTGTTCAAGGGTATTTTAGAAACGCAATAAATAACTCTTTACAGAGAGTCATTTAACTTTATTAAGTGTCGGATATGTTACAGCATTTCGGCACTTTTTATATATTTTCACATAGGCAACAATTGAATTTTATTTATACTTACTATTAAATCTGGTTATTAAAAATTTAATTACAACCTTGTGAGGTTATTGTAATTTGATTTCCATTCATTTCAAAACTGGTATCATTTCCAATGCTTTTGCAAATAATTTTAAGCTTCTCTGATAATGGCTGATCACTTAATGAAGTAGTTAAATGACAATCTTTTAATTTATCTTTAGGAAAGTCAATCTCAACCAGATAGGCTTGTTCTATCGTCTTCAAAATCTGTACTACAGGAATATCGGTAAATTCAAAACTTAATTGTTCAATATTTCCAACATTACTAACCAATGTTTTATCTTCTGTAATATTGGTTATCTTGGTAAAAATCAAATCTTCCCTCAAAAAACGTAAAGCTTCATTAGGCAACAAAACAATCTCTTTATTTGAGTTTCCGATTAATCCATTTGAACTTACCTTTACTTTACCGGTGCGAACAAGAATTTCAACATTTGGCTGGTCTGAATAAGCCCTTACCCGAAAACTAGTACCAACAACTTTTGTAATAATTTCGTTGGCATAAACAAGAAAAGGTTTTTGGGGATTTTTACTAATTTCAAAGAAACCTTCCCCGGATAAATAAACCTTCCTTTCGTTTCCTGTAAAAATTTTAGGGTAACTTAATTTACTATTTGGCTGTAATAAAACCGAACTGCCATCAGACAAAGTTATTATTTGCGGTTTGCCTGAATTATTTGTCTGTTCAACAAGTCCTTCGCTATTATCTTCAATAAGTTCTTTATAGGTAACCACTGTATGGCTTACATCAAATTGACCATGGTAAAACCAAATCGATAAAAAACCAAAAAATAAAGTAGCAGCAATTCCAAGCCAGTAATGCCTTAAATATTTAACTGGATAATGTTTAGTGGTTTTATTGTCTTTTTCT
This sequence comes from Flavobacterium sp. LM4, assembly GCF_002017935.1. Lineage (NCBI taxonomy): Bacteria > Pseudomonadati > Bacteroidota > Flavobacteriia > Flavobacteriales > Flavobacteriaceae > Flavobacterium > Flavobacterium sp. LM4. The sequence goes on along the minus strand of NZ_MUFW01000006.1, from coordinate 28,516 downwards.
TTTTCTTCAATTTTAACCCAGGTCGATTGAAGTGCATTAGTAAGTTCTGATGAAGAAATTTTTTTAACAGGTGCTTTCATAGCCAGCAACAAAAGCCTGGAATCTTCTACTAATTTTGCTCGTTGCTGATTTTCTAAAGTCCATTCTTCCCAGCCTTGCTCATCAATTTTAGACAAAACCCACAATTGAAATGATTGATCGGCTAAAAAATCTTCAATTTCGATATAATAATTACGTTTTTGCATCTATGAAATAAGGTTACAAAAACATAGAGGACAGTTTTCTTATTATATACTCACTGATTTATGATTTTTTTTTATTTTTTTTAACTAAATATTAAAAATGCATGAAGATAGTAATACTAAAAGAGGAAAACTTCCTTTCCATTCCTTACGAAGCTTAAGTAAACCGCGGTGTAATAGATTATTTGCTGATTGATAATTTACGTCTAACATTTCTGCAATTTGTTCAACTGACAATCCTTGGTTATATCTTAAAAAAAGTGCTTCTTTTTGACGGGAAGGCAAATCATTTAAAAGTTTATTGAGATACAATACACGTTCTGCAGTTGCTTCATCATCTATAAAATCATGTTCTACTGAAAAATCAAAAAGAAATTCAATTGAATCAGTAGTAGTAATTTTTTTAAAAATATGATCACGCTCATACAACCTTGCAATTCTCTTTCGCACACTTGACAATAAATAAGCTTTTACCACATTAGGTTCTTGCAATGAATCCCGATACAACCAAATATCAGCAAATACATCCTGAACACAATCCTGTACTTTTTCTGCAAAGGGCGAAAATGAATTTCCATAATTAATTAAATCCGCATAGTACTTTTCAAAAAGTAACGAAAATGATTTTTCATCACCTGCCTTCAGTTTACTCCAAAGTTTATGGTCATCGTAGGTTTTTATTGTTAAGATTTGGGTTTTCATAAATATTCAGTATTTATATTAGAAACAACCACCCAACGTGCTTTTAAAATTTATCATTTTTTTTGCTTCAATAAATTATGTAAAAAATATTTTAAACTAATAAATAATAATTAAAACACAATATTGTGAGTTATTTTTTACAAAAAAAAAATATAATTTAACATTATTTTGTGTTTTTGTTTTATAAATATATGAAGCCCAAAGTTTAAAAACAATTTTTTTACAAAAAAGAAATGTTTTAACGTGAGTTCGATGTAAACAATAATTAAGCTACAAGCCTGTTGTTTTCAAAATCAATATTTATAGAAGGCTTTTTAGGGAAGAAAGAATAGGCTATTAGTGCTGATAATAAATTAGTTATAAAGTTATCAAAACTTCTGTGTCTTGTATGTTCTATTTGACAAATATTTTTCAATTGATCATAAACAGTTTCAATTAATGAGCGCTTTCTTAGCATAATTTTATCTTGTAAAAGCATCATACTATTTTTCATGTTCTTTTTGATTTTAGTAATCAAATGCACACCATCTATAAAAAGCTGTTCAAACAAATCTTTTCCAATATATCCTTTGTCACCAAAAAGTTTTCCAAAAATTCTTTTGTGAAAGTTATTGCTTTTTAAAGGTTCTCTATCATCAACATTGGCTTGAGTAAAGATAAAATCAAGAATTTCTCCCTTATCATTTATAATTAAGTGTAATTTAAACCCAAAGAACCATCCCGTTGAAGTATGCCCTTTTGTAGCTAAATCTTTGAATGTTTTATGCTGTTTTTCCCGTCTAATATGGCATGCTCTCAAAGGGGTAGAGTCAATTATAGAAATTCCTGTGCATTGACCTAAACAGCAGGTTTTCAAAAATAGGGCCATTGGTACAGCGGTTCTTTTTTGAAGTTCCACAAATCTATTGTAAGACACAAGGTTTGGAAATTCGTTATTCAAATGTTTTCCTATATAAAACAAGTAAAAATGTTTTAAGTTTTTGAAACCCATAGTGTGAAATAGCACTAAAATGGTTATAACTTCACTATCTGACATAATAAATTTTCGGTTTCTTTTCTTTGGAGCCTCTTTTTCTTTTAAGCTATGAGCAGCTATAGTTTTATCAAATTCTTTACAGAATTCGTCTATAAGAAAGTAAATTTCAGTAATTTTATTCGCATCTAACATAGAGGTGGTTTTAAATGTAATTAATTGTTTGTCAGGCTTTAATATACATAAACCATCTCTATTTTTCAAATATATCCTTCCTTTTTTATGTCGAACTCACGTTGTTTTATTTACAAAACAAAGAAACAAGTACAAAAAAGCACAAAAAAAGCCTTACTAAAGTTAGTAAGGCTTATTATGAAAAGTTTATTTAAAAAAGCTTTTAGAAAGCTACATTCCATCTTGGTAATTTACCATTATCATCTAAGAAATTTTGCAAAACTTGTCCTTCAACTGCAGTTGGAATAGCTTTAACATCTGCATTAAAAGTTTCATACCAAACAACTTCAAGAGCTGAAATACTTTCCAGTTTCATTTGTGCCGGCCAAGAGTATTTTCTTCCGGTTTTGGCAAATTGATGTCCGTTTACAATTTTATCATATAACCCGCCATTTTTGCTTTTCAATGTCCCATCATTTTGAACAGTTCCGGTAGAAGCTACCATGATTAATTCTTTTGCTTCAGCTTCAACAGCATACACAACAAAAATCCCTGCACTTCCTTCGGGAGCATTACAAACTTGCTCTAAACTGTCTTCTATCGCAAAAGTAAAACTATTGCTTACTTTAAACTTTTTTAATTCTTTACTCATTTTTCTTATTTTTAAGCTACTGCTATTTGAGAATTTCAGTAGCCAAGTTTTTAATTATATTCCAGCCATTTTAAAAATATAAAAAAGTCTCAACAAAATATTGAGACTTTTTTGGAATTTATTATTTTAAATATTGGAGATTATCCTAATACTTCTTTTACTTTTTTACCAATTTCAGCTGGTGAATCAACAACGTGGATTCCGTTGTCTCTCATGATTTGTTTTTTAGCGGCAGCGGTATCATCAGAACCACCAACAATAGCACCTGCGTGCCCCATTGTTCTACCTGCAGGAGCAGTTTCTCCGGCGATAAAACCAACAACTGGTTTACGGTTACCATCTGCTTTAACCCATTTAGCAGCATCTGCTTCTAACTGACCACCAATTTCACCAATCATGATGATGATTTCAGTTTCAGGATCGTTCATTAATAATTCTACAGCTTCTTTTGTAGTAGTTCCAATGATTGGATCTCCACCGATACCAATAGCAGTAGTAATTCCTAAACCTTGTTTTACAACCTGATCAGCAGCTTCATAAGTTAAAGTTCCAGATTTAGAAACGATACCAACAGTTCCTTTTTTGAAAACGAAACCTGGCATAATACCAACTTTAGCTTCACCCGGAGTAATGATACCAGGACAATTTGGACCAATTAATCTTGAATTTCTTTCTTTAACATAATTATTAGCCTTAATCATATCTGCTACAGGAATTCCTTCTGTAATTGCAATAATTACTTTAATTCCGGCATCAGCAGCTTCCATAATTGCATCAGCAGCAAAAGCCGGCGGTACAAAAATGATAGAAGTATCAGCTCCGGCCTGATCTACAGCATCTTTTACTGTGTTAAAAACCGGACGGTCCAAATGACTGGTTCCTCCTTTTCCAGGAGTAACACCACCCACAACATTAGTACCGTACTCAATCATTTGAGAAGCATGGAAAGTTCCTTCGCTTCCTGTAAATCCCTGAACAATTATTTTGGAATCTTTATTAACTAAAACACTCATGATATATATTTTATGTAGTTTTTAAAATTGTGATGCAAAAGTAAGGTTTTGTAACTTATTTTCACCTTTTTTATCGGCAAAAAATATCACGAAAATTGACTCATTTGATAACCCCTATACAATTTACCGTCTTTTATCTGCCAAATCGTAAAAAAATGTGCCAACAACATTTCTTCACGAGGATTTTCAATCGTTTTTACAAAGTGAGAATAACGTACTGAAACCAAATCATCTTCAGCTATTATATGACTAATTCTAACTTTTGAACGCACATAAGCGCGATTTAATTCATTTGCCATGTTTATTATCGAATCGTAATCCATGTGGATTAATCCTTTACTGCTATTCCACTCTATAGTTACATCGGGATGCAGATAGGTCTTAAAAATTTCACTATCAATCAGGGCATCCGATTTATAAAATTTTTGAACAAATTCTTTAATAGACATAGTTATTTTAATTTACTTAAAATTTCAGGAATCTTTTTGATATTAGCTAATTGTTTCAACTTTTCTCTTGATTCTTCGATTGGAGTTCCAAAATAAGATTTTCCTCCTTCAACCGATTTAGTGACTCCTGTCTGTCCCATAATAACTGCCTTCGTTCCTATTGTGATACCACTTGTTGTCCCAACTTGTCCCCAAATAGTTACTTCATCTTCAATAATAACACATCCGGCAATACCTGTTTGAGAAGCAATTAAACATTTTTTTCCTATTACAGAATCATGCCCAACGTGTACCTGATTATCGATTTTGGTTCCTTCACCAATTTTCGTATCACCTGTTACACCTTTGTCAATTGTACACAGAGCACCAATACCAACATTGTTTTCAATAACTACTCTTCCTCCGGAAATTAACTGATCAAAACCATCAGGACGTTTTTTATAATAAAAAGCATCTGCTCCTAAAATAGTTCCGGAATGAATAATTACATCATCACCAATTACAGTATGATCGTAAATAGAAACATTAGAATGTATCAGGCAATTTTTACCAATAGTAACGTGATTTCCAACAAAAGAATTTGGCTGAATAACAGTTCCTTCTCCTATTTTTGCAGATGGAGCAATAGCAACATTCGCATATTGAAAAGGCTTAAAATGTTTGGTTAAAGTATTGAAATCTCTGAAAGGATCATCAGAAATTAAAAGCGCTTTACCTTCAGGACAATCTACTTTCTTATTAATTAAAACAATAGTAGCAGCTGACTGTAAAGCTTTGTCATAATATTTGGGATGGTCAACAAAAACAATATCACCTGGTTCAACTACATGAATTTCGTTCATGCCTAAAACATCAAAGTCTTTGTCACCAATAAATTCGCAATTAAGCAAATTCGCAATTTCTTCTAAAGAGTGAACTTTTGGAAATTTCATATTTTATAATTAGAAAATGTGCCAATTAGAAAATGAGTCAATTAGAATGTGAATATACAAAATTATAACAATTCACAAATTACCTAATTGACTCATTGTCAAATTATCTCAATTAAAAAGTTACTCTTTTACACGCTCCATATAAGAACCTGAAGCGGTATCAATTTTAATTTTATCACCTTCATTGATGAATAACGGTACGTTTACAGTTGCTCCTGTTTCTACAGTAGCTGATTTTGTAGCATTTGTAGCTGTATTTCCTTTCACTCCAGGTTCAGCATAAGTTACTTCTAAAACAATTGAAGCTGGCATATCAACTGACAAAGGCAAATCTGTTTCTGTATTAACCTGAACCATTACGTTTGTTCCTTCTTTTAATAACCCTGGAGCATCTAAAATACTTTTATTCAAAGAAATTTGCTCGAAAGTTTCAGCATTCATGAAATGAAACTCTTCCCCTTCAGCATATAAAAACTGATACGTATGTGTTTCTACACGTACGTCTTCAATTTTGTGTCCTGCAGAAAAGGTATTATCCAATACTTTTCCTGTTGTTAAGCTTTTTAATTTTGTTCTCACGAAAGCGGGGCCTTTTCCTGGTTTTACGTGAAGAAATTCGATAATTTTATAAATATCGTGATTATATTTGATACATAATCCGTTTCTAATATCTGATGTAGACGCCATTTGTTTTTTATTTTATTTACTTTGGTTGAATCGTTGAATCGTTTAACTGTTTTTTCGATTTGAACGATTAAACAAATAAACAATTAAACTCTATTTTAATAATTTCCTGAATATCCTTTCATTACCCCTCTTGATGAATTTCGAATAAAATCTAAAATTTCATCTCTCTCCGGAGTAGCTTCCATTTCACCTTCAATAATACTCAAAGCTTGTGTTGTATTGTAATTTTTCTGGTAAAGAATTCTGTAAATATCCTGTATTTCTCTTATTTTTTCAGTGCTAAAACCTCTTCTTCTAAGTCCTACTGAATTTATTCCCACATATGATAATGGTTCTTTCGCAGCTTTAGTATATGGTGGAACGTCTTTTCTTAATAATGATCCTCCAGAAATCATAGCATGATCTCCCACACTGATAAATTGATGAACTGCTGATAATCCTCCAATAATTGCATAATTACCAATAGTAACGTGGCCTCCTAAAAGAACTCCGTTAACAATAATAGCATTATTACCTACATGACAATCATGAGCAATATGTGCAGTTGCCATTATTAAACAATTATTACCTATAACTGTCTGACCTGAAGCTATTGTTCCTCTATTGATAGTTACACATTCTCTTATCGTGCAATTATCACCAATGATAGCCAAAGAATCTTCTCCTCCAAATTTTAAATCCTGAGGAACTGCTGAAATTACTGCACCTGGAAAAATATTACAATTTTTTCCAATTCGGGCACCTTCCATAATGGTTACATTTGAACCTATCCAGGTACCATCACCAATAACAACGTTATTATGAATTGTTGTAAAAGGCTCAATTACAACATTTTTAGCGATTTTAGCGCCAGGATGAACATATGCTAATGGTTGATTCATCTGTATTTTTTATATTTTAATTTAAAATAGTCTAATTTGGGCAACAAACGTAAACAATAATTTTGATTAATTATTGTTTTCTTGCAATTTGCGCCATTAATTCTGCTTCAGCAACTAATTTTCCATTAGCATATGCGTTGGCCTGCATGTGACAAATCCCTCTTCTGATAGGAGAAATCAAATCACACTTAAATATTAAAGTATCACCTGGTAAAACTTTATGTTTGAATTTAACATTATCTATTTTCATGAAATAAGTCAAATAGTTTTCAGGATCCGGAACTGTACTTAGAACTAAAATTCCACCTGTTTGTGCCATTGCCTCAACAATTAATACACCCGGCATAACCGGAGCATCAGGAAAATGCCCAACGAAGAAATTTTCATTCATGGTAACATTTTTCAATCCCACAACATGGCTTGATGACATTTCAATAATTCTGTCAATTAACAAAAATGGAGGTCTGTGAGGCAAAACAGCCATAATTTTATGGATATCCATCAATGGCTCCTGGTTTAAATCGTAAACAGGGATATGGTTTCTTTGCTCAATTTTTATAATTTTTGCTAATTTTTTGGCAAATTGTGTATTCACATAATGTCCAGGTTTATTAGCAATAATTTTTCCCTGAATTCTAACTCCAATTAAAGATAAATCACCAATAACATCTAAAAGTTTATGTCTTGCCGCTTCATTTGGATAATGCAAAGTTAAATTATCAAGAACACCATTTGGTTTTACAGAAATTTCATCTTTACCAAAAGCTCTTTTTAAGTTTTCCATTGTAGCATCGGAAATCTCTTTATCTACATAAACAATAGCATTATTAAGATCACCACCTTTTATTAATCCATTTTCTAATAAAGACTCTAATTCATGCAAAAAACTAAAGGTTCTTGAATTTGAAATTTCATCTTTAAAATCAGTAATGCTTTTCAAAGTAGCATTTTGAGTACCTAAAACTTTAGTGCCAAAATCTACCATAGTTGTAACCTGATAATCATCGCTTGGCATAACCAAAATCTCGCTTCCTGTAGTTTCATCTGTAAATGAGATTACCTCTTTTACTACATAAACATTACGCTTTGCATCCTGCTCTTCGATCCCGGCTTTTTCAATAGCCTCAACAAAATATTTTGAAGAACCATCCATAATAGGAAGTTCTGAAGCATTTAATTCTATAATAACGTTATCCAGATCACAACCAACTAATGCTGCTAAAACATGTTCAGGAGTTTGAATTTTTACACCTAATTTTTCTAGATTGGTACCTCTTTGTGTGTTAACTACATAATTGGCGTCAGCCTCAATTACCGGTTGGCCTTGCAAGTCAATTCTAACAAAAGTGAAACCATTATTTATAGGAGCAGGTTTAAAAGTCATTGCAACTTCTTTTCCTGTATGTAATCCAACTCCTGTTAGTGAAATTTCATTCTTGATGGTTTTCTGTTTAACCATTATTTCCATTTTTTGGGTTTATTATTTGTTTCTTTAATTCTTCTAATTCCGCAACAATTTTAGGCAAGTTCTTGAAATGAACATAGGATTTACTAAAATCGCTATAACCAAATGTTGGACTTCCCTGCAAAACTTCGTCATCTTTAATGTTTCTTCCTATTCCGGATTGAGCCTGAACCCGAACATTATTTCCAATTACTAAATGCCCTGCAATACCAACCTGTCCGCCAATCATACAGTTTTCTCCAATTTTTGTAGAGCCTGCAACTCCTGTTTGAGCTGCAATTACTGTATTTTTACCAATCTCAACATTATGGGCAATCTGAATTTGATTGTCTAACTTTACGCCCTTTCTAATAATTGTAGATCCAAGTGTAGCTCTGTCTATTGTAGTATTCGCTCCAATATCTACATTGTCCTCAATAATAACATTACCAATTTGCGGTACTTTACTATATTCCCCATCTTCATTTGGAGCAAAACCAAAACCGTCTGCACCAATAATAGTTCCTGAATGAATGGTACAGTTATTACCAATTACAGTTTCAGAATAAATTTTAGCCCCTGCAAAAATGCACACATTATCACCAATAACAACATTATCACCAATAAAACTGTTTGGATATATTTTTACATTATTACCTAAACTCACATTTTGACCCACATAACTAAAACTTCCCAAATAAAGGTTTTCACCATATTTGGTTCCTTCAGTTATAAAAGCTTGCGGCTCGATTCCGCTTTTATTTAATTTTACCTGATTATAAAACTCTAAAAGTTTAGAAAAGGATACATATGCATCTTCTACTTTAATTAAAGTAGTTGTAATTTCAGATTCAGGCATAAAAGAATCATTGACAATCGTTACAGATGCTTTTGTAGTGTAAATGTGATTGATATATTTAGGATTTGCCAGAAAAGTAAGTGATCCCTCCTCTCCTTCTTCAATTTTAGACAGTCGAAAAACCTCGGCATTAGGATTCCCAACTACTTCGCCTTCTAAAATCCCCGCTATTTGTTCTGCTGTAAATTTCATCTTATTTGATTCTATTTTTTATACGAATAAGATGGAACTCTATATTAACGTTCTGCTTATATTCAAAAAAAATATACTAATTTGTTTTTATGTCCGACAAAAATATAAAAAATAGGTTTTAAATGTTAATTTTAGATAAGTTGTTTTGGAAAACATATGTAATATTTTGTAACCAATTTAGATAATGATTTCAAATTCAACTGGTCAGAAGCTTCAACAACATCTTCAATTGTTTTATCTTTTTTAAGTATTCTTATAGGTTCTGCTTCTTTACTGTAGGCCTGATTTTTAATTTTGCCCCTAAAAATAAAGTAACCTGCATCAAGAGCTGATATATGGTGTTGTTCTGCAAATTCTTCTTTTAAGGATTGCGATTCTTCCATCGGAATTTTTTCTGCACTTAATTTAATTTTCAATAAATCCCTGTTAATAATCATTTTACTTAGAGTGGAAAGAATAAAATCATCCTGTTTTTGCCAGGCTTTCAGAGCACTGATAATATCAAAATCATCCAATTGTGAAAATAAATCTAATTTTTCTGCATCAAAATATTCGAGGGTAATTTTGTTTTGCATAAAATAACGAAGAGGCTCACTACAGGGTAAAGACAAACCTTTTAAAGTTAATTCTTTGGCTCTTTTTAAAACTTTCATCAAAATCAATTCAGCTACAAGGCTGGTTTTATGCAAATACGCCTGCCAATACATCAATCTTCTTGACAACAAAAATTTTTCTACTGAATAAATTCCTTTTTCTTCAATAACCAAAATATCTTCAACGACATTCATCATCTGAATCAGACGTTCAGAATTGACATTCCCTTCTGCAACGCCTGTGTAAAAACTGTCACGTTTTAAATAATCCATTCGATCCATATCTAATTGACTGGAAATCAGCTGAAGCATAAACTTTCGATGATATTCACCCTTAAAAACCTGAATTGCCAGGCTTAATTTTCCGTCAAACTCATTATTCAACTGATTCATAAACAAAAGAGAAATGGCTTCGTGATGAACATCTTCTACAATGCTTTTCTCCATTGCATGCGAAAAAGGTCCGTGGCCAATATCATGCAGTAAAATAGCAATATACAATGCATTTTCTTCTTCAGATGAAATAGCAACATCTTTAAAACGAAGTGTGTCGATTGCTTTTTGCATCAAATGCATACAGCCCAATGCGTGATGAAAACGTGTATGATTAGCTCCCGGATAAACCAAATACGACAATCCCATTTGTGAAATACGTCGCAAACGCTGAAAATAAGGATGCTGGATTAAATCATAAATAAGCTCATTCGGAATAGAAATAAAGCCATAAATGGGGTCATTGAATATTTTTAACTTATTGATATGATTCACTATTCTGGTAATTTTTTAAGTCAACAAATATAAGTAATTAACTATAAAGAGTTTTCTGTTTTATCTTAAAAAACAAAAAGAAAATCATTCATCAAAAAAAGAAAAAAGCACTATTTACAAACACTTTTAACAAAACACAAATATATCTTGAAATTTCTTAAACTTTCATTTTTGTGAGATGTTGATAACTAAGGATTAGTTTTCATGTTGTTATAAAGCGTTTCATTTTCAAAATTAATATATTTGAAAGTAACAAAAATTTGGAAAATCATGAGAATAGAAACCGATATTAAATTAGGCTTTAAAGATGTAATGATCAGACCCAAAAGATCGACTTTAAAAAGCAGATCTGAAGTATCTTTAGAAAGAGGTTTCAAATTTTTGCATAGTACTACAGCATGGACAGGAATTCCAATTATGGCTGCGAATATGGATACTGTAGGTACTTTTGAAATGGCTGCTGTTTTAGCAAAAGAAAGGCTTTTTACCGCTATTCATAAACATTATTCGCTTCAGGAGTGGAATGATTTTTCACAAACCGTTTCCTCAGATTTTTATAATTATATTGCCATTAGCACAGGAACAGGGAAAGAAGATGCTGTTAAAATTGCTGAAATTATTAAAGCGAATCCCTCTCTGAAATTTATTTGTATTGATGTTGCCAATGGATATTCAGAACATTTTGTTCAGTTTTTAAAAAAAACCCGCGAACAATATCCAGACAAGGTTATTATTGCAGGAAATGTAGTAACCGGCGAAATGACAGAAGAATTATTATTAGCAGGAGCTGATATTGTTAAGGTCGGAATTGGACCTGGTTCCGTTTGTACAACACGTATAAAAACCGGTGTGGGCTATCCGCAGCTTTCAGCTATTATTGAATGCGCTGATGCAGCTCATGGCTTAGGCGGACATATCATCAGTGATGGAGGCTGTACAACTCCCGGTGATGTGGCAAAAGCTTTTGGTGCGGGTTCAGATTTTGTAATGCTTGGAGGAATGCTCGCCGGGCATACAGAAAGTGGCGGTGAACTGATCGAAATAAAAGGCGAAAAATTCAAACAGTTTTACGGAATGAGTTCTACAACTGCAATGGACAAACATTCCGGTGGAGTTGCTGAATATAGGGCCAGTGAAGGAAAAACGGTTCAGATTCCTTTTAAAGGCAACGTAATCAACACGGTTTTGGATATTTTAGGCGGCTTACGCAGTACATGCACTTATGTTGGTGCTTCCAGACTAAAAGAATTAACTAAGCGAACAACATTCATAAGAGTCAGTGAGCAGGAAAATCAAATTTTTACTAAATAATTTAAGTTGCTAGTTAATTGATTTGTTTAATTGTAGTGCGAATACAAAGAGTGTAAGCTTTATAATAAACCCATCGAGTGTCACCGCGTGTATTGTTCTTGGGAAAAGTTTTTTGATATCGCTAATTGTTGTTTCTACTCTTTTTCTCATTTTTAATTTTTCCCTTTTTTGTTCTAAAGTATCATTTCTTTTAGAATTCGACTTTCTTTGAATTTTCAATAAAATTGCTTTTCGTTCCAAAGCTTTATCTTCTAAACTATAATCTAAATAAGCACTATCGCCATATATTGAAGCTTCGGCAGGTAATTTGTCAATCATTCTTCCTAATGATTTTACATCAGCTGTTTTTCCTGGTGTAAAATGAAATGCTATTGGAATACCTGATTTTGTTGTTACTAATTGTACTTTGACACCGTAAAAGTAATTGCGCATACTTGCCGTGTAACCTCTCCACTTTTTATCTTTAAGAATTTTGCATTTTGAAATTCTCATATTATGGCATACCGCTACTGGAAAAGAATCAATTATATAATGCATTTCGCAACAAAAGTCTTTAAAATAAGAACTTATAATTTCAAATAATTCATAAAGAAGCTTACCTATTTTATGAAGCCGCCTATTGAATCTGCTTTTCTCAAGCATATTAGGGATATACCCATATTGCTTCATAAATTGAATTGCAGAACAATGATTACCATAAAAACTTGTCGAGGAAACTATGGCTGTTATTATTATTTCACTGTCACTTACTTGTCTTCTAATATCGTCTTTGTGCTCAATTCCTTGTAAAATATCATCCATTAAACAAAAAATTGAAATAATTTTGTCTTTTGTAAGCATCATATCTGTGAGTCTTTAGTTGTCGTAAACCAAATTTCTCACTTTTGATGCTTACTTTTTATATTTTATAACTAGCAACTTGAATTAAATAATTTAACTATTTTAGAATACATTTTTTCAAATTCAATATGATTACAATTTTAGAAGCAAAAGCAGAAAACATCAAAACCATTCAGGAAATAACCAATACAACCTGGCCAATTACGTATGGTAAAATCCTATCCGAAGAACAATTAGATTATATGTTGGATTTATTTTACTCTGATAAAGCGTTAAATAATCAATTGGAGAAAAAAGAACAATTATTTTATATGATTTCAGAAGACAAAACAACTTTGGGTTTTATTGGAATTGAGCATCATTACAAAAATGAACCTGCAACCCGAATTCATAAAATATATCTTTTGCCGGAGACACAAGGAAAAGGTATTGGCAAAAAAGTAATTGAATGGATTGAAAAAATGGCTTTAGAAAATCATTCAAACAGTTTATCCTTAAACGTAAACCGATTCAATTCAGCATTAAGTTTTTATAAAAAAATAGGATTTGAAATCATCGATGAAGTCAATATTGACATTGGAAATGGTTTCTTAATGGAAGATTATTTTATGGCGAAAAAGTTATAATCAGCTCACAATTATATCGTGTTTAAACAATAAGCCCTTTACTTCATTCAAAGCAAAAACAGCTTTTTTAAGTTTCGTTTTGGATGGATCAATGGTGTAATTATAACTCGTTTTGAAATCGGCTTTGTTGGCAATTGTCTTATCAAACTCTGATCGATATAAATCACAATTATCAAAAAGTACGCTTGTAAGATCGGCAGCCATAAAATCGACAGCAACCAGACTGCAGTTTGTAAATGTTGTTCCTTTTATTTTTAAAGTATAAAATTTCGAAAAATCTAAAATACAATCATTAAAATGAATTTCAAAAATGAGTTTGTCGCACATGGCAAAATTTACATCTTTGATTTTACATCGATTAAAAGATGCTGTTCTAAAAGCCACATAATTGATTTTTGCTTCAGAAAAAATGCAGTCATTAAAAACGCAGTCAATAAATGTAACGGCTAAAAAAGTACAGGCAGAAAAATTGCAATTATTAAAAACACAACATTCAAATTCCTTAAAATTAGCCCCATCCCTATCATAAATGATGCTATTAAATTCTTTATCAAGGAAATACTGACTAGTCATTAAAGGTTAATGTTATTAAATAAAAAACGCAAGAATCAAATGTATGATAATTGCGTTTAGACTGAAATATTATTTACTGATTATTTTCTATGTACCCTTCTTAAAAGAAAAATTGCAATCACAAAAAAAGCTGCTAAAAATACAATTGCCAACCGAGGGCTTCCTGTAATTTGATCGATAATTCCATAAAGACACATTCCTATAACGATTCCTATTTTTTCGGCAACATCATAAAAACTAAAAAATGATGCTGTATCTTCGGTCTCAGGTAATAACTTTGAATACGTTGAGCGTGACAAAGCCTGGATTCCTCCCATTACAAATCCGACTACCGTAGCCATTACATAAAAATGTATTGGTAAAGTAATAAAAAAGGCAAGAGCACAAAAGACTGCCCAGATAGTATTGATTACAATTAATGTTGGAATATTACCAAATTTTGCTGACGCTCTTGAAGTTAAAAAAGCACCAATAACAGCCACTAATTGAATAATTAAAATACACTTAATTAACCCAATAGTACTTTCTTCTTCAGATGCCCATTGAATTTCCTGAGCTCCAAAATAAGTCGCTACCAGCATTACAGTCTGAACTGCCATACTTGAAACAAAAAATCCTCCTAAATATCTTTTTAAAGGTACATTATCATTCAATAAACCCCATACCTTTTTCAATTCCTTGAAACCATTAAAAACAACAGATTTAGTTAGTTTTTCACCATTTTCTTTACTCCCTTTTGGTAAATAATAATACGTATACTGGCTAAATAAAATCCACCATGCACCTACCATTATAAAAGAATATCGCATCGCTATATCGCTAGCCGATTGAGTTCCGGTTCCTGTAATTTTGAACCAGTCAGGCTTCATAATCATCAACAAATTAATAACCAATAAAACAACACTTCCAATATATCCTAAAGAGTATCCTTTTGCGCTAATTTTATCCTGCTGCTCAGGAAATGCAATATCCGGCAAATAGGAATTATAGAAAACTAAACTTCCCCAATACCCAATAAGCCCCAGAAAGTAAAACAATAATCCAACATAAATATTTTCAAGATTAAACCAATACAATCCCATGCAGGATAAAGCTCCAAGATAGCAGAAAAACTTCATGAACATTTTTTTATTCCCAACATAATCTGCAATACCTGAAAGAAACGGGGAAAAAAAGGCTACAAATACAAAAGCAAATGCGGTTACAAAACTAATCAGGGCTGAATTTTTCAATTCTAACCCAAAAACTTCTATATAATGACTTCGCTTCAAAAATAAAGCTCCATAAAAAATAGGAAATACAGCGGATGAAATAGTAAGTGTATAAACTGAATTTGCCCAATCATAAAAGGCCCAGGCATTCAATAATTTTTTACTCCCTTTTTGCAGGTTTGTCATGGTTATGGTTTTGACGGCTAATTTATTTATTTTTTCTTATAAACATCATAAATCTTCATTAATAAATAATCAATGATTTATTTTTATTGATGATGATAAGGTTCGTTTCTTAAAATTGTAAAACCTCTGTATAATTGCTCTATAAAAAATAAACGTACCATCTGATGTGAAAAAGTCATCAATGAAAGCGAAATTTTTCCTTGTGCTTTACTATAAACCGTTTCTGAAAAACCATAGGGTCCGCCAATTACAAAAACTAAAGTTTTAATTCCTGAATTCATCTTTTTTTGTAATTCTTCAGAAAAACCAACGCTTGAAAAGTTTTTGCCATTTTCATCCAATAAAATTAATTGATCGGTGGGCGTTAATTTAGATAAAATCAACTCACCTTCTTTTTCTTTTTGCTGGCTTTCAGATAAGTTCTTTACATTCTTAATATCGGGAATGATTTCTAAATCAAATTTGATATAAAATGAAAGTCTTTTTGTGTAATCATCGATTAAAGTTTGCAATGATTTATTATCGGTTTTGCCAATGGCGATAAGTTTGATGTTCATATTAAATTGATTTATGAACAGCAAAGATAAAAATGATTCGTAGTTTCTATAGTATTAATTTTATTAGTATGCCTAAAAAAGCTGCTATCAAAATGATAACCGGCTAAGATATTTTTTTATAAATAGTAAACCTAAAATGGTCAGAATAGCAATTAATGCTGTCCATACATCAATAATACTTTTTGAAGCAATTATAATCACAGCTCCAACTAATGCACCAATGACCGCTGCTGTAATACCTGTAGCAAAATTTTTTATAGAATCATTTTTTGCAATCTTATGAAAGTAAGGAGCCGGAATAACTGTAAATAAATAACATGGCAAAAATGTCGCTAACGAAGAGACACATGCGCCTGAAAATCCGGTTGTTCCTAATTTTAAAAAATAATAAAAATTATAAGTTGGTTTTTCTGTCATGTCAATTCTTTTAAAATAAAACTCCTAATTGAAATCCAACAGTAAATGTTGCCGGTTTATCATTTGCAAATCGGACAGGCAAAGGCAAAGCAGCATAATAACTGCAATTTTCACTTTTGATGAGTGTTTTATTGAAAACAGGAGTAAAACCATATCTGCCGGAAGTTTCAAAAGCGACTCTGCCTGCAAAAGAAAATCCGCTTCCGAGAGGTACCAGAACTCCCGGATGAAAGGTTAAATTATTTGATTTACTTACTCCGTCTTCATCTTTGATTGTTGGAACAATTTCGAAGGAAAATCCTATTTTAGAAGTTTTCCATAAATTGATTCCTATTGGAAAAGCTACAACATAATGACCATCAAAGTTCGTTGTTGTTTCATCTTCACTGAAAGTAACAATTGGGTGCATAATCCCTATATAACCATTTATTTTTGGATAAGTAGTTTGAGAATAAGCTGTTCTAAAAAATAATAAAAAAAGAAGAATATTTTTTGTAATCCGTGTCATTGTTGTTTGTTTAATTAATTTAAACAAAGCTACGGAGCTTAAAAAGCAACAAATAGGATACTATCTACTTTTTGTATCTGAATTACTTTTTTGCTGTTTTTTTCTAAATGAAGAAGGATTTTCACCAGTATAAAGCTTAAAAATTCTGGTAAAATGACTTTGATCTGAAAAACCTGTTAAGTAAGAGATTTCAGTTAACGTATAATTTGAATTCTGAATAAGGTTTATAGCCTTTTCAATTCTGATTTTCCTAATATAATCCCCAAAATTGAGATCTTCAAAATATTTAGAAAATTCTCTTGATAAATAAGAAGGATTTAACTCTAAATCGGTTGATATTTTTTTGAGGTCAAATGTAAATTGAGCATCAATCTGATCCTGAATCATTTCTTTTAATTCGTTTACCCAACCCGGAATTTTCTTTTTCTCCGTTTTGTTTGCCTTTAAAAATTTGATATACACTTCATGAAGCAAATTTTCAAAAGGACTATTCTGTAAATGTTTTTGATGATATAAATAAGAAGCCCAGCTATATAAAGCATCATAAATCACCATTCCTATTTCTAAAAGTTTAGAATCATCAGTAATATTATGTGTCAATCCTGCTGAAATAGCCCAAAGTCCAGCCGACTCATTAGCAATATCATGCCTGTCTGTATCGGCTCCACGAACTATTTTTGAAATTACAGTAATAGCAGGGTCATCAATTTTGTGTTTTTTAATCATATAATCAAAAGTACATTGATCCTCATAATGCGTATATTCGACTCCCGGAATATCAAACGGAATTGCATTTAGTTTTTTGCTTCTTCAATAACATTATCAAAAGGAACATAAAAAAATTCTGCCTCAGAATCGACAAATTTCTGAATAAGCCACGAACAGGCTAATCGGTCTATTTTAGGGCGTTCACGCGTGATCCATTTCATTTGTTACTTTTTAGAAAATTGATTTTCGAAGATTTTAAATCGAACATCTAAATCTTTCAGTAATTCTTTTTTAACAGATACATCCTGAATAAAACTGTAATTAATACTGTTGTAGACATATTGTTTTATCGTTTCGTATGAAACATCCGGATATCTTTTTGCCAATAAAACATATTGTTCTGTCATATTAGTTCTTAAGATTCCTGCATCATCCGTACTAATTACAATCGGCACATTAAACTCTTTATAAAGTGAAAAAGGATGTCTCCCCTCTTTTACTTTTAAAATAAATTCGTTACTGGCCAAATTAATTTCAATAGGAATATTATTTTTTGACATATAACGCAATAAATCATACGAATTTGCTTCATAAGCAATATCAACTCCGTGACCAATTCTATTGGCTCCGGCTATATAAATCGCCGAATTAATATGCCAGGTTAAATCTTCTGGCTGAACCAATCCTAATGTCAATTCACCTGCGTGAAGCGTGAATTTTACGTTAGGAAATTGAGAATGGCAATATTTAAACATCATCATATGCAACCAATAATCTTTCATGGAAGTTTCTCCATCTTCAGGAGAAACAATGTTTACGCCAGCAACCAGTTTACTTTCATTTCCAGAAATAAAAGCAATCATAAGATTTTTAAACAAATCAACAGGTTCCATAAAACGCAATACAAAATTTTGATAACGCATCGTAAATCTATCATCATCAATTTTTAAATCTTTGTGAAGCTTTGCTATAAAATTGTTATTAAAATCTTCCGCATATTTTTTAGCATTTCTTTGTTGGATATTTTTATACAAATCATCCAGAAGTTTTAAAACAGCCTTTTCATCTTTTTGAACCGAAGCCTTACGAAGTTTTAAATTGAAATCATTCAGATCATCAACTTTCATATCACATGGAATTGTAGACAATTGTGTTTCAATATAACTTACATTTTCAGAAAGTGCACGGTTCTTTAGTTCTGTCAAGCCTTCTGCAAAATGACCTTCGATTGCAGGAGAAAACTTTTGAAAAGAATTAAAAAACAAATCATCAGAAGGAACTGACATACCATTAAAGTCCTTAGCAGACCAGGTTTGCAAAATTTTTTGTTTATAAAAAGACAGTTTACCTTTATTTTTAAGATATGACAATCTTTCCCAATTACCTTTTAATGATTCCACTTTCGAAACTTCCATCGTTTCTAAATTAAGATAAAAATCTTCTGCAATAACCCTTTCCAAAAGAGGTTCTGCATAAATAGATCCGGAAAAATGATGATGTAAATCGCCTCCTTTTGGCATTTGCTGAAAAAAAGCAGTTAGCGCGGCTTCATTGTTTCTTATTTTTTGCAAATAATTTTCAGCTGATTGAGAAAAATTTAATTGGGTTATCAGGAAGCAGAAAAGTGTAATTATCCTCATCATATTCTAAGTTTAAATTACAAGCAAATATAGTTATTTTTGAAAAAATCCGGAAGAATTAAATTTCATAATCAATATTATAAAATTTTGGATACCTAAAGAAACATTTTAAGCAGGATTTTTGATGTTTATTTTATAAATTATTGGATGAAAAACCAAATAAACAACCATTTGTCATTAGAATGATTTATAGAATTATCAAAAAATTAAAATTTAAGGGATAACTATTACGATTTCACTTTTCCTTTAATAAACAATTTTTCTCTTTTTCAATGCATTTCTGAACGTTTCCTGAATTTTTATAATCTGTATTTCTGTTTCAAATTGTTTGTTTAACTTTGTTTAAAACATATAAAAATGAAACAATTAGTTATATTACTTATTGCTTTTGCTACTTTTTCATGTACAAATGCGCAAAAAACAGAGAAACAAAGTTTTTCTGAAGAAGCTTTATCTCAAAAATTACTATCTGTTGACGAAAGTCAGGTTGTATTCAAGGATATTTTAAAAAGATATAAAGGAAAGACTCTAGTAATTGAAGTTTGGGCCTCTTGGTGCGGTGATTGTGTAAAAGCAATGCCTAAAGTAAAAGAACTTCAAGCCAACAATACTGGCGTATCCTATTTATTTATTTCTGCAGATAAAACAGCTGATAAATGGAAAATAGGAATTGAAAAACACGAATTAAAAGGTGATCATTACATGATGAATGACGGAATGAAAGGTGTTTTTGGAAAAGCAATTGATTTAGACTGGATTCCAAGATATATCATTATTGACAAAACTGGAAAAATTGTACTCTATCGTGCCATTGAAACCGATTTTGATAAAATTAACGAAACATTAAAAAGTCTAAAATAATATAAAAAAAATCTATAAAAAACAAAAAATTAATACTATCCAAAATGAGAAAACAAATTATTGCAGGAAACTGGAAAATGCATAAAAATGCTAATCAAACTGAAGAATTATTAAACGAATTAATTACAAAAATACCAGCAAAAACAAATGCTCAGGTTATCGTAGCACCAACATTTGTAAATTTAGCTGCTGCCGTTAATAAATTGAAAAATACTCCTATTGGAGTTTCAGCGCAAAATGTTCACCAAGCTGAAGGCGGAGCTTTTACGGGAGAAATTTCTGCTGATATGCTAAAAAGTATTGGAGTTGATACCGTAATATTAGGTCACTCAGAGCGCAGAGCTATTTTTAACGAAACTGATGCTTTAATTGCTAATAAAGTTGATACAGCCTTAAAGCATGAAATGACTGTTATTTTTTGTTTTGGAGAAGAATTAAAAGACCGTCAATCTGACAATCATTTTAATATCGTTGAAAATCAATTACGTGATGGATTATTTCACATTTCAAAAGAATCATGGTCAAATGTAGTTTTGGCGTATGAACCAGTTTGGGCTATTGGTACAGGTGAAACAGCTTCTCCTGAGCAGGCACAGGAAATGCACGAATTTATCAGAGAAACCATTCGTAAAGCTTTTGGAAATGATATAGCTGATGAAGTTTCTATCTTATACGGTGGTTCAGTAAAACCTGAAAATGCAAAGGAGATCTTCTCTAAACCAGACGTAGATGGTGGATTAATTGGGGGGGCTGCTCTAAAAGCTGATGATTTTCTTGCTATTGTAACAGCTATCTAAACATTCAATAATATATATTAAAGAATCCCGATTAATTAAAATTTATCGGGATTCTTTTTTTGGTAATATCTTTTTTTCTATTGAAAATCTATTCTGTAATATTAGAACTCGTTACATAAAAATCTTTACTTACTTCAATCGTTTTATTATCACCAATAATTTTCTCAGACTTCCATTCTGTTGTTGGTTTTAACCAAGTCTCCACTCCATTCAGTTTCACCTTTATCGGCATATCGAATTTAGCCACACAATTAGACCAATGATAACCAAAAGATCCGTCTTTAAAAATATATTCTAAAACCGGAATTTTAGTCGTCGTTAGATATTGTGCAAATACTCTGTTAAAATTAATTCCAGACTGGCTGTTAATATAATCTTCAATCTGTTTAGATGTAACCGTCTGATGATAAAATGTAGTGTTTAGTCCTCTTAAAATAGATTTCCATTTCGCATCATCATTAATTACTTCACGAATCATGTGCAGCATATTTGCTCCTTTCGGATACATATCACCTGATCCTTCGTTATTTACATCATAATGCCCTATAATTGGAATATCATTTTTAATATTTTTTCTACAACCTATCACATATTCAGCTCCAGCCTCTTTACCGTAATAATATTCCACAAAAAGGCTTTCCGAATAATTAGTAAAGCTCTCATGAATCCACATATCAGCAATGTCTTTATAGGTGATATTATTTGCAAACCATTCATGCCCAGATTCATGTATAATAATAAAGTCGAATTTTAATCCCCAGCCAGTTCCGCTCAAATCACGTCCTAAATATCCTTTTTTGTATTGATTCCCATAGGTTACACTACTTTGATGTTCCATTCCTAAATAAGGAGCCTCCACCAGTTTGTAACTATCTTCATAAAACGGATAAGGCCCGAAGCAGCTTTCAAAAGCTTTCAACATTTTTGGAGCATCTTTAAATTGTTCTTTTGCTAATGCTAAATTATCTCTTAAAACATAATAGTCACAATCTAAATTCCCTTTCTCTCCTTCATATTTTTCCGAAAAATTAACATAATCACCAATGTTAATATTTACACCGTAATTATTTATAGGATTAGAAACATACCAATTAAATGTTTTTGTGCCATCTTTTTGTTTTTTGACGCTTTGCAATCTTCCATTTGAAACGTCTGTTAAATCTCCCGGAACATTTACACTAATTAACATATTTTCTACTTCATCATACATGTGATCTTTACATGGCCACCAAACACTGGCTCCTAATCCCTGACATGATGAAGCTATAAAATCTTTTCCATTTTTATCTTTTTTCCAGGTAATTCCTCCATCCCATGGAGGATTAACAGCTTCTTTAGGTTTTCCTCCAAATGAAATAATAATTTCTTTTGTATCTCCTACTCTCTGATCTTCAGTTAACTGAATAAAAAAAGCATTTCCATCTCTTTTAAACTTCAATTCTTTTTCCCCTTGTATTACTTTATAAATTTGCATAGGTTCTTGCAAATCAATTTGCATTTTGTCATACTTGTTTAATACTGTATATCGAACTGTATTTGAACCTATAATAGTCTTATTAAATGGGTTAACTTTTACATCTAAATGGTAATATTTTAAATCCCACCAACTTCTTTCTTTAGTAATACTGCCACGCAAAGTATCCTGATGTGTAAATACTTTTTCAGATTTATTAAGAAGTCCTTGCGAGTACGATGAGGAGATAATAAAAAAAGTGATAAAAACGATTAGATATTTTTTCATTAATTTAAAATTTAGAAATTAAAAGGTTCAATTATTGAACAAAAGTAAACATTCAACTTCTGTTTAAATAAGATATTTTAATATTTTTATGGTGTTTCCCTGCGGGCCGGGCTGTACGCTTTATCTTTTGCGATTGGGTTTCGGGTTTAGAAAGAGGTTCAGTAAATCACAAAAGAATATCTCTGCCATCCCTAACGCGATTCATGGCAAACAAAAGTACTGTTCTCAGAAGAAATTACAAATTTTAAATTCCAATTCCAATTGTCTGAAACCTAAAATACTCCATTTCATAAAATAAAAAAAAAACTCCAATCAGCCATAGCCAATTGGAGTTTTCAGTAATCAGAGCAGGACTTGAACCATAAGTGTTCGAAACCTCAAAGTTATTATATTTGAGTCTAAAACAGACTTATGAAATTAGAAGAAGTTTTAGGTTATATTCCGAAAGGAGAATTAGAGAAACTATCACTTGCTTACAACGTAGATTATCAAGTAAAGAAACTTCATGGACAAACGATGTTTCAATTGTTACTTTTTTCTATGCTGAATATCAAACACAATAGTTTGAGAGTAATGGAAGAGTTTTATCATTCGTTGGCATTCAAAAGTATTGCAAATACTAGCTATCAAGGCGTAAAATATAATTCAATTAGGGATCGATTAGTAAATATAAATCCTGATTATTTTGAAGCAATATTCAATAGTTGCCTAAAAAAATATCAAGTTAAATATTTGAAGAAAAAGCATAATATTATTTCTTTTGATTCCACGCTGGTTAGTATTTCTTCTAAATTATTAAAAGTAAGGTATGCAAATTAATAAACAAGGAGACAAGAAATTTGTAAAATTCAGCATAGCTTTTTCCAACATACCAATCCATTCAAAAATCTTCACAGAACAGTCATTCGTTTCGGAAGATTTTGCATTAAAAGAGTTGGTAAAAGAATGTCCGCTAAGTGCAGACAATATTTTGGTTTTTGATAGGGGGCTTCAAGCAAGGGCAACATTTGAAGAGTTCAACGAGAATAATTTAACCTTTGTAACAAGATTGAATAATTACACTGGTTTTGAAACGGTTAAAAAATTTGAAATTGATGAAAATCAAACAGAAAGATTAATATTAGAACAAGATTTAGAGGTAAAATTATATGATAAACGAAATAAAAAAACTCAAAAATTCCTGCGTTTAATCATTGCAAAAGAAAAGGAAGATGGCGAAGTTTTTTATTTTTTAACCAACAGTAAAACCTTAACAGCAAAGGATGTGGCAGAAATTTATAGACAACGATGGGAAATTGAAGTGTTTTTTAAATTCATAAAACAGAATCTAAATTTTAGTCATTTGTTAAGCAGAAATATCAATGGCGTAAAAGTAGTAATGTATATGACTTTGATAACGGCTATTTTATTAGTGGTTTATAAAAAACTCAATGAACTCAAAGGATATAAAATTGCAAAATTGAAGTTTGCACAAGAATTAGAAGTTTTAATTATTAAAGACATAGTTGAAAAATGTGGAGGAGATCCAAACAAAGTAAATACAATTTTAAATCCGGAATGAGGTTTCGAACACTTATGGACTTGAACCCGCACGAACATTTCTGTTCACTGGATTTTAAGTCCAGCGTGTCTACCAATTTCACCATCCGAGCATTTGTGGTACCTCCAGGGATCGAACCAGGGACACATGGATTTTCAGTCCATTGCTCTACCATCTGAGCTAAGGTACCTCATTTTAAAACAAAAAACCCTGTTTCATCAGAAACAGGGTTTTCAAAAGAAAGGCGACGACATACTCTCCCACATAACTGCAGTACCATCTGCGCAGGCGGGCTTAACTACTCTGTTCGGGATGGGAAGAGGTGAGCCCCGCCGCAATAACCACCTTAAGGTTGTTAGTCTAAAGTCTAAGGTCATAAAGTCAAAAGTTTTCACTTTACGACTCTGGACTTTCGTCTTTAAGACTGCCCGCGACGGGCAAATATCTTAACATACTGAGATAAAGAAAAATATTTTTATTTACTATTTTTAGAAAGTTTCTTCCTCCGGGTTGACCCGGAGGAAAAGGGTGTACATAAGCTTACGGATTATTAGTACTACTCGACTATGACATTACTGCCTTTACATCTATAGCCTATCAACGTGGTCATCTTCCACGATCCTTAAAAGAAATCTC
Source organism: Flavobacterium sp. LM4 (assembly GCF_002017935.1). Classification (NCBI taxonomy): domain Bacteria; kingdom Pseudomonadati; phylum Bacteroidota; class Flavobacteriia; order Flavobacteriales; family Flavobacteriaceae; genus Flavobacterium; species Flavobacterium sp. LM4. Next base: position 3,803 of record NZ_MUFW01000006.1, on the reverse strand, counting down.
ATCTTGTGGTGGGTTTCGCGCTTATATGCTTTCAGCGCTTATCCCTTCCCAACGTAGCTACTCTGCGGTGCCCCTGGCGGGACAACAGATACACTAGAGGTTAGTCCAATTCGGTCCTCTCGTACTAGAATCAGATCCACTCAAATTTCTAACGCCCACAGTAGATAGAGACCGAACTGTCTCACGACGTTCTGAACCCAGCTCGCGTGCCACTTTAATGGGCGAACAGCCCAACCCTTGGGACCTTCTCCAGCCCCAGGATGTGACGAGCCGACATCGAGGTGCCAAACCCCCCCGTCGATATGAGCTCTTGGGGGAGATCAGCCTGTTATCCCCGGCGTACCTTTTATCCTTTGAGCGATGGCCCTTCCATGCGGAACCACCGGATCACTATGCTCTACTTTCGTACCTGATCGACCTGTATGTCTCTCAGTCAAGCTCCCTTATGCCATTGCACTCTACGCACGGTTACCAAGCGTACTGAGGGAACCTTTAGAAGCCTCCGTTACTCTTTTGGAGGCGACCACCCCAGTCAAACTACCCACCAAGCACTGTCCCCCACAAAGCGGGGTTAGGCCTCAGATAAACAAAGGGTTGTATTTCAACAATGACTCCACAACGCCTGGCGACGCCGCTTCATAGTCTCCAACCTATCCTACACATCATTTATCCAAGGTCAATACTAAGCTATAGTAAAGGTGCACAGGGTCTTTTCGTCCCACTGCGGGTAAACGGCATCTTCACCGTTACTACAATTTCACCGAGCTCATGGCTGAGACAGTGTCCAGATCGTTACACCATTCGTGCAGGTCGGAACTTACCCGACAAGGAATTTCGCTACCTTAGGACCGTTATAGTTACGGCCGCCGTTTACTGGGGCTTCAATTCAATGCTTCTCCGAAGATAACATCTCCTCTTAACCTTCCAGCACCGGGCAGGTGTCAGGCCCTATACTTCATCTTACGATTTTGCAGAGCCCTGTGTTTTTGATAAACAGTCGCCTGGACCTCTTCACTGCGGCCAGCATTGCTGCTGGCGACCCTTCTCCCGAAGTTACGGGTCTATTTTGCCTAATTCCTTAGCCATGAATCTCTCGAGCACCTTAGGATTCTCTCCTCGACTACCTGTGTCGGTTTGCGGTACGGGTACTAATTACCTGAAGTTTAGAGGTTTTTCTTGGAAGCCCTTAGGCGCACTATCTCTTTGTCCGAAGACTCCGAGTACTATCGTATTTCCCCAAAACCCGTGGATTTGCCTGCGGGTCTTATAGGTAGGTACTTCAACGAACTATTCCGTCAGTTCGCGGCGCTTTCATCACTCCGTCACCCCATCACAGTAATCAGTAGTACGGGAATATTAACCCGTTGGCCATCGACTGTCCCTTTCGGGTTCGCCTTAGGTCCCGACTAACCCACAGCTGATTAGCATAGCTGTGGAAACCTTAGTCTTTCGGTGTGCGGGTTTCTCGCCCGCATTATCGTTACTTATGCCTACATTTTCTTTTCTAACCAGTCCAGAATACCTTACGATACACCTTCAACCCTGTTAGAATGCTCCCCTACCACTTACAATTGCTTGTAAATCCATAGCTTCGGTAATATGTTTATGCCCGATTATTATCCATGCTCGTCCGCTCGACTAGTGAGCTGTTACGCACTCTTTAAATGAATGGCTGCTTCCAAGCCAACATCCTAGCTGTCTGGGCAGACAAACCTCGTTCTTTCAACTTAACATATATTTGGGGACCTTAGCTGATGGTCTGGGTTCTTTCCCTCTCGGACTTGGACCTTAGCACCCAAGCCCTCACTGCTGGGAAACATTATATAGCATTCGGAGTTTGTCAGGAATTGGTAGGCGGTGAAGCCCCCGCATCCAATCAGTAGCTCTACCTCTATATAACTATCGCCAGCGCTGCACCTAAATGCATTTCGGGGAGTACGAGCTATTTCCGAGTTTGATTGGCCTTTCACCCCTACCCACAGGTCATCCGAAGACTTTTCAACGTCAACCGGTTCGGACCTCCACACTGTGTTACCAGCGCTTCATCCTGCCCATGGGTAGATCACACGGTTTCGCGTCTAACACTACTGACTAAAGCGCCCTATTCAGACTCGCTTTCGCTACGGATCCGTGGCTTAACCACTTAACCTTGCCAGCAACGTTAACTCGTAGGCTCATTATGCAAAAGGCACGCCGTCACCCCACGAAAGGGCTCCGACCGCTTGTAAGCGTATGGTTTCAGGATCTATTTCACTCCGTTATTCACGGTTCTTTTCACCTTTCCCTCACGGTACTGGTTCACTATCGGTCTCTCAGGAGTATTTAGCCTTAGCGGATGGTCCCGCCAAATTCAGACAGGGTTTCACGTGCCCCGCCCTACTCAGGATACCACTATCTATTATACTTGTTACCCATACGGGGCTATCACCCTCTATGGCCCGACTTTCCAGTCAGTTCCGGTTCCGTGTACATAAAATATCGTGGTCCTACAACCCCAACATTGCCGTAACAACATTGGTTTGGGCTAATCCGCGTTCGCTCGCCACTACTTACGGAATCACTTTTGTTTTCTTCTCCTCCGCCTACTTAGATGTTTCAGTTCAGCGGGTTTGCCCACCTATCGGTGTACTATGTCTTCAACATAGTGGGTTGCCCCATTCGGGTATCTACGGATCAATTCGTGTGTGCCGATCCCCGTAGCTTTTCGCAGCTTATCACGCCCTTCATCGCCTCTGAGAGCCTAGGCATCCCCCATACGCCCTTATTTTGCTTATTGTACCAATCATAAATTAATATGACCGTTTTTTTTTGTTTCTTGTTGTTTGTATCTCTACTATAACAAAAAACGCTTTCTACTTTTTATTATTTCTTATCTCAATATGTCAATGAACTTTAACAATTAATAATTATCAATTGATAATTGTCAATTATTTCGTGGAGAATAACGGAGTCGAACCGTTGACCTCCTGCGTGCAAGGCAGGCGCTCTAGCCAGCTGAGCTAATCCCCCATTTTTTAGTTGTCAGTTAACAGTTTTCAGTTAACAGTACTTAAAACGGTTACTCAACCTCTAAAATTTCCTTTTAATTAAGCTAATCAGTCTTTTTAATTATCAATTGTCAATTAATAATTGTCAATTTGATTTTAAAAAGTAGTCCCGGGCAGACTCGAACTGCCGACCCCTACATTATCAGTGTAGTACTCTAACCAGCTGAGCTACGAGACTCTGTTTTACTTAATTTTCATTTTTTTTTAAATTAACAGCAAGAGTAATACAATCTTTCAATTCAGAACTTTAAAGATCTTCATCTTTTTTCCTCAGCGTGCACAAATGCTAACACTAAGGCTCTAGAAAGGAGGTGTTCCAGCCGCACCTTCCGGTACGGCTACCTTGTTACGACTTAGCCCTAGTTACCAGTTTTACCCTAGGCAGCTCCTTGCGGTCACCGACTTCAGGCACCCCAGCTTCCATGGCTTGACGGGCGGTGTGTACAAGGCCCGGGAACGTATTCACCGGATCATGGCTGATATCCGATTACTAGCGATTCCAGCTTCACGGAGTCGAGTTGCAGACTCCGATCCGAACTGTGACCGGTTTTATAGATTCGCTCCTGGTCGCCCAGTGGCTGCTCTCTGTACCGGCCATTGTAGCACGTGTGTAGCCCAAGGCGTAAGGGCCGTGATGATTTGACGTCATCCCCACCTTCCTCACAGTTTGCACTGGCAGTCTTGTTAGAGTTCCCGACATGACTCGCTGGCAACTAACAACAGGGGTTGCGCTCGTTATAGGACTTAACCTGACAC
>NZ_MUFW01000005.1:0-317500 GCF_002017935.1 Flavobacterium sp. LM4 | reverse complement strand
CTGTTTCTGATGAAACAGGGTTTTTTGTTTTAAAATGAGGTACCTTAGCTCAGATGGTAGAGCAATGGACTGAAAATCCATGTGTCCCTGGTTCGATCCCTGGAGGTACCACAAATGCTCGGATGGTGAAATTGGTAGACACGCTGGACTTAAAATCCAGTGAACAGAAATGTTCGTGCGGGTTCAAGTCCCGCTCTGAGTACTGAAAACTCCAATTGGCTATGGCTGATTGGAGTTTTTTTTGCTTAATGGAATGGAGTGTTTTCTTCAAATAGAAAGAACTTCTGATTGACCCGATCCTGCGTGAGCGATGCAAGCGACCATAGAAACAAAAAAAATCATTGTTGTCCGATAAAAAAGAAGCCAAATTAATGGCTTCTTAAAAAACATCGTAATTTAGAGTTGCAAAATTCAAATAACGATGGGTAAAAATAAGTATTTTTCGACTAAATCTGTTTTCGGACAGTTGATTTCTTTACTAGATGATTCTATGATTTCAACAGCAGTTAAGAAACATAATTCAGACCGTTATGTAAAACATTTCAAAAGTCAAGATCATTTATTTAGTATGGTTTTTTGTTGTTTGGAAAAGTGCAATTCTTTGCGTGAAGTTTCTTCTGGAATGCTAGGATTATCAGGAAAAGAAGAGACTGTGAGGATAAATCATCTTCCTAAAAAAAGTACTTTATCCGATGCAAACAAGATTAGGAAAGTGGAGTTTTTTGAAGAAATCTACAACAAGCTATTGGAGAAATATAGCTTTGTTTTATCGGACAGTCGAGTTGAAATAGCATTAGAAAAGAAAGTTAAAATTGTTGATAGTACCACTATCAGCTTGTTTAAAGACATCTTAAAATGCGTTGGAAGGAAGTCCAGCAATGGGAAAAGTAAGGGTGGAATTAAATCACACAGTGTGATAAATGCAGATGAAAAAGTTCCTAATTTAGTATGGTTTACAGCTGCTACAACTCACGACCATCAGTTTTTAGAAAAACTAAAATGTGATGAAAATACCGTTTATATTTTTGACAAAGGATACAATGATTACAAGGCTTTTGAACACTTTACCCAGCAAAAAACAGGCTTTGTAACCCGAATAAAAGAGAATGCAAAATATGAATTAACTCAAAAAAACACCATTCCAGAAAAGATTCACAGCGGTGTTTTGTCTGACCAAATTATAGAAGTTGAAGTTGATAAAGAGGGTACGAAAGGCAAATTGAAATTACGAAAAATAAAATATTATGACAGGGAATATAAAAGAACTTTCGAGTTTATTAGCAATTTATTTGAATTTAGAGCAGACACAATAGCTGCGCTTTATAAAATCCGATGGCAGATAGAATTGTTGTTTAAACAGATTAAACAAAATTTTCCCTTAAAATATTTTTTAGGAGACAACGAGAACGCTATCAAAATCCAAATTTATTGTGTCTTGATAGTAAACCTTCTGATGGGAGTGATAAAGAAAAGTTTGAAACGACAATGGGCTTTCTCTAATTTAGTCAGTTTTTGTAGAATTCATTTATTCAACTATATTCATCTAACTAAATTTTTAGAAAGTCCCGAAAAAGACTGGGAATTAGATCCAAAAATCAATGGGTAATTAGGACTATTCGATGACTATTTAGCCACAGGATGAGAATTTGATAAATCAAACTGAAAATTATATTTTTCCATTTATTGAATTCTAATGACAATACTAAAAAACAAGCCAAAGCAAGATAGAACATCGTTAAGTATCTAAAAATATACAAAATTTAACAATCCGAAATTATTTATCGGACAACAATGATTTGGATGCTATTATGCAAAAAAAGCGGATCATTTGTAGATCCGCTTTCGTAATAATAACTTCTAATGTTTTAGTTCCTAAACGGAAATCCTAAAAAGAAAAAATTCTACATTTATTTCTTCTAAACGGAGATCTAAATGCTTTAAAAAAAAAACAAAATAATAAATAGTTATTGTATTTTTACATCATCAAAGTTTTTGAGTTTAGAATTGCGGTCAATAAAATTATATGAACTCTATAAATAAAGGGTTTTTTATTTTTAAAATTGACATTTTTTAAAAATAAAAAGAGGCTGTCCGAAAAGTCGAAGCTAGCCTCTTAGAATTGCATAAATGAAATTCGTCTCCAACAGGAGCCAAATATTTTAGTATAAAAAAGAGGCTGTCCATACTTTTCGGACAGCCTCTTAATCTTATAAAATATTTAAACCTATTTAATCAAATCAAAACTTCTTTTTACAAAAGCTGTAAGCTCTTCTCCTTTTAATAAGTTTTGAGATAATTTGGCAAGATCCAAAGCTTGTTTAACTAAGTTTTCCTGGGTTGACTTATCTTCAGTATTTAAAATGTTCGAAGCTAAATCAGAGTTAGTATTTACCACTAAATTGTACATTTCCGGCATATTGCCCATTCCGAACATTCCGCCGCCACCCGACTGGCTCATTTCTTTCATTCTACGCATAAATTCTGGCTGCGTGATAATAAATGGGGCAGCCTGACTGTCCATAGCTTCTAACTGCACAGAATATGCTTTTGGGATGTAAGCTTCCAACGAAATTTTTAAATTCTCTTTTTCTTCGTCAGATAGTTTAGAAATTGTGTTTTCATCTTTTTTAATTAAATTATCAATATGGTCAGAATCTACACGAACAAATGTTAAACCACTATTGTCTCCTTCAATTTTTTGAATTAAATGTGAAATAATTGGAGAATCCAAAAGTAATACTTCATAACCTTTGTCTTTTGCTGTTTCAATATAAGAGTGTTGTGCATCCTTATTTCCTGCATATAAAACAACAAGTTTTCCTTCTTTATCAGTTTGGTTTTCTTTTAGTTTCTCTTTTAATTCTTCAAGAGTAAAATAAGTATCATCAACAGTCGGGTATAATACAAATGCCCCTGCCTTTTCGTAGAACTTATCTTCAGAAAGCATTCCGTACTCTAAAACAATTTTAATATCATTCCATTTTGCTTCAAAATCTGAACGATTTTCATTAAATAAGGCTTTTAATTTATCAGCAACTTTACGAGTGATATAATTTGAAATTTTCTTTACTGCACCATCAGCCTGTAAGCCAGAACGTGAAACGTTTAGTGGAATATCTGGAGAATCAATGACTCCTTTTAGCATGGTTAAAAACTCAGGTACAATTCCTTCAACGTTATCAGTAACATAAACTTGGTTTTGGTACAATTGAATTTTATCTTTCTGAATTTGCATATCAGATCCTAATTTAGGAAAGTATAAAATCCCGGTTAAGTTAAATGGATAATCTACATTTAAATGAATATTGAATAACGGCTCTTCAAACTGCATTGGATACAATTCTCTGTAGAAGTTTTTGTAATCAGCATCAGATAATTCAGAAGGTTGTTTAGTCCACGCTGGGTTCGGATTATTAATTATATTGTCAGTTTCAACTGTTTCATTTACATAATCTTCAGGGGCATCTTTAGGTTTAGGAAGTGTTTCAGTTTTTGTTCCAAATTTAATCGGAATAGGCATGAACTTGTTGTATTTATTTAATAAACCGTGGATTTTTGAATCTTCTAAAAATTCAAGGGAATCTTCTGCAATATGTAAAATAATCTCCGTACCACGTGAAGTTTTGTCAGCCGGTTCTAAAGTAAATTCAGGACTTCCGTCACATGTCCAGTGGGCTGCAGGTTCATCTTTATATGATTTTGTGATGATTTCTACTTTCTCAGCTACCATAAAAGCCGAATAAAAACCAAGACCAAAGTGTCCGATAATTCCAGAATCTTTTGCTGAATCTTTGTATTTATCCAGAAATTCTTCTGCTCCTGAAAAAGCAACCTGATTGATGTATTTTTCAACTTCAGCGGCAGTCATACCTAAACCTTGATCGATAATGTGGATTTTTTTACCTTCTTTATCCACTTTAATTTCAATAATTGGATCTCCGTATTCTACTTTAGCTTCACCAATGCTTATAAGGTGTTTTAATTTTAAAGTAGCGTCTGTTCCGTTTGAAACTAATTCACGTAAGAAAATCTCGTGATCGCTGTATAAGAATTTTTTGATTAAGGGAAAGATGTTTTCTACAGAAACATTAATTTTACCTGTTGTCATATTTTTTTATTTTTTTAGTTTAATAAGATGATTATCACTTACTCAAATAGAATACCAATTATTTTTGAGTGACAAAATGTCTTATGTGTTAATTTTGAAAGAAAATAATCTGATTTTGGAAGAGAATATAGTTTCATGAATTGTATCTTTGTTTACAATAATTATTAAATGTGTAAGTAATAACTTAAATAATTCTACAAAATGAAGAAATTTGTTTTCATTTGCATGATGTCCACGATCTTATTTGCGTGTAAATCAGCTTCATCAACTACAACTTCAACAGAAGGAACAGAAATTTCAAAAAAACTTGACAGACCGACTCAAGTAGCCATTAAAGGAAATTGGATACTTACAAATGTTTCCTATGCAGGATCAGATTATATTAAAGTTAATTCTTTTGATCTATCAGATTCAAAATGTTTCATAGGTAGTACCTGGAATTTTATTTCTAATAATAATAAAGGTACCATGACATTGAATGCTTCAAGTTGTACGGCATTTACTTCTCCAATCGTCTGGAGTATTAACAATCAGGGACTTTTTGTATTAAAAATTGTTGATCCGGGTACAAAATCAAAAAATGTCAGATCAGGATATTTACTTAAAGTAGCAGGATTAACTGATAATTCATTTCAGTTAATTGATAGTATCAATGTTGGTGGACAAACGAAAGATGTAACTTACCAATTTCAAAGAGCTAATTAATATTAAAAAGAATAAACATGAAAAAAATAACAGCATTAAGTTTAAGTAGTTTACTAGTATTAGTTAGTTTATTTGCAAGCTGCGATTCAGTAAAAAATGCTAATAATACTCAAAAGGGTGCCGGAATTGGTGCAGTTGCCGGAGGAGTGATTGGAGCGGTATTAGGAAATAATTTAGGTAAAGGCGGAAACGCTGCCTTGGGAGCTGCAATTGGAGCTGCTGTAGGAGGTGGAACCGGAGCCCTTATTGGAAACAAAATGGACAAACAAGCACGTGAAATCGATCAGGCTTTGCCAGGTGCAGAAGTAGAAAGAGTTGGTGAAGGAATTCACTTAACACTTAATGAAAATGCTGTTCGTTTTGATACAAACAAATCAACATTAACTTCTCAGGCTAAAGCAAATTTAGATAAATTAGTTCCTGTTTTTAATGATTATGGAGATACTAATATCGAGATTTTTGGATATACTGATAACACAGGCAAACCCGAATATAATTTAACGCTTTCGGGACAAAGAGCTGCATCTGTACAAGCATATTTGGTTTCAAAAGGGTTGAAATCCAGTAGATTTAAAACGTCAGGTTTAGGAATTGCTGACCCTATTGCCAGTAATGATACTGCTGAAGGAAGATCTCAAAACCGCCGTGTTGAATTTGCTATTACTGCAAATGACAAAATGGTAAATGATGCTAAAGCACAAGCTGGAAAATAATTAAATTACAATAAAATTTATTAAAAGCTGTTTCTTATTTGAAGCAGCTTTTTTTTGCCTTTCGAAATTAAACATTGTAAATTTGAACTTTCAATTAGAACACATGCTTGACATTCAAAATATATCATTTTCGTATACCGAAAAACCGGTTATAAAAAATATTTCTTTTACTATTAATAAAGGTGAAAACATAGCCATTATTGGCGAAAGCGGCTGTGGAAAAAGTACACTTCTTAAACTGATGTACGGTTTGTTTGATTTAGATGAAGGCCAGATTTTTTATGAGCAAAAACCTGTTTTGGGACCAAAATATAATTTGATTCCCGGAATGCCTTATATGAAATATTTGGCACAGGACTTTGATCTGTCACCTTATGAAACAGTTGCTGAAAATGTTGGAAAGTTTCTTTCGAATGGTTTTGCTAATATGAAAAAACTTCGTGTTCAGGAGCTATTGGAGATGGTTGAAATGGAGCAATTTTCTAATGTGAAAGCTAAATTTTTAAGTGGTGGGCAACAACAGAGAGTTGCTTTGGTACGTGTCCTGGCTTTAGAACCAGAAGTTATTTTGCTTGATGAACCTTTTAGTCAGATTGATGCTTTTCGTAAAAATGCTTTACGCCGGAATTTATTCAGATATTTAAAACAGAAAAAAATAACCTGTATTATTGCTACTCATGATAGCACAGATGCACTGTCTTTTGCAGATGCAGCGATTGTAATGCGTAATGGAGAGATTGTCACAAAGGGAAATCCAACTGAAATTTATACAAATCCATCTTCGAAATATATTGCTTCTCTTTTTGGAGAAGTAAATGAAATTCCTACTCATTTATTGCAGCTTTCTGAAGATGAAAATGGAAAATTATTGGTGTATCCGCATCAATTAATTATGGTGGAACACTCTGATTTAGAAGTTAAAATTAGAAGGACTTATTTCAGAGGAAATCACTATTTAATTGAAACTGTTTACAAAAGACAATTGATATTTTTTGAAAATGAATTTGATTTGCCTTTAGAAATTACAATTTTTTTAGGGCTCAATTCTTAACGGAATAATACATCGTGAATATCTTCTGTTTTGTCAAAAACGCTTTTTGCAAAAGGGCATAGCGGAATAATTTTCAAATTATTTGTTCTGGCATATTCTACTGTCGCCATGACTAATTTTTTACCAACACCTTTTCCGTTAAATTCCTCATTTACTTCAGTATGGTCAATGATGAATTTTGCATCACCAGCCCAGGTATAGGTCATTTTTCCGGCTTGTTTTCCGTCTTCGATAGCTTCAAAATAACCTTTTCTTGTGTCGTTTATTTGTTGAATTTCCATGGTATAATTATATTAATGTCGTTTTAATTTCGATTGTGTTTGTTAGCGTTTTATGAATCGGGCAGCTGTTTGCAATTGTTTCTAATCTTTGTTTTTGTGCTTCGTCAACTTCGCCAGTTACTTCAATTTTTCTGATAAACGAAGTTACATTTCGTTCTGAATCTCTTTCAAAATCAATTTTGATATTTATTTCTGAAACATTCCATTGTTTGCGGTTGATGTACATTCGTAAAGTAATCAAAGTGCAGGAAGCCAGTGATGAAGCCAAAAGTTCAGTTGGATTTAAACCTAAATTTTTACCTCCTAATTGTTGTGGCTCGTCAGAAATTAAAATATTTCCACTTGCAGAAATGATTTCTGTGCGGTACAAACGTGTGTCTATTTTTGCTGATACTGTATCCATAATTATTTAATTCTTGGTTCGGGTAATGGTACAAATTCGGTTTCGCCCGGAACTTTTTGGAAAGTTTGTGCTGTCCAGTCTTGTTTGGCTTTTTCTATAAGATTTTTATCTGATGAAACAAAATTCCAAAAGATGAAATGTTCTTCCGGGAAAGGTTGTCCTCCAAAAATGTAAACAGTTGAATGAGCTTCAATTTCAAACTCACAAAGTGTACTGTTGTTTGTAATTAAAATTTGTTTTGGATCGTAAACGTGTTCGCCGCTTTTAATGCTTCCTTCTAAAATATATAAACCGCTTTCACCAAATAAATCTTTTCCAATATTGATTTTTTTAGCTTCTTTGCTTTTAATTTCAATAAAATACAACGGACTGTAAACAGGAACCGGAGATTTTTTCCCGAAAGCTTCTCCTGCAATCAGTTTATATGAAACCCCATTTTCTTCCCAAGACGGAATATCCTGTGCTTCAACATGCGTAAAATTCGGATCCATTTGTTCTAATTCTTTCGGAAGCGCCACCCAAATCTGCAATCCGTGAAGCATTTTGTCAGAATGTCTTAAATATTCAGGAGTTCTTTCAGAATGTACGATTCCTTTTCCTGCGGTCATCCAATTAACCGCTCCTGGTTTTATTTCTAATTCTGTTCCCAAACTGTCGCGGTGCATAATACTTCCTTCAAACAAAAAAGTAAGTGTAGAAAGCCCAATATGCGGATGTGGCGGAACATCCATATTTTGATATTGATTTAAATATGCAGGCCCCATATGATCGATAAATACAAATGGTCCAACAGCTCTTTTTTCATGGAAAGGCAATAGTCTGCCTACCATAAAATTGCCGATGTTAGCAGCGCGTTCTTCGATAATTAAACTGATATTTGACATGGTTATTTTATTTGAAAACAAAATTACAGCGAGGATGTGAGTCTGTAACTTAATTTAGATTAAGAAAAAGTTGTTTTGGATTTACATTATAAAAGTAAGAAATAAAAAAGAAGCACAAGTTTTAATTAATCAATTCAAATTCCAAAGCTTCGCTCTCGGTTCCATTAATGATAATCGATAATTGATGAACTCCGGTATGAAAAACACGAGTTGTTATTAACTTAAATGACTGGTTTCTTTCAATCTTTGTGAGCTGGTTTGGAGGGTAAATTTTCTCGCTGATTTTGAACACTTTTTGTGCCAGATGACCTTTTGCCTTTTTATAATGAATAGCATATTCTAAACGAATTGTTTTTGGTTCTTCATTTTTGTTGTTTAAGTAAAAACAAAACTGCAGATAATATCCAATCTTTACAATAGGTGTTTTGATTACAAAAGAAGAAAGTTCAATGTTCGTACTTTCTAAACCATAATGACTTAAAATTTTAGGATGTCCTTGTTTCAATAAAGTTCGGGAGCCGTGTTTTATGATTCCATCAGTTTCTCTACTATGATTTTTCCATCTTGAAGCGATTTCAAGTAGAATTCCCGGATTATCTTTTGCAATATCATTGAGATTGTTTGCAACGCTTCTGCGAACGTACTCTGAAGGGTCATTTTTAAGATTTTCTAAAATCGGAAGAATAGAAGAAGGATCTTTTTTCAAAAACGGAATCGCCATTGCCCATGGTAATCTTGGTCGTGAACCTTCACTCGCTAATCGGCGGACATGATGATTTTCATGTAAAGACCATTTAGTCATTTCATCAATCATTTTTTCTTTATACTTTAAAATAAAAGGGCGAACGGCAAACTCGCAGCTTATAAATTGTGTTATTGAAACAAAGGCTTTCATCGAAGTTTCAAAATCCTTTAAACCATATATTTCGATATAATCGGCAAAAAAGATAAAAGCCAGATTGCTGTCTGAAAAATTATTTTTCTTAAGGTTTTCGATTATTTTTTCAATTAAAGAAACAGCTTGAGAAAAATTTTCAGGCATAAACTGATGCAAAACCATTGTAGTATGTTTCATTCGGTCTTTCCACTCTTTCTCAAGAAAATTACCTTCATAAATTGTCTCAATAAATTTTTGTTTATTGAATGATGGATGTACTTCAGCGACTGCCTGACTAAATTTTTTGTAAAAAGAAACGGAGTATATATCCTTAATTAATCCCATAAATTTTGATTGAATGAGTTTCAAAGATATTTAATGTTCTTTGAATTCACAGAGTGTTTAGAAATTAAGTTCCAGCTTTATTTTTGTATCTTACTTGTTAATTTACAATTTTTAAAATTAAACCGAAACTTTTAAATCCATAAAATATATCCTAATTTAGCAGTTCATAAAATTTATAAAGATGATCAGCGAAGTACAATTTCATGCCGAATTACAACTAATGATTGCCAACGCTATACGAGAAGATGTTGGTACAGGAGATTACAGTTCGCTTGCCTGTATTCCTTATATTGCGCATGGACAAGCTAAATTATTAGTGAAAGACCAGGGAATTATTGCTGGCGTTGCATTAGCTAAAATGATTTTTGAATATGTTGATCCAAAATTAAACATGAAGACTTTTATTGAAGATGGAACCCATGTCGAATATGGCGAAGTTGTTTTTGAAGTTTCAGGTAGCTCACAATCTATTTTAAAATCTGAAAGAGTGGTTTTAAATACAATGCAGCGAATGTCTGCCATTGCAACAAAAACCAATGAATATGTAAAGCTTTTGGAGGGAACGGGTGCTAAAATATTAGATACCCGTAAAACAACACCCAATTTCAGAATTGCTGAAAAATGGGCTGTAAAAATAGGAGGAGGAGAAAATCATCGCTACGCATTGTATGATATGGTGATGCTGAAAGACAATCATATTGACTTTGCCGGCGGAATTACTCTTGCAATAAGTAAAACCAAAGAATATCTGAAATCCAATAATTTAAATTTAAAAATTATTGTTGAAGCAAGAAATTTAGATGAGATTCGTGAGATTTTACTAAGTGATGGAGTTCATAGAATCCTAATTGATAACTTTAACTACGAAGATACAAAAACGGCTGTGGCATTGATTGGCAATAAATGCCAAACAGAGTCTTCTGGAAATATAAGCGAAAAAACGATTCGCGAATATGGACTTTGTGGTGTAAATTATATTTCATCTGGAGCCTTAACGCATTCGATTTATAATATGGATTTGAGTTTAAAAGCGTTTTAAAAGAAGTAATGTGTTACAAGTTATGACCAAAATATTCTAAAATAGAAACTCTAAAATCTAAAATCATTTATATGTCGCAAGAGATAGTAAATCGGCTTGAAAAAGTACCAGTCTTACGTTTATTAGTTCGGTTTTTAAAGAACATAAAATTGCCGTGGCTAGAAGGTTTTTCATTATATGATTTGCTGGAAATGTATATTTTGGGTATACTTGAAGGCGCTTTTTCATATCATGCTAGTGCGGTATCTTTTAGCTTTTTCATGGCTTTATTTCCTTTTGCACTGTTTATTTTAAATTTAATTCCGTTTATTCCTATAGATAATTTTCAACAGGATTTTTTGCTTTTTGTCCAGCAGAGTGTGCCACCTAATACTTACGATGCCATCAGTAAAATTATCAGTGACATATTAAATAATAGTCACTCAGGGTTGCTGTCTTCAGGGTTTTTACTTTCTATTGTTTTAATGGCAAATGGTATTAACGGAATTTTGAGTGGTTTTGAATCATCAAAACATGTTTTTGATAAAAGAGGTTTTTTTTATCAATATTTAGTAGCGCTGGCAATTTCACTTGTAATGACTGTCATACTATTTGTAACGGTGGCTACTATAGTTGTTTTTGAGGTTTTTATCCAGAAAACAATAATTCAGGATGTATTGAGTGATCGTATTCCTTTAATTATTTTAGGGCGTTACCTGTTTGTTATTTTGATGATTTTGATAACGTCTTCAATATTATTGCGTTATGGTACAAAACAATATAATAAAGTGCCTTTTATCAGCATTGGATCTGTTTTTACGACGGTATTAATTGTTATATCTTCGTTCTTTTTTGGGATTTGGGTTATAAAATTTTCAAAATACAACGAACTTTATGGTTCTATTGGGACATTATTAATTCTAATGTTTTACATTTGGATAAACTGTATGATACTGCTTTTAGGTTTTGAACTTAATGCGACTATCAGGAAATTGAGACAAAAAACAAATAGATTATGAAAAATTGGATTTTAACTTTTAGTGTTTTTTTTCTAACATTAAGCACTATTCAGGCGCAAAGTGTTGTTGGGAAATGGAAAACGATTGATGATGAAACTGGTGAAGTAAAATCAATAGTAGAAATTTACGAAAAATCAGGAAAAATCTATGGTAAAGTTGCAGAAATACTGCGTGCTAATCATACTAAAGATGTATGTACAAAATGTGATGGGGCAGAAAAAAACAAACCAATTTTAGGCATGGTAATCATCAACGGACTTAAAAAAGACGGGGCTGAGTATAATGGAGGGACAATCCTGGATCCAACAAATGGAAAAAAATACAAATGTTATATTGAATTAGAGTCGGCTGATAAATTAAAACTTCGAGGTTATGTCGGAATTTCTATTGTGGGAAGAACACAATATTGGACAAGGGTAAAAAAATAATTTTTTAGATAAAATGCGAAAATTAGCATCATTAATTTTATTCCTTATAATCCTGTCAAATAGTTTTGGGCAATCTAAGGATTCTGCATTACAAATAAGTCATCTTACAGGTGACTTTTATGTTTATAAAACTTTTCATGATTATAAAGGGGCATTAATTTCTGCCAATGCAATGTATCTTGTTACACAAAAAGGCGTTATTTTGTTCGATGCACCTTGGGATCAAACACAGTTTCAGCCTTTGCTGGACATCATAAAAGCAAAACATAATAAAGAAGTTATTATGTGTTTTGCTACACATTCTCATGATGACAGATCAGGAGGTTTAGGTTTTTACAGAAAAAAAAGAATTAAAACATATACTATAAAACTAACGGATCAAATTCTTAAAAAGGAAAGCAAAAAAAGAGCTGAATTTATAATTCCAAATGATACCGTGTTTACTGTTGGGGATCATACTTTTCAGGTTTATTATCCTGGAAAAGGACATGCTCCAGACAATATTGTAGTTTGGTTTGATAAAGAAAAACTGCTTTATGGAGGATGTTTTGTAAAAAGCGCCACAGCAAAAGATTTGGGTTATTTAGGAGATGCTGATGTTAAAGAATGGGAGAAATCAATCAAAAGGGTACAAACTAAATTTAAGAATCCCATCTATATTATTACAGGTCATGAAGATTGGGCAGATATAGAATCACTAAGGCATACTTTGAAAATGGTACAAAAATACAATACTGTACAAACTTCGGGTAAAAAATAATTCACCAATTTTAAAATAATTACATGTTTTTTGTAGAAGTTGTTTTGCCTCTTTCTTTAACCAAAACCTTGACCTATCGTGTTTCTGAGGCTGAATTCTATTTTATTAAAAAAGGAATGCGCGTTGCAGTACCTATTAAAAGCAAAATCTATACGGCGCTTGTTTTAGATGTTCATGAAAATGCTCCGACTTTATATGA
The DNA here is from genome assembly GCF_002017935.1 of Flavobacterium sp. LM4. Classification (NCBI taxonomy): domain Bacteria; kingdom Pseudomonadati; phylum Bacteroidota; class Flavobacteriia; order Flavobacteriales; family Flavobacteriaceae; genus Flavobacterium; species Flavobacterium sp. LM4. The sequence continues at coordinate 304,709 of NZ_MUFW01000005.1, read as the reverse complement.
AGCAAAAGAAATTCATCAGATATTAGATGAAAAACCTATTGCAACAGAAACTCAGATTAAACATTGGCTTTGGATTGCTAATTATTATATGTGCGGTATTGGTGATGTTTATCGTGGAGCGTTTCCCAGCGGATTGCTACTGGAAAGTGAAACCATTATTTCGCATAAAATAGATGCAATTGTGAATCAAAATGAACTCACAGATGAAGAATTTTTGATTTATGAAGCCTTGCAGCAACAGAGTTCTTTAAAGGTTCAGGAAATTATTTCGATTTTAAACAAAAAGAATATTTTTCCGATTCTTCAAAAGTTAATGGCCAAAGATATTATTGTTTTAGAAGAAGAAATAAAAGAAAATTACAAGCCAAAATTGATTCGATACGTAAAACTACACTCCAAATACGAATCAGATAGCGGTTTAAATGAATTATTAGAAGTATTGAAAAACGCCAATAAGCAGAGAGAAATTGTTTTGGCTTATTTTCAAATTACAGCTTCAGAAAAAAAACCGATTACGGTTAAGAAATTGGTTGAAGCTTCAAATTCGACTTCGGCAGTTGTAAAAGCATTAATTGAAAAAGAAATTTTTGAAGAATATTATCTTCAGCATGATCGTGTTACTTTTGAAGGAAGAGCTTCGGAGAAAAAATTGTTTTTAAGTGCTGCGCAGGAAATTGCTTTCGCAGAAATTAAAAATATTTTTTTAGAAAAAGAAGTTTGTCTGCTTCATGGCGTTACATCCAGTGGTAAAACGGAGATATATATAAAGTTAATTGAAGAATATTTAAAAACGGGGAGACAAGTTTTATATTTATTACCTGAAATTGCGCTTACAACACAGTTGGTTTCTCGTTTGCGTCTCTATTTTGGAGATAAAGTAGCGGTTTTTCATTCTAAATACAGTAACAATGAGAGAGTAGAAGTTTGGAAACAAACACTTGAAAATTCAGATAAAGCACAAATTGTAATAGGGGCAAGGTCGGCTTTGTTTTTGCCTTTTAATAATCTCGGTTTGTTGATTGTTGATGAAGAACATGAACAGACTTTTAAGCAAACAGATCCGGCACCGAGATATCACGCGCGGGATTCTGCAATTGTTTTAGCTAATTTGCATAGTGCCAAAGTGCTTTTAGGATCTGCAACTCCAAGTATTGAGACTTATTTTAATACTCAAATTGAAAAATTCGGTTTAGTTACCATTACGGAACGTTATAATAATGTCAGAATGCCGGAAGTTCTTTTGGTGGATTTAAAAGACAAGCATTTCAGGAAAAGAATGACGGGTCATTTTAGTGATCTTTTAATTGAGGAAATTGCAGAAGCTTTGTCTTTGGGAGAACAGGTGATTTTGTTTCAAAACAGAAGAGGGTATTCTCCTATAATTGAGTGTTTGACTTGTGGTCATGTTCCGCATTGTCAACAATGCGATGTGAGTTTGACTTTTCATAAACATAAAAATCAATTAAGATGTCATTATTGCGGGTACTCTATTGCAAAACCAACACACTGTCATAGTTGTTCGAGTATTGATTTGACTACAAAAGGTTTTGGTACAGAACAAATCGAGCAGGAATTGGTTTCTCTTTTTCCGAAAGCCAAAACAGGAAGGATGGACCAGGATACAACTCGTGGGAAATTTGGTTTTGAAAAAATCATAGATACTTTTAAAAATAGACAAATAGATATTTTAGTCGGTACGCAAATGCTGGCTAAAGGATTGGATTTTGATAATGTTAGTCTGGTCGGAATTATGAATGCTGATAATATGTTACATCATCCTGATTTCAGGGCTTTTGAACGCAGTTTTCAGATGATGACACAGGTTGCAGGAAGAGCAGGAAGATCTGAAAAACAAGGAAAAGTTGTGATTCAAACCTATAATCCAAACCATAATACAATACAGCAGGTTACAAACAACAACTATTTAGGTATGTATAAGGAGCAATTATATGATCGTCAGATTTATAAGTATCCTCCTTATTTTAGAATTATAAAATTAACTTTAAAGCATCGTGATTTTGATAAATTGAAAGAAGGATCGATGTGGATGTATAAGGTTTTGAGCCAAAATTTAAATATGCCGGTTTTAGGGCCTGAAGAGCCTGCAATTAACAGAATCAGAAATGAGTTTATTAGAACGATTTTAATTAAGATTCCACAAAATTTGCCATTAGCGGGTACAAAAAAAACTATCCAGAAAATGTTGAATAGTTTTGAAGCAGTACCTCAGTACAGGACTATAAAGTTGGCTGTAAATGTCGACTTTTATTAAATTTGTTTATGTTGATAATGCTCTGACTAAATCTTCCTTTTTGTTTCGGCTAAGGGGAATTTTAGTAATACCAATTTCTGCAAATTTGCTATTAAAGCGTTCGACTTTATCAATATTAATAATGTAAGATTTGTGAACACGAATAAATTTTTCTTTTGATAAATCATTTTCAAATGATTTCATTGTTGAAAGTACTAAATTACTGTCGTCCTCAGTGACAACTCTTACGTAATCTCCAAAAGCTTCAATCCATTTGATTTTTGCTGTAAAAATTTTTAGTTTTTTTAAGTTGCTTTTGATGAAAATATGTTCTCCTTCTTCTTCCTTGACTTCTTTTTTAAGTATATGCATGTCAATTGCTCTTTTTACAGAAGCATTAAAACGATCAACGGCTATAGGTTTCTGAAGGTAGTCTGTGGCATCATAATCAAAAGCTTTTAAAGCATATTCAGCCTTAGAAGTAATAAATATAATTTGTGGTTTAGATTTTAAACCATCAAGAAAATCAAATCCGTTAATAACAGGCATTTCAATATCTAAAAATATTAAATCGATATTATTTAAAGAGATACAACTTTTAGCTTCGATTGCATTTGAAAAGTCTCCGACCAGGTGTAAACCAGGATGATTATTGGCTAATTTTGCAATAATTGCCCTCTGTATAGAACTATCATCTACAACAACACAGTTTAGTTTCATAAGAGTTTAAATTTAATGTATTCAGGATTTCAATAGTAAATGTATTGTTTTTTTGGAAAAAAAACTAAGATGGAAGCCTATTTTTTGCATTTCAACGAATAAAAGAAAAAAAATGTTGGTTATTAAAATATAATGGTTACTTTTGCACCCAATTTTAACAAATAAATATTGTATTTATGAATCATTATGAAACTGTTTTCATTTTAAATCCCGTTTTATCTGAAGTTCAGGTAAAGGAAACAGTAACGAAATTTGAAGAATTTCTTACTAGTAGAGGAGCTGAAATGGTATCGAAAGAGGATTGGGGTCTGAAAAAAATGGCTTACGAAATCCAAAACAAAAAAAGTGGTTTTTATCACTTATTCGAATTCAAAGTAGCTGGAGAAGTTCTAATTGCTTTTGAAACTGAATTCAGACGTGACGAAAGAGTTATGCGTTTCCTTACTGTAAGTTTGGATAAACATGCTATTTCTTGGGCTGAAAGAAGAAGAGCTAAACTTAAATCTACAAAAGCTTAATTATCATGGCAACATTACAACAATCTGCTTCAGGAAAAAAAGACGGAGATATCAGATATCTAACGCCTTTAAACATAGAAACTAACAAAACTAAAAAGTATTGTCGTTTCAAAAAATCAGGAATCAAATATATCGATTATAAAGATGCTGATTTCTTATTGAAATTCGTTAATGAGCAAGGTAAAATTCTTCCTCGTCGTTTAACAGGAACTTCATTAAAATACCAAAGAAAAGTGTCTGTAGCTGTAAAAAGAGCTCGTCACTTAGCTTTAATGCCATACGTGGCCGATTTATTAAAATAGTATTAAAAACAAAGTTGTTGGTTTCCACTCAAAAAGGAACCTAACTTCTAACTTATAAGGACAACAACATGGAAATTATTTTAAAACAAGACGTTCAAAACGTAGGATTTAAAGATGATGTAGTATCTGTAAAGCCTGGCTATGGTCGTAACTTTTTGATTCCTCAAGGTTTTGCTACATTAGCAACTCCTTCAGCTAAAAAAGTTTTAGCTGAAAACCTAAAACAAAGAGCACATAAAGAAGCTAAAGTTGTTGCTGATGCTAAAGCATTAGCTGAAACATTAAAAGCTCTTGAAATTAAACTTTCTGCAAAAGCAGGTGGAGAAAAACTTTTTGGTTCTATCACAAACATCGACATTGCTGAAGCTTTAGAAAAATCAGGTAACGCTATTGATAGAAAATTTATCACAAGCGGTATTGTAAAACGTACTGGAAAATATTCTGCAAGCATCCGTTTACACAGGGATGTTATTGTTGATTTACCTTACGAAATTATTGCTGAAAAGTAATAGTTTTTAGTTAAGATAAAAAAATCCCGATGTGAGTCGGGATTTTTTTTGTTTAAATAAAAGTAATAATAAAAGTTAAGGCTATTTGTCATTGGCATTTGCTTATAGCTTGAGATTTAAAACATTTATAATGAAATATACAAGATTAACAAAAGAACAATTTGAAGAATTACATGCGGAGTTCGCCAGCTTTTTAGCTACACAAGCTATTGATAAAGGGGAGTGGGATGAACTTAAAATGAATAAACCTGAAGTTGCTGAACAGGAGTTGGATGTTTTTTCGGATTTAATTTGGGAAGGTGTTTTGTCCAGAGCTGAATTTCTGGAACATTTTTCTAAAAATCACATATTTTTATTTCAATGTTTTGATACTTATGTTGAGTCTATTGTTTTAAAATCTTTAGTTTCTGAAACTGATTTTCTGACAAGAGAAGGTTTGCAATGGTTAAGCGATAATATGTTTACAGATGCTATTGAAATGAAAACGGGAAAGAAAGTTTTTATTGAAGATCGAAATTCATCTATTTTCGAATTGATCCAACAGGGTGCTTTTTTAAGTGATGGGCAATTGTTTACTCAAATTAATACTATTATTAAGGGATAATTGAGTAAAAGTTCTTTTTAAAAGGCAAAACCAAATTACAGCAGTGATGAAAAAAGCGTAGAAACTACATTAGAAAATGGAGCTGAAATTCCAAACATCAATTTTGAACTGAGTAATTATGATGATTTGGTTGTAAAGAAAAAAGGTGTTGAAAAAGTAGATGTAAAACCAATTTATTTTGATTATGACAAATACGATATCACGCCTTTGGCTATCGAAGAATTGACAAAAGTGGTTTTTATCATGCAAAAATTCCCAAACATCCGTATTAAAATTGAATCTCATACGGACTCACGCGGAAAAGATGCTTACAATTTAAAGCTTTCTGATAACAGGGCAAAATCGACACGTGATTATATTATTTCACAAAGTATTGACGCTTCACGAATCGAAAGTGCCATTGGTTACGGAGAAAGCCCATTAATTAATAAATGTAAAAATGGTGTAAAATGTACAGAAGAAGAACATTTATTAAACAGACGTTCGGATTTCATTATTATTCAAAAATAAATTTGGTTGTTTATTAGGTTGTTGATTGTCACTTTTAAAAGTGTAGAACGTAAAAACCATTTGGAAGTTGGTTTTGTTTGATTCTTTTTTAAGAATAATGGACAAGAAGAAAATCAAGTTGCATGATTTTGCAACTTGATTTTTGACTTTTAAAACTTTTGGATTTTAATATTTTACAACAAAAAATAATCCTAATTTTGAGATTCGGTTTTTAGAAATTATAATCAGCATTATTTTTAATATTTTATGAGTATTCAAGACACAATTCAGACATTACGAAACGAACTTAATCAACACAATTACAATTATTATGTACTTGATGACGCTACAATTTCTGATTATGATTTTGATCTCAAATTAAAAGAACTTCAGGATTTAGAAAACAAACATCCTGAATTTTTTGACGAGCATTCTCCAACACAAAGGGTTGGTGGAACAGTTACCAAAAACTTTAAAACCATTGCACATCAGTTCAGGATGTATTCTCTGGATAATTCTTATTCGAAAGAAGACTTGTTGGATTGGGAAACCCGAATTCAGAGAGTTCTGGGAAATGTTGATTTACAATATACATGTGAACTAAAATATGACGGAGCTTCAATAAGCATTACATACGAAAACGGAAAACTGGTTCAGGCTTTAACGCGTGGAGACGGTTTTCAGGGTGATGAGGTTACAAACAACATCAAAACCATTAAATCAATTCCATTGAAATTAAAAGGAAATTATCCTGATAGATTCGATATTCGTGGTGAAATTATTTTACCATTAAAAGGTTTCGAAAAAATGAATCAGGACTTAATTGAAATTGGAGAAACACCATATTCAAATCCTAGAAATACAGCTTCAGGGAGTTTAAAACTGCAGGATAGTGCTGAGGTTGCCAAACGTCCTTTAGAATGTTTATTGTATTCGGTGACAAGTAATAATTTACCCTTTTCTTCGCAAATTGAAGGGTTGCAATTAGCACGTGAATGGGGGTTTAAAGTGCCAAGCGAAGCAAAATTAGCCAATAACATGCAGGAAGTTTTCGACTTTATTGATTATTGGGATACTCATCGTCACAAAATGCCTTACGAAACTGATGGTGTGGTTGTAAAAGTAAACAGTTTCCGTCATCAGGAAGAATTAGGTTACACTGCAAAATCACCTCGTTGGGCCATCGCCTACAAATTTAAAGCTGAGCAGGTTTCAACTAAATTAAATTCAATTTCATATCAGGTTGGACGTACTGGAGCTATTACTCCCGTAGCAAATTTAGAACCTGTACAGCTCGCAGGAACAATTGTAAAACGAGCTTCTTTGCATAATGCTGACCAAATCGAAAAATTAGATATTCGAATAAATGATACCGTTTTTGTGGAAAAAGGGGGCGAAATTATTCCAAAAATTATCGCTGTAGATTTAGAACAGCGCCCTGAAAATTCAGAAATCACAAGATATATTACACATTGCCCTGAATGTGAGACAGAATTAGTGCGAAACGAAGGAGAAGCAAATCATTATTGTCCAAATTTTTACGGTTGTCCTCCACAGATTATTGGGAGAATCCAGCATTATATTTCGAGAAAAGCAATGGATATTGAAGGGCTTGGGGGAGAAACAGTTGCCTTACTTTTCAAAAATGATTTGGTTCACAATTATGCTGATTTGTATGAATTAAAAGTAGAAGATATTTTGCATTTGGAAAGAATGGCGCAAAAATCGGCTGAAAATCTGGTAAACGGTGTTGAAAAATCCAAAGAGATTCCATTCGAAAGTGTTCTGTTTGCTCTCGGAATTCGTTTTGTTGGAGAAACAGTAGCCAAAAAATTAGCCAAACATTACAAAAATATTGATGTATTAAGCCGCGCTTCACTAATGGATTTGATTTTAGTAGATGAAATTGGAGAACGAATTGCAAAAAGCGTAATTGAATTTTTTGAGAATGAAGAAAATCAAAAAATAATTGAACGATTAAAAAGTTATGGTGTTCAATTTGAAATTGTCCAGAAAATAAATCCAAATGCAACTGAAAAGTTCATCGGGAAAACATTTGTCGTATCAGGAGTTTTTTCACAGTTCTCAAGAGATGAATTAAAGAAAACAATAGAAGATAACGGAGGAAAAGTGGGAAGTTCTATTTCTGCAAAAACAGATTTTGTAGTAGCAGGAGATAATATGGGACCGGCAAAATTAGAAAAAGCAAATAAATTAAATATTCCAATACTATCTGAACAGGAATTTATAACGAAACTGAATGAAAGCGAGTAGACCTTCACTTATTCTTTATTTAGCTGCCTTTGTTTTTACAATTGTGTTTGATATTCTTCAATACGATTATCTCACAATTTGTATGAAATCAATTGTTGTGCCTTCTGTTTTTTTTTATTTCTATTCATCAAATAATTTCAGAATTAATACAACTCAGATTTTAATTTATATTTTGTGTTTTGTTGGGGAAGTATTTCATCTAATGAATGTAGAAATCTCCGATCAGGGTTCTATGATATGCTTTTTGTTTGTTTACTTAATGCTGATTAAAATAATTGTAATAGATTATGACAGAATAAGATTAAAAAAGAGCGATGTACTGCCAATTGTTTTAGTAATCTTACTGATTGTATATTTATTGTTTTCTGTACTGAGTTTACAGTTTGATAAAATGGATGGTTTTGACTTTTTATATGCCCTCTATGGAACTGTCTTAAGCGTTTTAGGGTTCATATGTTACGCAAACTATATAACCAGGGGAAATTATGTTACTTTGCTTTTAATGTTAATGATAACATGTTTTATAATTTCGGATATGTTCTTTATCTTCAATCGCTATTTTTCTTATTCTTTAGTATTAACATTAATCTGTGATGTGACTCAGATTCTGGCGTACTTTTTTATTTCCAAATATTTTATAAACTCGGGTAAAAAGAGAGTTAAACGATAATTGATTTTGCCTGATTGGTATGAGATTTATTTTTATCGAAATAAAAATCGATTCGCCCTAAATTTATTCCGTAGCATCCCACCTGATTTACCAGAACATCTTCGCCCGCTTTATTTTTTACAATAGTAGGTTTCTCTAAAAAGGTATGCGTATGCCCGCCAATGATTAAATCAATATCCTGTGTTAATTCGGCTAATTTCAGATCACAGATTTTTGAAGCATCATCTTTGTATTTGTATCCTAAATGTGAAAGACAAATAATCAAATCACATTTTTCTTCTTTTTTTAGTAATTGAGTCATATCCTGAGCAATTTCTACAGGATTATTGTATACGGTTTCCTTGTACATTTTTTTTTCAACAAGCCCTTCAAGTTGTATTCCTAGCCCAAAAACACCAACCTTTATTCCGTTTTTATTAAAAATTTTATACGGTTTTACAAGTCCGTTCATGACTGTGTTTTTAAAATCATAATTTGAACAGATAAATTCAAAACTGGCATGTGGCATTTGTGCATACAATCCGTTAAGACCATTGTCAAAATCATGATTCCCAATGGTAGAAGCATCATATTTCATCATGCTCATCAGCTTAAATTCAAGTTCACCTCCGTAATAGTTAAAATAAGGAGTTCCCTGAAAGATATCTCCGGCATCAAGTAAAAGCACATTTGGATTTTCTTTTCGAATGGCCTCAATCAATGCAGCACGACGAGATACTCCGCCTTTATCAGGATTACGGGGATCATCAGCAGGAAAAGGATCTATGTGGCTGTGTACATCATTGGTATGTAGAACCGTTAGGTGTTTTATATCGTTTGTTTCAAAACCGCTTAATGATAAGCCTAAACTTAATAAAGCAGTGCTTGCAGCAGTTTTTTCGATAAATTCTCTTCTTTTCATGGTGTATGTTTTTACGAAAGTGCCTGTTTTAGTTTGGGTTTAAATCCGATTATTCTTCAGAGATTCTAATATCTTTTGGTACAGGAATCCTGTCAACTTCTTTAAAGTAATCAATCAGTACATTTCGAAGTTTATAATCTAAATCAAATTTTTGAAGACTTTTAAGGAAAAAATTCATGTTGTCACCACCATTTGCCAGATAATCATTTGTAGCGACATAATATATTTGGGTTTTATCCAGAGGTTTTCCTTTAATTAGAATATTTTGAGCAGTATTGTCTTTTGTAATTGTAAAAGTCATTCCGGACAAAGGATGGGCTTTCTTCTCTTTGATAATATAAGCGGTCATTTCTAAAATCTGCTCACCTTTTAAAGCCAGAACTACCAAATTGTTTTCAAAAGGCATAATTTCAAAAGCTGTTCTGGTAGTAACATTTCCTTGTGGTAGTATCGCTCTGATGCCTCCATGATTCAAAAAGCACAAATCGATGTCTTTTTTTTCACGGGTTTTAAAAACCTGACCTCCTTTTTCTAAGCAAACATCAGCTAGTAAATTTCCAATAGTAGTCTGCCATTTTCCATTGCTTTTATCAAGGGTTTCTGGGCAATAGGCCAATACATGATCTAAATCTTTATTAATATGTTCACGAAAAGGTTTAATAAAGTTTTCAATTTCCTGCATTTCAGCGTTTTTTTCAGAAATTGAAAGTTGTTTAGCTTCAATTTTAGTTACATTATAGTTTTTTGGACTGCATGAAAATAGAAAAAAAAGTGTTAAGAATATAACAAAAAGTTTTAAAAATCCGTTATACTTTTTTAGTTTTACCATCTTAAATGCGACTTAAATAATTAATTTTGTAATCTGGTAAAAGTAGTATGTTTTTAAATTATTTGAAGGATTTTTTCATAAAAAAAACATTAAAAAATAATTTGCTTAATGTAAAAAATGAAGCCTTTACCAGTAATGTACAAACGATTGGTTTATTAATTGATGAAAGTGATTTCAGTTACTCAAAAGCGCTTATTGCAGAACTGATTTCAAATAAAATTAATTCTGACAATATTAAAATCGTTGTGTATCGCAATAAATTTGATGACAAAAAAGAATACGCCTTTCCGACTTTTACAAAAGCGCATATAGATTGGTACGGAGGTACTAAATTAGCTTTTTTAACTGAATTTATTGAAACAGAATTTGATCTTTTGATTAGTTATTATGATGCTCAAAATCCAATTTTGAAGCTAATTACGAATAAATCAAAAGCTAAATTTAAAGTAGGATTTGCATCTGTTGATAAAAATATAAATCGCTGGATGATAAATACTTCTTTAGAAAATTATAAGCTTTTCGTTTTCGAATTGTTTAAGTATTTAAAAAATATAAAGTAAAATATAAAGTAAAGTATGCAATCATTAATAGGAACTGGTGTTGCCCTGGTCACTCCATTTAAAAAAGATTTTTCAATTGATATAGAAGCATTACAGCGAATTGTTAATTTTTCGATTGATGGTGGAGTAGAGTATTTGGTTGTAATGGGTACAACCGCAGAAAATGCAACTCTAACTCAATCCGAAAAAGAGTTGGTTATTAATACCGTAATTGAAGTTAATAATAGGAGATTACCTTTAGTTCTTGGAGTTGGAGGAAACAATACAATGCAGGTAGTTGAAGAATTGAAAACAAGAGATTTTTCAGCATTTGAAGCGATTCTTTCGGTTTCTCCTTATTATAATAAACCTACACAAGAAGGAATTTATCAGCATTTTAAAGCTATTTCAGAAGCTTCTCCCGTTCCAGTGATTTTATATAATGTTCCCGGCAGGACTTCAAGTAATATGTTACCTTCAACTGTTATTCGTCTGGCAAATGAATTTGATAATGTAGTAGCAATAAAAGAAGCTGCAGGCGATATGGCTCAGGCTTTGCAATTGATTAAAAATGCACCCAAAGATTTTTTAGTAATTTCCGGCGATGATATGATTGCTTTGCCAATAGTTTTAGCAGGCGGGGCAGGAGTAATTTCGGTTATTGGACAAGGTTTTCCAAAGGAATTTTCAGAAATGATAAGATTAGGGTTGAACAGAAAAGTAAATCAAGCTTTCAAGACCCAATATTTTTTATCAGATTGTATTGATATGATTTTTGAGCAAGGAAATCCTGCCGGAATAAAACATGTGTTTCAATCACTTGGAATTGCAGATAACACGGTACGTTTGCCATTGGTGCCAGTAGATGAATCATTAGCAGATCGATTAGATAAATTTGTAAAATCAGCCTTAAAATAAAATAAAAACAGCTGTTTTTTATTATACCAAAAAATATTTTGTAGTAGCTAAATTAATAACTAAATTTGCCACCGAAACTTCGGTGTGATTTTGCTTTGGCATAATTGTCTAAGCAATCATAATAAAAGTAAGAAAATGAAAAAAATAGTATCGCTGTTAATTGTTGTTGTCCTTTTGTGTTCTTGTAGTGATTACCAAAAAGCATTAAAAAATGAAGATGTTGCTGCAAAGTTTGAAATTGCAACAAAAATGTATGAAGCAGGGAAGTATAATAAAGCAATTAGACTTTTTGAGCAATTAGCGCCAACATACAGAGGAAAACCTCAGGCAGAAAAATTATTTTACATGTTTTCTCAGGCCTATTACAAAACAAAACAATATTATTTGGCAGGTTATCAATTTGAGAGTTTTGTTTCAGGTTATCCACGAAGTGAAAAAGTTCAGGAAGCTGCTTTTCTAGGAGCTTACAGTTACTCAAAATTAGCACCTGTTTACAGTTTAGATCAGACCGATACAGTTAAGGCATTAGATAAGTTACAGGCTTTTATTGATAATTATCCAAATTCAGAATATATTGCCCAGGCAAATGAAGCTGTGAAAGTTTTAAGTGGGAAATTAGAGAAAAAAGCATATGAAAATGCTAAGGGTTATAATACCATTTCGGATTATAAATCTGCATTAATTGCTTTTGATAATTTTATTGCAGATTTTCCTGGAACTCCTTTTAAAGAAGATGCATTGTTTTACAAATACGATTCAGCATATCAGTTAGCTATCAATAGTGTTCCGGCTAAAATGGAAGAGCGTTTAAATGTTGCTAAAGCTGCTTATAATAATTTATTGAAGTTTAAAAGTGACACAAAATACAAAGTGAAGGCAGACGAAATGAATGCAAGAGTTGAAACAGATTTACAAAAATTTACTAAATAAATAAAAGTCATGGATTTAAAAAAGACGAATGCTCCTGTAAATACAATAACTTACAATAAAACAGTTATTGAAGAGCCAACAGGAAATGTGTATGAGGCAATTACCATTATGGCTAAAAGAGCAAACCAAATTAATTCTGAAATTAAAAAAGAATTAACTGAAAAATTAGAAGAGTTTGCAACTTACAATGACAGTCTTGAGGAAGTTTTTGAAAATAAAGAACAAATTGAGGTTTCTAAATTTTATGAAAAATTACCTAAACCACACGCTTTAGCTGTTCAGGAATGGTTAGACGGTAAAACATACCACAGAGGTTCAAACAAATAATAGTACAATGTCAGTTTTAAACGGAAAAAAAATTTTACTGGGTGTTTCCGGTGGAATTGCAGCGTATAAAACAGCCTCATTAGTACGACTCTTTATAAAAGCAGGTGCACATGTCCAGGTGATCATGACACCTGCTTCTAAGGATTTTGTAACTCCACTTACATTATCTACATTGTCAAAAAATCCTGTACACTCCAGTTTTTTTAATCAGGATGATCAAGATGCTATTTGGAATAATCATGTAGAACTAGGTCTTTGGGCGGATTTAATGTTAATTGCCCCGGCAACTGCAAATACATTATCTAAGATGGCTACCGGGAACTGTGATAATTTTCTCATTGCTACTTATTTATCTGCTAAATGTCCTGTTTATTTTGCTCCGGCAATGGATTTGGATATGTACAAACATTCTTCTACAATCTCAAGTTTTAGTGCTTTAAAACAATTTGGGAACGTAATGATTCCAGCAGAAAATGGTGAATTGGCAAGTGGTTTATCTGGAGAAGGCAGAATGGCAGAACCAGAAAACATAATTACTTTTTTAGAAGCTGATCTTGAAAGTAAATTACCTTTAAAAGGAAAAAAAATTCTAATTACTGCAGGCCCAACATACGAAGCAATAGATCCTGTGCGTTTTATAGGAAATCATTCTTCAGGAAAAATGGGGTTTGATATTGCAAGTGCAGCAGCCAATTTAGGGGCTTCGGTCATATTAGTTTCTGGCCCTACAAGTTTAAATATAAAAAATTCTCTCATCAATGTTGTTAATGTGATTTCTGCACAAGAAATGTACGATGCCTGCCATTTGTATTTTAATGATGTAGATGTGGCTATTGCAGCAGCAGCAGTAGCAGATTATAAGCCAAAAGTAATTGCTGTTCAGAAAATTAAGAAAGCCACTGATGAGTTTTCAATTGAACTTGAAAAGACAAAAGATATATTATTATCGTTAGGAAAAATCAAAAGAAATCAATTTTTAATTGGTTTTGCTTTGGAAACTGAAAATGAAATTGAAAATGCGAAGTTGAAAATTCAGAAAAAAAACTTAGATTTGATTGTTTTAAATTCATTACAGGATAAAGGAGCGGGTTTTCAAAAACCAACAAATAAAGTTACTTTTATAGACAAAGAATTTAAAATTGAACCAATGGACTTAAAGTCAAAAGAATCTGTTGCAGTTGATATTTTAAACAAAGTTATAGAACATTTTTATGTGTAAATTAGTTACTTTTTTAACGTTTTTGTTTTTTGGTTTTGCACAGGCTCAACAGTTAAATTGTACGGTTACAATAAATAGCGAAAGATTACCAAATCCTAATCAACAAGTTTATAAAACACTTCAGACATCATTGTCTGAGTTTGTAAACAAAACAGATTGGACTGGTTCTGTGCTTAAGCAAAATGAGCGTATTAATTGTTCAATCTACATAACTCTTTTTTCTCATAGTTCCGACCAGTTTTCAGGTACTATACAAATACAGTCTTCAAGATTAATTTACAATTCAACGTATTCTTCACCTGTATTTAATTTTAACGATAAGGATTTTAATTTCAGGTATACAGAATTTGAACCCTTATTATATAATCCTACTACATTTGAATCTAATTTAGTATCTGTGATATCATTTTACAGTTATATGATTTTAGGTATAGATTCAGATACATTTCAGCTTGCAGGCGGAAGCCCTTATTTTGAAACAGCCCAAAATATTGCAAATATTGCTCAACAAGGTGGTTCTAAAGGATGGACTCAGGCTGATGGAGTTCAGAATCGCTACTTTTTGATAAATGATATGATTGCTCCAACTTATTCTGATTTGCGACAAACCACTTTTGGGTATCATGCTGGTCTGGATATAATGAGTCAGGATTTGAAAGGTGCAAAAGAAAAAATAAAATCTTCATTAATGAATATAGCAAAATTGAATTCGGTTAAGCCAAACGCTTTTTTAACTAGAGTGTTTTTCGATGCAAAATCAGATGAAATTGTGTCTATTTTTTCGGGAGGGCCAAGCATTGCAGTTACAGACTTAACAGAGACTTTGAATAAGGTTTCACCGTTAAATTCAACAAAATGGTCAGAAATTAAATATTAATTCAATTTTTGCCAATCTACCTCTTCATTAATTTTACTTTTAAAGCTATATGATTACTTTATTATCAATTAAAAACTATGCATTAATTGAAAAACTAACTATAGATTTTTCTAAAGGTTTTTCTATAATTACAGGAGAAACAGGTGCTGGTAAATCAATTATATTAGGCGCATTAGGTTTAGTTTTAGGAAAAAGAGCGGATTTAACATCTCTTAAAAATAAAGAAGAAAAGTGTATAATTGAAGCGCATTTTGAAATTTCTAAATATAATTTAAAAGAGTTTTTTGAAGCAAATGATTTGGATTATGAAGATGAAACTATCATAAGACGAGAAATCCTGCCTTCGGGTAAATCACGAGCTTTTATAAATGATAGTCCGGTAAATCTTCAGGAATTACAAGATTTAAGCTTTTTTTTGATTGACATTCACTCACAACAGCAAACTCAGGAACTTTCAGATGAAAATGTGCAATTTAAAATAATTGATGCAATTGCAAATAATTCAGGTAGTATTGATTCCTATAAAAAGCTTTTAAGATTATATAAATCTGAAAAATCAAAATTAAATGCATTGCTTAAAAAACAAAGCGATGCAGGTAAGGAACAGGAATACAATACTTTTTTATTGAATGAATTGGTTGCTGCAAAATTAAAATCAGGAGAGCAGGAAGAACTGGAAGCTGATTTTGAAAAGCTAAATAATGTTGAGATTATTAAAGAATCGATTGATAAATCATTGCTAATCGGTAATGAAGAACAATTTGGTGTTTTTCACAACCTGAATGAAATTAAAGTTTTGCTGCAAAAAATCGCAATTTTTTCACCAGAATATCAAAATCTGTTTGAAAGAATTACAAGTGTAACAATTGAATTTGATGATATTTCGAGAGAGTTGCAAAATGCTTCTGAAAAATTATTAAACGATCCTGAGAAGTTAGAATTAACCAATCAGAAATTGCAGCTGATTTATAATTTGCAGAAAAAACATCAGGTAGTAACTGTTGATGAATTACTACAAATTCAGATCAGTCTGGAAAATTCAGTTTTAGAATTAGGTAATATTGAAGAGGAAATCGCTATTTTGGTTAAATCTATAGAACAAAAAACAGAAGAATTGGATATGCTTTCGGCTAAAATTCATCAGAATAGAGAAAGTGCAATCCCGGTTTTATCAAATCAGTTAATTGGAATATTGGAAACGTTAGGAATGCCGAATGCCAGATTTAAAATGGAACTACTGTCATCCGAAACCTATTTTCAAAATGGTAAAGATGAATTGCAGTTTTTGTTTTCGGCTAATAAAGGAGCTGATTTTGGCTTGCTGAAAAAAGTTGCTTCTGGAGGTGAAATGTCGCGTATAATGTTAGCAGTTAAAGCAATTTTAGCTCAGTATTCTAAATTACCGACTTTGATTTTTGATGAAATTGACACCGGTGTTTCCGGAGAAATTGCTATTAGAATGGGAGAGATTATGAAAGAGATGAGTGCAAAAATGCAAATATTTGCAATTACACATTTACCACAAATTGCTGCGAAAGGTGATTCTCATTTTAAAGTGTTTAAATCTACAACAAATGATGATACGCAATCAGAATTAAAGCTTTTATCTCAGGACGAAAGAGTTATGGAAATTGCTCAAATGCTATCCGGAGCGGTGGTTTCTGATTCAGCTTTAAATCACGCTAAAGCCTTGTTGAACTAAAGAAATGCTTTATATTTGTCATCTAAAAAGAATAAAAGAATAACAGTCACCCAGTTTGCCAAATCAACGAATAAACAATAAAAATATGATTATAGAACCTAGAATGAGAGGCTTTATTTGCTTGACAGCCCACCCAAAGGGAGCAGAGCAGAATGTTAAAAATCAAATTGAATATATAAAATCAAAAGGTCCTATTGCAGGAGCTAAAAAAGTATTGGTAATTGGTGCTTCAACAGGTTTTGGTTTAGCTTCAAGAATTACAAGTGCTTTTGGATCTGATGCAGCTACAATTGGAGTTTTCTTTGAAAAACCGCCAGTTGAAGGAAAAACCGCTTCGCCAGGCTGGTACAACTCTGCGGCTTTTGAATCTGAAGCACATAAAGCAGGATTATATGCAAAAAGTATCAATGGAGATGCTTTTTCAAACGAAATAAAAAGAGAAGCTTTGGATTTAATTAAAGCCGATTTAGGTCAGGTAGATCTTGTAATTTATAGTTTGGCATCGCCTGTACGTACAAATCCAAATACAGGAGTTTTACACCGTTCTACATTGAAGCCTATTGGACAGACTTTTACCAATAAAACTGTTGACTTTCATACAGGAAAAGTATCCGAAGTTTCAATAGCTCCGGCTAATGATGAAGACATTGATAATACTGTTGCTGTAATGGGAGGTGAAGACTGGGCTATGTGGATTGATGCTTTAAAAAATGAAAATTTATTGGCGGAAGGTGCTACAACGGTTGCTTATTCATACATTGGTCCATCTTTGACTGAAGCAGTTTATCGTAAAGGTACAATTGGACGTGCCAAAGATGATTTAGAGGCTACAGCATTTACTATTACAGATAGTTTAAAATCAATAGGAGGTAAGGCTTATGTTTCTGTAAATAAAGCATTGGTAACGCAGGCGAGTTCTGCAATTCCTGTTATTCCTTTATATATTTCTCTTTTATATAAAATTATGAAAGAAGAAGGAATACATGAAGGTTGTATCGAACAAATTCAACGCTTATTTCATGACAGATTATATAGCGGTTCTGAAGTTCCTGTTGATGAGAAGGGAAGAATCAGAATTGATGACTGGGAGATGCGTGATGACGTTCAGGAGAAGGTTGCTAAATTGTGGATTGAGGCTACAACTGAAAACTTGTCTGAAATTGGTGATTTGGCTGGATATAAAAA
This sequence comes from Flavobacterium sp. LM4, assembly GCF_002017935.1. NCBI lineage: Bacteria > Pseudomonadati > Bacteroidota > Flavobacteriia > Flavobacteriales > Flavobacteriaceae > Flavobacterium > Flavobacterium sp. LM4. The sequence continues at coordinate 286,945 of NZ_MUFW01000005.1, read as the reverse complement.
TGACTTTTTAAATCTTTTTGGATTTGAATTTTCCGGAGTGGATTATGAGGCAGAAGTAAATGAAGTTGTTGAAATAGAAAGTATCAACTAAAAATTAAGAATTTATAAATCAAACCATCAACCAAAAGTTGATGGTTTTTTTGTGAATTTAACATATCTTTGCACAAAATTTGAATTTTAAAAATTACAGCTTAAATACTGCATATTCTACTATGGTTTTTTCTCTAATTATACCCGTGTTTAATCGTCCGGATGAAGTTGATGAACTTCTCGAAAGTTTATCAAAATCTGATTATAATGAGGCTTTTGAAATTGTTCTTGTTGAAGATGGGTCATCCATTCCATGTAAAGAAGTCGTAAAGAGTTATCAGGGAAAACTAAATATATCCTATTATTTTAAACCAAACTCAGGGCCTGGAGATTCAAGGAATTTCGGAATGATAAAAGCAGTAGGCAATTACTTTATCATTTTTGATTCAGATTGTATAATTCCGTCTAATTATTTAACGGAAGTCCGAAAAGAATTAGATAGAGAATATGTTGATTGTTTTGGCGGTCCGGATAAAGCTTTAGATAGCTTTTCGGATATACAAAAAGCAATAAACTTTGCAATGACTTCTTTTCTTACAACAGGCGGAATCCGTGGAGGTTCGGAGAAAATTGGAAAATTTCAGCCAAGAAGTTTTAATATGGGAATTTCCAAAAAAGCTTTTGAGGCATCAAAAGGGTTTGGAAACATTCATCCAGGAGAAGATCCGGATTTATCTATTAGATTATGGAACTTGGGTTTTGAAACGAGATTGTTCCCTGATGCATTTGTTTATCATAAACGTAGAATTGATTGGGAGAAATTTTCTATTCAGGTAAATAAATTTGGAAAAGCAAGACCAATATTAAATAGCTGGTATCCTGAACATAATAAATTAACTTTTTTCTTTCCTACATTCTTCATGTCAGGATTATTATTAGCTTTTTTACTGTTAATTTTTAATTTTGACCTTTTATTACAAATATATTTTGTATATTTCGTTATAATTTTTCTTACAGCTAGTGTTAAAAATAAAAGCATCAAAATTGGATATCTTTCTGTAATCGCTGTTTGGAAGCAATTTTATGGTTATGGAACAGGTTTTTTAGAATCTTTTGTAAAAATTATTTTATTGAAGAGAAAGCCACAGGAAGCTTTTCCACGTATGTTTTTTAAAATATAATATGACAAAAATTATTGGCTTGACCGGTGGTATAGGTAGCGGAAAAACAACCATTGCAAATTATTTTGAAGAAAAGGGTGTCCCTGTTTATATTGCTGATGATGAGGCAAAAAAAATAATGCAATCGCAATACATAATTGAGCAAATTAAAACGGTATTTGGTGGTGTAGTATTTGAAAATGAAGTTCTTAACAGAGCGAAATTAGCAGAAATTGTTTTTAATGATAGTGAAAAACTCAATCAGTTAAATACTATTATACACCCGGCTGTTAAAAAAGATTTCGAATCATGGTTACAAAAAAAACAAAACTATGACTATATAGTTTATGAGGCGGCAATTTTATTTGAAAGCGGCAGATATAAAGATTGTGACATTGTTATAACTGTGACGGCTCCTGAAGAAGTAAGAATTGAAAGAGTCATAAAACGGGATAAAACAAGTAAGGAACAGGTTTTGAGCAGGATGAAAATGCAATGGAAAGAAGAAGAACGTATTGCTAAAAGTAATTTTGTTATTTTTAATGATAATCTTAAAATGGCAAAAGAAGAAGTTGTTAAAATTCTTAAAATTTTAAATATTAAACAAAATCAGTCTTAAATGTTAATATTTGGTTAATGTATTATTTAGTATATTGTTAAAATATTAATTTTGTCTCGATGAATAAATTATTTTTTAGAATTCTTGTTTTGCTAATGAGTTTGTCCTTAATTGGGATAATTCTGGTTCAGGTGTATTGGTTTAATTCTTCATTAGAAAACAATGACGAACAGTTTAAATATCACGTAACCCAGGCAATTAGTGATGTGTCAGATAAACTTGCACAACAGGAAGAATATAGTTTTCGAGATAAAATTAATCATATAAAAGACAGCACTGGAAAAATTCCGCAAAAGGAAGATTTGCTGGAAATTTTATTTGTTCAAAGAAATACAAAAACAAATAAAACAATTGTCTATAAAAACAGTATCACTTCTGAGAATTACGATATTAATGGATCGCTATTTAATAAAAAATTTGGATCTGATGGATTTAAAAGTTTTAGTTCCAAAAGATTAACGGAGGTTTATAATAGTAATAACACTATTGATAATTTAGATTTAAATCAAAGTACAATTCCGGATTTAAGAGATGAAAAAGAAGGAAGCTTAGATATTTTAAATAAAGCGCAGTTAAAAATTACATATAGGGATTATGCTTCAATACTGCCAATAGAGGAAAGAATTACAAAAGAGAAATTGCAATCTCTTTTGAAGAAAGAACTTAAAGAACATGGTATAAAAACTAAACTAGAATTTGGAATTTATAGTAGTAGTGTTCCTACAAAAATAAAATCGGAAGGGTTTCACTATGATAAGGATGCTACTTACAATATTCCGGTCTTTACAGATAATGAAGGTAATAGTAAGTATGAATTATTGGTTACTTTTCCATATAAAAAGAAGTTTTTATTGTCACAGTTGGTAAGTATTACGATACTGTCTATAATTTTTACATTAATTATTATAATTGCTTATACAAGTGCTCTAAATCAGTTAATACGTCAAAAGCAAATATCTGAGATTAAAACAGATTTTATAAATAATATGACGCATGAGTTTAAAACTCCAATTGCTACCATAAATTTAGCTCTTGATGCAATTAGAAATCCGAAAATTATAGAAGATAAAGAGAAGGTATTTCGTTATCTGCAGATGATTAGGGATGAAAACAAAAGAATGCATGCTCAGGTTGAAAACGTACTTCGAATTTCCAAATTAGAGAAAAAAGAATTGGATATAAGTAAAGAGCCTACTGTAATTCATGATGTTATTGAAGATGCAATTGAGCATGTTAATTTAATTTTAGAAGACAAGCAAGGTACAATTGTAAAACATTTTAATGCAGCAAGAACAACTTGTCTGGTTAATGAAGTGCATTTTACAAATGTTCTGGTCAATATTTTAGAAAATGCTATAAAATATTCCCCGGATGTTCCGGAAATAGAAGTATTTACTGAGAATGTCAAGGATGTTATTCTCATAAAAATAAAAGATAACGGTTTAGGTATGAGTAAAACCGCTCAAAAAAGAGTTTTTGAGAAATTTTACAGAGAACATACAGGCGATTTGCATAATGTAAAAGGACATGGTTTAGGACTTGCTTATGTAAAAAGAATTGTAGAGGACCATAATGGTCAGGTTTATGTAGAGAGTGAAAAGGGAAAAGGTAGTACCTTCATAATAAAAATACCACTAATAAATTAAAATATGGAAAATATTAATAAAAGAATACTTTTAGTAGAAGATGACCTTAATTTTGGTGCAGTTCTTAAAGATTATTTGATGCTGAATGACTTTGAAGTTACTCTTGCAAAAAATGGTATGGAAGGTTTCGAAAAATTCAAGAAGGATGTTTATGATTTATGCATTCTTGATGTTATGATGCCCTACAAGGATGGTTATACTTTAGCAAAAGAAATCAGAGAAAAAAATAGTGAAGTGCCGATTATTTTTTTAACAGCAAAATCAATGAAAGAGGATGTTTTAAAAGGATATAAAGCAGGAGCGGATGACTATCTCAATAAACCGTTTGATTCGGAAGTTTTATTGATGAAAATTAAAGCCATTATTCAAAGAAAATCATCTGATACAAAAGCAGAACAAGTTCAGTTTGAATTTAATATTGGCAAATTCCATTTAAATTCAAAATTAAGATTTTTGACATTTGAAAACGATGAACCAATAAAATTATCTCCAAAAGAAAATGAATTGCTTAAAATGCTTATTTTGCACGAAAATGACTTAATGCCAAGAGAGTTAGCGTTGACAAAAATCTGGAGAGATGATAACTATTTTACTTCAAGAAGTATGGATGTTTACATTGCAAAACTGAGAAAGTATTTAAAAGCCGATGAGGATGTAGAAATTTTAAATATTCACGGTGAAGGTTTCAGATTAGTTGTTAAAAGTAAAGCAGTATCTTAAATAAATAAAAAAAGCTCCGAGTATATAGGAGCTTTTTTTATGGATTGAAAATAGAGAGCCTAAATTTAGAATTTTTAAATTAAATTAATACCCAATGTAATTTCGGTTTTTAATAATTTTGAAATTGGGCAAATTTCTTTTGCTTTAGTTGCAATTTCTGCAAATTTTTCTGCTGTTATAGAAGGCACTTTTCCCTTTAGTTCTAAATGAATTAAGGTAATTGTACCGTCTTCAAAAGTAACTGTGGCTTCTGTTGATAAATCGTCAGCAACAAATCCACCTTCGTTTAATAAGAAGCTTAATTGCATTGTAAAACAACCTGAATGGGCAGCTGCAATAAGTTCTTCGGGATTGGTTCCTACGCCATCAGCAAATCTTGTTTTAAAAGATAATTGTGCATTATTCAAAGTTGTACTTTGTGTACTGATGGTTCCGGTTCCTTCCATACCGGTTCCTTTCCAGTTGGCATTAGCTTTTCTTGTGAATTTCATTTTCCGTTCTTATTATAGTTAGTAATTTAATTTTTTATTAGTTTGATTATCAATCGATCATGTGTCAATCAAATGTAATTAATTTTTTACAGTTTTGCCTTATGAATTTGTTATTGAAAAATAAAAAAAAAGGGTGTAATGGAATTTTCCATTACGCCCTTTAAAATTTTAAATCTAATTATGTTATTATTGTTGATTTAGATTGCGCAATTGTTTCAGTTTATCTTTCCATACTTCCAGACTTTCTTTGTGAATAGCAATGTTTTTACGAACTTCAAGAACTATAGAGTTTTCTTTTTTTGCATTTTTTGTATTGGTGAAGAATTGAATGTTGTTCTCTAATTGAAAAATTTCGTTTTGAACTTCTTCTATTTTTCTCATAATGAAAATCTTTTCATTATCTAATTTGCGAGTATCGTTACTCTCGGATAAAGAATCAATTCTGTTAGAAAAACGCATCATTTCAGTGTCTTTTTTACTTAGACTTAATTTTTCAAAAAGTGCATCTAAGATTTTATTAAACTTACCCTCAATATGGCGTCTGGAAAAAGGAACTTTACCAAAACCTTTCCATGTTTCAATATGTGCTTTAATGGCATCTAAATCAGTTTTGTGGTCTCCGATTAGCTGAAACTCTCTTAGCGTATCTAAGTAGGCTTTTTTATTGTCAAAAGCTGCTACTTCATCACTATTCTCTTCAGATTTGTGTTCTTTTAATTTATCAAAATAATGGTTGCAGGCATCTTTGAATTCTTTCCAGATTTTATCAGAATATTTTTTAGGAACGTGACCAATTTGTTTCCACTCTTCTTGGATTTGTTTCATAATTGGTGTAGTTGCACTAAAGTCAGTACTTTCTTGTAATTCTTTAGCTTTTGCAACAAGAGCCATTTTTTTGTTTAAATTATCGTTCTGGTCTTTTTTTATGTCTTTATAAAATGAGTTTTTGAAAGAATTAAAGTTTCTAACAGCGGTTTTAAATGCAGCCCAGGTCTGTTCGTTTACTTCGGCAGGTACTTTTCCGGCAGCAAAAAAATCATTCCTAAGTGCTTCAACTTTTTGTATTTGTACGAGCCATTGTGAATGAGAGCCTACTTTTTCAGTGGCTAAAACTTCGATTGTAGCAATAATTTCTTTTTTAATTTCGAGATTTTGCTGTTCATTGGCTCTTTGACTTTCAAATAACAGTTCTCTTTTATCATGAATTTTTTTAGTTAACTCACTAAATTTATTCCAGATTGTGTCACGATGTTCTTTGGATACGGGACCAATATCTTCTTTCCAGATTCTATGTAAATCCTGTAGCTCTCTAAATGCTTTGCTGATGTCGGTTTCATTTGCCAATTCTTCAACACGAGCAATTATTTTTTGTTTTTGTTCTAAATTGTATTTGAAATCTAAATCTCTTGCTTCACGATCTAAATGTAAATAATCATAAAAATTCTCAACATGAAAGTGGTAATTATTCCATACGTGATTGTATTTATCTTTAGGAATTGCTCCCGCATTTTTCCATCTTTCTCTTAATTCATTAAAATGTTTAAGAGTATCTTTGATATTTTCTTGTGGATTTATAAGCTCTTTTAGTTCTTCAACTATAGTAAGCCGATTTTCTAAATTTAATTTTAAGTTAGTTTGCAGATGTTTAAAATGAGCATTTCTTTTTTCCCTAAAGATGCTATAATATTCATCAAATTTAGACTTAAGTGGAGAATGATATTGAAATTCTTCATTAGGATCCTGGTTTGAAGCATTGAACTCTTCTCTTTTCTCTTCAATAAGATGATTAAATTGGAGTGAAAATGATTTTTTAATTTCTTCAATATGGTCTTTTACAGACATTACTTTGTCTGTATTTACAAGCCTTTTTAATTCATCGACAAGTGCATCTAACGAAAAGGTATCGTAATCCTGCATAGGAATAGCATGACGTTCTTTTAGTGTTTCGTCTTCGCTTTCTTCAGCATTGGAATTTGTTATTGCATCTAATGCTTCCTGATGATCTGCTTCTTCGGCTTCAATATTTTCTACTTCACTTTCAGGAAGTGAAGTTTCATTTTCTGTTGTTGTTTCAGAAATTGATGTTTCAATTGCATCATCGGGTGAAGAATCGTTTAGGCCGATTCCTGATTTTCCATCTGCTTCATGCAGGTTATCATTCTTTTCTTCTAACATTTTTAAATGTATAAGGTTTATATTTTAAACATTGCGAAAGATAGTAAAGGTGTTTCTAAATACAAAATAAATCATTTGTTTATGTATTTTTTGGATTAAAAATACTGCTTATTTGTGTTTTAAGATGCAATTTATGGGTGTAAAATTAATTTTTTCACCGTGCTTTGCAGATTGGTTTTACAAATTAAATAACAATAAAAAAGGCTGCATTTTAAATACAGCCTCAAATTATTTTTTTTAGAATTATTTGTTCCAGATTTTCCATGCTTTTTCCGCCTGAAAAATAAGCATATCAAGACCATTTTTTATTATGGCTCCTCTTTCTTTAGCATTCTTTAAGAATTGAGTTTCGGCAGGATTGTAAATTAAATCATAAGCGATATGCTTGTCTGTAAAAAACTCATAGGGAAGGTCAGGAGAGGCCTCAATGTTTGGACTTGTTCCAACTGGAGTGCAGTTTATTATGATTTGAAAATTGTCAAAAGTTGTGGCATTAATTAAATTATAATCAATAATATTTTCTTTAGCCTCTCTTGAAACAAAAGTATAGGGAATGCCGAGTTCATCAAGTGCAAAAGCAACTCCTTTTGATGCTCCTCCAGTTCCTAAAATAAGGGCTTTTTTATGATGCGGTTCTAATAATGGCTTTAAGGATTTTTTAAAACCGTAATAATCGGTGTTAAATCCTTTTAATTTTCCGCTTTTGGTAAATTTTATTGTATTTACAGCACCAATTAAGGTTGCTTTTTTTGAAAGTTTGTCCAGAAAAGGAATGACTTGCTCTTTGTATGGAATGGTAACGTTTAGGCCTTTCAGATCTGGATTATTTTTAATTAATCCAGTAAAATGACTGATTTCAGAAATGTCGAAATTTTCGTAAGTGTTACCTGTAAAAACTTCATCACTAAATTTTTCTGTAAAATATCCTTTTGAAAAGGAGTAACTAATATTGCGGCCTAATAAGCCAAAACGTCTTCTTAAAATATCAATCATTATTCTTTTCTATGTTTTTCAATGTAATTTTTTACCATTTTTTTTGTCCACACTACCGGGAACAAGTCTTCAATTAAAATATAATTATCAAAGTTTAAACGCAAGCCATTACTTAAATGAAATTTAGCTTTTGTATTGTCCTGAATCATAAAATACAATCCTGCTAAACGGTATTCAATTTCGTTTTCTTCCGGAAAATATTCGGAAGCCTGCAATAATGTTTGTATTGCACTGTCAAATTCGCCTAAAAACTGAAGGATATCCACCCAAAATAACCAGGTATCTAATGCGTAATCACCAAATTCTACTGCTTTTCTATAACCAAACTCTGCTTCTTCAAAAAAGTTCATTTGTTTATTGATTGTAGCATAGCGTTTCCAATACAAACGATTCTGATTGTCAATTGCTAATGCTTTATTGACGAAAAATAAAGCTTTTTGAAAGTTTTTCTGGCGAACATAAAAATCAGTAATAGCAATCCATCCTTTGTCAAGAAGGGGGTCTTCATGAACCGTTTGGTTGTAATATTTTAGAGCTAAAACAGTATTTCCTATTTTTTCATAACATTTACCAATTCGCAATAAAGCATATGAAGTTGCATCATCTAATTCAATGGTACGGTTATAGCTTTCAATTGCTTCAGTATATTTTTTGAGGCGTTCGTAAGCTTTTGCTTTTTCCATGAATGCTCCCAGAAATTCTTCATCGATTAGAGTTGCATAGTCAAAAGCGCGAATGGCATTTTCATATTCTTTTACGCCATAATGTAAGCGCCCTAGCTGATGCCAGGCAATTTCGCTATATGGGTTTTTATTAATGTAATCATTAAGATATAGAATGGCTTCCTGATTTTGATCTAAAAACTCAAAACAATACACCACATTGTATAAGGCAGACTGATCTTCTAAATCTTCTTCAAGACATTTGATGAAGCTTTCTTTTGCCATCTCGAGATTATCCATAAAAAGATATTCCATTCCGATTAAGTTGTAAACATCAGCAAAATCGTCTGTGTATTGCAGGGCAATTTTAAGTAATTCTACTGCTTTTTCGTGCTGATCTCTTTTGGAACAAATATTGGCTTTCTGGATGTAAATTTCCTCGTTGTTAGGTTCGATTGCATATAACTCATTTAAAAGTTTCTCGGCGATGTCCAGTTTATCGTCGTAAACCAGCATTTCTACTTGTACTAATTTTAAGCCTGTAGATTTTGGATGTTGGTCTAATGCAAGTTTTAAGGCCTTTTTTGCTAAATTAGCCTTACCTATATCTAAATAATGAAGAATAATTTCTTCGAATTCTTCAGAATCAAAAAAGAGTACTTTGTTTGTTTTTAACATCGACTCAAATTTGGATAGGGATAGGTTATAATCTTCTTCTTCGTTGCTTAATTGCATACTTTGTATTTTTGAAATTAGCCTGTTATAAATTTAGGTAACCATATTATTTTGTGAGATAAGGAAATTTATTGTTTTGAACAATTTAATTAACAATATGGACAGAATTTATGTTCTGTTTTTTGTTTTAATCTTTTGATTTATAAAAGATTATTTGTTTGATATTCTGGTTTTTATTTTTAATTCAGCGGCCTGGCTCAGATAGGAACGACATCCTTTTGTTTTTTTTCTTTAAAAAATAAAAGATATAGTGTATTGCTTCGACAGTTCGTCTTTGCCTCGTGTGCTGGAAATAGCTCCTGATTATGCTTTTTGTTCTTTTTTTAAAATTTCATCCATAACTTCGAGAATTACAGCACATCCTTCTTTTATTTCTTCTTCAGAAATAGTTAATGGCGGTGTTATTCTTATGGCACATCCTTCAAATAATAACCAGAATAAGATGAGTCCTTTTTCCTGACAGTTTAAAATTACCTGATTGGTTATTTCCGGACTTTCAGTCATTGGTGCAAGCATTAATCCTTTTCCTCTAATTTCTTTTATCAAAGGGTGTACCAAAAGTGATCTGAAGAGTTTTTCCTTTTCTAAAGTTTCCTGCATCAGATTAGTTTCAGTTAATTCCTGTAAAGTCGCTAAACAGGCTGACGCAATGACAGGATGACCTCCAAATGTGGTTATATGTCCTAATTTTGGGTTCTCAGTTAAGAGATTCATTTTTTCTGCAGATGCTGTAAAAGCTCCTACCGGCATTCCGCCACCCATTCCTTTTCCCATTACAACAATATCCGGAACGACATCGTAGTTTTGGAAACCGAATAATTTTCCGGTGCGGCCAAAACCAGGCTGAATTTCGTCTACAATCATCATAGCACCTACTTCGTCACATCGTTTGCGTACTTTTTGCAGAAAGTTGTCTTTTGGTTCAATAAAACCAGCTCCTCCCTGAATGGTTTCAAGTAAAATTGCAGCTGTTCGTGTAGTTATTTTTTGTAAATCTTCTTCGTTATTGAAAGTGATAAAATCAACATCCGGAAGTAATGGACGAAAGGCTTGTTTGCGTTCTTCGAATCCCATAACACTCATAGAGCCCATGGTGTTTCCGTGGTATGCGTTATGACAGGAAATTAATTGACTGCGTCCTGTTGAACGTTTGGCTAATTTAAGGGCGCCTTCGATTGCTTCTGTACCTGAGTTGACTAAATAGGTTTTGTTTAAAGATTTGGGCAGGAGTGAAGCTATTAATTTGCAATATTGAACGGCTGGGCTTTGTGAATATTCTCCGTAAACCATTACGTGTGAATATTTATCCAGTTGATCTTTTATTGCCTTATTGACTCTTGGGTGTACATGTCCAAGTGTACAAGCAGAGACTCCAGCAACAAAATCTAAATATTTTTTATTGTTGGCATCGTAAATATAAGAACCAAATGCGTGTGAAACTTCCATTCCAAGTGGGTATGGTGAAGTTTGTGCCTGATATTTTATAAAATCTGGATTCATTTTTTGAGGTTCTAAGTAGCAAAGATACTAAGGTTCTGAGTTTTAAATTTTAAGCTTATGTTAGTTTTTGCCAATTCTAAAAAGGTATATCGACATCTTTAAGCATAGTGACGGAAAATTTATTATATCGAAAACTGTAATCTGAATTATTTTTTAGTTTTTACGCCTGGCATTGTACCGTTTTTTGCAGCAGGTTTCTTTTTGTCGTAATTTAATGTTTCCTTCCTGACTTTCATCGGAACATTTGGTTTGGCTTCTTCAGCTTTTCCTTCTTTGATTAATTTATCGTTGAGTTCGTTTTCTTCAGGAGGAAAAATATCATCTTTTGATTTTATTCTCTCATCTCCACGCCAGACAAAACCTCTTAGTTTACGGTCATTTTCTGGCAACTCGGCTTCAGGGTAAAGATTTCCATTAACATTATTGAAAAAAGTAATGTTTTCAATAGCATTGTTTTCTATAATCAGATTGATTTTACTACTTACGTTTTTATTGATTCCTACTAATTCATTGGCATCATTTCGGGCATAGTAAATAGCTTCTGTGTTTTTTATTACATCTACATAATGTAATTTTCCATCTTTGAATTTCCCAAATAAATTGAGCCCTTTGACCTGATTATACCCTGTGCCGAGGGTGTCCTTTGAGATGATAAAAGTATTGTTGAGTACTTTTAGCGAGTCTATTTTTCGGGTAGTATTGTTTCCAATTAAATGCATAATATCACCCGTAATTTGATTTTCTTCACTCCATAAAATTGGGTTTCCTATTAATTTTGTGAGCGCAGTTTTACTGTTTGAATGAAGCGAATCACATTTTCCGCTCATATCGATTTTGTAAAAACGAACATTCTTAAAGGCTCTGATAATTCTTTCACCTTCTTTTCCGGTAACCATTAATTTTTTACCGTGTATATAAACTGAATCTTTTTCAACCAGATTTATAGCAACCGCTCTTTTAGTTACATACATAGAATCTTTTAGTTTATATAATTCGGCGTAATGACCTTTTACGATTCCTTTGTTGATAGAATCTGTAATTTTTACGTTTCGTGTTGCGGAAGCAAATTCGGTATTTCGATTATAGAATAGGCTGTCGCCTTCTATTCGCCGGTCATTGTATTTTATGTACGATTTTCGAAGGAAATGTGCCAGGTTTTTCTTGGTGTCATAAAAACCATTTTCGGTATAAATATAATTTGTTTTACTTGTAATGGTTGATGGACCAAATAAATAAGAGTGCCCGGAGTTGCTGTAATAATCTAAGTGATTAGATTTCATAACATATTTCGGGTTTGTAAGCGTTACTTCCGTTAAAAACTGAAATTTTTTCTGAGCTACGTAATATCTTCCGGATTTACTTACTAAAGTATTGTCTTTGTTGACAATTGTACCTTTAGTATTGTAAAAAACTTCCTGTACATTTCGGTCAAAATTGATGGTGTCTGTTTGTAAAGTTGCATCCGGAGAGGTCATCACTGCATTTCCGGTTGCGAAAGCTTTTTTTACGTTACCGCTGTATTCAGCATATTTGCTGTTTAAGAATAATGTATCACCTTGTACGAGTTGCACGTTTCCGAAAGCTTTAATATAATTTTCTTTTTGAAAGAAATAGGCTTTATTGCAAGTAAGGACTACACCATCATGATTTATTTTTACATTTCCGGTAAGCAGAAGAGCACCGGGAATTTCTACTTCGTTGACATCTGAAAAGTCTGAGTTTTCAACTACTATTTTTTTAGGAGCTTGTGCAAATAAGCTTTCAATACTTCCTAAAAGCAAACAAAAAGATATGAAAAAGAGTAATTTCTTCAATTGATTTAATTTTTGTCAAATTTATAAAAAAGGTAGCAACGATAATAGATATTATGATTTATTTATAATGGTAAATCAATACAATTTGTGGAAATAAAAAAGGCAGAGATGTAAACTCTGCCTTCTTAATTGTATTTTAAACAGAAGAAAACTAAATCTTGTTTTTTAACGCTGTAGCATCAATATCGCTGTGTGAAACATTATAAACGGCTTTTCCATTTTTGATTAAAATCAATTGTGGGGATTCGTGATAGACATTAAATTTGTCTGCAATTTCGTTTGAAATATCGCGATGTGCAATCAAATCTAAAAAGTAAGCATTAACAACATTTTCAAGATCATATTCTCTTTCAAATTGTTTCAAAGCCATTCGGCTAATGCTGCATCGTGTGCTGTGTTTGAAAATTACAACTGGTTTTTCGTTTGATATTGCTTCAACTTCCTGTAATTGAAGAATATCTGTTAATTCCGTCCAGTTTACGTTACTTTTTGGTGCTTCTGAATTGTCTGAACTTCCGAAGATTGAATTAAAAAAACTCATATTTGGCTTGTTTTATGACTTTTTGACGTTTAAAATTAACTAAAAAGTAGTTTTAAATGTCATTTTGTCTGTAATTTTAGTATGGAATATATTTTGAAACAGGAAACAAAGTTATGGTATTTAAAGTTAAAATGTAATGCAATAAATTCTAATTTTAATGTTATCGAGTATTAAAAAATAATAATGCAATCCTAAATCTTACAGATATGAATATAAATAAATTTACGACTAAATCGCAGGAAGCCATACAGCTTTCTCAACAATTGGCGCAACGATACGGACAACAGCAAATAGAAAACGAACATATTTTTAAAGCCATTTTTGAGGTTGATGAAAATGTGGCACCATTCATTTTGAAGAAACTCAACGTAAATGTGCCTTTGTTTTTACAAGTTCTGGATAGTACGATTCAGAGTTTTCCAAAAGTTTCGGGTGGAGATATATTGCTTTCCAGAGATGCGAATAAAGCTTTGAATGAAGCCGAAATTATTGCACAAAAAATGAGCGACGAATATGTTTCGATCGAACATTTAATTTTAGCCATTTTTGACTCAAAAAGTAAAGTTGCCCAAATTTTAAAAGATCAGGGGGTTACCGGAAAAGCTTTGAAAACCACTATTGAAGAACTTAGAAAGGGCGAAAGAGTAACTTCGGCTTCAGCAGAGGAAACTTATAACGCTCTTAATAAATATGCTAAAAACTTAAACGAACTAGCACGTACAGGCAAATTGGATCCGGTTATTGGTCGTGATGAAGAAATTCGTCGTGTATTACAAATTCTTACCCGCAGAACCAAAAATAATCCAATGCTGGTGGGGGAACCAGGTGTTGGTAAGACAGCAATTGCAGAGGGTTTGGCCCACAGAATTGTTGATGGCGATGTGCCAGAAAACCTAAAAGACAAAATCGTTTTCTCCCTTGACATGGGAGCGCTTATTGCCGGTGCAAAATACAAAGGAGAATTTGAAGAGCGTTTAAAATCTGTTGTTAAGGAAGTAACGGCTGCCGAAGGTGATATCGTTTTATTTATCGATGAGATTCACACACTTGTAGGCGCAGGCGGCGGTGAAGGGGCTATGGATGCGGCTAATATCCTGAAACCGGCTTTAGCTCGTGGTGAATTAAGAGCGATTGGGGCAACGACATTAGATGAATATCAAAAATATTTTGAAAAAGATAAAGCTTTGGAGCGCCGTTTTCAAAAAGTTTTAGTAGACGAACCCGATACTGAAAGTGCGATTTCGATTTTACGTGGAATAAAAGAAAAATATGAAACGCATCACAAAGTTCAGATTAAAGATGAAGCAATTATAGCAGCTGTAGAACTTTCACAACGTTATATTACAAATCGATTTTTACCGGATAAAGCGATTGATCTGATGGATGAAGCGGCTTCTAAATTGCGTATGGAAATCAATTCAAAACCAGAAGAACTGGATGTTTTAGATCGTAAAATAATGCAGTTAGAAATTGAAATTGAAGCCATTAAACGTGAAAAAGAAGAAGCTAAGCTTAAAATCCTGCGTATGGATCTGGCTAATTTAAAAGAAGAACGAAATGTAATCTATACCAAATGGAAATCTGAAAAAGATGTTGTAGATGGAGTTCAGGCAGTGAAATTAGAAATTGAAGATTTTAAACACGAAGCAGAACGTGCTGAAAGAGAAGGTGATTACGGAAAAGTGGCTGAAATTCGTTATGGAAAGATCAAAGAAGCTCAGGAACGTCTTGACGTTTTATTGAAACAATTGCAAGAATATCAATCCGGAAATTCTTTGATTAAAGAAGAAGTAACCCGCGAAGATATTGCAGAAGTTGTAGCAAAATGGACAGGAATTCCGTTAATGAAAATGCTTCAGACAGAAAGGGAAAAACTCCTTCATCTTGAAGAGGAGCTGCATAGAAGAGTAGTTGGTCAGGAAGAAGCAATTGAAGCAGTTAGTGATGCTGTTCGAAGAAGTCGTGCCGGTTTGCAGGATATGAAAAAACCGGTTGGAACGTTCTTGTTTTTAGGAACAACCGGAGTTGGTAAAACAGAGTTGGCAAAGGCATTGGCCGAATATCTTTTTGACGATGAAAATGCCATGACACGTATTGACATGAGTGAGTATCAGGAACGTCACAGTGTGAGCCGTTTAGTTGGTGCACCTCCGGGATATGTAGGGTATGATGAAGGTGGTCAATTGACAGAAGCGGTACGTAGAAAACCGTATTCTGTGATTTTATTAGACGAGATCGAAAAAGCACATCCGGATACTTTCAATATTCTGTTGCAGGTTTTAGATGAAGGCCGACTAACTGATAATAAAGGCCGTCTGGCAGATTTTAAAAACACGATTATCATCATGACTTCTAACATGGGAAGTCAGATTATACAAGAGAAATTTGAAAATTTGAAAGGAAGTGTCGAAGCGGCAACTGAAGCTGCAAAGGTTGAAGTTTTAGGTTTATTGAAACAAACGGTTCGTCCGGAATTTATAAACCGTATCGACGAAATTGTAATGTTTACGCCATTAACAGTTGATAATATTTCTAGAATTGTGAGTTTACAGCTTAAAAGTGTTAACAAAATGCTGGCATTGCAAGGCATTACAATGGATTCAACACCTGAAGGAATCAAATATCTTTCAGATAAAGGGTATGATCCGGAATTTGGAGCAAGACCGGTAAAAAGGGTAATCCAAAGAGAAGTTTTAAATCAGTTATCTAAAGAAATTCTGGCAGGAAATATTACAACAGACAGTATTATTTTAATTGATGCTTTTGATGGTAAATTGGTTTTTAGAAATCAAACAGAAAGAGTAGAGCATTCATAATGAACATTAATTCAATAAAGAAAACACCAACAGCAATGTTGGTGTTTTCTTTATCTTACAGGTGCAGAATTATTTATTTTACTATAATTTTTTTTGTTTGTTTGAAATTTTGTGTTTCTACAGTTACAAAATAAACTCCTTGTGATAAACCTCCTGTATAATATTGTTCTTCAGGATTATAATTTCTTTTTTCGAATATTACCTGTCCCTGAGTATTGGTTATTTTTAAGCCAACAGTACCAGAGTTGGTATTGGGTAATTTAATATTAATTAGTGAAGAAATATTTGTAGGATTTGGATAAATAATAAAATTTGAACCTGAATTGTTAACTACAGAAAGATTTTCAGAAATAACAGCTTTCCAGTCCCACCAATTTTTATCTATTCCGGCTGTACTTATAGCACCTTCTCCAAGTTTAATTTTGTAATTAAATTTAGTTTTTCGGGTAGATTCATCTTTAAAAATATAATCTGAATTACAGATTACTGCAAATATAACCCCATTTGCCGGTATACCCTGATCGAAAGAAATTGTGCAATCTCCGGCGTACACGGGCTGAGAATATATGGTTTTTCCTTCTTTGGTACGATAGCATAATTGTATTGACATATTTTTTCCTAATGGTTCAAAAAACAATGTAGCCTGATTTCCTTGAACATGAATCGGAATAAAATTAGCTCCTGACCAGCCAGGTAAGGTTTTTTCTTCTGGGATTAAGTATCCGTTTTCGTCTGTTGTTGTTTTAGCGTAAGGTGTTGCTTTCCATTTTTCTACATTTATAAGAGCCGGTTGCTCAGGACCTAATTCACGTCCCATATTATTGCGGTATAAACTTAAAATTGGCTGCTCGAATTTTCCGAAATCAGCCAATGCTAATCTGGCTCTGTATTCCTGAACCATTTTACGCATTTTAGTGTCACCAATGCCATTAACGGTTCCATTACCATTTGCTATGCCTTCTAATACACGCCCTTCACAATAATTCCAGATCCATGGTAAACTTTTTTCACCAACAATTTCACCCAAGAAGGTTGGAAATACAGAACTATATTGAACGCCGCCAATAATATCTCTGGTCAATCTTAAAGTAACGCCATTTTCATTCTGAACTCCGGAATCTACACCTTCAGCAGAAGGGCCTCCAAAGGTTCCATCCTGAAGCCATCCGCTGTAACATTCTATTGGAATAAAAGGAGCAATTACAGACCCGGCACTTAACCACCCCAAATCAACATTGCTGTAGTTCTGGCTGCCTGTTTTTTTTATATCCAAAACAGTTTGCAGCC
The DNA here is from genome assembly GCF_002017935.1 of Flavobacterium sp. LM4. NCBI lineage: Bacteria > Pseudomonadati > Bacteroidota > Flavobacteriia > Flavobacteriales > Flavobacteriaceae > Flavobacterium > Flavobacterium sp. LM4. The sequence continues at coordinate 269,756 of NZ_MUFW01000005.1, read as the reverse complement.
AAACGTTAGAACCCTCATGAAACCAGGCTGATTTTCTGCATCCGGGCAAGGATGCGTATATAGCATGAATACCTTCATGTGTACAAGCTCCTGTTTGATATTGAGCATCGGGAAAAGTAGTATTAGGGTCGAAACTGGCTACAGGATAATAAGATAAAAGTACCATTGGCCAACTTTCACCATCAGGAGTGCCAACTCCGCTTTGCCATCCTCCTAAATCTGTATTCGATGCAGTGTCGGTACATAATCCAGATCCATATAAGTATACTGAACTGCGATATCCTGCTCTGTACAATTTGTCTGGTGGCCACCCCATATTATCCCTTAGGAAAGTAAAATCTCCATCTAAACGTTTTAATAATGCATCTACAGCAACATCTGTCACTAAAGGGTTGGCATTTGGTCCTTTAACAAAGGTCCATGAACCATAGTTTCTTGACGAAGTACTGTTACATCCGCTATATCCGGGATAGTCTTCTTCTAAATTTTTTAATGGTTTTGGAAAATCCGGATAATCGCTTTTAAAATCATAATGAAGTGTTGAGTCATAAGCTGGCCATGAAGTAAAATTACTATTTTCTCCTTTAACGGTTAAATAAAAGTCTACAGAACTTTCGGTGCCGCAATTGTTGATATATAAGAACGTATAGGTTCCTGAATTTACTTCCTGTAAATTAGACAAAGTGATGTTTTGATCCAAAGATGTAAAGTTATTTGGGCCAGACCATTTCATTTTAGCACCAACTTCCATATTAGCTATCGAAGGTTTAAATTGTATGTTATCGTCTGAAGAAATTACAGCAAAATTGACATTTTTTTCCTGACCGTTATTTACAACAAGATTAGCTGTAACTTCAGTAGCATTACATTCAGTGGTTTGAATACCAAAAGCTTGAAATTCAGTTACGCCCGTTGCTGTTGCGCTTTTCATATAGATTCTTAATTTTCTGGATTTAAAGCTTAGATTTTCGATAGTATTGAACTGGTTTAAAGCTAATCCAATGTTACCAGCATTTACCCAACTAATTCCATTCCAATATTGAATGTACGCATTTGTAGGTTGTCCAATACCACCATAATCTGTAAACCAATAGACTCCAACAGAATTTATTTCGTGGGCAAAATCCCATTCGTATTCAATCCAGTTATAAGTGTTGTAAGCTGCTTCTCCGTCCCAGTTTCCATAAACAGGATTGGTTCTGTCTTCTGAGCTAATCGGAGAAAACCCATCATTTACAGCATTAAGGCTTTCCCAAGGAGACACATGTGATGTAGTAATTTTTGTCGAATTTAACAAAGCTAAATTCGTTTGTGCATTTAATTTTTCTGCAAATAGCATAATGACGCTAAAAAATAGAAATGGTAGAAAATGAAGTATTTTTTTTTCTTTCATAATAGGGATTTTTGGTTGTTATTTTTTTGAAATAAAATTTCTGACTGGATTAATAAGTTTTGTAAACTATTTCTGTTTGTGTAAAAAATGCTTATTAATTACTTGTGGCTTTTAACTTTCATTGATAAAGCAAGTTAGAAGTAAAATTATTTTTTTAATATGTAGATAATTACCTCATAATTGGTAAAAGTTAACCAGTATTAAAGTAATTAAAATATTTTCGGAATAGAATTGATTCACTATATCCGTAAATCATGAAACTTATTTTAAAAGTTTTATAAGTGCGTTTACGGATTAAGTTCTGAAATTTACTTACAATTAAAAATATATATCATGAACAATTTATTTAGAGGATTGCTTGCCGGATACGGTGCGAAAAAATTAGGAGGCGGTTGTTTCGGAACAATTATAATTTTTATTATTCTTTGGTTCCTTTTAGGACAATGCAGTTAAAATTTTATAGATAAAATAATCAAAAAGTAGTAGATTCGCACAATTAAAATTTAACTACAAAATATAATGGCATCAGGTTTTTTCGTACTATTAGACGATATAGCAGCAATCATGGATGATGTTGCAGTAATGAGTAAAGTTGCAGCAAAGAAAACTGCCGGTATTCTTGGTGATGATTTAGCTGTAAATGCTGAAAAAGCTTCTGGATTTGCTTCTTCGAGAGAGCTTCCTGTGCTTTGGGCAATTAGTAAAGGTTCGCTTCTTAACAAAATTATTATTTTGCCAATCGCATTTTTATTAAGTGCATTTTTACCTTTTGCAATTATTGTAATTCTTGTACTTGGAGGATTGTTTTTGGCTTACGAAGGAGCTGAAAAAATCTACGAATTTGTATTTCCTCATTCGCATGAAGATTCAGAAGGAATAACAGGCGAAACTTTTACGGAAGAAGAAATTCTGGAAGCTGAAAAAGGTAAAATTAAATCAGCAATTGTAACTGACTTTATATTATCAGTAGAGATTGTAATTATTGCTTTAGGTACTGTAATTGGAAAACCAATTACTCAGCAAATTATCGTGACTTCAATAATTGCCTTAGTAGCAACAGTTGGTGTTTATGGTATTGTAGCTCTTATTGTCAGAATGGATGAAGCAGGTTATAAGCTGATTAAATTTAGTAAAAGAGATAAAAGTGTTTCAAAATTTATAGGTAATATTTTGGTTAAAGCACTGCCGTTAGTTATAAAAAGTTTAACTGTAATTGGTACAATCGCTTTATTATTAGTTGCCGGAGGTATTTTTGTTCATTACATTCCATTTTTTCATGATTTATCACCTAAAATTAATATGCCTGCAATTATAAAAGAATTTGTTGTTGGGCTTGTATTAGGACTTGTAGTTTTAGTTGTTGTGAATTTGTTTAAGAAATTGTTTAAAAAGGTTAACTAGAATATTCAGTATAAAAAAAACACCGGCAAATGCCGGTGTTTTTTTTATCATCTTATCTTAAACTTGCTCCAAGTTCTGTTTCAAAAGTTTGCTGTAATTTGGTCATAATTTTATCAATCTGACCATCAGTAAGCGTTTTGGTATTGTCCTGAATCGTAAAGCTCAGTGCGTATGATTTTTTGCCTTCCGGAAGGTTTTTGCCTTCGTAAACGTCAAAGAGATTAACATCTTTTAAGAGCGCTTTCTCTGTTTGTTTTGCCAGGTTATAAATGCTTTCGTAAGTTGTTTTTTCATCAATCAATAAAGCCAAATCCCTGCGAACTTCAGGGTATTTAGGGATTTCAGTATATTTTATTTTTCCGGTAATGATTTTTAAAATCAAATCCCATTTAAAATCGGCATAAAATACATCTTGTTTAATTCCGAAATGTTTTAATATAGATTTTTTAATTAGTCCAATTTCGACCAAAACCTCATTATTGTATACCTTCGCCGTCCCTTCAGAGAAAATATCAGATTGAGAAGGTGTATTCGAAATTTTTTCAATTCCTAAACGATTCAAAACTCCGGTTACATATCCTTTCAATAAAAAGAAATCTGTAGTTTTTTGTGGATTTGTCCAGCTTTCTTTATTTCTGTTTCCAGATATGAATAAAGTAAGATGTTTGTGTTCTTCGTATCCGCTTAGGTATTTATGGTATGTTTTTCCAAATTCAAATAATTTCAAATCAGAATTTCTTCGGTTAATGTTGTATGAAATCGCTTCTAAACCTGAGAATAATAATGATTGGCGCATCGTCGATAAATCACTGCTCAAAGGATTTAGCATTGTAACGTTGTGTTCTTCTTTTAAAACGGCAGATAATTTTGTGTACGCAGCTGTTGTTAACGAATTTGCCATCATTTCATGAAAACCCTGAGAGTTCAATTGTGACGCAATTACATTTTGTACTTTGTAATCGTCTGTTCTTGGTGAGTTAGAAACAGTTGCGTTGAACTTTTTAGAAAACTCAATATTGTTATAACCATAAACTCTTAAAATTTCTTCGATTACATCTATTTCGCGCTGTACATCAACCCGATAAGCCGGAATCGTTAATCCTAAGCCGGAATCAGAAACACTATTTACTTTAATGTCAAGAGAAACTAATATTTTTTTGATAGTATCTTTTGGAATTTCCTGTCCGATAATTTTAGATACATGGCTGAAATTCAGTAAAACAGAAAAATCTTCTACTTTTTTAGGATATACTTCTATAACATCTGACGTGATTTTTCCACCTGCTACTTCCTGAATTAAAAGGGCAGCACGCTTCAAAGCATATTCTGTGATAGTTGGATCAATTCCTCTTTCGAACCTGAACGAAGCATCTGTATTCAATTGATGTCTTTTTGCTGTTTTTCGAACGCTTACAGCATCAAAATAAGCACTTTCCAGAAATATACAAGTAGTTCCGTCAGAAACTCCTGATTTTTTTCCGCCAAAGACACCGGCAATGCAAAGTGGTCCTTTTTCGTCACAAATCATTAAATCTTCTTTGTGTAGCGTTCTTTCAACATCATCCAAAGTAACAAACTTTGTTCCTTCAGGAAGTGTTTTTACAATTACTTTTCCGTTGATTTTTGAAGCATCGAAAGCATGTAAAGGTTGTCCTAATTCGTGTAAAACATAATTCGTAACGTCTACTATGTTATTTTTTGGAGTTAATCCAATAGCTTTTAAACGATCTTTTAGCCATGTCGGAGATTCTTCTACTGTAATCCCGGAAATAGTTACACCACAATATCTTGGCGCTAATGCAGGTTCCTCTACACTAACATCAATTTTCAGTGTGCGCATGTCAACCCTAAAATTACTCACAGAAGGTGTGATTAATTCTACGTTTACTCCACGTTGCAGCATTCCGGCTCTTAAATCACGGGCTGTACCAAAATGGCTCATGGCATCGGCACGGTTGGGGGTTAATCCAATTTCAAAAACTTCATCGTTGGCAATTTTAAAAACATCAGCCGCAGGAGTTCCCGGTTTTAAAGCTTCGTCCAGAACCATGATTCCTTCATGTCCGGATCCAAGACCTAATTCATCCTCGGCACAAATCATTCCGTGACTTTCCTGACCACGAATTTTACCTTTTTTAATGGTAAATTCTCCGCCTTCTTTATCATATAAAATGGTTCCGATAGTAGCAACGGGTACTTTTTGTCCTGCTGCAACATTTGAAGCACCGCAAACTACCTGAATTGGATTTTCTAAACCAATATCTAAGGTGGTAACTTTTAATCTGTCTGCATCAGGATGTTTTTCGCAAGTAAGAACGTGTCCTATTACAACTCCTTCTAATCCGCCTTTTACTGATTGATATTTTTCGACAATTTCGACTTCAAGACCTAAATCCGTCAGTAATTCAGAGGTTTGCTCTGATGTCCAGTCTGTTTTAATGAATTGTTTTAACCAGTTATAAGATATTTTCATGTTAACGCTATTGTTCTTAAATAAAGGTGTAAATATAAGGATTGATTGCGGGAGTTGGAAACTATTTTTTTGTTTTTTGCCCGTGACTATTTTTCAAATTTAAAAGACATGAAATTAGATTAAATAAAGAGAGAACTTAAATTCTCTCTTTATTTATCAGTTTTAAATTATTTGGTCGTACAAACTCCGGCATGTACAATTATCCAGAAACTGCCGTTTCCACTATAGCTTAAATTGTAATTGTCTGTAGTTGTATTGCTTAATGTATACTGGTTTAAAACGGAATTGTAAAGTTAAAATTTTATTGTACAGGTGTTTGTTTTGCTTTTTTATTTTAAGTTTAAATCAGTTCTTCAACATGTTTTTTAATGTTCTCAGCTATCTTTTTGGTTGGCAGATCATTTTCGTCATCTCCAAAAGGATCTTCAATTTCTTCGGCAATAAGTTCTAAGCTTGCTAATACATAAAAAATGAAAACCACCACAGGAGCTACATAATATCCTAGACTAACTGAATATCCAAAAGGAAGTGTCATGGTATAAAAAAAGATAAACTTCTTGATAAACGCACTGTATGAGTAGGGAATAGGAGTGTTCTTGATTCGCTCGCAAGCACCACATATATCTGTAAAAGATTGCAATTCTTCGTTTAACGTTATAAGTTGGTCTCCTGTAATTTTTTTTGCCTCGTACAAAGAATTAATTTTATGGTACATCATTCTTTTAACCTGATTTGGCTTGTGTTTATGATGGTCAATTTCGAGATCAACATCTTCAAAAAGCTGTTTGCTGGTTTCCTCATCTTTTAAATGTTTTTGTAAAAATGAGGCGTAAGTTGGAATAATTTCCCTGAAAAACTTCTTGTCATTTTCGTCTTTTAAAATAGCCGAAAGTTTGATAGCCAGATTTCGACTGTTATTGACAAGTGAACCCCATAGTTTTCTGCCTTCCCACCAACGATCATATGCTGTATTGGTTCTAAAAACAAGCAGTAACGAAATTACAAATCCAAGCATTCCATGCATTATTGGAATATTATGAATATAGTCGTTCTTACTAATTTTAAAATATTCAATTTCAACATACCCAACAATTGCAGCATACACTCCTATGGCGAGCATAATGGGAAAGAGTTTTCTAACGGTATCCGATTTATGAAAACGAAAGATAAAAGAAAACCAGTCCTTAGTATTATATGAGATCATTTAATTTTAATTTTGAAACAAATTTAAACTAAAAACTGATATTACCAGCTAACTCTTTTAATGCAATTTCTGATAGTTTTGCCTGATATTCTGCGTTACTGTGACGTACTTTTGCATTGACATAATTTAATTGGGCTGTTCTGAACTCTAAAGTAGTGATTGTTCCAATACGGAATTTATCTAAAGTGATTTCTAAATTTTGTTTCGCAATAGATTCGTTACTGTCTTCTAGTTCAATAAGTTCTAAATTGGTTAAATAGGTCTGGAAGGCAGTACTTAATTGTGTATTCAGGATCATGTTTTGCTGTTCGATAGCAATTTTTGAATTTTCAATTTGAAGTTTTGCTACTTTTTCATTTCTGTTTTGGTTAAAACCATCAAAAATATTTAAAGAAGCATTAAAACCATACGTAAAACCTCTGGATGAATTTTCGCTGGTAAATCCTAAACTTGACTGACTTTCAGTAAAATTATAACCGGAGGTTAAATTCAGAACCGGGTATCGGTCTGCTTTTATCTGTTTAAGTTCCAGTTCTGCAATACGTTTATTGATAATTTGTAACTCTAAGGCAGGATTTTGTTTCTGTGCCTGATCTAATAAATCTGCAAAAAGTAATTTATTATCAACCGTAACTTCATCAGTTACGGTGAAATTTATTTTTGGGTCACGTGCCAAATGCTGGTTCAGCAAAATTTTCGAATTCGCATAAGATTCTTTTTGTCTTAACAAAGCTACCATATCGGTATTAAGGTCTACCTGTGCATTTAAAACCTCTAATTTTGAAGCTTTCCCAATTGTAAAACGGTTCTTTGCCAAATCTAATCTTTGTTTTGAAATTACAATCGAAGTGTCTAAGGCGGCTAATTGCTGCTGTTGCTGTACAAGATCATAATAGGCAGAATTGACTTGCCCAATTTTCATTAAAATTGTCCTTTTTAACTCTGTATCCCCTAATTTTTGAAGTTCTTTCAATTGGTCTAATCTGGCAAACATTCTCATTCCGTCAAAAACGGTCCATCCCAAACTTACTCCATATGTCAGGTTATTATTTTTCGCATTATCCAAAGATGTAGAGGTCCCATCCTGACGTACCTGGGTTGAATTGGTAATGCTATTATTATCAACAACTGAAGCCGTTGCTGTTGGAAGCATTCCTGCATTTCCAATCGTTACATTTGTTTCGCTAATTTTTGTATTGTTTTTGGCAATCTTTATTTCAAAATTGTTTTCTAAGGCTATTTTCATAGCCTCTTCAATGGTCAAAACTTCTTGCGCTTGTATACTAATCATACAAAAGAAGAATAGTATTGAACTACGGAATAGAATTTTAGTATTCATATTTTTTTCTTTTGACTGAAATTTAAAATTGAATTCCAGGCTAATAAATTATTTGCTTTCTTTTTCGTATTCGTCAATATGATCAAATTCCGGATAATGTTTTCGGGCTTTTGACCACATCAGATATATTGCCGGAATAACAAAAAGGGTTAATGCCAAAGAGAAAATAGTACCTCCCACAATAACAACCCCCATACCAATTCTGCTCGTAGAAGCCGCTCCAAGTGACATTGCAATTGGCAAGGCTCCTAATGCAATGGCTAGACTGGTCATCAAGATCGGACGTAAACGTGCTTCTGATGCTTCCATAATGGCTTCTAATTTTGGTTTTCCCTGTTCCCGGAGCTGATTGGCAAATTCTACAATTAAAATACCATTTTTAGTAACCAGTCCAATAAGCATTACTGTACCAATCTGGCTAAAAATGTTCCAGCTCTGATTGAAGAGCCATAAGGAGAATAAAGCTCCTGCAACTGCCATTGGCACGGTTAAGATGATAATTAACGGATCAATAAAACTTTCAAACTGAGCTGCCAGAATTAAGAAAATCAACAACAATGCTAATCCGAAGGCGAATGAAGTATTGGAACTACTTTCGACAAAATCTCGTGATTCTCCACTTAAATCAGTGGTGAAACTCTGGTCTAAAACTTTCGCTTTAATTCGGTCCATTTCCTCAATACCATCGCTGATACTTTTTCCGGGTGCTAAACCAGCAGAAACTGTTGCCGACATGTATCGGTTATTATGGTACAATTGAGGCGGATTACTTTGTTCTACAATTTTTACCACATTATCCATCTGAATCAATTCGCCTTTTTTGTTTTTTACAAAAATAGAAGTCAAATCAAGCGGTTTGGAACGGTCTTCCTGATTAAACTGGCCAATTACCTGATATTGTTTTCCGTTTTTAATGAAATATCCAAAACGCTGTCCGCTTAAAGAAAGCTGTAAAGTTTGTGCAATATCCATTATCGAAATCCCTAAACTCTCCGCTTTTTCACGATCGATACTTACGTTTATTTCAGGTTTGTTGAATTTTAGATTCACATCACTAATAGAGAACACATCGCTTTTACCGACTTCTTCCATGAAAACGGGGATTTTCTCTCTTAATTTTTCAAAGGTAGGTGCCTGAACAATGTATTGAATAGGTAAACCGCCACGTCTGTTAACGGCAATGGTAGGCTGTTGAATGACAGATGTTTTAGCGTCCGGATATTGCTTGGTCCATTTGGTTAATTTATCCGCAATATCTTTTTGAGAACGAACTCTTTCGTCGGGTTGCTTTAGCGAAAGCCTGATAAAACCACTATTTACGGATGAAGAACCAAATCCCGGTGAGGTAATCACCAGACTCACTTTTTTCTCAGGAATAGAATCGTCTACCAATTTTGAAATCTCCTGCATGAAACGGTCTGTATATTCATAAGAAGACCCTTCCGGAGTTGTCATACGCATTACAACAGAACTACGGTCATCTAAAGGAGCCGTTTCCTTTGGAAGGATGGTGAAAAATAGATAAATGATTCCAAAACAGGCAATCAGAATCGGGAAACTGATCCATTTTCTATCCATAAATTTAGAAAGACTTTCTGCATACGCGCTATTCATTTTTTCGAAAAATGGCTCCGTCTTAATATAGAATTTTGATTTTTTCTGTTCGCCGCCTTTCATCAAATACGCATTTAACATTGGTGTTAAAGTCAACGATACAAAAGCAGAAATCAATACAGCCGAGCCAATCACAACGCCAAATTCCCTAAAAAGACGTCCTACGAAACCTTCCAGAAAAATTACCGGTAAAAATACAGCTGCCAGCGTTACGGATATCGAAATTACAGCGTAGAAAATTTCGTTAGAACCTTTTATAGCTGCTTCAATCGGCGACATTCCTTCTTCTACTTTTTTGAAGATATTTTCGGTAACTACGATTCCGTCATCCACCACCAGTCCTGTTGCCAGAACAATAGCCAAAAGGGTTAATACATTTATGGAAAATCCCAGCATCCACATGATAAAAAATGTAGCAATCAAGGAAACAGGGATATCAATTAAAGGTCTGAAGGCAATTGCCCAGTCCCTAAAAAAGAGGTAAATAATGATGATTACCAACAATATAGAAATCCCTAAAGTTTCAGCAACTTCCAATACCGATTTCTTTACAAACAGCGTATTATCGAGTGCAATATTTAGTTTGATATCTTTCGGTAAATCCTTTTTCAGGGTTTCGTATTTTTTATAAAATTCGGATGAGATATCTAAATAATTGGCTCCTGGCATTGGCACAATAGCCAGACCAATCATGGGAAGCCCGGAGGATGTTAATTGTGTTTCGATATTTTCAGGTCCTAATTCTGCGCCTCCAACATCGCTCAGACGGATAATTTTATCGCCCTCTGTACGAATGATAATGTTATTGAATTCTTCCGGTTTAGAAAGATTTCCGATTGTTTTTACGGTAAGTTCAGTATTGTCTCCGGTCAGTTTACCTGAAGGTAATTCGACATTTTGTGCATTTAAGGCATTACGAACATCGGCTACGGTACATTTGTAAGCCGTTAATTTTACCGGATCAATCCATAAACGCATGGCGTACCGTTTTTGTCCCCAAATCTGAACGCCACTCACGCCCGGAATGGTTTCTAAACGCTGGGAAATAACATTCTCTGCATAATCACTCAATTCCAGAGAGCTTCGGGTATCACTCTGAACCGTCATCGAAATAATAGATTCACTGTCTGCATCTGCTTTTGAGACAACGGGCGGCGCATCGATATCCTGTGGTAAATTCCGAACAGCCTGCGAAACCTTGTCACGAACATCATTTGCCGCTTCTTCAAGGTTTTTGTCTAAGTTAAATTCGATGGTAATATTACTGCTTCCCTGATTACTGGATGATGTAATATTTCGGATTCCGTCAATAGCATTTACAGCTTTTTCCAGAGGTTCGGTTATCTGTGATTCAATAATGTCAGAATTAGCTCCTGTGTAATTGGTCCTTATCGAAACCTGAGCGGGATCAATGGAAGGAAATTCACGAACACCCAAAAAAGTATAACCAATAAAGCCGAATAAAATAATTAAAAGATTCAGTACAATGGTTAAAACAGGTCTTTTTATACTTGTGGTTGATAAACTCATTTTGTTTTATGATTTTAAGTCTCTAAATTTAAATTTCTAAACTTTAGATTTTATGACTTTAGATTTTATGACTTTAGACTTTAAGACTTTAGACTTTAAGACTTATTTTACTTTAACTTTTATCGGAGCTTCGTCTTTTAAAGACATTACACCACTTGTAATTAAAGTGTCGCCTGCTTTTAATCCTGACAAAATTAAAACTGAAGCATCGGTTCTGGTGGCTGCTTCTACTTTAATTTCTTTGGCTTTGCCCATATTGGCAATGTATACTTTTTTACCATCCTGAATCGGTACAATAGCTTCTGATGGAATCACGATTGCGTCTTTAATAATGTTTAAAGGCAGTTTTACATCGGCAAAGGTTCCCGGAAAAAGTTTTCCGTCACTATTTTCTGCAATGGCACGGATTTTTAAAGTACGTGTTGCCACTTCTACCTCCGGTTCGATGGCGTATATTTTAGCTTTATACACTTTGTCTGATCCTGAAACAGAAAAATCAATAACAGAACCCGAAGTTACCTGAGCAGCATATTTTTCAGGTATAGAGAATGTGATTTTTAGTTTGCCTGTATTGACCAGTTTTGCTACTAAAACAGTTGGCGTAATATAAGTTCCCGGTGAAATAGAACGCAATCCGATTTTTCCTGAAAAAGGCGCTTTTACAGAAGTTTTGGCAATCTGTGCGCTTATCAATTGTCTCTGTGCTTTCGCGGAAGCGTAATCCGCATTGGCAACATCAAATTCTTCCTGGCTTATAGCCTCTTTTTGTAACAATAATTTAGCTCTTCTTTGATTTTCGCCTGCCAGACCTTCTTTTGTCTGAGCCTGTCTCAGCTGAGCTCTCAATTCAATATCATTTACCTTAAAAAGTACCTGACCTTTCTTTACATTACTTCCTTCGCTAAAGTAGATCCCTTCAACAATTCCGGAAATTTCACTGTGAATCTCAACCTGTTCATTGGCTTCAATAGATCCTGATAACGATAAATTATTGTCAAAAACCGAAGTTTTGATCACAATTCCTGTAACAGTTGTAGGTCTGTCCTTATCGCCAAATTTTTTAGATTCTTCATTTTTCTTTTTGTTGGATATCACACGGTAAGTGATAAACCCCCGAGTAGTATAATTATAAGGGCGTAAATTAGGTGTTTTAGTTTCATGAAAATTGAGGTAAATGAGTTTTATGTCTCGAATTGGTGATTACAAATTTAGTTTTTTGATATGAATACAAAAGGGCTTAATGGTTATTTAACACTTGTATGTACAAGTGTTTTTAAAGCTATTTTGTTTCAATTTTTCTAATGCTAATAAACTTAGACATTGGTGTTGAAAAAAGGTTTAATTGAAAAACTTTTTTTTAAAAATAAATTTGAGAAGCGAATCCTGCTGTACGCTGTATCTTTTATACCGAACCCCGGTATAAAAGGATGTCGCTTCCATCAGGGCTAGGGATATTAAGGATAAAGATATTTTGTTTTAATTATTTATGACTGCAAAAAAAAATGCAATAAGACCAAACGTTTTATTGCATTTAAATATTGATTTCCAAAACTTACTATGAATTGCTAAACTGCAGATTGCTCAGGTTTTTATAAATTCCGTTTTCAAGGTTAATCAGCTCCTGATGCGTTCCTTCTTCGGTGATTCTTCCATTATCCAGAACTAAAATTTTGTCGGCGTTTCTAATCGTCGAAAGACGGTGTGCAATGATAATGCTGGTTCTTCCTTCCATCAAAACTTCTAAAGCTTCCTGAACCAGTTTTTCGCTTTCGCTGTCTAAAGAAGAAGTTGCTTCATCCAAAATTAAAATACTCGGGTTTTTTAATAATGCTCTTGCGATTGCAATACGCTGACGTTGGCCTCCTGATAATTTTACACCGCGTTCTCCCACCAGCGTTTCGAATTTTTCAGGGAAACCGTCTATAAAGTTCAATGCATTGGCTTGTTTTGCGGCCAGTATTATTTCTTCATCTGAAGCATCCGGTTTTCCGTAGGCAATATTTTCCCGGATAGTTCCTCCAAATAAAATCACATCCTGCGGAACGATACTCATATTTCCGCGCAGGTTTTCCAGATCGTAATCGTAAATATTTTTTCCATCCACTAAAATTTCTCCTGATGTAATATCGTAAAAACGTAATAGTAACGAAGAAATAGTCGATTTTCCGGCGCCACTTGGCCCTACAAGCGCAATCTTCTGACCAAAATCAGCATTGAAATTAACCTCTTTCAATACCTGAATTTCTTTTCTTGAAGGATAACTGAAAGCCACATTTTTAAAAGTGACATTACCTTTAATTTTTTCTATAGGAAATGCTTTTGGGTTTGCATTGATGGCTTCTGGAGTTTCTTCCAGTAATTCGAAAACACGTTCTGTAGCACCAACCGCTTTTTGAATCTGCGCATACATTTCGGCAATACCGCCAAAAGAAGCCCCAATAAAAGTAGTGTACAGTACAAACGAAATCAGATCTCCCACATCTTCAACTTCTCCTTTTATCGTTAAGGTAATGCCGTACCAGACAACAGCCACCACACATCCGAAAAGGCATAAAATAATAAAGGAGGCAAAATATCCTCTGTACTGACCGCCTTTGATAGCGATTTTTACAATTTCCCTGATTTTGTTTTTATAACGCTGAATTTCGTACCATTCGTTTGCAAACGCTTTTACATTGCTGATTCCCTGTAACGTTTCTTCCACAATGACCTGGCTTTCGGCTACTTTGTCCTGCGTTTTTTTACCGTACTTACGAATAAATCGTCCAAATATAACAGCAGCAACAGCAACTACCGGAACAATGGCCAGCATCATTAAAGTTAACTTTGAACTAATATTTCCTAAGATGATAAATCCGCCGATAATTAAAATAAACTGACGTAAAAACTCGGCAATTGTTGTAGTAAAAGTGTCCTGTAATTGTGAAATATCAGCGCTGATTCGGCTGTTCAGTTCCCCAACACGTTTTTGTGAATAAAACGACATTGGAAGTTTGATTAAATTCTCATACAACGCAAAACGAATGTTCGACAATGAATTTTCCGTAAAATTTACAAAAAGAGAAATTCTGAAAAAAGAGAAAACCGCCTGTAAAACCAGGATTCCCATAAGAGCTATGGCAATTTCGTTTGCTTTGTCAAGATCTTTATTGGCAACGCAGTTTACCAGCATTCCCATTAATTTCGGAAAGGCAAGGGCAGTGGCACTGGTTAAGAGTAAAAAAACTAAACCGAGGAAGAATTTCCATTTGTGGTTTTTAGCATATTTAAAAATTCGGATTGCTTTTTGAAGGGAGTTAGAGTTTAATTTAGCTTTCGGTAAATCATTTTCCTGAAATCTTGCCATTTGAGTATACAATTAAGGTATGCAAATGTATGACTATAGCAAGTGAATACAAAAGGAATAATTAAAATTAGCTTTCCGGATTTCGTTTTTTAACTAAATGCTAAGACAAGGTACGGTTTTATTTCGTTTTTAAGAAGCTGAAAAATAGCTTTCTAAAAGTATTCGTGAATTTTATTTTATATTTTTTATCAAAAAGGCTTGCAAATACAAATTCTAGGTGTATATTTGCACTCGCAATCACAAAATGATAGCAGCCTAGTAAAATAGGGCGATTAGCTCAGCTGGTTCAGAGCACCTCGTTTACACCGAGGGGGTCGGGGGTTCGAACCCCTCATCGCCCACAAGCAAACTCCTTAAGAAATTGAGGAGTTTTTTTTTACGATTTTCCGAGTGTTGACGGATTGTAGATTCACACTCAAATTTGGGGAGATACTCAAGCGGCCAACGAGGGCAGACTGTAAATCTGCTGTGTGAACTTCGCAGGTTCGAATCCTGCTCTCCCCACAAAGTACCAAAAACTCCAAAGTCTTGCGATTTTGGAGTTTTTTTATTTCCTAAACTTATGGATTTATTGTTTATGGATTAAGATTTTCTCAGATTATCTACTCTTTTTACTGAATCCTCCACTTTCAATTAATCCATTTAGATAGTACTTCAATCAGGATTTGTAAGATAAATGATTATAGAATTTGTATAATTTATTTATTTTCGCAGACTATCATTTTGAAATGGCTAAATTCAGGAATAAATATAGAATAGGATCACACCGATTACGTCATTGGGATTATTCTTCAAAGGCCTTATATTTTCTTACCATTGTGACCCAAAACAGGGAATGTGTTTTGGGTGATATTATCGCCGTGGAAATAAAATTATCCGAAATGGGCAAAATTGTAGAAAATGAATTTTTGAAATCATTTGAAATCATTGTTGTCCGATAAAAAAGAAGCCATTAATTTGGCTTCTTTTTTATCGGACAACAATGATTATGAAACTTTAATATAATAATTATGAAAACAAAAATAATTACAGTCGTATTATTACTGGGTTTTGTAATATCGACAAACGCTCAAAAGAAAATAAAGGTTACTGAATTGCCCAAACCGGCACAGGAATTCTTAAAGAAATATTTTAGCAATACATCAGTTGAATCAGTTAAAAAAGATGCAGAACACGGTGAAAAAGGTTATGAAGTCAAACTTAAAGATGGGACTGAGGTAGAGTTCTGGAAAGATGGTACTTATCGAGAAGTGGATGGAGACGACAAACCGATTCCAACCGCATTTATTCCAAAAGTGATAAAAGAGTATGTGGCAAAACATTATCCAAATGAAAAAATTATCCATATTGATTATGGTCATAAAGATCTGGATGTAGATTTAACAAATAAAATTGATCTCGAATTTACGAAGGAAGGAAAATTTATAAAAGGTGATAAGGTTAAAAAATAATTCCTGAATGATGCCGCTGGAAAGTAATGATAAAAAAACTCCATTAAAATAATGGAGTTTTTTATAAATTTATAAGATAACTTAAGGTTGTTTACTGTACGTTTCGATTTCGAAAATTAAAGTTGCATTTGGCGGAATAACTCCTCCGGCACCTGCTTCTCCATAAGCCAGATTTGATGGAAGAAAGAAGATTGCTTTATCACCGTCTGTCATCATATCGAGAGCTTCAATGAATCCCGGAATCATACCGTCTTTTTTTCCAACAGTGAAAGGAAAAGCTTTATAACCTCCTTGTGCATCTCTGTTTGCATTATATTTTCCGTATGCTTTTTCTACATTTGACATACTGCTGTCAAAAAGATTTCCGTCTTCAAAATATCCGGCATAGTGAAAATAAATTGTAGAACCTTCTGCACCTTTTACACCAGTTCCTTTTTTCGTCATTACATATTTTAAGCCAGATGCCGTTGTTACAGCATTTGCTTTGGTTGATGTAAAATAAGCAGCTTTGTCTTTAATTACTTTTTGGGACTCTAATTTTTTCGCCTCATCTTTTTTAACGTCCTCGGCTAAAACTTTTACGGCGTCAAATTTTTTGGCAGCAGCACCTTTTCGGGTAATAGTAATTTTTGTCATGATATCGTCCTGAACAATTTTATTTACATTGTCCATTCCGGAAACAACATGTCCAAAAATAGTATGTTTACCGTTTAACCATGGAGTTTCTTTATGGGTGATAAAAAACTGGCTTCCGTTAGTTGCAGGACCTGAATTGGCCATTGCCAGAATTCCGCCTTTGTCAAAGACTAATTCTTTAACAAATTCATCCTTAAAAGAAAATCCCGGACCACCTGATCCATTTCCGTCAGGATCACCACCCTGAATCATAAAATCATTGATAACCCTGTGGAATTTTAATCCGTCATAAAATGGTTTTCCCTTAAGTTTCTCGACTTTTACATTAGGATTTTTACCTTCTGCCAAAGAAATAAAGTTAGCAACCGTTACCGGTGCTTTTACATATTCTAAAGTCAGAACGATATCGCCTTTTGTTGTTGCAATCGTAGCAAAAATCCCTTCAGCAGGATTAGCTGTTGCGGCAGGTTTTGTTGTCGCTGTCTTTGATTTTGCTGCTGGTTTTTTAGTAGCTTGTGCCTGAATGTTAAGTACTGCAAGGCAAAATAAAAATAGAAATTTAAACTTCATTGTGTATTGATTTTAGTCAATGTTAGTTAAAAATAATTATTGTGGTTTTTCCAGTAATTGAACCTCGAAAATAATATTGGCGTTAGGCGGAATAACTCCTCCTGCACCTGTTTCTCCATAAGCTAAATGCGATGGGATAAAAAGGACAGCTTTGTCTCCAAAAGAAAGCTTTTCGATTCCTTCAATAAATCCCGGAATCATACCATCCTTGCGGCCTGCCTGAAATGGAATAGGCTGGTAACCATGTTGTTCACCTCTTGCTGCATCAAATTTTCCAAATAATTTGTTTACCTCTTCTAAACTAGAGTCAAATAAGGTACCATCTTCCAGAAAACCAGCATAGTGAATGTATATCTGAGTTCCTGTTGCAGGTTTTTTACCATTTCCTTTTTCAGTAATTACATATTCTAATCCACTTGAAGTTTTAGTAGCTTTTGGTTTTAACCCTGCATAATAAGCTACTTTTTCTTTTTGAACTCCTGAGTATTTGCTTCTCTCTTTTGCAATTTCACTGAAATAATCATGAAATACTTTTACAGCGTCAAACTTTTTAGCAGCTTCACCGTTTCTGATAATCTTTACAGCAATTAGCTGGTCATCTTGTTTAACCTGATTAACAACTTCCTGTCCTTTTTCAACGACATGACCAAAAATAGTATGTTTTCCGTCTAACCATGGCGTTTCAACGTGAGTAATAAAAAATTGACTGCTGTTTGTTCCCGGACCATTATTGGCCATTGCTAAAACACCGGCTTTGTCAAATTTTAAATCGGTAAATTCGTCCTTAAATTTATACCCTGTATCTCCTGAACCGGTCCCAAGAGGATCTCCGGTCTGAATCATGAAATTTTCAATAACCCTGTGAAATTTTAATCCGTCAAAAAAAGGTTTGTTTTTTAAATTTTCATTTACAAATTCATTTTTACCTTCAGCTAAGGTTACAAAATTAGCAACAGTTACGGGTGCTTTTTTATAATCTAATTCTACAATAATATTTCCTTTGTTTGTTTCTATTTCAGCATATAATCCATCAGGCAGATTACTGTGCTCGTCTTTGCAGGAATAAAATGAAGTAACGGCTAATAACAATAATAAAATACTTTTTTTCATTTTTGAAATGTTGTTTTTATGGGGTTAATGTGTCTTTTTTTGTTTCAATTGCAGTTTTAGTGCTTGTTGCTTTAGCAGGTGTAGTTGCAGTTGTTACTGGTCCTGCTTCAGGATCAGGAACAAAATTACGAAGTGTAACCGTACAGATTAACGATTCATTGGTTCCTATTTTTTTATTGTCTCCATGATATCCATAAGCAATATGTGAAGGAAACAAGAAAGTAACGGTTTCATTTTTATGCATTAATTTAATACCATCACGTAATCCCATCATGATATCTTGTTTGTCAACATAATACGTTTGTGGGCCAAGTTCAGCTTCAGAATATATTATTTTACCTTCAATGTCTTTTATTTCTAAATTAAAATAAGCGATATCTCCTTTTTGGGGTGTTTGGGTATCGGTTAAATTTCTTTCGTCATAAGACAGCCAGTATCCTTTTCGGGTAGCATAGTATTTTACTTTCGGATTATTTTTGATGATATTTTTGATAACATCTTCTTCGCTTGCAACCAGTTTTTTATTTCTGTCAGCCGATTTTTTCATAAACGTTCCTGAAGCTTGAGAAACTGGTCTTCTGGCTTCTTCATGATGTTTACAACTAACAAATAAAACAGTACAAAGCAACGTATAAACGCTTAGTTTTATATAGTTCATAATTGATTTATATTTCTAATTTAATTACTAAATCTTCAAACTTTTTCAAAGTTTCTTCCATTGAAACTTCTGATTTTCCACCAGCAGCATTTGTGTGACCGCCTCCATTAAAATGATCTCTGGCAAACTGATTTACATCAAACCCGCCTTGTGACCGAAACGAAATTTTAATGATTTTTTCCTCTTTGTTTTCTATAAAAATGGCAGTAAAAATAATATCTTTTATACTTAATCCGTAATTTACGATTCCTTCTGTATCGCCTTTTACATAATTAAATGAATCTAATTCTTCCTGTGTTAAAAAAGTATAAGAAGTTTTATGTTCTGAGAAAATTTTCATGTTCTGCAAAGCACGTCCTAATAATTGTAAACGGCTGTAAGAACTATTGTCAAACAATAAAACCGGTATTTCAGTATTTTCTACTCCTAAATCAATTAATTCAGCTACAATACGATGTGTGTTTCCTGTAGTTTTAGGAAAACGAAAAGAGCCTGAATCAGTTAATATTCCAGTGTAAATGCAAGTAGCAATGGTTTTATCCAGATCCTCTTTTTTGTTGAGAAACAAAATAAAATTATAAATCATCTCACACGTAGAACCGTATGAGGTGTCAGAGTAAGTGTAAGCTGCATAATTGTGTGGTTTTTCATGATGATCGATCATGATAAACGGAGCTGTCATCTTGGCTAAAGTATGTTCCATTTCACCGGTACGATGCAAAGCATTGAAATCAAGTGTAAAAATTAGCTCAGCTTCTTCTAATATTTTGGTGCAGTTTTGAGTGTCTTTTTCAAAAATTTTTACCGTTTCAGAACCGGGAAGCCAGGCTAAGAAATTAGGGAAATCATTAGGCGCAATAACTGTTGGCTGATGATTGTTTTTTAATAAAAAGTGGTATAATCCTAATGTAGAACCCATGGCATCACCATCTGGGCCTCTATGTGGAATTATTGCAATTTTCTTTGGGGTTGATAGTAATAATTTTACTGCTTCAATATCTTGTATTTTCATAGTGTGCGAATTTACATTTTTTTAATGTAATGCTGAAATCATTTTACAGATTAACACACTTTTATGGATTTGGTTTTTCTTTGTCTGAAGTTTCAGGTTTGAGGTTTAAAACCCGTTCGATAAGAACGGCTTATTTTGCAGCGTGTAGCAATTCGGATTCAGTTTGGAATTTGGTATTTCTAAAATTGGTATTTCATTTTACAAATGTTTTAAATTCTTTTCTTTGTAATTTTTGATACAATTTGTATTTCGCACCTTTTACAATTTGCGATTTATAAATTCCCACAGAACCCGACGAAAAATAAGCAATCGTGCAAGCAAGAGCAATAAAAATTCCGGGCTGAATTCCAAATAATTCCATTCCCATAATAGTGCAGGCTACAGGAGTGTGGGTTGCGCCAGAAAATACAGCTACAAATCCCAGACCTGCTAAAAGTGCAATTGGCATTGGAATTATGATAAATAATGCGCTCCCTAAAGCGGCACCAATGAAAAATAACGGAGTTACCTCACCACCTTTAAAACCGGCACCTAAAGTAAAACCGGTGAATAAAATTTTAAGAAGAAAATCATACCATTCATTTGGGTGATAAAATGAGTCAATAATAAAAGGGACACCTAATCCTGAGAATTGTGTAAATCCAAAACCTCCAATTGCTATCGCTAAAATGATTCCTCCAATTGCAGGACGAAGTGGCGGATATTTAATGGTTTTAGAAAAAAGAGTTCCCCAAAGGTGAGTGCTTCTTGCAAATAGCAATGCAGTTAAACCCGATAATAGCCCCACAATTAGGGTATAAAATAAACTGCTAAAATTTAATTCAGGAATAATAGGGATGCTGTAATGAGTATGTTTTACCTGCCAGAACTCAACAGTAAAATAAGCAGCATAGGCAACTACAAATGAAAGAAGAGTACTTTTTAAATTGATTTTGCTGAAATATAAAACTTCCAGAGCAAAAACGGCACCGGCTAAAGGTGTACCAAAAACGGAGGCGAATCCTGCGCTGATTCCCAGGATAATCAAAATTTTTCTTTCGGAATTATCTAAATTGAAAAGCTTTGTAAATTGATCTGCGATAGCGCCGCCCATTTGTACAGCAGTACCTTCACGTCCGGCTGATCCGCCAAATAAATGTGTGATTAAGGTTCCTAAAAGCACTAAAGGAGCCATTTTAAAAGGGATCACTTCCTTAGGGTTTTCGTATTCTTCAAGCAATAAGTTATTGCCTTTTGCAACAGATTCTCCCCAATAATAATAGATCAATCCCACTAAGAAGCCGCCAACAGGCAAAAACCAGATAATCCAGTTGTGTTGAATTCTAAATTGTGTGACATACTCGAGTGAAACTAAAAAGAAAGCAGATGCTGATCCTGAAAGCAGACCTGTTAAAATACAAATCAAAATCCATTTGAAAATGGTCAGAAATATTTTTTTTAGTTGTCGAAAAGTCATTTATAATAAAAGTTTTGCCACGAATTTCACTAATTAAAACGAATTTTAAAAGTTTGTGTTTGTAAAATTTTAAATTCGAGTAATTGATTAACTAATAAAAGAAATTAAATAGTGATATTCGTAGCAAAATAAATTATTCCTGAACTACAGCAGTAAACTCAATTTCAACCAGATATTCAGGAGCTACCAATTTGCTGATTTCATAAAATCCTGTTGTTGGTTTTACATCCTTAAAAAAAACAGCATGTGCTTTTGCCACGTCTTCAAAAGTACTAATGTCAGTAGTAAAAATTCGGGTTCTGATCACATCTTTCATTCCAACGTTCAAATCTTCCAATACTTTTTCAATACGTTCAAGAATATTATAAGTTTGTGCATAAGCATCATCGGCTTTTACTTTTTCGCCATCAACAATAGCCACTGTGCCTGAAACTTCAATAATATTGCCAATTCTTACGGCACGACAATATCCCATTTTTTCTTCCCATGGTGATCCTGTTAAGATGTTTTCTCTTTTCATTTTATGTTTTTTTTGATTTGCTTTTTAAATTTAAAAACAAATTCCGGTTAATTAATTCTGTTGCAATTTATAAAATATGTAACTGATAAAAGCTGAATTTCTTTGAAATCACTTCGTGAATTTTTATTTTTTGTGATATTTTTAATTGATTTCAGACCAGGTACTGATGTTTTGATATTTGTTCAAATAGTAAAAAACGGTTTGTCTGAAAAAATCAAAGCATAAATTATTCTTTTGAATGTTTAGAAAATTTTGCAGGTTTTTGTTTCTAAAAATTAGCCTAATATATTGTTATAAATGTCATAAATTGGTATTCAGGAATTAAATTATGCTATTTTTGCGATATCAAATTGTTGCTATTTATAAAATTTTCAAAGCCGAATTCGATAATACTTTTTCAATGAAGCACATTTTATTTTTCATATTATTAGTTACTTCCCTGACAGTTTCTGCCCAAGTTGATTTTAACTCCGGATTTAAAACGATACCTGCTCCCAAGTTTAGTGCTAAACCTAAAAAAAAGACAATTCCGGAAGTCAAAGATCCACAGGCAGAAAAAACGGATATTCCAAGTATTAAAACACCCAACGTTTTTGATAATACCAGTATAACTCCAAAATCTAAGTTTCAGATTGGGGAAGAAAAAAGCAAATTCACAATGTCAACAGAAAATGATTTTGCTAACCCGGGTGATCGTTATGTGGGTAAAATGGAAAAAGATTTAGATAAAGCATTAAAAGATGCCGGATTAAAAGAGGATGATCAGCAATTGGTTTTAAAAGATGTTAATTTTGGAGAAATTAGAACTAGTTCTGCTTATTTCGTTATAAAGTTTCGTGATTATGGGGCTATAGATGGTGATTTGATCAAAGCTGTTTTAAATGGAGATGTTGTTAAGGAAAGATTACTTTTAAGTTCTAATTTTCAAGAATTTAAAATATATTTTAAAGAAGGTTTTAATCCGTTTTTCATAGAGGCTCTTAATAAAGGAAGTCTTGGTGGAAATACAGGAGAATTTCAGATTTATGATGCTGAAGGAAATTTTATATTATCTGAAAAATGGAATAACTTTGAAGCAGGTGTCAAAGCAAATTTTTTAATTTACAAAGAACAAAAGTTACTTACTAAAAAATCTCAAAAAAAATAATTTTGCTTTGAAAATTATTTTTTTTTCGGACTTCTTAATTTTATCCTGATGTCTTATATTTTCAATGATTAAATCATTCTTTTTAATCGAAAAATCACTTTCTTTTTCTGCAATAAAGGCACTTATTTTTTTTAGTCTGGAACACATTAAATCGCCAATTTTTTTTTTCGAGAAAGAGTTTTCGATCGTTTGTTTGCCATTTAATTTTATATGTTCAATATGGGTATAATTATCATATACAAACTTTAAAACTTTTTTTGAATTTTCGATATCAGGTTCAGCATACTCATAGCCCTGTTTAATAAAATCAGAATCTTTGTCCTGTATCATTAACTCATAGTGGATTAAGAAACTGTTTTGGTTATTCATGAATTCTAAATTCCCGGAATACCCTGTTCCAATCACTATTTTGTTTCTTGACATGGCTTCGGCAAGTGTCAGTCCAAAGCCTTCAGCGCGGTGAAGTGAGACATAAGAGTGGCAGGAATCGATAAGCTGTATAAGCTCTTTTTTTGTATAGTCTTCGTTGATAAGGATAATCGATTTGTGATCTTTTGTCTGTTCAATAAATTTCTGATGTAAGCGTTTGTTCTTTTCCAGGTTAACGGTTTTTAGTATCAATACAACATTAGGGTTAGCAGAAAAGGTATCCAAAAAACATTTTATAAGGCCATCAGTATTTTTTCTTCCCGGTGTACTTAGTGAATCAAAAATGGATAAGAAAACAAATTTATCCTGTAATTCTATTTTTGGTTTGCTTTGTTCAATTTCAATACGTTCAATTAAATGAGGTATTTTTATAACGGGTTTAAACGAATAAGAGGCAAAAACATTTTGACAAAAACTGCTAGGTACCCATATTTCATCAAAAAGGGGCAGGAGGCTAACAAAATCTTCAGGAAGCTTATTAAATTCCCATGCCCAGTAAGCGATGTTGTATGTGTTTGATGCTATATTTATATCGTTATTTAGTAAAAAACAAGGAATATCATTAATATTTATATGATAGATGTTGACTATATTATCAGTAATGGAATCCTGTAAAGGTCCACCTTCTCTAATTAACTCAATATTATTCTCTATATAATTAATTTGGTTAAGAATAAAAGTACTGTCTTTTAATGCTGAAAAATTTGCTCTTGCAGCTTCAGAAATGCCTGAAGTTTTTGAAAAGGTGGCGTGATAATTAATAGTGATGTTTTCCATATTTTTAAGATCTCTTTTTGTAGAATTTGTTTTACGGGACTTCATGAAATTTGTTTTTAATGATTGTCCTTAATAAATATGTTCTACTTTAAATAGATGAAAAAATATGCAAAAGTTGCTTTCAAAAATGCTTAATTTTAATTTTTGAATGTAAGTGTTTTGTTTTTAGTGAATTAATGTGTGAGTTTTTAATCTCCTGCTCAGAATATTACAGAGGATCTGCAGTAACCCTAAATTTCATATTTGCTTTTACCGTTACATCTTTTGTTAAGGTTTCCTTTAATGTGACTTTTGTTCTTATTTTATAACTGTCTGCTTTAATGTACTCGTCTAATCTTTTATCCGTACAAATCAAATCAATCGAATTTGCTGTAGTGCTAATATTTTCCTGATAAGCTAATTCTATTTCGTTAGACTCTGTTGTTGAGATATACAAGTGTATTGATTTTAGAAATGTAAATGTTTTGTCTGAAGGATCAGAGATTGCTAATTTTAAAGATCTAAGCTTAACATCTTTTACCAGGTTTGCTTTGGTTTTGTTATTTTCAAATTCAGAAGATGAATTTGTAGTAACTTCAGGAGTAATAATCTCCGAAGGTAAGTTGATTGGTGAAGTGCTATTGATTTTAATAGAAGCTTCATTTGAAATGCTGAAGGTTAATAAATCATCAACAACATCACAAGAGGTTAAAAAAAGAGACAGGCAAACTGTCAAGGCAATAAGTTTTGACTTCATAGTTAAATTCAATTGGTTTTTTGTAGATACGAAATTGTTAGAATTTTAGTTTTGTCTTTTTGTTTTAAATGCTGATTTTTTATTTATTATTTAAAGATAAGATGCCAGAATATTAAGAACTTAAGAGCCTTGTATTTAAAAAGAAAAAAAAATCAAAATTCAATTTTTCATTTTCGAATTTAAAAAGTATTTTTGCGCATGCAACACAACGTACTTATTTTAGATTTCGGATCGCAATATACTCAACTTATTGCGCGTAGAGTTCGCGAATTAAATATATTCTGCGAAATTTTTCCTTACAATCACTTTCCTAGTGATTTATCACCTTATAAAGCCGTAATTTTGGGAGGAAGCCCATTTTCTGTTCGCGGAGAAGATGCTCCACATCCTGATTTATCTCAAATTCGGGGCAAACTTCCATTATTGGCAGTTTGTTATGGGGCACAATACTTAGCTCACTTTAGCGGAGGTGAAGTAGCTGCTTCCAATACCAGAGAATATGGAAGAGCTAATTTATCTTATATTAAGGAGAATGAAGTTTTCTTTAATGGAGTTTCAGAAAACAGCCAGGTTTGGATGAGCCATAGTGATAGTATCAAAGCGCTTCCAACAAATGCTGTAAAATTAGCCAGTACTCACGATGTAGAATATGCAGCTTATAAAATTGAAGGCGAAACAACTTATGCAATTCAATATCATCCCGAAGTTTTCCATTCGACAGATGGATCAAAAATGCTGGAAAACTTTTTAGTAAAAATTGCCGAAGTTCCTCAAAACTTTACACCAAATGCTTTCGTAGAAGAAATGGTGGCGGAGCTAAAAGAGAAACTAGGAAACGATAAAGTGGTTTTGGGACTTTCTGGCGGAGTAGATTCTACTGTAGCGGCAGTTTTATTAAACCAGGCAATTGGTAAAAACCTTTACTGTATTTTCGTAAACAACGGATTGCTTCGTAAAAACGAATTCCAAAATGTATTAGATCAATACAAAGGAATGGGATTAAACGTAAAAGGTGTTGATGCAGGAGACCGTTTCTTAGGCGAATTAGCCGGAATCAGCGATCCTGAAACCAAACGTAAAACTATCGGACGTGTATTTATCGAAGTTTTTGATGATGAATCACATTTGATCGAAGACGTAAAATGGCTGGCACAAGGAACAATTTATCCTGATGTAATCGAGTCTGTTTCGGTAAAAGGGCCATCGGCAACAATTAAATCACACCATAATGTTGGTGGATTGCCGGATTATATGAAATTAAAAATTGTAGAACCACTTAGAATGCTTTTTAAAGATGAAGTGCGACGAGTTGGGGCTACATTAGGAATAGATCCTGAGTTATTAGGAAGACACCCTTTTCCGGGACCAGGATTGTCAATCAGAATCCTGGGGGATATTACTCCGGAGAAAGTTCAGATTTTACAAGATGTAGATTCAGTTTTTATTGAAGGGTTGAAATCATGGGGATTATACGATAAAGTTTGGCAGGCCGGCGCAATTTTGCTTCCTGTAAATTCTGTAGGTGTAATGGGCGATGAACGTACTTATGAAAAAGTAGTAGCACTTAGAGCTGTTGAATCAACAGATGGAATGACTGCTGACTGGGTTCATTTGCCTTACGACTTCCTGATGAAAGTGTCAAATGATATCATCAATAAAGTAAAAGGCGTAAATCGTGTAGTTTACGATATCAGTTCGAAACCACCTGCAACTATTGAGTGGGAATAATACGATATTTAAAAATAAGGTCTTACATTTGTAAGGCCTTAATTTTTTATAACCTACTATTTATGAGAGAACTTTTAACGATTTCTCTTGTGTTTATTTTGTCTTTTAACAAAATAGCTGCGCAAGATTCAATTATTGAACACAAAATTCAAAAAGGAGAAACCGCTTATTTTATTGCCCAAAAGTATAAGGTTTCTATTGATGAGATCTACAAGCTCAACCCCGAATCACAAAACGGAATCAAAGACAATCAAATTATTAAGATTCCTGTTCATACAGCACAAAAACAAAATTCAAACCGGCAAATAATCCATATTGTTGCCCAAAAAGAAACTCTTTTTGGCTTGTCGAAACAATATAATGTTTCTGTGGAAGCGCTTCAAAATGCAAATCCAATTCTTATCAATGGACTTCAGGTTGGTCAGGAATTGGTAATTCCGCAAAATACTTCAAAAACTGAAAATATTACTTCTTCAAAAGCAACACATTTGGTTGTAGCTAAAGAATCCTTATTTAGTATTGCCAGACAATATAATGTTTCTGTGCAGGATTTGGAAAGTCTAAATAAAGGTCTTCTTCAAAACGGATTGCAAATTGGCCAGACAATCGCAATTCCAAACAAAAGAAAAACGCTCGATGGAAGAGTTCGTGTAATTAATCAGGAAACAATTTTTCATGTTGTTGAAGCTAAAGAGACTAAATTTTCTATTGCCAAAAAATATAACATCTCTATCGATCAGCTGGAGTCTCAAAATCCTGAAATTGTAAACGGACTAATTGTTGGAAATAAATTAGCTATCAATACAAAAGAGATTAAGCCAGCAAACGAAAGTGAAGAATTGATGCTGGCACTTGCTGAAAAACAAGTTGTTGTCGAAAAAACTAAAGCAAAAACCATAGAAATCGATGATTTAAAAGACAGACTGATTGTTCAGAAAGAAATGAATGAAAAGATCATAAAAATCAATGATTTGAAACTGAACCTGAATGACATGAACGGCTCTAAAGAGAATTCGGTTGAAAAGCTGCGTTTAGTTTTAGAAGCAAATAAAAATGTTCAGGATATTTTAATGAAAAAATTAGATTCTTTGGTTACTACAATGAACAATGACCTGGTCGAGTTGAAAAGAATGGATGTGCTGAATGTTAATGAATCAAAGCGATTAGAAAAGCAATCGTATGAAAGTATTGGTAAAACAAGTGAATTATCTTCTCAATTAAAAAAAGAACTGGCAGAAAACCGAAAAGCGTATGCCGGTTTAATGAATAAAGTAGAAAGAATTGCTCTTGAAGAAAATCAGGAATATAAGAAAAAAATCCGCGAAAGCGAAAAAAAGAACAGTACTACATCTATTCAGCAAAGACTTTCTTTAGAAGAAATTAAACGTTATAAAATCGAACAGGAGCAAGGTGATGCTCAAAATCAGCTCTTGATTGCTAAAATTGATTCATTGGATAATCAGAAAAAAATTGAGGTAAAAAGGCATATCAGTAAAGCTTCTTTTTATAGTATGGAAGCAAGAAAATTTGATGATAAACTAGCTTTGATGAAACTGAAAAAATATCAGGATGAAGCGATTAAAAATCATAACGTATCTGATTCAGAAGAAAAATCTAAAATAATTTCTCTGGAAGAAATGAAAAAGGAGCTTAAAGAAAACCCGTTTAAAAATGAAAAAAATGTAAAAATTGAAGCTTTTGATAATTTAAAAGAAGTTTCGAATGGTTATTATCTGGTTTTGGGTGCATTTTCAGATCCAGAACCAAGAGATCAATTAATAATGAAACTAATTGATTCGGGAGATTTTAATGCCAGTTTCTTTTTTAATATAAATAGTCTTTCTTATTATGTGTATTCGGATAAATACAATAATATGGAAGAAGTTCTATATCAATGCAAGAAAAGAGAAGAAGATGAGTTATATAAAAATGTTATTATTGCAAAGGCAGAAATTGATCTCAGATAATAATTAGTAAAGAATTAACTTTCGGACTGATTTTTGTTTTGAACATAAATTAGTATCTTGTTCACATTAAAAAATAATTGTTTTTAACATCTATTATGAAATATTTTTTCACCCTGTTTTATTTTGTTTTTTTTATTACGTGTTCTGCTTTTTCTCAGGGAAAAGTAACTAAATACACAGTGTCAAATGGAGAAACAGTCAATCAGATTGCACAGAAATTTAAGGTTACGCCTTATGATATTTATCAGTTAAATCCGGATGCCAGAAATGGAGTAAAGCCTAATACAGTTTTATTAATTCCGAGTAATAGCAATAAGGATGTGTCTGTTAAAAAAGACGTTACAACTGCCAAAAACGTAACTTCTCAAAAAGGAGGAACGCATGAAGTTCAGCCAAAAGAAACACTTTTTGCAATCGAAAAAAAATACGGTGTTTCTGATGAAGCACTAAAGGCTGCAAATCCGTTTTTAGTAACAGATGGCTTACAGATTGGACAGACATTAGTTATTCCGTCAAAAGGAGCATTGCCAAAAACAGCTGCTAAAACAATTAAGGAAAAAGCCCAGGAAAAATATGTATATCACGATGTTCAGCCAAAAGAAACTAAATATTCAATTGCAAAACAATACAAAACTACTGTTGAGGATCTAGAAATGCGTAATCCGGATATTGTTGCTAATTTACCGGTTGGATATAGATTGATCATAAAAGGAGTTGCACCTACACAGGAAGGTATGCCTCTGCCAGTTGTAAATAATGAGAAACCTGCTGACACTAAAAAACCTGTTGAAAATTCAAAAAAAGTAACTACTTATATGGAGTATCAGGTTAAGCCAAAAGAAACTTTTTATAGTTTAGGAAGAACTTTTCATATAACTCAGGAAGAATTAACAGAACTAAATCCAGCACTTTCTGAAGGTGTAAAAGAAGGAATGGTTTTAAAAGTTCCGTCAGGATATGTAAAACCAGTTCCGATCGTTGTACAGCAGCCAGTTGAAAAAACTGAGGATAAACCAGTAGAGAGCAGAGAAGAAGCGCCTTCAGGCGGAGGAATAAAAATCCTTGAAAAAGTAAAATCTGAAACTGTTTCTGCTGATCCGCAAGTGGTTGAGCTAAGTAGAAAAAGAGGCAACAACGAGCGTAAAAAGGTAGTTTTACTATTGCCTTTCAATTTGGCAAAAATGCAAAATGATACGCTAAGTCCGGCTACCCGAATTAAAAGTGATAAATTTTTGAACATGACTCTTGATTTTTATTCAGGAGCAATGATGGCAATTGACTCAGCAAAAGTTTTAAAATTGCCTATTGATATTTCAATTTATGATTCACAGGAAACGAAAAGCACATCAAATATTTCTAGTTTGATTTCGCAAAATAAATTGCAGGATGCTGATGCGGTTATCGGTCCATTCTATCAAAACAATGCAGAAGCTACGGCAAATTCATTACGAATGTACAATGTGCCTGTAATTTCGCCGTTGTCAAAAGATTCAGCCAACCCAATTGGTAATTTGTACCAGTCAATACCGTCTAATGACATTGTTAGAAATACTATTTTTGATTACATGCGCTCAAAAAACGGTAATATTGTAGCTGTAGTTGACAAGAAAAAAGAATCTGTAATCAGTTACATCAAACAAAATCAAAAAGGAGTTATCTTAGCTTCTTTAACAGAAACTGGAGGTTTGGATGTAGCCAATCTGAAAAGTTTATTAGTGCCGGGCAGAATAAATTATGTCGTAATGGAAACAGGTAATACTGCAATGATTAAGACAACCATAAAAGCTTTGATTGACGCTCAGAGAACTTGTCAGGTGCAATTGGTGATTTTGGAACCAAATAGTACTTTGGATACAGATGAGATTAGTTTTGAAAACCTGGTGAAATTAAAATTAATGTATCCGTCTGTTACCCGGGAAAGTGATGAATCATCTGTATTGATTTTTGAAAAAGAATACAAGTTAAAAAATAAAGTAAATCCAAATACTTATGCAACCCGCGGTTTTGATGTAACGTTTGATACCATGATGCGTCTGGTTCAGGGAAAAACATATCAGGAAACAACAGATTTAATGACAACAGAACAGGTTGACAATAAATTTCAATATTATAAAAAAGAAGATGGTGGACACGCTAACAAAGGTGTTTATATTTTATATTACGATTCAGACTTAACTTTAAAAGTAGCAAATTAATGACATCAAAAGTAACCTATTTAGGTGATTTAAGAACAAAATCAATACATGTACAATCCGGAAGTGAAATTATTTCAGACGCACCACTAGACAATAACGGTAAAGGTGAGGCATTTTCTCCAACAGACACATTAGCAAATGCTTTAGCAAGCTGTATGTTTACTATTATGGGAATTAAAGCCCGTGATTTAAATGTTGATTTAGTTGATTCTACGGCTGAAGTTACTAAAATTATGAACGCAGAACCACGAAGAATTGGAGCAATCGAAATTGTTTTTGAACTGATAAGCAATGCCGATGAAAAGAGCAGAACAATTTTAGAGCGAGCAGCAATGACTTGTCCTGTTTTTTTAAGTTTAAATTCTGATATCGAAAAGAGAATTACTTTCAACTGGAAATAGAAATTATAGTAAATAAACAAGGAAGCAAGAAAAGAAGTAATTTTTTTTCTTGCTTCTTTTCTTTTTAAAATGGAACAAGACAAAAAACTTCTTATAAAATTAGCTCATACCAAAATGCCCTTTGGGAAATATGAAGGCCGTTTTTTAATTGATTTACCCGAGTATTATGTAGTTTGGTATCATAATAAAGGTTTTCCAAAAGGAGAATTAGGGCAGCAATTGCAACTTATTTATGAATTAAAATTAAACGGCCTGGAAGAACTGATTCGGAATATTCAAAAACAATATCCAAAGCCTTTAAAATAGGTTTTTGCTTTTTTCTATGAACATATATCAGAATGTAATAAGGGATTCTAACAATAATTAAGTTAGTGAGAAAATTACTTTTTAAATGTTAATAACTTTGTGGTACTGTAGGGGTTTCGAATTTTCGTTTCTCTATTTTTGTGAAAATTAACATAAAACCATATGGAAAAAAATTTACAATCAAATGCAGGTCAGGGAATGGGCGTTGCTGCTTTAATATTAGGTATAATTGGTACCATTACGGCTTTTATTCCTTGTTTTGGTTTAATTGCAATCATCTTCGGAGTGCTGGCAATAGTTTTAGGGGCAATTGGAATGTCTCAGGCTAAAAAAGAAAATGCATCTACAACAATGCCAAAAGCAGGTTTGATTCTTGGAATTGCTGCTACAGTATTTGTAATTATTTGGGTTTTAATCGTAGTAGGAACTATTGGCGCAACTGCTATTGCTCATAAAGATGAGATATCTGATGCTATCGATTCTATAAAAGTAGAAGCGAAAAAAATAGAAATACAAGATTCATTAAATACAGAAGCGCATATTGTAACAGATACTACTGTTACGGTTGAAGAATAAAAATAATTACACTTTTTAATGCCACAGATCAAATCTTCTTACGAACAGGAATCTTATAAAAAGATAAACATAATTTTTGCACTGTTAATTATGTTTATTTTTTTGTATTCTTACTTATCACCTTATATGAGTTTTAGATTGAGCTCTTCCTGTGATGGATTACCGCAAACTTATTGTAAAAGCCGTGGCTTGACAAGAGCTTTTTCGCAGATTCTGAGATTGAATTTTGAGAAAGCAATACTGTTTAATGTTTATAGCATAAAAGTTTTTTTATTTTTCCTTGTTCAATTGATAGTTAGGTTTTTTTTAAATGTCATTGTCAAATTGTCTAATTTTAAATTGTTAATTTTTTCTGATGTAATTTTTAGTTTGCTGTTCTTTCTTTTTTCATTTTATGATTTAGTATTGATTTAATTGTTTCTAAAATCAGATGATTGTTTAAAAAAATAAGAATTGTGAGATAGAAAATATTGATTATGGAAACAATTCGTCTTCTACCTGAAAATTTGCAAAATTATCTCATTCCTGAATAGAGAAATTGTCTAATTTAATTTGTACTTTTGCCAAGTTTTTTACACAACTACAATACAAACAACTACAGAATGAATCAAACAAAATATATTTTTGTTACAGGAGGTGTGACCTCTTCATTAGGAAAAGGAATTATTGCGGCATCTTTGGCTAAATTGTTACAAGGAAGGGGATATCGTACCACTATTCAGAAATTTGACCCATATATTAATGTAGATCCGGGAACATTGAATCCGTACGAACACGGAGAATGTTATGTAACGGACGATGGTGCAGAAACTGATTTGGATTTAGGTCATTACGAGCGTTTTTTGAATGTTCCTACTTCTCAGGCGAATAACGTTACTACAGGAAGAGTTTATCTTTCGGTTATTGAAAAAGAAAGAAGAGGAGAGTTTTTGGGAAAAACGGTTCAGGTTGTTCCTCATATTACAAATGAAATTAAAGACAGAATGCAATTGCTTGGTAAATCAGGTGATTATGATATTGTTATTACTGAAATTGGCGGAACTGTGGGTGATATTGAATCGTTGCCTTATATAGAATCTGTTCGTCAATTAGTTTGGGAATTGGGTGAAAATAATGGAATTGTAATTCATTTAACTTTAGTACCATTTTTGGCTGCTGCCGGTGAGTTAAAAACAAAACCAACACAGCACTCTGTAAAAACGTTGATGGAAAGTGGTATTAAAGCAGATATTTTGGTTTGCAGAACAGAGCACGAATTGTCTCAGGAATTGCGCAATAAATTGGCTTTGTTTTGTAATGTGAAAAAAGAAGCAGTTATTCAATCTATCGATGCTTCAACAATATATGAAGTTCCAAATTTAATGCTTGAAGAGGGATTAGATGTTGTGGCTTTAAAAAAATTAGATTTACCTAAAAAAGCTGCTCCGGATTTAAAAACATGGAACACTTTTTTACGCCGATTAAAAAATCCTAAACAGACCGTAAATATTGGTTTGATTGGGAAATATGTAGAAATGCAGGATTGTTACAAATCTATTTTAGAAGCTTTTATTCATGCCGGTGCTGCAAATGAAACTAAAGTGAATGTAATTTCTATACACTCAGAACATATCAATATTGATAATGTTGAAGAAAAATTAGGTCCTCTTGACGGTATTTTAGTCGCTCCCGGTTTTGGTGAAAGAGGTATTGAAGGGAAGATTGAGGCAGTTCGTTTTGCACGTGAAAATAATATTCCATTTTTCGGAATTTGTTTAGGAATGCAAATGTCGGTTATCGAATATTCAAGAAATATTTTGGGCTATGCTGAAGCGAATTCTACCGAGATGAATGATAAAACCAAACATCCTGTGGTAAATTTGATGGAAGACCAAAAAACAGTTACAGATAAAGGAGGAACAATGCGACTTGGAGCATGGAAATGCGATATTAAACCAAATACGCTGGCACACAGAATTTATGGTGAAAAAACGATTTCTGAGCGTCATCGCCATCGTTATGAATTCAACAATAAATATAAAGAGGAATTAGTAAAAGCGGGCTTAATTGCATCGGGAGTTAACCCTGATACTGGTTTGGTAGAAATTGTAGAACTTGAAAACCATCCATTTTTCATTGGTGTACAATACCATCCTGAATATAAAAGTACTGTAGCAAACCCACATCCAATTTTTGTGAATTTTGTGGCTGCAGCTGTAAATACGCATAAAAAATAATATTAATATTCCGGAAGGGTGTAACTTTTGAGTAAAACTCATAACTAATACTCTAAAACGAATAACTTTTTTAAACTATAATGGAAGAAAAAAAATTTGACCTTAATTCAATCATTGGTTTTGTATTGATATTTGGAATCCTTATTTGGATTATGTACCAGAATAAGCCTTCTGAAAAAGAGATTGCTGCTGAAAAAGCCAAGAAAGAATTAGTCGCTAAACAACAAGCTCAGGGGAAAGCGGATAAAACTAAAACTGCTGTTTTGCCTATTGCTGCAACTCCTGGAGATACTGTTCAGCTTGCACAATTGCAAAAAACATTAGGGGGTTTTGCTTACTCGGCTACACTTCCGTCTGCAAAAGAAGCTTACACAACTATCGAAAACGAAAAGATTGAACTTAAAATTGCTAACAAAGGCGGTTATATTATTGAAGCAACATTAAAGGAGTTTGAAAGATTTGAAAAAGGTTCTAAACAATTAGTAGAATTGATTAAAGACAATAATTCTAATTTAAATATTCAGTTACAGACAACGGATAACAGGACTTTAAATTCTAAAGATTTGTTTTTTGAGCCAACAGTGACTAAAGTTGGTGCAGATCAAATTTTATCAATGCGTTTGAAAGCTGGAGCTAACGAGTTTTTAGAATATAAATATATCCTGAAACCAAACGATTATTTAGTTGGTTTTGATGTTCGTTCTCAGGGACTAAATAAAGTTTTGAATTCTTCTAAGCCATTAGATTTAGTTTGGGATTTAAAATCGTTCAGAAACGAGAAAAGTGTTTCTATCGAAAAGCGCTATGCTCAACTTGAGTATGAGTATGGAGATGAAAAATACAGTTCAGTAAATCACGGAGAAGGCAAAGAAGATACTCCGGAAAAAGTGAGTTATATAGCTTTTAAACAGCATTTTTTTACTGCGATTTTAGCTACTGATAAACCATTCGAAAAATCGAAACTGCAATCAGATGACTTAGTTAAAGACGAAAATATTGATACTACTTATGTAAAGCAATTTAAAGCAATTGTTCCATTGGCTTTTACAAATGGAGAAGTTGATTATAAAATGAGCTGGTATTTTGGACCATCAGATTATAAAACATTAAAATCATACGATAAAAATTTCCAAAAAATTATTCCACTAGGATGGGGGATTTTCGGTTGGATCAACCAATGGATTTTTATTCCATTATTCGGGTTTTTAAGTTCAACAATTGGTTTGTCATTAGGAATTGCCATTATTATTTTTACTATTCTTATTAAATTGGCCATGTCGCCAATTACTTATAAGTCATTTTTATCGCAGGCTAAAATGAAAGTCTTGCGTCCTGAAATTACAGAGTTGGGAGAAAAATTCAAAAAAGACCCAATGAAGAAACAACAGGAAACAATGAAGCTATATAACAAAGCGGGCGTAAACCCAATGGCTGGATGTATTCCTGCATTGATTCAGCTTCCTTTTATGTATGCATCGTTTCAGTTCTTTCCGTCAGCTTTTGAACTAAGACAGAAAGGTTTTCTTTGGGCAAATGATTTGTCTTCTTTTGACTCGGTTGTAAAATTGCCATTTCATATTCCATTATATGGAGATCATATCAGTTTGTTTCCAATCCTGGCAGCAATTGCAATTTTCTTCTATATGAAAATGACTTCAGGCGATCAGCAAATGGCAGCTCCACAGCAGGAAGGTATGCCAGATATGGCGAAGATGATGAAGATCATGATTTACGTTTCACCATTAATGATGTTGATTTTCTTTAATAGCTATGGTGCCGGATTGAGTTTGTATAACTTTATTTCGAATTTAATTACAATAGGGATCATGTTTGTAATTAAAAACTATATTGTTGATACTGATAAAATTCATGCTCAGATTCAGGAAAATAAACAAAAAGAGCCTAAAAAACCAAGCAAGTTTCAACAGCGTCTTCAGGAAGTTATGGAGCAGCAGGAAGCAGCTAAAAAAACTCAAAATAAAAAGAAATAATCTTTTACAGAATTAAAAAAAGGTCGAGATTATCTAATTTCGACCTTTTTTGATATATAAATCTTTGTAAATAAGAATTATCGTTATGTCCATTGGGACAAATCTTTTCGATATGTTTTTCTTTGGCAGTGAATTTTTGGATCAAAGTTTTTCCATAGTAAATGAATAGCATTGTTTTCTAATAGTTCAGGTGTTCTGATACAATTTTGAATTCCTTTTTCGGAGAAAGTTTTATAATATTCATCAAAAATAATCGCTGTAACTCCTTTGTTTTGATAGTCCGGATGTACTCCGATAAGATAAAAAACAACGTCTTTACTATGTTTTCGTGCTTTTAATAAATGAAGAAATCCAAATGGAAAAAGCTTGCCTTTTATCTTTTGTAGTGCTTCTGTAAAACTAGGCATTACGATGCTGAAAGCAATTAATTTATCATCTTTATCAACAACAAATTTGATATATTCCGGGTTAATGAAACTAATATATTTTTTTTTGAAATATTCTTTTTGGACATCGGATATCGCTACAAATGAAGCTAACTTTTCGTAAGATTCATTAAATAAATCAAACATTTTGTCAACATGTGGCATAATGTCTTTCGTCTTTGTAAAAGTTAACGATTTTAAGCCATATCTTTTTTTGATGAGTTCTTGTGCTTTCAGGAAAAATTCTGGTTTTACATTTGAAAACGGAAAAATACTTTCAATGTATTCTTTCTCGATCTGAAAACCTAACTGTTCAAAATGGGTGACATAATAAGGATTGTTATACCAGGTAATCATTGTTCCTATTTGATCAAAACCTTCTGTTAGAACTCCTACTTTATCTAAATTTGAAAATCCCATTGGGCCTTCCATGTGTTCCAGGTTGTTTTGTTTGCCCAGTTCATGCACTTTTTCCAGTAAAGCTTTAGTTACTTCGATGTCATCTATAACATCAAACCATCCAAAGCGAACTTTCTTTTTTTGCTGGTTGTTGACTTCTGCCCAATTAATAATGGCTGTAATTCGTCCTGCAATTTCATTGTTTTTATAGGCGATATAAAAATAGGCCTCTGCATTATCAAAAGCTGGGTTTTTCGTCTTGTCAAAGGACTCTAATTCATCTGCAATAATAGGAGGTACCCAATATGGGTTATCCTTATATAAAGCAAAAGGAAATTTAATGTATTCGGTTAATTCCTTTTTTGTTTTGGCTTCTTTAATTGTAATCATTAAACTTGTTTTTATTATTTTAAGAAATTAAAAGGATTTGAAAAAAGCTATTTTTTTTTCTTCTCATATTTTGCTTTTCTTTTGCGCTCTTTTTCCTGATAGTCTTCTTCTTTTTGCGTTTTTTCGAGTGCCTCTTGTTCTTCTTTTGTAAGTTTATCTTTCTTATCCTTTTTAGGCTTTTTGGGTTTACCTACTCTTGTTAGTTCTTCTTTATGTTTGTCATCATAGCGTATAGAAAAACCAATTCCACCGTAAAGTAATGAAGGAGTATTTTTTAAATTTTTGCTTATTGATGCATCAACCTGTACGTTTCTTGATAATAAATAAGCTGCTCCGCCTCTTACGATTAGATCGCTATATAAATCGCTTTTATAAGCCTGATTTTCTACAAAACCGGACCATTTACTGTTGAAACCTCTTGTTAAAGTTAAAATGTATCCATATCCGGAGTTATCAGTACCTATATAATCTGCAATAATATTAGATACTAATACCCATCTTCCATCACCAAAATGATTTTGGGTCATCAACATTATTTTTGGAGAAAAGCCGGATTCATTTGAATAAAAATTGAGTGTATTTGAATTGTATGCATAGGGATTATTTTTATAAACAAAATTAGCTCCTGCAAAGATTGAAACTGCAGGAATTAATTGGCGCCATTTAAATTTTTTACTTGGGCCGTAACTGTAAATATTAACATCACCTTTATAGTTTTTGAAAGGATCATAAATTAAATATTTAGCACCTAAATTAGTCTGCTTAAAATTACTTTTCTTAAAACTGGTTACTGGTGTTGTGAAGGTTTCATTTTGATACTGAATATCTGCGATAAATTCCAGCTGTTCTAAAAAAAGACCCCAGCGAAGTGTGAAATCAGTTCCAAAACCAGTAGCTTCATAATTCTGTACATCATGTTTTTCATTTATGCCATACAGACCAACTTCAGCCTGAATTACGGATTTTCCAACAGAGAAAGCCGACATGGTTTCTCCTGGGCGATTTGAATTTATAACATCTGTATATTGTGCAAAAAAGTATTGTGGGAATAAAAATAGGCAAGCTATCAAAAAGTTTTTAATTTTTAACATATATGTATTTTTTGATTAAAAAGTAATAACGTTTTCAAATGTACTATATTTTATTATTTATTTAAGATTGATATTTTAATTTTGAACAATGGTTTTATTAATTTTGAAAAAAATTAAACGATTATGCAAGAAGCATCATTTACAGGCTTAAGAATTATCATAGGTATTATAGCTTTTTATTATATTTTTAAATTTTTAGCCAGAATCTTTTTGCCTGTTCTTGTAAAAAAAGCGGTTGAAAAAGCAGGAGAGAATTTTTCTAGACAACAACAATATAGTCAGGACAATACATGGCAAAAAACGCAAGTCAATAATGATGAAATAATCATTAATACGACTAATGCTAAAAATCCGCGCGAAACCAAAAAAGTGGGCGATTATGTTGATTACGAAGAAATAGATTAAGTTTGTACCCTGAAATAATCAGGATTCATCATTTAACCAAACCAACCTAAATTGAAAATAGTAAATAAGTTCTATCCGCATGCCCTTGTTATATTGGGTTTTATTTTAGTTTCCCTAATTTATTTTTACCCGGTTTTACAGGGAAAACAAATTTTCCAATCCGATATTGCTCAATATACCGGAATGGCAAAAGAACAAAATGATTTTAGAGCTGTTGAAAAATCAGAGCCGTATTGGACAAACTCTGCTTTTGGAGGAATGCCGACTTATCAGTTAGGAGCAAATTATCCAAATGATTTTATAGGTAAGTTAGATGATATTTTGCGTTTTTTACCACGTCCTGCTGATTATTTATTTTTATATTTCTTAGGTTTTTACGGTTTGCTTTTGGTTTTAAAAACAGATCCTTTAAAAGCATTTATTGGTGCAATAGCTTTTGGTTTTTCAACCTATTTAATTATAATTCTTGGGGTTGGTCATAATGCAAAGGCACATGCAATTGCATATATGCCTTTGGTTATCGCAGGTTTTATATTAGTTTTTCAAAAAAAATACATTTGGGGAGGACTGCTTACCATGTTTGCGGTTGCATTAGAAGTGAATGCAAATCATTTTCAAATGACTTATTATTTATTAATTTTCCTTCTTATACTTTCAGGGTACTATACTTTTCAATTCATTAAAGAAAAAGAATATAAAGGATTTTTAACCTCAATTGGTGTTTTGGCCATTGCCGGAATTTTAGCAATTGGTGCAAATGCTACTAATTTATTAGCTACAAGTGAATATGCTAAGTTTAGCACGCGTAGCAATAGTGAGTTAACTTTTAATCCCGATGGATCTAAGAAAACCAATGAAAATGCCTTAAGCCGTGAATATATTACAGAATACAGTTACGGAATTGCTGAAAGTTTTAATCTTATTGCACCAAGACTTTTTGGTGGTTCTAATCATGAAAATGTAGGAACTGACAGCCGTATGTACTCATTTATGACCGAGCAGGGAGTTCCTTCTACACAAGCACAGGATTTTGTATCAGGAATGCCTACTTATTGGGGCGACCAGCCTATTGTAGCAGCTCCGGCTTACATTGGGGTCGTGGTTTTCTTTTTAGGTGTTTTGGCATTATTTATTGATGACAGAAAAATAAAATATGTCTTTTTAGGAGGAGCATTATTTTCATTAGTGCTTTCCTGGGGAAAAAACTTCTCATTATTAACTGACTTTTTTATTGATTACTTTCCAATGTACGATAAGTTTAGAGCAGTTTCTTCGATTCAGGTAATATTAGAATTATGTTTTCCTGTTTTGGCAATTATGGGATTGCAATCGTTTTTTAAATCAAAAGAAGAACCCAAATTGCAGCAAAAAGCACTTATCCAAACTGGTGTTTTTGGTTTGGGAGTCCTTATAATTTTAGTATTTGCAAAAGGTTTTTTCCATTTTTCAGGAAGCAGTGACAGTTACTTTTTAGAAAGTTACGGTCCTGGGTTTGTTGATGCTTTAAAAGAAGACAGAATGACTTTGTATTCTGCGGATTTATTACGTTCAGGATTTTTTATTGTAGTGACTTTTGGGATTTTATGGCTCTTTATCAAAAATAAACTGGCTCAGAATACTACTTTAATTATCGTTGGCATTTTAATGGTTTTTGATTTGTTTTTTGTAGATAAAAAATATGTTTCAGCAAAAGATTTTGTGAGTCCGGTTGAAATTGCAGCTCCATTTCAGGAAACCCCTTCAGATGCTCAAATTTTAAAAGATACTACGCATTACAGAGTTTTCGAAGTAAACGGAAATATGTCAAGTGCCCGGGCATCTTATTTTCATAATTCATTAGGAGGATATCATGCTGCTAAACCAAGAAGAATCCAACAGTTATTTGATTATCAGATTGCAAAAAATAACATGGAAGTTTTGGATATGTTAAACGTAAAATACATTATTCAGACAGATAAGGAAGGAAAAGAATTTCCAACAGTAAACCCAAATACAAATGGAAATGCCTGGTTTGTGAGTACTGTAAAACTTGTAAATAAACCAGATGATGTGATGAAGGCGTTGGATCATATTGATACCAAAAGAGTTGCGGTTTTTAACGTTCATGAACATGAAGCTAAATTTAGAAGTGCCCGATTAAAAAAACAATGGGATACAACCGGAACAATAAAAGTAATTCAATACAAACCAAATTATATCAAATATCAATCGGATAACGGAAAAGACGGCTTAGCTGTTTTCTCTGAAATGTATTATAAAAATGGATGGAATGCTTATATCGACGGTCAATTAACAGATCATTTTCCTGTTGATTATGTTTTAAGAGCTATGGAAATTCCGGGTGGAAAACATACTATCGAATTTAAATTCGAACCTCAGGTTATTAAAACGGGTAGCAGCATTACACTGGCAAGTTCAATTGGTATGTTATTGTTTTTAATTGGAGGAGTTTATTTTGAAAAATTTTTTCGCAAAGATTCGCAAAGAAATCACGGAGATACTCAAAAATAATTTAAAATCTTTGTGATACTTAGTAGATACTTTGTGAATCTCTGTGGAATTGGAATATGGAACAAAAAAAGCTCTTAATAATAACTTATTACTTCCCGCCAGCTGGAGGGCCTGGTGTACAACGCTGGCTCAAATTTGTAAAATACCTGCCGGAATTTGATGTACAGCCAATCGTTTATGTTCCGGAAAATCCAACTTATCCAATTGTTGATGAAGGTTTGGTAAGTGAAATTTCAGATAAAGTAATTATTCTTAAAAGTAAAATCTGGGAGCCTTATCAATTGGCTTCAATCTTTTCAAAGAAAAAAACAAAAAAAATCAGTTCCGGAATTTTCCCTCATAAAAAGAAACAGACTTTTTTAGACAAAACTTTTCTTTGGGTACGAGGTAATCTTTTTATTCCGGATGCACGTGTTTTTTGGGTAAAACCTTCTGTGTCTTATCTTGAGAAATATATTAAGGAGAACAATATCGATACAATTGTTACTTCCGGACCGCCACACAGTTTGCATTTGATTGGTTTAGAATTAAAAGCAAAACTAAATGTAAAGTGGTTTGCAGATTTCCGTGATCCCTGGACGACTATTGGTTATCACAAGGCATTGCGTCTGTCAAGTTATGCGTCTAAAAAACACAAGCAATTAGAGCATAAAGTTCTCAATTCAGCAGATACTGTTATTGTAACCAGTAAAACCACTAAAACAGAATTTCAGGCAATAACCAATAAGCCTATCTCAGTGATTACAAATGGTTATGATGTTGAAAGCGTAGAGAAGCAGGTTTTGGATACCAAATTTACTCTCGCTCATATTGGTTCCTTTTTATCAGATCGAAACCCAAAGTTTTTATGGGAATGTCTTGTTGAATTGTTAAATGAAACTTCTGATTTTAAATCGAACTTAGAGATTAAGTTAATTGGTGCAGTAAGTCAGGAAGTACTTGATTCAATCGTAGAATTTAAACTAAATGATTATTTGAATCTTATGGGCTATGTGTCGCATCATGAGGCAATTGCGCATCAAAAAAAATCACAGGTTTTGCTTTTAATCGAAATTAATTCTGAAGATACCAAGAGCATTATTCCGGGGAAATTATTCGAATATATGGTATCTAACCGTCCAATAATTGCAATTGGTCCTCAAGGGTCAGATTTTGCTGATATCATAAAAGAAACGAATACAGGAGTATTTTTTGATTATTCTGAAAAAGCGAAATTAAAAAGTGTAATTTTGGACCTTTATAATCAATTTTTGGAAGGAAACCTAAGGGCTAATGGAGTTGGTTTACAGCAGTATTCAAGAAAAAATCTAACCAGGCAATTAGCACAATTGATTCGTTAAAATATCAATTTTAAAAAGAAATAACAATTTCAAATATTATAAGAAAGTAGAATAGCAAATCAAAAATCTACAATCTAAATCCTGCAGTCAAAAAATGGGTATTGTCTTAAATCAGTCTTTCAAAAACACTATAATCACTTATATAGGTTTCGGTATTGGAGCTATTAATACACTTTATTTGTATCCCATTTATTTGGGTGCAACTTATTATGCATTAACAAATTATATTCTTTCGGCAGCAAATGTTATTATGCCCCTGTTTGCCATCGGGATGCAGAATACCTTAGTTAAATTTTACTCACAATATAATACTGAAGAAGAAAGAGAACAATTTTTATCTTTTACAGCTTTATTTCCGGTATTGATGTGTATTCCTTTGGGAATAATAGGAATCTTTTTCTTTGATGATATTACGGCTTTTGTTTCTAAAGAAAATCCCGTAGTCAAAGAATTCATGCTCTTAATTCCATTTATTGGAATTTGTATGGCCTATTTTGAAATATTTTATGCATGGGCAAGAGTTCACATGCATTCTGTTTTTGGAAACTTTATCAAAGAAGTAGGTTTGAGGTTGTTTTCCAGTTTTGCCTTAGTTGGATTGTATTTTAAATGGATTTCATTGGTTGAGTTTGTTTATTTAACTGCTGCGATTTATTTTGTAGCCTTTTTGATAACGATGTTTTATGCCTTTTATATCAAAAGACCAAATTTTCAAATTACAATTCCCGAAAACGTAAAAAGTGTAATGGAATATACTTTTTATATTATTTTGTCCGGAAGTGTTGCCAATTTGCTTTTAGATGGCGATAAACTCATGCTAAATCAATACATGGAAATCAAGAATATTGCTTATTATTCTGTTGCAACCTATATTGCTTTGGTTATTTCGGTTCCAAGTCGGGCCATGCATCAAATTGTATATCCGATTACGGCTAAATTAATGCACGAAAACAAACATGACGAATTGAATATTTTGTATAAAAAAACATCCATAAACCTGCAGATTGTGGGAGGCTTTGTAATGTTATGTATTTTTGTGAATATTAACCAGTTGTATGAAATAGTTCCTGACGAATACAGAGGCGGAATTCCGGTAGTTTTTATGATAGGTTTGTCTAAATATTTTGATTTGATTTTAGGAAATAATAATGCTATCATTTTTAATACAAAATATTACAAAACTGTACTATTTTTAGGACTAGGTTTAGTGGTGCTGACATTTATTTTAAATGTAATTTTCATACCGCTCTACGGCATTATGGGTTCTGCATTTGCAACCTTATTGTCTATCACTTTTTATAGTCTGGCCAAACTGCTGTTTGTTGTAAAAAAACTTCATTTGTATCCTTTTACAAAACAAAATTTATATTCACTGGCTGTTACAACAGCTTTGTTTTTAGCTTTTTATTTTTGGGAATTTCAGGTTTATCCTTTAATTGGAATTGCTTTGAAATCCATTTTTGTCACGATTTTATATCTGTATCTAAATTATAAATTTACTATCTCACCAGATATCAATAAGGTTATGGATAGTCTTTTAAGAAAAATTGGTGTTAAGATTTAGTAACGTTATTTAAACACTGATAATTAACTAATGTATTTTAGGTTTTTTTTTCTATTGAAACAAATCAGGCGATTTAGAAAATAAAATTACTTTATTTCGCCTCATATATTAAAAAGTGCTCTTTAGATAAAATTTTGGATATTGATTATAAATAATAATTTCAAGTCATCATTTTAATATATTTAAAAAATATTCATAATATTTTAAATATAATTAATTGAAAGATGTTAAAATAAATAGTTGTTTATTTTCTATTTTATTGAATGAAAACTAGCATTATGTTTTTAAATTAATAACGATTCTTC
Source organism: Flavobacterium sp. LM4 (assembly GCF_002017935.1). Taxonomy (NCBI): domain Bacteria; kingdom Pseudomonadati; phylum Bacteroidota; class Flavobacteriia; order Flavobacteriales; family Flavobacteriaceae; genus Flavobacterium; species Flavobacterium sp. LM4. The sequence goes on along the minus strand of NZ_MUFW01000005.1, from coordinate 225,144 downwards.
TTTTCTGTTGAAAAATTATTTGTAAATCACTAAAAGTGGGTATTGTTAAGCGGGTTTTGATTGTGTATTTTTGTTATAGTAAGTTTAGAAATTAAGTCACATTAATTTTAATTTAATGATTATGAAGAGCAATCAATTCACCCAGGAAGAAAGTTTACGAGTATTTTCCAATATGATTTCGAAAAAGGTTCATAAAGGATTTGTGCTTGAAGAGCGTAATGACAAAATGCTTTTTGCTGTACTTTCAAAAGGAGGAAAAGCTGTAAATCATGGATTCAATTTTATAATTTTTTGTTTAACATTAGGTTTGTGGTCTGTTGCATGGTTATATCTTACAATAGAAGCATCAAAACAAAAAAAGATTTTAGTTGCTATAGATGAAGATGGCGTCCCTTTTGAAGAAAGATGTTTAGTTGCTTAGCAATTAAAAATGATTAAAAATTTTAGCCACGAATTATTTCATTACGATCAAGTAAAAGAAGTAATTCGTGGCTGATTTTTTTAGTTTAGTTTATCCTTGAGGTAAATTCCTGTTATTGATTCTTTTATTTTTACTATATCTTCAGGTATTCCGGTTGCTAACAAATAACCACCATTTTCTCCTCCTTCCGGACCCAAATCAATAATCCAGTCAGCGCATTTTATAAGGTCAAGATTGTGTTCAATTACAATAATCGAATGTCCTTTTTCGATTAAGGCATCAAATGAAGCTAATAATTTTTTGATGTCGTGAAAATGTAATCCTGTTGTTGGTTCATCAAAAACAAATAAAGCTTTATCTTTCGTAGCCCCTTTTACTAAAAAAGAGGCGAGTTTAATACGCTGTGCTTCACCACCGGAAAGGGTAGAAGAAGATTGCCCCAACTGAACATATCCTAAACCTACATCCTGTAGCGGTTGCAGTTTTTGAGTGATTTTGGTTTGTTTATTTTTTTCAAAAAAAGCAATAGCATCATCGATAGTCATGGTCAGAATATCATTGATGTTTTTTTCGTCGAAATTAATTTCCAGAATTTCTTTTTTGAATCGTTTTCCTCCACAGGTTTCACATGGTAAAGAAACATCGGCCATAAATACCATTTCGACATTTATAGAGCCTTCTCCCTTGCAGGTTTCGCATCGGCCACCATCAACATTAAAAGAAAAATGTTTGGCCTGATAACCTCTTATTTTGGATAGTTTTTCTTTAGCATACAAATCACGGATATCATCATAAGCTTTGATATAAGTAACAGGATTAGATCTCGAACTTCTTCCAATAGGGTTCTGATCCACATATTCAATATGCTTAATTTGAGAAAAAGAACCTGTTATGTCGCTAAACTGACCCGCTTTTTCGGCAGCACTTTCCAGTTTTTTTTGCATGGCCGGAAATAAAATCTTTTTGATTAGTGTACTTTTTCCACTTCCTGAAACTCCCGTAATTACTGTTAAAACATCTAAAGGGAAAGTAACATCAATATTTTTTAAATTGTTTTCTCTTGCGCCAATGATATCAATATGATTTTTGAATTTTCTTCTTTTTTTCGGAACAGAAATTTCTAAATCACCATTCAGATATTTAGCGGTAAGAGATTCAGATTTTAAAATTTCATCATAAGTTCCCTGAGCAACCAAATTTCCTCCAAAAGTTCCGGCTTCTGGACCAATATCAATAATCATATCTGCAGCTTTCATAATATCTTCATCGTGTTCAACCACAATTACGGTATTGCCTAAATCACGAAGCGAAAGTAAAACTTTGATCAGTCGTTCTGAATCTTTTGGGTGCAAACCAATACTTGGTTCATCGAGGATATACATCGAACCAACTAAACTGCTTCCCAGAGAGGTGGCTAGATTAATTCTTTGTGACTCTCCTCCGGAAAGACTTGCTGAGTTTCGATTTAAAGTAAGATAATCCAAACCAACTTCCGTCAAAAATGATAGACGATTATTGATTTCGACCATTAAACGTTTGGCAATTTGCTGTTCGTAAATATCTAAATCAATGTTTTTGAAAAAAGTAACCAGATGTTTAATTGGTAAATCGACTAATTCTGAAACTGTTTTACCATTTATTTTTACATACGAAGCTTCTTCACGTAATCGTTTTCCGCGACAAGCATAACACTTAGTTTTTCCTCGGTAGCGCGACAACATGACACGATTTTGAATCTTGTAGTTTTTCTCTTCGAGTTCTTTAAAAAAATCGTTTAATCCCTGAAAATACTGATTTCCTTTCCATATCAAATCTTTCTGATCTTCTGTAAGTTCGAAATAGGGTTTATGAACAGGAAAATCAAATTTATAAGCATGTTTCACAAATTCATCTTTATACCAGCTCATGCTTTCTCCCCTCCAGGGATAAATAGCGCTTTCAAAAACAGATAATGATGTATTGGGTACCACTAAATCTGCATCAATGCCAATAATATTTCCGTAACCTTCACAGACAGGGCATGCACCATAAGGATTATTGAAGCTGAATAAATGGACATTTGGTTCAAGGAACGTAATGCCGTCTAATTCGAAATTGTTTGAATATGTATATCTCTTATCAGAACTTAATTCCTGAAGATAACAAATTCCCTTTCCTTCAAAAAATGCAGTCTGAACAGCATCTGCCAGTCTATTATAGAATTCTTCTTCTTCTTTTACGACAATTCTGTCAATGACCAATAAAATATCTTTATTGTCTAATTTGTGGATATACGTTGGTGTAAATTCATCCAGACGGACCATTTCGTTGTCGACTAATATACGGGCAAATCCTTGTTGTAAAAGAACTTTAAGCTTGTCTTCGAGCTTACGTCCTTCTTCAAGATGTATAGGGGAAAGCAATAGCCATTTGCTGTCTGGATCGAAATTTTTAACATCTGAAACGACATCAGTTACGGTATTTTTTTTTACTTCTCTCCCTGATATTGGTGAATAAGTGCGGCCAATTCGAGCATATAAAAGTTTGATATAATCATAAATTTCAGTAGAAGTTCCTACAGTAGAACGAGCATTTGTAGTGTTTACTTTTTGCTCAATAGCAATTGCCGGAGCAATTCCTTTTATGTATTCTACTTTTGGTTTATCTAATCGGCCTAAAAATTGCCGTGCGTATGATGATAGACTCTCCACATAACGTCGTTGTCCTTCGGCGTATAAAGTATCAAATGCCAGACTTGATTTTCCTGATCCGGAAAGACCTGTAATAACCACAAGTTTATTTCGCGGGATTGCAACATCTACATTTTTTAAATTATGTACCTGAGCTCCTTTAATGATAATATTATGTTTTGGGTCGAGTGTAGAAAGATCAATTTGCATAAAAAAAGTCAATTTGTACAAAAGTAATCAATTTAGAATTTAGTTTTGTTAAGGTCGTTGTTCCAAATTTTAACTAATTATTCCAAAATTATCATGTTTTGTTAAGGAGATTTTTTATTAAAATTTGTTGGTTTGATTTAATAAGCTATTTTAGAACTGCTTTATAACAAACTAAACCACAATACATTTGAAAACTAAACTTTCTATACTTTGTTTTTTGATAGGTTTTGCCCTGTTTTCGCAGGAATTACCGCCAATTGTAAAATACCCCTCAACTTTGTATGGCGCTGGAAATCAAAGCTGGATGATTTCGCAGGATGAACAAAATAGAATTTATTTTGCGAATAATGAGGGGCTTTTAGAATACAATGGAACCAATTGGGAGTTATATCCAACTCCAAACGAAACCATAATGCGATCTGTAAAAGTGATAGACAATAAAATTTACACAGGTTGTTATATGAACTTTGGTTACTGGATCAGACAATCAAAAGGTAAATTAATATATATTTCTCTAAGTGATACCATTAAAAATAAAATTCTCGATGATGAACAGTTTTGGAATATTTTAAAATATGATCAATGGATTTTATTTCAGTCTCTTAACAGAATTTATATTTATGATACAAAAACAAAAAGCTTCAAAATTATTTCGCCTCAAAATGGGGTTTTAAAATCTTTCAGTACCAAAAATTCGATTTATTATCAAACCATTAATGAAGGTCTTTTTGAAATAGAAGGAGGAAAAGGAAAATTGATTTCCAATAATCCTATTCTGAAAAAACACACCATTGTCAATGTTTTTACTCTTGATGATTGTTTGTTGATTCAGACACAATTACGCGGATTTTATAAGCTTACCAGAACAGCTTTAACACCCTTTTCAACAGAAGTTGATGCACAATTAAAATCTGGTTTTGTTTACAGTAGCCAGAAACTTCACGATGGGAGTTATGCATTAGGAACGGTTTCTAAAGGAATCTTCATTTTATCAGATACCGGAAAACTAAAATATCATATTCAGCAAAGCAAAGGATTGAGTAATAATACCGTTTTGTCTTTGTTTGAAGATAAAGATCAGAATGTTTGGGTAGGCCTTGATAACGGAATTAACTGCATCAATCTGCAAACGCCTGTGCATAGTTTTACAGATGATACCGGAGTCCTGGGTACAGTGTATACTTCAATTACATATAACGGGATGTTGTATGTGGGAACAAATCAGGGGTTGTTTTGTAAAAAATATCAAAGTACAGATGATTTTCAGTTCATAAGCGGAACTAAGGGTCAGGTATGGTCTTTGTTTGAATGTGATAATACACTTTTCTGCGGCCATGATTCGGGAACTTTTATTATAGAGCAAGCATCGGCAAGAAATATCTTTTCTGGTTCAGGAACATGGAAATTCGAACAGGCACCAAATAACAAAAATGTATTGCTTCAGGGGAATTATTATGGAATTTCGGTTTTAGAGAAAATTAATAATCAATGGATATTTAAAAATAAAATTGAAGGCTTTAATTATTCATCGCGTTATTTTGAAATTACTCAAAATCTGGAAGTCTATGTAAGTCATGAGTACAAAGGGATTTTTAGATTTAAACCTGATAAATCTTTTTCAAAAGCAAAAGATTTTTACGCCTATTCCTCTCCTAAGAAAGGAAAGAATGCAAGTTTAACCAAATTTAACAATGCAATTTACTATGCTTATAAAGATGGAATTTTTAAATTAAATTCAGTTACAAAAAAAATTGAAAAAGACAAATTACTGAGCTCTATTTTTGAAAAGGATGAATATACTTCGGGAAAACTAATAGTGGACCAGTCTAATAAAATCTGGCTGTTTTCTAAAAATTACATTCATTATTTTTCTGCCAGTAAATTAAGTAATCAGTTAAAGCAAAATATAATTCCAATTCCATCCTCTTTGACCAATTCAATGTCAGGATTTGAAAATATTACTCAAATTTCAAAATCAACCTATTTAATTGGAACCACAGATGGTTATTATACGCTTAATATTGATGATTTAAGTTTTAAAAACTATACGATTTTTATTTCGGATATTTTGATCAATAAGCAAAATAAAACTTTAAAAAATGTTGCTTTAAATGATGAAGGAAGTTTTAAGGCAAATGAAAATAATATCACCTTAAATTACACGGTTCCAGAATATAATAAATATATCAATTCTGAGTACCAGTATTTATTAGAAGGTTTTCAGAATGAATGGAGTGAATGGAGCACAAAATCTTCAGTGAATTTTAAAAACCTGTCTCCGGGAAAATATACTTTTAAAGTTCGTGCTAAATTTGCCAATACACTTTTGCAGAATATGGCAACATATACTTTTATAGTTTTAAAGCCTTGGTATTTAACTAATCTGGCTTGTTTTATTTATTTATTATTATTTGTTGTTATTGGGTATTTTATCAATAAAGCCTATCGCAATTTTTATCAAAAGCAAAAAGAGAAACTTATTGAAGAAAATAATCTTTTATTAGAGATAAAGGAGCTTGAAAACGAGCAGCAATTAATGAAACTCAGAAACGAACAATTGTCTCAGGATGTTGATAATAAAAATAGACAATTGGCGGTTTCTACAATGAGTTTAAATAGGAAAAATGAACTTTTGGCTTTTATTAAAGAAGATCTGAAGAAGACTACGCAGAATGATGATAAAAATATCAAATCGGTAATTAGAACAATTAATGACAATATTACCGAAGAAGATTCATGGAAAATTTTTAAAGAGGCTTTTGATAATGCTGATAAGGACTTTTTAAAAAGAATTAAACTGATTCATCCCTTACTTACTCCCAATGATTTGCGTCTTTGTGCTTACTTGCGATTGAACCTCTCATCAAAAGAAATTGCGCCGTTATTTAATATTTCGGTTCGAAGTGTTGAAATAAAAAGATACCGTTTACGTAAAAAAATGGATTTACAACATGAAGTTGGTTTAGTCGAATATATTATGGCTGTATAGTAAAGCCAGATTTTCGTTAAAACAACTATACATTACCTCAACATTAATCTTTTCTTGTGTTTTGTACACTTATTTTGTTAAATAAATTAATATTTAAAGTTTATTAGTAAATAAAGGTCTTTTTTGGAGTATGTGTATTTTTTTGTTTCTTTTTTTATAATGTATGTTTTTTGTTGAGGTTAATTTTGTCATTTTCGTAAAGAGAACGAATAAATTAGCTTTCAATAAAAACTAACTAATCATGAAACCAAAATTATTATTAATGGCATTGTTGCTGTTTACATCTTTTGCGTTTTCGCAGGCTTTAGATGTAAATGGTACTGTGTTGGATGGCTCAGGTATGGCACTGCCAGGACTGAATGTAAAAGTTAAAAACTCGTCACAAAGTACTACTACAGATTTTGACGGATCTTTTAAATTATCAGGCCTCTCAAAAGGAACCCTAATTGTTTTAAGTTACATCGGTTTTCGAACTCAGGAGGTTTCTGTATCGGGTAACAAAATAATTGTCAAAATGAGCGATGATGCAAAATCATTGGAAGAAGTTGTTGTTATTGGTTATGGTACACAGAAAAAGAGAGATCTTACAGGATCAGTAGGTTTAGTTGACAGCAAAACAATTGAAGCTTTAAAGCCTGTAAAAGTAGAGCAAGCTCTGCAAGGAACTGTTTCAGGAGTAAATGTAACGAGTCAATCGGGTGCCCCTGGTGCGGGATTAGATATTCGTATTCGTGGTATTGCTACTAATGGAGAAAACAAACCGGCTGCTATTATTGATGGTTACATAGGAGATTTAAGCTTGTTGAACCCTAATGATGTTGAAACGATTACGGTATTGAAAGATTCGCAGGCGGCTATCTACGGAACGATTGGTGCAAACGGTATCATTCTGATCACCACTAAAATGGGGAAAAGAAATACAAAAGCTAAACTTGCATACAATACTTATACTGGATTTCAGGAAACATCAAAAAAGCTACATACCTTAGATGCTACAGAATACGCTCTTTTACTAAATGAAAGTTATGCTAACGGTGGAAAACCACTTCCTTATACAAACGTGACTGGTTTAGGAAAAGGTACAGACTGGCAGGATGAAGTTTTTGGTAAAGCAGTACCCATTATCAGTCATGACTTAACTATTTCAGGAGGATCAGAAAAAATAAACTATTCTGTTAGCGGATCGCATCTTGATCAGGAAGGAATCGTTGGAGCAGATAAATCAGGATTTTTAAGAAATACTGCAAGAGTAGCTGTAGGTGGTGATGTAACGGATAAATTAAAATTTAAGACTAACGTAATTTACACTCATTTTACAAGAAAAACATTAAATGAAAACGGATTAGGATCTGTCTTATTTAATGCTTTGAATATTCCTGCTACAATTAAACCATATGATGCAGATGGAAACTTTACAGTTATACCGCTTAACGGTTTAGGAAACGAAATTATCAACCCTTTAGCCCAAATTGCGAATACTTATAACGATTATAATTATAAAAAAATTAATGGAAGCTTTGGTATAGATTATAAAATTTTTAAAGATTTTGTCATAACAAGCACAATTGGTTTCAATACTTCAAACAGTGAATCAAAAACTTTTGGAAAAGAAATTAGTTATGGAGGTAAAGTATTTGATGTAAAACAAAGCTCAGTAACTCAGGGAGCTGTAAATGATAATGATTATTCATTTGATCTTTACGGTACTTATACAAAAAAAATAGGTGAAAGTCATAATGTAGCCGGAGTGATAGGGACAACAATTTACAAAACCTGGGGTAACGGACTTTTTGCAACGGGTTATGATGTGCCTTACAATTCATGGGAATTTGCTGATCTTAAATTAATATCAACTATATCAAAAGTTTTAAATAACAGTTCTTATAATTATGATGTAAGAAGGTTATCTTATTTTGGAAGATTACAATACGATTTTAAAGGTAAATATTTACTTTCTGCTATCATAAGACGTGATGCTTCTTCGAGATTTGGTCCTGCAAATAAAGTAGCATATTTTCCTTCAGTTACAGGAGGTTGGGTCGTTTCTGATGAAAAATTCTTTGGAGAACAAAAAATGATTAATTTCTTAAAATTCAGGGCCAGTTATGGTAGTTTAGGAAATGATCAGATTGGAGATTTTACTTATTTAGGTCAACTTACAGGAGAAGCAACTTATGTTTTTAATGACGAATTGGTTAGTGGCAGGGCGGAAGGTATCTTGCCAAATCCGAATGTGAAATGGGAAACAGCTAAGAAATTTGATGTTGGTGTTGACATGAAATTATTAGATAATAAAGTTTCGCTGGTAGCAGATTATTTTATAGATACCAGAAAAGATTTATTAATCCCCGGTATTGCAGTTACCGGTACTAGTGGAATAGGTGCTCCGGGTGCTGGTGCTCCAACAATAAATGCCGGTACAGTAAGAAATTCAGGTTTTGAATTTGCTGTAGATTACAAAGAGAAATTTTCTGACACTTTTTCTATGAGCGTTGGATACAATGTCACTTTTCTTAAAAATGAAGTGCTTGAAGTAAATAATGCCACTCATTATATAGAAAGAGGCTCGTTTTCTGTGGGTCAGCTTGCACCAACCAGAATGGAGGAAGGTAAGCCAATTGGATATTTTTATGGATATAAAACAGATGGTATTTTTCAAAACCAGGCAGAAGTAGATGCACATCCGTCTCAGCTTGCTTTAGGAGCAAATGCTGCTCCCGGTGACTTGAGATTTGTAGATGTTAATGAGGATGGTGTGATAGACAGCAAAGACAGAACAAATATTGGAGATCAGATTCCTACAGCTACGATGGGATTTAATTTACAACTGAATTATAAAAATCTGGATTTTGCAGTTTACACTTATGCATCTTTAGGTAATGACTTGATAAGAAACTACGAGAGAAATCTTTCTGATGTCAATCATTTAGATTACGTTTTAGACAGATGGACAGGTGAAGGAACCTCTAATTCTACGCCAAGAGTTACAACAGGAGCTACATCAAATAGTGTCTTTTCTGATTATTATGTAGACGATGCTTCTTATTTGAGAATACAAAATGTACAGTTAGGGTATACATTAGATCCTAAAATTGTACAAAAAGCAGGTATTACAAAACTTAGACTATATGTAGGGGCAAACAATCTTTACACTTTTACAAAGTATAAAGGTTTTGATCCCGGAGCATCTACCGGAGATCCAATTGCCGGAGGAATTGATTACGGGTTTTATCCAATACCAAGAACTTATCTTTTGGGATTAAATCTTAACTTTTAATTGTTATCAAAATGAAAAAATATACACACATATTTCTTTTAACAGGAATACTGTTTTCGACAGTTTTTATTTCTTGTTCGGATGACTTTGTAGAAACTACACCACAGTATTCTATAGATTCAGAAAACTATTTTAACTCAAAAAGCGATTATGACCAGGCATTAGTGGCCGCTTATGATATACTTCAATCTACATATGTAAATGTTTTATTAGGAGAAATTGCATCCGATAATACTTTGGCCGGAGGTGAAAGCCCTACAGACGTAGTGGGTTTTCAACAAATAGATGATATGATTCATACACCGGTAAACAGCAATTTGCGTGACATATGGAATTGGATGTTTGCCGGAGTGCAAAGAACTAATTATATTCTTGAGTTTAAGGATAAAACTGATTTTGAAGGGAAAGCACAACTTCTTGCAGAAACCCGTTTTCTTAGAGCATACTATCAATTTGAATTAGTTAAGTGGTTTGGAGGTATACCAATGAAGGGAGATGCAAGGTTTAAATTAGGAGATGAAACGAAAATTCCACGCTCGTCAGTAGCAGAAGTATATGCTTCAATAGAAGCTGATTTAACTTATGCTATTGCTAATCTGGCTCCAACAACTACTCAAAAAGGCAGGATTACAAAAGGTGCGGCTCAGGCATTATTAGGGAAGGCTTATTTGTATCAAAATAAATTTGCACAGGCAGCAACTACCCTGGAAAGTTTAATAAGTTCTTCTCCTTATTCTTTAGTAACAAATTATAATTCATTGTTCGAAATGGAAGGTGAAAATGGACCGGAATCTATTTTTGAAGTGCAATATACAGATGTTGAAGGTGCAGGTTTTGGATGTTTGCAATGTAGTGAAGGAAATGTAGCTGTAGGTTTTAGTGGAATACGTGGTTATGAGGGACCTTTGTTTTCGCCGGGTTTTAGTTTTAATGTTCCAACTCAGGAAAGTGCCGACGCTTTTGAAGTTGGCGACAGACGTAAAGATGTTGCTATATTAGATATTACAGCCTGGGCAGCAGCAAATTCAGGTGTTAAATATAGTAAAGGAAACGAGGACACTGGATTTTTTAACAGAAAATATTTGCCAAGAAAGAGAAGCGCCAATGCAGCCGGAGATTTGAATTTGACGAATCCGAATAATTACAGAGCGATTCGTTATGCAGATGTTCTTTTAATGGCAGCTGAAGCTTATAACCGTGGAGGAATTGATGATGGTAAAGCGAGAGGATATCTAAATGAAGTTAGAAAACGTGCTTTTGGTGATACAAATCACAATATTTCTGCTTCAGGAGCCGCATTAACCGATTTTATTCTGGCAGAAAGAAGACTGGAGCTTTTTGGAGAAGGACATCGTTTTTTCGATTTAGTGAGAACAGGAAAAGCAGTAGGGAAGATCCCCGGCTTTCAGACTAATAAAAATGAATTATTCCCAATTCCAATTGAAGAAATTCAGTTCTCAAATGGAAACTGGCAACAAAATCCCGGATATATTAAATAACATCAATTATGAAAAAAATATATTTTATTATAAGTTTTTTCGTTTTGACGATCCTGATGGGTTGTGCAAACGATGACAGCAATATTGATCTGGATGGTATAGCCGCACCAGAAAACATATCGGCTTTGACCACGGTAACACAAGATAATTCAGGTAAGGTTACTTTTTTGCCTAAAGGCGAAGGAGTAACACAATATAAAATTGATTTTGGTGACGGAAGTGGACAGTCAGATTATTTTTCTTCTGGTGCAAATGTATCACATGTTTATAAAGAAGGGGTTTATACTGCTAAAATCATAGCGATGGGATTAAATGGTAAAACCACTGAAGTAGCTCAACAGGTAATAGTTTCTTTTAAGGCTCCTGAAAATTTAGTAGTTGTGGTAACGAATGATTTGTCAGTTTCGAAAAAAGTAACGGTTAAGGCAAGCGCAGATTATGCTTTGTTTTATGATGTTTATTTTGGAGAGACAGGAAAACCGGATCCGGTTTCGGCTAATAATGGCGAATCGGTTTCTTATACCTACAAAGATGCGGGCGTGTATACAATTCGTGTTGTTTCAAAAAGTGCTGCAATTAAAACCACTGAATATAGTACTCAGGTTACTGCAAAACTTGTTCTTAACCCAACAACTGCTGCGCCAACTCCGCCAAACAGACAGGCGGGAGATGTAATTTCTATTTATGGTTCAAAATATACCAATGTTGCAGGAACTAATTATTTCCCTGATTGGGGTCAGGCGGGACAAGGCAGCAGCTGGGCAGAATTTGATCTGAACGGAGATAAAATGTTGAATTATATAAAGCTAAGCTATCAGGGAATTGCTTTAGCAGATGGTACATCAATAGATGTTTCTGGTATGGAATATTTGCATATGGATGTCTGGACAGCAGATTTACAGAAATTAGAAACATCCTTGATTAATGTTGGGCCTTCTGAGAAGCCTGTTACAAAGGATCTTACGGCAAATCAATGGACAAGTATTGATATTCCAATTTCGGCATTTACAAGTCAGGGATTGTCAGTTGATAAAATTTTTCAGTTGAAATTGGTTGGGACCCCTTGGGCTGGCGGAACAGTATTTATCGATAATATTTATTTTTACAAAACAGCTGCTCAGTCAGTGCAATTGCCTTTGGATTTTGAATCTGCTGCCTTAACATATGCATGGGGAGGTTTTGGAGATGCAGGTTTTGGACCAATTCCTGTTTCTGTAGTAACAAACCCTGATAAAACGGGCGCTAACATTTCTAACAGAGTAGTTAAAATTGAGAAAACATCCGGAGCTCAGGTTTGGGCTGGCGCGAGTCTGAACTTAGAAAATACAATTGATTTTACTAAAGGAACTACTGTAAAACTAAATGTTTGGTCTCCTAAAGTCGGGGCTGATATTTTATACAAAATGGAAGTGTCGACATCACCAAAAGACGGAAACGGAAATCCAACTGTTTTTTTCGAAGCACATGCAACAACCACAACAGCCAATGCATGGCAGGTACTAACTTTTGATTTGACGACAGCACCAGGTTTTAGTACTGCCAATAAATACGACAGGATAATTTTATTCCCGGACTTCGGACAAATGGGAACAGGTTCTGTGTATTACTTCGATGACATAAAACAATCCAATTAAAAAAAGAAATCATGAGTAAAAAAATAATCATAAAAATAGTATTCTTATTTGCGATTCTCCTGATGACGGGTTGTCAGAAAGATGATTACGCATTTGGAGATATTAATGCTCCAACAAACATACAGATAACTGCTGAAATTGTTGGAAAAACAGCCGCAGAACCTTATGGGGATGGATCAGGAATCGTAAAACTTGTAGCCACTGGAGAAGATGTTATTTCGTATAAATATGTATTTAGTGATGGAACTTCAGAAAATTCACCTAGTGGTCATTTTGATAAACGATTTACTAAAACGGGCGTAAATAAATATATCGTTACAGCTATTGCTTACGGAAAAGGAGGTATAGCTACTAATACTACAATTGAGGTTGAGGTTCTAAGTAACTTTAGCGATCCGGATGCAGTTAATTTCCTGACTGGAGGAACGTCAAAAAAATGGTATTGGTCAGCTTCTGAGCCTGGGCATTTAGGAGTGGGACAAAATGATGGTGATGCAACGAAAAATTATTATGCGAACTATTATCAGGCAGCTGTTTTTGAAAAAGCAGGATCTCCAGCCAGTAGTTGTTTGTATGAAAACGTATTGACTTTTTCTTTGGATGGAGAACAATTAAAATACGAGTTGGATAATGGCGGTTCAACCTTCTTTAATGCTGCTTTTGCAAGTGTGGCAGGAGGGAGTTCACCAGATGATGCTTGTCTGGCATACAATGCAGGTGGGGTAAAAAATGTATCTCTGAGTCCGTCAGAATCTGTAGTAACTAAAAATCCTAATCATGCTACCCAAACAAGAGGTACCATGTTAAATTTCTCTGATGGTGGTTTTATGGGCTATTACATTGGTCAGAGCTCTTACGAGATCTTATCTATTACGGCTAACAGGATGGTAGTGAGAGCTGTTATGGGGGGCAATCCTGCTTTGGCATGGTATCATGTTTTTACAACAACAAAACCAACTCAGGTTCCCGATACAAATGTAGATTACACTAATTTAGTCTGGTCTGATGAGTTTAATACAGATGGTGCTCCTGATACAGCAAAATGGGGGTATAATTTAGGAACTGGAGATAATGGCTGGGGAAATAATGAAAAACAAAATTATACTAATTCTGCTACGAATGTAATTGTGCAGGGTGGAAGCCTTAAAATTACTGCCAAGAAAGAATCTTCGGGAGGTGCAGCTTATTCATCTGCGAGATTAGTAAGTGACAATAAATTCAAATTTACTTACGGAAAAGTAGAAATCAGGGCTAAACTTCCAATAGGTGCCGGAACCTGGCCTGCAATTTGGATGTTAGGTCAAAATTATGCAACGAAGCCATGGCCTGCCTGTGGAGAAATTGACATCATGGAGCATGTAGGGAACAATCAAAATGTTGTACTTGGGACATTGCATTATCCTGGTCGTTTTGGTGGCAGTGCTGACTCAGGAAGTAAAACAATAGCAAATGTTTCTACTGAATTTCATGTATACAAAGCCGTTTGGAGTCCAGTCTCCATAAAAATATACGCAGATGAAACACTCATACATTCAGTTGCGAATACGGCTTCATTACCATTTAACAGCGATTTCTTTTTAATATTAAACGTTGCAATGGGAGGAAACCTGGGAGGAAACATTGATCCTGCTTTTACACAGTCTTCTATGGAGATTGATTATGTAAGGGTTTATCAATAAATAATTAATTAGTAAAAATGAAAATTGGAAGGTCAGTTTTGCTGGCCTTCTTAATTTCTTAATTTAAAAAATATTGAGATGAAAAAAGTAATGTTGCTTTTTATGATTAGTAGTTTTTGCATGGCGCAGCAAGTAAAAAGAAAACTGATTTGGGAAGAAAATTTTAATAAGAAGATAAATGAATCTGTCTGGAATTTTGAAGTCGGTGACGGATGCCCAAATCTATGTGGCTGGGGAAATAATGAGAGACAAATTTATACCAAAACGAATCATCAAATAAAAGAAGGTAATCTGATTATTGAAGCCCGAAAAGAAGGAGAAAAATATACTTCTACAAAAATCACAACTAAAGGAAAGAAAGAGTTTCTTTATGGACGGATTGAAGCAAGAGCTAAACTACCAGTTGGTCATGGCTTGTGGCCTGCATTTTGGATGTTAGGTGCTAACATTGATGAGGTAAAATGGCCTAAAACAGGTGAAATTGATATTTTAGAATATATTGGCAGAGATCCGCATATGGTTTACACAACCCTGCATACTCAGGATAGCCACGGAAATACAATTAATACCAAAAGAACAGAGTTCTCAAATATAGAAGAAGGCTTTCATGTTTATGCTATTGAGTGGAATAAAGATAAAATTGATTTTTTCGTTGATGAAGGTTTAGTTTATACATTTCAGCCTGAACTTAAAAATGAAGATACATGGCCTTTTAATAAACCGTTTTACATCATTATTAATTTAGCCATTGGGGGAAATTTTGGAGGACCAGCAGTTGATGATACAGTTTTACCTCAAAAATTTTATATTGATTATGTTCGTGTTTATGAATAATATAAAATAATTACTATTAAAAAGAGAAGTGTAATTTGTTTATAATAAATATTTTAGATAGCTATACTTCTTTTTTTAACTGTTAAAACATTCCAATTATTTAAGATTTGGAAGCACTTTGTCGATAAAATTTAAAATTAATTGATATTATTTCGAATTTTACTATTAATTATTATTCTATTCATTTGCTTTATAAAATAAAAATTTGTTAAATTTGGACACATATTAACAAACAAAAAAAGACAAGCCTATACAATAAAATTACTTTTTAGAAAATTACTCCAAATTTTAAACAAAACTAAAAAAGTAGTATTATGGCTGATCTGCATATTCCTGACGCTCTATTGGTTAAAAATTATGTTGAAGGCAATGAAAATGCTTTAGCAACATTAATAAAAAGGCACGAGTCTAAAATATATGGATTCATATATTCTAAGATTGCGGATAGAGATATTTCAAATGATATTTTTCAGGACACTTTTATTAAGGTTATTAAAACTTTAAAATCCAATTCATATAACGAAGAAGGTAAATTTTTGCCTTGGGTTATGCGTATTTCCCACAATTTAATTGTAGATCATTTTCGTAAAACCAAAAAAATGCCAATGTACAGAGAAACAGAAGAATTTTCGATATTTTCGATTATGTCTGATGATTCTTTAACTATTGAAGGTAAAATGATTGTTGATCAGGTTGAAGTTGATCTAAAAAAACTAATTCAGGAACTTCCGGAAGATCAAAAAGAAGTATTGGTAATGCGAATGTATCAGGATATGAGTTTCAAGGAAATCTCTGAACTCACAGGTGTGAGCATTAATACCGCTTTAGGCAGGATGCGTTACGCACTAATGAATTTGAGAAAAATTATAGATAAGCATCAAATTATTTTAACCAACTAATACTATTTTAGATATTGCCGCGTTATACTGGTATAAAACATTTTCATAGTATGGCGAAAATTTACTCTAAGAAAGCATTAGCTTCTAAAGACTTAAAACCAAAAAAGGAAGTCGTTTCTTTTTTATTAAGTTATTCACAAGCTTTAAAAGTTGTGAAAATCGATAATAAAAGTTTTGAGATCATAGCTAATTAAACAGCCCACTACTTTGTCGGATGTTTATTCGAAAGAAAAACCAAATGGTCGTTTTGGTTGAAAGCTCACTATTCGTATACAATACAAATAGTGAGTTTTTTTTTATTTTTAATCTCTGAGTTATCTCATTTTTAGAGCGTTGGAGATATTTGTAATACAGAATGTCTTAAAACAGGTTGTTCTTGTAAGGAATTATTTCTTTTAAAGAGGCTTATGGAAAATAATTTGTATTTTATTTGTGTTTTCATTTTTTAATTCTATTTTTAGATAAAAAATAAATTGTCTTTAAAAAAAGTTGTATAAAAAAGCATTTATAATTTTAATTAAGTTAAAAAAATGATTTTTTTTGTAATATATATAATGTTTAACCTTATAAAATTTGTTGATATGATAAAAAACTACCCTAATTTTTCTATCTAGTTTGATAAAGCTTTTAAATCCGCATTAGATTTACAAGCCTACAGTTTTGCATCTAAATGCAGCCCAAAATCTATTAACCATCAAACTAATCTAAACATGAAATTAAAATTTATAATGTTATCAATAGTATTGATAAATGTTGGAGTGTATTCTCAAAAGCCTCAAATAAAAGATGCCCAATCTTTGTTTGAAAAAGGAAAATCAGAAGAGGCGCTTGTAATTTTAAAAAAGTCAGAATACCTAATTCTGAATGCGCCGGATGAAGAAAAATCAGATTTTTATTTTTTAAAAGGTAACGTTTTAAAGGATTTGGCTATCAAAAATATTGATGCGGCTAATAATTTTTCATCTGCATCAGAATCTTACCAGGATGTGATTTTATACGAAAATGAAGCGGGTAAATACAAACTTTCCGTAAAAGCTAATATAGCTTTAAAAGATATGAAATCTAAACTCGTCAATGGTGCTGTAGCTGATTTCAAGGCAGGTAACTTCAAAGAAAGCGCTGAAAAGAGTTATAAAGTGTATTTATTTGATAAAAAAGATACATTAAACCTTTTTAATGCTGCTGCTGCCTATTTAAATGCAAAGGAATATGGTCTGGCAATCCAGTATTATGAGCAGTTAAAAAAAATGAACTTTTCAGGAAATGGCATTCTCTATTACGCGACTAATAAGAAAACAAAAGAAGAAGATGCTTTTATCTCTCCAAAAGCAAGGGATTCCTATATTCAGGAAGGACTTTATGAAAAACCAAGAAATGAAGCTATTCCTTCCAGGAAGTTCGAGGTAAATAAACACTTAGCCTATGCTTATTTGGAGAGAAAAGATTTAGTCAAAGCAGAGGCGACCTACAATTATCTTTTAGAATTAAATCCTAATTATATTGATTCGTACATCAATCTGGCTTATTTAAAGCTAGAATCAAAAAAAGAAATAGTAGATAAAATAGATGCTTTAGGAAATTCAAAAAAAGAAATGCTGGAATATGATAAATTAACAGCAAAAAAAGATGATATTACAAGAAGCGCGATTCCATATCTTACGAAAGCGCTTATAATTGAACCTAAAAATCCAGACGTTACAAAGATGCTTTTAGGAATTTACAGATCCCTGGATATGACAAAAGAGTATAATTCTCTAAAGGCAATTAGTAATTAATGAAAATGAGTTTTATTAGGTATTAATTGTTCAAAAAAGGCTTAGGAGTTTAATTTTTAAACTTCAAGGCTTTGGTTTAATCAGGATTTTTTATTTCGAAAGAAAAACCAAAGGGTCGTTTTGGTTCTAAGCTCACTATTCGTATACAAATACAAATAGTGAGCTTTTTTTATGCAATAATTTTATTTTTTTTGATAAAAATGAATAATCAATCTTAAATTTGCAGTGCAATAAATAACAGGATTTGCGGTTTAAATTTTTAATTAATTAAAGGAATTATACTTTAATTATGATTTTTATTATTAAGGTGTTAAAGTTTAGTGCTTTGTTAGGTTGCCTGATTTTTATATTTAGTTTATTAAAAAAAAGCCCTTATTTTGTGCAAAATCAGCGAATGTGATTTTGTTCGCCTGAAAAGTTGTCAATATAAAATAAAATAATACAATAAATAAATATTTTAACCAGCTATGAAGAAAAACTACACTACTTTATTTTGTTCTGTTTGTATTTCTTAAATGTGTTTAACACTTTAATTGTCCAATTTATTTAACAATCAAACTAAACAAAAAATGAAAAATAACATTAAAATACTTTCCTTTCTGTTATTGATTAATATCAGTGTATTTGCACAAAAAGATCAAATAAAAGAAGCTCAATCCTTTTATGATAAAGGAAAAATTGAGGAATCAATAACAATTTTGAAAAAGATAGAATACCTTATCGTCAATGCACCTGATGTAACTAAATCAGATTTTTTTTATTTAAAAGGAAATAACTACAAAGATTTAGCTACTAAGAATATAGATCCGAAAAACAATTTTACAATAGCTTCAGGTGCCTATCAGGATGTACTTTTATATGAAAATGATTCACGTCATTATAAATATGCTTTTAAGGCAGATTTAGCTTTAAAAGATATTAAATCTAAACTGGTAAACGGAGCAATTAAAGATTTTAAAGAAGGCAGATATAAAGAAAGTGCTGATAAAAGTTACGAAGTGTACTTATTTGATAAAAAAGATACCTTAAACTTATACAATGCAGCAGCTGCTTCTTTAACAGGTAAAGATTATGTTTCATCTGTTAAATATTACGAGGAACTTAAAAAAAGGAACTATACAGGAACAGGAACTATTTTTTATGCAACTCATAGAAAGACAAAAGTAGAAGATGCTTTCGTTTCTTTAGGTGCGCGTGATTTGGCGGTTAGTGAGGGTGTTTACGAGAAACCCAGAAATTTTTCCCCTCCTTCCAAAAGAGAAGAAGTTTTGACTAATCTTGCTTTTTCATATTTAGAAAGAAATGATTTTGCTAATGCAGAAAAAAACTATCAGGATGCTTTGCAGATAAATCCTAATTGTATTAATTGTTGCATTAACCTTGTTTTTGTCAAAATGGAATTGAAAAAGGCATTGTTTGATCAGATGAATGCATTAGGGAATACTCCGAAAGAAGTAAAACAATATGATGAATTAAATGCTAAAAAAGATGAAATTGTAAAAAGTGCAATTCCGTACCTTAAAAAAGCGTTAATTATCGAGCCAGGCAATGAAGAAGCTAAAAAATCACTTTTGGGTATATACAGAGCTTTGGAAATGACTAACGAATATAATGCTTTGAAAAATAAGTAAATAATATATAAAGAAGCTGCTAAATTTTCTTTTGGGCAGCTTCTTCTATTACTGATTTTTTACCAATAGTTCTGGTAATAATATCTTTTTCCAGGCTCCATCCACGTGCAGGTGAATATTCACGGCCGTACCAAATAATCTGCAAATGCAGGTCATTCCATAATTCTCTTGGAAACAATCTTTTTGCATCTTTTTCTGTCTGAACTACATTTTTTCCGTTTGAGAGATTCCATCTGTACATGAGTCTGTGAATATGCGTATCAACAGGAAAAGCCGGGACTCCAAATGCCTGTGACATCACAACACTTGCTGTTTTATGCCCAACAGCCGGTAAAGCTTCAAGAGCCTCAAAACTCTGTGGAACTTCTCCGTTGTGCTTGTCAATCAAAATATGTGACAAACCATGAATTCCTTTCGATTTCATTGGCGATAACCCGCAGGGGCGAATAATTTCCTTAATTTCTTCAATCGACATTTTAATCATATCATACGGATTATCAGCCTTTGCAAAAAGCAACGGTGTAATCTGGTTAACACGTACATCCGTGCATTGCGCCGAAAGTAAAACGGCTATCAATAAGGTATAAGGATCTTTGTGATCTAGTGGTACAGGTATAGTAGGGTAGAGTTCTTTTAACGTATTTATAACAAATTGTACGCGGGCTTCTTTATTCATTTCCGTATTTTTAATGCCGTAAAAATAGCATAATTTTAATGATGTGCCTAATCCGGCTTTCCGTTTCAACTCCTCATTGTTAAAGTAACATTTTTTTGCATTAACAAGAGCTTCCTCCGGTCGCTTTCTTAATGCAAAAAATATAAACTTTCACAATTCCGGGGTTTTCACTTTAATCCGGGGCAGAAAAAATTAACAATTGATAATTAACAATTATAAAAGATGACAACATTACAAAAAGGAGATAAAGCGCCAAATTTTTCAGGAACAGATCAGGATGGAAAAACGCATAAATTATCAGATTATGCCGGAAAAAAATTAGTAGTTTTCTTTTACCCAAAAGCAAGCACACCGGGCTGTACTACAGAAGCATGTGATTTAAGAGATAATTTTGAGCGTTTTAAAGCCAATAATTACGAACTTTTGGGAGTAAGCGCAGACAGTCAGAAAGCACAATTGAAGTTCAAAGACAAATACGAATTTCCTTTTCCGCTTTTGGCAGATGAGGATAAATCAGTAATCAATGCATTTGGCGTTTGGGGACCAAAGAAATTCATGGGAAAAGAATATGACGGAATCCACAGAACGACTTTCATAATCGATGAAAATGGAATTATTGATGAGGTTATTTCTCAGGTTAAAACGAAAGAACATGCTGCACAAATTTTAAAATAATATTTGATTATCCGTAATTACTCATAATTGAATAAAAAGCCTTATTTTTGATAAAAAAAAGCGATGAATATATTCAATTTTACTGCAAATTTTGGAAGCGAAGAATCTTGCCGACTTCATTTTAAAGAAGAAAGAGATAAGATCGGAGTTCAATGTAAATGCGGAAGCACAGAACATTTTTGGATAAAAAGCAGATGGAGCTATGAATGTAAAAAATGTAGAAGTCGAATTTCATTACGTAGTGGAACGATAATGCAAAGTTCGAATTTATCATTTTTGGTTTGGTACAAAACTATATTTTTATTAACGGCAACAAAAAAAGGATTTTCGAGTAAAGAAATTCAAAAACAATTGGGATTGAAACGTTACGAGCCAGTTTGGTCTATGGTTCATAAACTTCGAAAAGCAATGGGAAATAGAGATGCACGCTATACTTTGGAAGGAATGATTGAATTTGACGAGGGTTATTTTACAATTGAATCTACTGAAATAGAACAAGAAAAAGGAATTCGTGGACGTGGTGCTGTTGGGAAATCTAACGTTGCAATTATGGCAGAATCTACCGTTTTAGAAGATATAGAAACGGGTGAAAAATCAAATCAGTGCAGGTATTTTAAAGCAAAGGTTTTAACGGATCATACATCGGAGCAAATAAATCAAACTATACAGGAATCTATTTCTGAAAAAAGTATCCTTTTTACAGACAAGAGTACTTCATATATAGACATTGCAGAATATGTAGAAATTCATATAACTGAAAAATCCAATAAAGAAACAACCACAGAAACTTTAAGATGGGTTCATATTGCAATTAGTAATGCAAAAAGAAATTTCCTAGGAAATTTCCATAAAATTAAAGGAAAATATCTTCAAATACCTAAATGAGTTCGTTTACAAGCTTAATAGGAGGTATTTTGAGGAAAAATTATTCGACAGGCTAGTTAGCAAGCATCACAGGGTTATGACTAAAAACGGATAATCAATAAATAATAAAAGTAAAGTCCAATAAAAATGCCCTTTCATAAAGGGCATTTTGATATTATATTTCTATTTTAAAATATTATTCTAAAACCAAACCAATCTGACCATCGTCATCTAACTCTGTTTCAACCGGATCGTCGTCTGATATTTCAGGTTTTTCAGGAACTTCTTCAACTGGTTCTTCGTATGGAAGCGGATCCAATAAATTAACTTGTCTTAATTTATCGGTTGTTAATTGATTGCCTAAGGCTTTAAAACCTTTTACGGCTATAAAATCTTCAATATCAATATGAAGATCTTCTTTTTGAATACCTTTTACTTTTGCAAAGACCAATTGTGCTACCGGACGATAATCTGTAGATACAATTTCTAATTGCGAGTTCGGGTGATCGGTAATAAAACTTTCTTCTTTGCCTTCATTTTCTACAAGGAAACGTTTTAAGAAGTAGCGCTCTTTTTCACCATCATAATAAATGGCAGAAATTGGTTTCTTAGGTTTCCATTTTTCAAGAACAATCATATCCTCTTCAAAATGAGTTGATAACTCCGGAATAATTACTTTTAATTTTCCTGATTGGCTTATGACTAAAATCTTGTCGCTTGGTTTAAATTCGCCAAGCAATTCTCCTCTGGCATCAACATTCAAACGTTTTACGGTATCATCAAACCAAACTTTTCTTGGCAGTAAAGTCGAAATTCCTTTTTCTTTTAATTCGATTTTCTTGATCGGATATTTTGTAACCAAATTTCCTTTTGAAGCACGGCCTTTAATTGCCAGGCCTGCAAAATCTATATCGAATTTTAATTTTTTAATAGTTCCTATTTGTCTTAGCAAGATGGTAACAACTTCGGCTTCGCCGTTCGGGTTATGTGAAAAATAAACTACCTGTGAACCTTTGGTTCCATTCGTTAAATCGTAGGCTTTGTCTCTGGTTACTCCCGACACATTAAAACGTTTGATATAAGAAGGACCTGATTTTCCGTCACGGTAAATCATATTGTAAATGGTACGTTTATCGCTTTTATCAAATACCGCAATATGTATAATGTCTTTGCCTACAAACGTTTTTGCATCAACTTTCGTAATCATCATCGTACCATCGCGCAAAAATACAATTACATCGTCTATATCAGAGCAGTCTGCTACATATTCGTCTTTCTTTAAGCTGGTTCCTACGAATCCTTCTTCTCTGTTTACGAATAATTTTGTATTTCTTAAAACAACTTTTGTTGCTTCAACATTGTCAAAAATTCGCAACTCCGTCTGACGCTCGCGGCCTTTTCCGTATTTCTCTTTTAATTTGGTAAAATAGGCAATTGCAAAATCGGTAAGATGTTCCAGATTGTATTGTACCTCTTTCATTTCTTCCTCTAATCTTGAGATTAATTCATCGGCTTTATCAGAGTCAAAACGAGTGATACGAATCATCGGAATCTGAGTAAGTCTTTGCAAATCTTCATCTGTAATTTCTCTTACGAATGATTTTTTGAAAGGCTCAAATCGATCATACAAATATTTGTAAAGCGATTCTCTGTCGCCGTACAATTTGAAATCAATATACATTTCTTCACGAATGAAGATTTTTTCTAAAGTAGAAAAATGCCATTTATTTTTTAATTCTTCTAATTGAATTTCTAATTCCTGACGAAGTAAATCAACAGTTCTTTCTGTCGAAATTTTCAACATTTGAGAAACCCCGATAAACAATGGTTTATTGTCTTCAATTACACAACCTAAAGGTGCTACAGATGTTTCACAGGCTGTAAACGCAAATAAAGCGTCGATTGTTTTATCCGGAGAAACACCCGGGAAAAGATGAATTAAAATCTCAACATCTGCCGCCGTGTTGTCTTCAATTTTCTTGATTTTGATTTTGCCTTTTTCATTGGCTTTCAAAATACTGTCAATCAAAGTTGTGGTATTAGTTGAAAACGGAATTTGCGTAATTACTAATGTATTTTTGTCTAATTGAGCAATTTTAGCACGCACACGCACACGTCCGCCACGAAGTCCATCATTATAATTAGACACATCGGCAATACCTTGTGTCATAAAATCAGGATAAAGTGTAAACGGTTTTCCTTTTAAGATTTTAATCGAAGCATCAATTAACTCATTGAAGTTGTGAGGCAAAACTTTAGTCGAAAGTCCAACCGCAATACCCTCTGCTCCCTGTGCCAAAAGCAATGGGAATTTAACGGGAAGATTGTTTGGCTCTGCACGACGACCATCGTATGAAACGCCCCAATCGGTAATTTTCGGAGAATATAAAACCTCCAAAGCAAATTTAGACAAACGTGCTTCAATGTAACGCGAAGCTGCTGCACCGTCTCCCGTTAGTATATTTCCCCAGTTTCCCTGGCAGTCAATCAGTAAATCTTTTTGACCAATTTGCACCATGGCATCACCAATACTCGCATCTCCGTGTGGGTGATACTGCATGGTGTGACCTACTACATTGGCAACTTTATTATAACGGCCATCATCCAGCTCTTTCAAAGAGTGCATAATACGACGCTGAACCGGTTTAAAACCATCTTCAATAGCGGGAACTGCACGTTCCAAAATTACGTACGAAGCATAATCCAGAAACCAGTCTTTGTACATACCGGTTACTTTCGTGATTACATCTTCACCTTCTTCTTCCTGATTTTCGTAAAAATGCTGTCCTTCAAATTGCCTGGCATCTACATCAATAATTTCGTCATCTCCTTCTTGATTTTCATCAAGCGGATTTTCTTCTGAATTATTCTCGTCGTCGTTTGGAATTATGTTGTCGTCTTCTTCGTCTTTCATTTAATTATATTCGAAATTATAATTTTAATATTATTTGTTTTCGATGAGTTGTTTTAAAACTTCAACGCTTGGTAAAACCGTTTTATATTTACTTGCAAAAATTTGTTCGTTATTTTCTGGTAAAGTGTATTTTACAACTGCTTCACTTTTGTTCTGACAAAGCACAATTCCTATGCTTTTATTTTCGTCTTCCAAACGAATCTCTCTGTCATAATAATTGACATACATTTGCATCTGCCCTAAATCCTGATGTTTTAATTCTCCTATTTTCAAATCAATAAGAACAAAACATCTTAATATTCTATTGTAGAAAACTAAATCAATTCTGAAATGTTTATCATCAAAAGTAATTCTGTTTTGTCTTGCTACGAAAGTAAAACCATGACCTAATTCTAATAAAAAATGTTCTAATTTATTTATTATTTCCTCTTCTAATTGAGATTCCGAATATTGATGTAATTCGGGTAAACCTAAAAATTCAAGGATGTAAGGATCTTTAATAATGTCTTTTGGCTTTTCAATAATTTGACCTTCTTCCGAAAGTTTTAGAATTCCTTCTTTATCCCTGCTTAAAGTTAATCGAGTATAAAGTGCCGAATCGTACTGACGTTTTAATTCCCGAACACTCCAATTATACTTTTCTGATTCTATTTCGTAAAAGCGCCTTTCTTTTTCGTCATCAATTCCCATCAAAAAAATGTAGTGAGTCCAAGTTAATTGGAAAAACGAAATCAGTGATTTCGTTTTTTCAATTTTCAAATCTTCTTCAAGTGATGGGGCATTTTGATTTTCTAAAATTCGAGTCAGTGTTACGGAATTTGAATATGTTAAATAAAATTTCCTTATAAATTCTAAATTTCTAATCGAAAATCCTTTACCTAATTCCCTTGTCAATTTTTCAGAAAGTCCTTTTAATAACTGTTTTCCATATTCAGCTCGATTCTTTCCATTCTGTTCTTCCTCAACAATGATTTTTCCAATTTCATAGTAGGTAGCTGTCATCGTTGAATTTACTGTACGCAAAACTTGTTGTCGGGCATTTTGAAGTAACTCGACTACTTGCTTAAATATAATTTTATTTTGAAGATCGTTTGACAATATTATGTTTTTTTAAATAGCAACATCTTCAATCGTATCCAATTCCACCTTCAAATTCTTAATAATAAACTCTTGTCTGTCCGGAGTATTTTTCCCCATATAAAATGACAATAATTGCTCTATCGAAGTATTTTTATCCATCATAATTGGATCTAATCGAATGGTTTCTCCAATAAAGTTTTTGAACTCATCTGGGGAAATCTCACCCAAACCTTTAAATCTGGTGATTTCCGGTTTTGGTTTTAACTTTTCAATCGCATCTTTTCTTTCTTCTTCAGAATAACAATAAATGGTTTCCTTTTTATTCCGAACCCTGAAAAGTGGTGTCTGTAAAATATATAAATGTCCTTCTTTGATTAATTCTGGGAAAAATTGCAAAAAGAAAGTTATCAGTAACAAACGAATGTGCATTCCATCGACATCGGCATCGGTTGCGATTACGATGTTGTTGTAACGCAATTTTTCTAAACCATCTTCGATATCCAAAGCAGCTTGCAGTAAATTGAATTCTTCATTTTCATACACGATTTTCTTTGTCATTCCGTAGGAGTTCAAAGGCTTTCCACGCAAACTGAAAACGGCCTGTGTATTTACATCACGAGATTTTGTAATCGATCCGGAAGCCGAATCTCCCTCGGTAATAAAAAGTGTGCTTTCTAAATTTCGAGGATTTTTTGTATCCGGAAGATGTGCACGGCAATCTCTTAATTTTTTATTGTGAAGATTGGCTTTTTTAGCACGATCTGTAGCCAATTTACGAATCCCTGATAATTCTTTTCTTTCGCGTTCAGCCTGTAGAATCTTGCGTAATAATGCTTCTGCTGTTGGCGGATTTTTGTGTAAGTAATTGTCTAATTTGTTCTTAACAAAATCGTTTACAAAAGTACGAACAGAAACTGCCGGTGTTCCGTCATCAGAACCCATATCTGTCGAACCCAGTTTAGTTTTGGTCTGAGACTCAAAAACGGGTTCCATCACTTTAATGCTAATTGCACTCACAATCGATTTACGAACATCGGAAGCTTCGAAATTTTTGTTATAAAACTCACGAATCGTTTTTACAATTGCTTCACGATATGCGGCTAAGTGCGTTCCACCCTGTGTAGTATTCTGACCATTTACAAAAGAGTGATATTCTTCGCTGTATTGTGTTTTACTGTGCGTTAAAGCGATTTCGATATCATGATCTTTCAAATGAATGATTGGATATTCCAAGTCTTCTTCACTAATCGTTTCTTCCAATAAATCACGAAGACCATTCTCAGAAATATATTTTTCTCCGTTGAAAATAATAGTTAAACCATTGTTTAAGTAACAATAATTTTTAACCATTTTAATCACATATTCCATACGGAATTTATAGTTTTTGAAGATCGTTTCATCTGGCGTAAAAGTTACTTTTGTTCCTTTACGCTTTGTTGTTTCAATTACATCTTCTTCTAAAACCAGATTTCCTCCTGAAAACTCTGCAGCTTTTTGCTTTTCATCACGAACAGACTCTACACGAAAATAATTCGATAAAGCATTAACCGCCTTTGTTCCGACACCATTCAAACCAACTGATTTCTGGAAAGCTTTAGAATCATACTTTCCTCCGGTATTCATCTTTGAAACTACGTCAACTACTTTTCCTAACGGAATTCCGCGTCCGTAATCACGAACTGAAACCGTTTTGTCCTTGATCGTGACTTCAATAGTTTTTCCCGAGCCCATAACGAACTCATCAATACAGTTGTCTAAAACTTCTTTTAAAAGAATATAAATACCGTCATCCGGCGAAGATCCGTCTCCCAATTTTCCGATATACATTCCGGGGCGCATACGAATATGCTCTTTCCAATCGAGTGATCTAATATTATCTTCGTTATATTGATTTTGCTCTAGCATAAATGAATTTGGATTTTTGGCTAATGTACCATTTCTGCATAAAAAATGAAAGCGTATTATTTTAAAGTTATCAATAAAATGCCTAAAAAAAGTAATTTATTGATTCTGAAAAAGAGGAACCGTTAAAAATATGAAAAATTGGTTTTGAAACCAAAAAAATCAAAGTCAGATGCCGAGAACTTGTTTTGCCAAAGCAATCATTTCAGGTGTTCCCGTGTTTTTGTTTTTTTCGTCAGAGAGTTTTACAACGCCTTGCCAGCTTGCATGATCCGGTTTTGTTTCAACTAATTTTATAACCATATTCATAGATGGCAAACCAACATCATTGGTAAAATTGGTTCCAATTCCAAAAGACATTTTGATTTTGTCTTTACAGAAGTCCGATATAATTTTTACCTTATCAAAATTCAATGAATCTGAGAAAACAATCGCTTTCGATTTTGGATCAATTCCCATTTTTGTATAATGCGAAATCACTTTTTGGGCAAACTCAACCGGGTCGCCGCTATCATGTCGTACTCCATCAAAAAGTTTGGAGTATTTTTTATCAAATTGACTAAAAAATATATTTGTTGTGTATGTGTCGGTGAGCGCAATTCCGAGGTCACCTCCGTAAACTTGTGTCCAATGTTCCAGACTAATTGAATTAGCCATTTTAAAGCCATATTGTGCAGCATGAAACATAAACCATTCATGTGCGTGCGTTCCTAAAGGTCTGCGGTTGTTGATCATTGCAAAGTGCACATTGCTAGTTCCCATGAAGCTTTGCCCACCATACATTCTCAGTGTTTCATTAACTAATTCGTGTACTTGATAGGAATGACGGCGTCTTGTACCAAATTCTAAAATTGAAACTCCGAGTTTATTGTAATTGTCAATTTTGTTTTTGGTCACTTCTTTTATGGCATCATCATTTAAGCGAATTAAATGATTTGATTTATAAAAAAGCTCTGAGATTAAAGACATCAAAGGCACTTCCCATAAAATTGTCCGGTACCAAAAACCTTCTATTGTGATTTTTATATCAGTACCTTCTTGTGTAATATGCACTTCAGACGGATCAAAACTATATCCTTGCAGAAAATCTAA
Source organism: Flavobacterium sp. LM4 (assembly GCF_002017935.1). Lineage (NCBI taxonomy): Bacteria > Pseudomonadati > Bacteroidota > Flavobacteriia > Flavobacteriales > Flavobacteriaceae > Flavobacterium > Flavobacterium sp. LM4. Next base: position 196,424 of record NZ_MUFW01000005.1, on the reverse strand, counting down.
ATAAGTTGGATCAAGGTAAGGGCAATAATGTGTCAGATAACTTTTTTCTTCTTTCGTTAAACGAAGATCTGCCATTGCATCTACAGAACGGCGAATAAAATCTGCAAAACCAGCAGGAAAAACATGCTTGCCACGATTGATAAAACCATAACGGACTTTTGCTTTTGGAAAAAGCCTGATTACGGCATGCTGCATTGTAAATTTATAGAAATCATTATCTAAGATTGATTTTAAAAAAGTTGTTTCCATAATTCAGGCCGTTAATGTTTTATCACTAATTGCTAAGTTACGCTAATTCCGTAAAATAAGAAAGAGATATAGTTAGCGATGAAACAATAACTACTTAGAAATTACTTTAAAGGAAGCAATACTATTTGTATCCAGATAAAATGTAATATAATCTCCGATAGTTTTATCAAAAGTAACCTGAAATTCTAAGCCACCTCTTTTTTCTTTTGAATTTACTACCCGAACGGGTTGGTTCTTTTTGTTTAAATAATAAAAGGGATCAGATTTTGAAATATTTTTGATCAGAAAAGTTGTTTTTTCACCACTATTGACTTCAATTATTCCGGATTTCGGTGCGATTATTTTATTATCCCCGGCAATTGCTCTGTTGTAAATTAAAGGTCCGTTTAAAAAGTCATCTTTGTTTAATTTTTTGCCGAGAAAAGATCCGGAGTCAGGAAAATGTTTTGCGAAAAAGTAATCGGGGTCTGTATCAAAATAAACCGGGTCAAAATCTTTTACCATTTTACCTTTATTATTGTCATAATATCCTTGTCCCCAGGTCACATCAATTAAACGCCATTTTCCATCAATTAAAGCTGTATTCCAGGCGTGATTTGAAGAGGTGTTTTTTCGACCTATATCAACTAATCTTGTTTTCGAATCCCCTTTAATGATTTGTGATTTAATTCTAACTAATGATGCTAAATGCTGAAATAAAAGTGTAAAACCTTCGCAAACTGCTTTTTCAGATTTGAATGCTTTTTGAAGTATTTGAGTATTAAATTCTTGTATTTTTCGTTCTTTTTCGTCTTCCGTGCGATAAGAGAAACTTTGTGTTTTTGACGGATTTAAAAAAGCATTAAAATCATATTTTATATTAAAAGCCATCCAGCTGTAAATAGCTCTTGCTTTGTCATAATCTGATTTGAAATCTTTTTCGATTCTTTCAGCTAATTCTTGTGTATTGCTAAAGTTTTTAGGATATTTTAAAACGATATTATCGACAGCACTATATTTTTGAGAATAGGAGGTGTGCAGGAAAATGGCATTAAAAAAAATAAAGGCTAAAACTATTTGTTTTATTTTCATTAATTGAAACTGTTTTTTACAATTGTTTTTAGTTCATGATCAAATTCCGGATTTGAGATTTCATTTTTTTCTAAATCAAAATTTGAATTGAAAGAAGGAAGTAAAAAAAGACCTTTTACCTGAGCTCCATATCTTGGGAAAGCGGTTTTTGCAATTTCTAAAACCGAAGCGCCGCCTCTTGCTCCCGGAGAAGTTGCCATCAAAAGCATTGGTTTTTGCTGAAAAACATCCTTGACAACTCTGGAGCTCCAATCGAATACGTTTTTAAAGGCAGCAGAATAATTGCCATTATTTTCAGCCAGAGAAACAACCAAAATATCAGCGCTTTCGATTTTTTTTAGAAATGATTTTGCAATTTCATGCTGGCCAATTTCTTTTTCTAAATCAACACTGAATACAGGCATTGCGAAATCATTCAAATCTAAAACTTCTACTTCGGCATTTTCAAATTGATTTGCAGCATAACTTGCTAAATGTTTATTGATCGACTGTTGGCTGTTGCTTCCTGCAAAGGCTATAATTTTCATGTTTTTTTAATTTTTATTAAAAGTAATGAAATTAAATTATAATCAAAAACGGCTTAAAGGAAATAAGTTCGGTAAAATAAAAGTCCAAAAAAGAATCGCTCTTTTTTAGACTTTTTAGGATTTTTAATCAATATAATTTGGCTTAATTCTGCTCTAATTCCTTTTGTGGATGATACCCAAAAAGGTGATGCTCTTTGATAATTTCAGCAACTCCTGATGGAAGCATAGGTTCCCAGCCGGATGTTCCATGACTAATCATTTTTAAAACTTCGCGAGAGAATACATTTAAAATATTAGGATTATAATCTACAATATCGACTACTTTTCCGTTGAATTTAAAGAATTTATATAACTCCTTCATTCTAGGATGTACTTTTAGGTTTTCAGAAGTGATAATTTCTCCATTTTCACCCAACATCGGATATAAAAATACTTTCATATCACGATAGAATAATTTTCCAAAAGCTTCAAGGATTCCGCCACTTAAATGACGGTAATACTTCTCATCAAATATATCAACCAAATTATTCACGCCCATTGCAAGTCCCATACGAGCTTTGGTATAATTAGAGAAATATTCAACGACTTTATAGTATTCCTGAAAATTAGAAATCATAACGGTTTGGCCTAATGAACAAAGTAATTCAGCTCTGTCCATAAAATCACGCTCATCAATTTCACCATCTGATCGTAAATTTGAAAGTGTAATTTCAAAAACTACTAAAGTATTATCTTTTTCAACCTTATTTTCTTCGAGAAACATTTTTAATGATTTCTCATACATATCAAGATTTACATTGGTGACCGGACGGAAACTTCCTCTAAAGGCAAGAAGATTTTTTTTGTATAAAACGGCAGCCGGTAAAACGTTTTTTCCTTCAGGATTAAACATTACGGCATCTGTCATACCATTTTTAACCAGTTGCAAACTCATCAAACGATTATCAACATCTGCAAAACGAGGTCCTGAGAAATTAATAGTGTCTATTTCCAGCTGATCTTTATCTAAGTGATCATATAAATAACGAAGTAATCGTTTAGGATCATTGTATTTATAGAATGCGCCGTAAATTAAATTAACGCCTAGAATTCCAAGTGTTTCCTGTTGTAATCGGGCGTCAGTTTCTTTAAAACGAATATGCAGAATAATTTCGTTGTAAGCCTCGTCTGGTTCAATCTGATATCGTATTCCAACCCAGCCGTGACCTTTAAATTGTTTGGCAAAATCTATAGTGGCAACAGTGTTGGCGTAACTAAAAAAAAGTTTGTTTGGGTGTTTTTCTCTGCTTAAACGTTCTTCAATCAGTTCCCCTTCAAAGGTTAACATTTTTTTGAGTCGGTTTTCAGTTACGTAGCGTCCGTCACTTTCAGTTCCGTAAACAGCATCACTAAAATCTTTATCATAAGCAGACATTGCTTTTGCAATTGTTCCTGATGAACCTCCGGATCTGAAAAAATGTCTAACTGTTTCTTGTCCAGCGCCAATTTCAGCAAAAGTTCCGTAAATATTCTCGTTTAAATTAATGCGTAGCGCTTTGTCTTTTATGGAAGGAATCTGAGCGATGACCTTGTCACCTTTGAGTTTTATTTCTGTACCCATTTTATTTTAAATAGATTTGTTACAAAGTTAGTAAATTAGCGTTCTAATGAAAGAGAAATAATCCCTATTTTTGTAAAAAAAACAAGTTCAATTGAAGATCTATTTTTTAGGTACCGGTACTTCTCAAGGTATTCCCATTATTGGGATTGATCACCCTGTTTGCAAAAGCACAGATTCTAAAGATAAAAGGCTTCGTGTGTCTATTTGGATCACATGGGACGAACATTCGTATGTTGTAGATTGCGGTCCTGATTTCAGACAGCAAATGCTTTCCTGCGGCTGTCGAAAACTTGATGCCATTTTATTTACACATGAGCATGCTGATCATACAGCTGGATTGGATGATATTCGTCCGTATAATTTCAGACAAGGTGAAATTCCTGTTTACGCACATCAGCGTGTGATTGATAATCTTAAACGCCGTTTTGATTATGTTTTTGAAACTGTAAATAAATATCCAGGAGCACCAAGTGTAAAAACTATTGAAGTAATCAATGACAAACCTTTTGCAATTGGTGATAAAATGGCTGTCCCGATAAATGTAATGCACGGAGATTTACAGGTTTTTGGATACAGAATAGATGATTTTGCTTATTTGACAGATGTAAAAACCATCGAAAAGACTGAAATTGAGAAATTAAAAAACCTGAAAGTTTTGGTTGTAAATGCTTTGCGCGTAGAACCCCATGATACCCATTTTAATTTGCAGGAAGCACTTGATTTTATCAATTTAGTAAAACCTGAAAAAGCTTATTTGACGCATATTAGCCATGTTTTGGGATTTCATGAAGAAGTCCAGAATCAACTTCCTGAGAATGTTTTCCTTGCTTATGATAACTTAGAAATTACAATTTAATTATACCTACAAAATGAAGAAATCCTTAATGCTTTATCTTTTTTTATTAGCAATCCTAATGAATATTTTTACTTACATGTTTTACAGCAGAGAAATAAAATTTGAGAAGGACAGATATGATAAAACGACCAAAAAGCTTAGAGACAGCATAACTACAGTTTCGACAAAACTGGCAGAATCAAATTATTTTTCGTTGGAAAACAATGAAAACGCCCAAAATTATTTTGATAACAGTGCAACAGGTGGAAAAGTAATTTTATATGAAAAACTGATTCCGGTCGTTACTGAAAAATTACTGGACTTAAATGCAAATCCAAATGGGAATCCTTATACAGGACAGGATAAAATTGGTTCGAACAAATTTATTATTAATAAGGTTAAAATATTAAATCACAGATGGATAATTGCTGATTATAGCAACGGCGAATTATGGGGAGAGGTATTGCTGAAATACTTTGTTGATGATAAGGAAAATATAACTTTTGAGGTAAATCAGAACTGGTTATATCAAAAATAGGATTTTTTAATCCTATTTTTTTTTTTTTTTTGACAACAAAATTCTATTTGAATTAGAAAACATGATGAGTCATAAAAATGATGGCATAAATCCAGAAGTTATAGATTATAGTAAAACTAAAGCCATATAAAATACTTTTTGAAAAATTACTTTTATAAACAGATGATTTTTTAAAAACGAGTCTCAATGCCCTGAAAAAAATCCAATACAGTATTCCGATAAAATTTAAGATTGTAATCCATAATATAGTTTCAAAAGCCCAAAGTAAATAGCTGGCTACCATAGAAACAATCAGCCATAAAATTATACTAAATATAATTTCAATAATTCCATCTCCAACCTCCGGAATATCAGTTTCAACAGCAATGTTTTTTTGAAAAAATATATTTTCCTGTTCGAGTTCTCCTAAATTATGTTTGATTTTAATTCCTTTATATAATCCGATTGAGATAAACAAAAAGAAAGAAAGAGATAAAATCGAGGTAGAGATTAATGAATTTTTGAAGAGTGAATTATCAAATCCTAAACCTAAAATCCAAACGGATAAAATAGTTAACGGGATGACAATAAGAGTAATTATAAAAATATTTCTGGAATTAATAATGTTATAATTACTCATAATGTATTTCTTGCAAATTGCTTATTAGGGCTAATTTTCCAGCCAATTCTTAAAATCAAAGAAATTTTGCGGAGCCACGCCATGTCCAACAGGATATTCCTTATAAGTAACAGGAATATTTAAATTTTCTAAAATAGCTGGTGTTTTTCTGGCCCAATCAATTGGAATGACCTGATCGACAGTTCCGTGCGAAGCGAATATTTTCAGGTTTTTAAAATCGTTTTTCTCGAAACCGTCCTTAATAATTTCTACGTTAAAATAACCACTCATTGCTACCACTCTCTGAATTTTTTCAGGATAAGAAATTGCTACTGAATAACTTAAAATCGAACCCTGACTGAATCCTACTAAAGTAACATTATTTGGATCAATAGGATACTTCGCAATTAATTCATCTATGAAATTTGCAATTATATCTCGTGAGGTTTTGGCTTGTTCATTGTCTGAAAATTTATTCTGATCAGCGTCAAAATTAATGGCATACCAGGCATAGGCACCATATTGTAAATCATAAGGGGCTCTTGCTGAAATAATGTAATAATTATCAGGAAGTTCAGTAGCAAACGAAAACAGATCAGCTTCGTTACTGCCGTATCCGTGTAATAATAGCAATACAGGGTTTTTGTCCAGGATTACTTTTGGGGTTTGTATTTTATATTCTAAAGATAGATTCATTTTTTTGTAAGTATTATAGTTTTATGCTTCAGTTGGGTTCGAAATCCGGTTTTTAATTTTGATATTCTGTTTACCCGATACTTTTAAGCCATTTCTGGAAAAGTCCGCCAACCAAAGGCATTGGTCTTGTGTGGCCCTGAATAGCACTAAAAATTCCGTAAGCCCATAAAACAGATACAAAAATCCACATGGGGAAAGTGATAAAAAAACTGTCGAAAGGACTGATAATTAAGGCCAGGGAAATAAAAGTAATTGATAAACCTGCGGCCTGGCGGATATGAAAAGAAGCAAAGCTGTTTTTATTTTCAGAATTCATACTCATGGCAATCAAAACGCCAATAATTAGAATATAACTTGTAATAGCAATTGGTTTTCCTTCTTCGACTGTATTATTCATTTTTTTATTTTGTAATAAGTTGATTTTGATTTAATATTCCATAAACAGAACCTGTGATTTCAGTTCCTAAAAAAGCAGAATTTTTAGATTTTGAAAGGATGTTTTCTTTTGTAAAAGTCGATTTTCCTTCCGGAGTAAAAAATGTGAAATTAGCTTTTGCACCTTCTTCGATTGTATTACTTTCTAAACCGAACACTTCTCTTCCTGAAGTTAATTTTGAAATTACAGTTTCTAAAGGCAAAACCGTTAATAAAGCTCCAAAAGCACTTTCTAAGCCAATAGTTCCGTTTTTGGCAGTATCAAATTCCATTTTTTTAAATTCAATATCAATTGGATTGTGGTCAGATGTAATTAAATCAATTGTTCCATCTGTGATTCCGTTAAGTAATGCTTGTCTGTCAAGTTCTGTTCTTAGTGGCGGAGTGATTTTAAAACGTGTATCAAAACCGTCCAGTTTTTCATCGGTTAAAACCAAATGATGGACAGATGCACTGCAGGTTACGTTTAAGCCTTTCGCTTTTGCTTCTCTAATCAATTGAACTGATTTTGCTGTAGAAATAATTGGAATGTGAAGTTTGCCTCCAGTGTATTCCAGTAAAAATAAATTTCGGGCGATTTGCAATTCTTCGGCCAGATTTGGAATTCCTTTTAAACCTAATCTGGTTGAAACAATTCCTTCATTTGCTACTCCATTTCCTTTTATATTAGCATCCTGGGAATATGCAATTACCAGACCATCAAAATCCTGAACATATTGTAGGGCTATTTTTAGCAGATTGGCATTGTCAAGACTTTTATTGTAATCTCCAAAAGCGATGGCTCCCGATTTTTTCATATCAAACAATTCGGCCATATCTTTTCCTTCACTGGCTTTGGTTAAAGCACCAATAGGAAAGAGTTCTGTGGCAAAACCATTTGCTTTATTTTTTACAAAATTCACCTGTGATTGATTATCAATTACAGGAAAGGAGTTGGGTTGTAAAGCAATAGCTGTAAATCCGCTTTTTGCTGCAACATTCAACCCATTTGCGATAGTTTCTCTGTCTTCGTAACCCGGTTCTCCAAACGAAACACTGCTGTCAAACCAACCTTGGGAAAGATGTAAATTATCAAACTTAACTTCTATTGTATCGTCAATGTCAAGAATGGATGTTCCTATTTTTTCAATTAAACCATCTGCAATTAAAAGATCAACTGTCTGATTGTGAAACGGACTTTTTGAATCGATAATTTTGGCGCTTCTGATGATTATTTTCATATGTAGATAAATTTATTTTAAATTGGAATCGTAATTTTTAAACACATAGAAACATAGTTTTTCTTTCTTCGCTAAGACAAAATAAATGATAAATCATTTGCACATAGCTATGTGAATTTCAAAAAAGTGAAACGCCTTTTTAAGTTTTAAAATCTATGTTTCTATGTGTTTAATTTATATAGAGCTTTGATTTTACTTCACGAATTTAATAATCGCCATTTCTAATGCTAAAAATAACAGTGCAAAGATAACAAACCATTTCCAAATTTGGCTGTCTGTGCGTTCAGTTTGTAAGGTGTTGAAAATGGTCGAAATTGTATCAGCAGTTTTAAAATCTGAAACTACATTTGTGTTTACCTGACTCAGGTCGCTTTCACTTCGTTTGTAATTGAAACTCAGGTTTTCAACTGATTCTTTTTTATCAAAAACGCTGTAATTTCCAGCTGTGTCCGGAAAATCATTGAAAGTTAGTTTAACCTTATTATTCAATATTTGCTGAATTGGGATGAATGAATCTTCCGTTCCTTTAACTTCTAAGATGGCATCTTTGCTCAGTAAAACATCCACAAAATAAGGCTGATTATTACCAATTGTCAGGGCGTTTACACCTGTTTTTTGATTGTTTTGCCCCATTTTATAAAATAAGGGAACTATTAGCGGAGATTGCTGAAAATTAGAATTCCCTGAATTTACAGGAGCTGAAAAAACAGTAATTCCTGCAACCGGATTCTGAAGCATGCTTACAAAAGGACTTTGATCTTCATAAGATAAAACTGCCGGGTACGGACTTGAAATATCAAAAGAGGAATTTGTTTTTGGATACTGGAAATTCGTTATTTTATTTTCAAAAACACCTGAAAAAAGAGGATGGTCGAAATTGATTTTCGTAATTTGTTTACTTTCCGTTTTTAGATTGTTGAATTGAATTTTTCCAAAATTTGCTAAAAAAGTATTCAGATTTGAAACTGAACTTTTTTCAGAAGGAATAACAACCAGATTACCGCCTTTTGAAACAAAAGCTTTTAAAGTCGTCTGCAAGGCCTGTGGAATTTCAGTTAATTCATTCAGAATTATAGTGTTTTGCTTTTCTAAGCTATTGTAATCTAAAGAACTGATGGAGTAATTGTTGTAATTGAATTCTGCAGGAGTATAAATCCTGGATAAGAAATTGCTTTTTTCTGGTTCTCCGATGCTAATAACATTTGTTTTTTTAGCTTTCGAAATACTGAAAAAAAGTGTATTGTCATAAGAAAGACCGTTATCTTCAATCACTACATAACCATGAAAAGCTTCTTTTGGAATCGTGAAATTGACTTTCTTTTTCTTTGAATCAAAATTAATAATCGTTTTGGCAATAAGCTTTTTCTGATTGTATAATGCCATGGAAACGGGTTTAAAATCTTCGCCGTATGCCGATAAATTAATTCCTATTTCGTAGAAATTTTCTAAAGTCTGACTGATAAAAACACTGTCGATTGAAATGTTGTTTTTTTGTTCTGCTTCCGGAATTATAAAATAGGGTTTCTCGTCAAAATCGATATTTTTCACATCTTTTTCTGCTAAACCAACGGCATCTGTAATAATGACAATATCTTTTTTATTTGCCGATTTGTGTGCTTTTATCTTCGCAGTTATTGCTGAAAGTTCAAATGGAGTTGCACTGTATTTTAGATTCTGCAGTGAACTTTTAGCCGATTTAATATCTGTGTTCCAAAAGTTTTCGGTATTGGTTAGCAGTGAAAATTTAGCAGTTTCTGGTGTGTTTTCTAAAAGTTCCTGAACAGCACGTTTTAATAATTCACCTTTTTTCCCTTTGGCCTGCATGCTAAAGGAATTATCAAGGACAATGTACATTTCGTTTGCTGAATTTTTACTGTCAATTGCTTCAAAAAAAGGCTGTGCAAAAGCCAGAATAACACAAGTTAGTAATAGTAAACGTGTTGCTAATAATAGTCTTTTCTTTATTTTAGAACTTTTACGGGTTTGAATGGCAAGTTCTTTTAAAAACCGGACATTGGTAAAATAAGAAGTTTTAAATCGTCGTAATTGAAACAAATGAACCAAAATTGGAACAATCAATAAGAACAGAAAGTATAGAATTTCGGGATTTTTAAAATGCATTCAGGCTTTGATTTATTTCACTATGTTATTTGTATGCAAATGTGCCTGCCAAAAATACAAATTTGTTGAGAGTTAAAGCCTGCAAAGCAAAACTTTTTATTCAAAAGATATTTGAATAATATAACTTTTCAAAATTCATTTATAACGGAAAAATCTGTCGAAAAAGATATTATTGCCTATTTTAGCTAATTCAAAAAACCACTTTATAATATGAAAAGAATGTATCTAATATTATTTTCAGCTTTGGCAGTTATTTCTTCAAAAGCTCAGAATAAGTTTAATTTATTGGTAGGAACCTATACCAATACTTGCGAGAGCAAAGGAATTTATATTTATGAATTCAATGCTGACTCAGGGGATTTTAAATTAAAAAAATCTTCAGAAAACGCTGTAAGTCCAAGTTATTTATCAGTTTCTGCAGATAATAAATTTGTTTATGCCGTAAATGAGAATGGTAATCAAAGTACTGTCAGTGCTTTTAGTTACGATTCTAAAAGTGGTAAAATAAAATTAATAAATAAAAATGATGCTTTAGGTGCAGATCCCTGTCATTTGATCAATGATAGTAAAAATGTAATTGCAGCTAATTATTCAGGCGGAAACATTGCTGTATTTAAGAAAAATGCAGACGGGAGCATTACAGAAGCGCAGCAATTAATTCAGCATGAAGGCAAAGGACCAAATGAAGCACGTCAGGAAAAAGCTCATATGCATATGGTGGCTTTTTCTCCGGATAAAAAGTTTGTTTTAGCCAGTGATCTAGGTTTGGATAAAGTTTTTATCTATACATATAATCCGGGTGCGGCACACGATATTTTAAAATTAAAGGAAAGTGTTGATGTAAAGGCAGGAAGCGGTCCACGGCATTTGACTTTTAGTAAGGATGGTAAATTTATGTACTTAATTCAGGAATTAGATGCAACGCTGACGACTTTTAGCTATGACAAAAGCGGAAGTTTAAAGAAGATTGCCGAAACCAGTATTCTTGCTAAAGATTTTAAAGGAGGTACAGGTGCTGCAGCAATTAAAATTTCGCCTGATGGAAAATTTTTATATGTAACAGATCGTGTCGATGCCAATAATATCTCAGTTTACAAGATTCTTAAAAATGGAAATATCCAATTGGTAGAACAACAAAGTACGTTAGGAAAAGGACCAAGGGATTTTGCTATTGATCCCACAGGTAATTATCTCTTAGTTGGGCATCAGCATACCAATGAAATTATTATATTTAAAAGGGATAAGGTTACAGGAAAACTTACTAATACTGGAAAGAAAATAGAATTGTGTTCGCCGGTTGGACTGGTTTTTACTAAGTAAATAGATATGAATGTTTCTGCTAAAATTTTAAGTAATTTAGGTTACATTTTAATAATTATTTCGATTGTTTTCATTTTTAAAAATGTAGATTTATTGGTTTCTCACTGGCATGAATTGTTTGCCTATGATTCTTATAAAATGATTGGTGGAGGAATTCCTCAAAAAGACGTTTTATTTTATGATATTTTTCGTTGGTTATTGCTATTAATTGGCGGAATAGGTTTTATGATCAAAAATGTTTTTGCATGGATATTTACACAGGCTTTTGTGATTTTAACGTTCTGCACCGCTGCGATTAATTTATTATCTGATTTTGCTACACATTATGAAAGTATAAATTTGAATTATTTTTTGACACTAATAATAAGCGGGAGTATAATGTTCTTTCTATATATAACATTAAATCAGAATGCTGTCAAAGAAGAGTTGGGTGTAGACAAATACCAGAAAATTTGGCTTTGGTCAAGCATCTTTGCTTCAACCACAATTGGAATTCTAATTTTGGAATTATTATAAAATAAAAATTCCAAATTCTAAGCATTATAACTTTGGAATTTTAAATTTTTTATTTATCCTTATCTTTTCTCTTCTTGTCTCTGGTTTTCAACATATTTCTGTTAACAGATCCATGCGTTTTCTTTTTCGTTTTTGAAGGTCCACCCAAATTGACCTTCTTGTTCTTTTTAGCTTTTTCATGAAAAGCACCTTCGCCCTCCAGTTTTACTTTTTTCATTAAAAACTTAATCGGCTGTTTGTCTTTTTCAGGTTCGATCAGTTTGGTTGAAATTTCAACTTCTTCAGGGAAATCGGTAATTTTAAGTTCCTGATTCATTAAAAGTTCTGTTTCGATTTTAAATTCTTCTTCTCTTGGAGCAACAAAACTGATGGCTGTTCCTGTTGCGTCTGCACGACCCGTACGACCAATTCTGTGCATATACAATTCAGGTTCTTCAGGAAGTTCAAAGTTGATTACGTGAGTGATGTCAGAAATATCCAAACCTCTAGCCATAATATCGGTTGTGATCAGGCCGCGAAGATTTCCTTCCTGAAATTCGGCCATCGTACTCAAACGATAATTTTGAGATTTGTTAGAGTGAATTACTCCAAACTGACCTTCAAAATCTTCTTCGATTCGGGTATGAAGCATATCTGAAATCTTTTTATTGTTTACGAAAACCAAAACGCGGTTCATACTTTCGTCAGTTTCCAATAAATGTTTCAAAAGATTTACTTTCGTATTGAAATTCGGAACGTTATAGGTAATTTGAGTGATTTTTTCAAGTGGGGTTCCTGAAGCTGCAAGCGTAACTTCTTCCGGAAAATCAAAAAAGTCATTTAAAACTGCATCCACTTCATCTGTCATGGTTGCAGAGAATAAAATGTTTTGGCGTTTGGTTTTCATCATAGCCAAAAGAGCCGTCAATTGTGTACGGAAACCTAAGTTCAGCATTTCGTCAAACTCATCAATAACAAGCTTTTGAGTTTCATCAAAACGAATCACAGCGTCAAGCGCCAAATCCATTGTTCTACCCGGTGTTCCAACTAAAATGTCGATTCCTTCGTAAACCGCTTTCTTTTGTGTATTGATATTTACTCCTCCAAAAATCCCTAATGTTTTAACCGACATGTATTTGGTCAGTTTTTCAACTTCTTCTACCACCTGAACCACTAATTCACGGGTTGGAACCAGAATCACGATTTTTGGTGTATTGGTATTGGTGAATTTATATAATTTTAAGAGAGGCAATAAGTAAGCAAATGTTTTACCCGTACCAGTTTGCGCAATCCCCATCATATCGCGGCCTGACATAATCACAGCAAAGGATTTTTCCTGAATAGGAGTAGGAGTAACAAATCCTAATTCATCGATTGCTTTTTGTACTGATTTTGGAAGATTGAATTTTTCGAACGTGCTCATTTGCCTTATTTTTTTGCAAAGATAGTATTAAATCCCCTTATAACAGACAAATACTGTAGACATCGTTAATCAATTGTAAGTTTAAATATTAAAATCTTAATTTTAAGCAGCTTTTACACGTAACAATAAGCATCAGAAAACTTTAATTTCTTCTTCACTGAAAGAAGGCAAATTTTTGCATAATTATTTTTTATTAAAACTATGATTTCAGGATTTTTGGTATTTATTATTTTTGTGTGAGTACTATTTCATCTAACATAAGCATTGGCTTTTTATTTTTTCTTTCTCGCCAGACAGGAAGTTTCTGTTCCGGAATTAAAATGATTTTTATTTTATCAAAAACATGAAAATTAATATTGAGAAACTTGTATTCTTTGATATTAGTGGTTTGATTTTCTGTTGATTGTTTTTTTTTTTGTTCTTTGATGACTTCCCATTTTTGATTTCGAAAGCCCTTCAAAATAATTTTTTTCGGCAAAAATATCCAGTGTCTCTGATCTTCTAAACATTGAAATTGTAAAGAGTTAAAATCTATATTATTACAATCAATACTTATTTCGGCATTTTCGTCGTACCAGCCTGTCCAGTTAAGATTAATATCTTTATAACCTTTTATTCCATCATTAAGCCCTCTTTCTTTTTTAGCATTAAAATTTTGGGAAGGCTGGGTTTCAAATTTGTATTTTAGGGTTTCTCCTAAATGCTTTGTGACATTATTTTTAGCAATATAGTTCCATTGAATTCTATATTCTTCAGGGCTTAAGCCGTCTTCACTGAGTTCGTAAATTCCGAAATCGGAACCCTTTTTTACAAAATCCTGAATCCTGTTTTCCAGATTATCTCTCACAGAAAATGAGTCTCCGTTTTTTTGATACATTCTGTGAGGTTCTTTTCCATAGAACTTTGCCTGTTCAAAATAAACATATTCTAATGCTAATCTCAGTTTTAAAATTCTCTTGGCTATTACAGGCTCATCTTTGGAAATCATTTCAGCCTGACTTATTAACTGATCGTATTGATCCATTGCTTCTGGAGAGAGAAATGTGTTCCTGCTTTCTATTGGATTGGTATAAATATTCAGATAGCGGTTACTTTTTTTCTGATTTTGAATAAGTAAATCAAGATATTTTTTGACAAACGGAGAAGCATTGCCATAAAAACCATTTAGGAAATCATTTGTTACAGCTTCAACATCAGTATTGGTGTCCCAAATTATTTTTGCTAAAAGATATTGTCTCAACTCATATAAATCTCCTGCAATATCTGCATAACCCTGTACAAAGAGACCTTTGACCTTATTTTGTTCGTATAATTTATAGTTTTCGAAAGTTTGGAAAAGGAGAAAGATAATTGGTAAATTCAACCGTATAATCCCATAAATATAAATGGTCTGTAGCAGCACTCCATTTGTGGAGCGTATTCAAAAAGTCATTATTGCCTGGTGTTTCTTGGATAGCTTTTCCACGATTCATTTCAATTGGGCAAAAAAGCGTATAAATATTAGGTTTAATTTTAATGTTTTTTGGAGCCTGATAGGTGTGAAGATAAGCTAAAGTTGTTATTTTAGTTTTTGGAAATTGTACAGCAATTTTATTTAGAAAGTAATACAACGATCCTTGCGGTCCTCCATGTTTTTCATTTAAAATTTTACATTTATCACATTCACAATACACAACATCATCATTCTGGCTTATTGAAAAGAAACGGGCGTTAGTATTTTGGCTAATAATGTCAGCCATTTTTTTTGAAACAATTTTGACTACAGCATCATTGGTCATGCATAATGATGCTGGATTTCGTTTACCTTCGTACAGAGCAAAAAAGGCCGGATTTTTTTTAAAATATTCTTTGGCACTTAATAATTTATAAAAGGAATTTCCCCAAAGACCAAAATGATCGATTTGCCAATCCAGTTTGTGCCAGTCCCTAAAATTTTCATCGTAACAATCCGGATAAAACAAAGCGCGATATTCAAAAGAAGGGGTATAGATTTTATTGATGTTTTTTGGGAATGTTACTTCTTTCAGCTTCGGAATAAAACTGTCCTTTGTAGTATATTTTCTGAACCCCATGTTTCAAGTAAGGTATAAATGGCATAGCGCAACGTTTTTTCATTCGAACCAATTAGAAAGATGTTTTTTCATCGCTTTTGATGATAAATGAATCATTTTTATTTACACTTTCGGGATTAATTTCAAGAATAATTTTCGAACTATCAACGTTTTCTGATTTGTTATTTTGAATAAAAATTCGATTCTCAAAAGCCTGGTCTAAATAGCTTTTTAAAAGAACGGATGCTTTTTTTGTATAATCATTAGAAGAAACAATACTAATTTCCTGCCCTTTCGTATTTGCTAAATGTAAGGAGTTTTGAGCCATAATTTTGCAGTTTAGAAAAGATAAGAAAACAACAATGCAGAAAGTAGGAAGTTGTTTAATTTGCATTATTTAGAATTGATATTGGAACTTCAAATGAGCTCTGGTTTCATTTTTCTTACCACAAAATTAACTTCAAAGCAGGATAAAATATTGATTGATTTTCTTTTAATTTTTGCCAATTTATTACCTAAATCTAATTTCCCAGGACAATGCAAGGGTTGAAATCCAGAAATAATTGCCCTGGTCAAAAGGAATTTCCTGATGAATGATTCCGAGTTGTGCTCCCCAGGCATTTTGTTTGTTATTGGTAGAAAAATAATAAGAAACATTTAGTTTTTGGGATTGCAGATTTACAATTCGGTCATCATTTGTAAAAAAATAATTCTGATTGAGTTCCGGCGAAATTCCGGCCCCAACATTGATGCCGAAATAATTATCAGCATCACTTCTGTATTTTCGGTATGTTAAAGTACCTGAGGAACTTAATCCATTGTCTCCCGGAGTAAAATAAGGACGGAAAGACCAGTAATTATTTCCATTGTACCAGGTTACAGAACCAGTATAAATCATGGTTGTTGTATCGTATTGCAAACCTCTGAGCCCTAGCGAAACTTCAAAACTTCTGGGCAGTGATTTAAAAATTTCTGCACCGTATCTATAATCAGGAAATAAAGAAGAACCAGATACACCAAAGTTTAAGTAAGCATACATTCCTTTAGCAATTTTTGGATATAAATCAACCTCATACTGAGTTCCGTACTCCCCAAGTCTTCTGTCGATATTAACTCTCCCAATAATACTGCCGTACCTGGTTTGTCGGGCATATTTTACAGCATTATAAAACATAGGATCAAAGACATCAGAGTAAATATTGATTTCTGAAGTCACACCAATCGTATTGTTTCGGACTGTTTTTCTCAAAGCCGAATCAGATTCTTTAGTTATAGAATCATTTGGAATCTTACTGGATATCGTTTGGACCCCACCGGCAGTAGCAGTTGGGATCATTGTACTTTCCTGAGCACTTTTCTGCAAGTCCAGTATTTCAGTATCATTTGGAAATTTTTTCAGCGCTTTCTTGCATAATTTCAATGCAAGAAAGGGAAAGTCAGCCCACATTTCATTCTTAATGGCTGCTATCCATGTGGTTTTCCTGTGTGTATCTTTTCCTAAAATTTTTTGAAATTCGGTTCTTGCTTTTTTATAATCTCCATCCCAGGCATAGGTCGAAGCCAAAAATTCACGAACATCATGATAATCGGGATATTTAGTCAGGATGTGTAATAAAGTATCTTGTGCCTGCTTTCTGTTATTGTTGAAAGCCAGGTCACGAGCTGTTTTAAAAGAGACATCAGGGTCGCCAGAATATGTTTTTTCCTGTCCAGTCATTTGAAATGAAACTGAAAATAACGTTATAATGAGAAAAATATAGATTTTAGCAAAAATTTCTTTTTGTATAACAGTGCCCATTACTTATGTTGTTTTGAATTGTTGATTGATTTTTGAGATCTTTCGATCTTTATTTTGATTTCTGGATTTTTTATGCCGTTTGACAATGCTAATTCCCCTGTTTCTATAACTTTTTTATTCTGTTCAGACCACCAATAGACATCCATCAGTGCCAAATAGGCATCATCATACAAAGGCATTCTTTTGATCACAATCAGCAACTCATGTTCTGCTTTTTTATATTCACCGTCCCAACCAAATACTCGGCCTTTTAAAGTCCGTACATCTGAATAATTGGGTAATTCATTTAATATAAAATCGCATAATAAAATCGCTGTTTTGTGCTTTTTATTGAAAGCTAACTCTCTTGCTTTGAAAAACATCTGGTCGGGATTTAATCCTTTGGTTAGTTTGTCGATCTCGATTTGCTCTTCCTTAGTAAAATGAACTCCCTGCTCTTTGTTTAAATTCAATGATTTTGGAATAATTTTATCCTTCTGTGTCAAATATGCATTCAGATGTTTAAAGGTATTAAATTCACTATTAACCTTATCCAAAATAGCATCGTCACTGATTCTTTCTAGATCAAAATTATCTTTTATTTTGTACAATTCACCACTCGAATACAAATATTCTTTATACACATAATCATCAATAGTTCCCTTATTTCGGGTCAAAGGAATACCCTGATTATTCCTGAATTCTTTTGCAGTGTCAAGTCCTTGACCCATCCAGGAGGTTTGATCCAGTTTGTTGAATTTGTAATTATTAAACAAAAAGGAAACCAAACTTGGCGTTACATCCCAGTGCGAAGAAACTGATTTAAACGATTCCGTTCTTTTTAGCATTGGACTAAAAATATACAAAGGCACATGAAAACGGCATAATTTGTCTTTTTGAGGAATAGGAATCAAACGGTGGTCGCCTGTAATTATAAAGATGGTATTTTTATAATCAGGTCTTTTTGCATACGCTTCCATGTAATTTTTAATTGCATTATCAGTGTAATTCAAACAGGCAAAAATATCTTTATAAGAGCCAATTTTTCCTTTTTGCGATTTTAGATTTTCATGGGTATCAATAATAGTATCAATTTTTTTTAAGTATTCATTTTTTTCCGGAAAGTCAAAAGGTTCATGATTGGTAAGGGTTTGAATGATATCCAATCGGGGAAGTTTCATTTTGTTAGTCTCGACTAGTGCTTTCCTGAAAATTTCAGCATCAGGATAACCCCAGGAAAAGCCTCCTGCATTAGCTTTTGTTTGAGTATATTCTGAACCATAATTATTTTTGTCGATTGTATTATCAATGCCGTTTTGATCCAGAAAGTTGATTTTTCTATCAAAATTTGCATCATCTCCAGAATAGAAAGATGTGGTGTACCCATTAGCTTTTAGCACATTTATAAGGGAAAGATGTCTCGGAAACGGATTTAATTCTAAAAATCCTTTCTCACCATAAGTTAATGAACCCAATAATGAAGAAAGTACGGCAAAAGTTCTTCCACCGTTACTTAAAAAATTTTCCCAATACAATGATTTTGGGATCATCGAATCTAAGTAGGGGGTAAATCCTGCATATTCGTTTTTATCAATAAATTCGGCCCCCAAACCTTCAACAACAATAACGACAATATTTGGTTTTTCATTTGTAATATTAAAATAAGGAGCTAAAACATCGGGAGTAGATTTAAAAGGTTTCAGCATCGGATATTCCGATTTGAATTTGATGTTTTGAATGTTTTTGGCTATGTTTTTATCTCTTTCAAACCGAATAATGTCTTTGGTTAAAAACGCCAGCTTATTTTCGTACTTTGAGTCAGAGAGGTCGGGAACAAATAATTTTATAACTCCTGCGATAATTAAGAGTGTAAATATTGCTCCTAAAACGATTTGCTTTTTGCCTAGTTTTGTAAAAGCAAAATAGATTCCCAAATACAATAAAGGAATTATTATAAAGGGAAGGAAATACATAAATGAAAGAGACTCAGATGCTGTTACGGTTGTGTATATGTCTGACAGAGAGTAACCTAATAGATCTGCTCCCAGGTTGACAAGGGTTGTAGAACTATATTTTACCAATGCAAACTGAATAATTAAAATCAAAGAGAAAACTATTTTGATAAATAATACCCCAAGATGCTTTTTGATATAATTTAGTATGAAATAAAATGGACTAAAGAGCAATCCTATAAATATTCCGGTGCAAAAATCATTTGACAATTTATAGATTAATATAGTGCTGCTATTTTGGTTTGCTGAACCATTAGTAGTTGATAAAGTTTCAAATAAACTTAATAAGCAAAACATAACAATTACCGAAAAAATTAAATTGATATAGGTATAAGTATGGCTATTATTTAAAATATCTTTTAATTTTTTTATCATCATCTTTAGAAGTCTAAATTAAGTATTTATGCTTTAGTCATACCCTTTCGCGTCATATGTCCCCATTCTATTTTTTTGTAAAAATAGTAATTTATGTTTCCTTTTATTGCTGAGTATAGAATTATTGGATGAATTACAAAAGGTTCTAAAAAGGCTATTATTATTAATTTAAAACCTATTGATTTTTTTTTGTATTGATGGTAAGTAAGCTCTTCAGAGAAAATTGCAACAATTGAAAACATAACTGAAAACGTATAAGCCAGA
The DNA here is from genome assembly GCF_002017935.1 of Flavobacterium sp. LM4. Classification (NCBI taxonomy): domain Bacteria; kingdom Pseudomonadati; phylum Bacteroidota; class Flavobacteriia; order Flavobacteriales; family Flavobacteriaceae; genus Flavobacterium; species Flavobacterium sp. LM4. The sequence continues at coordinate 176,817 of NZ_MUFW01000005.1, read as the reverse complement.
ATAATAAATGCTAATGCATAATCCCATCTTACTTCATTGAGAGCGATAAGAATCCCAAAATACAGGATACCTGCAACTTCAATAATTGGAGCCAATCTTTCAAAAACCAGCCAATACGGATAACTGACAAGTCCTAAGGATCTGTATTTGGGATTAAATGCTATTTTACGGTGTTTTCTAAGTGTTTCGATAGTTCCACGGGTCCATCTGTTTCTTTGGGATATAAATGTTTTGTAATTGTCTGGAGCTTCTGTCCAGCATAATGGATCCGGAATATAAGCAACTTTGTATTTTTCTTTGAGTTCTTCCATGTGTCTTCTCATTCGAACAATAATTTCCATATCTTCTCCAACAGTATTTGTATCGTAACCACCAACATCGATAGCTATTTTTTTATCAAATAGACCAAAAGCGCCAGATATTACCAATAGTCCGTTTAGCCTGCTCCATGCCATTCTTCCTAATAAAAAAGCCCTTAGGTATTCTAAAATTTGTCCTTGTTCCAGCCATGTTTTAGGAAAGTTTATATCGAGTAATTTACCATCGTTAACAATACAGGAATTAGCAATTCTTATCACACCTCCCGAAGCAATTACTTTAGTATCGGTTGATTCCAGAAAAGGCTTAATCATTTTTTGAAGTGCGTCTTCTAATAACAAGCAATCTACATCTATACAGGCTACATATCTGTTTTTACTCATATTTAGTCCCATATTCAAAGCATCAGCCTTTCCTCCGTTTTCTTTGTCAATTACAGTTAATTTGTCAAAAGCAGGATTTGTAGATTTATAAACACCTTTTCGTAGTGGTTTTGTTTTAATATGTTCATTGATAAGATGATCAATTTGAACCAGGTCGTAGGCTTGAATGAGCTTGCTTAAACTGTCATCTTTACTTCCGTCATTTACAATAATAACATCATAATTTACATAATGACTTGATAACAAAGACCGAACATTTTCTACAATATTCAAACTTTCATTGTAAGCAGGCGCTATAATTGAAATTGATGGAGAAAAAGTAGAGGATAGTATTTCCTTGTAATTAACAAAGCTGTTTTTTTTAATATATTCAATGGTTTCGACAGCTGAAATCATTGCTAATAGGATATAAGATGCAATAGCAAATACAGAAAATACAAGAAAAAAATAATGAATGATTGACATTAAAATTTAAACTTTACTCGATTGATACTATTCAATTAGGCTGTTAATGCTTTTTTAAATTCGGCTTCATATAATGCATATTCTTCAAAATTAATGTTTTTTAAAATTTCCATTACTAACAGCCTTATTTCAGAATTTTCGTGATGTATTTGCTCTAATATAAAAGGTTTGTCACTAGCTTCATATACATTTGCCATCATTTTAATAAAAGCAATTTGTTCTTCATGACTGCGTTCATTAAAATTGTTTTTCAAGATGTTTTTAGCTTCAAATATGTTCAAATCACTCAAGACAGAAATTGTATTGATTCTTACATCTTCGCTCTTGTGGTGCAACAGCTCAATAAGTTCTTCTTTTGCCTCAAACTGATTATAAACTTTGGCAAGTTTTAGCGTAAAGACAACCACCGAATCATTTGATGATTTCAGCCATGGTCTAATGTCTGCAATTTGTGTGTCATTATTAATTTGAAGAATTTCTAATAATTGAATCTGATCCCACTCGGATAAAGAGGTTTGTAAAACATTCAAAAAATCAAGTCCTTTAAAGGCATACAGGTAAACCAGATACAATTGCATTTCTTTACGAACTTCCTTCTTTGGATGATTGATGTTGTTCATTATTATTTTATGGACTGCCTTTATTTTGAATTGAGTAAGCTCTCTGATACCAATTGCAATAACTTCCCATTTTTTATTTCTTAGCTTTGCTAATGAGTAACGTAAAAGTCCCAGTTTTACAAAGAGTTTGTCAATTGATTCGCCCATTTCACCGGATATTTCATTTCTTAATTTCAATAATATTGAAACTATTATTTTTCTTTTAAAAGGATTGGCAATGCTTTTTTTTAATTTGTCGATGATTTTTAGCTGCTCCGTACTAAATGCTTCGTTATCATTTCCGGCATATAAATAGGTCACAAGATAGGATTCGTACTTTTCCTGATATTTATCGACTATCTTTTCATTGGCTCTTAAATAATTTCTTAAATATTTGAGGTAAAAAGCCAGTAAAAAGATGATGGTAAAAAAAATGCTACTAAAGAACCATACCAATTGAATCATTAGAGAAGTGTTTTCGAAATATCCTAAAATGTCGTTAGTATTCATGACTTGAAACTAATTAATTTTTGAAATGCTAATTCAGTATTTTTTTTATTCTTATTACTAATTCATGAGGGCTAAAAGGTTTACTCATAAAATCAGTAGCGCCCAAATCAAATGCTTTAAGCACTATTTCTTCTTGCCCGGCTGCCGAAAAAACAATAATTGGTGTTTGTAAATTCAATTTGTTTCTTACATGACTTATTACTTCCAGTCCGCTAACATAGGGCATCATAATATCTGTTAAGACTAATTCCGGACGATATTCTTCTATTAATGTAATTGCCTGTTTGCCGTCTATAGCTATTAAAAGTTCGTACCCTTCTTTTTCTAATCTAACTTTCAATAACAATGAGAGTACTGAATTGTCTTCGGCTAAAACTATTTTTTTAGAGCTGTTCATTTTGTTATGAGTATTAAACCAGGTTTGTAAATTAGTTTCAAAAATTACAATGAAATTTATTTGTAGTTTTAAATAGACCAGTCTTATCTAATAAATTAATTTATTTATTATCTATACAAACTAAATGAGGAAAACGTTATTTTCTTTAAAAAATAAATTTGGAAGAAATTATATAAACCAAATATAATCTATTTTTATTTAAAAATATCCGATAAAGTGCTAAAAAACAACGTTATAATGCATTTTTTATTTTTAAAACAAGTTTGTTATAACGATATAACAATGAGTTTTTGATTTAGAAAACGTTAATTTCCAAATCAGTTTTTTTAATAAAATAAATACAGGGATAGTTTTTTTGATTATGAAGAGCAGCAAAGCCTGAACATTTCGAAAAATAACTGTAATTCGTAATAAAGTTATTTTCAAAATATTCTTTAATGAAATTCAGGAACGTTAAGTTTTATATTCTTTAATAAGTTTTCTAAATATCAGGGATTGAGTTAAAAACCTTCGAAAACACCTAGGCCAAATAAGGCAAAATCATATTTTACAGGATCAGAGGAATCCATTTTGCGGAGCTTATGGTCTAATTCGGCCAGGGCTTTTGCGTCATTTTGCTTTCGATTAAGTAATCCTAATTTACGTGCTACATTTCCCGAATGGACATCTAAAGGACAAGACAATAAAGAGGGAGGAATGCTCTTCCAGATTCCTAAATCAACTCCTTTTGTATCTTGACGGACCATCCATCGTAAGTACATATTGATGCGTTTTGCTGCCGAATTATTAAGAGGATCCGAAACGTGTTTTTTTGTTCTTGGCAGATGGTCAATTTCAAAAAATATTTTTTTGAATTCATGAATACTTTTTTGCAGGCTATCCTCTTCCTGATGTTTTGCAAAAACGGTTTCTAATCCATTGTGATTTTTATAGATATGCTGTAATCCTTTGATAAAACCTGCAAAATCTTTTCCGTTAAACGTACGATGAACAAAATTTTCTAAGCGTTCTAAATCCGAATCAGAATGTGACATTATAAAATCGTAAGGTGTATTGCCCATTAAATTCATCATCTGATGAGCATTTTTGATGATCATTTTTCGATTTCCCCAGGCAATCGTTGCACTTAAAAATCCTGCGATTTCAATATCTTCTTTTTGGTTAAAAAGATGCGGAATCTGAACGGGATCGCTTTCTATAAAGTCGAGATTATTATACTGTATGACTTTTTCGTCAAGAAATTCTTTGAGTTCTTTTTGGGTCATGTTTAAAATGAATGTTTTGTTATTCTGATGCCTAGCCCAGATTGGAGTGGCATCCTTTTATGGCGGGGTTCGCCAAAAAAGATAAAGCGTACAGCTGGAAACTGCTCCTAATTACTAATCTGTCCATCGACCATGACCAATTTTCTGTCGGCCATATTTGCCAGTTCCTCATTATGTGTTACGATGACAAATGTTTGTCCGAACTCGTCACGAAGCTGAAAAAACAATTGATGTAAATTTTCGGCAGAGTGGGTATCCAGGTTTCCGGAAGGTTCATCCGCAAAAATTACATCTGGTTTGTTAATTAAGGCCCTTGCTACAGCAACACGCTGCTGTTCTCCACCTGAGAGTTCGCTGGGTTTGTGATTAATTCTGTGAGATAATCCTAAATAGTCAAGTAGTTTTTTAGCTTCTGCTTCTGTTTCAGAGGGTTTTTTACCTGCAATATACGCTGGAATGCATACGTTTTCCAGAGCTGTAAACTCAGGTAAAAGCTGATGAAACTGAAATATAAAACCTAAATTGAGATTTCTGAATTTTGATAAAGCTTTATCGTTGAGTCCTAAAATGTTTGCTCCGTTTATGGTAAGAGAGGTTTCTGCATTTGTTTTTTCTGGTTTGTCTAAAGTTCCTAAAATGTGCAGTAAAGTGGTTTTTCCGGCTCCTGAGGCACCAACAATTGAAACAATTTCCCCTTTTTGAATATGTAGATCAACTCCTTTTAAAACTTCAAGCTTATCGTAGAATTTATGTATGTTTTTTGCGTGTATCATTTGGAAACTGTTTTTACAAAGAAACAAAGATTCTGCCGATATTGAAATGTGTCGTAACAGAATTTTATGAATCTGATTTATCGGCATGTTTATTGACGTGGGAATTTAGAAATTAATTGAATTAATAAAATAATTTATAGTGGTTAAATTATTTTTAATTTTAGTTGTAATTTAAAAGTCACATTATGCAGGATTTAAAGGTTGTTGAAGATAACAGAATACAGAAATTAATAATTGGGTTAGTTCTGGATGGAATTGGTACAATTTCATTTTCGATTCCGCTTTTAGGAGAGTTTTCAGATGTAATCTGGGCACCGATTGCAGCTTTAATCATGTCCAGAATGTACAAAGGCAGAGTAGGGCGGATAGCAGGTATTTTGACTTTTGTAGAAGAGATACTTCCGTTTACCGATGTGATTCCGTCTTTTACGATTACATGGATTTATACTTATTTCTTTCAGAAACAAAAAGAATGATAATAATAAATGGCAGCTATTAAGCTGCCATTTATGTTAAAAACTAAAAAACAAACTTAAACTTATTGAACTACAATCTTTTTGCTATGTAAAACTTTTTTTGTTTCCGGGTCAGAAACTTTTATAATAAAAACGCCTTTTGATTTTAAATTGATGTTTTCCTGAGTTTTTCCGGTAATGATTCTTCTTAGTACTTCTTTGCCTAAAATATCAAATACTTTAAGTTCTGCATTGTTGCCGTCATTTTCCATCAAAACAGAAAATGAACCGTTATTTGGTACAGGCCAAACCGTAAATGCGGTGCTTTCTTTATTTGTTTTTTCTGTGGACAAGTTAGAGCTATACCCGCTAACGATATTAACTGTGCGTGTCATAATTGCTCCTTCATTATCAGTAACAGTAAAGTCAAAAGAACATAAACCAGTTGCGTTTGGGGTAAATCCTGCAATATTTCCATTAAGAGTAACATTTCCGTTAACAGGATTAGACAGCGAATAGTTAACTCCGTTTGTAAAACCTCTTGATATTTTCTGTAAATGAACATCGACTTTATTTCCTGTTGGAGAATCGTAATGAGGAAGAGACATCCATTGTAAATATTTGTCTAAATTGGTATATCCGTCTAAGTCTGTATCAGCATTACTATCTGAAAAATCTCCTGTACCTGAATTTGTATTTGTACCTATAATTGTTTCCCACCAATTCGGTAATCCGTCCTGATCTGTATCCCAGTTTGCGTCTCTGACAATTTCAGGGTATGTTTCGTATCCGCCAACATCAGATTCGTTATCCGGGAATCCTGGTTTGTTGGTTACACTTCCTCTGTATGTGTAAGTTCCGTTTAATGTCTCTGTGATGATTCTTTCATCATGCTCATCAAATTCAGGTTGAATGCATCCAACATCTGATAAAACAATTTTATAGGCGGTTTTTGCAGATTGTGTAGTTACGTATGAAGGAAAAAATGGTGTGTTGACAAAATTGTCAAAAGTATTGGTTGCTCCGTTTTTATAAGTAGATCTTCTTCCGATTGTTTGATTGCTTTCGTCAAAATAGCCAGGCATAACATTTCCATTAAAATAACATTGTTGCATTCCTTTTCCGGTATTTTCGTTATCCGCACTAAATGCAACAAATATTTTGGAACCGGCACCAGGCTTGTAATAATTGTTTACAAAATTGACTTCTTTGGTTCCTCCATCAGTTGTTCTTCCTCCCCAATTATAAACTACATTATTAGTTATGTCCATTCTGTCGGAATAAAAACCATTGCCATCTAATCCGCCTCCTAAACTCCAATTACGGCCATAATTATGTGCCAATAAGTTATGATGAAAACTTCCAATATCACCACCGATGGTTGCTGCATAACCATGTTCAGTACCAGCAGGATAATTTTCATGCCCTGCAGCATTTAATGCTTCAGATATTAAGGTTCTTTGTAATGTGATATTTTTTCCTGAACGCGAACTAAAAGCCTCGTCAATTGTCCAGCTGATGGAACAATGATCAATGATACTATTATCAGCACCGGTTAATCCCATTCCATCAAAAGTGGATCCTCCTCCTAATCGAACTCTTATATTTTGAACGATAGCATCATTTCCTGTTATTCCGAAAGGTGCTGTGCGAATACAAATTCCTTTTCCCGGAGCCGTTTGCCCGGCAATAGTTACATAAGGCTGACTTGAAACCAAACGAGAATTAAGCTTAATGATTCCAGATGTATTAAAAACAATGGTCCTCGGCCCAATATCGTTAGTAACAGCTTCACGTAAACTTCCTGGGCCACTGTCATTTAAATTGGTAACGGTAACAACTTTTCCGCCTCTTCCACCACGGGCAAAGCGTCCATAACCTTCAGCGCCCGGAAAAGCGAGTTGAGCAGGACGAAATCTCCAGATGTTACCTTTTGTGATTTCATTATTCGCTAAAACTTCATCTACCCTCCAATAGTATGTCTCACCTGTATATAATCCGTTTGCCTGGAAAGAAGTATTTGCTTTGAGTTGATTACCTTTAAATTCAGGTGAAGATGTATTAGCGGCTTCCAATGCTGCTAAATTAGTTCCAAAATAGATATTATGTGATACAGCATTAATGGCAGATGTCCATGTTAATGTTTTATTGCCTGAACTTAATTCTACGTGTTCATCATTATGTTTAGGAGCAGGATTTGTAGCCTGATTAAAAATATTAGGCGTGTTTAATTCAAATCCGTTTAGCATTACATTTTTGTAAGTTTCACTACCAGATCTTTCGGCAGCAAAAAGAATAATTACATCTTTTCCTGTAGTTGCCTGAAAGGTTAAATAAGCCGATTTTGCATCTGCTGTTTTGACTGCTCTCACGCTTGGAATTAAATTATTGATTACTAAATTGCCATCTACCGATATATCAATCGGACTAAAAGTATAAACGGGGCTATCTACTGCATTCAAAAAAGCGAGCAGGGTATGGGTTCCTGTTTCTAAACCACTAATTTTTACTTCTATTTGGCCACCTTCATTTGCAGTACCATTTTTTACAGTAACTCCATCACAGACTAATCTGGCATAATAAGGTGATGAAATTCCGGCTTTGTACCAATTGGTTCCTAATATGTCTCCTTTGTCTCCTACACGAGTTAGTGTAAATGTTACTCCGTTTACAGTTTTAGTGTCTGAATTTGTTGTAATTACCCAAGGAGTATAGTCTGGTTCGCCTACTTCAGTTGTTTGTCTGCCTGATTGATCAAAATCGATTTTCACTACCGGATTTTGAGCAAATATTTTTGTCATAGACATTGTAAGGCATACAATTGCCATTACAAATTTCATTGTATTGTTGAACATTATGATTGGTTGGTTTAAGTTAGTAAAGAATTAAATCTTCATCGTAAAGTTTTAAAATACTTGAAATAAAACTGTCCTGTCCCATCCTGTTCTGGTAATGTGTTTTGTATGATATAGTCATTATTTTTTAATATAATGCATGTTTTATATTAAAAAACCAAGGATATTCTTTGGATTTGGTGTGAATACAGACAGGTAATGTTCTTTTTTTAAAACTACAACTGTTCTGTGTCTAAAGAAGAATAATAGTACAGATGAGTCAATAAAAACAAGTTTATACAGATAACTATTTTAGTTTGGTGGCAAGTAGCAAGTAGTCAGATTGAACTATAGCGTGAAAAAATTAATCTTTAAATAAAAAACCAAGCCCCATACTCTTAAGCATTTTCTTTTCGAAGTTCCAAAAAAAACGAAATTGTCCAAATAAAGTTCCTATAGCAACTAGCAGAATTTGATAAATAGGAAAAATAATTAATAGTCGAATTAAAGTAAACCAGCCCCCAAAATCTTCTTTAGTTATATTTAATAATTCACAAAAAGGTCTGGACAGCCAGGCAGATGCCGATCCGGTGATGGCAAATACGATAAATATAATAACAAGTTGAAAATTTGAGGTAATGCCCCAACGTTGCTTTAATCTGTTCATTATTTGTTTGTAGTGATTACAAATATACTAACATTATCGTTGTGGTACATATCCGGCGAGCTTTTGTTTGAAAGTATTTTGAAAATAAATCATATAGTTATATATCAGGTAGTTTACTTCGTACCCATACTTTATATGTGGCTGATAATCGATAGTCATTTCATATAAATTCGGATTGTATCGCTGAGGCTGTAAAACACGGCTGTTCCATCCTGTTACATACATCAGGTTTTTATTTTCCAGATAAGCTAATGAATAATAATTTCTTGGTAATGCCTGAGAGGCAAGCCAGAAGCTAAATCCGTTATCAATAATAATAACTTCATATTCTAAAGAATCATTTGCAATCCGAACGGTATCGTTTACTGCTATTTGTGATGTAGGACCGTCTATAACAGTCTTATTCTTAGAAGATGATGAACAGGCAATTACTGTAAATAAAACTCCGAGTATGTAAATTAAACTTTTCATAATTTAAAATTACGAAAAAATAAGAAGACGTTTTTATTATTTAACAAAAGCCATTTGCAGTTAAGTAAACGGCTTTTGTTTATTAAATCTATTTTTTGAACAGCCTTCCAAAGAAGCCGCTAAGACCACCACTTTTAGCAATCACCATAACATCACCAACATCTAATTTTCCGTCAGCGTTTTGATCCAGGCCAAATTGTACTCCATATTTTGAAATCGTATCCATGATATTTGTAGCCTGACCACTGTTTCCGGAAATGGCATTTACAATATCAGAAATTTGAAAACTTCCGTCTTTTGGGTCTCTTGCCTTGTTAACCAAAGAATTTAAAACTTGCGGAATAAGGCTTCCTGCAACATTTGAAGAGGTGTCAGTGTTTAAACCAAATTTTTCACCAAGGTTTCCAGATAATTGTTGCGTTAGTTGCTGTACTACAGGATTTGAACTGTCAATTGTTTTTTCCTGAAATAAACCAGCTAATTGTTCAACACCTCCTTCAGAAGCTATTTTTTGTAATCCTGAAAAAATAGAGTTTCCTGTTTCTTTTATTATTTCTTGATTATGCTCATTTGGAACGGCATTATTTTTAACAACAGCTTCTTCTCCGAATTGTTGTACTAACTGAGTTAATTGGTCTAACATGATTCAAGGTTTTTAGATTAGACTCAAATTTAATAAAAAAAGAAAGGGGATTTATTAAGCAATGTTAATAAATCCCCTCAAAATTATTTAGTTATAATGAATTAACTTAATAAAGTAATAATTTGTGAAGCTAACTCAGTACCAATTCTGTCCTGAGCTTCTCCTGTTGCAGCTCCTATGTGAGGAGTCAATGAAATTTTAGAGTGCATTAAAATAGCCATTTCAGGTTTTGGTTCGTTTTCAAAAACGTCTAATCCTGCAAATGCTACTTTTCCTGAATCTAAAGCTTTTACAAGAGCTACTTCATCAATAACACCTCCACGAGCACAGTTTACGATTCCAACACCATCTTTCATGATTTCAAATTCTTTTTCACCAATGATGTAACCATCCTGAGCAGGAACGTGTAATGTAATGAAGTCTGATTCTTTTAATAATGATTCCAATGATTGAGGAACGATCGTAGTCGTAATAGACTGACCATCAAAAAACTCAACTTTTACATCAACTGAAGGAATATAACCATCAGCAGCAATAACTTTCATACCTAAACCAAGAGCCATTTTTGCTGTAGCCTGACCAATACGGCCAATACCAACAATACCTAAAGTTTTACCTCTTAATTCAGTTCCATTTGCGTAGGCTTTTTTCAAACCGTCAAAGTTTGAATCACCTTCCAAAGGCATATTTCTGTTAGAATCATGTAAAAAACGAACACCAGAAAGTAAGTGTCCAAATACCAATTCAGCAACAGATTCTGATGAAGAAGCAGGGGTGTTAATTACGTGAATTCCTTTACTTTTAGCATAATCAACATCGATATTATCCATACCAACACCACCACGTCCGATGATTTTGATACCAGGACAAGCATCAATAATATCTTTACGTACTTTGGTTGCACTACGCACCAAAACTACGCTTACATTATTTTCGTTAACAAAATTAGCAACTTGTTCCTGAGCTACTTTTGTAGTGATAACTTCAAATCCACCTTTCTCTAAAGCTAGAATTCCACTTTTAGAAATTCCGTCATTCGCTAATACTTTCATTTTAGTTTATGTCTTTGCGAGGAACAAAGCAATCTCGTCCTCAAATTAATTTTCTTTTTTTTTGTTTAGAAGCTAATTCCCGCTATTCATTTCAATCTTTTATGTTTTAAAGAAAAACATAAAAGGATTTCCATTTCTATCGGGGCTAGGGCTCTGGTATTCAATTGATATTTTTCAGGAACTAAACTTTAGTTTCCAAAGCTTTCATTACATCAACTAAAACCTGAACACTTTCGATAGGCATAGCGTTGTAAATAGAAGCTCTGTAACCACCCACAGAACGGTGGCCAGGTAATCCTGAAACTCCTGCTTCTTTCCATAGTTTGTCAAAGGTTTCAGTGTGATCAGCATTGTTTAATAAGAATGTCACATTCATATTCGAACGGTCTTCAACAGCTGCAGCACCTTTAAATAATGGATTTCTGTCGATTTCAGTATATAATAAAGAAGCTTTTGCATCATTTAATTTTTCAACAGCAGCAACTCCGCCTTGAGCTTTAATCCATTGCATAGTCAATAATGAAACGTAAACAGAAAAAACAGGAGGTGTATTGTACATACTTTCTGCTTTGATGTGTTTAGTATAGTCTAACATACTAGGGATTGCTCTTCCGTTTTTGCCTAAAATTTCTTCTTTCACTACTACAAGTGTAGTTCCTGCAGGGCCCATATTTTTTTGAGCTCCGGCATAGATTAAATCAAATTTAGAAAAATCTAAATCGCGTGAAAAAATATCAGAACTCATATCGCAAACAACCGGAATGTTGGTTGTAGGGAATTCTTTCATTTGAGTTCCAAAAATAGTGTTGTTGCTGGTACAGTGAAAATAATCTGCATCAGCCGGTATTTGGTATCCTTTTGGGATATGGTTATAATTTTCTTCTTTTGAAGAGCCTACAATAACAGTTTCTCCAAAAAATTTAGCTTCTTTAATGGCTGCTGTCGCCCATGTTCCTGAATCTAAATAAGCTGCTTTTCCGTTCTCTTTCATCAGGTTGTAAGGAGCCATTAAAAATGCTGTACTTGCTCCACCCTGTAAAAACAAAGCCTGATATCCTTTGCCTGTAAGGCCTAATAAGTCTAAAGCCAATGCGCGGGCTTCATCCATAACAGCAACGAAATCCTTGCTTCGGTGCGAAATTTCAAGAATTGATAATCCTGAATTATTAAAATCTAAAACTGCTTTTGATGCTTTTTCAAAAACTTCCTGAGGTAAAATACTTGGTCCTGCGCTGTAGTTGTGTTTTTTCATGGTATAGTTAAAAGTCCAAATTTTAAAAACGCAAATTTCGGGAATACGAGCCGAAAAACCGTTAAATTATTCGCAATAATTATAAATTTTTAACCTATGTTATTAACAAAAACGATATAGTATCAATATTGTCTGCGTAATCCCATAATTCCGGAGTCTGGGTTTTGCCAAAAGAAATACTGTTTTTAATCAGATTATTGCTTACAATGCATTGAATTTGCTCAGCATCAGCTTCGAGACGGTTTTGTAAATCTTCTATGGTTTCATAAAATTCATAAAAAACGCTGGAAATAGGAGAAGCATAACTGGAATCTTCTTTTATGGTCAAAAATCCATTGTCCAGTAATTTGAAATTACTCATCAAAAAAACAGCTTTATTGTAGTCATAATTATTAGCATATTTTTCGTAATGAATAACATCCTGATATTTAAAAATAGCTTCAAAAAAAGTATCAAATTTGTAATCTTTCGGAACAAAAAGTTTAGATACATTGCGGCATCCCAAACCAAAATAGCGAAAAATATCTTCACCTAAAGCTTCTAAATCTTCTTTTGTTTCCCGACCGTTTAAAACAGCAACAGAATTTCTGTTTTTACGAATAATGGATGGTTTGTCATTAAAATAATATTCAAAATAACGTGCTGTATTATTGCTTCCGGTCGCGATTACGGTGTCAAAATTTTCTAATTTTCCTTCCACGAAAGTGATCTTATCTTTTAAACTTTCATCAGTAAAAATTAAGTATTTGGCTAAAAACGGCAGTAAATGCTGATCATTTGAAGAAGTTTTAATCAAAGCTTTATTTCCTGTAATCAAAACCGATAAAAAATCGTGAAAGCCAACTAATGGAATATTTCCGGCTAAAATTAAGGCAACAGTTTTTTCTTTTCTGTTGTTTTGAGAAAACTCAGATTCGTAGTTAGAAAGCCATTTATCAAGGTTTTCTTCTGTAAGGGCATCAGACCACGATTTTATTGCAAAAGATACTTGTTCAGGAGTGTACCATCCGTTATGTGACTGCGAAAGCTGAATAAGTTTTATAAAATCTTCAAAAAACAAATCATTACCTAAAACCGATTCATTACGGGTATTTCCTTCTTCTGAAAACTGACTCAAAAACCGGCCCAGTGCTATAAAAGATTGTTTTTTTTCGTTTTGTAACATAAGTAATTTGTTTATGAAAGGTTTTGATTGTAATTTTGCACAAAAATAAGCTATATTAAGTTATAAGGCAAAGCAGAATAAAATGTTTGGCATTTTTTGTAAAATCTTATAATTTTTAACCCGTAACCAAGAATAAAATGGCAATAATTATAACCGATGAATGCATCAATTGTGGGGCTTGTGAACCAGAGTGCCCAAATACAGCAATTTATGAAGGAGCTGATGATTGGAGATATAAAGACGGAACAAGTCTTTCAGGAAAAGTAATTTTACCAGACGGAACTGAAGTTGATGCAGATGATGCGCAAACTCCAATTTCTGATGAAGTATACTATATCGTTCCTGGAAAATGTACAGAATGTAAAGGTTTTCATGATGAACCACAATGTGCTGCAGTATGTCCGGTTGATTGTTGTGTGCCAGACGATAATCACGTAGAAGATGAAGAAACCTTGTTGAACAGACAGGCGTTTTTACACGGAGAATAATATTTAGCATTAAGAATGTAAAATCCTGATTTTTAAAAACTCAGGATTTTTTTTTATTCCAAATTTTCTTATTTTGAAAAACATTACTCCTTTGATTTTTAATGTTTTATTTTTAAAATGTTAATTTATTAATCAAAAATTAATACTTTCGTTGAAAATTTAATAAACTCATGAGCAGATTAGTACTATTATTAGTTCTTTTTTTAAATTTAAATGCCTTTGCACAGGAACAAGAGTATTCTATAATTGTAAAAGATATAGAAACGTTAATGCCTATAGAAAACGCAACGGTACTTATTATGAAAACGAAGCAGACTTTGATTACTAATAAGGACGGAAAAGTAACTTTTCTGTTAAATGGAGCTTCTAATGTTCAGGTTTCTGATACGGATTATGAAAAACTGACACTTCGATGGGCTTCTTTAAAAGAAGACCAATTTGTAGTTTATTTAAAAAGCAGCCATAATAAACTGGATGAAATCGTAGTTTCAAATGAAAACCCTCAAAAAACACTTCAAAAAATTGTTTCTAATTCAAGGCAAAAATTAGCCTCTTCTTATCGGTTAAAAGTATACGTAAGAGAGTTTTTTATGTTAAATAATAAATACTCTTATTATAATGACGGACTGGTAAATTTTCAATTTTCTGTTAGCCAGAAAAAAGCAACTACTACGTTACTGGTAGAGCAAAACAGGTCTTACGGGTTGTTGGAAAAAGATATCAGCGCCGATTTAATGGGCTATAATTTGAATAATATTATGGAAAATTATTCCAATTTAAAGTATTTCGATCCGCTTTTGGATTCGAAAACAAAAAAGGAGTATAGTTTTACAACCAAAGGACATCCCAATAATAAGAACTATTATATAATGTCAGTAACTCCGTTGGATAATTCAAAAACTGCCTTGGATACCTACGAAATTATTTACGATCCTGAAAAAAAACTGATTGTAGAATTTAGTGTTATTATAGTACCTGCTAATCTTGCTGAAATTCAGGAGAATGAACAAATTGGTTCTCAAAACATCACAAAATCGTCTGTAAGGGTTAATTACAGGATAGATGGTTTAGACTATTATCTATTGACTGCAAATGAAGAAATAGGGTATGATTTGGTTTTAAAAGAGGAGATAAAAAATATTCAGGTTAGGAATAGTTTTATAACAACCAATTTCAACAGACAAAATTTTACGTATAAAGAAAGTGATGTTTTTAAAGAAAAATCACTTTTTAATAAAAAAAATAAAGTCCTGACTAAGTATTGGGATATATCCGGATTCACTGCTACTGATGAAGAAAAAGGAATTATTGATTCATTAGAATTTAAACTTTAATTCCTTACAAATAAATAAAAGAATCCTGAGCTTTTAAAACTCAGGATTTTTTTATTTTATTTTTTTTGCGACAATTACGTAAGTATCGTAAGCATAAGTTTTTCGGTTAATAATTTTTATTATTTGGAAATGATTTAAATATAAAAAAAGCTGAATTTCATTGAGTGTGAAAACCCGAACAGTAGAAAAATCATTCTCAATAATTTCTTTTGTCCCATTTATGAAAGTATAATATTGTGCTGTCCATTCCAACATGAAATTTTCCAGAGTGTTTTTGGTGTCCCAATGACTCTCTCTGATGTAATTGATGTTTTCATGTGTTGCTTCATGAATTATAACAGGATTTTCTTTTGTAAAAGGAATAAATCGATTAGCATCAATAAAATCGAAAATTATTATTCCATCCTCATTTAGGTTTTTATAAATAGATTCAAAAGCTCTATTAATATCATCGTTGGTGATTAGGTAACTCGTAGATCTTCCAGTAATTAAAATAGAATCTACAGTTTTTTCCAGTTTAAAATCCCTCATGTCTCCTTGTATAAAAGAACAATTTTTGTTCCGCTCTTTGGCGATTGCAATCATATCATCGCTGTAATCAAGACCTTTGTAATTCTGTTTATTTTCTTCAAATCGTTTTGCGAGATTTCCGGTTCCGCTTCCTATTTCAAGAATGCTGGAAGCTTTATTTTCCTGAATCAAATTGTTGTAAAAAGCATATTCTTCATCATAATCAACAAAAGTCTGGTACATCGCATCGTATATCGCAGCCATTTTTCCATCATATAAATTTGCCATAACTCTAAGTTTTTAATATAAAATTATAAAAAAAAGGGCTGTCAGAAGACAACCCCTTTAAAATATTTTATAAATTCTTGATTAGAATTTATAGTTTACAGATAAATTAAACATAGTTCCTAATTGGCTAAAATGTGAACCATCATAGGTCATTCTGGAATAACGTTGATTAAAAGTAATTAAGTTAGATTGCCCTTTAACAGCTGCAGGATCTGCTAATATTGCTGCTCCTGCTTCGTTTTCGGCTACAAATTTCCATTCTGGTAAAATATTAAATAAGTTATTTACATTTAATGCAATAGTTAGTTTTTCTGAAGCAGTAAAATTAACGCCTAAATCAGTAACGATTTTAGCAAGAAATTCGGTTTTAAGATTTGGTTTGTCTTCATTTCTAACTGTTTCGCCATTAGCATCTCTTACGAAGTTTTTAGCAATAGCAGTATTACCGAAATTAGGACTAGCTGGATTGGTAATACTATTTGGATCTGTGTCAGACAAATCTTGATATAGTACTTCATTAGTTAGTAAACCGTCTTGATTGAAAGTAGCTTTTCCTAAATAAGTATTATTAAGAGAAAAACCAAACTTACCAATTTCATAATTTGCTCCTAAAATCCATTTTGTTTTAGGTCTTGATGTAAAGGTCAATGAATTTAAAATATCACTGAAAGAACTGTTGTTTTTCATGCCAGAAATTCTTTCGTTTTCAAAAGTAATATTTCCTGATAAATTAAATCCTAATTTACCTTCTCCTAAACCAATATTGCTATAACCTGTAACAACATCAAGCCCTGTTGTTCTAGAATCAAAAGCATTAGAAAAATAGGCAAGACTACCAATACCGGTTTCAAATTGTCTGTCCCCTAATGTTACTCTGTCTTCTATTTTTATATTGTAGTAATCAACTGTTAAATTAAAATTTTTGAAAGGTTTTGCTCCAAGTCCAACGGTTATGCTGGTTGATTTTTCTGGTTGCAATTGAGAAACGCCTAGTTTACGAGCTTCTGGCGAAACATTATTAACGATTCCACTTACTTGAATTCCTTCTCCAGGAACAAAAGAATACTGCGATTTTTGAGTGTAAATCTGGTGTAAAGTTGGTGCTCTGAAACCTGTAGAAACAGATCCTCTAAACGTAATTTTATCATCAAGAAACTTATATCTTGTACTTGCTTTCCAAACAGTTGCTCCACCAAAATCACTATATTCTTCGTGGCGAACTGTTCCGTTTATTAAAAAGTCTTTTGTGATATCAAAAGCAACATCAAAATAAACCCCTAAGTTATAACGGTTCCATTTTCCTGAATTTTCAGGTCTGTTTCCTGCAAAAGAGTCGGCACCAGCACCGTCCCAGGAAGCTTGGTCTCCTTCGAGAACTTCAAAAGTCTCTGATCTAAACTCAGATCCAAATCCGATACTGATTTTATCCGATATGATTTTAGAAATATCTATATTTCCTACCACATGATTAAAAGAAGTTCCACCTGGTTTAAAAGAAATAGGGCTGTTTTCTCTATAAGTTTCGTTGCCATCTGCATCAGGAATACTAGATCTGTTTACAGAATTGTTTACAGCATAAGTTTGTTTATTACCGCCTACAGTCACACTAGCATCAGTATTCCATCCATTTTTTACGTTTTTGAAACCTAAAGTTCCATTATAATCAGATAAATTTCCTTCGAAAGTTGGTCCATATCCATCATAAGACGGATTTGCCGGATCGCCGTTTCCAAATAAATCATTTAGATAAGGATCACCGGATAAAGGTCTCCAATATGGAGTTCTGAAATTGGCAAATGAGTTTACTTTTTTATACACATAAGCTGCGTTATAGTATAAGCTAGTATTATCACTAATTTCATTTCCACCATTAATTAAAAACTTCGCTGCAGCAGTTTCCGGAGAACCATTAATGTTTCCTGCATCAGGATGTCTGGAAAGAAATTCCTGAACATCTGCAATATCAGCACCAAAATCTCCGGCTTCACCTTCTGCATCAACAGTGCCAGGTCTGTTTGCCAAATTTACTTTAGAGAAATCGATAGTATAATTTAAAAAGCCTTTTTCTCCAACGGTTGTACCGCTATTTAAACTTACACCCAACATTTCTCCATCTCCTTCAGAAGTAATTCCACTTCTTACTGTTACAGATCCGTTTGAGTTGTTTTTCTTTAAAATGATGTTCATAACTCCCGCAATTGCATCAGAACCGTATTGGGCAGAAGCTCCATCACGAAGAATCTCAACTCTTTCGATAGCATCTGTTGGAATCGCAGAAATATCTGCACCCGTTTCTCCACGTCCCGGAGAAGTCTGGACATAAAGCAATGAGCTTAAGTTTTTACGTTTACCATTAATAAGGATTAAAGTTCTGCTTGGTCCCAAGTTTCTAATTTCATACGGATCCAGTAATGATGTAGCATCATTTACAGGAGTTTGTACGGTATTAAAAGAGGGAATTTTGTATTGCAGTGCTTTGTCAAATGTTGCTTGCCCCGTAGATGTTAAGTCTTTGGAAGATAATACATCAATAGGTAATGCACTGGTTGTGTTACTTCTGGCTGCTGTTCTGGAGCCTGTAACAACTACTTCGTCTAAATTTTGCCCTCCTTCCTCAGATAAAGAAACATCAATTTTTGGAGAGTTTGCCAGCTTTGTTACACTATTATAACCCATGTAGGTAAAAATTAATGAAGCACCTTCCTTAACTGTAATTTTATATGATCCATCAATATCGGTACTAACACCGTTATTTGTACCCTTTTCGACAATGTTAACACCAGGGAGAGGTGTACCGGTATTATCTTTTACTACACCCGAAATTTGCTGTTGTGCAAAAATAATGACGGTGTTAAATAGAAATAATAAAATTGCAGTTTTTTTCATGTTTAATGTGATTTGGTTAAAAATTATTTGTTGTTTTTGTTAAAAATTACCATAAAAATAGTGTTATTTAACAAAAGTTTATAAAAAAGTTTTATTTTTTTTAAGAAAAGTACTAAAAAAACATATATCGTCATTTTTTGTTTATTTAAGAGGTATTAAATCTTATATTTGCAAAATTTTAGGGCTAAAATCTATCATTTTAGCAAAAAAATAAAAAGAAGAAAAAACGTTCAAATTAGAGGCTATATGTTTGAACAATAGCCTAGTAATTACAGTGTCTGACAAAGCTAAATTAAGTAAAACAAATATTATCTACATATGAAAGCAGGAATTGTAGGATTACCAAATGTTGGAAAATCAACATTATTTAATTGTTTATCTAATGCAAAAGCGCAGAGTGCCAACTTTCCGTTTTGTACAATTGAACCTAATATTGGTGTTGTAAATGTTCCGGATCCAAGAATCAACAAATTAGAGGAATTGGTAAAACCAGAACGTGTACAAATGGCAACAGTTGATATCGTTGATATTGCAGGTTTGGTAAAAGGGGCAAGTAAAGGGGAAGGTCTTGGAAACCAGTTTTTAGGAAACATCAGAGAGTGTAATGCTATTATTCACGTTTTACGTTGTTTTGACAATGATAATATTGTACACGTTGACGGAAACGTAAACCCAATTCGTGACAAAGAAACAATCGATATCGAGTTGCAGTTAAAAGATTTAGAAACAATAGAAAAACGTTTAGAAAAAGTAAAACGTGCTGCAAAAACCGGAAACAAAGAAGCGCAGACTGAAGAAGCCTTATTGAACAGAATTAGAGAAGCTTTATTGCAGGCAAAATCGGCGAGAACAATTATTCCTCAGTCAAATGATGAAGAAGTTCTAATGGAAGGTTTTCAGTTAATTACAGCAAAACCGGTTTTATATGTTTGTAATGTTGACGAAAATTCAGCTGTAAACGGAAATAAATATGTAGATCAGGTTCGTGAGTTAGTAAAAGATGAAGACGCTGAGGTTATTATCCTTTCAGTAGGAGCAGAGGCTGATATCACTGAATTAGAAAGCTATGAAGAGCGTCAGGTTTTCCTTGAAGATATGGGATTAACAGAACCGGGAGCATCCGTTTTAATTCGTGCTGCTTACAAGTTATTAAAACAACAAACTTACTTTACAGCAGGTGTAAAAGAAGTTCGTGCCTGGACCATCAATATTGGAGCAACAGCACCACAGGCAGCAGGAGTTATCCACACTGATTTTGAAAAAGGTTTTATTCGTGCGGAAGTTATTTCTTATGACGATTACGTTCAGTACGGTTCTGAGGCAAAAGCTAAAGAAGCAGGAAAGTTCAAAGTAGAAGGAAAAGAATATGTAGTAAAAGATGGAGATGTAATGCATTTCCGTTTTAACGTTTAATCTTTTAGATAAAAGAATCAAGAAGAAGAAGATTTGACTGCTGGAGAAATTCAGCGGTTTTTTTATGTTTTAATTCGTGAAAAGAGAAATCAGTTTTAATCTGCAAAATCTGCGAGGAAATAAATAATAAGCACCTATTTCCAGCTTTCCATTTCAAGATTTTTTCCAAATTTATTTTTTTGCCAGGCAATAAAAAGAGCTTCTTCCAGTCGCTTTTTTATCACCGCAAAAAATATAAATTCAAAAAAAATGCTTTCCATTGCAATCTGGGGTAGTCAGCAAATAGAGGGCTTTTTATTTTAAAAGAAAGAAATGAAAACAAAATTTGAAAACTAAAAAAAATTTGGCTCAAAAATTGGTTACAGAAAAATCAACCAATAACTAAATCTAAAACCAATCAAAAATGCTAAAAAAAACTTTCAAATTTCTCGGCTGGACACTTTTCGGAATTTTCGCTTTCCTTGCGTTGTACATTTCATCAGTTCTTCTAATTTCAAAAATCACTGTGAATTCTGATATCGCTCAGGCAGAAGAACAAAATGCTGTTCCGATTTATATTCTTTCCAACGGTGTTCACACAGATATTGTGGTTCCCGTTAAAAACGAAATTAAAGACTGGCGAAACGAAATCCAGTTCGGTCAGACGAAATCAAAGGATTCTTTGATGAATTATATCGCTTTCGGCTGGGGTGACAAAGGTTTTTATCTTGATACGCCCGAATGGTCAGATTTAAAAGCAAGTACAGCATTAAAAGCCGCATTTGGTGTAAGTTCGTCTGCAATGCATACCACATTTTTTAAACAATTAAAAGAAAGCGATGACTGCAAACGAATCCTGATTTCAAAAGAAAATTATCAAAATCTGGTAACTTATATTTCAGATAGCTTCAGTGATTCTCTTCATCCTCAATGGATTCAAGGTCACAGCTACGGAAAGAAAGATGCTTTTTACGAAGCAAAAGGAAGCTATAGCCTTTTTTATACCTGCAATACCTGGGCAAATAACGCATTAAAATCCGCAAATCAAAAAGCAAGTCTGTGGACAGTTTATGATAAAGGGATTTTTTGCCACTATAAATGATTTTCCTATGAAAAAGTCAATTTTAATTATAGCAGTAATAGTATCAATAATTTCTTGTAAAAAAGCAGATGCCTATGCTTGTGCTGATTGTGTGAATTTATATTTTGAAAATCCTCAACCAGATAAAGATTCTGAATTAGATCGTTTTCCAAATAAATTTAGAGGATTGTATATGAATAATGATTCGACTTTTATTAGAATTGAAGAAAGCAGAATCTTAAAAGAGTACTTTTATAAATTCAAAGTTCATAAGCTCACATTAGACTCAACAAAGTCGGAATATGATATCGTTGATGGAAAAATTGTAACAAAGGAAACGAAAGATAAATTTGATATGTTTTCAAAAGGTGATTCAGTAGAATTAATTCAAAAACATATTGATACTTTGTTTCGGTTTTCCCTTTATCAAAAAGCAAAACGAATTGATAGACAATTGATATTAAGTAGAAAAGATTCTATGTTTTGGAATATTCAGTTTCTTTCAATTGAAAAAAACACATTAAAATTTAAGAACCTTTGTGAAAGAGAAGATCTTAAAAAACTTGATTCTGTTACTAAAATAAAAGGTAAAATGCAGGACTATACTTCTTATCTGATTAAACCAACAAGAAGCGAATTCAAAAAGATTTTAAAAATTAAAAAGTTGGGTTTTGATCAGGAATATAAAAAGATTTCAAAATAAGGTTCACATGGTAAAAATGTAAAAATCGATTAAAAATCAGGAATTAAAAAATTTCTAATATTGCTTAAATTTGAGATAATATCAAAAAAAAATTAGCAAAAATGGAAAAGCAGAATATTTTCTCAAAATCATGGTATTTACTAAAAAAGACTTTTTTTGCTTTTTTGGATGATGATGCAATAAAATTAAGTGCTGCATTATCATATTACACCATCTTTGCATTACCACCATTATTAATCATTATTATAACCATTTGTGGTTTCTTTTTTGGAGAAGAAGCAGTAACAGGTCAGCTGTATGGTCAGATAAATGAGCTGGTAGGAAACGAAGCTGCCAAACAAATTCAGGAAGCCATAAAGAATGTACAGCTTTCAGACAGTAATGTTTTTGTGACGATTTTTGGTGTTATTATGCTGCTTATAGGAGCATCCGGAGTTTTTGCTGAAATTCAGAGTTCCATTAATTATATCTGGGGATTGCGTGTAAAACCCAATAAAGGTTTTAAAAAATTTGTACAAAACAGACTAATGTCTTTTTCGATGATAGTTTCAGTAGGTTTTTTGATGCTGGTTAGTTTAATACTCAATGCTACTTTAGATGTTTTGAATGCAAGATTGAAAATTTACTTCCCGGAAAGTACTGTATATCTGTTTTATGTGACTAACATCTTAATCGTTTTAGGAAGTATTGCGCTTCTTTTTGCTATTATTTTCAGAACACTGCCTGATGGAAATATAAAATGGAAAGATGCTTTTATTGGAGCCGGTTTTACATCAGTGCTGTTTATGATTGGTAAGTTCGCTATAGGTTTTTATTTGGGAAGCTCTACTATTGCTAATGTGTACGGCGCTGCAGGTTCTGTTATTATAATTTTGGTATGGGTTTATTATTCGGCTATCATTTTATATTTTGGAGCTGAGTTTACAAAAATCTATGCAAAAACTTTTGGAGGTAATATTTCTCCAAATGATTATTCTGTCGAAATTAAGAAGGAGATTTTTGAAATTCGTAAATAAAAAACTGGGTGCATTTTTAACACCCAGTATATTCATTGTAAGTTATTGGTATCTTTTGTCAGTCAGGGTTTTCATAAACGCTACCAAAGCAGATTCTTCTTTTTTGGTTAGTTTAAGCTGGTCAAAAGGTAAGGTTTGGTTCTCTACTGCGTAACCTAAACCTTTTCCGCCTCCCTTATTATAAAAATCTACAACTTCTTCTAATGTTGTAAATACACCATTATGCATATAAGGAGATGTTTTGGCAACGTTTCGGATAGAAGGTGTCTTAAAGGCATTTTTAAGCTGATCCATTTTAAACTGATTGTACTTTCCTAAATCCGGACTTATTTCTTTTGCGGTTTTATCTTTTGGAGTTCCAATTACTTCCTGTTCAGTTTTACTGTAATTAGGAGGTACAGTTCCGTTAAATAAAGGAATAAAATGACAGGTAGCGCATTTTGCTTTTCCTGCAAAAAGATTAAATCCGAGTTTTTCTTCCTCACTAAAATCATTTGATTCACCTCGCATGTATAAATCAAATTTGGAATCAAAATCATTCAAAGAGCGAATGTAAGAGGCAATTGCATTTTGTAATTGCCATTCTTCGATTTTATCAGTTTCAGGATAAGCTTTTTTAACTAAGGCTTTGTATTTTTTGTCATTATTGATAAAAGGAATAATTTGGCTGAATGAACCATGCATTTCCTGTTCATTTTGTACAACATCAACGCTTTGTTTTTCTAAATCAATTTGTCTTAAATCCCAAAATAATGCATTTTGTAAACCCGCATAAGTAAGGGTAGGAGTATTTCTCGGCAAATCGAAACCATCTAAGGAAAGATTTGTTTTTCGTCCGTCTGTAAATGCTTTTTCAGGAACATGGCAAGTTGCACAGCTTCTTTTTTGATCTTTTGAGATTGATGTATCGAAAAATAATTGATTGCCTAAAGCAACCTTGTCTACAGAATAAGCATATTCTGTAGAGGGAATAAAAGCATTAACATTGAAAGCATTTTTTTCAAAAAGAGTAGCAGCATTTGGGTTGACTGCACTGTTTTTATTGATATTTGTAATGTGGTTTTGCTTTTGCAATTCAAAAATTGTTTTCGAAATTACATTCAGATAATCTTTAATGAATGTTGCTCTGTCAAAAGTATTAAAGACTTTGTTTTTGGAACAATATGAAATGCTGTTTGCAATTGTCTTTTTTAATTGTGACTTTAAATCTGAGGATTCCTTAGAGTTATTTTTGCAGGTTTTTAAAACGATTGTTTGAATTGAGACAAGAACAGGAGCAACTTCATTTATTGATTCCTGTGCTACAGGAGAATCAAAACCGGTGATTCCTAATGTTAAAATTCGGTAAACCTCAAATCGGGCGGCATCGATAACATGTTTTTCTCCAATACTTATAGCGTCTAAATGTTGTTTTACTTGTACAATATTTGCACGCATTATTGCTATTTCACGAATCAGATTTGTTTTATTAGTGATGTCGTATTTAGGAAAAATCAGTTCTTCGATGACCTGAAAGCCATTTGGAGGCAAAAATTTATTCTCTTCAACTTCAAGCTCATCTAAAGCAGGACCATTAATAAATCTTGCTGTTTCGGGCACAAAATATTCAACTGCCCATTCTGTTTTTTTATATAAAGTTCTGGTTTCTTTAAAACAATCCTGAATTTTTTTGGAATCTTTTTCGTTTTCAGCAAGCTTTTTGAAAAGCACTATTTTGTTTTCAAGTTTTTCCAGGTCAATCAAAAGATCCTGTTTAACAGAAGTTTCAGTTTTTTCTTTTGTACAGCTTGTAAAAAAAGTCAGAAAAGAGAAAAGAATAGGAAAAAATATGTTTTTGATAAAATCAATTTTCATTGTAGGATACTTTAATAAATAGCAAAAACAACCCAGTAGAAAACTGGATTGTTTTTGTTGTAATTGTGGTAAAATTATCTTTGTACGTTACGAATAATTACAGTTTGGCCTCCTTCTTTATTTGTGCTCACTCCTGAACCATCTGCATTTTTGAATGCATCATTTTGCCATGTATGAGGATGAATATTTAACGTGAAAGTATCCGGGATACCAATAACATCAGATATATCTTCCATTGCACCATATTCCCAGCTTCCAAATCTCATTTCACCAGATTGATTGTATGTGCTATTCCAGTAAGTATCATTTCTTTTGTGGTTCATGTTTAACCAAGGTTTATTGGTTTTTTTAGCAATATTATATTGCCAGATATAGGAATCATGTTTTGCATTACCATAATAACTGTCCCCATCTTCCTGAATATAAACGTAGTTTTCTGTTACACAAAGGTTATCAGGATTGATAACACCAGTTCCAGGTGTAGAATCTCCTTCAACAACTAATTCAAGTTTTCCTTTTAATGGATCTTTTGCATCCAATACTAATTTATATACTCTTCCCCACATTGTGTAACCTTCTACAGGATCAGTGCCATTTGAAGATTGTCCCGTAGCGGTAAAATAAACTTCTCTGTTGTTTTTTGCTGATCCTTTTCTGTAATCAATGTCTTCAACTCTTGAGAAACGTATTGCTTTTAAATTATTTACCGTTGTATTAATTTCAGCTCCTGTAATGTTTTTGGCATTCGGAATTTCAACAAATGATACATCGAAAGAATTTCCGATAGTCATAGTAGTTTCTACCTGAATGTTATCATTTCTTTTTAAGGCGTATAATTTTCCGTTATTTAAATCTCCTACAGTAGAAACATACATAATTACCTGACCGGCACTTGCATGAGAAGTAGCGTAAGATTGATCTTCTCCCATTATAATGACAGTTTTACCTGGATATGCTTTTTTGGTTAGCGGAACAGCGTTTTCCATACTTGCTTTTCCTAAGGCAGGTAAAACCCTGTCTTTTCTGTTTTTATCTGTTGCTGGTGCAAGTGGGTTGATACCGTGAACCATACTTTCCTGTCCGCTTTCTCCTGCGGTTAAAAATATAGGGCCAAAACCATGAATTTCAGGTGTAGCCAAAGTTGCAGAACAAAGTCTCGTTTGTCCTCCAACAGCATCAACGATATAATCTCCTTTTACAGGTTTTAAAGTTTTGTCAAAATAAACTCTTGATACCGATTGTATGATTTCATGGTTAGTAATCATTATAAAACCATCACCGCTCGGATCTTTCATAAAACCGGCTCCATCGGGCTGCCCAGCATAAATAAATGAAGGACTCTCCGGTAATGCGTCTGTTGTTGAGATTAAAGTTGAAATTTCTAAATTTTCGAAGCCTGGCTGGGCAAATACAAAAGCGGGAATATTTGATTTAGTAGTAAAATCAATTTCTTCATTTATTTTATTGCTGTCATTATCATCATTCTGACAACTAATTACAGCAAACCCTGTAATTCCAAGTAATGCAATGGATCTTAAAAATTTAAATTTCATAACTGTTTTTTTGTTTTTTTGATTGAAGCAAAGCTATCTCCGAAAAACAAAATGTATGTTATGTTAAATTTTTCTTATTGCTAATAAATGATAAGAGATGTATTATGAAATAGTTAAAATGTACAAATAAATGTAAATTTAAGTTTCATAAAAATATCTTAATTATTTAAAAAGCTGATTTAGAGAAACCTCTTTTTTCTCTCTCAGTTTTTTTATAATTTTTAAAAAAGCGATGGCTGTAATATAAGCGTCGCCCAGTGCAGTATGACGGTCTTTTTTTGAAATATCAAATTTATCAGCCAAATCATCTAATGTGTAATGATCTTTTCGCTCAAATAAATGTGATTTTATTAAGGTTTTTTTATACAAAATCCCTGTATCAAGGGATTTGTTTTTTAATTCAGGAAGACCATTTCTTTCCAAAGCTTTATTGATCATAGTTATATCAAAATAAGCATGATGTGCAATAATAATTGCACTTCCTAAATAGTGTAGAAATTGTTCTAATGCTTCAGCCTCAGAAGGGCGTTTTACAATAAAATCTTTCAGGATACCATGAATCTGGGCAGTCGACTCATCATAATGATCCTGTTCTATATAAACTTCAAAACTGTCCTGAACTGAAATAGTGCCATTTTGCAATACGAGTGCTCCAATACATAAAATGCGGTCGTTTGTAAAATCAAAACCAGTTGTTTCAGTATCGAGAACGACAAAACGTGTTTCTTCAATAGTTACGTTTTCATCGAAAAAATTTTCTTCTTCCTTCTGCCAAAAATTAAATAGACTCATTCTTATACAATATTAGAAACATTAAAACGTACCGAAATTAATTCCTGAAGTTCTTTGATGGTTTTAAAAGTTCTTTTCAGTTTTATTTTCTCCATTTTCGAAAGGGATTCCAAAGCAATAAACTGCCCTGAATCATGATGTAAAAGCCCTTGTTTGGTTCTGAATTTCAATAAGGCTTTAAACGAATACGAACACGATAAATAAAGTTCACGATTTTGAGGTTCAAGTTCTGCCAGTTTTTCAAAACGTTCCGCTGTGTTGCTGATGGATTTTACCGAATGCGATAAAATTAAAACCCTTGCAGCATCTGTCAGAGGCATTAAGGCTCTTCTTTTAATATCGAACTGATCTTTATTGGCGCCATCCTGTTCAACTAAAAATTGCCTGAAAAATCCGGTTGGGGAAGGACTCTGCAAAGCGCCGCTCACCAAATGAACATAAAAAATAGGATTCGCCTTTACATTCTCAAATATCGAATCTGATAACTGGTCTACAATTTCACGGTTTCCGTATTTTACACTGTAATCAAAAAAGATAAAAGATAACAGAACTTCATTTTTACCCGGATTTTTAATCCAGTATGCTACCTGATCCTTCCATTCGTTCAGACTCATGCACCATTTTGGATTAGAGGCCATCATTTCGGCAGGGCAATATTCGTAACCAATAGTAAAAAGTCCTTTGTTGATGTAGGTTGCTAATTTTAGAAAATAGGCTTTGGTTTCATCCTTAAAAACTTCGGAAACGTTTTCATATACAATCGCATTATCCTGATCGGTATGCAGCATCTGCTCATCACGACCCTGACTGCCCAATGCTAGCCAGGTAAATTTTACAGGAGGCGGTGTATTCATTTTTTCCAGCGAAATATCAATAACACGGGTTACACAGGCATCATTTAATTCGGTTATGATTTTTGTAATCAGTGTCATCGGGATATTTTGGTCAAGATATCCCTGAAGCAATTGCATGATTCGGGCTCTTATAGGTTTAATCTCCTTAACTTTTGTCGTCCTTTTTAAAGCTTTGATCAAAACTGCCGGATTATTTCCCAGCGAGACCATAAGGTCGTGTTTAGACAAAATACCAACCGCTTTTGTATTAACAGTTCCGTCTTTGGTTAGGCACAAATAGCTTATATTACTTTTAATCATCGCCATTTGAGCCTCGGTAACCGTCATTTTTTTGGAATACGTAATGACAGGAGATGTCATAATTGTTTCGGCTGTTGTCGTAATAGGGTAGTCGCCGGAAACGATTTTGTTACGCAAATCTTTATCCGTAATAATTCCGATTGGGAGCATCTCGTCTACAATTAATATCGCTCCGACTTTTTTCTTGGTCAGTATTTTAGCAATTTCTTTTGCAGTTGTTGATGGACCGCAAGTAACAATCTTTTTTGAAAATTTTATCGGCTGTAAGTCAAATATTTCTTTGTCGGTATTCTGTTCATGCTGAGCAATCATTTCACCGTATAAATTGTTTTTATGGACTTCTGAATAAGGATTTTTAGTATTCGAAGCATAACTTTCGATCAGGAAATTCCCAATGGCTTTATTTTCTAATGCATACGGCTTAAAAACTGCAATTGGAATCGCGTATAAAATGCTTTCTTCATAAGTACTGGCCTCCATAACATAATTTTCCTGCGCAAGAAGCGGTCTTAATCCAAAAATATCACCTTCATCACACATGTCCAGGGTTTTTTGATTCTTTTTAAGGGCAACAGCTCCTTTGTGGACTACATAAAAGGAATCATGGGTCTTTTCGTTTTCAGAAAAAATCACTGAATCCTTTTCTTTATATATGATTGAAATCTGTTCAGATAATTTTTCAAGATCTTTTTGATTCAAAAGATTAAAAGGAGGGAAGCTCTTTAAAAAATCAGCAACTCTATGCGAAATGGTATTTTTCATGTTGGATTACGTTCTGAATTTAGAATTAGAAAACAGTATTGTAAAAGAAACAAATTTCAATATCTATTCAAACTATATTTTTTGAAAAATCAGGTTTATTTGTGAAACAAAAAAGTTCCTCAAGGGAACTTTAAAATTTAAGCTATAATTTTTTCTTTCGTATTCGCATATTGATAAATTCGACAGCCAGAGAAAATGTAATGGCAAAATACAAATAGCCTTTCGGAATAGCTCCAATGTGTTCGCCAATCAGCTCGGCATTAGATAAATGCATGCTTTCAGTAATCAGCATAAACCCAATCAGGATTAGGAATGAAAGTCCCAATATTTGGATCGAAGGGTTTTTATTAACGAAATTTCCAACCGGAACGGCAAAAAGCATCATAACGACAACAGAAATAATAACTGCTGTAATCATGATAGTCAGTGCACCTTCAACGCCATTCGTCATACCAACAGCGGTTAAAATAGAGTCAACAGAGAAAATTAAATCGATTAACAGAATTTGTACAATAACATTCGAAAAAGATTTCTTTGCAGCAGATTGGATGTTCTGTTTTTCTTCTCCTTTATGGTCTACTTTTTCACTGATTTCTTTGGTACTTTTATATATCAGGAACAATCCTCCTAAAAATAAGATAATTGCCTGTCTGGTAAAATCAGCTTCAAACCAGCCCCAGTGAATACTGAATACTGTAGCTTTCATAGCAATCAAATACGAGATTCCCAATAGCAACACAATTCGCATAAACATAGCCAGAAACAAACCAATCCGGGTTGCTTTTTTCCGGTCCTGCTCAGGTAGTTTTCCTGTAACGATCGAAATAAAAATGATGTTGTCAATTCCCAGAACAATTTCCAGAAATGTCAGGGTTAGTAATGCAATTAAAGCATCAGGGTTTAAAAATACTTCCATGTAAATTTTAATTTACATTCAAATTACTATTTTTTATTCGATTTTAAAAACTTTTCCGTGCTGTTTTTCCTCAGAACCAACCATTCCAAATTCAAAAGTATACGAATCTTTCGAAGTCGTTAATATTTTCATGCTGATTGCTTTTTCTTCTGCCATGTTTTTCGGATGTTTTTTCTGCAAAACATATTCGCAGTCACTTACCCAGCGTATGGTTGAAGTGTCTGTTTTGCCCTGAAAAGTTTCAATTTCAATACTGTCTTTGCGTTCAAAAATCGTTGTTTTTTTTACGCCGTTTACTTCAAATTCAAATTTAAATTTACCGTTTTTGAAATCTTTGCAGTTGTGTTCTGCATTATAACACGATACCAAAGCAAGTATTGGGAATAAGAATATAATTTTTTTCATTTTAATAAGTTGTTTTTTTAGGAGCTGATTCCTGCTTTCCACTGCAATCTTTTTATTTTTAAAGAAAAACAAAAAGGATTTTCGTTGCAATCAGGGCTAGGGCAGTCGTTTTTATCAGGTAGAATTTTAAAAGAGAGAAGAATTATTTCAGTCTGTTTAATTCATCATCGGTAAAGTTCTTTATTTCTTTTTCTTTGGCAAACTTTTCGGCATTGTAATTCCCGGATTTGTTTTTCGGAATCGATAAGCTGTTCCAGGAGCTGTTTTTCAATTGTTTCGCATAAAAAACAATCTGCCCGATATGATACGGATAATGCGCCAATTGTCGATTAATAGCTTCAATAACCGTATGGCCTTCATTCCGAATAAAATGATATCAGAAAGCTGTTCGGGTTTCAAATTGTTTAAAGCGTCAAAAAAGGTATTCCAGCCTTTACTCCAGATTTCCAGCACTTCTTCTTTTGACTGCAAATCATTTTCGAACTCGGCATCCCGATTGCGCCATTCTTTTTCACCGTCAGAAGTTAAAAAGTCTGTCCATCGTGACAGCATATTTCCTGAAATATGTTTGATTATAGTTGCAATACTGTTGGTGTCTTCGTTTAAAGTAATAAAAAGCTGTTGAGGTTCGAGCTGATCGATAGCTTTTTCGCCCAGCATTTTATAATACAAAAACTGCTTTTTAACGCTTTCCAGATAAGATTCGTTCGTTTCCATCATTATACAATTTTAATGTCGTATTTATCTAAAAGTCCCACGATTCCCTGAGTAGAAAACTGTGCTTTTTTCATCGGGTTAAATTCGGGATCGATTTTATAATTGTAAGCTGTTCTAAAATCAACTGCAGCCAGTTGGGTTTCATTAAAAATAGCACCATCCAGATCACAATTATCAAAAACCGAACTGTTTAAATTGGTTCCTATAAAAGTAACTTCCCTTACAGAACAATTGATAAACTTGGTTTTGGGCATTTTCTTATTCGAAAAAATAGCGTAATCTAAAGCAGTTTCTTCAAAATAAACCTGAAATAAAAAGTCGTCACATTCGTTAAAAGCAATTCCTAAGAGCTTACAGTTTTTAAAAGTCACATTCTTTAAACTCGTTCCTGCAAGGTTTGTCATCGACAAATTACAGTCGATAAACTCGCAGTCTAAAAAGGTATTGTAAGCGAAATTACTGTTGGAAAAATCACAGTTTTTAAAAACACAATCCTCAAACTCTCGGTTGTTTATTTTCTTGTCAATATAAATGACTTTTTCAAATGTTTTCTGAATGTGAATTAGGCTTTCCATTGTGATTGCATGAAGGGATTAAAAGAATTGTATATGATTTGCTCTTACAGTTAAGTATTAGTCATTGAACAAACCTTTCATTATAATTTTCAATCCGTAAAAAATTAGAAACATAGCACTAAGGCAGGCTACGATTCCAATTCCTAAAACCAGATAGTGCCAGGCAGTATGCTGATTCATGAAAGCGTTATAAATCACTGAAGGTCCAATAAATAATAAAGGCAATGAACCTGATAAATATTTAATTCCTTTTCCTAATAATTCTTTATTTGTTGCCATTTTTTTTGTTTCAGGTTTGAAAAGTTTCAGGTTACAAGTTTAAGCTTTGTAGTTAAGTAGCAGCATCTCACATTTAACCGAAAACTTTTTACTTTTTATAATTGTCAACAGCATTTCTCACACTCCCGTATTTTTTCAATAATTCTGAAGCTTCTTCATACGAAACCGCAATTTCTCCCATAATCATTTTTACACCACGGTCAACCAGTTTGATATTGCTCAGCTGCATATCGACCATTTTGTTTCCTTTTACTTTTCCAAGCTGAATCATAGAAGCAGTCGAAATCATATTCAGGACAAGTTTCTGTGCAGTTCCTGCTTTCATTCTTGAACTTCCGGTTACAAATTCCGGTCCTACAACTACTTCAACAGGGAATTTGGCTGTAAGTGCCAAAGGACTTCCCGCATTGCAGGTAATACAGCCTGTAGCAATATTATTTTCGTTACAGGTTTCTAAGCCTCCAATAACATAAGGAGTAGTCCCTGAAGCTGCAATTCCAATTACGATATCATTTGAGTTGATGTTGTGTGCCTGCAGGTCAATCCAGGCTTGTGTTGAATTGTCTTCGGCATTTTCTACGGCACGACGAATAGCTGTGTCGCCGCCCGCAATGATACCGTTTACCAAATCAAAAGGAACTCCAAAAGTAGGCGGACACTCAGAGGCATCTACAACTCCCAAACGTCCGGATGTTCCGGCCCCGATGTAAAAAATACGTCCCCCCAATTTTAAATTTGCAACAGTCTGCTCAACTAAAGCTTCGATTTGCGGTAACGCTTTTTCGACAGCATAAGGTACAGTTTTGTCTTCGTTGTTAATATTGGTCAGTAGTTCCTGAACTGACATTTTCTCTAAATGTTCGTATTTTGAAGATTGTTCGGTTGTTTTTGTAAACGTCATTTTTTGTTGAAATAGTTATCTTCCAAAATTAAACTTTTTTAAGCAAATGAGCGAAAAGTACAAGTCAAACTTATAAAGATTTTAAATCTTTTTTTATGTTTTCTTTTTGGCGAAAGCAATTTTAGACGACACTATAAAAGAACTAAAATCTTATATTTGTTACATAATTAAGACAAGAATGGATATAATAAGTTTTTTAACCGGCATGGCCAAAATCTCAGTTTTTGTTTCATTATTGCTGGCATTTTTTTTACTTACTGTAAAAACAAAAAATAAATTAGCAAACAGATTATTTGCTTTCTATTTAATATTTTTTGCCATTGATAACAGTGGTATTTTCATTGATGAAGGATTTATAAAAAGCCATTTTAATTTAGAATTTTTCAGATGGTCCGTTTGTACTTTGATACTGCCTGCTTTTTATTTGTACGTACTATCAGTTTGTTTTGCAGATTTTCGTTTAAAAGTGAAGCATTTACTACATTTAATTCCATTCATAATTACAAATATTGTATTTGTATTAAGACTCTACCTTTTAAATACAATAGAAAAGCAATTGTTTTATGATCAACGTGATCAATCGCCTGAGATGTATATTTTGTTTCTTCTTTTGGGAATACAAACGATAGCATATAGTATAGGAATATTTGTGGTGCTAAAAAAGTATAAGGAAATATATCAGGAAAATTATGCAAATCCCCGAACGTCTATTTTTAAATGGTTGTTTCAAATAGCAAGCGCCCTCTTTGTTTTATATTATCTGTCTATAATTAAAAATATCGTGAGATATGCTGATTTAGATTTTCTATGGATTTGGTCCAATACCATTTTGCAATTTCTGGTTTTAACAGTAACATGCTGGTTTGTATTAAAAGCCTTGAATTATCCGGAACTTTTTCGCGGCATCGATTCTAAATTGCAATTGGCAAGAGACATTCTTCCTGAGCAAAACGAAAATATTACAGAAATAAAATCCAATCAAAACGAGGGGATTGTAACTCAAATTGCTACATTAAAAGACTATATGAAAGAAAAAGAACCATTTCTGGATCCGTCGCTTACCATTCAGGAACTTTCGAACCAAATTAATATTCCGGTTCGGGATTTATCCGTTTTAATTAACCATCATATGAATCAGCACTTTTTTGATTTTGTAAACGAATATCGCATTCAAAAAGCAATGCATATTTTAAAAGATCCTTTAAAAAGAGATTTGACCGTTTTAGAAATTCTGTATGAAGTAGGTTTTAACTCAAAATCGTCATTTAATACTTCCTTTAAAAAATATACTAATCAAACGCCTACAGCTTACAGAAACGCTTTATAATTAGGCTTTTGTAAAAAGTCGTACTTGCGCATTAATAAAGTCGAACCGATTTCTTAGGCAGAAATTGGTTCGACTTTTTTTTGTCGGTCGAATCTGGAAAATTTCTAAGGCAACTTTGCTTCATATTAATTGAAACAAGTCGAAAAATTAGAAATCATGAAAAAAGCAAACCTCCTTATCTTTTTAGTATTGCCATTATTTTGTTTAGCACAATCAACAGTAAAATTAAGAGGTAAAATAACCAGTGAAACAACTTCGCTGGAATGGGCAGATATTTCAGTAACCACTTCAGAAGGAAAAATAATTGCCGGAACAACAAGTTTGCAAGACGGTACTTTTGAAATTGATCTTAAAAAAGGCTCTTATAAAATAGAAGTCAGTCTTTTAGGATTTACAGATTACAAAAATGAAATTACTATTGAAAAAGATACTGATCTGGGAATGATTATATTAATAGAAAATGCAACAAAATTGGGAGAAGTTATGATTCAGTCCAGAAAAAATACGATTGAACAAAAAATAGACCGCCTGGTTTATAATCCTGAGAATAATGCAAACACAGTTGGAGGCGATGCCTTGAGCGCAATAAATACAGCACCGGGTGTTGTGGTACAAAATAATGCTATCAATATATTAGGAAAAGGAACTTCCCGTGTTATGATTGATGGAAGAATGATTGAATTAACGGGTGAAGAGTTAAATAATTTCCTAAAATCGATCTCTGCGAGTGATATTAAGAACATCGAAATTATTAGTAATCCTTCGTCTAAATATGAAGCGGAAGGAAACGGCGGACTGATTAATATTGTGATGAAAAAAGGCGCTCTTAATTCTTGGAAAAATACAACTACAGCTTCCTATGATCAAAGTAAATACGGAATTTTTTCGCTGAGGGATAATTTCTTTTACAATAAAAATAAATTTAGATTTTCGGCTAGTGTCAATGGGAAAACGGGTTATAAATATATTAATGAAAACCTGGATATGTATTTTACAGAAGGAACTACAAAAATGGATGTAATGACAAAATTAAATGAAGATAATCTTTCCGGAAAAATAGCTTTTGACTATGATTTTTTAGAAAAAACAACAATTGGCTTCCAACTTTTAAAGGATAAAAGCAATCCGGATTTTGACTCGGATATTAGGATTGATAAATATAATACTCAAAATGAATTAGAGAGTTATATAATCAATAAGAGCCCTTTAGACAGGAAATCCGGTAATAAGACTTATAATCTGCATTTAATTACAAAATTAGATTCTCTAAATCGAAAATTATCATTTGATGTAGATTATTTTAATTATAATTCAAAATTTGATAGAGATTTTACAGCGAATAATTATGCATCTGACGGAACCTTTGTTGATGTAAATCAGTCAGGACGAAATATTTCGAATCAAAATATTGATAATGTGAGTTTCAAAGCAGATATAGAACATCCGCTTCAATTGCTGAACTTATCGTATGGAGCGAA
Organism: Flavobacterium sp. LM4; assembly: GCF_002017935.1. Lineage (NCBI taxonomy): Bacteria > Pseudomonadati > Bacteroidota > Flavobacteriia > Flavobacteriales > Flavobacteriaceae > Flavobacterium > Flavobacterium sp. LM4. Next base: position 141,157 of record NZ_MUFW01000005.1, on the reverse strand, counting down.
AGTGAGTTTTACTACCAGTAATAGTGATGTTGTTTTTTTTAATACAATTACAGGAACCCCGGAATTAGATACCAACCAATCCAATCAATTTAAATATACTGAAAATAATCAGGCAGTTTATATCAGCGGTGACAAAAAAATTAATAAAAAATGGAATTTTCAATTAGGTTTACGATTAGAGAATACACAGACAAATGGTTTTTCAAAAACGTTAAATCAGGAAATTGTAAACAATTATTTTAAACTGTTTCCAACTTTTTATGCTTCATATGCGAGGAATGAAGACAATAGTTTTAGTCTGAATTATGGAAGGAGGATCAGAAGACCGGGTTTTTCGCTTTTAAATCCGTTTCGTGTTTATATCAGCAGTAATAGTTATTCTGAGGGGAATCCATTTTTGAAGCCTTCTTTTAGTGATAATTTTGAATTTGCGCATTCGTATAAAAAAATATTGAAAACCAGTGTTTTTTTTAATTCTATTACAGATGGGTATGGCGTAATATTTACTGCAAATCCGGAAACATTGACGCAAGTTGTATCGAGAGAAAATTATTTTAAAGGCATTACTTATGGGGTTGGGGAAATCTATTCAGCCAGCTTTGCGGATTGGTGGCAGAGTGAAAATTCAGTGTATTTTTTAGGCTCAGATATTAAGTTTATAAAAGATATCAATGCAACACCGGTAAACGGCCTTCAGATTGATTTTTCAACAAATAATACCTTTTCATTAGGCAAAACGACTAAATTGCAATTAGATTTCAATTATATAACACCATACAAAAGCGGTTTATACGAAACAGGATATACAGCAAGTTTAAATATTGGTCTTAAGCAGGATTTATTAAACAGAGCACTGCAGGTTTCTTTTTTGATAAATGATATTTTCAATACGTCTTATTTAAAAGATGATGTTTCGAATGTAAATGGTTTAAGACAAGTTTATAGTCAAAAGGAAAGCAACAGATATGTTCGTTTATCTGTAGTTTACAATTTTGGAAACAATAAGATAAATGTAAAGGAACGTAATTCTGGAAATGAAGAGGAGAAGAAAAGAACGGGGAATTAGAATTAGATAGTCAGGCATTTGATAATTTTAATCGAAATGTGAAATTTAAAATTCCTTTGGTCACGTCCAGATTAGAGAAAGAATGCCAATAAAATTCCTAAAACAATCATCGAAACTTTGGCAATATTAAATTTGTGTCCTTCGCTGCTTTCGAAAATAATAGTTGATGAAATGTGGAATAATATTCCGATTACAATTGCGGTTATTTCGGTGTAATACTCGTTTAATATAGGTAAAAAATCCGAAGCTACAGTTCCAAGCGGAGTCATGGCTGCAAAAGTCAGCATGAAAGCGAAAATGGCTTTTTTGTTGAGGTCGGCATTTATGAAAAATGTCGTTAAAATTACGGCAATTGGCAAATGGTGAATCGCAATTCCGATAGCCAAACCATGATGATGGCTTACCGGAAAACCTTCTAAAAAGGCATGGATACAAAGGCTGATGAAAAGCAGCCACGGAATCTGAGACATTTTTGCATGCCCGTGCACGTGTCCGTGTTCTGCGCCTTTGGAGAAAAATTCGAGAATGATCTGGAATAAAATTCCGACCATGATAAATAAACCGATATTATGATTATGTGATTCATAAACCTCAGGTAAAAGATGCATTACGGTTAGAGACAATAAAAAAGAACCACTAAAAGCGAGCAATAATTTAAGATTGGTCTTGTTTTTTGGTTTTAAAAATAAAGCCACAATATAGCCCAGAAGTACAGAGAATAAGGGTAATAGATAATTCATTTTTTGTTTAATCGTTTTTTGTTTAATTGTTTAATCAGTTGTTGTTAAGCTGTTTAATGATAAAACAAATTAACGGTTAACCGGTTAAACCTATTTAAAAATCATGATTAATCGTTCGCTTTCGGTTTTGTGGAATTTTTTGAGCTTATAATCGCCAAAAATATCTAAGAGATAAATCCCGGCTTCATCCATTAAATCCTGAAAATCTTTCAATGTTAGTGCCTTTACTTTTTCTGTAAAATGAAATTTTCTTCCCTGATCTTCAAAATCAATTTCCTTAAAAATATGTCCGTCTTCTACATATCTTTTGATATTGAAATCAATTCCGTCTACTGTTTTTACTTCTTCCGGAACCAAAGTTTCAATAACCTGATTTACGTTCATAAAATCAATTACGGCAAAACCATATTCGGATAAACTTTCTTTTATAGCTTTTAAAGTGGTTAAGTTATCATCATCACTTTCGAAATAACCAAAGCTGGTAAACAGATTGAAAATAGCATCGAATTTGTCTTCAAAGGGCTCACGCATATCGTGTACCTTAAAGTGCAGGGTTTCGTTACTGTTTTTGCTGGCTTCTGCAATACTGTTTTCAGATAAATCTGCTCCTAAGACAGTATAACCCAGCTGATTTAAATAGATAGAATGACGTCCTTTTCCACAGGCTAAATCCAATACTTTTGCTTTTTCAGGCAAGTTTAGGTAATGTGTAAGGTTGTCCATAAAAATCTGAGCTTCTCTGTAATTTCTATCTTTATACAAAATATGATAATACGGAGTATCAAACCATGATGTAAACCAATTTTCGGTGTTACGCTCCTGATTAGGTGTTGATGAGTTAGGTGCTTCAGACATTTATTCTATTTCAATTAATTCAAAGTCCGGCAAATTTAGTGTATTTTTGCCGAAAAATAACTATTTCGTGACGATACCTGAATAATCAGATATGCGTATGCGATCGGAGTTTTTTTTAAACAAAAATAAAGATGGAAGAAAATTTTAGAATGATAGCCAAATGTTTTTTTGGTTTCGAAGAAATATTAGAAAAAGAATTGCGGGATCTTGGTGCCCAGGAAGTTGAAAAAGGGGTAAGAATGGTAAGTTTTAAGGGCGATAAAGGGTTTATGTACAAAGCCAATTTGTCACTTAGAACAGCCCTTAAAGTTTTAAAACCAATTTACTCGTTCAGGGCAAACAATGAGCAGGCATTGTACAAAGGAATTTCGGGTATAAACTGGTCGAAATTGCTGAATGCCAATCAGACTTTTGTAATTGATGCTACGGTTCATTCCACTTATTTTAACCATTCTGAGTTTGTTTCTCAAAAGTGTAAAGATGCCATTGTAGATCAGTTTAGGGAAAGAACAGGGCAACGCCCCAGTATTGATAAAGTTTTTCCGGATTTAAGAATCAATGTTCATATTGACAAAGATCAGGTTTCAGTAGCTTTGGATACTTCAGGAAACTCCCTGCATCAGCGTGGATACAGAACCGCTACGAATATTGCTCCTATTAACGAAGTTTTGGCAGCAGGAATTCTTTTGTTGTCAGGCTGGGATGGGCAAAGTCACTTTTTGGATCCTATGTGCGGTTCGGGAACATTTTTGGCAGAGGCTGCTATGATTGCCTGTAACGTTCCGGCAAATATCAACCGAAAAGAGTTTGCTTTTGAAAAATGGAAAGACTGGGACAATGATTTGTTTGATAAAATCGTCGATAGTCTGATGAAAAAAACAAGAGAATTTCACTATACAATTAAAGGTTTTGATAAGGCGCCAAGCGCAGTGAGCAAAGCCAAAGACAACATCAGAAATGCAAATCTTGAAGATTATGTAACGATTTCTGAGGACAACTTTTTTGATACTGAAAAAGCCGTAGAAGGAAAACTTCATCTTGTATTCAATCCTCCTTATGATGAGCGTCTGGATATTCACATGGAAGAATTTTACAAAAATATAGGTGATACTTTAAAGAAAAGTTATCCGGGGACTAATGCCTGGTTTATTACCGCAAATCTGGAAGCTTTAAAGTTCGTAGGATTAAAACCTTCCCGAAAAATTAAACTTTTTAACGCAAGCCTTGAGGCGCGCTTGGTAAAATACGAAATGTACGAAGGAAGTAAGAGAACGAAGTTTCAGGTTAACGAATAGTAACAAAAGAGCTAAAAGTTTTAAAGATCGACAGACAAAAAACTTTGTAACTTTGAGTCTTTTGTGACTCTGAACCTTAAAAAAGAAAAAAATGACAAAACTACAAGTAAGGGCATTTCTATATCAATTAGGATGTTTCGCAATTTTATTTATTTTAGGAAGATTTATCATTGCAGAATACAGTGGATTAGCCGGAATCTGGATTCCACTGACAGCTTTTATTGTGGCAACTTTAATTGCTCCACAATTTAAAGCAGTGAACACTAAAGATGGTGAAAAACTTTTTGTAAAATGGATTTTTATAAAAGGAATTAAAGAGATTGGATAGTTGAAAAATCATTTTTATGAAGATAATTGGACTTATAGGTGGCATTAGCTGGGTTTCGACAGCAGATTATTACAAACTTATAAATGAAGGGATAAATAAAAAAATGGGAGGGGTTAACTTCTCAGAGTGTTTGATTTATTCGTTCAATTATGCCGAAATAAAAAAGAATAATGATGCTAATGATTGGGATTCTACTTTTGAAATGCTTTTAAAAGCCTGCGAATTTTTAAAATCAGGTGGAGCTGAAGCAATTCTTCTGTGTGCAAATACGATGCATTTTATTGCTGACCGACTCGAGGAAGCGATTGATTTACCAATTATTCATATTGCAACTGTAACTGCTGTTGAAATCCAGAAACAAGAAATTAAAAAAGTAGGTTTATTAGGGACTAAGTTTACAATGGAACTGGATTTTTTTAAAGATAAGCTTGACATGAAAGGAATTGAGGTAATAATCCCGAAAAGTCAGGAAGAAAGGGATTTTATTCACACTACAATTTTCGAAGATTTAGGAAGAGGAATTGTTACTTCGGAAACGAAAAAACGTTATCTGGAAATAGCAAATCAATTAATAAAAGAAGGAGCAGAAGGTATTATTTTGGGCTGTACGGAAATTCCGCTTGTGATTAAACCCGAGGATCTTTCTGTATCGGTTTTTGATACAGCTTTGATACATTCAAATGCGGCAATAGATTTTCAATTGTCTTAAATATAATTTTTAAAAAGCCCCAAATTCATTATTTGATTAGTGAATTTGGGGCTTTTTTGTTTAAAAGACATTATTTTTTAGAAGCTTTTTTTTCTATTTCCGGAATTGTTACTTTCTTTTTATAAAGAGGAATAAAATAAGAAACCGTATAATTAAACCCTACTCCAAAATTTCCATCATAGGTTCTGTTAAAACCCGGAATATAAAGGTTCTCAAAATTACCAGGTTCTTTATTGGCTAAAAGCATTTTTAACTGAAAACCAAATCCTACGAATACATTATTAAAAACTTTAGCTTTCATTCCAAGGGCAACTTCCGCCCATGCGGCAGTTAAACCAGTATATTTTGTGCCATCAGTAATGGGTGGGATTTGTCCCCAATATTGATCTGAATTGTAAATTTTGTAACTGTTTAACTGCTGGCTAAAAGTACTAAAACCTCCACGCAAACCTATCGTTATAAGGTTTTCCATGTCCAGCCAGTTATTGTATAAATTGTAGTCGAAACCTCCTTTTAAGTAAGTTCCGGTTGCTGTTGAATTCAGTCTGTCATCATCAGTGGTTTTATCCTCTATACCAAGTTCAGCTGCTATGTAATATTTTTTGGTAAGGCGAAAATCACCCACAAATTCTACTCCCTTATAATCCTTATCATAAAAACCACGGGTTAGTTTGTATAAATCTACACCCACACGTAAACCATAACGATCTTTTTTTACAGGAATGCTGTCAGCTATAGATTTTGTAGCAACCTTAGGTGTTTTGGATTTTGGTTTTTCCTGATTGATTTCTTTTTTTATTGTATCCGCAGGTGTTTCCTGTGACTGAACAAAAAACACTGTAAACAATAAACAGATACTAAAAAAATACTTTGACATGTGTTTCATTTTCAAATTCAATGTTAGGATTAAATACTCGAACATCCTGCATCCAAATACCATCATTACCAGAATCAGTTCTTACAAACGGAGTTTGTGTGTCTAATCTGTAAATTGTTTTAAAGCCACAGGCTCTGGAAACATATACATTTTGTCTAGTATAATTAAACGTTATCTCATCAGTATTAGCCAGTCCGGGATTAGATTCGTCTGAATTTAAAATAAAGGAAAAAGTGGTGGCATCTTCATTTGTTTTTAACGGTATAGCAATTGAGTCACCGCTTGTGAGGTATTTCGTTATCTCAGTTCCACTTTCGTTAAAGATAATACCTTCATCTTCACCCTTGCCCATTACTTTTAAAAGTGTTACACTTTTCTTTACTGAAGGAGTTGTAATATCGTAAAAAGAAATGATTAGTCTGGGAGTTGTTGGTGTATTGGCATCACAAATATCATCTTTCTCGCAGCTTGATAATCCAAAAGTAAAGATTAATAAAAAATACAGAATTTTTTTCATTTATAATTGTATTATCTAAGTTCTAAAAGTACAACATTTTCAACATGATGCGTTTGTGGAAACATATCAACGGGGCGAACACGGGTAACTTTATATTTTTCATCCATTAAAGCCAAATCTCTTGCTTGTGTTGCTGAGTTACAGCTTACATAAACTACTTTTTCAGGAGCAATTTTCAAAATTTGATCAATAACGTCCTTATGCATTCCATCTCTTGGCGGATCGGTAATAATAACATCAGGCTTGCCGTGCTGTGCAATAAAGGCTTCGTTAAAAACAACTTTCATGTCCCCAACAAAAAACTCACAATTCGTAATATTATTGCGTTCAGCATTAGCTTTAGCGTCTAAAATTGCTTCCGGCACACTTTCTACACCAATTACTTTTTTAGCTTTTTTAGAAACGAATTGTGCAATAGTTCCGGTTCCGGTATATAAATCATAAACGGTTTCATTACCTGAAAGCCCTGCAAAATCACGTGTTATTTTGTATAATTCATATGCCTGATCAGAGTTGGTCTGGTAAAATGATTTGGCATTAATACTAAATTTTAAGCCTTCCATTTCTTCCAGAATATAATCTCTCCCTTTATATAGCTTAATGTTTTGATCGTAAATAGTATCATTTGCTTTTGAATTAACTACATACTGCAATGATGTAATTTGTGGAAATTTAGCGTAAAGATGATCTAGAAGCAATTCACGACTGGCTTTGTCATTTTCGAAAAACTGAATCAAAACCATAATTTCACCTGTTGAAGCTGTACGAATCATAAACGTTCTTAATAAACCCGAATGTTCTCTGGGATTAAAGAAAGCTAAATTATTTTCGTTTGCAAAAGCTCTAATTTCATTACGAATTGCATTTGAAGGATCTTCCTGTAAATGACATTTATTAATATCCAGTATTTTGTCCCACATTTTTGGAATATGAAAACCTAATGCATTTCTGTTTCCTAAATCTTCAGTGCTTTCAATTTCTTTTTCAGTTAACCAACGGCTGTTTGAAAATGAAAATTCCATTTTATTTCTGTAGAAAAATTGCTTTTCAGAACCCAGAATGTCTTCAAATTCAGGTAAGTCAATTTTACCAATTCTTTGCAGATGGTTTTTTACTTCATTTTGTTTGTAATAAAGTTGCTGGCTATATTTCATGTTTTGCCATTTACATCCGCCACAAACACCAAAATGTTCACAAATTGGATCTATACGGTGCTCTGATAATTCGTGAAATTTAACGGCCTTTCCTTCGTAATAAGCTTTACGTTTTTTAAAAGTCTGCACATCCACTACATCGCCCGGAACTACATTCGGAATAAAGATTACTTTTCCGTCAGGAGCTTTTGCAACTGATACACCTTTTGCGCCTGCATCAAGAACTTGTATTTGATGAAAGACGACTTTGTCTGTATTTTTTCTTCCCATAGCGCAAAAATAAGGGTTTGTAAACTTTTATAAATTTAATTTTTAAAATATTTTATCAAATTCTATATTTTACATCTTTTAATTAGCTTTAAAAGCTAACTTTGTTCTGTCAAATACTTCGATAGCCCCATTTATAATCTAAGTTATTGTTACTTTTATGAAGCTGTATCATAATCTTTCGAAAATTAATTTTTTTAAAAAAAGTTATGCATTCAAATTTCTGTTTGTTGCTTTTATAGGTATTCATATTCCTTTAATCGGGATTTTGTTTTTTGTTCTTTATTTTAACACTTCGATTTCACCCACATCTGTTTTAGTATTTTCCTTAATCATGACTTTGCTGGCAACAGCTATTACACTCTTGGTTTTAAATCAATTGATCAAACCAATTGCCATAGCTTCAAAAGCATTAGACGATTATAGAAACGAAAGAAAATTATCTGTTTTGCCAACAGAATATAATGATGAAGCTGGTTTGTTAATGAGTAATATTCAGGAATCTATTTTCGAATCTGAAAATTTTATTAATGAAAAGCAGGATTTAATTTATATGCTCTCGCACGATTTGAAAAATTTTGCAGGAAATCCTCAGGGTCTGGCAAAGCTTATTTTAGATGAAAAGCCATCTGATTCTATTAAGGATTTGGCTAATTTAATCTGCGAATCAACGGATCTGCAGTTTCGTTATATTGAAAATTTTATTAAATTATTGAAAGAGCAGGATCAGGTTGTAAAAATAAATCAGGAAACCAGAATAATTATATTTCCAAATATATTGGCTTTTATCAACGAGCAAGTGGATCAGCGCCTTATTGATAAAAATATAAGCCTTAATGTAAGTATCGAAAAAGAAGAAGCAAAACTTAAAATAGATGAAGGATTGTTAATACAGGTTTTAGTTAACTTAATTAGTAACGCGGTTAAGTTCTCTTATTTTGACAGTGAAATTAAACTTAGGATTTTTACTGAAAATGATAGTCTGATTATAACAGTTTCTGATACAGGTATTGGTTTCAATGACCTTCAAATAGATGAATTGTTTAAAAAATTCACTAAAATGGGCCGATTAGGAACAGCTAATGAATCTTCAACCGGAATTGGTTTGTATTTGTGTAAAAAAATCATCGAAAGAAGTAAAGGCCAATTAACAGCTTCAAGTGAAGGAAAAAATAAAGGCGCAGAATTTAAAATTGTATTTGAAAGCTGTTAACTATTTTCTTTTGATTAATTCATAATTTATGATGGTGAAACAATAGAAACATAGGTCTGCAGAAATTTTTCCAAAAATAATCCCGAAAAAGTAATTCCCACAAAGTATTGGCATCCAATACATACAAAAGGGACGAATTATCAAAAAATCTAAAATTGCTGGGTAACCAAACTCTAAAATTAAGTTTTTTAGGAGATTAAGAATTTCCGAAAAAGAAGTTTTTTTGCCTAAAAGTGTGTTCTGCTTTGCTAGTTTTTTATATGAAGAAAACAGAATCACACTATAAAAAGCCAGGTATTCTGCAGCCGTAATCAAATAAGCTGTAGTTAACCCATTGTAAATTTTACTAAAAAGCGACGTAGTAAGAGCAGCACTTGTACTTGCTAATTCTGCATATTTATATCGATTGAACCATTCTTTAAAATTTGATTTTTGTAACATTTTTAGGAAGTTTCCGGAAAATAAGGTTGTAAGGTACTACGTTTTTTTAAATTTAAAAATCAAATTACATAATACCTTAGAATTTTGTAAAGTTTACTTATTTGGATTGAATAAACAAATTTAGGTTTCCCTTCTGCACATTCTATTCCCGAAGGCGGCAGCATGAGGTCGCAGGTCCCAATTATGTTCCATTTTTCATTATAGGCAGCCTGAGCTTTTAGGTACTCGTTTACTTTTGCAAGGAATTTAGTCTTATCTATTTTTTTAGAATATATTATATGAGCATTTACCCCGCTACAAGCACTTGTGTTAATTCTTGTAAAATCTCACTCTTCAGGATTTGTGCAGGCTTGAGAAGTAGACAATGAAAGAGCAACAATCTCGTTGTGCATTACTTCTAATTTTTGAGAATCTTCATTTTGTGATTCTTCGTCATTGCTACAGGAGACAGTTATAAAGCAGATGATAAATGCAATAAAACTTAATTTTTTCATGGTTAATGAGTTTAGGTTAATTTTATTGATAAGATAGGTTGATTACTAAAGGGTTGCGCAATCATACAGAAGTTTCTAAGATTTTGCTTTCAAAATCTTAGAAACTTCTGTATCCCAATGTCACTGTGTCTTAAAAAATGAATTACCAGAGATGATGCACAGAAGGTTTTATATATTCTTCGTAAATTTTATTCATTGCTTCAATTTTTTCTGAGGATAATTTAGGTAAATTATAAACAGATAGATTAGATAATACATGACTTTCTTTTGAAGCACCCGGAATAATACAACTGATGTCTTTAAAACTTAAAATCCATTGCAAAGCATATGGAGCCAAACTTGTAGTTTCCGGAAATAATGCTTTTAATTCCTCAACGGCTTTAAGACCTAATTCATAATCAATTCCCGAGAAAGTTTCTCCTTTATCAAATGCATCTCCATTTCTGTTGAAGTTTCTGTGGTCTTGTGGATCAAAGGTTGTTTTTGCATCGAATTTACCTGTTAAAAGTCCGCTTGCCAAAGGAACTCTGGCAATGATACCGATATCTTTTTTTCTGGCTTCAGAAAAGAACAGTTGTGAAGGACGCTGACGAAACAAATTGAAAATAATCTGAACTGTCGTAACATTCGAATATTCTATTGCTTTTAAGGCTTCTTCGACTTTTTCAACGCTAACGCCAAGGTTTAAAATTTTGCCCTGTTCTTTCAGACGATCAAACAGTTCAAAAATCTCAGGTCTGTAAAAAACTTCAGTGGGAGGACAGTGCAGTTGAATTAAATCAAGTGCTTCAAGTCCCAATCTTTTTAAGCTATCTTCAACGTATTTTTGAAGTACTTTGGGCTGGTATCCTTCATTAACATGCGGATTAATATGGCGTCCACATTTTGTAGCTACATAAATTCGTTCAGATCTCGAACGAACAACTCTTCCAACAGCGGTTTCGCTTAAACCATTTTCATAAACATCTGCTGTGTCAATAAAGTTAACACCATTATCAATTGCTGTATTTAAAAGTTCGTCTGCAGTTTTGTTGTCAAAAGCAGATCCCCATTTTCCTCCAACCTGCCAGGTGCCAAGTGAGATTTCGGATATATTAAAATTGGTTTTGCCTAATTTACGGTAGTTCATTTTTTTTCTTTTAAGGTTCTAAGTTGCTAAGGTTCTGAGGTGCTAAGATTTTTCAAGCTAAGTAAAAAAAACTTAGAATCTTAGGAACTCAGAACCTTAGGGTCTTTATTTTTTAATCAAATAAATCAGAAGATAAATAACGATCACCACGATCGCAGATAATGGCTACAATAACGCCAGTTTCTAACTGTTCTGCTATTTTCAGGGCTACTGCTACAGAGCCTCCACTGCTCATTCCGGCAAAAATACCTTCTTCAAGTGCTAATCTTTTCGTCATTTCTCTCGCTTCTTCTTCACTTACATCCACAACGGTATCTACTTTTGAAGCATCAAAAATTTTCGGTAAATATTCCTGTGGCCATTTACGGATTCCGGGAATCTGAGATCCGTCGCTAGGCTGAGCACCTATGATCTGAATATTTGAATTTTTTTCTTTAAGATAAGATGATGTGCCGATAATAGTTCCGGTTGTTCCCATGGCCGATACAAAATGGGTTACAGTTCCTTCGGTGTCTTCCCATATTTCAGGACCGGTGGTTTTATAATGTGCTTTCCAGTTGTCATCATTCGCAAACTGATTTAGCATTACGTAACCGCCTTCGGCTACTTTTTTGTCAGCGTAATCACGTGAACCTATAATTCCTTCACTTGCAGGTGTTAAAATTACTGTTGCGCCATAAGCACGCATCGTTTGTGTGCGCTCTTTTGTAGAATCTTCAGGTAAAACCAATTCTATTTCTACCTGAAACAATTGCGCAATCATTGCCAGTGCAATTCCTGTATTCCCACTTGTTGCTTCAATTAACTTGTCGCCTTTTTTGATATCTCCTCTTTCTAAAGCTGATGCAATCATGTTATAAGCGGCCCTGTCTTTTACACTTCCGCCCGGATTGTTGCCTTCGAGTTTTAATAAAAGTTTTACATTTTTATTTTTGACCAGATTAACAGTTTCCATTAGCGGAGTATTGCCAATCAGGTTGATTAATTTCTGTGGTTTCATTCTATTTTTTTTCTTTTATTTTAACTTCGGTTGTAGTGGTATTGAGGACAATGGAATCTGCCGGTATTGATTTGGTAACCCATGCATTTCCTCCTACAATACTATTTTTTCCAATAATAGTTTCACCCCCTAAAATAGTTGCATTAGCATAAATACAGACATTTTTCTCAACAGTTGGATGACGTTTGGCATTTTTCATGTCTTTACTCACGCTAAGGGCACCTAAAGTAACTCCCTGGTAAATTTTTACATGTTTTTCAATTACGGTCGTTTCTCCAATAACAATTCCGGTAGCGTGATCAATAAAAAATGGAGAAGCAATATCTGCACCTGCATGAATGTCTGTTCCGGTAATTCGGTGTGCATATTCGCTCATCAATCTTGAGAATAGTAACAAATCAAGTTTGTATAATTCATGGCTCAACCTGTAAATTGCAATAGCATAAAAGCCAGGATATCCTAAATAAACTTCGTCGATACTGTTTGAAGCCGGATCATTTTCTAAAATATATTCGGCATCCTGATTCAGTTTTTCTAATACATGTGGTAGTTTTTCCAGAAAAAGATCCCACATCGATCCGCATAATTTTTCCGGTTTTTTACAGGCTAAAACAGCAATCTCTTTAAAGCGAAACTCGAGTTCATCAATACTCTGATCTAAGGCTGCATTTGAATCAAAAAGGGTGTAAAAAAGTTTTTCGGTAAAATCTTCCGTTTTAGTTTTAATGCCGTAATTTATATTTGAATGGCTTTTTAAAGCTTTGATGTTTTCTATGATAAGATCTTTTGACACAATTTTAAAATTGAATGGATAATTTGAAAAGTTAAAAGTAAGGTGTTTTTTGTAAATAAAAGCACGAATTCTGTAAAGAAATTTTCTATTGAGAATTCTATTTGTGATAAATAAAAGAAATTTTGAGCACCATAATTTATTGAATTCTTAAGAAGTTAAATGCGTAAATTAGCGAGTAAATATATTAAATATGAAAAACAAGCCCACTTTTAAGAGTGCTATTTCTAACCTGTCTTTTCCTGTAAATGAAAAAGTATCAGGAAAATCAATTCACAATCCTATTTTAGGACTTATTGTCAAAGATCATCCTTCGTTTTGCGATAGTGATTTTATTTCCTTTGAAGAATTAAATGCCTATAGACAGCAATATATTTCTAGCTATTTATCTGCTGAAATAGGAGCTCTTTCTAATCTTGAAGAGAGTGTTATTTCGTCTTTAAAAGAGGATAAATCAATTGTGAGTATTGTTGAAGATGAAGATGAGACTAGAAACTTTGGTCAAAAAATAGCAGATAAAGTAGCTGATTTTGGCGGAAGCTGGACTTTCATAATTTCATTTTTACTCTTTATTGTCATCTGGATTGCCTCTAATGTTTATATTTTAGCTAACAAAGGTTTTGACCCGTATCCATTTATTTTACTGAACCTGATTTTGTCTTGTATTGCGGCTTTACAGGCTCCGGTAATTATGATGAGTCAGAATCGTCAGGAAGAAAAAGATCGTACCCGCGCTAAAAAAGATTATATGATTAACCTCAAATCTGAATTAGAAATTAGAATGATTCATGATAAGATTGATCATCTGATTATGCATCAGCAACAGGAACTGATTGAAATACAAAAAGTACAAATCGAAATGATGAATGATATTTTAGATCAAATTAAAAAGTAATTAACTTTCTGTAAATCATAAATAAAAATGTCTATAATAATAACCGCCAATCATGAAAATGCCATTCACGATTGCGGAACCCCAAAGTAATTTATTGTAATTTTTAGCTTTGTTGAAAAAATGAAGAGTTACGATCGCTAAAAAAACAAGTGTCGTATAAATTGCGGGATACATTTTAAAAGCAGCTAAAAACTCACCCTGACAAAGTAAGAACAGGGATCGTTGAAATCCGCAACCTAAACACTCCACTCCGAAAAGTGTTTTGCTAAAGCAAGGCAGCATATATTTTTCTAAATCCACAGTTTTATTTTTTACAATTTTACAAAAATAGCATATATGACTGAATTGAATAGAGCTGCTATTTTAAAGTTTCTTACTTTTGAAGTCTTATATTAAAAATATGAAAACTTTTAAAATTTTAATAATGATTCTTGCAATTTCAATCGCATTGTACGAACAGGTTTCAGAAGAAAAAAATATTTACATAACAGTAATTGCAATTGTAGTTTTTATGTTTGGCATGATGCAGTTAAGCGCAAAAACACCAAGTAAAAATCAAGAAAAAGAAGAAGATGCTGACTAAAGGAGATAAGGTTTCTGTTTTGGACGAAGCCATTAACGGAACAGTAGTTTCGGTTAAAAATAATGAGGTTTTAATCGAAAGCGAAGATGGTTTTATGATGACATTTTTTGTCAATGAATTAATTAAAATTCAGGATTCAAGTAATTTAATGAATTCTATAAAAAGAATTGATGTAGATTCTGTTGCAAAACAAAAAGAAGAACCAAAACCAAGGAGTTTTGTGAAAGAAAAGAAAGATAAGCGTGAAATTTCGGCTCCGGAATTTGATTTGCATATCGAAAAATTAGTTCCTAATAAACGCGGAATGTCAAATTATGATATTTTAACCCTGCAGACTGAAACTGCAAAAAGGCATATTGAATTTGCGATTAAAAACCGCATCCCTAAGATTGTTTTTATCCATGGAGTTGGCGAAGGAATCCTAAAAGCCGAACTTGATTTTTTATTAGGAAGGTATGACGGTATAGATTTTCAGGATGCTAATTATCAAAAATACGGCTTAGGCGCAACCGAAGTTTATTTTAGGCAAAATAAATAAGCAAACATTTTAGAAGTCAATATCTTATTCATATCTAAAAAAAATATCCTTTTTTAATCTTACTTTTTAAAAAGTATAATTAAAAAAGGATATTGAATTTATAAGAAAATAAACTTTTTAGAATTTTAATTAGATTGTGTCTGTAATTCTCCCAGCAGAAAGCTTGTTCCTAATTGAAAGCTTACATTTCCATTATCTAAAATTACATTTTTTAGTACTATAACATGTTTAAAAACTGTTGGTCCAACTGTTGTAGTAGTCACTTCAATGCTACCGCTCAGCCCAGTCCAGGTTTGGGTAATAACAGGAGTCGCAGGTATTGGTGTTTGACAGAAATAATCTGTAGTAAGGAGTCCATTGCTGTAAACATTGTATATTACCCTATTTTGTGTAGCGCTGATTAATCCTGTTCTTGGACTGCCGGAAGGTGTAGCTTGATTTGGAATCAGTGCAGGATCAATATTATTTATTGCTATAGATGTTCCTTCACTAAAATTGTATACTACCGTTCCATTTGTAGTAGAAGTACACAAGTGGGCTTTTTCATCGCTAAATGTTAAATTTAAATCATCTTCACCTGTAACAATATTGCCAAAAGCCAATTCAGGTATTATCTGGTCTGTTCCTGAAGAATTAGGATAACTAACATTTGTAAAAGAGATGTTATGCGTATATCCTGTTATTCTTGTGCCTCCTGTGTCAGTAGGAGTGTAATTTGGAAAAGTGTTTATTATAACTGTCCCGCCTTTTGCAAACCACTCATTAGTCACGTTTGGAGTAGCTGGTCTGATGGCATCACAAATGCTGGATTTGGTTACAGTTCCGTCATATCTTCTGTAAACTAATTTGTAATTACCTGTAGTGGAAAGGCTTAAAGTTTGTTCGCCTTTTGTATTTTTAAGTTGGTCTTCGGGTATTTGTAATAATAAACTCTCCTGGCTTTTTAATTTATAGAGTAGTTCATAATTATCTGAACAATGTTGGATATCTGTTATATCATCAAAATCAAATTGTTCAACAGTTAAATCACCATCATCGCATCCGTTTAGTAAAAGGGCGAATAAAAGCAGGCTTGCATATTTTTTCATTGTATTTTTATTTGCTTCAAAAATAGTGAAAATTTTTGCAAATGATCTTTAGACAATTGATATTTCATAACTTTGTCACAATGAAAAAAGTATACTTAGATAACGCTTCTACAACAGCCATTAGACCTGAAGTTGTTCAGGAAATGATTAAAATTATGAGTGATGATTTTGGAAATCCGTCATCTACCCATAGTTTTGGCAGAAATGCAAAAACCATTATTGAACTTTCCAGAAAAAATATTGCCAAATATTTGAATTGTTCTGCCCAGGAAATAATTTTTACTTCAGGTGGTACCGAAGCGAATAACTGGATTCTTCGTTCGGCTGTAGAAGACCTGAAAGTGAATCGGATTATTACTTCTAAAATTGAACATCATGCGGTTTTATATACTGTTTTAGCTTTACAGTCAGATTATAATGTTCAGGTTGATTATGTAAATATTAACCCAGACGGCACTATCGATTTAACCAATCTTTCAAATTTACTGGCTCAGGAAAAAAAGACAATTGTAAGTTTGATGCATGTAAATAATGAAACCGGAACTATTTTAGATTTGGAAAGGGTTGGTGTTATCTGTAAACAATATAATGCTCTGTTTCATTCGGACACCGTACAATCTGTTGGGAAAACCGAAATTGATCTGCAAAAAACTGCTGTTGATTTTATTGTAGCCAGCGCTCATAAATTTCATGGGCCAAAAGGAGCTGGTTTTGCTTATGTACGAAAAAATTCAGGTTTGCAGCCTTTGCTTTTTGGTGGAGAACAGGAAAAAGGATTGCGTGCCGGAACCGAAGCAGTACATCAAATTGCAGGAATGGCTAAAGCTTTGACAATTTCATATGAAAATCTGGATCAGGAAAGAAAATACATTTCTGATTTGAAAATGTATTTGATAAATCAGCTGGAAATTCATTTTCCAGATTTTAGGATAGTGGGCAATAAAGAAGATTTTTATAATATTATTAATATTGTTTTGCCTTTTTCGCCAGATAAAACGGCAATGTTGCTGTTTAGTTTAGATATGAAGGGAATAGCTGTTTCAAGAGGAAGTGCCTGTCAGTCCGGAAGTATAAAGCCTTCACATGTTTTAAAAGAAATGCTTTCGGAGACTGATTTAAAATTACCTAATCTCCGAATTTCATTTAGCCATTATAACACCATAGAAGATGTTGATCTGTTGATATCCAGTTTGAAAACTGTTTAGCGGATTAAAACGACAAAGCTTTAAAGTCAATAAAAACTATTTACGGATCACTTTTACCTGTGAATCATTTGTTAATTTGATTATTGTTGAAGGTTTTCCGGCAACTCTGTCATGATATAAATTCACTACATAATCAACGCCTTTTATAATTTCAGGATTAATGTCTTTAAAAGCAATTGGTGTTGGCTGACCTGAAATATTTGCAGATGTGGAAACTAATGGTTTTTTCATTCTCTCCAATAATTTGAAACAAAAAGGTTCCTTTACCAGCCTAATTCCTAGTGAATTGTCTTTGGCGATGATATTAGGAGCCACATTTCTGGGTTCATCTAAAATTAAAGTTGTTGGTTTTTCTGATAAATCAAGAATTTGCCAGGCTACCTCAGGAATATTTTTAAAAACATTATACATCATTTTTTCGCCATTCATCAACACAATCATGCTTTGTGTTTCAGCACGCTGTTTCAGTTTGTATATTTTGGCAACTGCTTCCGGGTTTGTAGCATCGCAACCAATTCCCCAAACTGTATCGGTAGGATAAAGAATAATACCGCCTTCTTTGATTATTTCGAAAGCTTTATGTATTTCTTCATTAAGATTTTCCATTTTATATATTTAGAATTGAACTTATGATTCGCATGCAAAGAAACGAATAAAAAAAATCAAATTTCAGATGATTTTACTATTGGCAAGGCATTAAAATGTTAAAATAACGTGTAATTAAAAAGAATTCTGAGGTCTTATTGTCTCATTTTTAGATCATTTATAATTACAGTAATACTTTTAGGTTTATTGTTCTATTGTATTATATTTGCAAAAAATAGGGCTTATTTTCTTGTTTAAAGACTGTTAAAATTTAACAAAATAAAGAAGTAGGTTTTTACTGCCAATAAGCAAAGGTCGAATTTTTATAATAAACAAATTGCATTATAATAACTATTGTGGGGAATAATAAATTTAATGATTTTAGTTTAAAGATAAAATGAGGTTAATACAGGTTACTGTTTCAAAAGGCTGGCGAGGGCACGAACAAAAAATCATATATTTATATGAAGCATTTAAAGAGTATGGGTATGTTAAGGAGCAATGGATTATTTGTCCTGAAGACTCTCAAACCTTTAAAGTTGCAACTCAAAAAGGAATGAATGTTATTCCATTAAACAGTAAGTCAGAATATGATTTAAAGTATGCAAAACAGTTTTCAAGAATTGCAAAAGAGTTAAATGCAGATTTAGTTTTTATACACAATAGTCAGGCACATACATTAATGGTGTTTTCATCATTAATCTTTGGATTAAAATTGCCTTTGGTTTTATGCAGAACTTTAATAAAACGTGTTGATACTAATTTTTTTAGAAAATGGAAATATAACTATAGTGGGATTAAAAAAATTATATGCGTTTCTTACCCGGTAGTTAATATTTTAAAATATGCAGTTAAGGATCATAGTAAATTATGTGTAGTTGGAAGTGTAACAGATCTGAAAAAATTTAAGAAAACTCAAAAAACAGGATTTCTACACAAACAATATGCTATTCCGTCAAATTATAAGATTATTGGTAATATTGCAGCTTTTTCAGGCTTTAAAGACCATGTGACATGGGTGAATACTGTTGCTGAATTGGTGAAAAGAGGTATTAAAGCAAAATATATTTTAGTCGGAGAAGGTCCGTTAGAAACACAAATAAAGAATCAAATTTCGGATTTAGGTTTAGAAAATGAAATTATTATGACAGGTTTCAGAAATGATATTCCTGAAATTTTGCCAGAGTTTGATTTGTTTTTATTTACCTCAAATAATGAGCCTACAGGAGGTGTTCTTTTAGAATCGTATGCTTGTAAAATACCTATTGTTGCCGCAAATGCAGGAGGAATTCCAGAAGTTGTTATTGATAATGAAACTGGTTTGCTGGCAGAAGTTGGAAATCCAATATCTTTTGCAGATAAAGTAGAACAAATGTTAAGTGATGAAAACTTACAGCAAAAATGTAGAGTAAATGGAAGGAATTATTTAATTGAAAACTTTACAAAAGAAGTTATTGCAAAAAAAATGATTAATGAACTCAATGAAGTTCTACAAAAAAATAAAAGGATTGAAATTGAAATTAAACGACTTTATACTCAGAAAATATAATCAGACGAGACATACTTTATTAAAGAGATATTCTGATGACGATGCAGAAATAACAAGAGCAAAATATTTTTGTAAAAATAAAAAAGTACTGAATTTAGAAACTCCTAAGGAGTTTATGGAAAAAATTCAATGGCTGAAATTGTATTATTATAAAGAAGAGTATAGTCAATATGTTGATAAATATGCGGTACGCTCTTTTGTTGAAGCAAAAATAGGAAAAGAATATCTAAATGAAATAATTGGAATATTCGAAGCAGTAGAAGAAATTGATTTTGAGAATTTACCGCAACAATATGCTATAAGAGGAACTCACGGTTCAGGATATAATGTCATCGTGAAAAATGCTTCCTTAATCAATAGCAGTGATGTAAAAATTAAAATCGGATCTTTTCTAAAAAGTAATTATTATACTAAATACAGAGAGACAATTTATAAAGGGATAAAACCCAGGATTTTAATTGAAAAATATATTTCAAATTGTGAGAATGAATTAATTGATTATAAATTTTACTGCTTTCATGGTCAGCCAAAATATATTCTGGTAAAAAAGACTGAAAATGGCAAGGAAAAGAAATGTTTTTATGATTTGAATTGGAAAAAGATCATTTCTAATGATGATGTTGATGGGCTAAAATCGGAAGTAGAGAAACCGGCTAATTTTAGCGAAATGCTAAAAATTGCCGGCATCTTATCTGATCAGTTTATTTTTGTTAGAGTAGATTTGTATTCTATAGATGATAAAATTCTGTTTGGTGAACTTACTTTTTTCCCAACAGGAGGTCATAAAAGGTTTACAATAGATTATTTAAATATCGAAATGGGAAATTTGATTAACTTGCCGGTTTAAACTCTCGCGAGAAAAATATTTTTATGTATCCTTTCATTCTGTTAATAGGGGGGATTCTAAAGCCCATTCGCTTTTTTATTACATTTATGCAGGGAGTACATTTACCGCAAGCCTTATTTTTTCTAGGTTTATGACAAAACCAGGTTAAGTACATTATGTTTTCCCATTTGTTTTTTTTTGCGATAACCAGCATGTCTCGTTTTGAAAGAGTGGAAACAGGAAAAGAAAAATATTTAAATATAGTACCTACCTTATTATATTTATCCTGGTCTTTTGTGTTTGTATCGGCTTTTATATAATTTGTCATTAAAAAATTAGTAAGTGAATCGTCCCTTAGGTTTTTATCATTACTTATTTCTACATTATTTAAATTGTGATTGTGACAAAATTGTGCCAGCCAACTGTATTGGCTTCCTAATTTTACAAATGAATTTATGTAATTAGAACTTTCTACTATTTCTTTATTGAGAGTAAGGTCTTCTTCAACATACCAAACAGGCAGTATTCGTTCATAAGCTTCAGGATGTAATTCTTTTATCTTTTCCTGAATTTTTTTAATTCCTTCCAACTCAACCTTTAATGATCTTCGGGTTTTATCAATTATATATATGGGTTGTACATTTTCTTTTTCGATTAAAATTATTTGAAGAAGTCTAAAAGTAGAATCCCATCCACTGGTCCAGAGTAAATTATGTGTAGACATTTTTAATAGTAATGTTAATTGTATGAATAAAATTTTAAGTTGTAAATGTAATATTTACAATCTGAAATAAAAATTATTAAAAATAGTGATTTGAATGTTATTTGTTTCTTTAGATTAGAATCCCTCTTTAATCCTGCCAATTAATGAGGGATTCTAATCTAAAAATAAGTTTTGAAATATATTACTTTTTTAGGATGAGACACTAAAAAGAATTATTTTTACTACTTAATTTAGGTCATGATGTTTAAAAGAATTTGTTATTAAACGATGAGCTTAAACTATTAATTAACTGATGTTTTAATGAAAATCATATTTCATCAATCAAACGAATTTTTTATAAAATGTATAAAGCCATTAAATTATATTTCAGATTAAAAAAAATAGCTCGTAAATTAAAAAAGGAAGGAAAGAAAATTGATTTTTTGAATCAGTTAAAATATGATTCATACGTTTTAATTGTTGATGTTAAAATACCGGAGTTTAATAAAGATTCTGGTTCACGAAGGTTAACAGAAATTATTAAATTACTTTTAAACAATAATATTGGAGTTTTTTTATTGGCTGATTTTAAAGAATATCGTTATAAGTCTGATTATATTGATATTTTTAAAGAAATGGGCGTTGTAGTTTATGAACCGGCTGTTGATCATAACGGAAAATTAATTACGAAAAATGATTTTTTAAAACTAATACTTCCAAAAGTAAGTTTTGCCTGGCTGCATCGACCTGAAATTTTTGAAAAATATTACCCTTTAGTTAAAAGTTACAAACCGGAAACGAAGGTGTTTTTTGATATGGTCGATTTTCATTATTTAAGATTTAAAAGAGAATCTGAATTAATGAACGAGCCTAAAATTATGGAGGTTGCGAATAAGTATTTAAATTTAGAATTGGACAACTGCACTAAAGCGGATAAGATTATTGTAATTTCTGATTTAGAAGGGAAGACCTTAAAAGAATATTATAATGAGGAATCTAAAATAATTACGATTGGAAATATTCATCAGTATATAAAAAATGAAAAATCACCTTCATTTGAAGACCGAAAAGACTTATTGTTTATTGGGGGCTTTGATCACAAACCAAATGTAGATGCAGTAGAATATCTTCATGAGGAAATTATGCCTTTATTGTGGAAATCCAAACCCGAAATTACCATTTCAATAATTGGAAGTAATCCACAGGATTCGATTTTAAAATTACATTCTGATAAATTTAAAATAATTGGTTATGTAAAAGATGTATCTCCTTATTTTTTGAATTCCAGAATTTTTGTAGCTCCGTTGCGTTATGGTGCCGGAATAAAAGGTAAAATAGGACAAAGCATAGAATTTGGTCTTCCGCTGGTTACTACAAATATTGGTGCAGAAGGTTTTGATTTTGGAGAAAACATCCAATATATTGTTGCAAATACAAACAAAGAAATTGTAGATAATATTCTTTTATTATATCAAAATAAGGAAATTTGGAACACTATAAGTTCCGGTTCTGAAAAAGTGATTGAACCTTTTTCATCTCAAACAATTGAACAACGGATATTAAGTTTAGTAAAATAATTATTTAAGCTTAAAAACAGTATCTACCCAGTTTTCAATAGTGTATTTATAGTAAATAGTATCACTTAAGGGTTCGTACAGACTAGTAAGAAAATCTGGATTTACATTTATTTCAGCATTTTCATCAAGTACTAAGATATTGTTGGGGTTATAAAAATCATACTCTTTTATTGATGTATTCGTCGTAATGATTTTTCGCTGCATAGCCAATGCTTCAAAAATCCTGAAACTTAATCCGTTATGGTCTTTGCGTATTAAATCAAGAAATATTTTTGAGTTTTCAAAGTCCTCAAGTAAATCTTCAGGAAGAAGTGTTCTTCTTGAATAGATAATATCTGTATTGCTGTTTTTAGGAAGTTTTTTACCAACAGCAATAAATTTAAAGGGGATGCCGTGATTAGAAAGATAATCAGCCAGTTTATTTAAAAATTCAAAACGCTCATCGATTGAAATTACAATAAAAATGTTATCATTTGTACGGATGATATCCTTTTTCTTCATGTAGATGTAATTAGAGATAAAAGTGAAATTATACTTTTGAACATCAACTAAATCAAATGAAAATATTTCATCAAATAGGCCGTCAAGTAAATGGCCGATAGGAAACCTTCTACAGCTGTCATAAATGTAGGTAAGATATTTATCTGTTTGCTTTTTTATCTCTAAATGAGTTTTTCTGCTTATTTTATCCGGTCTTATGAACAAAATGGCATCCTGATATCCTAATTTTTTGATTTGTTTTAGAATATAGTCTTCTTGTGCTTCGTGTTTTTTGTTTCTTTTGAAAAATAATTTAGTTAAAGTATTTCCAACTCTGTCAAAAACCGATTTGTATTTGTACTTAAACTTTGATACATCGATATGATTTGTTTCTATATTTCTTTTTTTTAATTCAATTGCGATATTATGGTCGAAATAAGTAGAATCAAAACTAATCAAACATATTTTCATGGTAGTACGGCTTTAATTATGCTTTTTCAAAAAGCATTTTTGTGTTTTCAATCATACGTGCTTTTTCATTCATAACAGATAATCTGAAATCTGAAAACTCAGTAAAAACTTCTGCATAATTAGTCATTAGATGATTAATAAGTTTTACAACGTTTTCAGGCTGCATTTCATTTTCATGTAATTTGTATTTTTCCGGTATTCCTAAATCTTCTTTAAAAGCAGAAGTTCCATCGCGGCCTGTTAATAAACAAACTCCTGAAACAAGTGCTTCTCTCGGAATTTTGTCACGACCTGGAAAATAACCAAAATCAATATGAAGTTTTGCTTTTCTCAAAGTATCTCTCATTTCTTCTCTGGACATTCCAGATAGGGGCTGCCATTTATATTGAGGCAAAAGCATCATGTATTTTTCAATCTTTTCGAGTCCTTTTTTTGGATTATAAGTAATAATATTTTCTTTTTGAAAAGATTCTGGCAAGTTATCAAAGAAAAGCTCATTGACATAATCGCATAAGTAAGCGATTTTGTTATCCAGTTTTTTAGTCAGTAAAAACTCTTTAGTTCTCTGAGACTGATACCAGTGTGTTACATTTTGGTTAGGTTCAAAACGATATTCTGTATGTTTATAAGGAACAATCAATTTTCTGATCCAGTTTTTTTTCTTCTCCCTGCTGTTCATCAACATTTCATAGAAATCAAGGCTCAGCCACCATATTTTTTTTTGCGATAATGGGTATTTAGCAATAAGGTTTGTCATCGACTCAGGAATAATAATAACGTTATTAATGCTGTCTTTTACTTTCATTACATAAGGAACATTGTAATCTTTATAAAAAGGATGTACAGGATCTTTTTTATACTTTGAGTACAGCATTTTAGCATTATAGTCTAATGAATTTAAAATATAACCTAACTGGTGTAATGCTTCCGGTCCTCCTGTCGCTTTTTTGGGAGGGCAAATAATATATATGTTTTGTGTCATAAACTATCTAAGGGCGCTATAAACCACATTATTGATCCATCCATCCATAGTATATTTGTTAAAAATGGCATCGGGTATTTTTTCATATTCTTTTTCAAAAAATGAAACAGGAACATCAGGATTTTTTTCGTCAATTACTAAAATATTATTCGGATTATAAAAATCATAATTTTTAATATCTGAATTTGTAGTTATGAGCTTTTTGTTGAGACCTAAACTTTCAAAGACTCTAAAAGTTAATCCGTTTTGATTTTTCCGGTTAATATCCAGTAGAACCTGAGAGCGGTTTATATGTTTGTTTATTTCTGTTAAAGGTATCGGATTAGTAATGAATTCCATTGTTGAAATTCGTTTTTTTACTTTCTTGTTGTAAACAAATATTTTATGACTGATTTTTTTTGATTCAAGATCAGTAGCAATTTTAGAAAGAACCGAAAGTCTGTTGTCTTTTGAGATAATATTAAAAACCTTCTGTTCAATAGGACTTTCATTGTTTTCTGGTGCTGAGTTATAAATCCAGTTTGTAGCAAATTTTAGATGATATTTTTCACAATCTTCTTTTTCGAAAGAAAAGACTTCGTCAAAATAAGGAATAACACGTACTATTTTAGGGCATCGAATGGTATTGTCGTTAAAATAAGCAAATGTTTTCTTTGCATATTTTTTTAATTCCATAATGCTTTTAGGGTCAATAAAATCTCCCTTAATCACTAATATCACATCTTGTAGAGAATCATTTTCCCTTAATGTCTCAATGATTTTTTTACCAAAATGTATTCGTTTAAGATTCTTTTTTAAAAATGTTTTTAAGAATAAATTATATCCTCTGTGAAAAAAATTAGGGTATTTGTAGGTAAAGTCGTTAAAATTAATATGTTGCACATCATGCCCTTTCTCTTCCAGTGCTGTTACTAGGTGTTTGTTGAAACCCCAATTATCAAGGCTTATTATGGTAATACGCATAAAATGTTTTTTTTGAATCCATACTTGAATAATAAACTGAAACACTTAAAATGACAATTTATTATAAAGATACTTTTGTTTTGTAAGTTTTTATATGAAAAGAAGCTGTGTTAAGTAATTTTATGATTAACCAGCGCTTTATTTCATAGATGAGTAAAAATTACAATAGTTGCGTATCACGAGTATTAAATTATAGGTATTTATCTACTTAATTGAAGTATAAAAAAAAAGCCATCTCTGAAATTTGATGGCTTTGTATTGAAAATCAGAAATGTATATGTAAGAGAAGACTTTTATTTTATTTTATAAAGTCCGATTGCTTTTTTTATTTTTTTACTAAATAAAACCATTTTAACATACATCATATTTTTTAAACTCAAAAAATACCAGTCTTTATAGGGTATGATTTTTTCGGTTATTAAATCATCTAACTCTTCAGATACAATAAACTCATTTTTTATATCCTGCCATTTTACATTATCATAACCATCAAATTCATTTACTTTATTTTTTTCATGAATGATAGACATCCACAGTCTTTTATCTGTTACCTGAATAATTCTGCTTTCTTTCTTCCATTGTGTATGATCGTTAAACCAAACCGTTTTTGGTTTTTCATTTTTTTCAATTAAACTGATAAAAGGATTGAAAATATGTTCTTTTTTTCCTAAAATGTAAGTTGGCTTTATTTGAAGTGAATAGCCTTTAATAACATCGATAGCAAGAAAACCCTGAGAAGCAAATTTTTTCTGAACTTCATCAATAAAGATACTGCTAATGACATCGTCATTATCTATTCTGGAAGTGATCAGGTAAGGTTTGTTATGGGTAACAGCTTTTTGAATTTCGGGATAAAATTCATTCATACCGTTAATAAAAAACAGTTTGATATTCTCTGTATCCGAAGTTAAATCAATTATTTTGGTTTTATATTTTTCTGCTGTTGTATTATCTAGATAGATCAGCCATGTAAAGTTTTTATTCGTCTGCGATTTTACAGATGGCAGGCAAAAATTTTCAAAAAGCCACATTCTGTCTTCCATCCAGTCGTCAGTAAGGAGCTCTTCGTTGTTTTTGGTTACATCCCAATTAGGATTTTTAAGATTAAATCGGGTAATGAGATAATGTTCGAACATCTGTGAATTTTTATTAAATACTAAATAACTTTTGTGTAAAAATAAATTAATTATTTGAAGAGTAAAATTCAAATCGCTACTTTTGTAAAAAACATAAAACTTGATTAAATGTATGAAGTTTATCATCATAATTTTCTAAGCAAAAAAGCAGAAATAAAAGATGCTGTAGAGAATTATGAAACAAAAGGGACGCTGTTTGTTGATGGAAAGAGAAATAAAATAAAAACGTTTGATTTAGGTGATGTAATACTAAACGTGAAATCTTTTAAAATTCCGAATCTTGTAAACAAAATAGTATATGCTTTTTTCAGACCTTCAAAAGCACGTCGTTCATATGAATTTGCAAATATACTTATCGAAAAAGAAATAGGTACTCCGGTGCCCATTGCGTATTTTGAAAATTTTAAGGGTGTTCTTTTAGATAGTTATTATGTTTGTGAACAAATTTATCCTGATCTGACTTTCAGGGAATTGACTAACGATTTTGATTACCCTGAACATGAAAAAATTTTGAGACAGTTTACAAAATTTACATTTAATCTGCATCAAAACGGTATTGAGTTTTTGGACCATACTCCGGGAAATACTTTGATTAAAAAAAATCCTTCGGGTTCTTATTCCTTTTATTTAGTGGATCTGAATAGAATGAAATTTCATAAAGAAATGAATTTGAATGAGCGAATTTTGAATTTTTCCAAATTAACTCCAAACAGGAAAATTGTTGAAGTAATGAGTGATGAGTATGCAAAACTTTATGGTGCTTCCTATAATGATGTTTTAAAAATAATGATTGCTGGTACAGAATCTTTCAGAGATAAATTTCATCGAAAGAAACGTATAAAAAAAGCACTAAAGTTTTGGAAAAAATAATTTTCAAAATTCCCCATAAAGCAAACGAAAGAATTATTCTAAGAATCGGAATTTCTATAATACCTTTGCTGAAAAATAGTAATTAAAAAAGAAAAAGCTTGAATTAAGGTTTTTATTAATGGCTCTCCAAAGTATTTAAAAAATATAAAATGAAAATATCTGTAATAGTTAGTACATATAATGCAGAAGAATGGTTAGAAAAAGTTCTGATTGGTTACAGCGTTCAGACTACAAAAGATTTTGAATTAATTATTGCTGATGATGGCTCACGTCCCTCAACCACTGAATTAATTAATAAATATAAAAGCAATTACCCGGTTCCCATAATGCATCTTTGGCATGAAGATGAAGGTTACAGACGACAAGAAATCCTTAATGTAGCCATTGTTAAGGCAAATTATGATTTTATTTTAATGACCGATGGAGATTGTATCCCAAGAAAAGATTTTGTTGAAGTTCATGCAGCGTTAGCAGAAAAAGGAACATTTCTTTCAGGCGGATATTGCAAACTATCAATGAAAGTAAGTAAGTTAATTACTAAAGAGGATATTGAAAACGGCAATTGTTTTGATGTAAAATGGCTAAAAAAACAAGATAAATTAGGGTTTTCTCAAACATTGAAGTTGTCTGCCGGAAAATTATTAGCATCAATTCTAGACTCAATTACGCCAACAACTCCATCATTTAACAACTGTAATTCATCTGGTTTTAAGGAGGATATGATTGCAATTAATGGTTATGATGAAAGAATGAAATATGGAGGTCCAGACAGAGAATTTGGAGAACGTCTTGAGAATTTTGGTGTAAAAGGAAAACAAATCCGACATAAAGCGATAGTTTTGCACCTGGATCATGCACGTGGTTATAAAACTCCTGAATCTTTAGCCGCAAATTTGGCCATTAGAAAAGAAGTAAGAGATAAAAAAATAGTTTGGACACCTTACGGAATTGTAAAATAATTTATTGTAAATGAAAATATTAGTTACCGGAGCAGCAGGTTTTATAGCTTCACATCTTTGTGAAAAATTAGTTTCAATGGGTCATTTGGTCTTTGGGATTGATAATTTTAATGATTATTATGATGTAAAATTAAAAGAAATCAATGCTTCTGATTTGGTGAACAAAGGCGTTACTATTTTTCGGGAAGATTTAAATTCTGATTTAAAATCGGTTTTCGAAAATCAATATGATTATATTTTTCATTTAGCAGCACAGCCCGGAATTTCTGCTGAAACACCGTTGCAGGAATATGTAGATAATAATATTTATGCAACGCAAAATTTATTAGATTCTGTTGTAAAGTATAATCCGGATTTAAAATTATTTGTAAATATTGCGACATCATCTGTTTATGGAAAAGAAGCCACAGTAAATGAAACAGCTATCCCAAAACCGGCTTCTTATTATGGGGTTACGAAACTTGCAGCAGAACAATTAGTATTGAGTTTAAAAATTGAAGGCAAGATAAAGGCTTGTTCAGTAAGGCTTTATTCTGTTTATGGTCCACGTGAACGTCCTGAGAAATTATATACTAAACTGATTGAGAATTTATATTACGATAAACCTTTTCCACTTTTTGAAGGCAGCATTTACCATGAACGAAGCTTTACCTATGTAGGCGATATCGTTGAAGGACTGGCAGCTATCATTGGGAAAGAAGAGTTGGTAAACGGTGAAATTATAAACCTTGGAACAGACGAAGTAAATACTACACAAGAAGGAATTACAGCTGTTGAGGAAATCATGAATAAAAAATTAATTATTGATCATCAGCCACCAAGAAAAGGTGATCAGCTCAAAACGGCTGCAATAATTGACAAAGCAAGGACTTTATTGAATTACAATCCAAAAGTGAGTCTGAAACAAGGTTTACAGGAGCAGGTAAATTGGTATTTTGAGAAATTTATAAACTAATTCGTTTCACAAATTCCTGTAAAGATCCTTTGTATAAATTACTATCAAATTTATTATAAAGTTCTAATGATTTGCTCTTAAACTCTTTTGGGTGCTTGTTTTCGTATATATCCGGAAAAAAGTCTTTCAGGTGTACTGCGATATGATTTTCTTTATCGCTCAACATGTTCCATGACGATTTGTTTATCCATGGACTAAAAATAGTAAAGGTTTTGATATCGAGTGCTTTTGCCATGTTTACGGCACCACCCTCATTTCCAATTAAGGCATCGCATTGTGATAAAACGGCAAGAAATGCGCGTAAACTTTTAGTGTAAAAATCAAACACAATTCTTTGTTGTGTTTGTGTTTTACATAAATCATAAATAATTTTTGCTTCTTCTTCCTGATCAGGCATAAAATTAAAAAGCAGCTGAACGTCTTGCTCTGCAATAATGTCAAGAGTTTTGGCCATTTTTTCAGGAGTTAGGCTTTTGCTTTTGCCACTTCCTAAAACACTTATCATAATGATTTTTAATGCAGGGTTCAATCGTTCCTTAATTGCGGTTTTTGACTGATTTATTTCGGTATCGGTCAAATAAATTTTAGGAAATATTATTTCAGTTTTAACTTTTAATAAAGCTTCGACTAATTGCAATCGATGGTAAACAGCTGAACCTTCGACATTTTTTTTCTGAATTACAGTAATAGTAAACAACAGCGAAGTATACCATTTTTTAAACCCAATTCTAATTTTTGCGCCAGAGAAATATGCCGGTAAGATACTTTCCCATTTTCCGTAAGCATCAATTACTGCATCATATTTTTCTGGAGCTAAACTGGATCCAAAAGAAATTAGCTTAAATAAACCTTTGTGTTTTTGAGGTTCAAAAAAAACGATTTTATCAATAAATGGATTGTTTTCTACAACCGCTAAAGTATTGGGTTGAATCATGTAATGAATTTTCCAGTCTGGCTGGTGTTTTTTGATAGTTTCACAAATGACAGTACTTGTTAACACGTCACCAATCATTTTATTTTGAATTACAAGCACCTTCATATATTGAATTCTTTTTAGTTAAGTACAAATTGCTGCAAAAATAGAAATAGTTTTTAAAATAAAAATTCCAAACTCCAATCAGCAGTTTGGAATTTGGAATTTAAAATATTTGAGTCTTAAATTATACGGCTACGTCATATTCGCGTAACGCATTATTTAATGAAGTTTTCAAATCTGTAGATGGTTTACGGGTACCAATAATTAAAGCACATGGAACCTGAAAATCACCTGCAGCGAATTTTTTAGTATAACTTCCAGGAATTACAACAGAACGTGCTGGTACAAAACCTTTCATTTCTACAGGAGTTTCTCCCGTAACATCAATAATTTTAGTAGAAGCAGTCAAACATACATTTGCACCCAAAACAGCTTCTTTTCCTACGTGAACACCTTCTACAACAATACAGCGTGAGCCTACAAAAACACCATCTTCAATGATAACGGGAGCTGCTTGTAATGGCTCTAAAACGCCTCCAATACCAACACCGCCGCTTAAGTGTACATCTTTACCAATTTGTGCACAGCTGCCAACAGTAGCCCATGTGTCAACCATAGTTCCGGCATCAACATAAGCACCAATGTTTACATAACTAGGCATCATAATTACACCGCTTGAAATAAATGAACCGTAACGTGCAGAAGCTCCGGGAACTACACGAACACCTTTTTCAGCGTAATCTCTTTTTAACAACATTTTGTCGTTGTATTCGAAGATTCCAGCTTCTAAGGTTTCCATTTTTTGGATAGGGAAATACATTACAACAGCTTTTTTTACCCATTCGTTAACCTGCCATCCGTCACCTTTTGGTTCAGCAACACGAAGTTTTCCTGAATCTAATAATTCGATAACTTCTCTGATCGCATTAGTAGTTGTTTCTTCTTGTAATAAAGCTCTGTTTTCCCAAGCTTGTTCAATTATAGTTTGTAAAGAACTCATAAATTTAAATTTTTGGCAAAGATAGGGTATTTGTATAAAATCAAAAAGGTAAATCAATTTGAAAGTGTTATAAATATAACTTTTTGTTTTTAATTTGATAAATTCTGTTTTGTCTGAATGAGATCTGAAAATGATAATTATTTAATGTTTATTATATGATAAAAATCAGATTTGGTGATTTTTGTTCTTATTAGTTTTGCAGCACAATTCCTGATAAAAGAAAAGGAATTGAAATAATTTAAACAATCATTATAGTAAGTCAATATGAATCAGGAAAATCAGCTTCAAAACCGAATTGCAGTTATTGATAAAGAAGTCACGTGGGACAAAACACAAGTAATTATGAGTAAAACAAATGCTTTTGGTATTATAGAATATGCCAATGAAGTTTTTGTAGATGTTTCTGGTTATGAAGATTATGAACTAATGGGACAACCGCATAATATTATACGTCATCCCGATATGCCAAAAGTAATTTTCAAAGTGCTTTGGGAAAATCTGAAGCAAGGAAAAAACTTTCATGCAATTGTGAAAAACTTAGCTAAATCAGGAAGATATTACTGGGTAATTACAGATTTTGAAATTGCAAGAGATGAAAATGGAGTGATTGTGAATTATTTTGGAAGAAGACAATCCGTTCCTCAGGAGGTTATTTCTTTGCATATTGAGCCGCTTTATAAAAAGTTACTTCAAATTGAAGCAGCGAGCGGCGTTGAATTTAGTGAAAAATACCTGATTGGCTTTCTCGAAGAAAAAAAGAGAAGTTATGTTGAATATATTAAGGAGTTGATTTATGAACATGAAAAAGCGCAGTCAAAATTTGCCAATTACGAAATGAAATCAGAAGATGAAGAAGAGAAAGGTTTTTTTTCCAGATTATTCGGTAGATAATGCTACTTTATAATAAATTTTTAGTTGTTTTAAATTTGGTTAAAATCCGTTTTGAATTTTTCAGAACGGATTTTTTGCAGTTTAGGCGGTTTTATAAAAAGAGGGCTAAAATAAAAGTTATACCTTTAGGATATTGATTTAAAATTCATATTTATGAAAGATAATTTTTCAAAACAGGCAGTGGATTATTCTAAATTTCGTCCTCAATATCCTGAGGAAATGATTCAATATATAATTTCGTTTGTTGATAATAAATCGACTGCTTTGGATCTGGCTACAGGAAACGGGCAGGTTGCCCATAAACTTTCGGCTTATTTTGATAAAGTATTTGCAACAGATATAAGCCAGAAGCAACTAGACAATGCTACTCTGGCTGATAATATAATGTATAGTAAAGGATCTGCTGAGAAAACTTCTTTCGGAAATCAGCAATTTGATTTGATTGTTGTGGCACAAGCTGTACACTGGTTTGATTTTGATCCATTTTATAAAGAAATTTACAGAATATTAAAACCGGAAGGCGTTTTTGCTGTCATGGGTTACGGATTATTTTCTACCAATCCGGATTCAGATAAAATCCTGAGACATTTTTATTATGATATTGTGGGATCTTATTGGGATGCTGAAAGAAGGTATCTGGATGAAAATTATGAAACGATTCCATTTCCGTTTGAAGAAATTCCGGCACAGAAATTTCAAAATGAATTTACATGGAGTTTAGAAATGCTTATCGGATATCTTCAAACATGGTCTTCTGTACAGCATTATATTTCAAAAAAGAATCAAAATCCAATAGATCTGATTTATGATGAATTGAAACTTTCCTGGAGAAATAATGATAAGAAAGTGAAATTTCCTTTATTGCTAAGAATTGGGAGGCTGAATAAAGAGAAATAAAGTTTGAAAAGTTTTATATTTGTAATTTAAAATAATGTTGAGGAGATAAAATTGCTAAGTATTACTGCTTATAACACGTTTCAAGCTTAATAATATTTTATCTGAAAAACAATTTCTAAATAAATGAGTTTAGGGGAAATTTATTTTTATACTTTAACAGGCTTTGTTTCTGTATTTAGTCTTTTTATTTATTTAGCATTTGAAGATATTAAGTTGTTTTCGATTTTTAAAAAGCTATTTTTAATTGGTCTTATAATTTTAATTATTGGTTTTTTTATAACATTATTTAATTTAAGCTATCTGTCAAAGTCTAAAACAATCTTTACATATGCTTTGCCATTATTTGTATTATTGACAAACAGAATATTATTTTGGATTAACAATGAAATTTTTGGAGAACCATTTATTTATTCTAAAAATGGATTTTTAAATGGATTTTTAAATGGTTTTTGGTATCATAATAGGGTAGAAGAAGAAAAGTTGACCTTAATTAAAAAGTTTTATTATACATATTTTACATTTCTGCATTTGTCTCAGATATTTCTTTATTCAACGTTGTTTTATAAAATTAATTAAAAATGCCCAGAATCCTTTCCATAGACTACGGACAAAAACGAACCGGAATCGCTGTTACTGATGAAATGCAGATTATAGCTTCGGGTTTAACCACGATTCCAACGAATACTTTAATAGATTTCCTAAAAGATTATTTTGCAAAAGAGAAGGTAGAAGCGGTTATAATTGGTGAGCCGAAACAAATGAATGGCCAGCCATCTGAAAGTGCATCCATCATAAAAGGTTTCGTAACTCATTTTTCTAATATTTTTCCGGAGATGAAAGTCGTTCGGGTAGATGAGCGTTTTACTTCAAAAATGGCTTTTCAGACAATGATCGATAGTGGACTAAGTAAAAAGCAGCGTCAGAACAAAGGACTGATTGATGAAATTTCCGCAACGATTATGCTTCAGGACTATCTTTCTTCTAATCGTTTTTAACTTTTGAGGCAATAAATTTCACTTTATTTAGAAAAAAATATGATTTTCTAACTTTTATCATGTCGAAAAACCTTTTTTTTTGAGATTATAAAAGGTAACTTTGCATTTTTAAATAAAATAGTGTTATGCCTGACAATACAATACGTTCCAATAGTGAAGTAGTGCTTATTGGAGCTGGAATTATGAGTGCTACTCTTGGGGTAATTTTAAAAGAATTACAACCTGATATAAAGATTGAAATTTACGAAAGATTAGACATCGCAGCAGCTGAAAGCTCTGATGCATGGAATAATGCCGGAACAGGGCATTCTGCTTTTTGTGAATTAAATTATACACCTGAAAAAGCTGATGGTTCTGTAGATCCTAAAAAAGCCATTAGCATTGCTGAAGCTTTTGAGGTTTCACGACAGTTTTGGTCTTATTTAGTAGAGCAAAATAAGGTACCATCACCTGAAAATTTTATCAAAAGTGTACCTCATATGAGTTTCGTTTGGGGTGATAAAAATGTTCAGTACTTAAAAACTCGTTATGAAGCTTTGCAGGCTAATCCATTATTTGCCGAAATGTTGTTTAGTACCGATTTTGAACAGCTAAAACAATGGATGCCTCTTGTAATGGAAGGAAGACAACCTGACGAAAAACTGGCAGCCACTACAATGGCCATTGGTACCGATGTAAATTTTGGTGCGTTGACCAGAAGTATGTTTAATTATTTAGAAACATTAGACGGTGTGTCTTTGTACTTTAATCATGAGGTTCAAAAATTAAAACAACGTGATGATAAATCATGGAGAATTAAAATAACTGATTTAGGGTCTGGTCAAAAAAGAAAAGCATATACTAAATTTGTATTTATTGGTGCGGGTGGTGGCTCGTTGCCATTACTTGAAAAAGCAAATGTACCTGAAGGAGATGGTTATGGAGGTTTCCCGGTAAGTGGGCAATGGTTAAAATGTACAAATCCGGAAGTTATAGCCAAACATCAGGCAAAAGTATACGGAAAAGCAAGTGTTGGCGCTCCGCCAATGTCGGTTCCTCACATTGATACCCGTGTAATTGATGGTGAAAAAGCATTACTTTTTGGACCTTTCGCAGGATTTTCAACCCGTTTCTTAAAAAATGGATCTTATTTAGATTTACCATT
Organism: Flavobacterium sp. LM4; assembly: GCF_002017935.1. Lineage (NCBI taxonomy): Bacteria > Pseudomonadati > Bacteroidota > Flavobacteriia > Flavobacteriales > Flavobacteriaceae > Flavobacterium > Flavobacterium sp. LM4. The sequence goes on along the minus strand of NZ_MUFW01000005.1, from coordinate 106,014 downwards.
ATCTATAAAAGCAAACAACTTAATTCCGATGCTATCAGCGGGATTTAATAATATTCCGCTAACAAAATATTTAATTGAGCAGGTTCGTCAGTCTCCAAAAGACAGAATTAAGGCTTTACGTGAATATTTACCGTCTGCAAGATCTAAAGACTGGGTTCTTGAAAAAGCAGGTCAGCGTGTTCAGGTGATCAAAAAAGGTGAAAACGGAGGTGGGGTTTTAGAGTTTGGAACAGAAGTTATTAATACGCATGACGGAACATTGGCCGTTTTATTAGGAGCGTCTCCAGGAGCTTCTACGGCGGTTTCAATTATGGTTGATTTAATTGGAAGATGTTTTTCAGATCAAATTAAAACTCCGGAATGGGAAGCAAAATTAAAAAACATGATTCCTTCCTACGGGCAAACTTTAAACGATAAGCCAGAGCTTTTAACAGAAATCAGAAAACAAACTTCAGAAGTTTTAAAGTTAAAATAATCAGGTAAATTTTCTGTTTACTAAATATATTAACAAATCCAGATGAATTAATCTGGATTTGTTGCTTTAATCTCTTTTGTGATTTTTAATATTTTTTCGGATAAATTGCTCATCCAGATTAATTGCTCAATAACCAATTGAGCCTCCTGCATTTTTGCCTGCCTTGTTTCTTTGTCCAGTTCTTCATCTGTTGCTAAACGAGTGAAGTTTTTACGTTTCATTTCTTCAAATTGTAGTGTAACATCTTCTTTGTCAAAAAAAGTATCTGTTATAATAGTTTCGTTCCTTAAAATTGAAACGGCATTATCTAAATTTGAAAGAATAGTTTTTATGATATAGTTGAATGATTCTGATGCTGAAGTGGTTTGATGTAATTGAATATAGGTGGATAAAGAAGTTAACGAAGATAATAATGAATGGTTTAAAACGACCAGTTTGTTAACTTTAGGCAGTAATTTTTGTTTTGATTTTGGCTCTTGCATCATTCTCTGAAAAGAAGTCATTAAGTTTCCGATTTCAATAAAAGTGTGTTTTCTCGCTAGTCTGTATGAAGTGGGTACTTCGCCTTTTTTATTATAAAAATCTGCAATTTCCTTAAGATATACACGGTTGGCCCTAATCGAATTTTCAACATGTATCGGAGTATTAATAAATTCCCATGCCGGCCATAAAAATTGATTCGCTAAAAATGCCAAAATTGCTCCGGCCAGGGAATCCAGAATTCGAAACTGAATTACTTCAACTATATTTGGAACGAGAATACCATAAATGAAAACGACATACATCGTAACAAAAGTAGCACTGATCTTATAATTTTTTTGCGCGTACGATAACCCAAGAAGCATACAAACAATAGACAAAAGACTCAAAGCGAAATGATTCTGTATAAGTGAAACGATTCCAAACGCAAGTAATCCCCCTAAGATAGTTCCAAAAATACGATTATAAGAACGCTCTTTTGTAAGGCCATAACCCGGTCTCATAATTACAACGATTGTAAGCAAAATCCAATATACATTTTGAAACGGAAGAAATTTTCCAATAATAAAACCAATCAAAATGGTAATAGTCAGTCGCAGAGAATGTCTGAAAATGGATGAAGAAAAACTTAAATTTTCTGTCAGGGTGCGCAGGGGATAATATTGAGGTGTCAGGAATTTTTCTAATTCTTTATCCTTTTCTTTTAATTTATAAGACTGCATGGCAAGCGAAAATGCACGCTGTATGATTTTAATTTTTCCTACCTGATTTTTTGCATATTTCAGCATGTTGGTGAGCATTAGAACACCTTCTGCAGCATCTTCTTTTCCTAAGGTTTTTTCGTAATCAAAAATGGCAAATTCAAGAGCGTCAAGTTCATTTTTCAAATCATTTTTATCAATATATTTCGTGATGTGATGTACGTTTTTGGAAAGTTTTTTTAAAGTAGAAGCCAGCTTATAGGCCACATTTTGATAAGTTCGTAGAACATTTGGATGCTTGTCAAATTTTTCATGGAGTTTACTATGGTCAAAAGAAGTGTATAAGGCTAATTCCTGAATTTCAACCAAAGTAATAAAAACCAACAGCATTTTTCGGTTTTGACTGCTTCCTACCGTAGCAGTTTGGTTACCAAATAATACTTCACGTAAATCTTCATGAATCTGATTCAGTTCAACCTGAATGGTTAATTGTTTTTCGATGATTACTTTTCTGTCGGCTTCAGGATTCCATAAATCGCCTCTTAGTTTTAGATATTTTGCTGTTAATCGTATTCCGTCAGCAATTTGAAGTTCAATATATTTATAAGGCTGTGCAAAATGAAATAGCAGGGATACTATTAAATACAATATTCCTCCGGTAAAAATATAAGATGAATAGTATACAGCTTCCATCCCCTGATGCAAATGACCGAATGACAATGAAATAGAGAGTAAGGCCGAAAACGAAACCAAAGTTGCCCGCTGTCCATACACCGAAATCATAGAGCATAAAAAAAGTAATATTGCCAGAAAGGGATAAAATAAGTAAGGAAATGGATAGGCCAGATTTACTAATAAATTCACTCCTGAAACAATAAATGAAGTAACAACTAATCCTTTTATTTTATGACTGAGCGTACTTGGAATGTCGCTGGGATAGGTGTAAAAAGCACCTAATGCAATGGTAAACCCAATTTCAAAATGTCCAAGAAAATTCAAAATTAAAACAGGCACTACTGATGCAATAGTTACTTTTGTGGCGTTTAAAAAGGAAGTACTGTTGGTAAATTTTGCAATACGATCTAGCATATAAATGGGTTTAAAGCAAAGGTAAGAATTGTACGAATCAATTTGGCATAATTATAGCTTTGATTTTGAAGAGCAGGTTAAAATTGATATTTAATATTTATTTTTAAAATGTTGATTGACTTTTTTTACTATTTTTGCCTGCTGAATTCATTGAATTAATTAGTGTTTTCAATAGATAAATACATAAAAAAATAGAAATGATTTTACCAATTGTAGGATATGGTGATCCAGTTTTAAGAAAAGTGGGTGAGGCAATTACGCCAGATTATCCAAGCTTAAAAGAAACTATAGCAAACATGTATGAAACCATGTATAATGCTTACGGAGTGGGACTTGCTGCGCCGCAGGTAGGTATGCCTATTCGTTTGTTTGTAATTGATACAAGTCCTTTTAGCGATGACGAAGATTTACCATCTGATGAACAGAAAGATTTAAAAGGATTTAAAAAAACTTTTATTAATGCAAAAATTGTTAAAGAAGAAGGCGAAGAATGGAGTTTTAACGAAGGGTGCTTAAGTATTCCTGACGTTCGTGAGGATGTATACAGAAAACCTACTGTAACAATCGAATATTGTGAAGAGGATTTTATAATGAAAACCGAAGTTTTCGAGGGTTTGATAGCAAGGGTTATTCAACATGAATATGACCACATTGAAGGAATTTTATTTACAGATAAAATATCATCTTTAAAAAAGCGTTTGATTCAGAAGAAACTAAAAAATATTACCGAAGGCAAAACTTTTCAGGAGTACAGAATGAAATTTGCTGCCGCAAAAAAAGGAAGATAATTATAATACACCAAATTCTTAATACTATAATTTAATAAACATGAATTTAGAGAAAATTTTAGCCATTTCTGGCAAACCGGGTTTATATGTGTTGAAAGTGCAAACTCGTACAGGTTTTGTGGCAGAATCATTAACAGACGGAAAAAAAATCACGGTAAACTTAAAAAGTAATGTAAGTTTATTGTCTGAAATCTCTATTTACACTTACGAAGGTGAAAAACCTTTAACAGAAGTAATGCAGCGTATTGCTGTTAAAGAAAACAAAGGTCAGGCGATTTCACATAAAGAAGATAATGCAAAACTAACAGCTTATTTTAAAGAAATTTTACCTGAATATGATGAAGAAAGAGTATATCCTTCCGATATTAAAAAGGTATTAAATTGGTATAACATGCTTCAGGCAGAAGGGTTAGTTACGGATGAAGCTCCGGCTGCAACTTCAACATCAGAAGAAATTGTCGCTGAAGAACCGGTAAAAAAAGCTCCTGCCAAAAAAGCAAAAGCTAAAAAAGAAGAATAGTAGTTTTTAGATTCAAATATATTGATCCTGTTAAGATATTTCTTGACAGGATTTTTTACTTTTACAGTATTCGGTTACCACAAAAAAACTTCAAAAATGAGCAAAGAACTTCAGCTTAAAGCTTTCGAAAGATTATTGATTATTATGGATGAACTGCGTGAGCAATGCCCTTGGGATAAGAAGCAAACGTTACAAACCTTAAGACATCTGACTATTGAGGAAACGTATGAGCTAGGCGATGCTATTTTGGATAATGACCTGAATGAAGTTAAAAAAGAACTTGGTGATTTACTGCTTCACATAGTTTTTTACGCTAAAATAGGATCAGAAACGAATGATTTTGATATGGCTGATGTATGTAATGAAATCTGTGAGAAACTAATTCACCGTCATCCTCATATTTATAGTGATACTGTTGTGAAAGATGAAGAAGAGGTTAAACAAAACTGGGAAAAACTAAAGCTCAAAGAAGGTAAAAAATCAGTTTTGGAAGGCGTTCCGAGAAGTTTACCTGCGTTAGTTAAAGCAAGCCGAATTCAGGATAAAGTTAAAGGTGTAGGTTTTGATTGGGAAGAACCACATCAGGTTTGGGATAAGGTACAAGAAGAGCTGGAAGAACTGCAAGTTGAAGTTAAATCCGGAGATCAGGATAAAATTGAAGCCGAATTTGGTGATGTTTTATTTTCGATGATCAATTATGCAAGATTTCTAAATGTAAATCCCGAAGATGCTTTAGAGCGTACCAATAAAAAATTCATTAAACGCTTTCAGTATTTAGAAAATAAAGCGGGAGAATTAGGAAAGCCTTTAATGGATATGACTCTGGCAGAAATGGATGTGTTTTGGAACGAAGCTAAAAAACTATAATTGTTCAGCTAGTTTTTTTAAGGCATGTATGTTTTTTAGCACGATTTTTTTACCAACCAATTCTATAAATTCCAGTTTATTAAAGTCAGATAATAATCGGATACAGCTTTCTGTAGCAGTCCCAATCATACCGGCAAGTTCATCTCTTGTCAGCTGAACTTTTAGTGTTTTATCTGCGTTTTCACCAAAAGCATCATGTAGATGGAGTAAGGTCTCTGCTAAACGTTGCTTTACGGTTTTTTGCACTAAGGCAATTTTATCGTTTTCAGAGTCTTTCAAATCTTCACAAACAGATTGCATCAGGTTCATAGAGAATTGATTGTTATTATTAAAGAAATGGATAATTTCAGATTTCGGAATAAAACAAACTTCCATGTCAGCAACCGCTTTTGCAGACAAATTTGCAGGTTCATTACTAATCATAGAACGTTGTCCTAAAAGTTCTCCTGATTTTACCAGTTTTACAATTTGGTCTTTTCCGTTGGCACTTAATTTAGAGAGTTTTCCAATGCCGTCTTTCACACAAAAAACACCATTTGTGACTTCACCTTCTTCAAAAATAGCTTCACCTTTTTTTATTTTGTGAGTCGTTTTACTATTAGCCAATTTTACAACTTCCTCTTTATTAAGCGCTTTAAGAGAAGAAAGTTGTCGTACGATGCATTGGTCACATTTGTTCATAGCAAAAATATTTACAGCAAAATTAACCAATAATCGCTTTCATAGGTGATAATATTTCTGAAAATACACTAAAGAAAACCATTCTTAATAATTTACTTATTTATTTTCTCAATTGAATATTGTATTTCATTGCGACATGATAAATGTCATAGTTATAGCCGCTTCTTATTTTGAATATTTGTTGTATAAAATAAATAAGTTATGAGCGGGCAGAGTTGTTTTCATTGTGGACTTACAATTGCTAAAAATGAAGTAATCAATTTTGATGAAAAAAAGTTTTGCTGTAGTGGCTGTAAAACAGTTTACGAAATTTTTAGTCTTAATGATCTAACCTGCTATTATGATTTTGAAAAATCTCCGGGTGCTACCCCGCAGGACATTCAGGGAAAATATGACTTTTTGGACAATGAAGCTATCATCTCAAAAGTTTTAGAATTTCAGGAAGGAAATACTTCTATTGTTTCTTTAAATATCCCGCATATTCATTGTAGTTCATGTATTTGGCTTCTTGAAAATCTTAATAAACTACAGCCCGGCATAAGTGCCTCTCAGGTTAATTTTCCGGAGAAAAAAGTCCGCATTACATTCAATTCAGAAACAGTTTCCCTTAAAGCAATTGTTTATCTGCTGAGTTCAATTGGTTACGAACCTTATATTAGTTTAGAAAACTATGAAACCGGAAATACGAAAGTAGACAGAAGTTTAACCTATAAATTAGGTGTTGCTTTTTTTTGTTTTGGAAATATAATGCTATTGTCATTTCCCGAATATTTTGAGATCAGAGAGTTCTGGCTTGATAATTACAAACCGTTTTTCAGACTTTTGATTTTTGTTTTGGCATTGCCAAGTTTTCTCTATTCAGCGAGTGGTTATTATGTTTCAGCTTATCATAGTATTAAAACGAGAATGCTAAATATTGATATTCCAATCGCTTTGGGAATTATCGTGATGTTTATTCGTAGTTCTTATGATATGCTAATGGATCATGGTCCTGGTTTTTTTGACAGTTTGGCGAGTTTGGTTTTCTTTATGCTGCTCGGAAAAATGTTTCAGACAAAAACCTATAGTTTTCTGAGTTTCGAAAGAGATTTTAAATCCTATTTCCCAATTGCAGTTACCAGAATCAATTCTAATACATCAGAGGAAAGTGTGCCGATTTATGATGTTTTAAAAGGAGACAGATTGTTAATTCGAAATCAGGAATTAATTCCTGTAGACGGAATTCTGATTAGCGAAAAAGCTGAAATTGATTATAGTTTCGTTACCGGAGAAGCAATTCCGATTACTAAAAAATCAGGAGACAAAGTATTTGCCGGAGGAAAACAAATTGGAAAAGTAATCGAAATGGAAGTGTTGCATTCGGTTTCACAAAGTTATTTAACGCAGTTATGGAGTAATGAAATTTTTCAGAAAAAAGTTGATCAAAAGCATAAAACGATAACAGATGCAATAAGCCGGTATTTCACTCCAATCTTACTGCTTATTGCATTTGCCGGTTTTGGTTATTGGATATTCATTGATGCGAATACAGCTTTTAATGTCTTTACAGCGGTTTTAATTGTAGCCTGCCCTTGTGCACTGGCATTGACGGCACCGTTTACTTTCGGTAATATTCTCAGAATAATGGGTAAACAAAAAATGTATCTTAAAAATGCTTTGGTAATTGAACAGCTCGCAAAAGTAGACACCATTGTTTTTGATAAGACAGGAACCATTACAACCAATAAAAAATCAAATATAGTGTATGAAGGGAATACACTTTCTGATGAAAATTACATACTGATTAAAAATGTGCTTCGTGCCTCCAATCATCCTTTGAGCAGAATGTTATATGATTTTTTGCCGGAAGTAAAAAGAATTAAAATTGATGCATTTGAGGAAATTACCGGAAAAGGGATTTTGGCTTCTTTTGAAAATAAAAAGATCAAAATTGGTTCGGCATCTTTTGTTGAAAGTCCTAATGATACTAATGAGATAGAAAAAACAGCTCTTCATATTAGGATTGATGGTATATATTATGGAGGGTTTAATTTTCAGAATCAGTATAGAGATGGTCTTGAAACGCTATTTTCAACCTTAAGCAAAAGTTATCAAATAAAAGTTCTTTCCGGTGATAATGATGGAGAAAGAGTTAACCTGGAAGCTATTCTGCCAAAAGACACCGAACTTATCTTCAACCAAAAACCGGAACAGAAGCTGGAGTTTATTAAAAAACTGCAGGAAAAAGGGCAAAATGTAATGATGGTTGGAGACGGCCTTAATGACGCAGGCGCTTTAGCCCAAAGCAACGTTGGAATTTCAATATCTGAAAATGTAAATGTATTTTCTCCGGCTTGTGATGCTATTCTGGATGCCAGTGAATTTTCACGATTGAATTACTTTTTAAAGTTATCTCACAAATCAATCAGGATCATTAAAATGAGTTTTGTTTTATCGCTCCTTTATAACATCGCAGGGCTTTCATTTGCCGTTACAGGAAACTTGCTTCCGTTAGTGGCTGCGATCATTATGCCATTGAGTACCATTACAATTGTGAGTTTTGTAACGCTGATGAGCAATTTTTATGCGAATAAAAAATAAAGTACTGATAGTGAGTGTTTTATTTTTATTTTGAAACTCTTTTAAATTTTTTGAGCATGATAATTATCATATTTTAATAGGCATCAACACTCTAATTTTGTTACTATAAATTTAAAGATATGAGTGTTATTTATCTACTAATCTCGGTAAGTATTTTTGTTGCAATTTGTTTTTTCATTGCCTTTATAGCAGCTGTCAAATCCGGACAATACGATGATGATTACACTCCCTCGGTCAGAATCCTCTTTGATGATGAAACCAAAATTACCTCTCAAAATAATAATTTACCAATCGAAGAAAAACAAGTTTAATTATGAAATGAGCAAAATAGAGTTCATCGTAAAACCATAACGATATGCTAGTTGCATATAACCAATAAAAAATAAAAAAAAATCAACAACTTATGGAAATGGAACAATTTTACTACGACAACAAAATCGTAAAAAAATTCATTTATGCCACCATTCTTTTTGGGGTGGTAGGTATGTTAGTGGGGCTGACCCTGGCGGTTATGTACCTTTTTCCCAATATGACCGACGGGATTTCGTGGCTTAGTTATGGTCGTTTAAGACCTTTGCATACCAATGCTGTAATTTTTGCCTTTGTAGGAAATGCTTTTTTTGCCGGGATGTATTATTCGCTGCAAAGATTACTGAAAGCCAGAATGTTCAGTGATTTTTTGAGCAACCTGCATTTCTGGGGATGGCAGCTTATTATTGTTGCTGCTGCTATTACGTTGCCATTAGGTTATACATCTTCAAAAGAATATGCTGAATTGGAATGGCCTATTGATATCGCAATTGCGTTAATCTGGGTGGTAATGGGAATCAATATGATTGGTACAATGCTTAGAAGGAGAGAACGTCATTTATATGTAGCGATTTGGTTTTATCTGGCAACATTTGTTACAGTTGCAGTTTTGCATATTTTCAATAATATCGAAATTCCGGTTTCAGGATTAAAAAGTTACTCAGTGTATGCTGGTGTTCAGGATGCTTTGGTGCAATGGTGGTACGGGCATAATGCGGTAGCATTTTTCTTAACGACTCCATTCTTAGGATTGATGTATTATTTTATTCCTAAAGTGGCCAACCGACCTGTATATTCTTATCGATTGTCGATTATTCACTTTTGGTCTTTAATCTTTATTTATATCTGGGCTGGACCGCACCATTTATTATATTCAGCTTTGCCAAATTGGGCTCAGAATTTAGGAGTTGCATTTTCAGTTATGCTGATAGCGCCATCCTGGGGAGGTATGATCAACGGATTATTGACATTGAGAGGTGCCTGGGATAAAGTTCGTGTAGAACCGGTTTTGAAATTCTTTGTGGTAGCCATTACTGGTTACGGAATGGCAACTTTTGAAGGGCCAATGCTTTCTTTCAAAAATGTAAATGCTATAGCCCATTATACAGACTGGATCGTAGCACACGTACACGTAGGAGCTTTAGCCTGGAACGGGTTCATGTCTTTCGGTATCATTTACTGGTTGATTCCACGAATGACAAAAAGCCAATTATTTTCTACTAAACTAGCCAATTTCCATTTCTGGATTGGAACGTTAGGAATCATATTGTATACAGTTCCAATGTACGTGGCTGGTTTTCAGCAGGCATCTATGTGGAAACAGTTTAACCCTGATGGAACTTTAACTTATGGAAATTTCCTTGAAACTGTTACAGCGATTATGCCTCTGTATTGGATGAGAGCTATTGGTGGAACTTTCTACCTAATCGGAATGTTGACTCTGGTTTACAATATTATTATGACCGTTAAAGCAGGTAATACAATTGAAGACGAATTGGCTCAGGCTCCTGCATTGCAGACTATTAAAAGTGGTAGAATCAGTGGAGAGAAATTCCATTCATGGTTAGAAAGAAAACCGATTCAGTTAACCATTTTGGCAACCATTGCGATTTTAATTGGAGGTATTATTCAGATTGTTCCAACGATTATGGTAAAATCGAATGTTCCAACTATTTCAAGTGTAAAACCATATACACCGTTAGAACTGGAAGGCCGTGATTTATACATTCGTGAAGGTTGTGTAGGCTGCCACTCACAATCGGTTCGCCCATTTAGAAGCGAAGTTGAACGTTACGGGCCTCAGGCAAAAGCAGGCGAATTTGTTTACGATCATCCATTCTTGTGGGGTTCAAAACGTACAGGTCCCGATTTGCAGCGAGTAGGTGGTAAGTATAATGATAACTGGCACTTTAACCATATGTGGAATCCACAGAGTACATCTGCAGGATCAATTATGCCGGGTTATAAATGGCTGTTTGATAACAAACCATTGGATATCTCCTTAATCGAAAAGAAAATGAAAGTTATGGTTACGCTAGGAGTTCCTTATTCAGAAGCAGAAGTTGCTAATGCGCAGAAAACATTGAGAGATCAGGCTCTTACTATTGAAAAAAGTCTTGAAAACGATCCTGATTACGTAAAAAGTTATGAGGATAGCAGAAAAAGAGCTGCTGCAAAAGGCGAAAAATTTGTTCCTATGAACGAAAGAGAAATTGTAGCCCTGATTGCTTACATACAAAGACTTGGAACTGATATTAAGGTAAAAGAAACTTCAAAATAACAGCATTATGTTTGAACAGATAAAACACAATATGGAAACCATATCGGGTATAGAAATTTACCCGATTCTTTCTCTCCTGATTTTCTTTTTCTTTTTTGTAGGGCTGGGACTTTGGGTGTTCTCTTATAAAAAAGATAAAATTAATGAAATGAGTCAGATACCCTTGGCTGATGGAAGTAGTTTAATTTTAAAAGATAAATAAAAATGAAAAAGTTTTTCCCAGTATATGTTAGATTACCATTGGTTTTCTTTATCGTATTTGCTTTGATGGAATATTTTATAGATTCAGGCGACAGGCCAGCTTTTATCAAATATCCAATGGTTTCTGTCTTTTTATTTGTCTTTTTGTTTATTTTGATTGCTATCGAAATTACATTAAGTGCTGTAAACCGCGTAATGTACCAATTATTGTCTCCCGAAGAAAAAGAAAAACTGGCATACGAAGAAAGTCTGAGTTTGCAGGAAAGTAAATGGTACAAGAACTTAATGCACAAACTTACCAAGACAGAACCAATTGAAAAAGAAGGTGACTTGTTGATGGATCATGATTATGACGGAATCAAAGAATTAGATAATAATTTGCCGCCATGGTGGGTGTATTTATTCTATATCTGTATCGTTTTTGGAGTGTTTTATGTTTTCTATTACGATGTTTTTGGTGGAGATAATCAGGAAATGGAATTGAAGAAAGAAATGGCTCAGGCTAAAATTGAAGTAGAAGAATATCTTAAAACTGCTCCTGATCTAATGGATGAAAAAACAGTAGTTCTGCTTACAGATGAAGCAAGTCTGGCTGCCGGAAAAGAAATTTTTACCACTAATTGTGCAGCCTGTCACAGGGCAGACGCAGGAGGGCAGATTGGTCCTAACTTAACAGATGATAAATGGATTTTGGGTGGCGGAATTAAAAATGTTTTTCATACCATTACCAATGGAGGTCGTGACGGAAAAGGAATGGTTTCCTGGAAAACGAACGGTATGAAACCAAAAGAAATTCAAAAAGTAGCAAGTTATATTTTGTCTTTGCAGGGAAGTAATCCAAAAGATGCAAAAGAAGCTGAAGGTGAAGTTTGGGTAGACGAAAGTGCTCCAAAAAACGATGCAGCAGCAAAATAAAACAACAGATAGTACAGCAGTTAAAAAATAATTACCATGTCAAATTTACCAGACGAAGCTTTTAGAGATACCATCGGAACTATTGATGAGGGCGGAAAACGAAAATTTATTTTCCCTAAAAAACCGTCTGGTAAGTTTTACGAATATCGCAAAATAGTCAGTTATGTTTTATTGGCGATTCTGATTGCAAATCCGTTTATAAAAGTTAACGGAAACCAGTTCATGATGTTCAATATTCTTGAGCGCCGTTTCAATATTTTCGGATTCCCTTTCTGGCCGCAGGATTTTTATCTTTTTGTGATTTCGATGCTCGTTGGGGTAGTGTTTGTCATTCTGTTCACCGTTGTTTTCGGAAGGATATTTTGCGGATGGATTTGTCCTCAGACCATCTTTCTCGAAATGGTTTTCCGCCGAATCGAATATTGGATTGACGGTGACCGCGGCGCACAATTGCGTTTGGCAAAGCAGGAATGGAATGTAGAGAAAATCCGAAAAAGGCTTACCAAATGGTTGCTCTTCTTCCTGATTTCTTTCGGAATTGCAAATGTTTTTCTGGCGTATTTAGTGGGTAGCGATACCTTGTTTCTAATGATGGAGCAGGGACCGATTGAACAAGCGGGCAATTTTACGGCACTGCTGATTTTTACCGGTGTTTTCTATTTTGTTTTTGTTTGGTTTCGAGAGCAGGTTTGTATTATTGCCTGTCCGTACGGCAGATTACAAGGGGTACTTTTAGACAATAAATCCATAAATGTAGCTTATGATTTTGTGCGTGGTGAAAAGGAGCAGGGGCGAGCCAAATTCAATAAAAAAGAAGACAGGACTTTAACCGGAAAAGGAGATTGTATCGATTGCCATCAATGTGTGCATGTCTGCCCAATGGGAATCGACATTCGAAACGGAACGCAGTTAGAATGTACGAACTGCACCGCTTGTATCGACGAATGCGATTCGATTATGGATTCAGTTGGTTTGCCAAAAGGATTGATTCGTTATGCATCTGAAGACGAAATAGAGAAAAAAGAGCCTTTTAAATTCACAGCCCGAATGAAAGGATACACGGCAGTTTTATTTATTCTGTTGAGTGTTTTTGTCGGAATGTTGTTTTTAAGAACCAATGTCGAAGCTATTATTTTACGTTTGCCAGGACAGCTTTTTCAGCACAAAGGCGATAAAATCAGTAATGTTTACACGTATAAAATCGTAAACAAGACTATGAAAGAGTACAGCGATATTCATTTTGAGTTAATCGATCAGAAAGGTGAAATCAGCAAGGTGGGAGAACAGCATTTTAAAGTAGCAAAAGAAGAAATTTCACAGGGAACATTATTCATCGAAATCAATGAAGTTCTTTTGGAAAGCGATAAAACCAAAGTTAAAATTGGTGTTTACAACGGCAACGAATTATTAGAAACTACTGCTACCAATTTTTTAGGACCGAGAAGTTTTAATTAAAAAAGTGAAAATATGAAAATCAATTGGGGAACAGGAATTGTCATAGCATTCGGATTGTTTATGACCTTTATTTTATATTTTGTTTTTGAAGTGCAATCCAACAGCAAATACGACAACGATTTGGTTGTTGAAGAATATTACAAACACGATTCACATTTTCAGGAGGAGATGGCACGAATTCAGAATTCACATGATTTGCAGCACAAGCCTTCGATTAAGTATGTGGAAGACGGAGTCAGAATTACTTTTCCTGGAACTTTTGAAAGCAATAAACTTGAAGGAAACGTTTTGCTGTATCGTCCTTCAAACAAAAAGTTTGATTTCAATACCCAAATTGCCCTGACCAATTCATCTTTGCTTATTCCACAAAAGAAATTAGTAAAAGGACGCTGGGATGTCAATATGGAATGGCAGTACGAAGGCAAAAAATACTTAACCAAAGAGGTTATTTACGTTAATTAAAAAACGTGAGCAGGTAAAAATTGAAGTTATTTTTAGTTTTTGAATCTGCAAAATCTGTGATAAAAAATAAATAATAAATGTTGTATTCCGCTTTCATATTAGGACTTATCAGCAGTTTGCATTGCGTTGGGATGTGTGGTCCCATTGCGATGATGCTTCCGGTTGATCATCAAAATGAAGCTAAAAAAGTAACACAGATTATCACCTATCATTTGGGAAGATTAACAGCCTACGCCACAATCGGACTGATTTTCGGATTATTGGGAAGAGGTTTTTTCCTGGCCGGATTACAGCAGAAAATGTCTATTATTATTGGTGTGGCGATGATTGCTGCCGTTTTAATTCCGGAAAGAATCTTTTCAAAATACAATTTCTCTAAACCGGTTTATAAAGTGATTTCAAACCTAAAATCTACTTTAGGAAGCCAGTTTAAAAACAAAAGCTACAAATCTCTTTTCACGATTGGATTACTTAACGGTTTCCTGCCTTGCGGAATGGTATATGTGGCTTTATTTGGAGCCATAGCGATGCAAAGTGCCGGTTTTGGTGTTTTATATATGCTCTTGTTCGGATTAGGAACGATACCTTTAATGACAATTGTGGTTTACCTTCATTCTTTACTGAAACTGCCCTTTCGAAATAAAATTCAAAAAGCAATTCCTTATGTGGCTGTAATTATTGGGGTTTTATTTATCCTCAGAGGTTTAGGATTAGGAATTCCGTATGTTTCTCCTTCTAATATGAGTTTGTTTGTACAGGGGAGTCCTGATTGTCATTAGGCTAATGTTGAATTTATATCAATTTGTTCCACAGTTACTTGTTTCTGGGTTAAGGTCACTTTAACCTTCTTTTCCTAGGGTTTTGTTTATTAGAAAAAAATGAGATTATTTCAATTTGATTATTCTGAAATCTATAATAAAGTGTATTATGATTTAATATTATAACCCTGCGAATACCTTTTTTGACATCAGAGATTTGGAATAAATTTGGATTTTCTGAAATGAAGCTTAATGTTTCCTCAATTTTAATAGCGAGATGATGTAATTCTTTCTCGTTCCAGTTCTCTTCTAAGTATTCAATTGTTTTTTCTAATTCCTTTAGAGCAAAGTCTGTCCAAAGTATTTTATAGCCATTTTTCATATAGCTTTCTTGCGCTTGAATGAGAATTTAATTTTCCGGAATTAGCATCATTCAGACCTTGCTCGATAGATTCTTTTTCACTCTCAGAAATGGAATCCCACCAATCTTTTGATTCATTATTTCTCAAAGCAATAATTTTTTCTATAATCGTTGAATCTTCCAATGTAGAAAGCCATTGGATTAATTCCAATTTTTTGTTTTGTATGTTCAATTCAAGTTTCATAGTCTGAAATTTTAATATTCAAAATTACAAAAATAGTTAAGATGTTTCTTGAGATGCTTTGTTAAATTTCTCTTTTATACTACTTGAAGTCTTTCAAAAAAGTTATTAAAAGCAGGGCGCGAAGTAAGGAAAATTCGTGTAATAATTTCAATCTGGTGCTCGTTTGCAACGAGTACCTGTTTACTTTTAGAAACTAAATAAAGCGTTTGCAACGTGGCTGTTTACATGAGTTTCCTACAAATTTATAAAGAACTTTTGTTTTTAATAACCGCATTAGAAATGCTACAGTTTATCTTTTAATTTATGTACGCACTCGTTGCAAACGAGCACCAGAGGGAGTGTTATGATAAGTTCATTTTTTAAATGTTTTCTAACGTTTGGCGAGTAGGGGATGGTTAGGGTTAATAATCCTAATGCTTTTGATGATCATTATTTTTTCCAAGTACAAAACAAACTTTGGTTAAGTCCAAATTTCAACTATTGCTTTACTACCGGTTATGTTAAGTTGATTAAAAATCTAAGAATCTTACTTCTCTGTAGATTAATTGTCTATCCTTAATTTCAGAATTTATAGAAATGAATTGAGCAGTAAAGTTTCTTATAGTAGATTTTTTATTGTTGTCAAGTTCAGATAATGGTAATTGATTAATAATTTCTTTCGAGAGACCACCATTCACACTTTTACATTTTTCATCAATTGATTTTTTAAATATTTCTCTTTCGGTTGAATTCGAAACATATAAAGATAAATTATATATGCTATCAACAAATTTCTGATAATTTAGAAACTCCTCATACCATTTATTATTCAATTTAATTATCTCATTTACTTTTTCAACTTCATATTCAGGAAGTTTTTTTATAAAATAAGCTGAACAACTTTCAGCACTAAAGGATTTCTTATAAGACGAATTTAAAAATCTTTTGCAGTGAACAATAGTTTGCGTTGCATGTTCTCCCAATTCATTTTCGAGTTCGTCTATTCTTAATATTTGCCATATTCCTTTTGAATATGAATTAACCCAATCGCCTACTTTCATTAAAGATGATGTTTTTTGAATTCCATATAACTTTCTGGGGCTTCACGCAATTGCGAAGTTAGGAACGGATTATTTTCTGTTAAAGATCGAATTTTCGTGAAAAAAAACGTAAAGATAACGAAGTAAACCAACTATTGCTTCAAACTGCTGTTTGCGGTAGTTGTAATTAAGGAATTTTCTCGAAGATTTTCTTTGTCGTTTCACTTGCGTCTTGGACTTCTTGTATTAACAAGTTTAAAACTTCGATGTATTGATTTTTAGCTTCTTTAAAAACGTTGTGAGAATATGAAGGCATATCTTTAAGTGTATCTCTTAGACCAATAAACTGAATCAACGAAGAATCCATTTGAGCAGGAACTTGTCTTATTGCATTTGTATCATTGCCAAAGTCTTCAAACTTTAAATTGTGAAGATTGAGATTAATTAATAATTTTTCAAAAGCATTTATTCCTACTGAATACAATTGAGAAAATAATTCAACTTCAGTTTCCGTTCTCTTTGCTGTCAAATTCATTGTTTTGGATAAAGCCTTATACAGCATTGAAACTTCAGTAATAAAATTACTTGGTTGTTTTTCATTAAGAATTTGAAATTCTTCTGTTTTTTTATTGGTTTCTTGAGTTTGTATTTTCATAATTACAGTTATATTATTTATACAAACAGTAGCGTCATTGATAGATTTTAAATCTACAATTATATCATCCAAATAGTTAAAGTCAGAATCTACTCTTCCACGATAGACATCAAACTTTTCATCATTTTTGTCTGAAACAATTTGTGCAAGCCTTTTTTCTGATTTTGCATTAAATTCTTGTTTGAATGGAATTTCAATTTTCCACCTTTTTTTATTTTTTCTAAAGTTATTTTCTGTAATTTCTTGCCAATAGGTTTTACCTTCTTCTGGAATATGTGCTATAAGAATTATGGGAATACAAAGGTTTAGCCAATAGTTGTAATGTATATTAGTTACATAATGAGTTAAACCTTTTTCCGTTTTATGAAAATTACCTGAACCGCTTTTAATTTGAACTGCAATAAATTTTCCAGTTGGCTCTCCATTTTCTACTTGCTCAATAATAGCATCTAATCCAACGTCGACAATTGGTTGTTCACGAAAAATCCATCCAAGATTTTGGATTACAATTTTTTCAGTTTGATTAACTCCTATTCTTTCTGTCGAATTATATCTATTCATGTTATAATTGCTGCCTACTTGTTGATATGCAAAATATACCTTCTTATATCAACCAAGTTTTAGGCATGTATACGAAAGTTTGTTTCGTTATATATTTTCCAAATATAATCTTTTTCGTTCTAAATTACCCTTTTGCTTCAATTACCTGTAACAAAAATTATCCATTCAAATAATATAAATCACGGTTCCTTCTAAACCGTCATAGAAAACAAATTGGTTTCCGGTGATTTTCTTTTTAAATGCAAATCAAAAGCCATACAGATATTGCGTACAAATGGTCTTCCGGCTTCTGTAATGCTAATTTTATGATCTTCAATTACAATCAACTCATCATTTTCTATTTCTTTTAAATCCAGTAAAACAGCAGGAAGTTCTTTAAAATATAAGATTTCATCACTCCAGGAAGTTTCCAGTTCGCAAGTCAAATTCAAAATATGTTTTCTGATAATTAAATCTTCATCTGTTAAAATATGACCTTTGATAACAGGAAGCTGATCCCATTCTAATAATTGATAATAATCTTCAAGACTTTTGGTGTTTTGGGCAAAACTATACCAGCTGTCGCTGATAGAAGAAACACCTAAGCCAATCATAAGTTGCGTTTTCGAAGAACTGTAACCCATGAAATTTCTATGCAGTTCTTTGTTTTGTGTGGCTTTGTATAAACTGTCGGACGACAAGGCAAAATGATCCATCCCAATTTCATGATAGCCGTTTTTAGAAAGTAATTGTTTTCCAATTTCATATAATTTTCTTTTTTCCGCATCTTTTGGAAGGTCTTCTTCGTTAAATCCGCGCTGACCATTCCCTTTTATCCAGGGGGTATGTGCATAGCTGTAAAATGCCAGACGATCCGGTTTTAAAGAGTTCGTTTTTTCGACAGTATCTACCACATCTTCAATGGTCTGAAATGGTAAACCAAATATAATATCGTGTCCTATTGAAGTATAACCAATTTCTTTGGCCCAAAAAGTAACTTTAGCTACATTATGAAACGGCTGAATGCGGTGAATAGCTTTCTGCACTTTTTCGGAATAATCCTGAACACCAAAACTCACCCGGCGAAAGCCTAAATCGTATAATTTTTTAAGCTGCTCGTAAGTTGTGTTATTGGGATGACCTTCAAAACTAAATTCATGCTTTTCAGCTTTAAAAGCAAAAGAAAAAATGCCATTTATGAGCTGTTCTAAATTATTTTTAGAAAAGAATGTTGGAGTTCCGCCACCCAGATGAATTTCCTTTATGATTGGTTTTTCAGGAAGAAGTTTGCAGTACAAACTCCATTCTTTCAAAAGCGCTTTAATATAGGTTTCTTCGACAGCATGATTTGTTGTAATTCGTTTATTGCATCCGCAAAAAGTACACATGCTTTCGCAAAATGGCAGATGAATGTATAAACTGATTCCGTTTTGTAAATTACTTTCTGAAAAGGCTTTTTGAAATGATGCTGTCCACTTTTCGGTTGTAAAATCGTTTTCATTCCAGTAAGGAACCGTTGGATAACTGGTATATCTTGGTCCAGGGACATTGTATTTTTGAGTAAATGAAATTTCCATAACAAAGCATTTTTAGAATACCAAAATTACTTCGTCATTTGAAAAATTAAAATGATAAATATCATATAGACCTTAAATAAAAAGAGACTCATAATGAGCCTCTTTTCTGAATTAAATAACTAACGTGAAATAGAATCTTGAATGGTTTTAAGCCATTTTTTTGCAAAAATATGATCCTGGTAAGCGCTTATCTGTTTGATGCGGTCATCATCAAAATCATAGAATGGTATTGTAATTTTTTTAGATGTTTCCTTTTCCTGAAATTCAAAATCAATTTTAAGTATCGTATCTGAATTTCCATCGGTGGTCAAAACCAATTTACAGGAAGAAACACTCTTTAAATCCAAAAAGGTTGATTCCTGTTGATTTGGATTGAAATTCATTAGAATGAATTTTCTATGTTTTTGATCTATTGTAAATGTTTTATTGCTTTGAGATTCAGTTAAATCAAAATCCTGTGGATGTGTTGGATTGAACTTCTTTTTAATATTTAGAATTTTTGATTTGTTTGCAGCGTTCGATCGTGCTGAAAAATAGATTGGAATGGCTACTATGATCGCAATCACAATGCCAATTATGGTTACACTTGTTTCCATGTCTTTTTGAATTAGGTAAATAAATGAATTATAAACAGTTTATAAGTAGCTGTTTATTGTTTTTTTAGAAGAATGAATTCTTCGGATTGAAATTCATGTATTTAACTACCAGAAAAAATGGAAGGGGTAGAGCATCAGTAAAACCTTTTTGCTCTGAGTGAAAAATTGATTTGAAAAGTTTGAAGCTGATTTAATTGCCTGATGATCTGGTACAGCAACTAACAAAGTATCAAACCACTTGATTATAGCAGGATAGTCTGTTTTGATATTTGCAGCAAATTGATAATTTGACTGTGGCTGTATAAAGGCTAAGGAATCTGTATAATCTTTAGAGAAATTGGTGTCCGTTTTTTGACTTTTGATTTTTTGCACAGCAATTTGGTTTGCCTGAGTAGCAAAAAATCCCATAATTAGAAGGGAAACAAAAATGACGGCCTTACGAATCCAATTCATGGTGGCGAATTTAATTCATAAAACACAATTAATGAAATTTAAATTGCTAATTACTTCTTAAAAGTTATCCTCAACTTTTATGAGTTGAGGATACGGTATGTTATTGCTGCATTTTGAAGTAATAATCTGCTGAATGTTTTCCTCCGCCATAGAATAGGAAGAAAATACAAAGTAATAATACAACTATTGCCAAAATTAAACTTTCAGAGTGCATACGTCCCATAAAATTTACAAGGACGGCACCAAATAATATGGGTAATTGAGCGGCAATTGCCCAGCGGGTGAGTAGCCCAAAAACAATCATTATTCCTCCAATCATGTGGGCTGGAGCGATGTAATGTAAAAGAAACATGCCGCCTCCATATTGATCAATAGGAGAAATTAAATCATGTAAATATTGAGCATTGGTTACAAACGAAATTCCTTTCATAAACAAAAAAACACCCAAAACAATACGTATTAAATCTACTGGTAAATAAGTGTGCGAATTTGCCCATTTATTCAAACTTTTTACATTTTCCATGATGCTACGTGATTAAAAATTATATACTAAGTTACTAATTTTTAGTGATGTATTTATTTTAAGTAGCTGAAAATAAGTTTTTTACGATTTATTTAACGCATTCTGAGAATTCTTGAAATCAGACCTGAATAACACCCATATTGAATGGTTTTTGAATAGGAGCGTGGTTGGCAGCTTCGATTCCTATAGAAATCCATGTACGTGTATCAAGAGGATCAATAATAGCATCTGTCCATAATCTTGAAGCGGCATAATATGGAGAAGTCTGCTCATCGTAACGTGCTTTTATTTTGTTGAATAATTCAGCTTCTTTCGCCTCGTCTATGATTTCTCCTTTTGCTTTAAGCGAAGAAGCTTCAATTTGTGCCAGAACTTTTGCGGCCTGAGTTCCTCCCATAACTGCAAGTTCTGCACTTGGCCATGCAAAAATTAATCTTGGGTCATAGGCTTTTCCGCACATGGCATAATTTCCTGCTCCGTATGAATTACCTACAATAACAGTAAATTTGGGTACAACCGAATTACTAACGGCATTGACCATTTTGGCTCCATCTTTTATGATTCCGCCATGTTCAGATTTTGAGCCAACCATAAAACCTGTAACATCTTGTAGAAACACTAATGGGATTTTTTTCTGATTGCAATTTGCAATAAAACGGGTGGCTTTGTCAGCGCTGTCTGAGTAAATTACACCGCCAAACTGCATTTCGCCTTTTTTGGTTTTGACTACTTTTCTCTGGTTCGCTACAATTCCAACAGCCCAGCCATCAATTCGGGCATAACCTGTTATTATAGTTTGACCATAACCATCTTTATAAGCTTCAAATTCAGAATTGTCAACCAATCGATTGATAATTTCCATCATATCATATTGTTCGTTTCTGGCTTTTGGCAGGATTCCGTAAATATCCTTAGGTTCTAAAGCAGGTTTTTCAGCTTTGATTCGGTTATAGCCAGCTTTATCGTAATCACCAATCTTATCTACAATATTTTTGATTTTATCTAAAGCATCTTTATCATCTTTTGCTTTATAATCGGTTACGCCAGAGATTTCGCAATGTGTTGTGGCGCCTCCTAATGTTTCGTTATCAATTGTTTCTCCAATTGCAGCTTTAACCAAATAACTTCCGGCAAGGAAAATACTTCCTGTTTTGTCCACGATTAAAGCTTCATCGCTCATAATTGGAAGATAAGCTCCCCCGGCAACACAGCTTCCCATCACAGCAGCAATTTGAGTAATTCCCATGCTGCTCATTTGGGCATTGTTTCTAAAGATTCGTCCGAAATGTTCTTTATCCGGGAAAATCTCATCCTGAAGCGGTAAATACACACCGGCACTATCTACCAAATAAATAATGGGCAATCTGTTTTCCATGGCAATTTCCTGCGCACGTAAATTTTTCTTTCCTGTAATTGGGAACCAGGCACCTGCTTTGACAGTAGCATCATTAGCGACAACGATACACTGTTTTCCTCGAATATATCCTATTTTGATTACTACTCCCCCAGAAGGACATCCGCCATGTTCTGCATACATTCCTTCTCCAACGAAACCTCCAATTTCTATGCTTTTAGAATTTTCATCCAACAAATAATCAATACGTTCACGAGCAGTCATTTTACCTTCAGCGTGTAATTTTTGAATGCGTTTTTCGCCTCCGCCCAATTTTATTTTGGCAAATTTTTGTTTCAATTCGGAAAGTAATAGTTTATTGTGATCTTCGTTTTTATTGAAGTTTAAATCCATAAGAAATTGATGTTTTTACAAAATAGTGTTGGCTAATTTACAAAATCAATTGAAACCTACATAATAAAATATTTCCTGAAGAAGGAATGAAAAGAGTGTCCTAAATATTCAAAAGAATAAATGATTTCAGGAGGAAAATAGAATATTCTGAACTTGTTATAAAACAAAAAAACAGAAGCGAAACTTCTGTTTTTTGAATATTTAAATATGTTTAGATTATTTTTTAGAATCACAAACCAATCGTTTTAAAATAGCCCATTGTTTCAAGGCATCACGTGCTTCAACAGCAGGATATCCAAGCATTGTTTTGCCTGCCGGAATATCTCCCGTTACACCTGAACCCGCACCAACAATAGCTCCGTCGCCAATTGTAGTATGATCTTTTATAGAAGCGCTTCCGCCAATAATAACGCCATTTCCTAAAGTTACAGAACCGGCTAAACCACTATTTCCGGCCATTATACAAAATTTACCTAATTTGCTATTATGTCCAATCTGAACTAAATTATCAATTTTGCAGCCATCACCAAGAACAGTTGAACTGAATTTTCCGCGATCTACGCATGAATTAGCTCCAATTTCAACTCCGTTTCCAATAATTACATTTCCGATTTGTGGAATTTTCACCAAACCTTTTTCACTGCAAGGGCGGAAACCAAAACCATCTGCTCCAATTGTTGCATTTGGATGAATAATACAATCGTTACCAATATGACAACGTTCACGAACAACTGCTCCGGACCATATAATTGTGTCTTTGCCAATAGTACATTCGTCTAAAATTGTAACATTTGGATAGATTGTAACATTTGCTCCAATTTCTACTTTTGGACCAATATAGCAGCCAGCGCCAATTCTTGCACCTTCGCCAACAATAGCTGTTTCATCGATAATTGCTGTTTTATGAATATTATTGTGAAATACCGGTGTAGGCGGAGCAAAAAGAGCTAAAATCTGTGACATCGCCAAATCAGCATTTTTAACTTTAATAAAAGCACGATTTTCTCCAGGTTCAATAGAGATGTCTTCATTAACAACTGCAATGGAAGCTTTCGAACCTTCCCATAATTTTTCGTATTTTTTATTCCCTATAAATGAGATATCACTAGAGGTAGCTTTATCTAATTGCTCTGTAGCTGTAATACACTGAGATGTAGTGCCATAAATTACGCCTTTTATGACTTCGTTAATTTCTTGAATTGAATAGGATTTCATCTAATGAATTAATTGCTTAATAGGTTATTTTTTGCCAAATAAAACCAATTAGATTTTAATTACCTAATATTTTTTTTTAGTTTGTTTAAAATTATGAGTATATATTGAAATTTTAACATTTATTAAGTTATTTTCTATGATTTTTTAATTTTGCTTATCGTGTTTGTTGGAGGATATAAACTATAACAGACTTTACTTCAGTATTTTTACTAAGTAAAAATGAGTGATTTTGTTATTGATAAGCAGTAACTTACAATTTTTTGTTAAGCATGGAAGAATAAAAAAAAGCAATTCATTTTTAAAAGGAATTCCTTTGGTGTTTTTCATTATTTTACTTTAGAAAGTGAAACAGCATTTATGCAATATCTTAGACCGCTTGGTTCAGGTCCATCAGGGAAAACATGCCCTAAATGTGCATCGCAGGTATTGCAGACTACTTCAACACGAATCATTCCGTATGATTTGTCGGCATGATAGCCAATAGCATTTTCTTTGATTGGTTGCGTAAAAGAAGGCCAGCCGGTTCCGGATTCAAATTTTTCAGATGCGTCAAAAAGCAAAGTACCACAACATTTACATTCATATATTCCCGGATCAAACAGACTGCAAAGTTCAGAACTGAAAGATCTTTCAGTGCCTTTTAAACGTGTTACCTGATACTCTTCAGGAGTTAAAAGCTGCTTCCATTCTTCTTCTGTTTTCTCAACTCTATTGTCCGGAGTTGGATTTCCTTTATTTGTAAAATGAATTACGTCTGCCCATTTAATCATAATAGTATACTTTAAATGAAATTATTTTTTGAAGTTTAACCGTTAAGGTATTAAGAAAAATAAGCTAAGCAATGCTTAGAATCTTAATGCCTTAACGGTAAAAATTTTAAATGGATTAAATTTATTCCTCTTCTTTTTGCCCCATCATCATTAAGAAAGCTTTTAAAAACGGATCAATATTTCCGTTCATTACACCATCAACATCACTGGTTTCATAACCGGTACGAACATCTTTTACCAATTTATAAGGCTGCATTACATAATTACGTATTTGCGAGCCCCATTCGATTTTCATCTTTCCGGCTTCAATATCTGCACGTTGGGCCTGCTGTTTTTTCAATTCAATTTCATACAATTGAGAACGAAGCATCTGCATGGCACGCTGTCTGTTATCCTGCTGGGAGCGTGTTTCTGAACACTGAATCTGAATTCCGGTTGGTTTGTGTACCAATTGGACTTTCGTTTCAACTTTGTTTACGTTCTGCCCTCCGGCACCGCTGGAACGAGAAGTTGTAATCTCAATATCCGCAGGATTAATATCAATTTCAATACTGTCATCGACAAGAGGATAGACATAAACAGATACAAATGATGTATGTCGTTTGGCATTACTGTCAAAAGGTGAAATTCTAACCAGACGGTGTACACCATTTTCACCTTTCAGATAGCCAAAAGAATAATCACCTTCGAATTCTAAAGTTACGGTTTTTATTCCGGCAACATCACCTTCCTGAAAGTTAAGTTCCTTTATTTTATAGCCATAACTTTCTCCCCACATCATGTACATACGCATCAGCATTCCAGCCCAGTCACAACTTTCTGTCCCACCGGCACCGGCAGTAATCTGAACTACAGCGCTAAGGCTGTCGCCTTCGTCAGAAAGCATGTTTTTAAATTCGATGTTTTCAATGTGCAGCTGCGTTGTATTGTAATTTTCATCCAATTCCTCTACAGAAAGTTCTCCTTCTTTATAAAAATCATAAGCAAGCTGAAGTTCATCTGTGAGTTCGACAGCTTTATTGTAATCTTCGATCCATTTTTTTTTGTTTCGAAGATTTTTTACAATGATTTCTGCTTCTTTTGGTTTGTTCCAAAAATCAGGAGCAAAAGTTTTTTCTTCTTCGTTTGCAATTTCGATTAGCTTGGCATCAACGTCAAAGATACCTCCTCAACGCACCTAGGCGCTCCACAATACCTTTTACTTGTTCGGCTGTTGTCATAAATTAATAGTAGTTTTATATTTTTTTTACAAATATTACGTTAATTTGGTTGAGTAATAAACCGCAAGTTAAAATTTATTAAAACTCGCTGTTAATAACTATCAGTTATACGTAATTTTGCACTACAAAAATAAGATATAGTTTTTAGAATATGGAAATAAATTTAATCAGCGATACTATTACCAAGCCTAGCTACGAAATGCTGCAGTATATGTTCAACGCTCATGTTGGCGATGATGTATATAGACAAGATCCGACGGTTATCGAATTAGAGACCAGGGTAGCTGAATTTTTTGGTATGGAAGCTGGGCTTTTTTTTCCGTCAGGAACTATGGCGAATCAAGCCGCAATTAAACTCCACACACAACCCGGAGAACAATTAATCGCCGACAAGTATGCTCATGTTTATCATTATGAAGGCGGTGGAGTTTCTTTTAATAGCGGAGTTTCATGCTGTTTATTAGATGGAGACAGAGGAATGATAAATGCGGCAAAAGTTGCTGCTGCAATTAATGATCCGGAGTTTTATCACAGTCCGTTAACGAGTTTAGTTTGTGTGGAAAATACTACAAATAAAGGAGGTGGTGCCTGTTATGAACTGGAAGATTTATGGGAAATAAAAAAAGTCTGCGATGCCAATAATTTGAAGTTCCATCTGGATGGAGCTAGAATTTGGAATGCATTGGTTGCAAAAAGGCAGAATCCCAAAGAATTTGGAGCTATTTTCGATACTATTTCAGTTTGTTTATCAAAAGGATTAGGGGCTCCGATAGGGTCAATCCTGTTGGGGACTAAAGCAGATATTCACAGGGCGTTAAGAATCAGGAAGATACTGGGAGGTGGGATGCGTCAGGTTGGTTATTTAGCTGCAGCAGGATTGTATGCGTTGGCACATAATATTGAAAGACTAGCCGAAGATCACCGCAGAGCAAAGGAAATAGCAGCAGTTTTAAGTACTAAGTCATGGATTGCGGCAATCGAACCTGTAGAAACTAATATTTTAATTTTTTCTCTGGCAGAAGGGTATAGTGATAAACTTTTAATAGAGAAATTAAAACAGAAAAATATTCTTATTAGTTCTATGGGGCACAATAAACTTAGAATTGTAACACATTTGGATTATAAAGAAGTAATGCATACCTATGTTATTGAGACGCTTCAGAAGTTTTAAAGTTAAGATCAAATAAATTAAAAAAGGCAGGATTTACCTGCCTTTTTTAATTTATTTGATCTACTATTATGAAATTACTGTCAATTGAAGTATCCGATTTTAGTTCGAAATATTTATAAGTTTTAGACAAAACATTAAATTTTAAAAGAACAAATATTTCAGATCCTTTTTGTACACAGCATATATATTCATTATTATTTTTGTCGATGTATCCAGGTCCGTTAAGATATGTATATCCTAAATTGTCGTTAGGTAGTAAATCTTCGGAAGTATTGTTTGTTAAATCAATTTTTACAATTGTATTGCCTACGACACCTGTTTTATTTGTTATGCAGTATACTGAGTTGTTTGAAAAAACAGCAGCTTTTAAAAATGAAAAATTGGTATTGTTGAATAATGCCTTTTTTGCAGTGTTGTTTTCCGTGTCAATTTCATAAGTGTCCTGATTGTTATAAGAACTATATAATTTATTTCCATTTAAAAAAGTCGAAAAGGAAGCAGTTTGATCGAAACTTAAACCTGAATATGAAACTTCAAAAGTATCTGGATTGATTTTTACATAATACGATATGCTATTTACAGGTGTAATATAGGTGTTTGGTACAATTATTCCATGAAGAATTTTTTTCGAATTATCCCATATAAGTGCAGAAATTGATGGATTTGGACCAGTTACTTCAGTTGGGAAAACTAATGATTTAGAGGTCGTTTTTTTTGTTTTTTTATCAAAAACAAAAATCTTATTTGAGGGTGGATGATATTCGACTAAAAAAATCTTATCAGTACTCGAAGTGACTGTGTTTAGATTTATTGTATTAGAAGTTAGTCCTTCAAATTCTGAATAAGACGTAATTTGTCCACTGTTGTTTCCAATTTTGTTTATTTTTCCTGCAAATGTTACTGCTAAAAAATTAAAATCATCTTTAACTGATTCATCCTTTGGGTTTGATGAATCATTTACACAGGAAAATAAAAATAAACTGGCAAAAGTAATTGCCAGAGTTTTGTATGTTAGTTTCATATGTGGTTTAGATTACTTAAAAAGATTATCCATTCCCGGAATCATTGGCATATCCATTTTAGCAACAGCATCAAGCTCTTGTTCGTTTACCCTGGTTGCTTTTTCAATTGCTTTATTTAGCGTTACAATTAAATAATCTTCCAATTGTTCTTTATCTTCAAGTAAAGAGTCATCAATAGAAATTGATTTTACTTTTCTGTTTGCTGTTAATGTTACTTTTAATAATCCGTCGGCACTTTGCTCATCAATTAAAACTGTATCTAAGCGTTTTTTTGTATCTTCAATTTTTTGTTGGGTTTCTTTAAGTTTTCCCATCATTCCCATTAAATCCATTTTTGTTGATTTTAAATTATTTCAACAAAATTAGTTTATTACAATATATAATAAAGTAATATTTTATGAAAAAATTAATCCTGTTCTACTCTCTATGTGTTATTTTTGCCTTGTCTTATATAAAAACTAATGCCCAATCAATGCTAAACAATATACCGGCTCCACAAGCCAAATTAATTCCTAAATCATTAAAAAAGCATAAAGAAGTCCGAATCGATAATTATTTTTGGCTCAATGACAGAGAAAATCCGGAGGTTATTGATTATCTAAAACAGGAAAATGCCTACTACGAAAGTATGACTTCGCACACTAAAGGTCTTCAGGATGCTTTATACGAGGAGATGAAAGGCAGAATTAAAGAAGATGATTCTTCTGTTCCATATTTCTATAATGGGTATTATTATATTACCCGTTTTGAAACAGGACAGGATTATCCTATTTTTTCAAGAAAAAAAGGAAGTCTTTCTGCTGAAGAAGAAATCATGTTTAATTGCAATGAATTGGCAAAAGATCATGCTTACTTTAAATTAGGAGGCTTAAGTGTTAGTCCCGATAACAAATTTGCGAGTTTTGCTGTTGATATTGTGGGGAGAAGAATTTACACAATTCAGATTAAAAACTTAGAAACCGGAGAAATTCTCGCAGATAAAATAGAAAATGCAACTGGAGAATCAGTTTGGGCAAATGATAACAATACCATTTTTTATGTCAGACAAGACGAAGTTACTTTACGATCTGATAAAGTGTTCAGACATAAATTAAATACAGATGCTGCAACTGATGTTTTGGTTTTTAATGAAACAGATGATACTTTTAATGTATCAGTAAGTAAAGAAAAATCAAGAAAATATATTGTTATTGGTTCAGGAAGTACTTTAACGACAGAATACAGGATTTTAAATTCGGATAATCCTGATGGTGAATTTGCAGTATTTCAGACACGTGTTCGTGGTTTAGAATACAGTATTTCGCATTACGAAGACTCATTTTATATTTTGACCAATAAAGATAAGGCAACCAACTTTAAGTTGATGAAAACGCCAGAAAACAGAACAGAGAAAAAATTCTGGAAAGATGTTATTCCACATCGTGAAGATGTTTTATTGGAAGATATCGAAATATTCAAAAATTATTTAGTGGTTGAAGAACGCTCAAACGGCTTAAATCATATCCGAATCATGCCATGGAATGACGAACCGGATTATTATTTGCCTTTTGGAAGTGAAACATATAACGCTTATACTACAACAAATGTTGATTTTGATACGGATGTTTTGCGTTACAGCT
Organism: Flavobacterium sp. LM4; assembly: GCF_002017935.1. Classification (NCBI taxonomy): domain Bacteria; kingdom Pseudomonadati; phylum Bacteroidota; class Flavobacteriia; order Flavobacteriales; family Flavobacteriaceae; genus Flavobacterium; species Flavobacterium sp. LM4. The sequence goes on along the minus strand of NZ_MUFW01000005.1, from coordinate 76,720 downwards.
ACCAATCGCTGGCAACACCATCGTCTGTAATTGATTTTAATATGAAAACTAAAACTAAAGAAATCTTAAAAGAGCAAGAGGTTTTAGGTGGTAAATTTGATAAAAACAATTACATCGAAGAAAGAGTCTGGGTAACAGCGAGAGATGGAGTTAAAGTGCCTATTTCTATGATTTACCGTAAAGGACTAGAGAAAGATGGCAAAAATCCGTTATTGCTATATGCGTATGGTTCATACGGAATCACGATGGATACTTATTTTTCATCAACAAGACTTTCTTTGCTTGATCGCGGATTTGTGTTCGCTATAGCTCATATTAGGGGAGGTGAGGACTTGGGAAGGCAATGGTATGAAGATGGAAAACTGTTAAAAAAGAAAAATACCTTTACAGATTTCATTGATTGCTCTAAATTTGTAATAAACGAGAAATATACTTCTGCTAAACATTTATATGCAGAGGGAGGATCTGCCGGAGGACTTTTGATGGGCGTTATCGTAAATGAAGCCCCTGAATTGTATAACGGAGTTATTGCTCAGGTGCCTTTTGTAGATGTTATTACGACAATGTTGGATGATAGTATTCCGCTGACAACAGGTGAGTATGATGAATGGGGTAACCCGAATAATAAAAAATATTATGATTATATGTTATCGTATTCACCATATGATAATGTAAAAGAGCAAAAATATCCTAATATGTATGTTTCTACCGGATTGCATGATTCGCAGGTTCAATATTGGGAACCAGCCAAATGGGTGGCCAAACTTAGGAGTTTAAAAACAAATGACACTGTGCTGTTTTTAGATACTAACATGGATGCTGGTCATGGCGGGGCTTCAGGGCGTTTCCAAGCTTTAAAAGACTTAGCAAAGGAATTTAGTTTTTTATTAGATTTAGAGAAAATACAAAGCTAATTAGAAATTTTTTGTTAAATTTGCAACCTATCAAGGTTATTTAAAATTACCTTTGATTAACTATTTTTTTATGAAAGAAGAAATAAATGCTTATAATAATGTTTTAGAGTTAATAGGTAACACCCCACTTATTAAGCTAAATAAAGTCACCGAAGGGTTAGAAGGAAATTTCTACGCAAAGGTAGAAGCTTTTAATCCGGGACATTCGTCAAAAGATAGAATAGCATTATATATTATTGAAGAAGCTGAGAAAAGAGGGATTTTATCTCCAGGTGATACCATAATTGAAACAACATCCGGAAATACAGGTTTTAGTTTGGCGATGGTAAGTATTATAAAAGGTTATAACTGTATATTGGCAGTAAGCTCAAAATCATCCAAAGATAAAATTGACATGTTGAGAAGTTTAGGAGCAAAGGTTTATGTTTGCCCGGCTCACGTTTCAGCAGATGATGAAAGATCGTATTACAACGTTGCAAAACGTTTACATGAAGAAACAAAAGGTTCTGTTTACATCAATCAATATTTTAATCAGCTAAATATTGATGCACACTACAATACTACTGGTCCTGAAATTTGGAAACAGACCAAAGGACAAATTACGCACCTTGTTGCTTGTAGCGGAACCGGGGGAACAATCTCAGGGACTGCAAAATTCTTAAAAGAACAAAATCCAAATATTAAAATCTTAGGTGTTGATGCTTTTGGATCGGTATTGAAAAAATATCATGAAACAAGAGAATTCGATAATAAAGAAATATATCCATACCGAATTGAAGGCTTAGGCAAGAACTTAATTCCTTCAGCGACTGATTTTGATATTATCGATAAGTTTATGAAAGTAACGGATGAAGAGAGTGCTCATACAGCCAGAGAAATTACCCGTAAAGAAGGTTTGTTTGTAGGATATACTTCCGGTGCTGTAATGCAGGCAATTAAGCAGTACGCAGAAGAAGGAGAATTTACAAAAGACAGTAATATTATTGCTATTTTTCCTGATCACGGATCTCGTTACATGAGTAAGGTATTTAGTGATGACTGGATGAATGAACAAGGATTCTTTGATAGTGTTAACGAAGAAGAAGTTCAAAAAATTGAATTTGTAAAGTAATTAAAAATTTACTTTTAGACATAAAAAAAACTCCAGATTTTCATCTGGAGTTTTTTTATTGGTGTTATTTTGCTAAAAGCTCTAAAATTTTTGCTCTTAATTCAGGACCTCTTAAATCCTGTGCAACGACTTTTCCTGATGAATCAAGTATAAAGGTTGCGGGGATAGATTGTACATTATATTGCTTTGCAATGGGTTCTTCCCAGGATTTTAAGTTTGAAACCTGTGTCCAGCTTAAATTGTCTTTTGCTATGGCTTCTTTCCAGGCTGATGCTTCCTTGTCTAAAGAAACACCTATGATGTTCAGTCCTTTTGAGTGCAGTTCTTTGTATATTGCTACAACATTTGGGTTTTCTTTTCTGCATGGTCCGCACCATGAAGCCCAAAAATCTACAATTGTTACTTTTCCTAAACTTTCTTTAAGCGAAACTGTTTTACCTTCAGGATTAGGAGCTGAAAAATCTGATCTTCATTTAGCGCTGCCAAACGGAGGAGCTGATGCACCTACTGCAGGCATTTTCATTTGGCCAATTTTTTCTTTAATAGCTTTTCCTGGCTTTGTGTTTTTTAAAGACTCATCTAAAGAGTTGTATAAAGCTTCTGTTTTTTTGAAATCTGCCGCAGGGTCATTAATTAAACTTTGGATAATTAAAGCTGAGATAAATGATTTTGGGTGAGTTTCAGCATAAGCTGTGTATTTCTTTTTAGATTCAGCCTGAACATCAGTTTGAATAGCCATATATTCTTTCATTAAACCATTGATAACTGCTGTGTCTTGTTTTTGCTGAGCAGCCTGCATAGTTTGAGTGTTTTTTTTCTGAAAATCCATTAATCTTTTTTGAACTTTAGTAAGATCTTCGTTGAATTTTACATACTCGTCATTACTGTAAGTTCCGGAAATTTTTGATTTGTGAATACTATCTTTATCAACGTCAATTTTAATTTCACCAGTTTCTAAGATAAACGGAACCGGACCTTGTAAATCCTGAACAATCAAAGTATGAAAAGCAGGTTCAGTAACTTTTCCTTTTATTTCAAATTTTCCATTTTCAACTTTTACAGTGTCAAGTGCTAAAGGAGCCATTGTTGTTGGATCCTGCCCTTGAAGAATTATTGTTTTTCCGTTCTCAATTCCTTTTGCAGTTCCGGTAATAAGGAATTCTCCGTCTTTAACTTTACTGCAAGAAATTATCGCTGCAGAAGCGGTAAGTAAAAAAAATATTTTTTTCATTATAAAAAATTAATTAGTTAATTGATTTGTGCAACAAAAGTATTTAAAAATATAGAACATCAATAATTTTACTACCTAAAATTTTGTTATAGTTTTTTTTATGTCAACTGCTTTATAGATAGTGTTTTAATTGATTTTTTTTAATTAAAAAACAGCTAATAATTTTATTATTCAGAATTAAATCAATGATTTTATCACTTTTTAGCATAAAAAAAGCATTCTGGTGTCAGAATGCTTTTGAAAATAGTATTGTAGAATCTCTATTCCTGATTTGTTTTCTTTCTCCAGGTAAAAGAGTTTAAAATGTGTCTTTTTGCGAATCTTCCCGGAGAATCTGCATTAACCATTTTCACGTAAGTTGCTTTAGGAACACTAATATATTCGTAAACACTTCCGTTAGAAAAATCGATGATCAAACGACCTTCAACAAACTTATAATCTGTAATTGAACAAGTCGAAATCGTTTCAGTATATTCAGGTAAATTAGCTTTAATCGTCTCAGGATTAATACTTACTAAAAAGTGATATGCCTCAATGATAGCTTTACTTTTTTCTTCTGCAGCTTTCAAACCAGCATCATCTCCCTGAAATTTATCAGGATGAGATTCTTTCATCGCATTACGATAAATGGTTTTTAAATCTTTTAATTCTGCAGTTTTGTCTACGTTTAGTAACTTTCTGTATTCAACTATTTTTTTCATAAATAAAGGTAACTACTTGTCTATTAGTTTGAAATTGATGTTAATTGTTCAAAAAGACAAATTTTTTGCAAAGGTACACTTTTTTTTAACTTTTTACTTTTGATAGAAAAAATATTCAGAAAATAAGCAAAAATTAGATAATGAGTCAATTAGGAAATGTAAAAAATAAGGAGCTGTTCCCGCTATCCGTTCTAATCTTTCATGCCGAACCCCGGCATAAAAGGATTTCCACTTCTATCGGGGCTAGGGCACTTGTTTTTATAATATATTTTAGGATTTAAGCTAAAACTTAAGTAATTATTTGTTTTCAGGTTTATGATTTGCCTTATCGAAGTTTTTCGATTTTTTCGGATATTTATCATAACTGATATCGCTTGGGTTTTCAATAACCGATTTAATTGTAATCCAATCTCCAATAGTAAAGTTTGAATGTGCAATTTTATAATCTAAAAGATATTCACCACAAAAATAATTGTTGTTTTCATCTTTTTCGATGATGCCGGTGTAAACTCCTTTTTGAGGCATTTTTTCTTGTGAATCCTTAGACATAAGTTTTTTATTTTAAATTGAGGGGGCAAAGTTAATCAATATTCTGTTCAAATTAGCTGGTTAATTTTAACGCAAAGAATCGCAAAAGCTTTTTTATCTTCTAAATGTGTATATCTGTGATTTTTTATCAAAACGTAACGACAAACTTGTCATTTCGACGAAGGAGAAATCACTGAGGGTGAGCAACCAGTGTGGCTTCTCCTTCGTCGAAGTGACAAAATGAGAATAAAAGATAGCAACTAAGTTCGGCAATCTCAGTATATTTGCACATGCAAAAAAACTTTAAGCCACATCCTAATTCCTTTAAAAATACATTTTGTGTTTTTAATGAAGTCGTGCCGGAAGCCATTAAAGGATTGAAAGTTCAGTTTGAAAGTTCAGCAGGAAGCACTTATTATTATACCGAAGCCGGAATGTACCGTGTTTCGAATCATTGGGGAAGATTAGCTAACAGTAAGTGGAGATTAATTGCTATGGAGCCGGAAACTCCTTCTAAAACAAAAACAGGTTTTGCCGCCTGGAATGAATTTTATCCTGATACTGCTGAAGAAAAGTTGTATTATATCGAAGCGGATTATGGTAAAAACACCGTAACTTATCAGCACAAAAATAATCCGAAGTATGATAAAAAAGCAATTCTGAGAACGAGTTTTGAAACTACAAAGCGTATCAAACAAATCCGGAATCTGCAACAGCTGACATCCTGGGCAAAACATTTTGACTATGATGATATTGCAGATTTAAGAAAGCAAATCATTGATGAATTGATTTATACCGGGAAGACTTTAGACGAAATTAAAAGAGAAATATAATGGGACGCAACAACGAAAGGAATATCAAGAAGCATAATGACAAATTGCATAAAGCCCAAAACAAAGTAAAACAGGCAGAAATTGCAAGGAAAGAAAAGCTAAAAGAAATTATTAAAAAGTTTAACGAAAACAAAACTGAAGAGTAAAGTTTCAAGTTACGTTACGCAACCTGAAACCTGACCCGAGACTTTAGTCCAACTGGCGAAGCAAACAAAAAGTAACAACAAAAAATATGAATACGAAATTTGAGAGTTTAAAGGCAAGCGTACAGGAAATCATTGATTTGATTGCTGCAGAGAATAATAGAGAAGCGAATAATAAATTACTTGATGTAAGTGAAGTATTAGATGAAATGCTGGATTTTGCAGAAGAAGATGAAGAGTTGAGAGAAATAAGCCGATATCAGGTTTTATTGAATCAGCTGCATGTAAAACTTAATGGCGAAGAGCAGGTTGATGGAGAATAAAAAATGCCTTTGCGATACCGGTTTATTGTTCGCGGAATGTTGCGGATTGTATCTTGAAAAGCATCAAAAAGCCCCAACAGCATTAGCTTTGATGCGTTCGAGATATTCGGCTTACGCGACTCATAATGCCGATTATCTTTTAGAAACGACTTATGTTTCAGAAAGAAAATTTTATTCAAAAAGTGAAATTTTGAAATGGGCAGTGAACAATAAATGGCAAAAACTGGAAATTCTAAGTTTTACCGAAAATACGGTCGAATTCAAAGCTTATTTTTTAGACAGTAGTCAAAAACCTCAAGAACATTATGAGTTTTCGACTTTTAAATTTGAAAATAGTGCATGGTTTTATCTTGATGGGAAGTTTGAATAATTGTCAGTATCATCACTAATTACTGTTCGTTTTATTTAAATACTTTAACTAAAAATTAGTAAACGTTTCTTTTTTCATAATTCTAAAAAAACGTACTTTTAAAATTATGAAAAACGAATTTAAAAAAGGTTTTTATTTCAAGACGTACGAAGCACCTTTTCAGTCTCCGTTTGAAAAACTTTTTGGCATTTTCAAAGAGTTAATTACCCATACCTCGGGAGATTTTGACGAAGCTATTGACTGGCTTCGTGAGTTAGATAAGGAATATAAGCTAACAGACGAAAATTACTCAATCGATGATTTTATTGAAGATCTCAAGAAAAAAGGATATATTAAGGACGAAGCAAAACCTGACGGAACTTCCGGTTTTGGAATAACAGCAAAGACAGAAAGGGCTATTCGCCAGCAGGCTTTAGATCAGATTTTCGGAAATTTAAAACGCGCAGGAAGCGGAAATCACAAAACCAAACATGCCGGAAACGGAGATGAACATACCGGTGAATTCCGTGAGTTTAATTTCGGAGACAGTATAGAACGTATTTCTTTGACAGAAAGTTTGAGAAATGCCCAAATAAACAATGGCGCTGAAAGTTTCATGCTGACCGAAAATGACCTGGTTGTTGAAGAAACCCAGTTCAAAGCACAAATGAGTACCGTTTTAATGATTGACATTAGTCACAGTATGATTTTGTATGGCGAAGACCGGATCACACCTGCTAAAAAGGTAGCAATGGCTTTGGCCGAATTAATCACAACACGTTATCCAAAAGATACACTTGATATTTTGGTTTTTGGAAACGATGCCTGGACAATTCCAATTAAAGATTTGCCGTATTTGCAGGTTGGGCCTTATCATACCAATACCGTTGCAGGTTTACAATTGGCAATGGATATTTTGCGTAGAAAACGAAATACAAACAAGCAAATTTTCATGATTACCGACGGCAAACCAAGTTGTGTACGTGAGCGTGACGGATCTTATTATATGAACAGCAATGGTCTGGACGAATATATTGTTGATAAATGCTACACACAGGCACAGCAGGCTAGAAAATTACACATTCCGATTACAACTTTTATGATTGCCAGAGATCCTTATTTACAGCGATTTGTGAATCATTTTACCGAAGCCAATCAGGGAAAAGCATTTTACACCGGATTAAAGGGGTTGGGAGAAATGATTTTTGAGGATTATGAAACGAATAGGAAGAAAAGGGTTCGTTAAGTTTTAAAGGTTTTGTAGAGATGCATTGCTGTGAATCTAACACCATTCTAAATCAAAATGTAATAACACAATCGATATTTCAATAAAAATGGAAATAAACAATATAAAGACATTAGGACAATTAAAAGCTGCAGGATATAAAAGCATAAGTATAAAAGACGAATTGCGAAATAACCTGCGTGAAAAAATCAAATCTGCAAAACCGGTTTTTGAAGGTGTTCATGGTTTCGAGAATACCGTAATTCCGGAATTGGAACGCGCTATTTTATCCCGTCATAATATTAATTTATTAGGACTTCGCGGTCAGGCTAAAACCAGACTGGCGCGTAAAATGATCGAATTATTAGATGAATATATTCCGTTTGTAACGGGTTCTGAAATTAACGACGATCCTTTCAATCCGATTTCACGCTTTGCTAAAGATTTAATTGCAGAAAAAGGGGATGAAACCCCAATTTCATGGCTGCACAAGAGTGAGCGTTTCTTTGAAAAATTAGCCACGCCAGATGTAACGGTTGCTGACTTAATTGGAGATGTTGACCCTATAAAAGCTGCCAATTTGAAGTTATCTTACGCAGATGATCGCGTGATACATTTCGGAATGATTCCGAGAGCGAATCGCTGTATTTTTGTGATTAATGAATTGCCGGATTTACAAGCCAGGATTCAGGTAGCATTATTCAATATTTTACAGGAAGGAGATATTCAGATTAGAGGTTTTAAGTTGAGAATGCCGCTTGATATGCAATTTATTTTTACGGCAAATCCTGAAGATTATACCAATCGAGGAAGTATTGTAACACCTTTAAAAGATAGAATCGGTTCGCAGATCCTTACACATTACCCGGAAAGTGTAGCAATTGCCAGAACCATTACAGAGCAGGAAGCAAAGCTGGATGAAAATCAGGCAGATATAGTATATGTTCCTGGACTCGCGAGAGATATTTTAGAACAAATAAGCTTTGAAGCACGAGAAAGTGAATACATCGATAATAAAAGTGGTGTAAGTGCCAGAATGAGTATTACAGCCTTTGAAAATTTAATTAGTACCGCAGAGCGTCGCGCTTTAATTTCTGGTGTTGATAAAACTTCACTTCGTTTATCAGACTTTATTGGAATCATTCCTGCGATTACAGGAAAAGTAGAATTAGTGTATGAAGGAGAGCAGGAGGGAGCGGCAGTTGTAGCTCAGAGTTTAATAGGTTCTGCTATTAAAACTTTATTTTCTGATTTCTTTCCGAAGATTGAAAAATTAGAAAAACCCGGTGAAAAAACGCCATATTCTGATTTAATTGAATGGTTCTTTGCAGAAAGTGGTTTCGAATTACTGGATGAAGCTTCCGATACCGAATATCAAAATATTTTGGATGAAGTTACTCCTTTAGATATATTAGTAAAAAAATATCAATCTCAATTAGATAAAAAAGATCAGTATTTCATGAAAGAATTTATTTTGTGGGCATTGGTAGAACATAAAAAACTAAGCAAAGATCGTTTTGCAACAGGCCATCAGTTTAAGGATATGTACGGAAGTTATATTAGCAAATTATAAATTGTATGCTGACCAAAAAGCAAATTTTAATTTTATTTTTAATTTCAGGAAATCCCTGAATAAGAGGTATTTATACTTTGATGAAGTTTTTTGATAGAGCAGATTTCCCTTCTGATATAATGATAAACCTGAATGTTTTAGTAGAAAATAATTTTATAATTGGTCTTGAAAAATTTGAGAATAGCACTGATAAAAATTATATGATTACGAAAAATGGAGAGAATTTTTTATCAGAGAATTTTAGTAGTTCAGAAATTATAGATTATATTAAAACTATGGATGATCCAACTTTTATGTTAGAATTGACTAAGGATTATATTGATAAAATCGTAGACAATACAAAAAGAGAAAATTAATAGTTTTTGTATCCTTTTCTTAAACTCACTTTCTGCCCCGACAGGTTGCAAAAAACTTGTCGGGTTTATTATTTCCAAAAAGAACCATTACCAGTTTTATTTCGGCTACCTTGCTACGTTGGCTGTATTTGCAGTTTTTCCCAAACAATAAATGGAAAATAGTTTCGAAGATTTGATTGCGAGTTATATTGAAAATAAAGTAGGTATTTCAGAGCATTTTTTAAGTAAAGAATTAGCTGATAATCTTAAACAAAATCTACTTGATTTAAATCACAAGAGTTTGCTGTCAGAAGCAGGAATTGGAAATTCAGAAAAGCTTTCTTACGATGGCGCAATCAGGAGCGATTCTATTTATTGGTTAGATAAAACACATAACAATGTTTTTGAAAATGCTTTTTTTGCCCAGATCGAGGCCTTTATCATTTATCTAAATGAGAGTTGTTACGCCGGAATCACGGGTTATGAATTTCATTACTCTTTATATGAAAAAGGTGATTTTTACCTAAAACATCTGGATCAGTTTAAAAATAATCCAAGTCGGAAATATTCCATGATTAGTTATCTCAATAGTAATTGGCAAGAATCTGATGGTGGGGAATTGATGATTCATCAGGAAAATAATGATCAAAAGATTTCACCAACTCAGGGAAAAACAGTGTTTTTTAAAAGCAATGAATTGATGCATGAAGTTTTGGTGACCCAAAATACGAGAATGAGTATTACAGGCTGGCTTAAAAGCGATTAATTTCTTTTGAATAGTAGTTTATTTCTTTATTTTCTTCATAATAAAATCATAATTCAGGTTTAAGTAATTTGTATTTACGTTTCAATCCTTATTTTTGTTATTCATACATTTATTCAAATGAAATTACTCATAGTCGAAGACGAACCAAATCTACTTTCCATTTTACGAAAAGGATTCGCTGAAAATAATAACGATGTCAGCGTTGCTCTGGATGGTAAAACGGCATTGGAAATGATTCATAATTATACTTTTGATGTAGTAGTTTTAGATGTAATGCTTCCGGATATTAACGGAATTGAAATTTGCAGAAGATTACGCGCCAGCAAAAACTTTGTACCTGTTTTGCTTCTGACAGCCCTTGGAACTTCTGAGAATATTGTTACAGGACTCAATGCCGGTGCTGATGATTATTTGGTTAAGCCTTTTAAATTTGGAGAACTCGATGCAAGAGTAAATGCCTTAAACCGAAGAGCCAATCAGGATATAGACAGAGTCGATGTGATCACCATTGGCGATCTCGAAATAAACGGCCGTGCAAAAACGGTTAAAAGAGATGGAGAACAGATAATTTTAACTGCCAAAGAATTTAAATTACTGTATTATTTAGCGAAAAACAGTGGCAGAATTGTATCGCGGGATCAGATTTTGGATAATGTCTGGGATATTAATTTTGATATGAATACAAATGTTGTTGATGTTTATATTACGTATTTAAGAAAAAAAATAGACAAACCCTTCAAAACCAAACTTATTCATACCACGAAAGGTTTGGGTTATGTTATACAGCCATAAAATGGATATTAGAAAAAGAATTACTTTTACTTACGTAGCACTTTCTACCTTTAGTACTTTGCTATTGAGCATAATTGTATTCGTTTTATTTAGAGAAAATAATCGTTATCATTTCTTAAAAAGACTTGAAGACAGGTCTAAAATTGTGGCTTCTATTCATTTTCAGCATGATCCCGAAAAAATAAAATATTACAGTAATTTAAAGAAAAACGGGCTCGAAGAACTTATCGAAGAAGAAGAATATGTTCTTAAGATCAACAGTGCCAATAGTTTTGATTATAATACCAAATTAAATCTACCGAATGAATTTTACTCCAATATTCTGCAGACAGGCAAAGATTATTTTGAGATTAACAGCAAGTATTATTTAGGTCAGGTTTTTACAGAAAGAGATCAAAAATATATTGTAATTGTTGGGGCACGCGACCGAAGAGGGAAAACGACTACCGTTTATATTGTAAAGATATTGCTGTTTGGAGGCATCGGTTTTATACTCCTGGCCTTTTTTTTAGGACGCTTTTTGGCAAAAAGAGTCATCAATCCAGTAGCCAGGATTACGAAAGAAGTAAATAGAATTAGTGCTTCGAATCTCCATAACAGATTGCCGGAAGTTAAAAATGCTGATGAAATTTCAGATCTTACAGAAACGTTCAATGACATGCTGGACCGACTGGAAACTTCTTTTGAAATTCAGGCAAATTTTATTAACAATGCATCACACGAGTTAAAAACGCCAATTACAACCATAATTGCTGAAGCTGAAATTATGTTGATGAAAGAACGTCCGGTTTCAGAATATGTTCAGTCATTAGAGAATATTTACAGTCAGGCTTCCAGATTAGGAAATTTAACTGAAAGCCTTCTTAAGCTAACGCAAACAGGGTACGACGGAAACAAACAAGTTTTGGATATTGCCCGAATCGATGAGTTATTATTGGAAGTTAAGTCAGATTTGGATAAAATTTTTCCTGACAACCGCGTGAGTATCAAACTTAATTTTGCCCCTAAAGATTCCAATTTGTTGTTGATTCCGTGCAACAAACCACTTTTAGAACTGGCCATCAATAATATTATTACCAATGGTGTAAAATATTCTGATAATAATGAGGTTTTTGTAACGCTTTCAGCCAATAATGAGGCGATAAAAATTTCGATCAATGATATTGGAATAGGAATTCCGCCAGAAGATATCCCGCATTTGTACGAGCCTTTTTTCAGAGGAAAAATTGCAGCCAAATATATTGGTTACGGGTTGGGGCTTCCCCTGGCTTCCAAAATTATCCGTATGCACGATGGGGAAATTCAGGTACAATCAGAACAGGATAAAGGAACGATTGTGACTATCATTTTTAACAAATCAAACATTAAAAAGAGGAATATTAAAAATTCTAATGTTGAATCTTAGAAAATTCTAATTTTAGATTAAGACCCTTCTAATTTTCAGGTAGTTATTTTGTCTGTATATACTAAAAGATTATACATATGAAAAATTTCCTGATACCCACTACTTTAAAAGACGATACAATTTCTGCTGTAAAATGGGCGATAAACCAAGCAAAAAAATCAGATTGTGAAATTGTTTTAATGATGATTGCAGAAACTCCCGATTCTTTTTCATCATCTAATTTTTTGCGCGAAATGCGAACCGGACTTACCAAAAGTCAGGAAGAGGTTTTAGCAACCTGCAGGTATATGATCGATCATACTCAAAACTGCAAAATTAAAATTCATAATCAATACGGGATTTCTTCTCCTGTTTTTAGAGGAATTATTGATCATTTTTCTGTAAAATTAATAATCTTATCTAATTCGTATAAACAGGAAACCAAGCGTATTCATCATTATCTGATACAATTGGCAGGAAATCAAAAATGCCCAATTCTGCATTTAGGGAACGAACAATTCAGGGAAGATTTCAATAAAGCACTTTATATTGAAAATAGCAATGCCAACATGCATGTAAAAGATGTACAGCAGTTTCTTAATGATAATTTCTCTTATGAAATTGTAAGTCAGGCTTCAAAAACTGAAGATCTCGAAAATATGACGCCTTTATCTGAAGCAATTTCAAAATACGAAATTGATCTTTTGGTTGAAACCCGAAAAGGAGAAAAAATAAAATTTAAAAAATCAAAAAAACAAAATATTAATGAAAAACTCGGACTTCCGATACTTTCATTATATGAGGAGCTGGTTTAATAGTTTTAGTGAATAAAAATTAGCCTTTGAACGCAATAAATATTAAAAAATACAGAGCTATAGCTATTCATTAATTACTAAGACTCAATCCCTGTAATATTAATTTAAAACCGAAAATATGTTATTAAAGAAAAGAATACCAATGAAGTACGTTCTCGGGAAAATTAAAGTAGAACTTGCCCTAGTAGCCGCATACACTATAGTATTTGAGGTTTTTCATCACTATTTTGTTACGCTTCCTGTAGATATTCCGATTGCTATTCCAACCATGATTGGTACAATTATATCGTTATTATTAGCCTTTAAATCCAATCAGGCTTACGATAGATGGTGGGAAGCCCGAATTGTATGGGGAGCAATTGTAAATGATTCCAGAACATTAATCCGCCAGGTTTTAACCTTTTATAAAGATCCTGATTTTTCTGTTGGAGCGAGTGAATTCAAAGAGAATTTTGCTAAAAGACAAATTGCATGGTGCTATAGTTTAGGTCAGGCACTTAGAAATAAAGATGCCATAAAACCACTTAAGGGATTGATAAGTGAAGAGGAATTAAAGTACATCAAAAATCATCAGAATATACCAAATGCGATTTTGATGCTGCATGCACGTGATCTTCGAAATGCAAAAAATGACAAGCGAATCAATATGTATCAACAAGTAGAAATTGATAATACCTTGTCGAGACTATGCGATGAAATGGGTAAATGTGAACGAATTAAAAACACCATTTTTCCAACCACTTACAGCATGTATATCCGATTAACACTGTGTTTGTTTATTTTGTTACTGCCTTTTGGATTAACAAGCGTATTGAGCTGGTTTGCTATTCCATTAATTGTCGCTATTGCCGCTGCTTTCTTTTTAATCGAAAGAATGGCAATTCATTTACAGGATCCTTTCGAAAACAGGCCAACAGACACACCTGTTACGACTATTGCAAACACAATCGAAAAAAATATTAAACAAATGCTGAATGAATATCAAAGCGAATTTGATATTCTAAAAGAGTTTGATTTAGAAGACGAACCTAAAAAAGTGGACAGCAACGCTTATTTTGTTTTATAAATTAAAGTTAATTTTGGTATTTTAATTGTTGACCGGTCAGTGAGTAGTTGTACTGTCCGGTTTTTTTATGTTTTAATAGAGATTTTAAATACACAGATGAATAGATTAAAGTCCAAATTAAAAGAGGCTTGAAAAATCCGGATTTTCAATATAACTGTATGTTTGTATATTAGTGAGTGTGTTTATGTACAAAGAAAAACGATGTCGTTATGTGTTAATTTTAAATACTTTTGGCAGCCAGTTTACCTAATGTTTGTATAGATTGGCGTAATTCATTTGTCCATGGCAAACCAAAACTCAAACGCATACAATTGGAGAACTGATCCTGAAAAGAAAAAATACGACCGGGAGCAATGCTGATATTGTGTTTCATGGCCAAATGATAAAATTCGGCAGTATCTATTTTTTTATCGAGTTCGATCCAAAGAAAAAAACCGCCCTGTGGCTGACTTACCTTTGTGCCTTTTGGAAAAGATTCTAAAATAGTGTTGATGTAATTACTGCAATTATGATTCAGAATCTGACGAATTTTACGAAGATGATTTTCATAGCGGCCGTTTTTCAAAAAATCACCCACAACTTCATGTGTAATGGTAGGTGAAGAGATGGTATGGTATAATTTTGTCCGTAAAATTTCTTTTTTGAATTTCCCTGGAATAACCCAGCCTACACGATATCCCGGTGCCAAAGTTTTAGAAACCGAACTGCAGCACATCACGATTCCGCTTTTATCATACGTTTTGCAATTTGTTGGTCTGGCTGAGCCAAAATATAAATCACCGTGAATATCATCTTCAATTAACGGAATATTATGTAATTCCATTAAGCGAACGGTTTCTTCCTTGTGTTCATTAGGCATCATACTTCCCGAGGGATTGCTGAAATTACTCATTAACACACAAGCCTTAATTTTTTTAGTCGAAATAGCTTTTTTTAAAGCATCTAATTCTATTCCCGTTGTTATATTGGTGGGCAGTTCCATAACATACAAACCTAGAGATTTAGCCAGTTGTAAAACGCCAAAATAAACGGGGCTTTCTGTAATAATGGTATCTCCCGGTTTTGTAACCGTCATTAAGCAATGTGACATCGCACTCACGCAGCCCGGAGTAGTTATAATGTCATCTTCTGTTAGAGATCCTCCCCATGCAAAAGACCAGCGTGCGATTTCTTTTCTAAGATTAACATTGCCCTGTATTTCTTCATAACTGGTACCACTATTGGGTAGTTGCCGCATTGCCTGAACCATACCCTTATTTAGTTTTGCTATCGGAAGAAGTTCATTTGATGGAAAACCTAATGAAAGCATGGTAACGTTTTTATCTGTCATATTTCCATAAACCAAATCAATTAAATCTTCTCTTTCAATATTTTGTGTGGTCAGAATAGGGGAGCTGGCTGTTGGTTCGGGAACAATTCTTGCCGAAATATTGCTTACATAATAGCCCGATTGTGGTCTTGATTCGATTAGAGATCTGCTTTCGATTTCATAATACGCTTTGCTGACTGTACTCATGCTGTAGCCTGTTTCTGCACATACTTCCCTAATCGAAGGTAATTTGTCTCCCACACTTAAAAGACCCGATTTTATTTGTTTTTCAATAACATCGGCAAATTGCAAATACAGGTAGTTTGAGTTTTTCATATGAGATAATAGTGTTTAATGAAACATCGTATCGCGATTTTTATTCTTTCAGTTTATACGATTTTAGTGATTTCATAAAATAAAACTGTTATGGTGCAATTTACAAAAACTGTATCTGTATTGCTGTTTTATTTTTAAGAAATTTGCTTCATCAGATATACACCAAAAGAAACATCATGAAAACTACAAAATATTACCTGGCAGCTATTACTGCTTACACCGTTTGGGGATTTTTTAGTCTTGTGCTAAAACCAATTCATGAATATGCTTCAATGGATATTTTATTTTACCGTGTTTTTAGCTGTAGTATTTTAATGCTCTTAATTGCTTTTTTGTTCAAACGCAAAAAAATTAAGGAGACAATTGAGGTTTTCAATTCTTTATCTGCTTCTAAAAAGAGATACACCATCTTACTTAATATTGGCGGAAGCTTTTTTCTAATGGCCAACTGGTTTACATTTATTTATGTAATGAACCATGTAAGTGTGAAAGCGACCTCACTTGCATATTTGGTTTGCCCAATTTTAACAACACTGCTGGCCTATTTTGTACTGCATGAAAAACTGGGAAAAACACAATGGCTTTCGGTTGGATTAAGTATTTCGGGCTGTTTGTTGTTGTCGTATGCAGACATTATGGATATGTTTTTTAGTATCATTATCGGATTTACTTATGCGTGTTATTTAGTAAGCCAGCGTGTTAATAAAGGCTTTGACAAGTTTATTATCCTGACATTCCATATATCTGTGGCGGCTTTGTTGCTGGTACCGTTTTATCCGGTATATAGCGGTCCGGTACCTACTGAACTTACGTTTTACTTTTGTATCGAAACCATTGCTATATTTTTTACAATTATACCGTTGTTTTTAAATTTATATGCATTGGGCGGAATCAATTCTTCAACAGTTGGAATGCTGTTAAATATTAACCCGATGATTGCTTTTGGTCTGGCTTGTTTTGTTTATAAAGAGAAAATAACTCCGCTACAGATTCTGGCATATAGTATTATTTTCCTGGCGGTATTGGTTTTTAACTCGAATCATATTTTTGCTAAGAAAGTAAAAAATGTAGTAGCCGCTAAAAATTAAAAAGTATACAGAACATTAAAGTTTGAGGGAAGTTTTGGTAATCTTCTGCTTTTTTTGAATGAGTTTAAATACTACTTTTACAGTAAAAATAGTAATATGTTATTTCTGGTTTTAAGTATCATTTGCAGTGTGACAGTTGGTGTCATTTTTAAAATAACACGTAATTACAATTGCAATCCGGCTCAGATAATTACTTTCAATTATGTATTTGCACTACTATTTTGTTATTTTTCGTTTACTCCAAGTCTGGTTGAGGTTACCACAAACGCTCCGTGGAATATTTATTTGGCAATCGGTTTTCTGCTGCCTGTTGTTTTTTTGTTTTTAGCAATATCCATTAAACATATGGGAATTGTAAAAACAGATGCTGCTCAACGATTATCACTCTTTATTCCAATACTGGCTGCCTGGTTTATTTTTAAGGAAGAATTCAATCTTTATAAGTTAGTTGGACTTGTAACTGGTTTTTTTGCACTTTTACTGATTTTAAGAAAACCAACCCAAAATGAGCAGAATAAATGGCTTTATCCGGCCATAGTTTTATGCGGTTTTGGTTTAATTGATGTTCTTTTTAAACAAATTGCACTCTATAACGCTTTACCTTACACAACTTCATTATTTGTTGTTTTTTGTATTGCTTTGTTGGTTTCTACATTTGTGGCTGTTTATATGTATTTTTCCAAAAATGTAAAATTTGATTCTAAAAATATTCTTTTTGGAGCACTGGTAGGGCTTTTTAATTTTGGAAACATACTATTTTATCTTAAAGCACATAAAGCATTTTCTGAAAATCCGTCGACAGTTTTTGCCGGAATGAATATGGGGGTTATTGTTTTAGGAACTCTTGTCGGTCTCTTTTTTTTCAGGGAAAAATTATCTAAAACCAATTTTATTGGGGTCATTTTAGCCTTAATTGCAATTTTTTTCATTGTTTTTTCTCAAATAAGGTAAAATTTATTCTCTTGTAATAGCTTGATTTACAAGGTTTTTGTAAATATTTTTGTTTTTTTTTAAAATAAACTCTATCAATTCTATAGAATTTGTAAAATATATTTATAAATTTGCCATAACAATGAAGAACTATAGCCAACATATGATGTCTTTCAATTGCAGCTCCACGATGTGCTGTATGTTGAATCATGTCTTGAAATGGCGTTAATAGAGAAAGTACTTGTTAGTTATTTTTTTTTTAGCCTTTCATACCCGTGAAAGGCTTTTTTTAGAATTTATTTAAAAACACAGATATGAGATCAAATAAATACACCAATACACTGATGCAATGCTGTCTGATGAAAATCCCATGTCGCAGCTACAGTAATGAGAGACAGGAAAACGTAAATATCTTTTGTACATAACAGAAGACTTTAAAATATAAAATTTCAAAATCAATTGAATAAAATCTTAAACCTAAAAAATTATGAGCCTAGAAATAATTAAACAGAATCCTTTTCAGTCTATGATTGATCGTTTTAATATCGCAGCCGATATTTTAAACCTTGATGATTCGATCATACAGAAATTACAAAAACCGGAAAAACAAATTGTTGTAAATTTTTCGATTACACTTGACAATGGTAAAATTCAAAATTTTGAAGGCTACAGGGTGATTCATAATACAGCGTTAGGACCATCAAAAGGGGGAATACGTTATGATAAAGCTGTAAACCTTGATGAGGTAAAAGCACTGGCAGCCTGGATGACTTGGAAATCTGCTGTAACCGGAATTCCGTTTGGAGGAGCAAAAGGCGGAATTATTTGCGACCCCAGAGAGCATTCAAAAACAGAATTAGAAAAAATTACAAGAGCGTATACAAAAGCATTATCTGATATTTTTGGTCCGGAAAAAGATGTTCCTGCACCGGATATGGGAACAGGTCCGGACGAAATGGGCTGGCTAATGGATGAGTTTTCTTTAGTACACGGAAAAACGATTCATGCTGTGGTAACAGGAAAACATTTGCATTCAGGGGGTTCTTTGGGAAGGGTAGAAGCAACAGGAAAAGGGGTAAGTATCATTACGCTTCTGGCACTGCAAAAATTAAAATTAAGACCGGCCAGATCTTCAGTTGCCATTCAGGGATTTGGAAATGTTGGATTGCATTCAGCTTTATTTTTATATGAAAAAGGATTAAAAGTGGTTGCTGTAAGCGATGTATCAGAAGCGTTTTATAATCCGGATGGACTGAATATTCCGGAACTGATTTTGTATTATAACCTCAACAATAAGAGTATCAAAGGCTATCCAAATTCAGTTGCGATCAAACATGAAGAGTTATTGCTTTTGGATGTTGATGTGCTGATTCCTGCTGCGAAAGAAGATGTAATTACACAAAAAAACGCAGGTGATATCAAGGCAAAAATAATAGTAGAAGGTGCTAATGGCCCTGTTTCGTCTGATGCGGATAAAATTCTGCATGATAATAATGTACTGGTTGTTCCGGATATTTTGGCGAATGCAGGTGGGGTAACAGTTTCATACTTCGAATGGCTTCAGAACTCGCTTTTGGAATCCTGGAGAATCCATCAAATTAACAAGCGACTGGAAGATATTTTAGAAAAAGGTTTTGAAACTGTTTTCAGAGTTGCAGCAAAACATAACGTTACGCCTCGTATCGCTGCCTATATTATTGCTTTGCAAAAAGTTGCCGACACACAGTCGGTAAAAGATATAGCCTTAGAAGCGTCAAAATACAAACAGAACTAAGAATTATACATAATAAGAAAAGAATTTTTTATTAATGGAATGTCTGACAGACAGTTAAAATCAATTAATGAAAATTTCTTTTCTTTCATTAACAGAATTGAAAATAAGTTGTTTAGAGTCAAAAAATAATTTTTAAAAAATGGAACATATTAATTTTCTTGCGTTTGCAATGCCTGCGTTTTTCATTTTTTTATTTTTGGAATATAAGCTGATACAGCGCAGAAAAAAACCGGAGATTTTCAATTACGAAAGCTCGGTTTCGAATATTAGTATTGGTATTGCAGAAAGATTAATCAATCTTTTTATTGCTGCAAGTTTTTATCAGTTGTATTATTTTATTTATAACAATTACAGGCTGTTGGATATTCCGAGCAATATTTTTGTATGGTTTGCCTTAATTCTTGCAACTGATTTTGTGTGGTATTGGTATCACAGGCTTGGGCATGAAGTTAATTTTTTCTGGGCGGCACATATTGTACATCACCATAGCGAAGAGTTTAACTTTACTGCTGCTGCCAGAATTACTACTTTTCAGGCTGTCGTAAGAACTGGTTTTTGGTGTGTTCTTCCGCTTGTCGGGTTTCATCCGGCTATGGTTATTACTATGCTGATTGTGCATGGAGCCTATTCATTTTTTACCCATACACAACTTATCGGTAAAATAAAATGGCTGGAATATGTTTTTGTAACACCTTCCATTCACGGAGTACATCACGCCTCTGACGAAAAATATTTAGATAAGAATTACGGAGATATGTTTACTTTTTGGGACCGTATTTTTGGAACTTTTCAAGAGGAGGAGGAGAAACCAAAATACGGTTTAACCCATCCGTTAAAAAGCTATAGTTTTCTGTGGCAGCATACTCATTATTACTTCGAGATTTATGAATTATGGAAACGCTCAAAGGGTTTTAAAGTAAGATGGAAAGCTGTTTTTGGTAGTCCTGCACACATGGATCAGGATATTAGGCCAACATTAGAAAAACGATTTTTGCAGGATAAAAGCAATCCACATCAAAGATTGCGATTTAGAAATTACCTTTATATTCAATTAGGAATCTGTACTTTGATTCTAACTGTTTTTACTTATTATTTTGATCTTTTAGATGGGATTGATAAAGTCTTTGTATTGGCATTTATCCTAATCACATTAGTGAATTGCGGTGCTTTACTGGAACAGCGAAAATGGATGTATTATCTGGAATATGGCCGAATTTTTATTGTAACAACCTATTTTTTATATGAAGAAGACTTAACTTCATTCTTCTTTATTCCATTAGCCATTATGATTTTTGTTGAACAGTTGTTCTCGCTTAGTAAACGTTATCAAAATGTGGTGCTTCAATTGGATAATTCAGAATATGAGGTAGAATAAAAGAAAAAACGAGTCGTTTGATTTACAAAATTAAACGACTCGTTTTTGAAGATTAAAATTATTCGTGCTGAACGCAAAAGTTTTTTATTCTCAATCATACTCAATTAGTAGGTTTCCTGTGTTGTTATACACGATTATAATCCCCCTTCCAATTTACAATAGCTTGTTTGATGGCATCGCCGGATAGATTTTCTGCAAGTGCACGATCAATTAAAGATAGAAACTCAGTATCTGAAGCAAATCGAAAAGCAAAAAGCTGGTCTTCAGTAAATTTATATTCAATAGTTTCAAATCTGGTTCCGGTAAGTACAAAGTAGCGATACCGAAGTTCAAGTTTAACGATTCTGTTTTGTAAAATCAAAGCATAATGCTGGCGCAGCATAAAGGCGAGACAAAAAAGGAATATAAAAATCACGGTTATAAATCCCCATAAAAGTTTCTCAGCAGTTGTAAATGCAAAGTAAATTGCAAAAAGCATGAACATTATCAAAATTGGATAATATACAAAATGATGCGGTGGGTAAAACCGTATATGATTTTTGTAAGATTGTGTTTTCATAATTATTTTCTTGTAAATCTAAAAAAAGCTATCCTAAAATAGAATAGCTTTTAACCTAAATAAATCTAAAGTAACCAATTTTATTTTTTATCTAAATCCTGCTTAAGTTGTTTAGCATGTTGAAGATGTGCAGTCAAAGCGGCAACATTATTTGAAGCCCATGTTTTTATTTCTGGATCGTTTGCTTTTTCTGCGGCTTTAGTGAATTTATTGATTGCTTTTTCGTGACCGTCAATCATCATATCGGCAAATTTTTTATCAAAATCGACACCAGATTTTTCATTTAGTTTATTATATTCTTCTTTTCCTTCTTCAGTAATCGAAGTTGGTAATGAAAAATTTTTGCTGTCTGCAATAGTTTTTACTTCTCCGGCTGACTTTGTATGTTCGTCTACCAGCATTTTACCAAATTTTTTGACTTCGGCATTTGTACTTTTTGATTGAGCAAGTTTTCCAATTTCGATTTCAGCCAGATTTATTTCTGCTGCATCAACTAAAAATTCAGAATCATCTTCTTTTGAATCAATGCTGTCAAATTTAGCTTCATTTTGGTCTTCAGCAACTTCTTTTGGATCTTCTTGTTTTGATTCATTTTTACAAGAATTTAAACTCAATAACAAAATTCCTGTTCCTAAAACTACTTTGCTTATTAAAAGTATCTTTTTCATAATTTATATGTTTAAAATTTATAATGATAAAATTATTTAAACATCTGCCTGATATTTTACATTTTGAATTCATAATGTTATATCATTCAAACCTATATAAATTCTTTGATGGTTTTCCATTCATTGAATTTTGCGTCAAATGATTTGCCGGCGTTGGCAGGACTTGTTGAAGGCATGGTTATAAAATGATAATCATTGATTTTTAATGAAACATGTTTTTTAAAAAAAGCTGCTGCCTTCTGTCCGTTAAAAACAATAGTTTTAATATTGGGGTGCTGCTTAAAAAAAAGTTCAAAATCATTTGTGATTTCATTTTTAATAGCACTGTCCAGACTTCCAATTCTATCACAAAATTGCAAAACATCCCATAAGGCGATTTTATTTTTCAGTAAAAGGGCCTTTCTTATTTTATAATCAGTAGAGAAATCTTCCTCCAAAATTTCAAACATAAATCGCCAGAAATTATTTCTTATATGACCATAATACTGCTGTATTTCAAGTGATTTTGTACCGGGCATTGTTCCTAAAATCAGAATTGTTGCATTGGGTTGAGCAATTGGAGCAAAAGAAAAACTTTTCATATTTAAACGAATAAGAGAATGTTATAGAAGTAATTATAAAACAAAACTCAAAAATTATATAACATAATTAATGGTGTTCTGAACGAATTTTGTAGTTCAGGTTTTTTAATTAAAATAATGGATCTGTTTTGTTGACTAAAGATATATTTAAAATTTAAATCCGCCCAAATGAAAATAGTAACTATACATAACGATAAGATTAAAAATATATTTGAAGAACTAACATTAAGCTTAGGAGGAGAAATAATTTTTGATTCAGATGAATATGGCTTAGAAGTCAGCAATAATTTTGCCAAAGGTAGCATTGTAGGATCCTCTTTCAGTGATTCAGTTTCCTGTTTACAGTTTGATATGACTTTTTCTGAAGATGTAAAAATCAGTATTGGGAATCCGGATATTTTGCCGGTTTATTTTGCTTATTGTTCTAAGGGAAGTTTATCACATAGTTTTGGAATGTCCGGAGTTGAAAGAAAGTTAAAAAAATTTCAGACTGCTATAGTTTCATCAAAGCAAAAAGAAGATAATATTTTATTTTTCGATAAAAACACCAATACCAGAGTTACTTTAATTGTAGTAGGAACTCAAAATACTGATACATCTGAAAATAATTTTTTCAATTTTAAAGTAAAAGAAACTTTCTTTGAAAAAAATAGGGATGGAAATTTTTTCTATCTCGGTTCATATAATTTGAAAATAGCAGAAAAAATAGAACAATTAAATGCTGTTACCCAAACCGGAATTGTTCGGAATTTGTTGAAAGAAGGTATTTTGAAAATTATTCTGGCAATGGAGATTCAGCAGCATTCTGATGATATGAATAATTGTTTGAAAGAAACAAACTGCCTTACTCTAAAGGAAATGGAAGAAATAAAAAAGCTTTCAGATCTTATAAAAGAAACTCCCGAAGAGCAATTTACCATTAAATCGCTTAGCAAGAAATCGGGTTTATCACCAAACAAACTGCAGGAAGGTTTTAAAATGATCCATGACAGAACGGTCAATGATTTTATTACTCATATGCGAATATTAAAAGCCGAAATTTTAATTAAAAATTCAGATTTAAATATTTCCGAAATAGTGTATTGCATTGGTTTTACAAGTAGAAGTTATTTTTCTAAAATCTTCAAGCAAAAATTCAACTGTAGTCCAAAAGAATATAAATTCAATCAAAATCAGGTGGCTATTACGGCATAATTTAAGAACTCTGAGATGCTAAGATTTGGTTATTGATTATTTTTTAACTTTATGTGATGGATAAGTTACTATGTAGATTCTGGTACTACAGCGGGTTTGGGACTAAATTAAGCTCATTATTAGGATTTGCCAGATGAGCGATAGCGTCTTGTGGCTTGTGGCTTGCAGAAGTTGGAGATTTGATCAGCTTAAACTTCGATTAATCAATGAACACAAAAGTACAAAACAATGTGTAAATTCAAGACCAAAGCCCCAATTTTTGCAAACCGCTGTTACCTGATTTTTTTTCTTTTATTTTTTTATAAATCTGTTTGTTTGTCCGTTTAATTTATATGTATAAATACCATTACTTAATTCTGTTACATTCAAATTGATTTCTCCGTTTTCTTCTCCAATTACGTTTTTATTCAAAACTTTTTTTCCATTAATGTCAAAAACTTCTAAAGTTCCATTTTTACCATTTTCTAAATTATTTGTAATTGTTATATTATTTTCTGTTGGATTTGGATATCCTATAAATAAATTTGATTCTCTATTTACTGAAACTGTTCCTAAAGTTGTGCCTGGCAAAGAATATATTTTGTAAATACTATTGTCACCGCCATTTGTATTAATACGATTAGTAGTAACTAGTTTGAAATCATCTGATAAACCTTTAATAATATATGCGTCGTAACATTCTCCAAAATTTTGTAAAACAACACCATTCTGGTCAATTAACACTAACTTATAATCATAATCAATTGTGTTATATGTAAAAACTAAAAATTCAATTGTTGAATTAGTATTAAATAATTTATCTGAAGCACCAATTATGCCATGTAATCTATAATTATTATCTAACGGAATTGATAAGGTATTTGTTAAGTTATGTGAACTATTGTAAATTTTCATTATATTAGTTCCTTCAACAGTATAATAGTTTAATCCAGTTTCTGTTTTAAAAGCATTTGGGAGATCTTTAAATTTGTAATTAGAAGTATATGAATGTTCTAATGTTGCTTGTCCAAATGACAAATTTGAAATTGAAACCGTGGCAATTAAGCCTAAAATAATTTTTCTCATAATTTTCTTTATCCCGACACTATTTGTGTTTTGGCTGTGGGTTTTAATTAGCCGTTAAACGTTATTTTATTCTTTTTTTATTTTTTGCACAATTTTGGTCGAAAATATTAGGTAACAAACAGGCCAGGCAAGTCATCTCAAATACAAAACCAATTTTCTATTAAGCCTATTGCCCAAATCCGCTGTAGCTGTTGTCAGAATATTTAATTTTTAATCAGTTTTTCGTTTGTTTTTTCTCTGTTTTCAGTTTCTATTTGAATGATATAATTCCCTTTTGTTAAACTCTCAATATTTATTTGTTCATTAAATTTAGATTTACCTTTTTTAACAGATCTGCCCGTTATGTCAACAATTTTATATTCAAAATTTGCTTCTGAATTTTTATCGTTCTGTACTGTTATGAAATTGCTTGTAGGATTTGGATATATTTTTAAACTTATATTTTGATTAATTTCTTTTACAGATAGATTTTGTTCTGTTGTGGTTGAAATAATTTCTCCAAAATCAGTAGATGCTTGAGCAGTTATATCAAAACTGCTTTCGGTATTATTAATGAAATCATATTTTACAATTTTATAATCTACAAATGTTACTTGATTTTTTATAATTCCACAAATTTCGTGACTGTCTGCTAAGAATGTTAAACTTTCAATTTTACCATAGTTTATTAAATTTGTTGCGAAAACACGACTGTTGATAACGGATGCATTAGTTGTATTTAGCTCTAATAACGTGTGGACTTGAGGGTTTACACTATAATCTCTCTTTACCACAAAAAGCCTGTTTTCTGCAATAATCATATCTGTATATTCAGTATTTGCATCTATTGGTAATGTTAAAGTAGTTTCTGAACTGGTTAGGATGTTGTACTTATAAATAATATTTCTGGACAAGCCATATATTTCATTTGTGGAACTTGAAAATGATAAATCACGATTGTAAAGTGAAGGAATGCTTGAGTTTAAAGTATATGTACTTATTACATTTCCATTGGTTTGATTGATTTCTTGTAACGAATGAATGTAAGTAGGCGAGTTTGAATAATCCCTTTTAGTTACAAATAATCGATTGTTTGCCATTATTATTCCTCCATAATCTGTTGCTGTTGCTGTTGGTAATGTAAAAGAGGCTTCACTATTGGTGAGGATATTTTTTTTAGTAATGATAACATCCGAGAGACCAAATAGTTCATTTGTTTGAGCATTAAATGTTAAACTTTCGGGAGAATAACTGCTAGGAAAACTTGTTGTAAAATTTTCATTATTTAAAACAGTTCCATTTGATGAATTTAATTTTTGAAGGGAGTGAACATAGGTCGGGGAATTGCTATAATCTCTTTTTGTTACTAATAAATTCTGTGAATAGCTATATAAGCTTACTGTTAATAGAAATACATAAGATAATTTTTTTGTCATACTTTTTTTTGTGTTTATGGTGTAATTTTCAGCCAACGTCTTGGTGTTAGACGTAATTTGTAGCTAAATTAAGCTCTATTTTCGGATTTGCCAAATCTCTCAAATACAAAACCAATTTCCCATTAAGCCTATTGCCTAAATCCGTTGCCGTTATTTTATCTTTCGCATTTTATAGTTTAAGTTTTGATTTCTGAATAATGTTTCCAATTTTAGCCCATCTTTATGAGTTACTAAAAATTCTTATTAATTGATTTTTAGGTATTTAAAACATGAATAATGGTCGCATCCAAAACATAAGTCAATGTATGATCATCTTTTTTCTATATAAATGAATATGGTATGATGTGGCTCAAAACAATAATGACCATCGTATATTAAACTGTCTTTTTTTTGTTTTGAAATAATTTCAATTAGTTCTCCCTTTAATTTCGAATTTAATTGAATTTGTTCTTTTATTATTTTCCTGTTAGGTTTCTCATTTTTTAATAGAGGTCTGATTTTTGTTTTACTGTATCCAGGCTTTTGGATATTCAGCTCAAAATCTTCGTGACTAGTAATTATAACTTTTTCTGAATTTTTTATAAACGTTGTTAAATTTTCATTTGCGTTTTGTGAAAAACTTAAAAGTGAATTTAAAAAGAAATGAAGGATTAATATTTTTTTTATCATAATCTGTAGACAAAAATGGTTCAATAACAGCAAGTTTATTTTAAATATCTAATAAAAAAACTACAATTAAACTACAATTAGATAGATTGTAGTGATTTTTTTCATTTTTTTCAAAAATATTTTTTTGTTATAAATAATGAAACGACATTTTGATAATCCAATTTGTAGGAATTGAGATTTAAACGGATAAAATTACCTTCCAAACCGATAATATTCTAAATCGGGATGCTTTTTTTTGTTGATAGAATCCATAATCGAATTCATTGCCATTATGCTAAAAGTGATGCCGTTACCGCCAAATCCCAAAATATAGTGTTCGTTTTTACCCGGATCCGGTTTCCCAAAATAAGGCAGACCGTCTTTAGTTTCGCCAAATGTTCCAGCCCAGGAGTAATCTATCTTGAAATTGATTCTGGGAAACTTTTTTTGAAATTTATTTAAAAGAAACTTCTCCTTTTTTGGTAGAAATTTGTCTCGCTTTTTTGGGTCTTTAAAATCTTCATCGCCACCGCCCATTATTATTCGATTGTCAGTAGTCGACCTAAAGTATAAATAAGGTTTAGAAGTATCCCAAAAAACAGCATTTTTAAATATACTTGATAAATTAGGAATGCTTTCAGATGCTATAACATACGTACTTTTTAGATTTACGACTTTTTCTGTAAGTGTTTCGGTGCTTTCGTAACCGCTGCAATGTATGATATGATCAGCAACAATATTATATTTATTTTCGGTCTGTGCAATCATCTTACCGTTTAAATCTTTGGTTGAAGTTATATTGGTACGATCAAAAATTTTCATTCCGTTTTCTCTGCAATAAACAAATAAATCCTGCGCAAACCTGTACGGATCCAGAACAGCCGCAGTATTAGATTCGATAGCTGCGATAGCATTTAATCCAAATTTTTCCAAATCCCATCTTTCTAGCCAATTTACATCAAAGCCATACTTTTTTCTTGCAATAAATTCATTTTTTAGAAAAGGAAGGTCTTTTTTAAAAGAACAAAAATAAATACTCTTTTTAAATTCAAATTGGCAGTCACTCTTTATATCATCAATAATGCTTCTTAAATCGAAAATTGCTTTTTTTCCGTTTTTATAACTGTCAACGGCACATTCTAAACCTCTTAAGTTTATTAGCTCATGCAGAGGAACATCAATTTCATATTGAAGCAAGGCAGTACTTGCTGCAGTACTGCCATTAGCTATATCACGTCGGTCGACAAGTACCACCTTTTTTCCTTCATTAATAAGTTTATAAGCGATTAATGCTCCGGTAATTCCACCTCCAATAATTAAAATTTGCGTGTTTATATCTGAATCTATGGATGGATAACTCGTATCCATCGCATGTTTTAGGGGCCAGAAACTTTCTGTTGAACGTAATTTCATGTTTTAGTAGGTTTGACAACGATTTTATATAAATATCTTTTCGTTGATGTTTTTATTTTGCCTTAACTTTTTCTTTCCTGACTACTTTATTGCTTTTTTCATTGTAGACAGCATCTAGTATTTCTTTTCCGGTTTTACTGAATATTTTTATTTTAGGATTCTCATGAGTACCCGTAATGGTAATTGGAAAACCAACAATTCCAAAAGGAGGAAGCCCTAAACGCATTCTAAGATCTAAAAGCCCATCGAAACTGGTCGTTCCTTTTATTGTGGGTTTAAAACTCGCCACGCTAAAAGTAAAAGGAGTAATGTGGATGAGGTTATTATCAATTCTTGATTTGATTTCAATGCCTTGTATATCAGGGTTATTCAATCCATCCTGTCCCGTTTTTGAACTGATTCCGTCAAATAATTTGAGGCCTTTAATTTTTACATCGCGTAAATTTATAGTACCCATTCCTTCAAAAGACTCATAAATAGGACTCATGTTTCCATTTAAATCACCTTTAATTTTATAATCCACAGAGATAATTCCTTCTGCTTTTTCTGCAGCGGTGACCATATCATGAAACATCGGAATTTCTTTGTAGGCTCTTTGAACGCTAAAATCTTTTGCTTTAAAATGAGCATCAAAACGTGCTGCTGTAGGCGATTCATCATTATAGGAAGCATCAACAACCAAGGCACAGTCAATAATATTGAATACAGCATTTTCTAAATAAAAATTTCCTTTAGAAATACCGGTTTTTCCATTAAGTTTATTAAAAACAAGCCCATTGTATTCAATTTTATCAGCATTTGCAGTAAGGTTTACATTTAAGTTTTTTGGTACAATTACTACTCCGCTTAATTTAGGATGATCTTCTTTTGCGTAGGCAACTTCTAAATTCCGATCTTTGTTTTCGCCTTTTCCAAGCGCCATAAATTCGTCAATATTTATAAGTTTGGATTTCATATTGAAATTTCCGCTCAAAGTTCCATTAGATTCTAAAAAATAATTGATTGTATTTATCAGATAACCGTTGATGTCGAAATCGGATTTTCCATAAGAGGCATAAAATTTTTCAAACCACATTTTTTCGTTTTGAAATCTGAAGTTTCCCTGTTTGATAAAAAATGCTTTTGGAAAAAGTTCTGATGTTGTTTTGATATTTTTTAATAAAATAGTGCCCCTGTTATTTAATTTGTCATACTGACCGGATGTAGCGTAACTTTGTTTTCCCTGAAGCGAAAGATCCGCTTTTGCATAACCTGTAACGTTCATTCCTTTTCTGGCAAATACTTTATAAATGTTGCCCACATTAAGTTCACCTTTTACTTTTGCATTATATGCCAGATCATTAAAGTCAGAAAGTGCAGCATTTACATACACTGGATTTCCTTCAAAAACAAAAGAAGCAGGTGCAATAGCTACAATCAGATCCTTATAAGTACCGGCTTTGTTAAGTACATTGGCTACAAAAGTAATGTTAGTAACAGGGTTTGGATAGGAATCCGTTTTTATCCAGCCGTTGTGTAATGCTATTCCGCCTCTTGTTTTAGGAAATAATTTTTTTGAAGCACTAAAAGTACCCTTTGCCTGAATATCAGTTCTCAGGATTCCTTTTAAATCGAGGGAATATAACCCCAAAGCAGCATCAAGTGTAGCGAGATCTAATGCTCCTTTTACACTCGCATCTACATTCATTTCGTTAAAACCTTTGCTTCGTAAATAAGCTGTGAAATAATCTTTTTCGCCAACTTTAAATTTGAAAGTTTTTAAATTGATTAAAAGTTTTTCAATTTCAAGTGAAGGCATAATAGCATTCAGATTCATTTGAAAATCCGTTAATGGGGCAGGAGCATTCTGATAATTAATGGCTCCTTCATTAATTTTCAAATTAAAAGCAAGATCCGGTTTTTGCTTTTTGGCGACATTATAATTTCCTTTAAAAGTAAAAAGTAAATCACTTTTACCTGAAATTTCTGTCTCTTCAAGCCATGTTAAATATTCCGGAGGCATAACCGAGAACAAATCTTTTACAGTTGTATTTTTTGATGCTGCGTTGATATTGATTTTATATCCGTCTCTTAAAATGGTAAATAATCCTGTAAATTCTAAAGGTAATTTGTTGATCTTTAATTCATTTTTTTGAAGAATAAAAGAAAGCGCATGTGTGTTGATTCGGGTAATTAAATCAGCACGCAGTTCTTTTTTTCTAAGATACGCAGTTCTGTCATAATAAAAGTCAATGTTATCAATTTTGGCATCAGTATTCAAGTCGAAAATATCTTCACTTAAATTTCCTTTTCCAATGTAGTTAAAGCCTTTTGCATCTATCAGTATTTTAGCCGAACGATCATTGTATCTTACATGACAGTCTTTTAAATCAATGCGTTCCAACCGAATTGCGGTTCCTTCTTCGGTAGTGCTGGTATCTTTTTTAATGTCCTTTGGGGCGATGTAAATATTATAATTGGCCTGCCCTTTTTGATTTACCATTAAATTTATATCTGCTTTTGAAACATATAGTTTGTTGATTTTTAATTCATTATCAAATAATAATCTTTTAATATTTATTCCAAAAGCAACCTGTTCTGCTTTTAATAAAGTATCCTTTTTAAAAGGTGTTGATCCGGTAAGTGTAACGTCATCGAGGGAGACTGTCAATGATGGAAAATGTGTAAAAAAAGAAAATCTGGATCTTGAAAATTCTATTTTGCTGTCAAGTCTTTCGTTAGCAATTTTTTTAACTTCAGAAGCTACTTTTCCGGGAAAAAGTAACGGAATCAAAAATAGTAACAGCAAAACTGATGCTATTACTATTCCTGAAATTTTGGCAATTTTAAGGCTTATATGTTTCAATTTACTTTGCATATAAAAATTTTTTATTCACTGCTGGGTGAAAAATTATTGAAGCTTGATCTTCATAAGAAGTAGAGTTTAAATCATTTATTTTTTATCTTTTTCTTTTTTGGCTTCTTCAGCCTTTTTTGCTTGCTCCTCTGCTTTTTTCTTTTCTTCTTTTAATTTTTCCTCTTTTTCTTTTTCTTTTTCAAGTTGTTCTTCCTTTTTTTCTTTCGCTTCTTCCAACTTCTCTTCTTTCTCTTTTTCTTTTTTCTTAAAATAACCTTTCAGAAGGAAATTACTTTTAGCTGCTTCCATGTTTTCGCTAAAACCTTTAGTTCCTTTTTCCAGGTTGCTAAGTGTTTTATCCATAGCATTGGCCATTCCCGGATCGCGCATTAGTTTTGCCAAAGCACCATTTCCATTGTTCATGCTATGACTGAAAATAGCCAATTCTTCAGAGATTACGCTTACATTATCCATGCTCTTTTTAACAGTTTTCATGATGTCGTTCATTTCTATTGCACTTAATGAGGCAATTTGTGCATTATTTTCAACTATTTTTTGCGATTTGACGCCAGGTGTGATGGTCAATACTTTATCACCCATTAAACCATCAGAACCAATACTGGCTTTGGCATCTGTTTTAATAAATTCGCGAACATCATCTTTAATTATCATTCCCACTACAACAGTAGAATCGTTTACCAGCTGAATTTCATCTATAGTACCAATGTTGATACCGGAGAATCTTACGTTATTACCAATTTCTAAACCACTCACTGTTTTAAAACTTGATGTAATGCGGAAGGTAGAACCAAAAAGATTTTTTTGTTTTCCGATAAAATAGACCGCCAGTATAAAAATCAGCACACCTATTGTTACAAATATCCCTAATTTCCAAGTATATCCAGATTGCTTCTCCATGATTTTGATTTTATATTTTATTCAAAGAATGAGCGTACCCATTCATCTTCACTTTTTTCTAATTCTTCGTAAGTTCCTTCTGCCTGAATTTTACCTTCTTTTAATACAATTATACGATCTGCAGTCAATTTTGCACAGGCCATATCATGTGTAATAATGATAGAAGTTGTTTTACGTTTGTGTTTGATATCCAGTATCAATTCACTTATTTCTCTTGATGTTATCGTATCCAGACCCGTTGTGGGTTCATCATACAAAATGATTTCGGGCTTTAAAATCAAGGTACGGGCAAGTCCAATTCTTTTGCGCATTCCTCCGGATAATTCTGAAGGCATTTTATCGATTGCCTCACTTAAACCTACATTATCAAGTGCTTCAATAACTTCTTTCTCTACTTCCTCAGGTTTTAAGTCACGTTTGTGTTTTCTTAGTGTAAAAGCCAGATTTTCTCTTACGGTCATGGAATCGTACAAAGCACCACTTTGAAATAAAAAACCAATTTTGACTCTCATTTCGTTCAATTCTGCTTTTGGAAGCTCTAAAATGTTTTCGCCAAATACATTTATTTCACCTTTATCAGGTTGTATTAAACCTACGATACATTTTATCGTCACTGATTTTCCTGAACCGGAACGTCCTAAAACAACTAAATCCTCGCCTTTATAAACAACAAAATCTACCCCTTTTAGAACATGATTATTTTTTCCAAAAGTTTTGTGCAAATCTTTGATTTCTATAATGGCTTGTTTATTGTCTGTATTAGTCGCCTCAGTTGTTATATTTTCTTCTTTTATCATCTTAAAAAAATAAATCGGTTACTTGAACAGCTAACATGTCTATAATAAAAATGCTTAAAGAAGCGGTGACTACAGCAGAATTCGCTGCTTTGCCCACACTTTCTGTACCGTTTGTGGCATTAAAACCTTTGTAGCATCCAATCATTCCAATAAAAAATCCAAAGAAAAAAGTTTTGATTGTCGCCGGAATCAAATCCAGGAACTCAAGTGATTGGAATATTTTGGTGATGTATCTGTAAAAGCTAACATCTCCATGAATATTTATACCCACATATCCACCGAAAATTCCAACAGCATCGGCAAAAAATACCAGAATCGGAACCATTAAAGTGGTAGCTAGGATTCGGGTCACCACTAAATAATTGTAAGGATTAATAGCCGAAACTTCCATGGCATCTATTTGTTCTGTTACTTTCATCGAGCCTAATTCGGCACCTATTCCGGATGATATTTTTCCTGCACAGATCAAAGCAGTAATGACCGGAGCAATTTCACGAATTAAAGAAAGCGCCACCATTCCCGGAAGCCAGGATTCTGCACCAAATTTTACTAACGTTGGCCTTGATTGTAAGGTAAGTACCAAACCCATGATAAAACCTGTTATAGCTACCAGTGGTAAGGATTTATAGCCCATAACATAACATTGTTTCAGAAATTGTCTGGTTTCATAAGGAGGTACAAAAACCTCTCTAAAAAACCTCGTTGCAAATACAGTTGCATTTCCGATTTCTTCGAATGTATTTTTTAAGGTGAGTATCAAAATGTTTCGTGTTTAAAGTTGTGTATAAGCTGAAAATCAGTTTTTTAACAATTTTGGCTTCTCTTTTTATTATAGATGAAAGTTACCTCTATACTTGTTAAAATTCTTTACACAACTTTTAACTAACCTTATATAATTTTCATTCCGTATACTATTTACATTAAAATACCGTTGCACAATTTGCTTAACAAAAAAATCCCTTTTCGTTAAAAAAGGGATTGGTTTACAATGTTTTAGTTTTTATGAATTGATAATCAGATCTGCCTTTGTTTTGATCAAATCAATTACCCGGGATTCAGATTCCTTAAAATTCTCCATCAATAAGCGCGCAGTTAAGAAACAAACTGTCGATTCAGCTCCCTGGTTTAGGTTTACATTTTCTTTTTCAAGACCATCATAACCGCCTCCGCTTATAGGATTGTACATAATTTGATTTAAATGATTTTTTCCTAAAAACCAATTAAAGGCTGTCTTCATATATTCTTTATGCAACGGATTTTTAAAAGCTGTGTAGAAAGAGTTTAAAGTCTGAATAATGTAAGAAACATCAATAGGCTGCTCGCCATACTCCTGTGGTTGAGAATCTTTATGATACCAGCCATTATTTGAAATTACTTTGAAACCTTTTTTAGTAAACATTTTTGAAAGTAAAAATTCAAGCGATTCTAATGCTATTTTTTTATAAATAGGTTTGTTTGTAACCAGATAAGCAAATAACATTGATTCTGGTAAAATACCGTTTCCGTATGTCAGATAATTTTCAAACCATTTCCAGTCTTTTGTTGCATGAATTTCGTAATTGGAAACCAATTTTGAATTCAGTTTATTTATAATTGCAGATACATATAAATTTGGAATTGTGCTGTTGTACAGGTAAAGTCCTTTAGTAGCAAAACCAATTGAACGGGGAGACTGAATGGTTTCAGCCCATTTTAAACTGTTTAAAAAGCTAGTTGAAGCTTTTTGAACGATTCCTTCGGGTAAAATATCTTTTATTGAAATCAAACTTCCCAGAGCCCATACACCTCTTGCATTAGAATCTTCCAGATTTACCTCTGCATTTTGCTCCATATGCTCCCTATTATATTGATCTATATAGTTTGTAAAATCTCCTTCCGGATTTTGACAGCGGATGATAAAATCAAGATAAATTAGTATATAAGGTAAATCGGCTTTGTCGTTTGTCAATTTATAATGCATGCAAAGTGCCACCAATGCTCTGGCGTTGTCATCTAAAGTATAACCTGTTGATAAATCAGGAACAGAAATTTTACTAAACTGAATAATTCCTAAATCGGTTGTCATTTTTTTAACATGAGACAATTCAATAGAAGGGTAGTTAAATTCAATTTCTGATGGGTTAACCATTAGGTTTTTATAGGTTTCCATATGTTTTATGGCAACATTTTCCCAAGATGAAGCTCTGGTTTTACGGAAAGCATTAATACCCATTTCTTCTCTCAGGCTATCATCAGAAAGCAATTTTATAGCAGCTTCTGCAAATTGATCACTATTTCCAATATCAACTAATATTCCGCAATCAGAAGTTAAAACTTCTACAGTATGAGGAATTTTTGATGCCACCAGAGGACATGCACAACTCATTGCATAAGCAAAAGTGCCGCTTACAGCCTGATTAGGATCTTTTGAAGTAAACATGTAAACATCAGTAGCTTTTAGATAGTTTAAAAGTTCGTTGGTATCTAAATATTGATTTATAAATCGAACATTTTTTTCCAGATTTAAATCCTTTACAATACCTTCCAGTTTATCACGATATGCATCTACACCTTCTTCAATCAAATTTGGATGTGTTCTTCCAATGACAAGATATAAAACATTTGGATGGTTTTTGATGATTTTCGGTAATGCGTGTAAACCGGTTTCAATACTTTTACCTTCACCTAAAAGCCCGAAAGTTGACAAAACCATTCTGTCCTGCAAATCAAATTTTGCTTTGGCTTCTTCCGGTTTTTCATAAATTACAATATGGGTTCCATGCGGTACACAAGTAATAATTTCCTTTTGAATGTCATAATCTTTTATCAGAATTTCCTGAGATTTTCTTGTCATTACAAAAACTGAATTACTGTAAGAAAGCAATAGCTTTACAAAAGTCTTTAATTCACTATTTGGATTTTGAATTACACTGTGAAAAGTAAATGTTACCGGCTTTTTTATCACATTTAGAAAATCTAATAAATGATCTCCATAATTACCATCAAATAATCCAAACTCATGTTGAATATGAATCAATTTTACAGCATCATCATTGTTGATTTCATTTGCAACACGTGTATAATCTTCTCTTTTTTTAGTATTTAATGTATAGGCCTGAGTTGGCTTTTCTAAAGGAGATTTTACCAGCTCACAAATTTCACAGGTAATTGAATTTCCGTAAACATCATTAATTCCTTTTATGGTATCCTGCGTGTAAGTAGCTATTCCACATTGTGTAGGTGGAAAAGTAGACATAAAAATTATCTTTGATTTAGCTTGTATCGTTTTCATAGGAATTATTTTTTAGTTCGTTTAATGAATCATTTTGGTTTATACAGAGAGAATTTTACTATTTTAAATACTTAATAAATTTGTCAAATGTTTTGCTAAACTTCCATTTGGATTTCTTTTTAAGTTCAATATTTCGTAGCTAATTTCTTCTTTTAAAAATATTTTCTATAAAATTATTCTACAAATAAGCCTATAATTAATCCAATCGGCTAAAAAATTAACTCAAAAGATTTAATGTGGGAATTATATAATAGAATCAGTGGGTTAAATGAACTTTTATAGTCAATAAAAAATTAAATTAGAATTAAAACAAATCATTTTAATCAATAAAATTTGAGAGACTTAAGAAGCTTTTTTGAGGATAAAATCTTTAATCTCTGTAAGGTACTTAAAATTAGAAGAAGAGTGATAGAAAATGCAAAGTTTCTTATTTAATATAAAAATGTTATGAAAGCAAATATAAAATCTCAGGAAAAATTGATGACCCTTTTAATTACTAAACCTGAATTGGCTATAGAGAAGTTAGATCTGGTTTATATAAGTGATAAATCGATGCCTATAGAAAGATGTAAAGAAGGAGATACTTTTGTTTATAAAAAAAATGGTAGATCTATTAAGCAAAAAAACGAATTAAAACGGATTAATAGTTTGGTGCTTCCACCTGCCTGGGAAAATGTAAGGATTTCAGAATTATCAAACGGACATCTTCAGGCTGTTGGTTTAGATCAAAAAAACAGAAAGCAATATCGGTATCATCCAAGATGGAATTTAATTAGAAACCAGACCAAGTTTTATAAAATAGCAGATTTTGGCACAAGATTACCTGCTATAAGAAAACAAGTAGATGCCGATTTAGAAAAAAAAGAGTGGTCTAAAAATAAGGTTGTAGCACTAGTAATTCGTTTAATGGAGGAAACCCATATCAGGATAGGAAATGAAAAATACGCCAAAGACAATAAATCGTACGGACTTTCTACTTTAAGAAAAAGGCATATTAATATCAATAAAGATGCAATACGTTTTGAATTTATAGGAAAAAAAGGAAAACAGCATTCAATTACGATCAGGAATAAAAAACTGATTAA
The DNA here is from genome assembly GCF_002017935.1 of Flavobacterium sp. LM4. Lineage (NCBI taxonomy): Bacteria > Pseudomonadati > Bacteroidota > Flavobacteriia > Flavobacteriales > Flavobacteriaceae > Flavobacterium > Flavobacterium sp. LM4. Next base: position 39,369 of record NZ_MUFW01000005.1, on the reverse strand, counting down.
ACTAGTCAGTAAATGCGAGGAGATTCCAGGTTGGGAAGTTTTTAAATATTATGATGAGAATGGGGAGCGAAGAATCCTTGATAGCCATATGGTCAATGTATATCTGCATGAAATATCAGGCGAATATTTTAGTGCCAAAGATTTCAGGACCTGGTCTGCATCTGTGATTTTCTTCGAAACCTTAATGGAATTAGGTATTGCCGAAGATGAAAAAGAAATTAAAAAAAATATTCTTACGGCCTATGATGCTACAGCAGAGGCTTTAGGAAACACAAGAACTGTTTGTCGAAGTTATTATGTACATCCTTTGGTAGTGTCGACATATGAAGACGGATCGATTAAACAGTATTTTGAAAAGGTTAAAAGTTGCCGCAGTAATGAACAATACTTTTCACATACAGAAAGAGCATTTTTAGAATTAATTCAGGATTATCAGCCTGAATTATCTATTTGAAGAATAATATTTTCGTGTTATAAATGCAATAGGAAGTCCGATGCAGAACATCAGAATTAAAATTGATATGATTAAAGGAAAATCCAAATGTTTCTCTGGCAATGCCGGAAATGCAATTGGCAAAACAATAAGATTCATCACAATCCAGACAAAAAATCCGTAAAGCAATCCCGAAATTAAAGTGTTCCTTTTTAAAAACGGCAAATAAGGATAAATTACAAAATAAAACCATGCAAAAGTCATGGCTATTAAGAAGTGCAAACCGAGTCCGTACCAAGCCATTTTTGAGCCGCCTTCGTATGCTTCTTTTTTAAAGATACCACTTGCGATAGACTGAAGGAGTTTTATTGCCGTTGTTTTTTGAAATATAAATGCATAAACCACAATTGCAGCAGTAACATCTAAAGTACCTGCAATTAAACCCGACAAAAAAATAGTTTCGGTTTTTGATTTCATATAAATTTTATTTTACAGATTTTAAAAATCCAATGAATTATACTGATGTAATCCACCACACATTCCCAAACGGATCTGTTACACCGCAAGTTCTGCCGTAATCCTGATCGCTCAGTTTCATTAAAGAAACAGCACCGTTTTCTAATGCTTTTTTATACGTTTCATCTGCATTTGGAACATATACGAATAAATTTGCGGTTTGTTTTGCCCAATCTGTAATTTCATCAGTTACCATTATTGTACTTCCGTTTAGCGTAATTTCGGCATGCATAATAGTTCCGTCTTCCCGAAGTGATTTAGTATTGGTTTCAGTTGCACCAAAAACAATTTTTGTAAAATCGATAAATTTGGAAGCCCCTTGTAAAATTAAATAAGGCATTATTGTCTGATGTTCTGCCGGTATATTCATTTTGTAATATTTTAAAAATTAGTATTCTTAAAATTACAATTTTTATTTTATATTTTGTAAATCAGCTTATTACGGGTTTATAAGAGTACTTCACAATAAAAACCATGCGAATTTAAAAGTTCAATTATTTTATGATTGGAAATAGATGAAGCATGGATCCGCAAAATCTTATCACAATCCTCAAGATCAAAGTTGATAGTGCTGTTTGGAAAATATTCAAGAAGCTCCCCAATAATTATATTGCATTGCTCGGCTTCCTGAATATTTGTTTTGAAAACTTCTACCATGATTTATGGCTTATAAAGCGTTGCTTTTATACCGGCTTATTTTATGATAATAGACATAGGATATTGCTAAAATCACCAGGACAATCAGCGGAAAAAAGCCATCAAAAGTAACTCCGTCAACCACAAAATGACTCATGGAAGCAAAGATAAAATCGAAGCCAAAACCTGCATAAGCCAACTCTTTTACATTCCCGGGAACTTGCGGAATGATTAATGCCAGAACACCTAAAATTTTGAAAACAACTAATGCATTTCCAAAATATTCCGGATAGCCCAAATGTCTGATTCCTTCTTTAGCCATTTCTGATTGTGATGTCAAGGCAGGCATAACGCCTTCAAATAGAAAAATAAGAATTGTTGTGGTCCAAAAAATAATTTTAGCTTTTTTCATGAAATAGTTTTTAATGGTTATCAGTTAATATAATACAAAGTTACACGTTTTGTATTCTGATAAAACGGACATTTCTGACTATTTTAGGGGCATTTGGGACAAGATTATGTGTTGCGTTAACCATAGTTTGTCATCTTCACGAAGGAAGAATCTCCACTAGTACCTCCGTAAAGATTGATTAATTACAAGCAGATATAAACTCTATTGGAAATTGGAATTTTTAAGTATTGGTATTTAAAACATAGTTTTTAATCAAAAATAAATCTTCAAAACCTAATCGCGTATAAATATCTTTTCCCATAGCTGATGCTTGTAAATGTGCAGTTTCAGCATTTAAATCGATACAAAGGTTCATTGCAAATTTCATGATTTCTTCGGCGAATCCTTTTCTGCGCATTTCAGGAATTACGCCAACCCCATGAATACCCATATCTTTTCCGGTTTGGTAAAGCATAAAAGTCCCTATTGGTTTTTTATCTGCAGCAACCAAATAAAAATGCACGTTTTGATAATCCTGAATTAGAATTTCCTTACTGATAACGTAACCAAAAGCATTCGGATAAACATCGGCCCAGATTTTGGCATCTTCTTCAGTAGTAACTTTTTTGAAAGTTAAATTATTTTGAAGCGTGAATTTTTGATTCAGTTTTAAAAACATACCCATTTGTTCGGTTTTGATTTCGAAGCTGTTTTGTTCAAGAAGCTGATTGGAATTACTCTTGAAAATATCCCAATATGGAACTACTAAACCAGGATTTTTATGTACAATTTGAATGATTTTTGAAAGATCTTCAGAAGTAATGTCTTCTTTAAACCATAATTTATTTGGCCAGCCAGAGTTTTCTATTTTACAATACGCAATAGAATCATTTTTACAATAGGCAAGGAAGGGAGTTCCAATGGTTTTCCAGAATCCGGTTAAATTGTCAATATTATCTTTGATGAGGTCTGTGTTTTTCATTTTTGGGAGACGAATTTAAATCATACTGCAAAGATAAATTCAGCCTTTCTGAAAAGCCTTTACATATGTTGATTTACAAATCTTTTTCGAGACTTTTTCTGATTCGGCTTAACTGCGTAGGCGTAATGCCTAAATGTGATGCAATATGCAAGAGCGGAACGCGGTCTGCAATTTCGGGATGTTTTTCAAGAAGTTTAACATATCTTTCAGTGGCGTTTTGCATAACGAGCGCTACTTCTCTTTGTTCTTTTTCAATAATCCAGGTTTTTTCTAAATGAGCAATATAGAAGTTTTTTAGATCGTCATTTTTGTTAATCAACTCCATATATTTTTTATAGCTGATGTTGATTAAAACACAGTCCTCCAGAGCTTCAATTGCAAAATTCGAAGGTGTCTGCAGCATTAATGAAACTTTAGACCCTGCAAATGAATTTTCAAGAAAGAGGTTTTTATTGTAAAAATTTCCCTGCTGGTCTGTAATGAATGCTCTCAGAATTCCTTTTGCTATAAAATGAAGGTTTTTAGCAATTTCTCCATTTTGTAATAGTGTTTCTCCTTTTTTAAGGGTTTGAAATTCTGTGATGTTTTGAATTAGTTTCCATGATTGCTCAGAAATTGGATAATAACTTTCAATAGTTAGTTTTAGATTGTTGAGGTATGTTTCTTTATTGAATGTCATTTTTGTTTTATTGAGTAAATATATGAAATTATAAAAAAGGACATACTGTGAGGAGTTTCTTGTGAAGATCCTTCTTACGTCAGGATGACAAAGCGGATTGCTTCGCCAATTCAGCGTTGCTTCATGTGCAGGACACAGCTCCTAAAAAAAAACGCCATGAAGCTAATGTCTCACAGCGTTTAAAAGTTTTTGTCAGAATGTATTATTCATAACAGGTATAATCTATTTTGATCGTTTTAGCAGTACCATCTTTGGTGAAATTGAAGGAATCTACTAAATTGAAGTCATCTAAATGAAATGTTCCCCATAGTTTGTAATTATCATTTTGATCGGCGCGTTTTGCTTCAGAGTAATATTTATCATAGGTTCTATCGTTTTTTTTCTCTATTTTGGATTTTCTGAACTGCAGAACTTCTTTGTTCTGATAAGAGGTGTAGGTATGAATATACGGAAATTTGTTATTTGGACCACCACAATTATACGACCAGACAACATTATTAATAGAATAGGAGATACAGTTGTTTTCGAATTTTTCTTCTGTAAAAGTATTCATGTATGAAAACTTGTCATCTGTCATTAGGGTATATGATTTTTGTAATAATTTACTATTTTCAAGCCAAAAAACAGTTGTTTCATTGGCATCCCCGATGTTCTCAGTAAATATCATTTTGTTATCATCATAATTAATATAGGAGGCTGTCTGATCCGCTTTTATGATTTTTGTAAGCATGCCATCTTTGTAGATTAATTCTTGTTTACTCTTTTTCTTTCCTTCATCCTCATAGTAAGTTATAATCAAAGGAAAGCCTTCATTGTTGAAAGAAACGCTTTTTAGAGGAACCCGGACTCCTTTCTTTTTAAGAAAATAGGATTCCAGCGTTTTTAATTTTGCAGTTCCCTGCTGAAAAACAGGTACGTTATCTCCTTCAATATCTGGAAAAGGCAACGAATAACCGCTTAACAGTTCTTTCATCACTTCTTTAGATTTTGAAGTGACCTTGTTTTTACCTAATAATGAAGCAACTTCTTTTTTGTATTTTCGAGTATTGATAACATATGAAGATTCTTTTTTTGTTTTCAACTGTTCCGCAACAAATTCAGTAGCCATTCTTTTGCCTTCTTTAATCTGTACTTTATCATCTATTTTTCCGCTCCAGTAAGCAAAAGCCTGAAAAGAATTCCCGTTTCCGGTAATATCTAATGTTTGTTTGTTTTCGAAAAGGACGTAGGTATATTTATTAATGGTTATGATTTCGAGGTTCTCTTTTGGAAAATTGCGTTTCAATTCGGCTTTTTCAGAGTTATCATCATTGCCAGCTTCAACAGTATTTCCTTGTCCGGAAAACTCGCTCACATCGACTAAAAAGACATACTTTTTCCCTTTTTCTATTTGTAGGGTATCCGGCATTATCTTTTCATCTTTCATTTCTATTGTTGGAGTCCCTTCCTGAACTGCAGTAATTTTAGTTTTAGGTATTGGTTTTTTTTTGCCTTTTTTTTGAGAATATCCCTGAAATGAGAATGTTAGAATAAGAAGGATGCTTAATAAGTGTTTCATTTTTAACAAGTTGATATTTTTTATTTATAATTTCTTACAAATATAATTGTTTTAAATGTTAAAAATAATCATTTTCTTATATTTTAAATTATCGGATTCATAGAGAGAAAGATTTTACTTATAATCACTAAAAATGTTTTCTTCCGTTATTTATAGAAATCAGAAAACGCCATGATACCTAAGTTTCACAGCGCTTTCAGAAATAAATAATTAAAAACGGGTATTATCTCCAACCTCCGCCTAATGCACGATATAACTCAGTATTAGCAGATAATTGTTCTCTTTTTATGTTGGCCAGTTCCAGCTCGCTTTGCAATAAATTTGCCTGTGCAGTTATTACTTCCAGATATTCAGCCATTCCGTTTTTGAATAACAAATTCGAATTTTTAATGGCTTGCTGCAAAGTTTTGACTCTTTCTTTAAGGAAACCTTCCTGAAGTTGTAATTTTTCTACTTTTACCAAAGCATCTGAAACTTCGCTAACGGCTACCAAAACCGATTGTCTGAAACTTAAAACTGCTTTTTCCCTTTCGGCAACCGCAATATTATATTGCGTTCTTACTCTTTTATTGTTCAGTAAAGGTTGTGTTAAACCTCCTGCAACCGTTCCGAATAATGAAGCTGGAATGTTAAACCAGTTACTGGTTTCAAAAGAATTTACGCCACCTTGTGCTGTAATTTTAAGCGAAGGATATAAGTCTGCTTTTGTAATTCCAACATTAGCGTTCGCCACTTTCAAAGCCAATTCAGCATTTTTTACATCAGGTCTTCTGCTTACTAAAGAAGAAGGGATTCCGATTGCAGTATTGTTTTTTACCTCAATTGAACTTAACTGAATGCTTCTTTGTTTTGAATTTGGAAAAGAGCCTGTCAAAACACTCAAAGCATTTTCCTGAATGGCAATATTTTGTTCTAGTAATGGAATCAATTGCGCTGAACTTAGCCTTTGTGCTTCAGATTGTTGAATTCCCAAAGAAGTAACTTGTCCGGCATCAAACTTTAACTTGATGATATTGGTTGTACTGTCGTTTAATTGTACATTTTTCTTTGCGATATCCAATTGTGCATCTAACATTAAAAGATTGTAATATCCTTTCGAAACATTCGCAACAATAGTAGTCTGCAATGCTTTTTTTACTTCTTCAGACTGAAGGTAACCGGCATACGCCCCTTTTTTCTGATTGCGGATTTTTCCCCAAATATCAGCTTCCCAGGAAAGTGATGCCCCGGCAGAATAATCATCTATATGTTTTTGACCCAGGGCCTGATTGAGGTTCATTCCGGTAAAACTGTTGTCAGACGGATTGCTTGTACTTGCATTCACAAACAAATTGACCTGAGGAACATTTCCCCATTTAGATTGTGTGAATCTGTATTGTGCAATTTCGATGTTTTTAGTAGCGATTTGTAAATCGTTATTTCTGGCCACCGCGCTGTCAATTAATTGAATAATATCTTTTTCTGTAAAGAAATTTTTCCACTCCAAATCTCCAATACTAGCCGTATCTGTTGAAACCGATGCACTCCTGAAATTTTCAGGAAATGCATCTTTTGGAGTTTCAATATCCTTAGAAACTTTACAGGATATTACTGTGGAGATCAAAATAGCGACCATCACGATTTTGGTTATATATTTTTTCATTTTATAAGATGTCATTAAATTTCTGTACAAGTATCTTTTTTAGCTTCAAGATCTTTTGAGATTCTGTACGATATATAGCCGATGCCCAATAGTATGGTCACCAGAATTGTCGTTATATAATTTTCCATATTATTTTTCTTCGTTATGAATTACAGCTACCGGTTTTCCGGAAACTTTTTCTTGTAAATGCTGGAATACGATAAATAAAACCGGGATGATCAATAACCCAAGAATTACTCCGGAAACCATTCCTCCGGCAGCACCAATACTAATTGAGTGGTTACCCTGAGCCGATGGACCTTTTGCACTCATCATTGGTATTAAACCAACAACGAAAGCCAGTGACGTCATGATAATTGGACGTAAACGTAATTTAGCGGCATCAATAGAAGCTTTGACTAAGGCCTGTCCGGATTTTCGTTTTTGGACGGCGAACTCTACAATCAGAATCGCATTTTTGGCAAGCAATCCGATAAGCATTACCAGTGCAACCTGTACATAAATATTGTTTTCGATTCCGGTTAAACCAATCGCAACAAATACTCCAAATATACCTGCAGGAATCGATAAGATTACAGCCAGAGGCAAAATGTAACTTTCGTACTGTGCAGCAAGTAAGAAATAGATAAAGATCAGACACAGTAAGAAAATAGTTGCCGATTGCCCTCCGGAAGAAATTTCTTCACGGGTTTGTCCTGAGAATTCGTAACTATAGCCTGCAGGTAATTGTTGGGCAGCCACTTCTTCGATTGCTTTAATGGCATCTCCGGAACTAAATCCAGGTTTCGGAATCGCATTAATCGAAATCGAGTTGAACAAATTATATCTTGAAGCAGTTTCAGAACCATAAATACGGCTTAGCTTTACCAAAGTATTTATCGGAACCATTTCGCCATTTTTGTTTTTTACAAACACACGGTCAATTGCTGTCGGATCTGCTCTGTCGGCAATATCAGCCTGAACAACCACTCTGTAATATTTCCCAAATCGATTAAAATCTGATGCCTGTGCACTACCAAAATAAGCCTGCATGGTTTGCAGAATGTCTTTTACTTTGACACCTAACTGATCTGCTTTTTCGTCGTTGATATCCAGTTGTAATTGAGGATAATCGGCTTTAAAACTGGTAAAAGCTACCGCAATTTCAGGGCGTTTCATTAATTCACCAATAAATTGCTGAGAAATTCCACTAAACTTATCCAGTTTACCTCCGGTTTTATCCTGAAGAACCATATCTAAAGCCTCAACGTTACTAAATCCGGGAACAGTTGGGAAACTAAATACGAAGAAACTTCCACCTGAAATCGCACCTAATTTTCCGCGGACTTCATTCATAATTTCGTCAATATTTTTAACGTCTCCACGCTCTTCGTTTGGTTTAAGCAATACGAAAACTACCGCAGATGAGGGGCTAGTAGAGTTTGTCAGCAAGTTGAAACCTGAAATTGCAGTTACAAATCGGGAAGAACTTAAACCTCTTAACGTATTTTCAGCTTCGGTCATTACTTTTTGAGTTCCGTCAAGAGATGTTCCGGATGGCGTATTAACCGCAATTGCGATAAATCCCTGATCTTCTGTTGGAATAAATCCGGCAGGAGTAGTTTTTACCATTACAATCGTAGCGAAAGCAATTAAGGCCAAACCTCCTAAACTTACCCATTTATTACGGATTAAGAATTTTAATCCGCCAACATAACGGTTGGTCAAATTCTCAAAACTGTTATTAAATCCGTTAAAGAACTTTTGTTTAAAACCTTGTTTTACGTATGGAGTTTCACCATTGTGTGCGCCGTGATTATCTTTTAAGAATAAAGCGGCAAGGGCAGGGCTTAAAGTCAAAGCATTTACAGCCGAAATAACAATTGCAATTGCCATGGTGAAAGCAAACTGGCGATAGAAAACTCCAGTCGAACCTTCCATAAAACCAACCGGCAGGAATACAGCAGCCATTACCAGCGTAATCGAGATAATAGCACCCGTTATTTCGTGCATTGCTTCATGTGTGGCTATTTTTGGAGACAAATGTTTATGCTCCATTTTTGCGTGTACGGCCTCGACGACCACAATCGCATCATCGACCACAATACCAATCGCCAGAATTAATGCGAAAAGTGTTAGCAAGTTGATCGAGAATCCAAATAACTGCATGAAGAAGAACGTTCCTAAAATTGCTACAGGTACAGCAATAGCCGGGATTAATGTTGATCTGAAATCTTGCAGGAAGATAAATACCACGATGAAAACTAATATAAAAGCTTCCAGTAAGGTATGTTCAACCTGTTCGATAGATTGGTCTAAAGATACTTTTGTACTATAGAAAATATTGTGTTTTATACCAGATGGAAAATCTTTAGAAGCTTTTTCCATCATTTTATTGATCGCAATCTGAATATCATTTGAGTTAGAACCCGCTAACTGGATAACGCCAATTACAATTCCTTTTTTACCATTTAAACGAGTTAAACTGTTATAAGAATATGCACCCAATTCAACTCTTGCAACGTCTTTTAAGCGAAGTACAGAACCATCAGCATTAGAGCGAATAGCAATGTTTTGATAATCCTCAGGCTTTGTTAGTTTTCCTTTGTATTTGATTACATATTCAAAAACTTCTTTACTTCTTTCTCCAAATTTACCGGGAGCAGCTTCTAAACTTTTGTCCTGGATTGCTGCCATAACTTCATTTGGCGTAACATTATGAGTTGACATTTGTGTAGGGTTTAACCAAACACGCATAGAGTAATCCTTTACACCACCAAAAATACTGGCAGAACCCACACCCGGAATACGTTTTAGTTCCGGAATAATATTAATCTGGGCATAATTGGCAACAAAAGTCTGATCGTATTTTGACTCATCTTCGGTATACATACCGATTGCCATAATAAAACTGTTTTGTTGTTTCGCTGTAATTACCCCCTGCTGCACAACCTCTGTAGGTAGCTGACTTGTCGCCTGAGCGACCCTGTTCTGAACGTTTACAGCAGCCTGATCGGCATCTGTACCTAATTTAAAGAAAACTGTAATCGCTAACGTACCATCGTTACTGGCAGTAGAGCTCATATAAGTCATGTTTTCAACACCATTTATAGATTCTTCCAGAGAAGGTGCCACAGAACGTAAAACCGTTTCTGCGTTTGCTCCCGGGTAAACCGCCGTTACCAAAACTGATGGCGGCGCAATATCAGGAAACTGTTGTAAAGGCAATTTCGTAAGTCCAAGTACTCCCAGAATCACCAGTAAGATGGAGATTACGGTTGCCAGTACGGGTCTTTGTATAAATATTTTGAACATTTTCGTAAAAATTATTTTTTGTTAGTTATTTGAGCAACCTTAGCAGCTTTCTCAGGCTGGATTACTTGTCCTTCCTGAAGTTTGTCAATACCACTTAATACGATTTGGTCACCGGATTTTACACCGTCTTTTATAAGATAGTTTGTACCGCTTTTACCCACTACAGTAATTGGCATTTTTGTAACCTTGTTGTTTTTATCTACCGTAAAGACAAAAACTTTATCCTGCATTTCAATCGTAGCCGATTGCGGAACCAGAATAGCATCATCATGCTGTAATCCTAAACGGATTCTACCTGTGTTTCCTGAACGTAAAGTTCCGTTTGCATTAGGAAAAGTAGCTCTCAGCGTAATAGCACCTGTAGTTTTATCAAACTGACCGTCAACCATATCAATTTTTCCTGTTTGCGGATAGGCGTTGTTATCAGCCAATATCAAAGAAACCGGAGGTAATTTTTTGATTTTGTCTCCAATGCTGTTTCCAGAATATTGAGATTTAAAATTGATAAAATCTGTTTCTCCCAAAGAGAAATAAGCAAAAACTTCATGTACATCCGAAAGTGTAGTTAAAGGTTCAACATCTATTGCAGAAACTAAACTTCCTTGTTTTTTAGGCAATCTTCCGATATATCCGCTAACAGGAGCCGTAACATTCGTATATCCTAAATTAATTTTAGCAGAAGCGACCATTGCTTTTGCCTGCTCGATATTGGCAGCAGCAATTTTTTGAGAAGCTTTCGCTGTTTTTAACTGATAATCAGAAACCACTTTGTTTTGCACTAAAGGAGTTAATTTATCTACTTCTAACTGAGCGTTGATCAAAGCAGCTTCAGCAGCATGAAGACTTGCCAAAGCATTGTTTAATTGCTCACGGAAAGTACGTTCGTTTATTTTGAATAAAGTTTGGCCTTTGCTTACATAAGCGCCTTCATCTACCAAAACACGGTCAAGGTTTCCGCTTACCTGTGGACGGATCTCTACATCTACAGTTCCTTGTATCGAAGCCGGATATTCATTATCAGTAGTTGTATTTTCGCTTGTTATAGCTGCAACAGGTAAAACAGGAGGTGGTGGTGGAGCTGGTACCTGTGATTTATCTGCGCAACTGCTTAGTACAAGTGCCAAAATAAAGCTGGTTATAATTACATTTTTCATTTTCATATTGGTTTTAATTTGTTGGACATTCTCGTTTTTAAAATTTTTATTTTTGGTATGCTTTAGATTCATTTTACGGGTATTAAATTTTCTAACATTGTTAAGTTGATTGATACAAAAAATTAAATAATTGTGTTTTCAGTCTGTTTTATAATCAGTATTAAATTATTTATCAGTGTTAAGTAACGAGCTAAAAAAAAGCCTTTTTTATGTTAATTAAATTATTTATCACTGTTAAGTAAAAGGGTAAAAAAAAGGATTTGCTAAATTAACTATTAAATCATTTACCACTGTTAAGTAAAAATGAAATTTTTTTTATTGAATTGATTTTGTAATGCCACCAATTGCATCTTTCAGAATCTGATTATTGATTGTTTCCATTATATCACTCTTGTTAATGATATTGATTGCAATCAATCCATGAATTACTGAAAAGAAAGTGAAATATTTTTGTTTGATAACTTCTTCAGTTGGGTTATTGTTTTTCATAATCTCTGCAATAACTCCAGTAAATAGTTTATAAGGCGTTTTTGCAGCATCACATTGTTCCGTACAACAATTCATCTGAACACCAAACATTACCTGGTACATCTCAGTATCCGTAAAGGCAAAATCCCAATATGCCATCCACATAGCTTCTATTTGATCTTCAGGTCTTTCAAATTTAGATTTAGCATTTTCCAGCTCTTTTCCCAATTTGATAAAACCTTTACCGGTTAATTCTCTTAGTATTGCATCTTTATTTGAAAAATATTCATATATAATAGGAGCAGTATATTCGATTCTGTCGGCAATTTTACGCATACTCAAACCATTCCAGCCTTCTTCTTTTACGATATCATAAGCAGCGCCAAGAATATTATTTCTTGTCTCTTCTTTTTGTCTTAAAATACGATCTCTACTAGCCATTTTACATAAGTATTAAATTGTTTAACACTGTTAGGCAAATGTAGGGCGATTTTTCGAATTACGCCATAATTTTATCATAATATTTTCTTATCGTACAATAAGCGTGTATAAAATATCTTTGTGGTACCTTGATTTATCTCAATTTTTAGGGTTTTATTTTTTTTTACACCAGAATATTTTTGTGTTTTTAAGGCGTTTTGTCCTGCTCTCCATTATATCTTTTGCGGTTAACCCCACCACAAAAGGATGCCATTTCGATCAGGGCTAGGCGAGAAGCTCTCATTTTTTATAATTTTTAATCCAGATTCTTCTAAGGATATTTCCACATAATAAAGAAAAATTTTGATAGGAATTATAAATTAAATTGAACCGACAAATGAGTTCCATACGAGCAGGATATGTTTAACCGGAAATGAATATGCTTCGATACTACGGATCTTTTTCATATGCTGTTTCTTTATAACCGGATTATGGATATGCAAACAAAAAGTAGAGAAAAAGTTAAGCTACATTTTTGTAATTAGTTAATTTATTAAATTCTTCAATAGTTTTATAGTTCAAAGCAGAGTGCCTTCTTTTTTTATTGTACCAAATTTCGATGTATTCAAAAATTTCAAGTTCCATTTGTTCTTTAGTAATTAGTTTATTCCCATAAATTAATTCTGTTTTTAGTGATTTGAAAAAACTTTCTGCAACAGCATTATCCCAGCAATCTCCTTTACGGCTCATACTTCTAGTGACAGTTTTAAAAGAGTCAAGCATATTAGTAAAGCTTTTATTAGCATATTGAATTCCTCTGTCGGAGTGGAATATTAATTCATTTGTAATTTTTCGATTTTTAAGTGCCATTTTCCAAGCTGTTAATGTAGTTTGTTTAGTACTCAAACCATTGCTTAGACTCCAGCCAATTATTTTTCTGTCGAACAAATCCAAAATAATTGTGAGATACAAAAATCCGTCCTTTGTTTGAATATATGTTATATCTGAAACCCAAGCTTTAGATGGTTCCTTCACCGTAAATTCTCTTTTTAAGATATTTGGAACAACAAAATGATTATGTTTTGAATTGGTTGTTACTTTAAATTTTTTACTCAATTTACTGTACAAACCTAATTGCTTCATGTATTTAGCGACTGTTATTCTAGATATTTGATATCCTATATTTTGAAGTTCTAAAGTAATTCTTGGACTTCCATATCGCTGTTTGGTATTAAAATATATTGAAGTTATTGCTTCTTTTATTAAAATCACTCGTTTTTGCCTTTCTGAAACAATCTGTTTTTTCCATTTATAGTAACTGCTGTTGCTTACTGCTAAAACTTTGCACATCTTTTCAATCGAATATATTTTTTCATGGTCTTTTATGAAAAGATAAATCATCGACCTCCCTTGGAAAAGATGCTTATTGCCTTTTTTAAGATATCACGTTCTAATTCTGCTTCTTTTAATTTTTTTTCAAGTTCATGAATTTTTTCTTGTTCGGGACTTAGTTTTAAATTGCCTTTTCCAGGAAAACTTCCCGTTCCAAATTCTTGATAATCTTGGCGCCATTTATAAAGCAAAGCAGCTGTAATACCAAGTTCCTTGGCAAGTAGAGAGATATTATCTCTTTCATAACTTAATTGGACTGCTTTCTCTTTGAAAATGCGGTCGTAATTTTTACGATTTTCTTTCATAGTCTAAAGTTAAGATTTTGTCCTTAACTAGAACTCCACGCTAAGTTAGCACATCCACTAAACTAAAAATACTCATAAATAGTGATTTTTAATATAATACTAATCTGTATTTTTGTGTTTTGAAATATAAAAAATAACTTATGAAAAAAATTACAATTTCGATTGTATTGCTTTTTACAGCAATCTTTTTTGTTGCATGTAGTGATGATTCTTCAGATTCTACCGCGGATTCTACTGGTGATTACTGGCCAACAAGTGTAGGGAATAACTGGGTTTACACTAAGGATGGTACTGATGCTTCGGCTAAAATAACAGGAGTACAAGAAATAAATGGTACTAAGTATTACGAATTTAATCAATTACCTATATTTAGAACTGGAATTTTTAATGATGGTACAACTTTGTTTATTAAGAAGAATAAAGGCGATTATTATATTAAAGCTGATGAAATCAATAAAACCTACGAAGGTGTTACTACTAAAATCACCGCATATGAATTCCCTTTTTTTAAAGATTATTTAGACGTTAATCAAACCTGGGGAGGAACTTATACTTTTATAGAAACCAGAAGCTCTTCTGATCCCCTTGTTATGGAAACAGAGGTAACCTATACGGGAGAGATTTTAGAAAAAGGAGTTTCATTGACTGTAAACGGAATCGTTTTTAAGGATGTAGTACGATTTAGATTTTCACAAATGATTGACAACAAATATGACGCCTGGCCTACCTGGGATTATACAGCTGATTATTGGATTGCAAAAGATGTTGGTATTATAAAATTTTCAAATGATGACAATATTGGGGAATACAAATCACATGTAATAAAATAACAGGATTAAAAATTTCAATTAAGGGCTCAAATTTTTTTTGGGCTTTTTAATTTTAGAAAAAATCCTAATTGGCTTTTAGGTCATTTGTCGTAAATAAGTTTGTTACACTTGTAAAAGGCTTTAATTCTATACTATTCTTAAAAAATATGGTTATCTACACAAAGCAGTAGTTAAAAAAGTAAACCTTGTCTAAAAACTATATTTTTTATAAAGTCTTACTGTAGCTGACCTTGCTTGTCGTATATACTTTTTTATCGCAAGTGTTTTGGTTTAAGATGCTGTTCTGTATTCTTTACAATTTCGTCAATTCGGTTTTGTCGGGTTTCTTGTCGTTTGGCAACTACAATCCAGCTTAATATTATTTTCCTTGACGATTTACTCAAACTTAGAAAATAGTCTTTTGAACCATTGTGTTTCCGGAATGCATCTTCGAGGTCATTCGGTATTATCAGTTCTTCGACTTCGTCCAAAATAGTCCACGATCCGTTTTGTTTTGCAGTTTCGATACTTTTGTAACCCGCTTTTGTCATTCGTCCGCTATCAATGAGTTGTTTAACTTTTTCTTTGTTAATTTTCGACCAGGTACTATTAGGTTTACGTTTGCTAAAAAACTGAATAAACGACGAATCGTCAATCGTTTTTTTTGTGCTGTCAATCCAGCCAAAGCAAAGTGCTTCCTCAACTGCTTCACTCCAGTTAATTGTTGGAATATTCGACTTTTTTGTATAATAAACAAGCCATACAGACTTTTTTGACTGGTGATTTTTTTCCAGCCATTTTCGCCAGTCAGTTTGGCATTCAGGGCAATATGTTTCTGTTTCTTTTGCAGTCATACTTAATTTCGTAACAGTTTTATGATTTATGACGCAAATGTATATCTGACATGTGACAACCCTATGTCAGGAGTCAAAAAAAATTAGTGACAGTCCCCAAACTATTCTGATAAAGTAATTTTGTGTGATGGAATTTGCTGGCAACTTGAATTTGGCTGGCAATGTTGAAAAAGATTTAAAACTGAAAATCTCAATAGTATTAGTAGTATTTTTTCATGACGAAGATTGTTAATACTCATTTTATTACTTCGTAAAGATTACAGTTTTATTTGTATTTGTTACTGTCAAAGTCAATGAAATATAGATTTTCTTTAAATCGATCGCCGACTTTTTCTTGTCTTGAAAAATAAAGTCTATTCTCTTTTTCGTGAACAAATGGGCAAAATTCTGCAAATTTTGAGTTAATCGGAATGCCTAAATTTTTTGGAGCCGTCCATTTATTTTTTCTGTTAAAAGAAATGTAGAGGTCTACTTCTCCAAATCCCGAATTATCGGAAGAAAAATAGATGATGTATTTTCCATTTGGCGAAATATATGGGTTTGATTCTCTTTCGTTTGTATTAATAGGTAAACCAATATTTTGAGGTTTCTGGTATTTTCCATCCTTTAATATCGAATAATAGATATCAGACAGTCCAGTCTTGTTGTCGTTCTCTTTCATGAAATAAATGGTGCGGTCTTTTGTCATTGAGGCATATGACTCAGAAGCTTCCGAATTAATATTGCCTTCCAGTCTGTAAGGTTCTGACCAGCCTGCATCGGTAAGATGTACTGCCCAAATATCAAAATCTTTCCTGTCAGATGCTCTGTTGGTGTTTCTGTTTGATTGAAAAAGTACCGTTTTGCCATCAGGAGAAAATATAGGATCAATATCTTTCCATTGCCCTGCTGCTGCTGAAAAAGAAGCAATACGGGCTTTAGTCCATTGTCCATTTTCTTTTACAGATTCCATTATGGTCAATGTATCTCTTTTTCCTTTTGACAAAACCCATAGCGCTATTTTGGAATCCGGTGAAATCGTTAAACCAAATACACCATTATTTGAAATGGTATTGGGTTCAAATAGAGTAGGGGTTTGCTGTGCATGTATGTAAAGCGTCAAAAATAGTAGTATAAAAGAAAATGTGATTTTCATATTGTTTTCTATTTATTAAGTATCGTGTCGCTAATTTAAAAAATAATAAATATTAACGTCTTGTGGATTTTCTCAATAGGATGATTTTAATATTTACTTCTAAACATAACCAAAATTCAGCTTATTAATCATAACTAATTGTAATAATAGATTCCCGCGTTTGGATATCTTTAATTTTCGATCCAACTATAGAATTTGATGTTGTTCCAACCGTAAATAGAAATACTGACGCCAGAATTTTTTTAGACATTAATGTCTATTGAATATTGATCGATTTTATCTCAGTTCTTTCCGTTTCGTGTATTTTGTCTAATTTTTTCATTATTGATTGATTTTGATATTTGTAAGAGTGGGAGGTTAGCTTACCCATACCAAAAAAAAACTTTTTCGTATTTCTTTTCCTCAAAACATTTTAAGCTTGATATTATTATTTCTAAATGTTTCTTCAAATCTTCACTTATGTATTTTTTCCATTTTTCAAGATTCTTGGTAGAGTTCTGAGAAACTTTGTCAATATAACTTTCTAATTCAGTAATCAAACTAATTAATTTGCTTGTTGATTGAAGATTTGTTGGTATCCATTCTTCATCATCATTTAAATAAACAATGTTTGTCAAAGGCTGAATATCGATTTTGGAATCAATGGAAATTTGATATAGGCATGATTCTATTTTTGTTTCAAAAAGATACTCTGAAATTAAATTATAATAAGATCGGTCTAAAAAGATGTCACAAGAGATATCTATCTGATTATTCTTGTCAATTGCTCCAATTCCTATATTGAATCCCATAGTTGTTTTTAGTTTAATGCATATCCACCAACGTTCTGGTATTGCAGTAGGTTTGGTAAAATTAAACTCATTATTTGGATTTGACAAATCATTCCAATATAACTCTGGCACCATAAAATACAATTCTCTGTTAACGCTGAGTACATTCTCCCGTTTGGATATCTTTAATTTTCAATCCAACTATAGAATTTGATGTTGTTCCAACCGTAAATAGAAATACTGACACCAGAATTTTTTTCAATATTAGCAGAATAATTATTTAAAGTAGTCGCCAGATTCTTAAATTCCTGAACATTCTTATATTTAAAAAATCTTGAAGGATGATTGACCCAATTTCCGGTAGTTGTTTTAGGATAAGGTATTCTTCCTTCGCCCTCAAATTCAAATTCTGTAAAATCCGCGTTTTGCTTTATCAACGCATAAAAATCAGTATAAATTTGCGTATTATTTTTATTCGTTCCGCACAGATAGGCAAATGAATTTGTCGGAATTCTAAAAGTTTTATTGTATAATGAGCTTGTGAAGTGCTTTTCAATGGTTGCGATAGCTATTTTCTGGTCATTAATGTCTATTGAATAGTGATCGATTTTATCTCCGTTTATAAACGTTATTTTCTCTGTGTTTTCCGGTAAGTCGATGTAAGAGATTGCCGGTCCAATTGCAGTAAAACAGCCACCCGGTTCTGCTATTTTGTCGAATCGCACGATTAGTTCGTTTCCTTTTGAAAACTGAGTAGTGTTTATACCATAATTAATGCATGGAAATTCTTCTTCGGTAATTAGTTTTAATTTTAAAACTGTTGATTTTGAGGCGTCTGCACCAGGATATATTTCTTCCGGCATAAAATTAATAGCTGAGACAATAGACTTTTTGACAATGTAGTCGTCATAGTTGAAGCTATTGTTCTTGTCATCATCAGAACTGCAGGCATTCATCATAAATCCAATCATGATTAGTACTATAATTTTTTTCATAACAGCTGTTTTATTTATATAGATGATTATTTTACAGAAGGTTGCGTAAAATGGCTAAAGTATAAAATTGAAATATAACTTTTTTGCTGGCCTCTTATTTTATTAGAAATACAATTCGCTCTTAAAAGTGTTCTTAGCACTCTAAATGTCTCAATCTGTTGCTCATTTGCAACGAGTATACATTGTATTTATAAAAACTAAATAAAGCGTTTGAAAAAGAGGTTTTTTAGATAGATTGTCTACATAAATATAAAAACTTTTGTTTTAATAACCGTTTTACAAACGCTGGAATTTATCTTTTAATTCACCTAGGTACTCGCTACAAAGGTGTATCAAAGATTCAATCAAATATTTTTTTAATCTTGCACAGATTTTTAAAAAAAAATAAAATACTTTTCCTATTTTAGCGCGAATAATTTTGAAGTGAATCCAAGACAGCATGTACCCTGACAAAGTTTTTGTCATCAGAAATGGAAAAAATATATGATGTATTGATTATTAGTGTAATAGTTCGATATAACGTTAAGTCGGAAAACTGAAACAGCGACTTTAAAAGATCTGAAAGTAGGGCAATTATACAATTTTAATTCATGAAGAAAATTACTTTTTTATTATTAATCAACTTTTTTTTTAACAGTTATTCTTATTCACAGTTAACTTTAGAACATTCGTATAGTTCTGGTATACAAAAATCAAATATGTCAGATGTTCTGGGAATTAATACAGCTAACGGATTAAAGTATTACACATTCAACAGAACGACAAACATTGTAGAAATTTACAGCCAGTCTCATGTCCTTGAAACTTCTTTTACAATTCCTTTAGATGCAGGGCATTTTCTTTCAGAAATTATTTTCATAACAGACAAACTTTTCAATAGTGATAACCAAATTGAGTTTTTGTACAAATCATATAAGATTGGCGACTCTAATAATAGAAAATTATACTTATGTAATGATAGCGGAGTTCTTTTGCAAAATTTCCCCGGTAAGTACTATGCCGGAGTAGTTAAGGATAATTCGAACAATTATAAATTGATTATTACGGGTTCAGAGCAAAATCCTGCCACAAATGCATACGATTATGATGTGTATGGGTTAACAGGAACATTATCAGCTGAGCAACAGGATATTTTAACGAAAAAAGCTTTTGTATTCCCTAACCCGAGTAACAATGTAATCAATATTTCGAACACAAGCAGTACAGGAAAAGCTGCAACACTACAAATATTTTCTGTTGAGGGTAAAAAAATATTAGAAGAAAACCATTCAGAAGAAGAAATTAAAATAGATGTTACCGGATTTCAAAACGGAGTTTACATTTACAAACTTGGGAACAAGTCCGGAAAATTTATAAAAAATTAAATCTGTTGTAATATTGAGTCACTCAAACAGGTTGAGAGGCTTAATATAAAAATCCTGATTGCATATATTGTAGTCGGGATTTTTATTTTTAGTAGTAGATAAGAATCATAAATGACTAACGTACATCTTTTTTTCTTCAAACATCTTCCCATGCGCTCCTGCACGTATGGATTTGTGCGGGAGCGAGGCAGTTTTCATGAGAACACTTAGTAGAGCAGGCGTAGTTATTGCTTTACGGCTATTGCTACTCTATAAAACTCATATACTGATATATTTTCTAATAATAGCATATTTAGACATACGTGATGCAAATCGCAATTTAGCTTCAAGAAAATGTATTGCATATTCGTCAGAAAATAATTTATCATTTGAATTGCGTTTTGTTTCCAATGCTCTGAATAGAGCCATATATTGAGCTGTTCGGCTTGTTTTGTGTGTTTTCATTTTTATATTGCTAAACTATTACCGTTA
The DNA here is from genome assembly GCF_002017935.1 of Flavobacterium sp. LM4. NCBI lineage: Bacteria > Pseudomonadati > Bacteroidota > Flavobacteriia > Flavobacteriales > Flavobacteriaceae > Flavobacterium > Flavobacterium sp. LM4. The sequence continues at coordinate 19,101 of NZ_MUFW01000005.1, read as the reverse complement.
ATGTTCTTGTTATCTAAATGCAGTTCTGTAAAATTATATTTTTTAATTTACATAAGGTCCGCCTGTTGCACCCCAGTCCCATTTTGGCATAGGTTCGTTTGAGTTTATTGGATTTTCTGTTAGCTGAGAATTTATAACAGCCAGACGAGTGCCCCATTCGATATACCCAACAAAAGCCGAACGAAATTCGGGGTCGCTTTTTAATCCAATTTCATCTGAAGTTTGCAGCAGTAAATGAACCCAGCGCTGTCTCATTTCTTCTGTCAGCATTTTGCCAATATGTTTTCCAATCATTTTTGCATGGCTGCCATTGTCATTGGAAGTGTATAATTTTTCACCGCCAAAAACCTCAGCAACAAAATGCGCTACATGTTCAACATGCTCAGGTGACATATTTTTGAAGACCTCACCCAATATTTCGTCATTCAGTACTTTTTCGTAAAATTTTGAAAATAAAGTCTCGAAGGTCTGCATATCGCCTGCCCATTCATACAATGTTGGTATATTTTTCATTCTTTTATATTTTACAATAGCTGATGGATAATTGTTTTATGTTAAAGAGAATAAATGAAATACTTGTTTGATTTACAGTGTGTTATTTTAACTCAAAAATATAAAAAAATAATTACAAAATGATGTTTACTTTTCATAAGAACACTTTGTAGAGCACGTCCAAAAGCCCAGACGAAACGATTCGTACGGGAGCGGGTTATTCTCGTTTAAAAACGTTTTGTAAAAAGGCGGGAGACTTTTGAGAGATTTAGGATTATAACAACATTAAAAAAATTGCTCAAAGTCTAGAGACATTTGCCTTTTCATTAGAGCACTTCGTAGAGTAGAGTGTTTTTATATTCTAAGTAGAACTTCGGATTTTCTCCACTCAATCCGATAGCGCAGAATTGCATTCTGTGCCCGCAAAGGAAAGCAAAAATAATTTGTCTTTAATTTGTGAAAGCTCAAAACAAATCTAAGAATACCACATCTAAATCATTTTCTAAATCCGATAGCGCAGAATTGTATTCTGTGCCCGCAAAGTAGATAAAAATAGATGCCTTATAATTTGTGAAAATATCAAAACAAATCTAACAATACTACCTCTAAATCATTTTCTAAACCTGCATAATTTCGTGCTGAACTAAAATAATAATCTTCAGCTAAAGTCACAATTTTGTTTTTCAGAGGATTGTTGTGAATGTAATCTATTTTTTGCCTGATAAAAGTGTTACTGTAAATATGTTCTGCGTGATAGCCATTTTGCCAAACTTTGTAAGTTTGATTCTTTTTTAAATGCTCACAGGCTTTTTGAAAATAATCCAGCATCCATTGGCTTCGCTGAACCACTTCGTTAGGTTTCTCTTCTGCTCTCCGGTTCATCAACTATTGTCTGAATTATTTTCTTTGATGTGAATTTTTTGAAATCCCTAATAATATCAGACAATATAAAACCTTCTGTTCTCCGCGCTCCCGCACGAATCCTTTCGTGTGGCTTTTGAAACCTAATTTTATGTAATGATTGTTTTCATGCTTAAAGCTAATAATTTATATATTTACAGAATAATCTTATTTTTTTTCATCAATGAGCAGAAATTACAAATTTCATAATCCTGAAGGCCTCTATTTTATAAGTTTTGCAGTAGTAGGTTGGTTAGATGTGTTTACCCGAAATGAATATAAAGATTTATTTATTGAAAGCATTCTTTATTGTCAGAAAAACAAAGGATTAGAAATTCATGCATGGTGTATTATGAGTAATCATGTGCATTTGGTTTTTCGTAGTATAAAAGGACAAAAACCTGAGTTATTAGTGGGTGACTTAAAAAGGTTTACCAGTAATTCCATAGTAAAAAGCATACAGGAAAATCCAAAAGAAAGCCGAAAAGAATTTCTGTTGGATTTTTTCAGAAAAGAAGCCCAAAAGAGTTCAAATGTAAAACATTACCAATTTTGGCGTCATGATAACAAACCAATAGAGTTGTGGAGCAATAAAGTGATTCAGCAAAAAATAGATTATGTTCATAATAATCCGGTTGAAGCGGGCTTAGTATATAAACCTGAAGATTATGTGTACAGTAGTGCTATAGATTATTCAGGACAGCAAGGTCTTATTGATGATATAGTTGTATTTAGAATGTTTGAGGTATAAGAAACTCTGGTTTTAAAAGCACTGCTCCCGCACGAATCCTTTCGTGGCTTTGAAACCTAAATTTTATCATAAGCAGAAAAATTAGTTTCATAATGGCTTTTAGTCCCGCTGTCCTTCCAATCTTTTATTTTTTAAAGGAAAATAAAAGGATTTTACCTTCCATCAGGGCTAGATAAGATTTTTTTTTTTTCGCCTTATGCTATTTAATATGAAGGATAACAAGTTCTTTTGATGCTAAGGCTTTATTAGAAAGTTTGAAATATAAGAAATTCTGGTTCCAAAGCCCACACGAAAGGATTCGTGAGGGAGCGGGGTAGATTTGCGAGATCGTGTTGTTGTGGATGTGATCTATTTTGTCTGATAAAAAGTTTTGCTATGATTACATTTTTTTAAAGTTACTATCCTCTATTACTTTCGTTTTAGAAAGAGTATCGTGCCAAGCTTCGGCATCACTTCCAAGAGCTAATGAAGCAAATTCAAAAGGAATCCATCTACATATATATCTTATTATGGCTGTTCTGAAACTTATTTTACTTCCGTCGACGTTTACAACCTTGGTATTAGTGAAATATTTTCCTATTGTTTTTCCAAATAGATATTCCATCGAAACATAGTAACCAAAAACAATTATAATTCTAATATTTTTGATAAGTGTTTTATAATCTACAATTTCTTCAATTCTAAAAGTGATTTCCATTAAAACACCAATTGTAATAATGTCAACAATAAAATTTATAAATCTTTTTTTTCTTCCAGCTTCTTTTTGCATGTGTATAAATAAAAGGTAAATTTTTCGACAGCTCAGAATTACTTCGTCAGTTCGCTATCGCTCGTGTGCATTCTGTGATTACGAAGTGTTTTTCTTTACGCAAATGTCTTTTTTTTTAGCTATTTGATAGGAAAAAATCAAGGTTATTATTAGAGAGCCTTATAAAAATCTTCTCTTGAAGAAGGCATAAAATAAGAATAGCTAGTAACACATTTATCATCCGGAAAACTATTTTTGAGTTTTAACTCATATTCTTCTGTATGATCTAAATCAATAACACTTAGAACTAAACATATAGAACCATCAATATTGACTTGAATTGCTGCTTTTGGGCAAAATATTTTATTTGTGTTTTCAAAATAAAAAGTAAAAGATCTGCCTTGTTCATCCAAAATATAATTCCACATTTCCAGAAAGTTTTCTGTCTCAAAAAGAACTGGCGAACTATATTTTGGTGATTCATAAAATTCATCAGAAGAAATATACCCTTCAAGAAACTCTTCTTTAAAATATACTAATTTGTCTTTTGAGAATGAAGGTATAAATACCATTACATCAATTAACTCCATTATTTTTAATTCGATATTTTAGTTTTTCTGAAGATAAGAATTTCTCACTGATTAGGTTAAAAATTGTTGGAGTTTGAATTTGTTTTGTAGTATTAATTGTTCTAAATTTTCTTTCCAGCTTTTGCATATTGAACCGCCGGCGTCATTGTCATGAGTGTCGTTAACAATATCATTTATGAGATAATCTAATGAAGCAATAATTTTCTTCTCGGCTATATTTCTCGGCGTACCGCCTCTGAAAACGTGATGTTCTATTTCAGGCAAATCAGAATAATTTATTTTTAAACCTTCACTTAGTATTTTTTTACTTTTTTCTTTGAATTCAATGTCTGTCAATGATAATGCTACCATAATTTGTGGACTAACCCATGAGCCTTTATTAATCCTTTCCCAAAAATAAGGGGTTAAATTTTCTCGTGTTGTTTGCCTTAGAGTTAATAATGTCATAGAAGCAATCAAATGTAATCTCCAGTCTTCATGTGAAAGTATAAGTTTAATACTTTCTTTAATCGATTCTTCGGAATTATTTTCAAGAATAAATTCAAGTTTAGAGATACTAAGGTTTAAGTTAAACTCTTTTGGTTCGTCAGCATAACTTCTCAGGCTTAAAAAAGGTAGATGATTCGGTTGTCCGTCCCAAAATTTTTTGAAAATTCCTAATTCCATTCTAATTATATTTAGTTATATACAATGTTCTTGAATATGTCAGCTTTTAAAACTTATGTATTCCAAATAGTGCAGAATTAATTCTGTGCCCATAAAGTAAAGAAAATAAGTATTCTTATAATTTGTGAAACTCATTTATTTATAGGTCTCTTTATATGAATCTACAAGCTCAAAAAACATATTTAGTGATTTGATTTCGTCAAATTGATTCTTCTCTAAAATCATATTTCTATAACCTGAAGTTGATTCTGTGTATTCGAGTTTTAAAGCTACAAAATCATGAAATCCTTTCCATTCAGGTTTAATGTTTTCTTCGATATTATGAACCCAGCATGATAAATTGAATCCATTTATATTGAAATATAAAGCAGTTAATGATTTTTCGCCAATATATAACTCTGGTTTTTCACGAATGAAATCTAAAAAATCGAAAAGGTTTGTTGGCTTGCTTTTTTTTATACTCATTTTATTCCCTTTTGCTGGCTCGAGCATCATGCTCGTGTAATTATGGTCTTTTTATATTTTTAAAACTTTGTAATTAAATATTGATTTGGATTGTGTTCACGACGGGAGCGGGGGCATATCAATGTGTTGCCATATAAATATCACGAGAAATTGTCGAAAGTATACCTACTGTTATAAAATCTACAGCTAGAATACATATAATAGTTATTTTTTGTTTTCGTGAAATTGAATATTGAATAGCCCAGTTATAATCTCTTTCATTAAGTAATATATTAAAAAGAACCAGAAATGAGGTAGCTAATCCTAAAATAAAATATTTACTTGGTGAAAATATAAACGACATTATTAATTGTAAATTAATCATGGCTATTGTTGACATAATAATAATTGGGAAGATTTTCCAATAATCCTTTTTTTCTTTATAAAAAAAAAATATAAATTTTAGAAAAGAAAACAAAAGTAAGTTCTATCATTCTAACGTATCATTTTTTTGTATTAATTTCTTACCCGAGTATTATCCTTTGCTGGCGTGAGCATTTTGCTCGTGCAATTCTTCGCTATCGTGGTCCATTAAAAAAGCTCAACTAAACGGTTGAGCCTTTTATCCTATGAAAAAGTAATACTTTCAAATTACTTCTATTTTCTATTTGTTAATAAGCCTTTCCAGCTTAGCCATCATCTCTTCTTTTTCTTTCAGCATACGTTCGTAAAGAGCAATCTTTTCATCATAAAGTTGAATGACTTTATCTATTGGATTAAAAGTTGGGTGAAAATTATAAGCTATCCCTGTTGAACTGTCGTTATTTGTAAAAGTATTAGATATAATATTTACCGCTTGCTCCTCATCAAAATTCTGGAATGCTTCAACAGGAATTTTCAATGCATTTGATATTTGTCTGAGCATATCATCTTCGATTACATCTTTTTGCTCCAACAAAGAAATTTTCTTCTGATTCCAGTCGTTACCCAAATCAAAAGCCAATGCTTCTTGTTTGATGCCCAACATTTCCCTGAATCGTTTTACATTTCTTCCCTGATGTATTTTTTGTTCCATAATATCAATTTTCTGAAGGCTCGAAGCCATTTGCATTAAAAAGTCTTAATTTCAAAGGTAAAAAAATATTCAGTATAATATCATATCTGATATAGAGTTTCCTCTTTTTAGAATAGAATAAAATTCTGTTCGATCGGGGTTCAAAATCCACACGAAAGGATTCGTGCGGGAGCGGGGGGAATAACTATTTTGCTAGACTTTTTACCTTTTTAAGTCAAATTTTCCATTTTTAACTTTTACATTTTCTCCTTTGCTATTTATTGCATCAAACCAAAATGTTCCTCCTAGTATGTTCTTTTGTTTATCATAGAAAAGAATTTTTAATTCGCCATTATTTATATCGTCAGTTTTGTATTTATTAGGTACTCCATTATTATAAAATTCATAGTTCGCATAGCTTTCTTGATTTGTTTCGTTTTTCAGGCTAAAGACCTTTCCAACTAAATCACTTTCATAAGAAGCATCCAAAGCAACTAAACGAATTGATTTAAAATCATATCCTGAATTATTTGTAAAACTTACAGACAATGTTGGAATATTATTTATATCCTTACCAAAATCAAATCCTTTGTTATTATAGAGTATTGCAGTACTTGGTTTTAAAACTACGCCATTTACCTCGCAAGATATTCCACCTCTTCCATCATAAATATCATCATTTAGTTGTTTGTCATCATTTTGAGTACAACTGATCATTAATAATAACATTAAAACTGTAATTGAATTTTTCATCATATATTTTTAGTTATGTTTAATCTGATTTTTTTCAGGATTAGACAGGATTGTGTTCACGAGCGGGACGTTCGCGCCAGCGTGGGGGCCTGTTAGCGGTAGTACTTTTTGGTTATTTTTTTCTTGTCGTAATTATTTATATCAATTTGGACGTAATTATTAGTTACTTTTTTAATTTTTAAAACATCGCATAAATCGCTAACCATACAATCAATTTCTTTAGAATCACTTAATCTTTCTATTAAAAAGTCTTTCTCTTTTTCTACGTCGTAAAGCATTATTGAATCATATCCTTTAGCATATAATAAAAAATCAGGGTCATTATAGCTATCAATTATAAAACCTGTTTTCACAGTTTTACCATCTAATTTTTTTATTAATCTATATTCATGTGGATTTCCACTTCCAAACGAATTTACAAAAGCAAAATATTTGTCAAAATCAGCACCAATATAGCCTAAATTTTTATGAGGAGCTCCGTATCCCATAATGTTTAGCGTGTCAATGATTTTTTCTTTTCTCTTAAGAGTTAAGCACATCTTTATAACGCTATCCTTATGTTTTTGAAAATAAGAAAACTCAAGCTTAAAGCCATTTCTTAATTTAGTATCGTAATCATAAGGATTGTATTTGTACAAATACTCTATTGTTATAGTGTCTTTTTCTAAGATTTTTTTTTCTTTTGATTGAGATATAGATATCGATTTATTTGGTTTAGCTTCTTTTTTTTAGTTTTTTCTTTTTCTTGGCAAGAAAACACAATAAAACATATTATAATTATTTTTAAAAAATTAATATTCATGTGTTTCTATTTAGTTTTTTTGTTCATTTCGAGTAGTATTAACGCTAACTTGTTTATATGTGAATAAATTTAGCCTATTTTATCATAGAATGCCTTTACTTTGTAAAGCATAAATTTTGTAAATTTCTCAAAGGAAAGCAGAAGTGAACTACGCGCTTGGCCAGACTCATGATCCATACCTCGCATTAGTCTTCTGCTCCTCCTTGAGTTTTGTTGAATGGCTTCAAATAGAATGATAGACAACGGGTCTAATAAAGGCTTTAAAGCAAATTCAACTTTTTATTTCACTTAAAATCAAATGTATGAAAAAGTATTTATTTTTTGTAGGGATTGATGTTTCTAAGTCAAAATTAGACGTCACTTTTCTTGAGAAGCCATTAGGAAAGAAAATAGTTCACTTTGTGGTAAGTAACGACAACAAAGGAATTAAAGAGATTGTAAAGCAGCTAAACAATCGAAAAATTGCTTTAGAAGAGGTGTTGATCAGCTTTGAAGATACGGGTGTTTATTCACTTCCTTTGGGATGTTATTTGACACGGTACAAGATCGATTATTGGATGATTCCCGCCATTGAAATCAAACGCAGCAAAGGAATCTCCAGAGGGAAAACTGATAAAAATGACTCTAAAGATATTGCATTTTATACCTTAACACATTTGCACAAGTTGCGATTAACACAGCTTCCAGAGTTATCATTAATGGAACTTAAATTACTTTTTACAGAACGTGAAAAACTACTTAAAAGCTTGCGTATCATTGGAAGTACCAGTGAAGGAATCGGTTATATTCCCAAAGAAGCTATGGGTGATGTTTTAAAAATTAATAAAGTAGTTATTAAACAACTTCAAAAAGCAATCGAAAAAGTAGAAAGGAAAATGAAAGAAATCATTCAATCCAATGAGCAGCTCAAATTGCAGAACGAGCTCATTCAAAGTATTCCAGGGGTTGGGCCACAAACTGCCTTGTATATTATCTTAGTTACCAAATCGTTTCAATCCTTCGAAAACTGGCGACAAGTGGCTTGTTATGCTGGAGTGGCTCCATTTCAATACAGTTCTGGAAGTTCTATAAAAGGAAGGACAAAGGTCAATCATCTAGCAGATAAAAAACTAAAATCGTTACTGAATATGTGTGCTTTAAATAGCAAAAAACACGACGCGGAACTCAAACAATATTATGCACGGAAAGTAGGCGAAGGGAAATCGAAAATGTTGGTTTTAAATAATATAAGATGCAAACTATTGGGGCGAATTTTTGCAACTATTAACCGCGGAACACCTTATGTAAACATTCAAAAATTTGCAGCATACTTTTAGCGTTTTTTACTTGGATTTTGCCATAGAATGCGAGTTTGGGGATTAAAGATGCGAGATTTTTCGGTTAAACACAAATTTTCCAAATACAAAACAAGCTTTACATGAAGCCTAAAACCCCAATCGCGCCAAACGCTTGTTATAGCCAGTGTTTATTTTTAAATCCCGATTCATTTTAAATTTTAGTAAGTCATTGAATAGTTTATTAATCTTTTAAAAATTCCGAATTGAGGTCTCTAAAGATTACTATTCTGGGTTTACTGAAAAACATCCTTCGATAGAAATAAGTACTATAACCCTCATTGTTAAATTTAAAATCGATAGTTGTCCCATTTAAACCATGTTCTAATTCCCATGTTCCATGTCCCCATGAATCTCCTCTAAAAGTCCCGTCTGAATTAATTTCTAGTTTTTTGTTATTGTCAATTCCATCAATAGCAAATTGGTCAACAACGTTACTTGTGTATGTTCCAGTTATAAGCCATGAAGGATAGTAATTGTTAAATATGAATATTAATCCAATTGTCAATATAACAGCATATCTCTTTTTGATTTTCATTAGTTTAGTTTAAATATTCTGTACTATGTTTTATTTAAATCCTGAGGTTTTCTCTAACATTGGCTATAACGTTCCGCCGCTTCTCGTCAGTTGCGAAGTTCGGAACTTTTTATTTTCTGTTAAAGATAAAAATTCTTGCGAAACGTAAACGTGAACTTACCACAAAATTCACAATTGCGAGAAACGGCTGTTAGCCGTTCGGTTTTTTCTTCTCAAGATTTTTGTTTAATCTTCTCAATTCTATTAAAATTGAGTCATTTTTATCCTTTCCGCTAATTTGATTTATTACTTTTTCAATGTTAACTTTCAATGAGTCATTTATAAAAGTTTCGTTTTGTTTTTTCAGCATTAAAATACTTTTCTCATTAAGTCGCTCGTTGCTTTTCCCAACTTTAACAGCTATAATTTTTCCGCCAACAAATCCTTCATCTTCAATTCTAAATTCTGTGTCGATTGGAAGTTTTATTTCTGATTTTAGATTGGCTGTAATTAACACTTTTCCATTTTCATTAAGTTGGACATCTTCAATTTTTCCAATTTCGAATCCATTAACTTTTAGTTTAGTTTCATTGGTGATTCCTTCGGCATTTTCCGTTTGAAGAATTAAGGTTCTTGTTTTCGAACAAGAAAATATTGTAAATGCTAATGTTATTAAAATGATTTTCTTCATTGTCGATTTTTTTTTTGAGTTCCGTAAAACTGACGGCTAACGTCAGGCTGTGAAAAAACTAAAATCAACGTCTTGAGAATCTCATATTTGAGATTTTTCTCCGGTAGCTCTCCGAATACTTTCTAAATTTGAAGAGGTTTTTTCACAGACTGACGTTCTCGCGCTACACGCGGTTTGGGACTAAATTAGCGTTAATTTTCGGATTTGCCAAATCTTCCAAATACAAGACCATTTTCAAATTAAACCAAATCCCCAAATCGCTTGTAGCGTGTGTTAGGGTGTGTAGCTTGACGATGCTGAGCACGAACGATTAGACTTTCCAATTTTCTATTCCAATTTCGGTAACTTTTCCGCCTTCCGATTTCCGTTCTAAATAGTTTCCGTTTTTGAACTTCAAACTTCAATTAAACCTCAATTAAAATCGACAAAAAAATTCCGCTTTCGGTTTTCCATAAAGCAGTTCACGTTTCTTTGTCCGTAACAATTAAGGTTCAGATTTCGGTTCGAATTTCGGTTCAGATTTGAGTTCAGATTTCGGCCAGCTCGGTTTCTGCTTCGTTATGTATTTTCCGAAGTAAAGTTTCTGGTTAAAATCGACTGTTGATCGTCAACAGCTATACACCCTAACGTCAGTCTGTGAAAAAACCTCTTCAAATTTAGAAAGTATTCGGAGAGCTACCGGAGAAAAATCTCAAATATGAGATTCTCAAGACGTTGATTTTAGTTTTTTCACAGCCTGACGTTCCCGCGCTACAAGCAGTTTGGGACTAAATTAAGCCCATTCTTCGGATTTGCCAAATCTTCCAAATACAAACCAATTTTAAATTAAGCCTAATACCCAAATTGCTTGTAGCGTGTGTTGTAGGCAGGTTTTTTTATTCGGGCGCTAGAGAATTCAACACTTTAAACTCCACTTTTTTGTTTTCGTCTATTTTATAACTGTAAATTGTTCGTCCAGAAACATGTCCGTCACTATAATCTGCGATCAGCCATTTGTCTGTTAGCAATTGAATGTTTTCAAACATTATCTTTCCGCCTAAAGTTGATTTCAAAGGAATTAATTCTGGTTTTTCACGTAAAGAATTTTCAATAAACTTTTCAGGATTTTTTATTCCCTTATTTACCAAATCCGTTCCCTCAAATTCTGCATCAAACCAATAATTTTTTTTCAGCTTCGCTTTTTTCAGTTCTCCATTTAGACTGTCGATTCTTTTCTCTAGAAGTTTGTTTTCTGATTGAAGTTTTTCTTCCGCCAAATTTGATTCGGGATTTTGTCTTCCACAACTTAAGATTGAGAATAAGAAAAGAAATAAAATTGATGTTTTCATTATGTTTTATCTTCTGATATACTTCGGTTTTAAACTTGCCTACAACGTCAGTCTGTGAAAAAACCTCTTCAAATTTAGAAAGTATTCGGAGAGCTACCGGAGAAAAATCTCAAATATGAGATTCTCAAGACGTTGATTTTAGTTTTTTCACAGCCTGACGTTCTCGCGCTACAAGCAGTTTGGGATTAAGGAAGCGTTATCTTTCGGATTTGCCAAATCTTTCAAATACAAACCAATTTTTCCATTAAGCCAAATGCCCAAATTGCTTGTAGCGTGTGTTATAGGCAGGCTTTTTATTTTTCATGAAATTTTATAATTTTCCAAAAGTTAAACACCTTTTGAATATTTTTTGAATTTAGCAACACTAAACTTTTTTTATTTCTTTTTTCAATTTTAAGAACCACTGTATCTTGTAAGCCTACAGCAATCAGATATTCTCCAACTATACGATTGTTTTTTTTGCTTTGGTAAATAACGTGAGTTCGACATAAAAAAGGAAGGATATATTTGAAAAATAGAGATGGTTTATGTATATTAAAGCCTGACAAACAATTAATTACATTTAAAACCACCTCTATGTTAGATGCGAATAAAATTACTGAAATTTACTTTCTTATAGACGAATTCTGTAAAGAATTTGATAAAACTATAGCTGCTCATAGCTTAAAAGAAAAAGAGGCTCCAAAGAAAAGAAACCGAAAATTTATTATGTCAGATAGTGAAGTTATAACCATTTTAGTGCTATTTCACACTATGGGTTTCAAAAACTTAAAACATTTTTACTTGTTTTATATAGGAAAACATTTGAATAACGAATTTCCAAACCTTGTGTCTTACAATAGATTTGTGGAACTTCAAAAAAGAACCGCTGTACCAATGGCCCTATTTTTGAAAACCTGCTGTTTAGGTCAATGCACAGGAATTTCTATAATTGACTCTACCCCTTTGAGAGCATGCCATATTAGACGGGAAAAACAGCATAAAACATTCAAAGATTTAGCGACAAAAGGGCATACTTCAACGGGATGGTTCTTTGGGTTTAAATTACACTTAATTATAAATGATAAGGGAGAAATTCTTGATTTTATCTTTACTCAAGCCAATGTTGATGATAGAGAACCTTTAAAAAGCAATAACTTTCACAAAAGAATTTTTGGAAAACTTTTTGGTGACAAAGGATATATTGGAAAAGATTTGTTTGAACAGCTTTTTATAGATGGTGTGCATTTGATTACTAAAATCAAAAAGAACATGAAAAATAGTATGATGCTTTTACAAGATAAAATTATGCTAAGAAAGCGCTCATTAATTGAAACTGTTTATGATCAATTGAAAAATATTTGTCAAATAGAACATACAAGACACAGAAGTTTTGATAACTTTATAACTAATTTATTATCAGCACTAATAGCCTATTCTTTCTTCCCTAAAAAGCCTTCTATAAATATTGATTTTGAAAACAACAGGCTTGTAGCTTAATTATTGTTTACATCGAACTCACGTTAAATAGAATCGATGATGTAATATTCGCGTACTTGGTCACCTGAAAATTCCATATTCTTAAAAAATGCAATTCTATTTCCACGGATACTGATTCCATTTAATGTGTCAGAAGAATCTAACCATTCGCCATTTCCAAGTGATTGATTTGAACTTAATTTGGATATTTTTTGAACTTTTTCTTCACAACTAGCTAAGAGAAAAATAGTTGTAAGTAATGTAAATTTAATTGTCAATTTTTTCATTTTCAGAACTATTTGATTTAAGCTTGCCTATAACGTCAGTCTGTGAAAAAACCTCTTCAAATTTAGAAAGTATTCGGAGAGCTACCGGAGAAAAATCTCAAATATGAGATTCTCAAGACGTTGATTTTAGTTTTTTCACAGCCTGACGTTCCCACGCTTGGCGTCAGTTGCGAACTTCGGAACTGATTACTTTCTGTTAAAGATAAAATTTCTTGCGAAATGTGAACGTGAATTTACCACAAAATTCGCAATTGCGCCAAACGTGTGTTGGCAGTAGTGTTTTTACTTTCCTTTTTGAGTATCCCAAGATTTTTGCGCAACTTCCATAATTGCGTATGGTTTGCTAACAAAAACATCTTCTTGATATTCCACTTCTCCACCAACTAAAATTGAATAGTCTTCTTTCATTTTTGTCAAAACTATTTCGACACCTTCTAAAACTTGGTTTATTTCATCTTTCAGTTGTGCTAAAAATTCTATTTCAAAATATTTATAATAATCAACAGCGATAATTAGTTTGTATTTATCAATAAATTTTTCATCAACTTTAAAAAACTCTCTTTTATGCACATAGATTGATTCAGGAATATGTAGCGACCAATTTCTCAACTTATTAAATTCTCCAATTATTAATTCTTCTTCTTGACTTAAACTACTAATTTCTATGTTAAGGATTCGTTTGTTTTTATAAAGTAACTTTCTGAATTTTCTATATGAAACTGCTTGTTTAGTTTCATCTCCAATTAAATTAAAGATGTATTGGAATAATCGACTTGTTTTATCACTAATTGACTCGAAAAATTCAGTTTCAACTAACTTTTTGTCTGCATTGTTTTTCAATATGAGTTCTATTTCATCTTCATATTTTTTAAGCCTTTTGCTTTTCTGAATAGTGTCAATTATTAATTCTGATAAGTAGAAAATATAATCTTCCTTGACTTTAAACATATAAATTTTGGAAGTGTTATTTCTCATTTTTGGTTGTGTTTTTTGAGCGGTTTCGTAACATTCTAACTAACGTTTTATAGATATCTAAAAACTAAATGGTTATAAAGTTAAAATCATCGACTTTGAATTGATGTTTTTCCATTTGTTTTTGTATTCTTTTTTGTACCGCTAGTTTTCTTTTTTCGTCTAAATATAAGTAATTTTCTGGATTATAGTATGAGGTATTTTTGACAATCATATTCCAAATGATTATACCTAATTTTCTTGCTGTTGCACTTATGGCAGACACTCTTCCTTTTCTAAAATTAATTCGATGAAAAAAGTCTCTCAGAGGTGTTGATTCTTTTAAATTCCCGATGGCATTGGCAGCATTTCGTAAGGCTATTTTCAAGCGATTACTCCCTTTTGGCACGCGACTGCTGAGTACTTTTCCACCGCTTATTTTATTGTTTGGAGTAAGTCTGAGCCAACTTGCAAATTGCTTGGCTGTGCCGAATTTTTTGATCCCTTCTAAACCTACTTCGCTCATTAATGTAAGTAAGGTTTGATGGCTAAATCCTTATATTTTTAACAAATCTACTCCTTCGAAGTATTGATAACCCATCAGGTTTAAATCAATATTTTTAGGTGTGTTTTTATTGACTCTTTTGTGAATTTTCGGATCCGTGTAATGTTGCTTTTTATTGTTGTTGCTATCAATCTGGTCTTGAAGTAATTTTTTTATTTCTATATCGCAGTCTTTGATCTGATTTTGCAGATTTTGATACATCTGGTATTCCTGCTTTAGAGCAAATAGATAATCTTTACGGCCATTGCTTTGGAGTGCTTTTTGCATTTCTGCTTCACTTTTTTTACAGTTTCCGTTTCTTAAAGAGGCTAATTTCTGGGCATCAGTTTCTCCATTGCAAATGGCTTCTATCATCTTAAGTCCCGTCAAACCACAAATATCTTTAACAATTATATCCAATCGAAGATTGAGTAAACGAAGGTATTTTTGCATTTTCTTGCTTGTGTCAGCAGCAAGATCAATTAAACCAGCTCTGTGTCGGCAATAAGTTCGCAGTTGTTCAGTTTGTAAATCCGGCAAAAAACTTCCAGATAATAGACCGATGGAATGTAATTTTTGTATCCATTGGCAGTCTTGTACATCGGTTTTCTTTCCTTTGATGTTTTTGGTAAATTTTCCATTGCACAATATCACTTGAAAACCATCGCTGAGCAAAACAGCATATAATGCTTGCCAATAAGTGCCTGTACTTTCCATTGCTACGGTTTGGATGCCATTTTCTTTAAGCCAATTTGATATTGCTTTGAGGTCGTCATTATAAACACCAAACTCTCTTACGTGTTCTTCTTTTTGACCAACAGCTACAAAATGACTCCTGCTACCGGATGTCTATTCCTGCAGTTTTAGGATTGACAATCTCCATCGAAATTTGATTTTGTTCTTTCATTCTGATTCTGAACATTTAAATTTTAAAAAACACTCAAAGAGGAAGTTCTTTCGGATAAATAGAATATTCTAATCGGGGTTACAAAAAAATGTACCACCACTGGAGGTATCACACACTTCCCAACCAGGATTACACTCGTGCTATTATGCAACAGTTTACAAATCGGCCTTGCAATGAGTGTAGCTAATTTATGGATTTTTTTATGCAATGGCCGTTAGCTTCGGGAGGTAAGGCACGCGGACTATGGGGGATTACTGCCAACGTCAGTCTGTGAAAAAACCTCTTCAAATTTAGAAAGTATTCGGAGAGCTACCGGAGAAAAATCTCAAATATGAGATTCTCAAGACGTTGATTTTAGTTTTTTCACAGCCTGACGTTCCCGCGCTACAAGTAGTTTGGGACTAAATTAAGCCCTATTTTCGGATTTGCCAAATATTCCCAAATACAAAACCAATTTCAAATTAAGCCTAATACCCAAATTGCTTGTAGCGTGTGTTGGCAGACGTTTATTTTTTTATTCAAATAGTTTCTCAAATTCTTTTTCGCTAATTTCTTTAAAATCAATAGTTTCTTTTGATTTTTCACCAGTAATAAATTTCGATTTATAAACAAATATCTTATTGTTAATTACTGAAACTGCAATTAGTTCAACATTTAAACCTATAGGAATATTGTCAAATTCCTGTTCATCCTTATATTTTTTGTTTTCATCATAGTAAACATTGTGTACAACAGAATTTATGTCTCTAAAAACTAAATATAAATTCGAACAGATTAAATTTTTATTTTCAATAAATTCATATTCAATTTTTGTCTTATTATCTATTTGATAAAATTTATCACAATTAATCCAACCAAAATTCTTTAATTGTACAGAATTATAAATTCTGTCATTAAGTTTTGAGTTTTTAATTATTACTCGGTTTATTTTTCTCTCTTCTTTTGTTAAAGGTTTTGTCTCGCTTACATCTTCTTCAACTGGATATTCGGTTAAACTATCTTTAACAATTTCTGTTACTAATTTTGGGGTTGTAAATTTAGTTTTTGTGTTTTCCCAATTCATAATTCCTAAACTATCTTTTTTACCATAGAATAGAAACATTTCATTTTCTGTTAACTTTGGAAAATCAACTTTTAAAAATTTATTATTTTTTAACTTGAGCTGTTTTCCGTTAGATTTCATATTTATGAAATAAGCTCCACCAGAAACAAGTAATTTTCCGTTTGAAATAGTTTGTGCATTTGATTTTAAAAGTTCTTTTTGATTTGTAAGTTCTTTTAATTCAATTTCTATATTTTCTCCAATATTTGTACCGTCAATATTTTCAAGTTCTTCAGGATTTACATAAATAGTTGTTCCTAATTTACTTTTAACTTTGGTTTGTTTTTTTGATGAAATAATAAATATTTGAGATTTAACTTCAAATTTTTTCAATTCAGAATTTAATTTTTCTATTTCATTAGCTAAATTCAGAATAGCATGATTTTCCGTTTTTGTAGTTTGAAGTTCTTCTACTTTATTTTCATTTTTACAATTTGTAAAAACAAAATCATTGTGATTAAAAGCAATATTTTTCTTTTCATTCCGGATTTTTTTTAAATGTCTGCCAACGTCAGTCTGTGAAAAACCTCTTCAAATTTAGAAAGTATTCGGAGAGCTACCGGAGAAAAATCTCAAATATGAGATTCTCAAGACGTTGATTTTAGTTTTTTCACAGCCTGACGTTCCCACGCTACAAGTAGTTTGGGACTAAATTAAGCCCTATTTTCGGATTTGCCAAATCTTCCAAATACAAACCAATTTTTCCATTAAGCCAAATCCCCAAATTGCTTGTAGCGTGTGTTATGGGCAGTTTTTTTTATTTACAATGTTCGGCAATTCGTTCTTTTGCATATTCTGCACCATTTTCAAGTGCTTTACTCCAATTTTCACAAGCTTTCTTTTTGTCTTTTAAATTGAAATAAGTATTTCCTAAGTTAAAATATGCTTGCTGTTTTTCTTCTTGCTCCAATTTTTCAAGTTTCAAAACTGTTTCATACTCAGTAATTGCTCCTTGATAATCTCCGTTTTGGTCCTTAAGACCGCCTCGGTTTATTAATGCACTAACAAATTTTGGTGCAATTTCAATTGCTTTGTCATAATCTTTAAGTGCAGATTTCCAAGTGTAAAGTTCGTTTTTGACAATTGCTCTTGAATAATAAGCATTTGGTTCTTTTGAATCTACTTCTATTGCCAAAGTCCAATTAAATATTGAACCGCTTAAATCCCCTTTGTTATAACATTCTAAACCTTTGTCAAAATAATAATCAGTTTTTGTAGGGTCCAAAATTGGAAATTTTGCTGTTTTTGAATCAGCAAGTCCACCATAAGCGTCAATTGTAGCGTCAAATTCATAACCTCGCTTGTACATATCTAATGCCCAATATAGTAAATTGTCCGCTGTCATTGGAAACTCATTTGTTTCTCCATTTATTTCCCAAAGTTTATCAAATCTTTTTACCTCTTTAACTGAATATGGATAATGAGCTTTAAGAAATTCACCCAACTTTATTAGATTTTCTTTTTTTGTCTGAAACAAAAGTAAAATCCATTTTTGTCATTGTGTTGTTTTTAAGTCCATTCTTAGCCATATTATTAAAAACATCTTCGGCAGAAACCATTTCTTTACCAAATCCATCAACGAAGTCGTCCCAAGTAATATATTTATTATCCATTTTTTTCTGTCCGAAAGCTGTTAATGTTGATAGTGAAAATAAAATTATTAATAGTTTGTTTTTCATTCGAGGTTTCTGTTTCAAAATTGCCCATAACGTCAGTCTGTGAAAAAAACTTCCGTTTTGTTGTAAACAAATATAGGGAAGTATTGTTTAAAAACAGGATTTTTCGTATTTTTCGTAATGCAACATATACAAGGAATTTCCCGCCAACAAATGCGTTTTTCAAGTTTAGAAGATGCAATATCTGCCGATAATCAGGTTCGTTTTATAGATGCTTTTGTAACCTTTTTAGATTTGGAAAAACTTGGTTTTGCAGTTACTTCTATTAAAATCAGAAGGTCGACCGAGCTATAATATCAAAGTGTTTTTGAAAATCTATTTATACGGCTATCTCAATGGATTAAGAAGTAGCCGCAAACTGGAAAAAGAATGTTTTAGAAACATTGAAATGCAGTGGTTGTTAGAAGACATTCGACCGAACTACCACAGCATATCTGATTTTAGAAAGAACAATCCTGCAGCATTAAAAAACTTGTTCAAACTCTTTGTCGTTTTCTTGAAAGATGCCGATTTAATAGCAGGGGAAACCATTGCTATTGATGGAACTAAAAGCCGAGCGCACAATAGCCGTAAAGCTAATTTCAATCAAAAGAAAATAGATAAACATTTAGAGTATATCGAAATCAAAACCCAGCAATACCTTGATGCTTTGGAAGAAAATGATGCAAAGCATAACCCTGAAAAAATCAAAAACATCAAGCAGAAAATTGAACGTTTAAAACAAAACAAAATCCGCTATGAATTACTGGAAGAAAAACTAGAAGCAAGTGGCGAACCTCAAATAAGCACCACGATAGTGATGCCAGAGCCCTATTAGTGCAAGGGCAAGTGGTTGAAATCTCATTTAATATGCAGGCTGCAGTCGATGCCAAACACAATCTTGTGGTAGCCACTCATACGATCAACAAGAACGATCGTAGCGCTTTATCTGCATTGCCATAGAAGCCAAAGAAAATTTAGGAATTGAAACTTATACTGGCATTAGTGGACAAAGGCTATCATAATGGCAAACAAATAGAAATCTGCAAAAAAGCGAACATCACTACAATTGTAGCACAGCCCGAACAGGGGAAAAATAAAGAAAGGATAGCTGAGGGTTATTTGAT